>NZ_CP007014.1:2107500-3595000 GCF_000452705.1 Pseudomonas syringae CC1557
TTTGAAGCTGCGTGCATAGCCAGCCGGATCACTGCCATCCCAGACCTTGCCATCGATCAGCTGACTGCTGCGCAAGTGGGCAGCCGGAACGCTGATGCCCAGCGCATCGGCTGCCTGGCGGTACAGGTCCAGTTGCTGGACGCGGCTGGCGACCGCCAGATAGTCCGGGTCGTCGCGCAACAGTCCCCAGCGTCGGAACTGGGTCATGAACCACATGCCATCGGACAGCCACGGGTAATTGACCTGGCCCTCATTATGGAATCGGACCGCGTGTGGGTCCTGCCAGCGGTTGCCAAGCCCGTCACTGTACTGGCCGAGCAGGCGCGGTTCGATGCAGTCCAGCGGCGCGTCCAGATACTCTGTGCCACTGAGCAATTGCGCGGTGCTGCACAGGTTGTGCGGGTTCTGCTCAATAAAACGGCTGGCTTCAAGTACCGCCATGATCAGCGCTCTGGCGGTATTGGGATTCTGCTCGACGAATTCGCGCGTGCACCCGAGCACCTTGCCCGGGTGGTCGGGCCAGATCGCCTGGCTGGTGGCCATGGTGAAACCCAGCTGCTGCTGTACTGCGCTGGCACCCCACGGCTCACCGACACAGAACCCGTCGATGCGCCCGGCTTGCAGGTGCTGCGCCATCTGCGTGGGCGGCACCACCACACTGTTCACATCGTCGAGCGGATGAATGCCCTGGCTGGCGAGCCAGTAATACAGCCACATGGCGTGATTGCCGGTGGGAAAGGTCTGCGCGAAGGTCAGCTGTGGACCGTTTTGGTGCGCGCGTTTGTCCAGTGCCTCAGGCGTGATCACGCCCGCTTGCTGTAATTCGCGGGACAGGTTGATGCACTGACCGTTCTGATTGAGGCACATCAGGATCGCCATGTCGGTCGCCGGGCCACCGCTGATGCCCAGCTCCACGGCGTAGATCAGGCCATACAGGCTGTGTGCTGCGTGCAGTTGGCCGCTGACCAGCCTGTCGCGCAGCCCGGCCCATGAGGTCTGACGCTTGAGGTTGAGACTCAGCCCGTAAGGCTGGGCAAAGCCCTGCGTGGCGGCGACCACGAGCGGTGCGCAGTCAGTCAACGCCATGAAGCCGACGTCCAGGCTGTTGATTTCCGGCGCATCGCTGCCAGTGACCCAGTCCAGAGCGTTGCTGGTTCGTTCAGTCATAGCGAACACTTCATAAAAAGCCCATCCAGAAAAAAGGCGTCGTTCGACCCGATGCCAGTGCAGGGGGCTGAAGCGACGCCATTGTCCATGCACGCCTCCTTCGTTGGAGCACGTGCCCGATAACCGATCCAAGCAAGGCATATGCCAGCGTCATGTGGCAGGAAGTTTATCGCGCACCTCGCTTGAGCCGCCTGCACACGTCTATAATCGACTCCCTGAATTCAGCTGCTCACGAGCCCATCCCGCCATGTACAACCTGGCCCGCCAGTTACTGTTCAAACTTTCCCCGGAAACCTCGCATGACCTCTCGCTGGACCTGATCGGTGCAGGCGGGCGGCTGGGGCTCAACGGCCTGCTGAGCAAGTCTCCGGCGAATCTGCCGGTCAGCGTCATGGGCCTGGAATTTCCGAACCCTGTGGGGCTGGCGGCCGGTCTGGACAAGAACGGCGCGGCCATCGACGGTTTTGCACAACTGGGTTTCGGTTTCGTCGAGATCGGCACCGTGACGCCGCGTCCGCAGCCGGGCAATCCCAAGCCGCGTCTCTTTCGCCTGCCGCATGCCGAGGCGATCATCAATCGCATGGGCTTCAACAACCTGGGTGTCGATAATCTGGTGTCCCGGGTTCAGGCGGCCAAATACCGCGGCATCCTGGGTATCAACATCGGCAAGAACTTCGACACGCCGGTCGAGCGAGCAGTGGATGATTACCTGATCTGCCTGGACAAGGTTTACGCCCACGCCAGCTATGTCACCATCAACATCAGTTCACCCAATACAGCGGGTCTGCGCAGTCTGCAATTCGGCGATTCGCTCAAGCAACTGCTCCAGGCCCTGAGCCTGCGTCAGCAGGAACTCACGCAACTGCATGGCAAGCGTGTGCCGTTGGCGATCAAGATTGCCCCGGACATGACCGATGAAGAAACCGTGCTGGTCGCTGCCGCGCTGATCGAATCGGGGATGGATGCGGTCATTGCCACCAACACCACGCTCAGCCGTCAGGGCGTCGAAGGCTTGCCGCATGCTGATCAGGCAGGTGGTTTGTCAGGCGCGCCGGTTCGGGAAAAAAGCACGCATATCGTCAAGGTGCTGGCTGGCGAGCTTGGCGGGCGTATGCCCATCATCGCTGCGGGGGGGATTACCGAAGGCCGACATGCGGCCGAGAAGATCGCCGCCGGTGCCAGTCTGGTGCAGGTCTACTCTGGTTTCATCTATAAAGGCCCGGCGCTGATTCGCCAGTCGGTGGACGCCATCGCGGCAATGCCACGTATCGCAGGCTGAATCCGCAGCTAAAAAAAGGGGCTCTTCGAGAGAGCCCCTGGGCGTTGGCCCGCCGCCCGGGTCGGGCGTGCATGGTACAGGTGTGAATCAGTCAGTCATGTTGACGGCCGTCGAGGCCTGAATATCTATGAATCGCCTCATCCGACCGCGTGAAGTTCGTTGAGTCTGTGGATGCCCGCAGTGCCGGTCATACCGTCCCAGTTGTCGCCGCGTCCTTCGCGCCAGCCATTGATCCATGCCTGGCGTACTGACGGTAGAGTAAAAGGGCAAAGCTCACGGGATTTACCATGAACGCCGTATTGATATCCGCGTAAAAATGCTCTTTCCAACGGATCACGCTTAAGTCTTCTCATAGGGTAATGCCCTCGTCTGTTGACTGTAATATCCCTGAGACCCCGTGATGAGGTCGGGCAGAATGTTCTGCCGTTGGTGCCCGCTGCCGGCGTGGCGGGCCTTGATGCCATCACCGTTGCAGTGATGACCTGTGTTGATTTCTAACCAAACCGCAGGTCGGTGTGAATGATCGTTTTGTCATAAGCACGTCACATTCCGGTCTGTCCAGCAATAAGCAATGAGGTGCATCCGCGCTGATTTTTTACGCAGCCCCCTTCTGGCGAGGGTTTGCGGGCGAATCGAGATTGCTTATCAACCTCAAGTGATGGCTGTTTGCCTTGCCCGCGCAGGCGACGAAGGGTCGCTGATCAGCTGATAAAATGTGACTTTTAGAGCCTGGCTTTCCAGCAGCGTTTTTATTGCCGACATTGCGCGGCTCGATATCTGTTTTAATGTGCAGCTTAACTGCCGCAATGACATGACAGGATCATGCGGTGGACCGGCACACATCACGTGCCACGCAGGCGTTCTCCACGAAAGACGCCTGTTCAAATCTGGCAGGGCAATGCGTTGCCCGCCGCAGACGGCTCAGGCCCTGGAATACACATGTCGGATCGCTACGAACTTTTCCTCACTTGCCCAAAAGGCCTTGAAGGGCTGCTTGCAGAGGAAGCCACTGCGCTTGGCCTGCAAGAGACTCGCGAGCACACCTCGGCCATTCGCGGCTCGGCCGACATGGAGACCGCTTATCGCTTGTGCCTGTGGTCGCGTCTGGCCAACCGCGTGCTGCTGGTGCTCAAGCGCTTCCCGATGAAGGACGCCGAAGACTTGTACCACGGCGTACTCGATGTTGAATGGCACGACCATCTCGAATCGGAAGGCACCATCGCCGTAGAGTTCAGCGGGCATGGCTCGGGCATCGACAATACCCACTTTGGTGCATTGAAGGTCAAGGACGCGATCGTCGACAAGCTGCGCACGCCCGAAGGCGAGCGCCCGTCGGTCGACAAGATCAACCCGGACTTGCGCGTGCACCTGCGTCTGGATCGTGGCGAAGCCATCCTGTCGCTGGACCTTTCCGGTCACAGCCTGCACCAGCGCGGTTATCGTCTGCAGCAGGGCGCTGCGCCGCTGAAGGAAAACCTTGCCGCAGCGATCCTGATCAGAGCCGGCTGGCCGCGTATTGCTGCCGAGGGCGGCGCACTGGCTGACCCGATGTGTGGTGTCGGTACATTCCTGGTCGAGGCCGGCATGATCGCCGCTGACATCGCGCCCAATATCAAGCGTGAGCGCTGGGGTTTCTCTGCCTGGCTCGGTCACGTTCCGGCACTGTGGCGCAAGCTGCACGACGAAGCGCTGGCGCGTGCCGAAGCAGGCCTGGCCAAAACCCCTTCGTGGATTCGCGGTTACGAAGCCGATCCGCGTCTGATCCAGCCTGGCCGCAACAACATCGAGCGTGCTGGCCTGAGCGACTGGATCAAGGTCTATCAGGGTGAAGTCGCGACGTTCGAGCCGCGTCCTGATCAGAACCAGAAAGGCCTGGTGATCTGCAACCCTCCGTACGGCGAGCGTCTGGGTGATGAAGCCAGCCTGCTGTATCTCTACCAGAATCTGGGCGAGCGCCTGCGTCAGGCCTGCCTGAACTGGGAAGCTGCGGTGTTCACCGGCGCGCCTGATCTGGGCAAGCGCATGGGTATTCGCAGCCACAAGCAGTATTCGTTCTGGAACGGCGCCTTGCCGTGCAAGTTGTTGCTCATCAAGGTGACGCCCGACCAGTTCGTCACCGGCGAGCGTCGCACCCCGGAACAGCGTCAGGTCGAGCGTGACAACCCGGTCGAAGTTGAAGTAGTTGAAAGAAAACTCAACAAGAACGGCAACCCGATCAAGCCGGAACCGGTGGTGGTCGAGCAGGCGCGCCTGAGCGAGGGCGGACAGATGTTTGCCAACCGCCTGCAAAAGAACCTCAAATTGATGGGCAAGTGGGTGCGCCGTGAGGGCATCGATTGCTACCGTGTGTACGATGCCGACATGCCTGAATACTCATTGGCAATCGACCTGTATCACGACTGGGTGCACGTCCAGGAATACGCCGCGCCCAAGACCATCGACCCGGAAAAGGCTTCGGCCCGACTGTTCGACGCGCTGGCAGCCATTCCGCAGGCGCTGAACATCGACAAGAGTCGCGTGGTGATCAAACGTCGCGAGCGTCAGAGTGGCACCAAGCAGTACGAACGCCAGAGTGCTCAGGGCCAATTTCTGGAAGTCAGCGAAGGCGGCGTCAAGCTGCTGGTCAACCTGACCGACTATCTGGACACCGGTCTGTTTCTCGATCACCGTCCGATGCGCATGCGTATTCAGCGTGAGGCGGCGGGCAAGCGCTTCCTGAACCTGTTTGCCTACACGGCGACGGCCAGTGTGCATGCCGCCAAGGGCGGTGCGCGCAGCACCACCAGCGTCGACCTGTCGCGGACCTATCTTGACTGGGCGCGGCGCAATCTGTCGCTGAACGGTTTTTCCGACAAGAACCGCCTGGAGCAGGGCGACGTGATGGCCTGGCTGCAGGCCAATCGTGACGAGTACGAGCTAATCTTCATCGATCCGCCGACGTTCTCGAACTCCAAGCGCATGGAAGGCATTTTCGACGTGCAGCGTGATCAGGTCGAGCTGATAGACCTGGCAATGGCCCGTCTGGCGCCGGGCGGTGTGTTGTATTTCTCCAACAACTTCCGCAAGTTCGTGCTCGATGAAAATCTGAGCCAGCGCTATGCGGTCGAAGACATCACTGCACAGACCATCGATCCGGACTTTGCCCGCAACGGCAAGATCCACCGCGCCTGGAAAATCATGGCGCGCGCTTGATCCTGTAAAGCCTGGGCGGTGAGCTGACGTGTAGCATCTTTGTACAGGTTTGTTCATCGTCCACTAGGCAAACTACTGGCGAGTAGCTATAAAAGATCAATAGCCAGCTTGACGCTCCAGTTCGTTGGCGTCATGAGTTTCTGTCTATGACCGCTAAACGTTTCAGGCTCAGAATTCTGAGTTTTATCAATGATCATCGCTCTGCATGGCTGATAGCGGTTCTGGCCTTTCTGGTCGGCTCGGCACTGACAGTCATGTTGGCGCTGGCGGACAACGAACTGTATCAGCGTCAGGTGCGTCAGCGTTTCGATCTGCTTGCCGCAGAACGCTTCAGTCGCCTTCAGGAACGTCTCGACCGGCAGGTTACCCGGCTCGATACCCTCAGCCGCTTTTTAATCTTCTCTCATCAAGTAAAACAGTCGGAATTTGACGGTTTCGTGGCCCCGTTGCTGTTGGGAACCCAGGCCTATACCTGGAACCCTCGCATAACCAGGACCGAACGGGCAGCTTTTGAAGAGCAGGCCCGCCAGGATGGCATAACGGACTACGCCATACGCGAGACGGATGGAAAAGGCGCGTTGAAAGTGGCCGGCGTCCGCGATGAGTATTTTCCGGTGCGCTTCCTGCAAACCGTGAGCAAAACACGGTCGCCATTGGGGTTTGATATTTCTTCGGAGCAGGTGCGCCGTTCCGCGCTGGAGCGCGCGCGCCTGCTCAAGCGCATTGTCGCCACGCCGCGTATTCGTCTGCTGGACCCGTCCGACGCCTACGGTATTTTGCTGGTGGCGCCGGTGTTCTCGGCCACCCGGACGCCTGCGGAGCTGAACGGGTATGTGACGGCGGTCATCAGCCTGGCGCAATTGATGACGGTGGGCACCGTCGAACAGGACAACCTTGCGGTGACCATGCAGGACCTCAGTTCGCCCGCAAAGCCCGAGCCGGTTTACCAGTCGCCGGTTGCCGCCATCCACAATCGGCTGTACGCCAGCAGCCTGCTGAGCCTGGGCGACAGGGATTACCTGATCGAAGTCCGTCCGACACAGATTTTCAATCTCAGCAATCAGATCATGATGCCGGGCCGAGTCATTTGGCTTGGCGGGCTGCTGAGCCTGATGCTCAGCGCCTTGCTCTACACCCTGATCAGTCAGCGTCAGCGAGCCTTGCAGCGTGTTGCGCAACGCACCCGCGAGCTGCGCCAGCGTGAGTTGCAGTTGCGTGCCGCGCACGGGCAGTTGCGCAACGTGCTCGACGCCGCGACCGAGGTGGCGATCATCGCTACCGATCTGGACGGGATGATCAACATGTTCAACGTCGGCGCGCAGAAGATGCTGGGGTATCCTCAGGAAGAAATACTGGGCAAGTTCCGCCTCATGGACCTCTATCAGTCCGCCGAGCTTGAAGCCCGCGCGAGCAATCTGAGCCGAGAGCGCGGGAAGCCGATCAGCGCGTCCCAGTTGATGTTTCTCGATGCTGTACAGGACGGCACTCATCCGTCGCAGGAGTGGACGCTGCAGCGCAGTGACGGCAGTACCCTGGTCGTCGATATGCTGGTCACTGCAGTGCGTGACGATCAGGGGCTGTGGACCGGCTATCTGGCCGTATGCATCGACGTCACCGAGCACAAGCGCGTCAACCAGGCCCTTGCCGAACAGGGGCAATTGCTTAAAAAGCTGGGTTCGCAGGTGCCCGGCGGTATTTATCAATACCACTTGGCTATCGATGGCAGCGCCCGTTTCAGGTATGCCAGTGCGGGTATGTGCGAGCTGTTCGAATTGGATGAGGAACAGTTGTCTGGCGACGCCGAAGTCTTGATGCGGCGCATTCAGCCCGCCGATCTGGCACGGATCAAAACCTCGATTCTTTCCAGTGCGAAGCACCTCACAGCCTGGAGTCAGGAATACCGGGTCGAGTTGCCGCGCAAGGGGCTGCGCTGGCTTAGCGCTGCTTCCACACCGGAGCGGCTGGCCGATGGCAGCGTGTTGTGGCACGGATTTGTCTCTGATATCACCGATCTCAAGCGCGTCGAGCAGGAGTTGCGTGCGCTCTCGGTCACCGACGTACTGACCGGTGCCTACAACCGGCGCTTTTTTCAGGACCGCATGCAGGCCGAGCTGAAAAGGATCGACCGGCATGGTGGTGATCTTTCGATCATCATGCTCGACGTCGATCACTTCAAACGTATCAATGACCGCTTCGGACATGCCACCGGCGATCAGGTGCTGAGGTCTATTTCGGAAAAAATCAGCCAGCGACTACGCACTGACGACGTGTTCTGCCGTCTGGGCGGCGAAGAGTTCATGGTGGTGTGCCCGGGCACGCGCAGCACACAGGCTTATCAACTGGCATTGAGCCTGCGCGAGGCGTTGCGCAGTCAGGTTATCGAAGGGGTTGATCACCCAGTGACGGCCAGCTTCGGGATTGCGAGCAGGCGGGCAGGTGAAGGCATCGACGCCATGTTGCTGCGCGCTGACTCGGGTGTATACGCAGCGAAGCAGGGCGGTCGGGATCGGGTTGAGCCGGAGCAGCCTTGACGAGATGCGCTTGTCTGGCGTGATGAGCCGAGCCGTATTTGAACCTGACCTGTTCGAAACAGGCTGATCTGAAATCAAGAGGCCCGCTATAAAGCGGGCCTCTTCGCTGGCCAGGATGTTACTGCTGGATCGATACCGTGGTACTGGCCAGTTTGGGCTGGCGGTACAGATCGATCAGTACTTCGTCCAGAATCGACGATGCTCCGAAGGGGCGTGGATCATTGAGAATGGCCACTACCGCCCAGGTATTGCCGTTGTTGTCGCGGCTGAATCCGGCGATGGCGCGCACGGTATTCAACGTGCCGGTCTTGATATGGGCCTCGCCCAGCAGTGGCGTGCGCTTGAGGCGTTTGCGCATCGTTCCGTCGAGCCCGGCGAGTGGCATTGAACTCATGAATTCGGCGGCATACGGGCTGCGCCACGCGGCTTGCAGGATAACTGCCATTTCACGGGCGCTGACGCGTTCTGCGCGGGACAGCCCGGAACCGTTTTCCATGACCAGATGCGGCGCAGTGATACCTTTTTTCGCCAGCCACTGACGGATCACTCGTTGCGCAGCCTTGCCGTCGTCGCCGTCGGCTTCGTTGCGAAACTCTTCGCCCAGGCTGAGGAATAGCTGCTGGGCCATGGTGTTGTTGCTGAATTTGTTGATGTCACGGATGACTTCCACCAGGTCTGGCGAGAATGCCTTGGCCAGCAGCTTGGCGTTGCCGGGCAGCACGCCGACGCGATCCTTGCCCTGAATGGTGCCGCCCAGTTCCTGCCAGATGGCGCGTACCGCGCCTGCGGTGTAGGTCGGGTGATCGAGCAGGGACAGATAGGTCTGCGAGTTGCAGCCGTTACCCAGTTGGCCGGTCACCGTTACATTGACGCTGCCGTCCGGTTGCGTCACCGGGTTGTAGCGCACGTCGCCGGTGCATTGTTTGGAGGCACTGGCCTTGACCTGGTTGTCGATACGGATGGTGGCGATCGGCGGCTCCACCGACACCAGAATCCGGCCGTCATCGTTGCGGGTCACGAAGCGCAGGGCCTTGAGGTTGACCATCAGCGAGTCGGGTTTGACCAGAAACGGCTTGTTCTCGTCGTTGCCGTCATCGTTGAACACCGGCAGTTGCGGTTGTACGAAGTGGCTGCGATCCAGTACCAGATCGCCGGTCACCTGTTGCACACCGTTGGCACGCAGATCACGCATCAATAGCCAGAGTTTTTCCATGTTCAGCTTGGGGTCGCCGCCGCCCTTGAGGTACAGGTTGCCGCGCAGTACGCCGTTGCTTAGGGTGCCATCGGTGAAGAATTCGGTTTTCCACTGGTGGGTCGGGCCGAGCATTTCCAGCGCAGCGTAGGTGGTGATCAGCTTCATGGTGGAGGCCGGATTCACCGACACATCGGCATTGAACACGGTCGGTGTACCTGGACCGTTGAGTGGCAGCATGACCAGCGAGAGCGCATCATCGCTGAGTTTGCTGGCTTTCAGAGCCTGTTGAACCTTGGGGGGCAGCGTGGTGTTGATGACGGCAGCGTGGGCGGGGAGAGCCAGAGGCAAAAGCATCGAAGCGAGCAGCAATGGACGTAGCGACTTGATCATTGAATAAAACCCTACTGCAAAGAGGGAAATAAAAAAGAGGGCATGGGTGGATTCCCTCGGTAACTATTCGATATGGACGTTCGATGACTATAGTAGTGAACGCGCAGAGATATTTCGTAATAAATGAGATTGCGCGGCGAACGAGCGGCATTATGCCCCAAGCAGGGCAGGCTTGTGATAAGGACGATAGCTCAAGTGAGTATTTTTTTGCGCCCATTGCCCGAGCCCCTGTCAGAACACCGGATATCCGTTACAAGCAGCAATTGTCGGGCTTTTACGTCGCCAAGCTGGTAAAGTGCCGGCCGATATTTATTGATGAGGATTGTCCCATGGCCACTAACCGCTCCCGCCGTCTGCGCAAAAAACTGTGTGTGGACGAGTTCCAGGAATTGGGTTTCGAACTGAACCTGGACTTCAAGCAAGAGCTGGATGACAAGGCAATTGACGCTTTCCTCGACGCTTTCCTGAAAGAAGCAATGGAAGCCAACGGTCTTGGTTATGTGGGCGGCGACGACTTCGGTCTGGTTTGCCTGAGCAAGCGTGGCTCGGTCAGCGAAGAGCAGCGCGCTGCTGTTGAAGCCTGGCTGAAAGGTCGTAGCGAACTGACAGAAGTCACTGTCAGCCCGCTGATCGACGTCTGGTACCCGGAAAAAGAAATCAACCCGGCCGCCTGATGCACGAGGAAGCAGGCTCCTGCTTCCTCTACCGCTTTGCCTGTCTGTTCCCCTCGTTACGTCGCCTTCTCTTCTCCTTTCTGTCTGCGCTGCATGATCGGGTCAACGGCATCAGCCCTGATCGCTGTCTTTAGCCTGTTGCGCCTCAAGTGCCTTCTCAAGTTCGTCCATTGCCAGGTCCATTGCCTCGTGGCACGCCTTCAGCTGTGCCTCTGACCCTTCTGGTTCGCATGCCTGTTCAATGGCATCACAGGCCTGGACGACTCTGTCGGCACTGATGATCCGTGCAGCCCCTTTGATCCTGTGGGCTATTTCACTGATTTTCCTGCGATCATCGTCGCGCACCAGTTCGGCCAGCATTAACTGGTCGTCCTTGTTGCTGGACAGTAACTGGGCAATCAGCCGTTCGACCATTTCCGGACGATCGCCGGTCAGGCTGCTGATGCTTTGCAGGTTGAACGGCCGCACCTTGCGCGGCAGCGGCGTCACTCGGGAAAGCTGTTCGTTAAGGGTTGTCAGGCTGATGGGTTTGAACAGGCAATCGTCCATGCCTGCGTCCAGGCAGCGCTGGATTTCCTCGTGCTGCGCATTGGCGGTGAAGCCAAGCACTCTGCAGCGTGGCTGGCTGTCAGCAAGCTCGCGGGTGCGGATCGAGCGCGCCAGGTCGTAGCCATTCATGATTGGCATGTTGCAGTCGGCGACCACCAGATCAAAATCTCCGGCGATCCAGCGTTGCAGCCCTTGCGCACCATTTTCGGCCATTTCGCAATGATGACCGAGGAAACCGAGCTGCTGGCACAGCAGCAGCCGATTGGCAGGATGGTCATCCACCACGAGTATGTTCAGAACCTGCTGCGCTTGCGGCACGTCAGTCACAACAGCAGGCAGGCTGGCCAGTGGTTCCAGTGTGGTCAGTACCAGCTGCATATTGACTCGCGTACCGATACCCGGCTCGCTTTCAAGCGACAGGTTGCCGCCCATCATCGTGCACAGGCTGCGGCAGATCACCAGCCCCAGCCCGGCGCCGGTCCTGGCCATCTGTCCGGTATTGTCAGCCTGGGCGAAGGGTTCGAACAGGCGCTGCTGATCCTCGACACTGATACCTATGCCACTGTCCTGCACCGTAATGTGCACATGCAGTTGTTGAGGATCTGGCGTGTCGGGGGCTTGCAGGCTGATCTTCACCTGGCCGTAGCGGGTGAATTTGATCGCATTGCTGACCAGATTCGACAGGATCTGCTTGAAGCGCAACGGGTCGATCAACACGTCGGCGTTGATTCGGCTGTCCAGCTCCAGTACCAGATTGAGGTCTTTCTGGCGCGCCAGGCCATCGAATACCCGGACCACCGATTCCACCAGTTGTCGCAGGTTGGCGCGTTCCGGATTCAGTGCCAGTCGCCCGGATTCGATGCGTGCTATATCGAGGATATCGCCGATCAGGTCCAGCAGCTCATTGGCCGAGCTGTAGGCAACCTCGATGGCAGGGCGATCCAGTTCGCCGTGATCGGCACGCTTGAGTGCCAGTTCAAGCATGCCGATCACCGCGTTCATGGGCGTGCGGATTTCATGGCTCATGGTCGCCAGAAAGGTGCTCTTGGCGCGGCTGGCGGCGTCCGCCTGCTCCTTGGCGGTCTGCAGTTCTTCGATAAGCTGACGACGCTCGCTGATGTCGATCCAGCCGCCAATGATGCCCTGTACTTCGCCCAGAGAATCACGAAACGGCAGAATCCAGTGGTAGATGGTCAACTGACGGTCGCCGATATGCAGGAGCCGGTCGAGAATCAGCGCTGTGTTGCTGGCCATGACGCGCTCATAGTCAGCGGCGTATTCGCGTGCCTCGAAAGCGTTGCCCAGTCCCCCTTCGGTAGCGCTCTTGCCGATGATGTCTTCGCGCTGCGTGGAAAAGGTCCTGAGGTAACTGTCGTTGCACATGCGCAGCAGACCATCGCGATCACGCACATAAATCGGGTGGGGTGTGCCGTTGACCAGCGCACTCATGAACTCGAACTGATCGCTCAGCGCTCGCTCTGCCGCTTCGCGCTGACGGATCTGTCGCCGCATCCAGGCGTTCCAGGCCAGCAGGCCTATCAGCAGCAGGCCGGCACCGGCCAGGATCTGATAGATCAGCCGCTGATAATCGTGCCACTTGGCGCTGGACGGCGTGTAGACGCGCCAGCGATTGTTGATCGCAGCCAGGTCCTGAGGCGCGATGCTGGCCAGTGCCTTGTCGAGGATCGAGCTCAGTTCGATGGCGTTGCGTGAGGTCGCCATCGAGATCAGCGCTGGTTCTTCGCCGATAGTCGCGGTCATCTGTAAGCGCTCTTCGAAGATGCCGGAAGACAGAAAATAGTTGGCGCTGAGCAGCGAGGTAACAGCCCCTTCGGTTCGGCCCACCGCGAGCATGTCCAGCGCCTGAAAGGGGTTGTCTATCTCCAGCGGTACGACCTTCGGGTATTTGCGTTGCAGCCATTCCAGCATCGGGCTGCCCTGAGTGATGGCCAGACGTTTGCCATCCATTTGTTCCAGATAACTCGGTGAGCCCTGGTCTTTGCGAGTGACCAGCACGAACGAATTATCGATGTAAGGGCGGGTGAAACTCAGCCGGTCTTGACGCTCGTCACTGGAGACCAGTGCGCCGATCATGTCTGCCTGGCCCTGACTGATCTGATTCTGCATGTCGGTCAGGCTCGGCGAGCGCTTGACGTCGAATTTCAAACCGGTGCGCAGGCGTATCAGTTCGAGCAGGTCGGCGGTGATTCCGCGAAAGTTACCCTTGGCGTCGAAGAACGTCAGCGGTGCATACGCCTCGTTCACCACCACCCGCACGCTGGGATGCTGGGCAATCCAGCGTTCTTCGCGCTGCGTCAGTTGCAGCTTCTGATCGGTGAGCATCAAATCGTTGCCGGCACTCCAGCGCCGGGAGATGTCGATACGCTCGTCGACCGGGATTGCCTTGAGCGTTTGATTGATAACCTCCAGCAAACGCGTGTTGTCGCCATGCACGGCAAAACTGAAACCGTTGGCTTCATGCTTGCCGAAACTGGCCATCTGCACGTTGTTCAGGTAGCCCTTGTTGATGATGTATTGCGTTGAAATCGTATCGCCGAGAAATACGTCGGCCTGATTGAAGGCTACCGCGTTGATCGCATTCTGGAAGGACGGGTAGGTCTTGAGATTTGCACCCGGGTACGTAGCTTCGACATCGGCAGGCGGCAGATAGTGATAGACCATGCTCAGGCGCATGCCTTTAAGGCCGTCTTTCAGCGGGCGTGTTTCGCCGATGCGGGTCACCAGCACCGGCTGATCCACTGAATAGGGCTGTGACAGCCTGATATCGCGCGCGACGACTTCGTAGCCATTGGCGGTGCCCAGCAGGTCGATTGTGCCGTCGACCAGCGCCCTGATCGCTGCATCGCGGCTTTCGAAACGCTTGACCCTGATCGGCAGGTCCAGCGCTTTCGAAATGATACCGGCGTAATCGGCAGTGATACCTTCGTAATCGTTGCCGGAGATGGTGATGTCAAATGGCGGGTAATCGGGCGCCGAAGTACCGAGGATCAGTTCGCGTCGCCCTCGCACCCACTGCCATTGGCCGCTGTCCAGCTTCACGTCCATGTGAGCCGGGCTTGAGCGACCGAGCAGGGTGTAATGGTCGGCAGCCTCAAGGCTGGTCTGAATAGCCCAGACCAGGCATACGCCTATGGCCGGTATCAATAATTGTCTGAAACGCTTGGACATCCGTTATCTCACACTAGCGCGTTACGTTTCGCCATCTCGATAAGGTCTACCAAGGTTTTTGTTTTCAGTTTTTGCATAAGACGGGTTTTGTAAGTACTGACCGTCTTGTTGCTCAGGAACATGCCTTTGGCTATTTCCTTGTTGGAACGGCCCTGGGCGAACAACTGCAATACCATCAGTTCGCGATCGTTAACCAACTTGAACAGCTCGAGCTCGCTGGAATTGCCATCTTCACGAACGGCACACGCCAATGCCTGACTGGGAAAGTAATTGTAGCCGGATAATACAGCTTTCACCGAACTGAGCAGTTCGCTCAGGTCCTCCTGCTTGCATACGTAGCCGGAAGCCCCGGACTGCATGCAGCGAATGGCAAACAGATCGGGCGTTTGCGAGGTCAGTACGAGAATTTTCGAGGGCAGGCCCATGGTGTTGAAGCGGGCCAATACTTCAAGGCCATCGAGCTTGGGAATGCTGATATCGAGGATGATCAGGTCGGGCATGCATTCGCGAACCATTTGCATTGCATCGACACCGTTGTCGGTTTCGCCCACCACTTCATAGTTTTCGTTCTCCAGCAGCATTCTTACAGCCAGCCGGATAACCGGGTGGTCATCGATGATAAAAACTGAGTTCATATTTTATTCCATACAAGCAGCGAAGAAAGCGCGCACCTTAGCTCAGATGATCGTGCAGGCACATGAAGAGACTTGGTCGGCAGGCATATATAGGAAAAGTCCTACAGTAATTAACGTATGGGAGTACGTAAAAGCCTACGTGAAACACGAGTGCGTTTAAAAGTCGAAGCGTATTTTCTGTAAGTGTCACTAACTGATTAACAAATTGTTTATAACCTTCAGGAATCATCATTCATGTTTAGTGTTACTTTCCTACAGTTCCAAAAGTGGATTCACTAAGGGCCTCGGCCGTTCATTGCTCCGCCTGTAAGTACTGGTATATGAAGAGGTCACTGTATTCACGCCGACATGTGCAAAATCCGCCGCTCAGTCCTGAACGGATTGCGTATCGAGCAGGCGACTCAGGTCGGGACCGTGCAAGGGCTTGCGCAGATAGCCAAGCAGCGGCAGGTTGCGTTTCAGGGCGGATTGGCGCAAGTCTTCAAGCTGCGCATCGGGCAGGCCGCTGAGCAGAATGGCCTGGCGTGCCAGACCGTGACGGAGCGCCTGGTCAATGAGTTCAAGACCGCTCAGATCGGGCAGGCCCTGGTCACACAGCAGCAGGTCGTAGGGCTCGGGGCTGCGCTGCATGGCGGTCATCGCGTCTGCTGCAGTGAGGGCCGGTGTCAGCAGAAAGTAGCCCTGATTGTTGAGCAGCACCTCTGTGGCGATCAATTGAAAGGGGTGATCCTCCACCAGCAGGATGCGCAGATTGTTTCTGGACATGGTTTTTCCGGAAAGGCACTGGCGATGCAGCTACGCATCGTCAGGCGTCATGCGAACCCGTAAGCGTCGCAGGCAGATGGATAAGGTGCCTACAAGGCAGTGAAGTGGCTGGGATTATTGAGGGATGCAAGAAATGCTGCGATAGGATTCGTCTGACAAGCGTGTAGGGCTTATCTGTATTTTTCGGAAGCGAGAAAAATCGACCGACGCCCACTCGCAAGCGTGCGGGCGTTCAGTCGATCGGTGAAGGGTTATATCTGCCCTGAGCGTCCGGTCATTTCTCTGGCCATTTCGCTGGCGTAGCTGTCGGTCATGCCGGCGATGAAGTCGATCATGCGCAGGAACGAGGCATGCAGCGGCGCTTTCGGGTCAGGCGCGCTGTTACCCAGCAGGTCCAGAATCCGGCGGTGCTTGAACGAAGTGGTCCTGCCGCCAAATTGTTCGAGCGCTGCACCGCAAAACGCGTTGAGCAGTATTTCCAGCGTGGTGTAGGCGCCGATTTCATGCAGCGTCTTGCGTTTGTCCTGGAATATTTTCTTGCGCGCCATGTCCTTGGCGCTCAAGACGCAGCGTTTGGCTGGCCCGTGCATGTGCTCGACCAGATCGCCTGGCAGGGTGCCGGCCAGCAGGGCGTCCTGTTGTTCGACAAACGCCCTGGCTGCGGCGTTGGTCAGGTGCTCGATGGCCTTGCCGCGCAGGATCGCCAGCTTGCGGCGTCGTGAGTCGCCCGGTCCGAGCTGGCGATAGGTTTCCGGCAGGTCATCGCCGACCAGCCCCAGCAGCAGTGACTCCACTTCCGCGTAGTCCAGCAGCTCCATCTCCAGCCCGTCTTCCAGATCGATCAGGGCATAGCAGATGTCGTCTGCGGCTTCCATCAGGTAGACCAGCGGATGCCGCGCCCAACGCTGCTCTTCAAGCTGCGGCAGACCGAGTTTGCCGGCGATCTGCTCGAGGATCGGCAATTCGCTTTGATAGCAGCCGAACTTGTGCTTTTTATAGCCCAGCGAATCAGCGTGCCGGGCGGTCCACGGATATTTCAGGTAGGTGCCCAGTGTGGCGTAGGTCAGGCGCGTGCCGCCGTCGAACTGGTGATATTCCAGCTGGGTCAGAACCCTGAACCCCTGAGCGTTGCCTTCGAAATTGAGGAAGTCGTTGCGCTCGGTCTCGCTCATCGCATCCAGCCAGCCGCGCCCGGCAGCCTGATTGAACCAGTTGCGGATCGCGTCTTCGCCCGAATGACCAAATGGCGGGTTGCCAATGTCATGGGCCAGGCAGGCAGATTGCACCACCATGCCCAGATCGCTGGGGTCGCACCAGTCGGGCAGGGCAGAGCGCAGGGTTTCACCCACACGCATGCCCAGCGAGCGGCCTACGCAGCTGACTTCAAGCGAGTGGGTCAGGCGCGTATGAATATGATCGTTGCTGGTCACCGGATGGACCTGGGTCTTGCGCCCCAGACGGCGAAAGGCGCCGGAAAAGATGATCCGGTCGTGGTCCTTGTGGAACGGGCTGCGCCCCAGTTCTTCGGGACTGTGCAGGGTTTTGCCAAGTCGTTCGCGGTTAAGCAGGGTCTGCCAATCCAAGGCGGTCACTCCGTTAAAAGTCGTTGCCTAGCTTCCCGGTTCGACACGCTGGCCGCAAGGGCTTCAGGCGGTACGCACAGAAACAGGCCTCATGAAAAAGCAAATGCCCGCCCCGGGGTTCCGGGGCAGGCATGTACGTTCAAGCTTGATTCACACAAATAGCCGCAGCGATCAAAGTCTTCTGTTGCGATTCTGTATGGCACGACTTTGCATGGCCACCTTGATCAGCGGCGTCAACGTAATGCCCAGTTTCAGCAGGCGACCCAGCAGGCTGGTGCGCCCGGTCTTGGCACGCTTGCCGCTCAGAAAGCCGAGCAGTGCGACCGACCCCACCCCCCAGAGCGGCGCGTGACGGAAGCCAAGCGCGCTTTTCCAGTCGTGGCGAATACCCCGAAAGCGTTGCAGCGGCTGCAACAGTTGCGTGGATTCATGGCGTATTTCCTGACGGTGCATCTCCATGCGCAAGCGGATCAGTGCCTTGCGCAATTCGCGTCGGGTATTGCTCTGGTGCGATTTCGGTTCACTCATGGCATCAATCGCTCACGGTCATTGGCCAGTTCTTCGAGAGTCGCGTGAAACGGCGACGACTCATCGAAAATAGCTGACTTCAGGCGCAATCCGCAGAAGATAGCGGCCAGGAAGTAGAACGTACACAGGCCGATGATTCCGGCCAGTCGATAACTGTCCCACAGAACGATCAGCAGCAATGCCGAGAGTCCGGTCAGCAGCAGCAGACCGAAAACCAGTGCCAGACCGGCGAACAGGAGCAGGCTGACGGTTCGTGCTTTCTGTTCCTGCAACTCAATGCCGAACAGTTCGACATGGGTGTGCAACAGGCCAAGAAAAGCAGCGCCGAGACGCCGTGGTGAAGAGCCCGGAGTTCCCTCGGGCGGTGCTGATTCCGTTCCAAGAGTCATGATGTTAGCGCCTTGTAGCCAGCAGACCGATCAGAAAACCAACACCTGCAGCGATACCGACCGACTGCCAGGGATTGTTCTGAACGTAATCTTCGGTGGCAACGACTGCCGCTTCACCGCGCTCACGCAGCGAGTCTTCGGTAGTCTTCAGCGTCTCTTTGGCACGCAGCAGGCTTTCACGGATCTGAGCACGCAGTTCGTCAGCCTGATCACCTGCCAGGGACGCCGTGTGCGCCAGCAGTTTCTCGGTGTCGGCAACCAGTACCTGAAAGTCGGCTCTCAGGATTTCCTGAGCATTCTGTGCGGTTTCGCGAGCCATGATTTTCTCCGTTTGGGTGGCGTATGGATGTTTCGAGTGCAAGTGATTCCTGAAGGTTCACTTCGATTGCTGCATCGTGACCGATCAGGCGCTTTACAGCCGCTGTACCTTACTCCAAAAGGGCGGGTCAGGAAAAATCAGTGCTGAGCGAGACATTTGGGGGTTCCGTATTTCTGGCCTTTGGCTATGCTCCACACGGGCCATCCCGATCAGGGTCAAAAAGCGCACGCCCAGCCTGGCAATCAACAGGTTTCTGAAAATACCGAGAGGATGGAGAAGGCATGGAGCGGCTGTATTCCCTGCAAGGTCTCAGGGGCATTGCAGTCCTTGGCGTGGTGCTGTTTCACATGATGTCGGTAGAGAGCAAATTTTCCGGCGGCGATATCCTGCTGCCGCCGCTGCTCGACTTCTTCCAGTTGGGGGTCGATCTGTTCTTTGTCATCAGTGGGTTCGTGATGGTGATCGTCAGCCGCGGCCGCTTTCAGAGCGGCGTGGAGGCGCAACGTTTTCTGTTCAACAGGCTATCGCGAATCTACCCCACTTACTGGCTGTATTTCTTCATCACCCTGGCGGTCTATCTGGTGCAGCCAGGCATGGTCAACAGCGGACATGGCTCGTCCAACCTGGTCATGTCGTTCCTGTTGCTGCCCAACGACAAAGTGCTGCTGGTGATGGTTGCCTGGTCGCTGTTGTTCGAGCTGTGGTTCTACGTGGTGTTCTCCGGCTTGCTGTTGTTCCGCGAACGACTTTTGCCGGTGCTGCTGGGTATCTGGGCGCTGGTCATCATCGTCTTCAACGCGCTGGCCGATTGGCAGGACTACTCGCCCGCGCTGAAAATCATCCTGCACCCTTACTCGCTGGAATTCATTATCGGTGCGGCGCTGGCGCTGTTCTTCTATGGTCGACACAGCGTGCGCGTACCTACTGCAGCGGTTTACGCCCTGTTGGGCACGGGGTTGCTGCCGGGCATCGCGCTGATTGGCTATTACCGGCTGTATGACAGTCAGGGCTTGGCACGCATGTTGTTGGTCGGTAGCGTATTTGGTGTGCTGGTGCTGACCCTGGCGTTGCTGGAGCGGCGCAAACGGCTTTCGGTGCCTGGCGCTCTGGTGGTCGTGGGTGACATGTCCTACACGGTCTATCTGTCTCACCTGCTGGTACTTGGCGTTATCGGCCGAATCTGGAGTCTGGTTGGCGCTTGGCCCGAAAGCTATCTGGATAATCTGTTGTTCGCGCTGCTGATGATGGCGGCGGCGGTCTGCTACGGCTGGGTCGGTTATCGCTGTTTCGAGAAGCCGGTACTGGACCGCGCGAATACGTTCAGCAAGCGCCACTTCAAGGCGAATTCAGCGCGGGTGAGCGTTTAGCAAGAAGAGCCTTTGCGGCGACTCGACGTTGTTTCGCACCACGCCTAGAATAGCGTTTGCTTACCCGTATTGATTGCGAGGATGCACGCATGCCACCGGAATGCCAGTTGTTCGGAACCCCGGGATGTCAGCTGTGCGAGATCGCAGAATCGGTGTTGCTGCCGTTTGCGATCGAGCATGGCCTGATGCTTGAACTGATCGATATCAGTGAGGATGAGCAGCTTTTCGAGCGCTACGAGCTGTGCATTCCCGTATTGCGTCGTGTCGACACCGGGGAAGAGCTGGAATGGCCTTTTGACGCGCCCCAGGTGGCGTCATTCCTGGGCAGTTGAGTGCGTCGCCGAGCGGCATTTTCCCTTCTTCATTTCCCTGGACCTGACGCGCATTGAATATCGATACCCGGATCAAATTCCGCCATCTGGTGTGCTTCCTTGAAGTGGCGCGTCAGGGCAGTCTGGCGCGAGCGTCGGATGTATTGTCGATCAGCCAGCCAGCCCTGTCCAAAAGCATCAAGGAACTGGAAACCCTGCTGGCGACCACGCTCTTTGTGCGCAGCAAGAGCGGTGCTGCACTCACCGAAGCAGGCGTCGCGTTCATGCGTTTCGCCGGGCCGAGTGTTCAGGCCCTGCGGGAAGGCGTCAGCAGCCTGCGTTCCGGCGAACATGAAACGGTAACCGCGCGGCTTGGCGTGCTGTCCACGGCCGAAAGTCTGCTGGTGCCGGAGGTGATCAATCGTCTGCATAAGCGGCACCCGGCGCTGATCGTCAGCGTGATGACCGGCCCCAGTGCCTGGCTGTTGTCGCAATTGCGGGTCGGGGAGCTGGATCTGGTGGTCGGCCGCATGACTGACAGCCCGCAGATTCAGGGCCTTGTTTTCGAGCATTTGTATAACGAGTCGATGACCCTGGTGGTGCGCAACGACCATCCGCTGCTGGCCGCGCCGCTCAAGCGTGAAAGTCTGGAGCAGTTCCCGCTGGTGCTGCCGCTTGCCGGCACCACCATCCGCAAGTTCGCCGACAGCCTGTTCGTGCAGTGCGGTATCCAGATGCCGCGTCAGCGCCTTGAAACACTGTCCCTCACGCTGAGCCGCCGATACGTGCAATGCAGCAATGCGATCTGGATTGCGCCGCTGGATGCAGTCTCGCTGGAGTTGAAAGGCGGCACGCTGGTCGAGCTGGACATGGGCATTCGTGAGCCGGGCGGCTCGGTCGGGCTGTGCAGCAACCCGGCCCTGCCACTGACCCGTGCGGCGCAATGGTGTGTGGATGAATTGCGCAGTGTCGGGGAGGCGTATCGTGAGGAGCAGTATCCATAACCATTTGGTTATGGATGGCGGGAGTTATTTCAGTTCTCTATAAGCATGAGTTGCGCGACACTTTGCCGCAGCCTGAAGCGCAAGTGATCGACGCCTGCGCGCTCATAAGAAAAACAAGGAGAACGCCATGTCTGCTGCGGACAACAGCCGCTTCGTCATTCGTGACCGAAACTGGCACCCCAAAGCCCTGACCCCGGACTACAAGACTTCGATCCTGCGCTCACCGCGCCAGGCGCTGGTCAGCATTCCGCAATCCATTTCCGAGGCATCAGGTCCGGATTTCTCGCATCTGACGTTCGGCCAGCATGACAACGACCTGCTGCTCAATTTCAATAACGGCGGTTTGCCCATCGGCGAGCGCATTCTGATTGCCGGTAAGGTTTGTGATCAGTACGGCAAGCCGATTCCCCACACGCTGGTGGAAATCTGGCAAGCCAACGCGGGTGGTCGTTATCGACACAAACGCGATGCCTATCTGGCACCTATCGACCCCAACTTCGGTGGCGTCGGGCGAGCTCTGACCGACAGCGAAGGCAACTACAGCTTTCGCACCGTCAAACCCGGCCCTTACCCTTGGCGCAATGGCCCCAACGACTGGCGTCCGGCTCACGTGCATGTGTCGATCAGCGGCCCGTCGATCGCCACACGGCTGATCACCCAGTTGTATTTCGAAGGTGATCCACTGATTTCGATCTGCCCGATCGTCAAGGCAATCACCAACCCCGATGCGGTGCAGAGCCTGATCGCCCGGCTTGATCTAGCGCTGGGTAACCCGATGGATTGCCTGGCGTACCGCTTTGATATCGTTCTGCGCGGTCAGCGCAAGACCCACTTCGAAAACTGCTGAGGAGGTCGTCATGCCCGTACAACTGTTACAGGAAACCCCTTCGCAAACCGCTGGCCCTTACGTGCATATCGGTCTGGCCCCGCAAGTGGCCGGCAACCCGACGCGCGAGCTGGAAATCTGGAACGAGCTGGCCAGGCCGGACGCGCCGGGTGAGCACATCGTGCTGCTGGGCAATGTCTTCGACGGCAACGGCCACCTGATCCGCGATGCGTATCTGGAGTTCTGGCAGGCCGATCATCAAGGTATTTATGACAGCGCGTTTCACCCGGACCGGCCGTTCAATGGCTTTGGCCGCACCGCGACTACCGACGATGGTCAGTGGATGCTGAAAACCGTGAAACCGGGGTCGGTGCGCAATGCGGCGGGTGTGCCGATGGCGTCCCACATCAACGTGTCGCTGTTCGCCCGTGGCATCAATATTCATCTGCAGACGCGGCTGTATTTCGACGATGAAGCACAGGCCAATGCCATCGACCCGGTGCTGAACCTGATCGAGCAGCCTCCGCGCCGTGAAACCCTGATCGCGCGTCGCTGCATGCACGACGGTCAATTGGCCTATCGTTTTGACATCCGCGTGCAGGGTGAAGACGAGACGGTATTTTTCGATTTCTGAGGCAATGTACGTGCGTTTCATGGCGCCTGCACCGGCAGGCGACCTTATAAAAATAAAAGGACACCTTCATGACGCTTTCAGCCAGCGGGCCTGCAACAGGTACGCTCGATGTACAGGCTTTCATCAACGCGCAGCCGTTATCAAGGTATCAGTGGCGAGTGGTCGCCTTGTGTTTTCTGATCGTCTTCCTCGACGGTCTCGATACCGCCGCCATGGGTTTCATTGCGCCGGCACTCAGCCAGGACTGGGGCATCGACCGCGCCAGCCTGGGCCCGGTCATGAGTGCGGCACTGATCGGCATGGTGTTCGGTGCGCTGGGTTCCGGGCCGCTGGCTGACCGTTTCGGGCGCAAGTGGGTACTGGTTGTCGCGGTGTTCCTGTTCGGTGTGTTCAGCCTTGCATCCGCCTACAGCAGCAACATTGATCAATTGCTGGTTCTGCGCCTGCTGACCGGCCTGGGCCTGGGCGCAGCGATGCCCAACGCCACCACGCTGCTTTCGGAGTACACGCCGGAGCGGCTCAAGTCGTTACTGGTCACCAGCATGTTCTGCGGTTTCAATCTGGGCATGGCCTGCGGCGGTTTCGTGTCGGCCAAACTGATTCCCAGCATGGGCTGGCACAGCCTGCTGATGCTCGGCGGTATCCTGCCGCTGATACTGGCAGTGGTGCTGATGGTCTGGCTGCCGGAATCGGCGCGCTTTCTGGTAGTGCGCAATCGCGGTGCCGAGCGGATTCGCAAGGTGCTGGCACCGATTGCGCCGAAGGAAGTGGCGGGAGTCACCGCGTTCAGCGTTCCCGAGCAGAAAACCGTGAGCAGTCGCAACGTCCTGAAGGTGATTTTCTCCGGTACGTACAGTGCGGGCACGCTGCTGTTGTGGCTGACCTATTTCATGGGCCTGGTGATCGTTTATCTGCTGACCAGCTGGCTGCCGACACTGATGCGTGACAGCGGCGCAAGCATGGAGCAGTCGGCGTTCATCGGTGCGTTGTTCCAGTTCGGCGGGGTGCTGAGCGCAGTGGGTGTCGGTTGGGCCATGGACCGTTACAACCCGCACAAGGTGATTGGTACCGCCTATGCGTTGGCGGGTGTGTTTGCGTATCTGGTCGGGCAAAGTCTGGGCAATGTCGCCGTACTGGCCACGCTGGTGCTGGTGGCGGGCATGTGCATCAATGGCGCGCAGTCGGCAATGCCATCGCTGGCGGCACGGTTTTATCCCACTCAGGGCCGCGCCACGGGTGTGTCGTGGATGCTCGGCATCGGTCGCTTCGGTGCCATCCTTGGCGCATGGGCTGGCGCGACGCTGCTGGGCCTGGGCTGGAGTTTCGAGCAGGTGCTCACCGCACTGGTGGTCCCGGCCGCAGTGGCGGCGCTGGCGATCCTGATCAAGGGCTGGGTCAGTCATGCCGACGCCACCTGAAACCTATCAATCTGGAGCGCAGATGTGAACAGACCGGGTAATCAACTTTTCGACAGCTATTTCACCCAGGCCGACATGCGCGGGATTTTCTCGGACCAGGGCCGGGTGCAGGGCATGCTCGATTTCGAGGCTGCTCTGGCTCGGGCGCAGGCGCAGGTTGGCCTGATTCCGGCCAGTGTCGTGGCCGACATCGAGCAGAACTGTCGTGCCGAACTGTTCGATTTCGACGCGCTCGCCATCGCCATTGGCAGTGCTGGCAATTCGGCGATTCCGCTGGTCAAGGCGTTGGGCAAGCAGATTGCCATACGCAGCCCGGAAGCCGAGCGTTACGTACACATGGGCGCGACCAGTCAGGATGTGATGGACAGCGGATTGGTGTTGCAACTTCGCCAGGCGATCATTGTGCTCGAACGCGACCTCTCGCACCTTGCAGAGTCGCTGGCTGAACAGGCACAGCGCCATGCGGGGACGCCGCTGGCCGGACGCACGTGGTTACAGCAAGCCACGCCTGTCACGCTGGGGATGAAGATCGCTGGCTGGCTGGGCGCTGTCACGCGCCATCGTCAACGGCTTGAAGAGATCAAACCGCGTCTGTTGTGCCTGCAATTCGGCGGCGCTTCCGGCAGTCTGGCGGCGCTGGGCGATCAGGCCTTCAAGGTCGCCGAAGCGCTGGCGAGCGAGCTGGGGCTGGAGCTCCCCGAGCAACCCTGGCATACCCAGCGCGATCGTCTGGTGGAATTTGCCAGTCTGCTGGGCATGATCGCGGGCAGCCTCGGCAAGCTAGGGCGCGACGTCAGCCTGTTGATGCAGACCGAAGTCGGCGAAGTATTCGAACCCTCGGCGCCGGGCAAGGGCGGCTCTTCGACCATGCCGCACAAGCGCAACCCGGTGGGCGCCGCAGTGATGATCAGCGCAGCAACGCGGGCGCCAGGGCTGGTGGCGACCATGCTCGCTGCGATGCCGCAGGAGCACGAGCGCAGCCTAGGCCTGTGGCATGCCGAGTGGGAGACCTTGCCGGAGCTGTGCTGTCTGGTTTCCGGTTCGCTGCAACAGGCGTTGCAGGCAGTTCCTGGTTTGCAGGTTGACGCCGAGCGCATGCGCCTCAATCTGGAGTCCACCCAAGGCCTGGTGCTGGCCGAAGCCGTGAGCATTGCGCTGGCGCAGCGCATTGGCAGGGACGCCGCACATCATCTGATAGAGCAATGCTGCCGTCGTGCGGTGGAGCAGGGCACGCACTTGCGTCAGGTACTCGGCGAAGACCCGCAGGTCAGCGAACAACTTTCTTCTGACGAGCTGGATCGCTTGCTGGATCCGGCGCATTACCTTGGTCAGGCCCGACACTGGGTCGAGCGCGCCGTGGCCGAACACATAAGGATTTCCCGATGACCGAAGACGAACGCTACGAAGCCGGCATGCAGGTGCGCCGCGCAGTGCTGGGTGACACACATGTCGATAACAGTCTGAGCAAGCTGACGCCGTTCAATGAAGAGTTTCAGGAAATGATCACCCGTCATGCCTGGGGCGACATCTGGACGCGTCCGGGGCTGCCGCGTCACACCCGCAGCCTGATCACCATTGCCATGCTGATCGGCATGAATCGCGAGGGCGAATTGCGTCTGCACCTGAAGGCCGCAAAAAACAACGGCGTGACCCGCGAAGAGATCAAGGAAGTGCTGATGCAGAGCGCCATCTATTGCGGCATCCCGGCGGCCAACGCTACGTTTCACCTGGCCGAAGCGGTCTGGGACGAAATGGGCGTGGAGTCGTTGAAGGACGACTGAAAGACTGTCTGATCAGTGCGAGAAAAACCGCCACTGTATTCAGCCGTGGCGGCTTTTTGCAGGGGGCTTCAGAGCAACGAAAGCGGATAGCTGACGATCACCCGGTTTTCATCGAACTGGTTGGTGCTGTAGTCACGGCGCATGGTCGAGTTGCGCCACTTCAGCGACAGGTTCTTGAACGCGCCGCTTTGCAGCACATAGCCTACTTCGGTTTCCCGAGCCCATTCTTCGCCGTCGGTTATCGCACCTGTGTGTACATTGTCACCGCTGATGTAGCGGTTCATCAGGCTCAGGCCGGGCACGCCCAGCGCCGCGAAGTCGTAGTCGTGGCGCAACTGCCAGGACTTTTCCCTGGCGTTGTCGAAGCTGGAGTTGTAACTGTCGTTGGCCAGCGTACCGCCGCTGGTGCCGTTGACCCGCATCCAACCGCTTTCTCCAGTGACGCGTTGCAGGCCCACGTAGAACGTGTTGCCGCCGTGTTTTGCTGAAAGCAGGGCAGACCAGGTCTTGTTGTCGAGGTCGCCTGCCAGTGCCTGTCCGTCATCCTTGCCCTGGAAGTAACCGAGGTTCGCGCCCAGGGTCCAGCTGCCCAGCGGCTGACTGTGCAACAGGTTGAAGTATTGCTGATGGTAGATGTCTTCGAGTTCGGCGTACCACACGCCGACCTGAGTGCGTTTTTCGTTGAACACGTATTCGCCGCCGCCGAAGTTGAATCGGTCGGACGTGAACGCGCCACGACCATTCAGTGACATGTCTTGCATGCTGGCGTCATTGCGCGGACTGTTACCCCGGAACTGGCCGCCGTACAGCGTCAGGTTGTCGATTTCCTTCGAGGTGATCTGGCCACCCTGAAAGGTCTGCGGCAGGGAGCGGCCGTCGTCCGAGCGCAAAATCGGCAACACTGGCATCCACTCGCCAACCTTCAATTCGGTTTTCGAGAAACGCACCTTGCCGGCTACAGCGAGCCGGCCAAAATCATCGGCCGGGCGTCCATCGCTGTGAATCGGCAGCAGTTGTGTGCCGCCAGTGCCTTTGCCGCCGTCCAGTTTCAGCGAGTACAGGCCCAGCGCATCAACGCCGAAACCCACTGTGCCTTGGGTAAAACCGGAGCGGGCGTCGAGGATGAAGTTCTGTGTCCATTCTTCGGCGTAATTCTGCGAATTGGCCGGGTCCACAAAGTTGCGGTTGATGTAGAAGTTGCGTAGGTTCAGATTGACCTTGGCGTCATCGACAAATCCGGCGGCATGGCTGGTTATCGGTGTGAGGGTCGCAGCGACAGCCGCAGAGAGACCGCAAACGATTTTGCAGGGGGCGTTCAAGCGCATGGAACAGACCTTTTTTGTAGTTATTGAGTCGTTTTAGCTGCCTGCGATATTGAAATGCCGGGACGTTGTCCGCAATTGTGAAAGCGTTGTTTTGGGCGATAATCGAACGTTAATGAACCGGTTGGAACATTTTGTGCGAGACGCTGAAAATGCTTGCTGCGATGCTCGCTGTCTTATAGCTCCGGGCCATTGCAGTCGACACGCATGCGGTCGTTTTTCGCTACAGATCCAGGTCGAGAACACTTGAACAAGGAAGACCGATGAGCACTGCCAGCACGCCGTTGTCCGGCGTCAACCAACCTCTCAAGGGGATTGGCTTCATTCTTCTGGCCACCTTTCTGTTTGCCAGCCACGACACACTGTCCAAATACCTGTCCGGTTTCTATCCGATCATCCTGGTGGTCTGGGCGCGTTATCTGGTGCATACATTGCTCATGGCCTGCATCTTCATGCCGTCTGCCGGGTTACGCGTACTGCGCACCAAACGGCCGGGCCTGCAGGCGCTACGCGCACTGGCGCTGTTGGGCACCAGCCTGTTGTTCACCAGCAGCCTGATGTTCATTCCGCAGGCAGAAGCCACGGCGGTCAACTTTCTGGCCCCGCTGCTGGTCACCGCCTTGTCAGTACCGCTGCTCAAAGAGCGCGTCACACGCGGGCAGTGGATAGCCGTGGTGGTCGGGTTTATCGGGGTGATGATCATCATTCATCCGGGCGGCGAACTGTTTACACCCGCGATCCTGCTGCCACTGTCGTCGGCGCTGTGCTTCGCGCTGTATCAACTGCTGACCCGGCTGGTCAGTCCGTTTGACAGCCCGACCACCAGCAACTTCTTTGCCGGGCTGTTTAACACCTTGCTGATGAGCGCACTGGTGCCGTTCTTCTGGGAAGTGCCCGCACTCAAACACTTGCCGTTCCTGCTCGCGCTGGGCGCCTGCGGCATGTCCGCCCATTTGCTGCTGACCCAGGCCTTCCGCTTCGCTGCCCCGGCCATGCTGGCACCGTTCAGCTACTGCCAGATCGTCTTCGCCGGGTTGCTGGGCTATCTGGTCTTCGACCACATGCCATCCCCGACTGCACAGGCCGGCATTGCCATCATCTGCCTCAGCGGCCTGGCGGCAGCGTGGCAACAGCGACGCAAGGGCGGGTAGCGACCGACGCTGAACGCCGTGTCGTGCCAATGTTCAGTTGGCATGCAGTTGCTGACGCACTGCCTCACAGGTCTTCGGCGCAGAACAATGTCATGCTGCGCCTGCAGGAGATTGCCATACATGCTTTTCGATCACGGTGGCACTGACGACGCAGAGTGCGACCCCCGGATCAGTGTCAGGACGAAGGAACTCCGGGGGTAGCCTGGCAGGACGCCAGGCTAGCCGCACCGGGCCATGGATGGCCCGGTGCGGCGACCCCCGGATCAGTGTCAGGACGAAGGAACCCGACGAAGTCGGGCCGGAAACGGAGCCGGGACTTTGCCTACTTTGGTCCCTCAAAGTAGGGCGCCGTAAGGGCGCAAAGGTGACCTGAGTCGAACCTCAACCTACCTGACATCACAGAACCGCTGTGTGACGCGGAGCGTCACGAACTGCATCCCCACGCGGGGCGCTCATCGTTATACACAAGTCCAACCGACTCTCTTGCATTGCGCCATGCCTCGCGCGTTGCGACTGCACATAAGAAGCGCTTCTTTATCGCGATGGCACTGGCGACGCAGAGTGCGACGTAAGTGACGGCTGAGTCCTGGCGCTGATCCGGGGGTAGCCTGGCAGGACGCCAGGCTAGCCGCACCGGGCCATGGATGGCCCGTTGCGGCGACCCCCGGATCAGTGTCAGGACGAAGGAACCCGACGAAGTCGGGCCGGAAACGGAGCCAGGGGGTTTGGTTACTTTGGCCCCATCAAAGTAACTCGCCGAGGGGCGAAAAGGTGACCTGAGTCAAACGCCATTCTACCTGACACCACAGAACCGCTGTGTGACGCAGAGCGTCACGAAATGCATCCCCACGCGGAGCGTGGGGACAATAGCCATTCGGGCTTTTCTGGCGGTGTCAGACGATTACTCGCTGAGCGTCGGAACCTTGCGCGGGGCCATGAAGTACAGCCAGATCAGTGCGATGAAATACATCGCCGGAATCATGGTGAACAGCACGTTGTAGTTGTTGTTGGTCGCGGTCAGCACAGCGCCGACGATCTGCGTCATGAACATGCCGCCGATGGCCGCGCACATCCCGCCAAAGCCGAACACAGTGCTCATCATGTGCTTGGGCGTGTAGTCCATCACCAGGCTCCAGATGTTGGCGGTCCAGGCTTGATGCGCACCGACGGCCAGCGAGATGGCCAGCACTGCCACCCACAGGCCGCTGGCGTTGGCGGCGAATACCACGCTGCAGATCGTGATCGCGAAAATCAGCATCGATACCAGGCGCGCTTTGGTTGCACGCATGCCACGCCCGATCAGCCAGGACGACAGGATGCCGCCACCCACGCTACCGAAGTCGGCGGTTAGCCAGATCAGAATCAGTGGGATACCCATCTGCGTCACGCTGATCCCCAGGTTGTATTGCTGATTTAGAAACGGCGGCAGCCAGTACAGGTAAAACCAGAACACCGGCGCAGTAATCGCATACGCCAAGGCGAACGCCCAGGTGCCGCGCATCTTCAGAATGCCGGAGAAGGGCACCTTGACCGGCTCAGGCTCGACCTCCTGATTGATGTAGTCCAACTCGGTCTTGCTAACGGTCGGATGCTCTTCCGGGTTGTAGTACTTCAAACGCCACATGATCACCCAGATCAGCCCCAGCGACCCCATCGCCACGAATGCTGCCTGCCAGCCCCACACGGTCAGGATCAGCGGCAACAGTGCGGGAGTCAGCATGGCTCCGACGTTGGTGCCGGCATTGAAAATGCCGGTCGCGACTGCACGCTCACCGGCCGGGAACCACAGGCGGGTTGTTTTCACGCAAGCCGGGTAGTTGGCGGCCTCGGTCAGGCCCAGAATAAAGCGGCAGACCATGAAGCCGACGGCAGATGTCGCCAGGCCATGCGCGCCGGTTGCCAGGCTCCACAACAGCACGGCGAGGAAAAACGCGCGCTTGACGCCGACCTTGTCGATGAATCGGCCTTGCAGCACGAAGCCCACCGCGTACCCGACCTGAAACCAGAAGTTGATGTTGGCGTAGTCCATCGCCGTCCAGCTCATTTCCTTGGCCAGAATCGGCTGCATGACACCGAGCGCCGCCCGGTCGATGTAGTTCAGGGTGGTGGCGAAGAACACCAGAGCGAGCATGCCCCAGCGGGTCTTGCCGACGGCGAGAGCGCCGCGAATCTTTTCGCCCATCCCGGCATGGGCGACAGGGTTGGTCTGGGTATTGAGCATGATGATCTAACCATCCGTTCCAGGACTGTGCTGCTGGCAGCAGTCGGACTGAGAAGTCCACTCGATGCAGGCGATGTGCAGGTAAAGTGAGGTCGTAGAACCGTGATTCGACTGGCCGATTGACTCAGGCGTTCAGCGAAACGATCCGTCGGGCCGACAATTTACAGGTTGAGCCGCGCAAGTGTGTTGGAATGTTTCAGGCGACGCGAAACTGGACCGGGCGTGTGACCAGGCGGGTTCGTCGGGCATGACGTCTGGCGAGACGGGCGAGCGAGTATTCTGGCAAGGCGGGATGGATGCGCATGAGCAATGTTCCTGTTGTTTGAATTGTTATGGGTTGCTGCTGATGAAGCGAAAAATCAAAACGTTCGACGGCAGGTCTATCCTGCTATCACTGCAATGTGACGCTGATGTTGAGCATTGTGCGATACAGCGTCAATTGACTAACACGGCTTCTGTTCGATAATCGAACGTAAAACTAACCAGTTCGTACACTTTAGGTTGCTGTAGGATTTTGATAGGCAAATACTTCATGCGCACCTCTGAATAAGGTCAGAAAAGGCCAGGAATGCGGTGCGATCCAGCCGTGACCCAAGCAGGCCACGTTCATTCAGGAGCTGAAAAGCATGCAGCGTTCAATTGCTACCGTTTCCTTAAGCGGTACTCTGCCGGAAAAGCTCGAAGCCATCGCCGCAGCCGGCTTTGACGGCGTCGAGATTTTTGAAAACGACTTGTTGTATTACGACGGCAGCCCCCGCAACGTCAGGCAGATATGCGCCGACCTGGGTATTGCCATCACGCTGTTCCAGCCGTTCCGCGATTTTGAAGGCTGCCGTCGTGATCGACTGCAACGCAACGTGGACCGTGCAGAACGCAAATTCGACCTGATGCAGGAACTGGGCACCGATCTGGTTCTGGTCTGCAGCAACGCGTCTGCCGATTCGGTGGGCGACGAAAACATTCTTCTCGATGACCTGAGCCTGCTGGCCGAGCGTGCCGGTGCCCGCAACCTGCGGGTCGGTTACGAGGCGCTGGCCTGGGGCAAGCACGTGAACACCTGGCAACAGGTCTGGAATCTGGTACGCCAGGTCGATCATCCGGCACTGGGCGTGCTGCTCGACAGCTTCCATACGCTGTCATTGAAGGGTGACCCGAGCGCGATTGCGCAGATCCCCGGCGACAAGATTTTCTTTGTACAGATGGCCGACGCGCCGATTCTGGCGATGGACGTGCTGGAGTGGAGTCGACATTTCCGCTGCTTCCCCGGCCAGGGCGAGTTCGATCTTGCCGGTTTCCTCGCGCCGATCCTGCGCAGCGGCTACACCGGCCCGTTGTCGCTGGAAGTGTTCAACGACGGTTTCCGTGCCGCACCGACGCGCGCCAATGCTGCTGACGGTTTGCGCTCGCTGCTGTATCTGGAAGAAAAAACTCGCCAGTTGCTGGCGCGTGACGAACCCGCTGCGGTTCCCGAGATTCTGTTCAATCCGCCGCCTGCCAGCAGTTACAACGGTGTCGAGTTCCTTGAGTTCGCAGTGGATGAAAGCCATGGCGCTCGCCTGTCGGGCTGGCTGCAACGGCTGGGGTTCGCCAAGCTGGGTCAGCACCGCTCCAAGGCCGTCAGCCTGTTGGGGCAGGGTGATATCAAGATCGTGCTGAATGCCGAGCCGTATTCCTTTGCGCACAGCTTTTTCGAGTCGCACGGGCCGTCGTTATGTGCCACCGCCTTGCGGGTCGATAACGGCCATCAGTCACTGGAGCGCGCGCGGGCGTTCAAGGGCCAGCCCTATCGCGGGCTGGTGGGCCCAAACGAAAGGGAAATCCCTTCGGTGCGTGCGCCGGACGGCAGCCTGATTTATCTGGTCGATCAGGCGCTGCCAGGTAATTCGATCTACGACAGCGACTTTGTCGTGGATCCGCAGGCGGTCGCCAAAGGGGGGCTGCAGCGTATCGACCACATGGCCATGGCGCTGCCGGCCGACAGCCTGGACAGCTGGGTGCTGTTCTACAAGAGCATCCTGGATTTTGAAGCCGATGACGAAGTGGTGTTGCCCGACCCTTACGGGCTAGTGAAAAGCCGCGCGCTGCGCAGCCGTTGTAGCACCGTGCGTTTGCCGCTGAACATTTCCGAGAACCGCAACACGGCCATTTCCTATGCGCTGTCGAGTTATCGCGGTTCCGGCGTTCACCACATCGCGTTCTCCTGCGAAGACATCTTTGCCGAAGTCAGCCGCGCCAAGGAGGCAGGTGTGCCATTGCTGGACATCCCACTCAATTATTACGACGATTTGGCGGCACGCTTCGATTTCGACGACGAGTTTCTCAGCGAACTGGCCTACTACAACGTGTTGTATGACCGCGACGCGCAAGGCGGCGAGCTGTTTCATGTGTACACCGACGCGTTCGACGGGAGGTTCTTCTTCGAGATTCTGCAACGCAAGAATGACTACGTAGGTTACGGCGCTGCCAACGTACCGGTGCGTTTGGCGGCCATGGCCAAGGCGCGCAACGTTGTAGCACGCCAGACCCGGCTCTGACCCAGGGCGAGGGGGGCAGGCTCATGCCCTTAGGGCGTGGGAGGGGCAGCGTCAAGGAAGCTGCGCGGGTTCAGTACCTATGCAGCTTCCTTCTGTCACCGGTCGGCTTCATACTCCGCGAATCACTCGTGGTCATGAGCCGACAATGAAAACAACTGACGATTCCGTTGATACCCTGCCTGCTGCTGTCGCATCGAAGGGGCGCAAGAACAATCCGGAGAAAACCCGCGAAGACATTCTTCAGGCGGCCGTCGCCGAATTCGTTGCGCACGGATTGACCGGCGCTCGCGTCGACGCCATTGCCGAGCGCACCAAAACCTCGAAACGGATGATCTATTACTACTTCGGCAGCAAGGAGCAGTTGTACGTCGAGGTGCTGGAAAAGCTCTACGGCGATATTCGCAAAACCGAAAGCGGCCTGAATCTGGGCGAGCTGGAGCCGGTCGAAGCGATTCAGCGGGTGGTGGAGTTCACGTTCGATCACCACGACAACAACGTCGATTTCGTGCGCATCGTGTGCATCGAGAACATTCATAACGGCGAGAACGTCAAAAGGTCCGACACGATTCAGGCCCAGAGCCAGACCGTCATCAGGGCACTTGATGGCATCCTGCGTCGCGGTGAAGCCAGCGGCCTGTTCCGTGACGGCGTGCATGCGGTGGACCTGCACCTGATGATCAGCTCGTTCTGTTTCTACCGGATTTCCAACCGCCACACGTTCAGCGAGATTTTCCAGATCCAGCTGTGGAGCGAGGAGGTCAGACAGCGTCACAAGGCGATGATCTGCGACGCTGTACTGCGCTATCTCAAGCTCTGAGGTTAAAGCGTGTGGAAGTGCGCCATCATGCGCTCCGCATCGGCTGACTGACCACTGAACAGCTCAAAAGCCTTGACCGCCTGGAACACCGCCATAGTGCTGCCATCCAGCGTCCTGCAGCCCAGCGCACGGGCATGCCTGAGCAGTTCGGTTTCCAGTGGGAAATAGATGATTTCGGCGACCCACAGCTCGGCACGCAGCAACTCGAGGGGCAAGGGCGTGCCCGGCAGTTTGGCCATGCCGACCGGCGTGGTATTGACCAGGCCATCGGCTTCAGCCATCGCAGCCGGCAGATCGAGACCGACCTGAGCGCGCCCGGCACCGAAGTGCCTGTTCAGGTTGTCCACCAGCCCTTGCGCGCGTTGGGGTTCCACTTCGAAGACCGTCAAGCGTTGCACGCCCGCACTCAACAGCGCATGAGCCACCGCTGCACCTGCGCCCCCGGCACCCATTTGTACCACTTGCTGGCGCGGAGCCTTATCCAGACCGCGCTGGAAACCTTCGGCAAAACCCAGGCAATCGGTATTGTGACCAATGCGCTTTCCGTCCTTGAACACCACGGTGTTCACAGCGCCGATGCCACGCGCTTCATCGGACAGTTCGTCCAGCAGCGGGATGACCGCCTGCTTGCAGGGGAAGGTAATGTTCAGACCGGTAAAGCCGCAATGCTGCGCGCCCTCAAGCAGCCGGGGCAAGGCGTTGATGTCAAGTTGCAGCGCGTCAATATCGATCAGCCGATACAGATAGCACAGGCCTTGTGCATCACCTTCGCGCTCGTGCATCGCAGGCGTTCGCGAGGCTTGAATGCCTGAGCCGATCAGGCCGGCGAGCACAGAGGGGGTCTCAGCTTGATTCATAAAATATATCTCTTGTTTTTGTGGCGCTGCCTGATCGCAGGCAGGTGTTGAATGGAATGTACCAGATGGTTAATAGCGCTGCAGGTGGCAGGCGATTGCCATGTAGCGATGTTGTGCGGTGATCGCCCGAATCAGCGATAATCCCCGGCCAACCGTTTCAGATCCCAGTGAGTCAGAGCCCTGCATGACCGATCCCGCTTTCAGCGCAGCCCAGCAACAAGCCAGCACTCTGTATCTGCCACCAGGTTCCTGGACGACTGTGCTCGATTGTCTGTGCGCGAAATTTTCGGCGATCAGTCGTGAACAGTGGCTGGATCGTATCGCCCGCGGGCGCGTTCTGGATGCCGAGGGCAGAACGGTGTCGCCCGACCTGGCGTACCGCGAAGGGCTGAAGATCCACTACTTTCGTGAAGTGCCCAACGAAACGCCGATCCCGGTAGTAGAGACGATCCTGTATGCCGACGAGCATCTGGTGGTCGCCGACAAACCGCATTTTCTGCCCGTCACCCCCGCAGGCGAGTATGTCGAGCAGACGCTGCTACGCCGCCTGATTCATCGTCTGGACAATCCCGACCTGGTGCCGCTGCATCGTATCGATCGGCATACCGCCGGGCTGGTGCTGTTTTCCGCCAACCGCCAGACGCGTTCGGCCTACCAGACGCTGTTCCCGACCCGGCGCATCGACAAGTTCTACGAGGCAATCGCGCCCGCGCTGCCGAGGCTGGAGTTTCCGCGTCTGCACGAAAGTCGTCTGGTCGAGGGCGATCCGTTCTTTCGTATGCAGGAAGGGCCGGGAGCCGCCAACACGCAGACGCGCATCGAAGTGCTGGAGCGGCAAGCGCAGCTATGGCGTTACGGCTTGTACCCGGTGACTGGCAAGAAACATCAGCTACGCGTACACATGGCCGCACTGGGCGCTGCCATCTGCAATGATCCGTTCTATCCCGACGCGTTGAAGGACCCGATAGACGACTATCAGAACCCGCTGAAACTGTTGGCCAAAGGCTTGCGGTTTGTGGATCCGCTAAGCGGCGAGCAGCGTCAGTTCGAGAGCCTGTTGAAGCTGGACTGGTAGCCTCCGGAGTCGCCCGTGCAGGCCCAAAAAAACCCGCACTTGGCGGGTTTTTTCGAATCAGTCACGTGGCGCCGGGATCACAGATCCTTGACGGTACGTACCTGGTCCTTGTTGACGCGGGTTTCTTTGCCATCAAGCTGTTTGAACTCGTAGAAACCGGTATCTTCATCGTACTTCGGAGTGTCGACGGCCTGGATTTCACGACCATCGTTCATGGTGATCACAGTGGGCGATGCGCAACCGGCGAGGGAGGCAATGCTCAATGCAAGCAGGAAGGCAGCGGGGAGGGTCCGTTGTTTCATTACTGTGTCTCCAGATGGATTCTTGATTACTTGAACTCTCAGACGTAAACGCCGTCAGCAAGTTCCGTATACACCCCGGCAAGTTCAATAACCACTCACTTGCCGAGATTTTCATTGATCCCTGCCAACAGACAGGGTGTGTTCAGGTTGGCCAGCCGTGGGTCATCGGTTTCCAGTTGCAGGGCCACCGGTTGCAGTGACTCCATGGCCCGCCGCGGACTGCGTTCGCCTGCCTGCCAGGCGGCTTCCAGCGTTGCGGCATGAGCGACCGGGATCATACATAAAAGCGGCTGCCAGTGCTGACCTTCGCGCACCATGATCGGGCGTTGAGGATGTTCGAGGGCCTTTTCGCGGAGTGCCTGCAGCAGAGGCTCATCGACCAGCGGCACGTCACAGGGCAGAACCAGCAGCCAGCGATGGCGTGCCAGTGGCAGCGCGGCACGGATTCCGGCCAGAGGGCCATTGAACTCGGTGTCGTCATCCTGAACCAGTTGATCGGCATACTGCGCATAGCGCTCGATATTGCGGTTACAGGAGATGATCAGGTCGTCAGTCAGTGGCCGGGTCAAACGATGCAGGTGCTCGATGAGGGCCTTGCCCTGCCACTCGATCAAGCCCTTGTCGCGCCCGCCCATGCGTTGCCCGCGACCTCCGGCCAGCAGCAGGATCGAGCAGGGCGGCAAGGCGGTACGGACATTCATCAAACACTCGGCGGGCAGTCAAAAGGAGTGCTGTGATATAACACTGGCCTGTTTCCTTAACAACCGGATGAGGCCATGAAAGCCAAGGCTGACACACCTTTCGTACCCCTGAATATTGCTGTATTGACCGTCAGCGATACCCGCACCCGCGAAACCGATACCTCGGGCCAGATGTTCGTCGACCGCCTGACCGAAGCCGGTCACGGCCTGATCGAGCGCGTGCTGCTCAAGGATGACCTGTACAAGATCCGCGCTCAGGTGGCGACCTGGATTGCCGACGATCAAGTGCAAGTCGTGTTGATCACTGGCGGGACCGGCTTCACTGGCCGTGACAGCACGCCTGAAGCCGTGGGCTGCCTGCTGGACAAACAGGTTGATGGTTTCGGCGAACTGTTCCGGCAGATTTCTGTGCCTGACATCGGCACGTCGACCATCCAGTCCCGCGCGCTGGCCGGGCTGTCCAACGGTACGCTGGTCTGCTGCCTGCCGGGCTCGACCAATGCTGTGCGCACCGGCTGGGACGGGATTCTCGCCGAGCAACTGGATTCGCGGTTCAGACCTTGCAACTTCGTGCCGCACCTCAAGCAGGCCGAACCCTGCGCGACCCGTGGTTGAGTGCTTATGAGTAACGAGCCAAAAGCCTTGCTGCCGGTTGAAGAGGCCATCGCCCGATTGCTGGCGATGGCTGATGCGACCCGTATCACCGATTGCCAGCGGGTCTCGCTGGCCGCTGCCGAAGGCCGGGTGCTGGCAGTGGACCTCGTTTCCACGCTGGATTTGCCGCCGTGGCCGAACAGCGCCATGGACGGTTATGCCTTGCGTATGGCGGACTGGACCGGTGAGCCGTTGACCGTCAGCCAGCGCATTTTTGCCGGTCAGGCACCCGAGCCGCTGGTTCCAGGCACCTGTGCGCGGATCTTCACCGGCGCGCCGATGCCCGAGGGCGCCGACTGCGTCGAGATGCAGGAAAACGCCGACGTGCTGGCTGATCAGCGGGTACGCTTCAGCGAACCACTCAACGTCGGCCAGAACATTCGTCCCCAAGGCCAGGAAACCCGTGTCGGTGATACCGTATTAGCGGCCGGTACACGGCTCGGGCCTATCGAGCTGGGCCTGACAGCGTCACTGGGCCTCGCCGAACTGGACGTGATTCGTCGCGTTCGGGTGGCGGTGCTCTCTACCGGTGATGAGCTGATCGAGCCCGGTCAGCCGCTGGGTCCGGGGCAGATCTACAACAGTAACCGGGTATTGTTGTGCGCCTGGCTGAAACGCCTGCAATGCGAGGTGATCGATGCGGGCATCCTGCCGGATGATCTGGCGCAGACGCGTGCTGCGCTGGCGAACCTGCACGATGTCGATCTGATTCTCTCCACGGGTGGCGTTTCAGTGGGCGAGGCCGACTTTCTCGGCCACGCGTTGCGCGAAGACGGCGAACTGGCACTCTGGAAACTGGCGATTAAACCCGGAAAACCGCTGACCTGCGGGCATTTCCGGGGCGTGCCGGTTATTGGTCTGCCCGGTAATCCAGCGTCGACGCTGGTCACCTTTGCCTTGTTGGCTCGCGCTTATCTGCTGCGTCGGCAGGGTGTGCTTGACGTTGCGCCGTTGCAGTTTCCGGTGCCGGCCGGGTTTGTCTGGACACGTCCCGGCAATCGTCGCGAGTACTTGCGGGGTCGTCTGGAGCAGGGCAAGGCGGTGATCTACCGCAATCAAAGCTCTGGTGTGCTGCGCAGTGCGGCCTGGGCCGATGGACTGATCGAGGTGCGCGAAGGCACAACCGTCGCCGAGGGTGACTGGGTCAATTTCATTCCGCTGAGTGAAGTGCTCGGCTGAATACATTCGAATGGTGAGCCGGGTACACATGAGCTACCCTCAACAACGCTGACAAATCGGGCAATCGGACTTGCCCTGGAGTAGTGTTATGGCGTCATTGAGAGTGGCTTGTGTCATCCCGACTTACAACGGTCGCAAGGACCTGGAGCGCCTGCTGGATTCGCTGGCTACGCAAACCGCAACCTTCGATACCCTGATTGTCGATTCCAGTTCGTCAGACGGCTCGCTGGAGCTGGCTCAGGCCCGCTGCGCCAACGTCATGCGCATCGACAGCAAGGACTTCAACCACGGCGGCACCCGGCAGATGATGGTCGATCTGCATCCCGACTATGACGTCTACGTCTACATGACCCAGGATGCCTACGTCGAAGATATCAATGCGATTGGCAACATTCTGCTGCCGTTTGCCGACCCGAAAGTAGGTGCCGTCTGCGGCCGCCAGTTGCCGCACAAGGATGCCAATCTGCTGGCCCAGCATGCGCGGCTGTTCAATTATCCGCCGACCTCGCAGATCAAGACCCTGGCTGACGCTGGCACGCTGGGCATCAAGACGCCGTTCATGTCCAATTCCTTTGCGGCCTATCGTCGCGAGGCATTGCTGGCGGTTGGCGGTTTCCCTCGGCATGTGATCTTGTCCGAAGACATGTACGTCACCGCCAAAATGCTGATCGACGGCTGGAAAGTCGCTTATGAAGGCTCCGCTGTGTGCCGTCATTCACACAACTACACGTTGCGCGAAGAATTCTGCCGGTATTTCGACATCGGTGTGTTCCAGTCTCGCGAGGCGTGGATCTATGAGACCTTTGGCGGCATTGCAGGCGAGGGCATGCGCTACGTGAAGTCCGAACTGGCATTCATCGGCCCACGACGACTGCTTTGGTGGCCCATGTCGTTCGTGCGCAATGCACTCAAATTGCTGGCCTACAAACTGAGCAGGCAAGAGCGTCGCCTGCCCAAAGGCGTGAAGAAAAAGCTCGGTATGTACAAACGCTACTGGGACAGCCCTTACGCCTGACTGTCCCGTCGGCCAGGCCCTGATCAACCCTTCGCCGCTTCCTCGTCCAGTCGGTCGGACTCGAACAACTGGGCGAGGTCTGCTCTGGCTTCGCGGGCGGTCTGCAACACTTTGGCGTCGTCGTCATAGACCGCGTGCTGGGCCTCCAGCACTTGTTCGTCGTGACGCTTGAAGCGGCTGATGCGCGCATTGGCCTGCGCTTCACTCAGGCCCAGGCCCATCAGGGTCTGCCGACTCATTTCCAGGCTCGAGTAGAATGTTTCGCGCACTGCGTGGGCGCCAAGGTCCATCAGGCGATGAACGTGCTGTCGGTTACGCGCGCGAGCAATGATCTTCATGTGTGGGTAGAGTTTGCGAATCAGCTCGGCGGTCTTGATATTGGTGTCGGGATCGTCGGTCGCGATGACAAAGTATTCGGCTTCATCGACCTTGGCGGCACGGAGAATTTCCGGGCGTAGCGGGTCGCCGTAGAACACCGGTACGTTACCGAAACTGCGCGAGAACTCGATCGACTCGACAGCGGTGTCCAGCGCGATGAAAGGGATTTTCTGTGCGCGCAGGATACGTGCAACGATCTGTCCCATGCGGCCCATTCCAGCGATCACCACCCGCGGTTTGTCTGTCTGGATATCGCGGTATTCCTCGGGCACTTCTACCGGCTTGATCCTGGGTTTGATCCAGCGTGCGAGCGCGATGAACAGCAACGGCGTGATCGCCATCGACAGGGTGATGGTCAGCACCAGCATGTCGTACAGCCCTGCCTCGAACAGCCCTTGCGCGCTGGCGATCTTGAACACCACGAAAGCGAACTCGCCGCCTGCAGCCAGCACAAGCCCCAATTGCAGCGCGCTGCGGCTGTTCAGACCGCCCGCAGTACGGCCGATCAGGAACAGCATGGGCAGCTTGATTCCGATCAGCAACACAGTCAGGCCCAGTACGGTCAACGGTGAACTGAGCAGTAGGCTGAGGTTGGCGCCCATGCCGACGCTGATGAAAAACAGGCCCAGCAGCAAGCCTTTGAACGGCTCGATTTGCGCTTCCAGCTCGTGACGGTATTCCGAGTCGGCCAGCAGCAGACCGGCCAGGAAGGCGCCCAGTGCCATTGACACACCCACCAGCTCCATCAGCCATGCCGTGCCGATGACCACCAGCAGGGCGGTGGCGGTGGAAACTTCCTGAATCCTGGTCTTGGCGACAATCCGGAACACAGGACGCAGCAGATAGCGTCCACCGATGACCACGATGGCAATGCTGCCCAGTACGCGCAAGCCATGGTTCACGCTTTCGCCCGTGTTCATTGCGTGATCCGCCCCGGCGAGGAACGGCACCATGGCGATCAGCGGGATGGCGGCAATGTCCTGAAATAATAGAATGGCGAACGCCATGCGGCCGTGGGGGCTGTTCAGTTGTTTACGCTCCGCAAGACTTTGCAGGCCAAAGGCGGTGGACGACAAGGCCAAACCCAGGCCCAGAATGATGGCGGTATTCAGTGACTGACCGAAGGTAAACAGCGCAATGCCACCAATTACCAGCCCGGTTAGCACCACCTGCGCCATGCCTACGCCGAACACTGCCTTGCGCATCACCCACAGCCGTTTCGGCGACAGTTCGAGGCCGATGATGAACAGCAGCAATACCACCCCCAGCTCGGAGATATGGCTGACACTCTCGGTGTCGCCGATCAATCCGAGCACTGAAGGGCCAATGATCACGCCCGCAAACAGATAACCGATGACAGCGCCCAATTGCAGACGTTTGGCCAGCGGCACGGTCAGGACGGCTGCAAGTAAAAACACCACTGCGGCCTGCAGCAGGCTGCCTTCATGGGGCATGTAAAACTCCTTGGCAATAATTGAACACAATGTGAAACGGGGCGGTATTAAAGCATGGGAGTCTGGCACGGCAATGTTCATTGCGGCATGACGATAATCAACACGGTTGATGTTTAACGTGCGGCTGCGGCAGGGGAGAAGGGGCAGGATCAGGGCTGGCAGTGCGATTCGCTGCGCATCGGCGTAAGATATGCGCGCATTCAGGCAGCGCCATTAGCCGTTCATGAGCATTCAGGAAACGTTATGACCAACAAGCAGCGTTTGATTTACTCGGTTCTGATCGCCGTCGGCGTACTGGCGATCATGCTGGGCTTGTCGCACTTGCAGAACAGCGGTGCCATTACCGAAAAGACCTTTCAGTACATCGCTATCAGTGTCGCTGTGCTGGTCGTGATCCTGAACGGGATCATGCGTCGCAAGGTCAAGCGTTGAGTGACGCCGATTATTGAGCGAGGCCCTTGCCAGCTTCGCCAAGCCATTGGGCTGCGCGAGGGTGCAAGCTGTAGGTCTTGTCGTCATTAAGGTGAATCACGCCTTCGTCGCACAGGCGCTTGAGGACTTCGCGCACGCTCAGAAACGATAGCGGCACGTCCAGCCTGAGCAATTGACTGTGAACGCCCCGCACCCCCAGCGGCTGGCCTTCCTCGTTGGAGGCCAGAAGTGCGTCCAGCACCTTGAGCCTTACCAGGCTGGTGCGCAGGCCAAAATGCTTGAGCAGCAAGCGGATGTGCTCGTTGCCGGGCCGCTCGGTTTCGGTGACAGGCACCTGTGCCTGCGCCGCCAGCGCTGTTTGCCGCAGCAGGGTGCGAGTCGTGACTCCTTGGCGATTGAACATCCACAGCTCCTTTCCAGGCTTTCCAAACAAATCGTGCGTTTTCAACACTCTCATTTACTAAGACGAACGAGCCGGGCAAAACCTCAGTTCTGAATGAAAAAAAATGCGCGAGCCCGCGTTCACAGGCTCGCCGCGAAGTGTGTGGGGTTCAGGGTAGATGAAGATCTGCGGAGGGCGAGGCGACTCATCCGGTTGTGCGCGGATGTAGAAGATTGCTCTTTATTGTCCTGAGGGTCAGCCTTTCGGTGAGTCGGACACCCGGCGGTTGAGCACTGGATTGCCGTTCTGATTCTGGGTGATATACACCGGCAGCACCTTGGGCAGCGAAGCCAGCAGGTTCGACATATCGCTGGTGTTGTAGCTGCCACCGATGCGCATGGCGCCTGTGGCAGTATCGGCGAGCAGAATCGGCGTTGGCAGGTAACGATTGATCAACGGCAGCGCCTGACTGAGCGGCAAGTCATTGAAGATCAGCTTGCCATTGCGCCACGCCAGGCTTGCATCCTGTGCGTCGGTCTGGTTGATCAGCGGGGCGTCGTCTCCCGCCTTGTAGCTGGCTTGCATCCCAGGGTCCAGACGATGGCTGGCGGCGTGATGCACACGGTCACTGTTGACCTGAACCGAACCGTCGACCAGCGTTACACGCACCTGATCCTGATACATCCACACATTGAAGCGCGTTCCCGTCACCTTGATGCTGCCTTGACCGGCATCGACCACGAACGGGTGCACGCTGTCGTGGCTGACTTCAAAGAATGCCTCGCCGTTGTTCAGCGTGACGCTGCGTCGATCGCGGTAATTGGCATAAGTCAGCTCGGTGCCCAGATTCAGTTCTGCCCGGCTGCCGTCGGCCAGGACCACGAGGCGCGTCGAGTTGCCGGCGCTGTAGGACTCGTAGGCATTCGGCAGCCAGCCCTGATTCCAGCCTATGTAAGCGGCGACCGGTGCCGCCAGCGCAACCACGGCGGCTGCCGCTGCAAGCGGTGCCCAGCGGCGCGTGCGGCGTGGCACGACCGGGCGGGCTTGCGCCGACCCTATGGCAACCGAAGGCGCCGGATGCAGCGGTTCGATCTGCCCGGTCATGTCCCAGACTTCGGCCATCGCCCGATACTCGACCGCATGCAGAGGGTCTGCTGCCAGCCAATGATCGAAGGCTTTTCGCTCTGCGTCCGTGCAGTCGTCAGCGTGCAGTCGCATGCACCAATGCGCGGCGGCATCGGTGATCGAATCGCGTTCTGCCTTGCTGAAGAGAGGGTCGCTCATGGGCGCTCCGGCCGTTACCGTTGGCGCATTCTACCCCCGTAACTCGCGGAGAGAGAACATTTGCAGGGTATTGCCGGGTACTGCGCTGCGTATTTCCTCGTGAATGTAAGCGCCTCTCATTGATGGTGAAGTAGTCCCTCAGGCACGGGAGCGTTACTCTTGGGGTTCACCATTTTTCGCTTTACTGCCTTGAAGGGAGCTTCAGATGCCTGACGTTGATGTTGACCAGCCCACCCGGAACATCTCGTATGAGCAATTGACAGCGCTTTTGCGGCAGATATTTCTCGCTCACGGCACATCGCCCGAGGTCGCAGGTGTGCTGGCTGAAAACTGCGCCAGTGCTCAGCGGGACGGATCGCATAGCCATGGCATCTTTCGCATACCTGGCTACCTGTCCTCGCTGGCCAGCGGCTGGGTGGATGGCAAGGCAGTGCCGGTTGTCGAGGACGTGGGTGCGGCGTTCGTCAGGGTCGATGCTCGCAACGGTTTCGCCCAGCCTGCGCTGGCGGCCGCCAGCGCGTTGCTGGTCGACAAGGCGCGCAGTGCAGGGATTGCCATTCTGGCGATCCGCAGCTCTCATCATTTTGCGGCGTTGTGGCCCGACGTCGAACCGTTTGCAGAGCAAGGCCTGGTCGCCCTGAGCATGGTCAACAGCATGACGTGTGTCGTACCGCACGGTGCACGTCGACCGCTGTTCGGCACCAACCCTATCGCGTTCGCCGCACCGCGAGCGGGTGGCGAGCCGATCGTGTTCGATCTGGCCACCAGCGCCATTGCGCATGGCGACGTGCAGATAGCCGCCCGTGAAGGGCGATCGCTGCCTGCCGGCATGGGCGTTGATTGCAATGGACAGCCGACTGAAGACCCGCGCGCCGTTCTTGACGGCGGCGCGTTGCTGCCATTTGGCGGGCATAAAGGCTCTGCGTTGTCGATGATGGTTGAACTGCTGGCGGCGGGGCTGACGGGTGGCAACTTCTCGTTCGGATTCGACTGGTCGAAACATCCCGGCGCGCAAACCCCCTGGACAGGCCAGTTGGTGATTGTTATCGATCCCGACAAAGGCAGTGGTCAGCATTTTGCGCAGCGTAGCGAAGAGCTGGTACGACAGCTTCATGGGGCAGGCCAGGAGCGTCTGCCGGGTGACCGACGCTACGTCGAGCGTGCGCGTTCCATGGCTCACGGTATGACTATCGCTCAGGCTGATTTTGCGCGCTTGCAGGCGCTGGCGGAAAGTTGAGCCATTTACACATTCGCTGACCATTCGTCGCTACCGGTCTTGTGCAGAGACGCAGATATAAATACTGTATGCATGAACAGTAAAAACGAATGAGGTCTGTCATGTCCCTTAAGTCAGCGCAAAACTCCGTTACTCAACACTCTCGTACGCTTTCTACCGTCAACGAGATGCAGCGTGAGGATTTTCTCAGGATGGCGGCTGCACTGCGCCAGTTCAATGCCTGCCAGCCGGATGTCTCCATGGCCATTGTGGCAGCCCGCTCGGGTGGTGAGTTTCGGCAAGCGAGTGCAATGGAGTAACACGCAGGCTATCGGGCCCCTGCAAAATCTCGCATTGATTGTGAGTATATGAAACGTATATGCTTCGTATATTCCGATTGAGGTGAATATGGGTCTGGTAAAGATTTCCGAAAACATGCACGCCAACCTGCGCTCTGCCAGTGTTGCGCTTAGCCGATCCATCAATGCTCAGGCTGAACACTGGATGCGCATCGGCATGCTTGCCGAATTGCACCCGGCGCTGGATTACAGCGAGATCTGTCAGATGCTGATCCGCATCGAGAGCACAGGCGACACCGTGCTGGCGACGCAAACCTTCAACGTTTCCGAGTTCGCGCTCTCCAAGGCGGCCTCATGAGCAGTGCTATCGGTCTCAAGACCGAACAGGACCTTGTGCAGTTGCGCATTGCCGGCCGACTTGCCGCAGGTGTGTTGGCAATGATCAAGCCTTACGTCAAGTCTGGCGTCAGCACCGAAGCGCTGGATGACATCTGTAACGAGTACATCGTCAAGGAGCTGAAAGTGATCCCGGCCAATGTCGGCTATCACGGTTTCACCAAAACCACCTGCATTTCACCCAATGCGGTGGTCTGCCACGGTATTCCTTCGGCCACCGATATTTTGAAGGACGGTGACATCGTCAACATCGACGTCGCGGTGATCAAGGATGGCTGGTATGGCGATACCAGCCGCATGTATCTGGTCGGCGAGGTCAGTCCCCTGGCCAGGCGTCTGGTCGATACCACTTACGAGGCGACTCGCGCCGGTATTCATGCGGTGCGTCCAGGCGCCACGCTGGGTGATATCGGCCACGCCATCCAGAGTGTTGCCCACCGTGAAGGTTTTAGTGTTGTACGTGAGTATTGTGGGCATGGCATCGGGCGCAAGTACCATGAAGAACCTCAGGTTCTTCACTACGGCACTCAAGGCAAAGGTCTGCGGCTGAAAGAAGGCATGGTGTTTACCATCGAGCCAATGATCAATGTCGGCAAGGCTGGCACCAAAACCCTTGCGGATGGCTGGACGGTGCTGACCAGTGACCTTTCATTGTCAGCCCAGTGGGAACATATGGTTGCCGTTACTTCAACCGGTTTCGAATTGCTGACACCCTGGCCTGAAGGCACGGGCGACTACCCGGCCATCTAGCTAGCCGGCTTCACACCTTGCAGACGTGAAAATGGCCTCTTCGAGAGGCCATTTTTCTGTTTGTGCAAAACCTGCCTGCAATGAGCGTCGCTTCCAGTGTACGTCTGTCACGCCAACGCCCTGCGCCTTCAGTACGGCTTCCCGGATCGGACCGCCGGATACCCCGCCGCTGAAGGCCCCCACCCCCGCATGCAGCGTTGCACAATGCAGCGCGTCGCTTTGACACAGGGTGGGCGTCTGATGCAGAAAGACATGCGACTTCCCGTCGAACCGGTAGTGAATTTCAAATTCCACTTGATGAATCATCATGGCCTGCCTGAACGGCGCGCAACATAGCGCCATCTTAAAATGAGTACAGCGCGGTACTGGCGCGGTCCGGTGGTGAAAGTCCCGGGCCGCTCTGTCATTTTGAGATCGATACAGACATCACCACGTTACGCGGTCTTGATCGTCCTGCTGTTTTTGCAGAGTAGCGGCATAATCAGGTGAATCTGGATCCAATTATCAGCTCTCCGATGAGTGGCTGAGCAGTGCACGCGGATGCGTTGGATTCTCTTTCGGCAACTATCCGAATGGAAGTATTCAGCCTCACAATCGATTCATCTTGTGCACAGCTTCAAGTCGACCGGTCCCACGAACTCGTTGCCATGGCCCATCACGCAAGCCACTCGCTGATTACGCTGAAGTTCCCAGGCCTGTGTCGGATAGGTCTTGTCCCAGGCTTGATAGAGTTGTTGATCCTGACGAGATAATCGCAGGTTGTAGTGCTTGCTCATGTAGAAGTAGGTCCGGGCAATCATGCCGCGAATCGACGGACGAGGCATGACCTTCCTGGCCTTGAAATCCACCTGCGTCAGGCACGATCCGTACTGGCCTCTCTGCTCGGGAACCCAGCCATAGCTGAAGTTGCTGCGGTCTCCGTTGACCTCACCGATGCTCGGCACCAGATTGTGCAGGTCGGCTTCCGCACGCTTGTAGACCGCATCGTTTTTCGTGCAGTTCTTGCGGCCGCCGTTCTGCCAGCACTGGCGCAGATGGCCGATCTGCCAGGCAGGTACGATGTGTTCCCATTCGATGCGGCTGGCGCGTTTGGCATTCTTGCGCGGCACATAGCCGCAACCGGCAAGGTCGACCTTTTTGCCGGTGTATTTGCAACCGCAATAGAATTCGGTGGATTGCGGCGCATACAGGGCCCAGGCGACTTTTTTGGCTTCACTGAACGTGCGCGGAGCGTCGGCTTGTGCGACGAATGAAGCGGTAATGAGCAGGGTGGTGCAGAGCAGGGTAGAAAATCTAAACATCATGCCGTCAATCTTCCTTCGGCAACGTCCAGAATATTTGCACGCCACCGTCGTCGCGCCAAGCGAGGGTGACATTATCGTTCTCGGCTATCTCTTCAAGCAGTTGCGCCCAGTCGTCTTCCGACTCGTCAGGTTGACGAAAAAGCAGGGCAGCCCTGGATTTCTGCGCAGTAGGCGAGTTGATGATCTTCTGCACCCGAATGCCCATGCGCTCGTAAGGGCCGGGAGTAGTGGGGGTCGCTGCGGTTTGTTTTGCCACGGAAAAAGTCCCAGAGTTTGCTGTACGGGCATACAGTATTTCAGGGTGAGATCTTTCGCAACATCTATGTAGGATAAAGCGCCTGAAGTGGCACAATGTCTGACCGAACAAATCCCATGACGCTTTTGGAGTCGCGTATGAATATCAAGTCACTGACTTTCCCAATGCTGGCCGCCGCCGTTGTACTGTTGGCAGGTTGCTCAACACCCTCGGTCGTTACCTTGCAGAACGGCACGCAATACATTACCAAAGACATGCCCAAGACCAAAACGCGTGATGGTTTCTACGAGTTCGAAGATGTGTCGGGCAAGACCATCAAGATCAAGGCTGACGAAGTGGCAACGGTCAAACCCGAGGATTGATTGAGCGTCATTAAACTGACTACTGATTCTCGTGCCCATGTAGTCACTCATCGTGTTCGGTGAGCATTCTGGCCATTTTGTGAACAAGCGAAGCGCCGCCCGGTTCACTCCCACGTTCTCCGGCCAGAATTAAAAGCTGACATGTGTACAGCGATGAGCGCAACGTATGGGCACGAGAATCACGGCGTCATAATTCTCATTCGACAGATTGACAAACCCTGCAGCTTTTTTCATAGTTCGCTCCTCGCAAACGTTTGCGCGTTGATGCTCAGCATCGAACCTGCGTCGTTCGCCCGAACAATAATCACAAGATCGGAGATGAACTCATGAAGCTGCCATTTGCTGGACGCCTTCTCGCTGTCGCCATGTTTGCTGCCGTTACGGCAGTCATGCCCCTCTCTGCTGCATTTGCTCAGACCCCCGAAAAACCCAAGGTCGCACTGGTCATGAAATCATTGGCCAACGAATTCTTCCTGACCATGGAAGATGGCGCCAAGGCCTACCAGAAAGAACATGCCAACGAATTCGACCTGATTTCCAACGGGATCAAGGACGAGTCCGATACTTCGGCGCAGATTCGTATTGTCGAGCAGATGATCGTGTCCAAAGTCGATGCGCTGGTGATTGCACCCGCTGACTCCAAGGCGCTGGTGCCGGTGCTCAAGAAAGCCACTGACGCCGGGATCAAGGTCGTCAACATCGACAACCAGCTCGATCCTGATGTGCTGAAAAGCAAAAACCTGCAAATCCCCTTCGTCGGTCCCGATAACCGCAAGGGTGCCGAGCTGGTAGGCGACTATCTGGCCAAAAAGCTTACTGCTGGCGACGAAGTGGGCATCATTGAAGGGGTGTCGACGACCACCAACGCTCAGCAACGTACCGCCGGGTTCAAGGACGCCATGGACAAGGCGAAAATGAAAGTTGTATCCACGCAGTCCGGTAACTGGGAAATCGACAAAGGCAATGCTGTTGCCTCGGCGATGCTCAATGAATACCCGAACCTGAAAGCGTTGCTGGCTGGCAACGACAGCATGGCACTGGGTGCAGTCTCCGCCGTCCGTGCGGCAGGCAAGGCTGGCAAGGTCATGGTGGTGGGTTACGACAACATCAATGCGATCAAGCCAATGCTCAAGGATGGCCGGATTCTGGCAACGGCTGACCAGTACGCAGCCAAACAGGCGGTATTCGGCATTGAAGCGGCGCTGAAAGAAGTCAAGGGTGAAAAGGTTGATACCAACGAAAAAGGCGTGATTGAAACGCCGGTAGAACTCGTTACCCAACCTTGATCCACGCTGAGTGAAAAGCGCCCGTCCGCAGAGGACGGGCGCTGGGAGAAATGTATGTCAGCGTCTGCTCAGACAGCTGTTCTTTCGGTCAGTGGCATTGGCAAAACCTACGCTCAACCAGTGCTTGGCGATATCGACCTGACGTTGATGCGCGGCGAAGTGCTAGCCCTGACCGGGGAAAACGGTGCCGGCAAAAGCACCTTGTCGAAAATCATCGGCGGGCTGGTAACGCCCACCACCGGACACATGGAATTTCAAGGCCAGCCTTATCAGCCTGCCAGTCGCACGCAGGCGGAAAAGCTCGGCATTCGCATGGTCATGCAGGAGCTGAACCTGCTCCCGACGCTGACCGTTGCCGAAAACCTGTTTCTTGACAATTTACCGCGTCGCGCTGGCTGGATCGACCGCAAGCGGCTGCGTGAAAATGCAATCAAGGCCATGGCTCAGGTGGGGCTGGATGCCATCGATCCCGACACGCTGGTTGGCGAGCTGGGTATCGGCCATCAGCAGATGGTCGAAATCGCTCGCAACCTGGTCGGCGACTGCCACGTGCTGATCCTCGACGAACCCACTGCCATGTTGACCTCGCGCGAGGTTGAAATGCTGTTCGAGCAGATCACGCGCTTGCAGGCGCGTGGCGTCTCGATCATTTACATCTCTCACCGGCTTGAAGAAATTGCCCGGGTTTCCCAGCGGATCGCCGTGCTGCGCGATGGCAAGCTGGTGTGCGTCGAACCGATTTCCCGCTACAGCAGCGAGCAACTGGTGACCCTCATGGTCGGCCGGGAGCTGGGCGAGCATATGGACATGGGTGCCCGCCAGATCGGCGAAGTGGCGCTGTCCGTAAAAAGCCTGACCCGAGCAGGCAAGGTCGAGGACGTTTCTTTCGAGGTACGACGCGGCGAAATCTTCGGTATTTCAGGGCTGATCGGTGCCGGACGAACCGAATTGTTACGCCTGATCTACGGCGCGGACATTGCCGACAGCGGCGTCATCGAAGTCGGCCAGCCGCTGCAAGCGATCACCGTCCGGTCGCCAGCCGACGCGGTGGAGCATGGCATTGCTCTGATCACCGAAGACCGCAAGAGCGAAGGGTTGCTGATGTCGCAATCGATCAGCGCCAACATCGCGTTGGGCAACATGCACTCTATCGCCCAGGGTGGTTTGGTCAATGCTGGCCTGGAGCTGAAACTGGCTGAGCGCCAAGTGGCTGCCATGCGCATCCGCAGCTCAAGTCCGACCCAACTGGTGTCCGAACTGTCAGGTGGCAATCAGCAGAAGGTGGTGATTGGCCGCTGGCTTGAGCGTGATTGCTCTGTGATGCTGTTCGATGAGCCGACCCGCGGTATCGACGTCGGTGCCAAATTCGATATCTACGCGCTGCTGGCCGAATTGACCCGACAGGGCAGGGCATTGGTGGTGGTTTCCAGTGATCTGCGTGAATTGATGTTGATCTGTGACCGTATCGGCGTGCTGTCTGCCGGACGCCTGATCGACACCTTCGAGCGCGATAGCTGGACTCAGGACCAATTGCTTGCCGCCGCCTTCGCCGGTTATCAGAAACGTGACGCGCTGCTCAATGATGCCGCGCCCAGGAACGACTCATGAAAAATACACCTTCCCCGACGCTGACTGTGCCAGCTCGTCGCAGCGGCAACTATTTCGGCCTCGGCACCTATATTGGGCTGGCAGGTGCATTGCTGGTCATGATTGTGCTGTTTTCATTACTCAGCGATCACTTCCTGTCCTACCAGACCTTCAGCATGCTGGCCAACCAGATCCCTGATCTGATGGTGCTGTCTGTCGGCATGACGCTGATTCTTATCATCGGTGGCATTGACCTGTCGGTGGGCTCGGTATTGGCGTTGGCGGCTTCGGCTGTCAGTGTGGCGATTCTCGGTTGGGGCTGGAGCGTGTTTCCCGCCGCATTGCTGGGCATTGCCTGTGCGACGCTGGCCGGCACGATTACCGGCTCCATCACTGTGGCCTGGCGTATTCCATCGTTTATCGTCTCCCTTGGCGTGCTGGAGATGGCCCGAGGCGCTGCCTACCAGATGACTAACTCACGTACCGCCTACATCGGCGATTCGTTTGCCTGGCTGTCCGACCCTATAGCGTTTGGCATTTCGCCATCCTTCATCATCGCGCTGCTGGTGATCTTCATCGCTCAGGCGGTACTCACGCGCACGGTATTCGGTCGCTACCTGATCGGCATCGGCACCAACGAAGAGGCGGTACGGCTGGCGGGCATCAATCCCAAGCCTTACAAGATCCTGGTGTTTTCGCTGATGGGCATGCTCGCCGGTGTGGCAGCGCTGTTTCAGATCTCGCGTCTGGAAGCGGCTGATCCGAATGCAGGTGCCGGTCTGGAGTTGCAGGTCATTGCAGCAGTCGTGATTGGCGGCACCAGCCTGATGGGTGGTCGCGGTTCGATCATCAGCACCTTTTTCGGCGTGTTGATCATCTCGGTCCTCGCTGCGGGTCTGGCGCAGATCGGGGCGACCGAGCCGACCAAACGCATCATCACCGGTGCGGTCATTGTGATCGCTGTGGTACTGGATACCTACCGCAGCCAGCGGGCTCGGCGCCAGGGCTGATATGGCAACCATCAAGGACGTAGCGGCACTCGCGGGGATTTCCTACACCACGGTTTCCCACGTGCTGAACAAGACCCGGCCGGTCAGCGAGCCGGTCAGGCTCAAGGTCGAAGCGGCCATCGCGCAGCTGGATTACGTTCCCAGTGCGGTTGCGCGGTCGCTCAAGGCCAAGACCACTTCGACCATTGGCCTGTTGATTCCCAATGGCATGAACCCTTACTTCGCCGAACTGGCCAGGGGCATAGAGGATTATTGCGAGCGCAACGGCTTCTGCGTGATCCTCTGCAACTCCGATGACAACCCGGATAAGCAACGCGGCTATCTGCGTGTGCTGCTGGAAAAGCGCGTAGACGGCCTGATTGTCTCTTCGGTCGGTGGCGATGCCGGTATCGCAGGCGGTCTTGCCGAAGTGCGCACGCCGCTGGTGATCGTCGACCGCGAACTGGACGGCATTGAGGCCGATACCATTCGTATCGACCACGAGCAGGGTGCTTATCTGGCGACCCGTCATTTGCTGGAGCTGGGACATCGGCACATTGCCTGCATTGGCGGGCCGCTCAAAAGCACGGTGGCCGAAATGCGTCTGGCGGGCTATCGGCGCGCCATGCACCAGGCTTCTGTCGAGGTCAGTGCCGAGTGGGCCCTGCACAGTGAGTTCACCAGTTCTGCGGGTTATGAGGCGGCAAGCCAGTTGCTGGCAGGGAACCCGCCGACCGCGATTTTTGCCGGCAATGACGTCATCGCCATCGGTGTGCTACATGCCGCTGCCGAACGCTCTATTCGCGTGCCGCAGGACCTGTCGGTGATCGGTTTCGATGACATCCAGATGAGTCGTTACGTCTACCCGGCGTTGACCACCGTGGGGCAATCGATCATGCAGCTGGGCGAAACCGCCGCTGAAATGCTGTTAAGCAGAATCGCCGCACCTCATGCAGTTCCTGTCGAGAAAAGACTCGTGACGCCCTGCGTCGTGGTGCGCGAGTCCACGGCAGCACCGAACACTTTGTCCAACGAATGACGCGCACGCACAGCAACGGATTAATGAGCCATGCAAGCAAAAATAGTGATAGTGGGCAGTCTGAACATGGACCTGGTCATCCGCGCCCAGCGTTTGCCGCGCCCCGGTGAAACGCTCAGCGGAGAAACCTTCGCTACCGTGCCTGGCGGCAAAGGCGCCAATCAGGCAGTAGCCGCAGCCCGTCTGGGCGCCAGCGTGGCGATGATCGGCTGCGTAGGGGATGACTCCTATGGCGAGCAACTGCGTGACGCGCTGCTGGCTGAACGCATTGATTGCCAAGCGGTGACCATAGTCGAAGGGGTGGCCACCGGAATCGCTTCAATCGTGGTCGACGCGAACAGTCAGAACGCAATTGTCATCGTTGCCGGTGGCAATGGCCGGCTTGATGCCAGCCTGATCGACCGTTTCGATGCACTGCTTGCCGGTTCCGAGATCGTCATCTGCCAGCTGGAAGTGCCGACCGAGACGGTTTTTCACACCCTGGCTCGCGCCCATGCGCTGGGCAAGACCGTCATCCTCAATCCAGCACCGGCCAGCGCACCGTTGCCTGCACACTGGTACGGCCTGATCGATTACCTGATTCCCAACGAGAGCGAGGCGCAGACCCTCACCGGTATCGGCGTCGACTCTTCGGCCTCGGCTGAGAAAGCGGCGGCTGCCATGCTGGCGGCCGGAGCGCGCAACGTCATCATCACGCTGGGCGAGCGCGGAACCCTGTTCGCCAATGCCACTGGCGTGGAGCATATTCCCGCACGTCGTGTGCAGGCCGTGGACACCACCGCCGCAGGTGATACCTTTGTTGGCGGTTTTGCGGCGGCACTTGCTGCAGGGCAGGGCGAGTCCGAGGCGATTCGCTTCGGTCAGGCCGCAGCGGCCATCTCCGTCACTCGTGCCGGAGCCCAGCCGTCTATCCCGACGTTCGAGGAAGTAAAGGAATTCAATTCGTTATGAAAAAAACACCGCTACTCAATATCGCCCTGTCCCGCGTGATCGCTTCGCTGGGGCATGGTGACATCCTGATGATCGTCGATGCGGGGATGCCGGTGCCTGCCGGGGTCGAACTGATCGACCTGGCGTTGACCCGTGGTGTGCCGGATTTCGTCAGTGTGCTGGATGTCGTGCTGAGCGAGATGCAAGTGGAAAGCCACGTACTGGCCAGCGAGATGGCTCAGGTCAAGCCGCCGGCCTTGCAGGTTATCGAGAGCCTGAATCTCGACGATCAGCTTGGCCAGCAGCGCTGGATGAGTCATGAAGATCTCAAGGTCTTGAGCCGTCAGGCCAAGGCGATCATCCGAACCGGAGAGTGCCAGCCTTACAGCAATGTGGCGCTGGTGTCCGGGGTCGTGTTCTAGCTCGTAAGAAAGGGAGTTTCATATGACATTGATACAGTTTTCCAGACAACTTATCCGCGGAGCGCTGCTCTTGTCCATTCTCGGCACTGCCGCCGTTCAGGCGGCCGAAAAGCGTGACCTGATCATTGATACCGACCCCGGCGCAGACGATGTCGTCGCTCTGCTGCTGGCGCTGGCTTCACCCGAAGAACTGAACGTGATGGCGATCACTACCGTGGCCGGTAACGTGCGTCTGGACAAGACCTCGCGCAACGCCCGACTGGCGCGTGAATGGGCGGGTCGTGAAGAGGTGCCGGTATATGCCGGTGCGCCCAAACCACTGGTGCGCACGCCGATCTACGCCGAAAATGTTCACGGTCAGGAAGGCCTGCCAGGTGTGCCGATACACGAGCCCGCCAAAGGCCTGGCCGAAGGCAATGCGGTCGACTACCTGATTCGCACGCTAAGCAAGGCCAAGCCACACAGCATCACCATCGCCATGCTCGGTCCGCAGACCAACCTGGCACTGGCGCTGGTGCAGGCCCCGGAAATCACTCAGGGCATCAAGGAAGTGGTGGTCATGGGTGGCGCGCATTTCAACGGCGGTAATATCACACCGGTCGCCGAGTTCAACCTGTTCGCTGACCCGCATGCCGCGCAGATCGTGCTGGCCAGTGGCGTGAAACTGACCTACGTGCCGCTGGACGTCACCCACAAGATCCTCACCAGTGAACAGCGCCTCAAGCAGATCGCTGCCTTGAACAACAACGCCGGCAAGCTGGTAGACGGGATTCTCAATGAATACGTCAAGCTGGACATGGAACATTACGGCTTGCCCGGCGGCCCGGTGCATGACGCCAGCGTCATTGCCTGGCTGCTCAAGCCAGAGCTGTTTACCGGTCGGCAGATCAACGTCACGGTCGATACCCGTGAAGGTACCAGTTTCGGTCAGACAGTTGCCGACTGGTACGGCACGCTCAAGCAGCCGCAGAATGTGTTCTGGGTCGAAAATGGCGACGCGCAGGGATTCTTCGATTTGCTGACCGAGCGTCTGGCACGATTGAAGTAATTGCGTAGCCTTTGAAAAGCGTGTTGATGAAGCGCATCAGGCAGGCAGCTTGGCTGGCGTATACCGGCTGAGCACCTGGCTGATAAAGGTTCTGGCGCCGTCGGTGCCCAGCTCCTTGATCAGCAGATCAACGGCAATGATCATCAACTCCTCCGGATTTGAAGGGCTGTGCGAGCAATGGCCTTGAGGCCATTTGGCCTTGATGTCTGCTTCGATAGCGATGGCTGTCATGTCTGTCTCCAGTGAACGATCACGCATGACGCTATTGACTTCCCGGTACTCGCGTCACGGTCAGTAAACCATCCTCCAAGGCGTTTGACACTTCTACTTACGCATCACGTCGATGAGCGTTTTCAATCACGTCCCCGGATAAATGTTTTGTGACGATTTACCCGCACACCCCAGGCTATCCCAAGGCAGACTCTTGCGCCTGACAGATCAACAGGTTACAGGCGCTTGTCGTTGCTCATTTGCAACAAACCCGTTTTGACGCGGTCGGACCAGGTCTGGAATATTTATTGGCACAGGAGGGTGTATGCCCCTGAAGTTCGCAACATTGGGTTTTGTGGTCATGACTTCGCTATTGGCAGGGTGCAGCAGCAATGCTTCCAATTCGAGCGCCGAGGCGGCACCTGCCAAAGCCGATGCTCCAGCCAGCAATGCCATTCCCGGTCGCTGCGATGCAGCGCTCGCCCAGTTCGCAATCGGCAAACCGGCCTCCATCGAGCTCTTGCAGCAAGTGCGCACACGTTCCGGCTCGCAAGACGCACGCATCCTCGGGCCTGACGATATGGTCACGCTTGAATATCGTTCCGAGCGGGTGAACGTCAACACCGACGCCTCCGGCAAAGTCACACGCATCAACTGCGGCTGAGGCAGCGCTTTTGCCTCAAGCATAAAAAAACCCCGTCAGTGACGGGGTTTTTTTACATCAGGTGAATCAGTCAACCCGAACTTGTTCTGCTTGCATGCCTTTCTGGCCTTTAGCAGCAACAAAAGAAACGGTCTGGCCTTCTTTCAGGCTTTTGAAACCGTCGCTCTCGATTGCTTTGAAGTGTACGAACAGGTCGTCACCGCCACCTTGTGGAGTGATAAAGCCGAAGCCTTTTTCATCGTTGAACCATTTTACGGTGCCGGTTTGGCGATTAGACATGGTGTATCTCCAGAAACATAATTTTCAGTAACGTGCTGCTCAGGCCAACTGGGCACACCGGCCTATCATAGTCGAAATGCACAAAAAGACAGCTACTAAGGTGATCTCTTTGAGCAAAGGTAGGCTATATGCAGGGCGTCATACGCTGAAAGTGGCTAAATGATGCCTGGGTCCGGATGGTTTTCAGTCTGTCAAAAAGACGCTGAAAGCCCCGTTTCATGAGGCTTTCAGGCGATCAAGGGGAAGAGCGGGCCAAGGTTTCAAACGATCGCTTTAGCCCCTTCAAAAAATTTGATTATTTTGCCTTGGTGCAGTTTTCAGCGACCAGTTTTTGCAGTTTTTGAGTCAATTCCGGGGAAGGCGCGGTGCTGGTGTTGCTCAGGGATGCGATTTCTTTCTGCGTGAATTTTTCGTTCACTACCCTGGCGCCGCAATCGCAATGAGCCGCAGCGGTTTTAGCATCGAGGTTCTGTTGCTTTGCGGCAGCGATGCACTCTTGCGTGAACGTGTCCTGTGCAGGTTTGTCCATGGCGGCCTGGGCACCCCAAGGGGCCAGAACGGCGGCGCAGGCGAGGAGGGCGGACAGACTTAGCGGCTTCATGGTGTTCTCCTTTTGCTGACTTTTTCTGAAAAAAAACGTACAGGGTCTTGACTGGTTCAGACGTCTACAAGGCCTGCCAGTTCAGATGGCGTGTTATTTGGCGTGTTTTGCGTAGATGTGCGTCCGGTGGCGACTCAGCTGTGCTAGGATGCGCGTCCTGTTATTTTCAAGTGTCCCCGTGGCTGATGGCTTTTGGTGCGACGCAGGCAGATTTTCGTACACTCCAGTCATCTGGTTCGGTTCAAGGTTGGCCGTCAGGCTCCTGCCACTGTGAGGCAGGCATACCACCGGATCACGTACTGGCTCATCCCAACCCACGTGACCTTTGGTAGGGGTCACCACTAGGAGAGGAGGCGCCATGCCAACTATTACTCTTCCCGACGGCAGTCAACGTTCATTCGATCAGGCGGTTTCCGTAGCCGATGTCGCGCTTTCAATCGGTGCCGGTCTGGCCAAGGCCACCGTTGCCGGTAAAGTCAACGGCAAGCTTGTCGACGCCTGCGACCTGATCGAAAACGATGCCAGCCTGCAGATCATCACCCCCAAGGATCAGGAAGGACTGGAAATCATCCGTCACTCTTGCGCTCACCTGGTAGGGCACGCGGTCAAGCAGTTGTATCCGACTGCCAAAATGGTCATCGGCCCGGTGATCGACGACGGCTTCTATTACGATATCGCCTACGAGCGCCCGTTCACGCCTGACGACATGGCGGCGATCGAGCAGCGCATGCAGCAGCTGATCGAAAAAGATTACGACGTCATCAAGAAAGTCACCCCGCGCGCTGAAGTGATCGAGGTGTTTACCGCCCGTCACGAAGACTACAAGCTGCGCCTGGTCGAAGACATGCCGAACGAGCAGGCCATGGGCCTGTACTATCACGAAGAATATGTCGACATGTGCCGCGGCCCGCACGTGCCGAACACCCGCTTTCTGAAGTCCTTCAAGCTGACCAAGCTGTCCGGCGCGTACTGGCGCGGCGATGCCAAGAACGAGCAGTTGCAGCGTGTTTATGGCACCGCCTGGGCAGACAAGAAACAACTGGCTGCCTATATCCAGCGGATCGAAGAAGCCGAAAAACGCGACCACCGCAAGATTGGCAAGCGTCTCGGCCTGTTCCATACCCAGGAAGAAGCGCCGGGCATGGTGTTCTGGCACCCTCAGGGCTGGACCCTGTATCAGGTGCTTGAGCAGTACATGCGCAAAGTGCAGCGTGAAAACGGCTACCTTGAGATCAAGACACCGCAAGTGGTCGATCGCTCGCTCTGGGAGAAATCCGGGCACTGGGCCAACTACGCCGAAAACATGTTTACCACGCAGTCCGAGAGCCGCGACTACGCCATCAAGCCGATGAACTGCCCGTGCCACGTGCAGGTGTTCAATCAGGGCCTGAAGAGCTACCGCGAGCTGCCGATGCGTCTGGCCGAGTTCGGTGCCTGCCATCGTAACGAGCCGTCGGGTGCGTTGCATGGCATCATGCGCGTGCGCGGTTTCACGCAGGATGACGCACATATCTTCTGCACCGAAGATCAGATGCAGGCAGAGTCCGCCGCATTCATCAAGCTGACGCTGGATGTCTACGCCGACTTCGGTTTCAAGGATATCGAACTCAAACTGTCCACTCGCCCCGAAAAGCGTGTAGGCTCCGACGAGCTTTGGGATCGTGCCGAATCGGCGCTGGCCGCCGCACTCGACAGCGCAGGTCTGCCTTATGATCTGCAGCCGGGTGAAGGCGCGTTCTACGGTCCGAAAATCGAGTTTTCCCTCAAGGACTGTCTCGGCCGGGTATGGCAGTGCGGCACCTTGCAGCTGGACTTCAATCTGCCGATCCGCTTGAGTGCCGAGTACGTTTCGGAAGACAACAGTCGCAAGAATCCGGTCATGTTGCACCGAGCGATTCTTGGATCCTTCGAGCGTTTCATCGGCATTCTGATCGAGCATTACGAAGGCGCATTTCCAGCCTGGCTGGCGCCGACTCAGGCAGTGATCATGAATATCACTGACAAACAGGCCGATTTTGCGCTTGAAGTGGAAAAAACTCTGGCTGAAAGCGGGTTTCGTGCCAAGTCCGACTTGAGAAATGAAAAGATCGGCTTTAAAATCCGTGAGCATACTTTGCTCAAGGTTCCTTATCTCCTCGTGATTGGAGATCGGGAAGTTGAAATGCAAACTGTCGCTGTGCGTACACGTGAAGGCGCTGACCTTGGCTCGATGCCGGTCGCCCAGTTCGCTGAATTCCTCGCACAAGCGGTTTCCCGGCGTGGTCGCCAAGATACGGAGTAATTATTATTAAGCGTGAAATGAGACAAGATAAACGAGCTGCACCCAAGGCCCCGATCAATGAGAATATCTCGGCCCGCGAGGTTCGTTTAATTGGCGCTGACGGCGAGCAGATTGGCATCGTCTCGATTGATGAAGCGCTTCGTATAGCCGAAGAGGCCAAGCTGGATCTGGTAGAGATTTCTGCCGACGCAGTCCCTCCGGTCTGCCGTGTGATGGACTACGGCAAGTCGATCTTCGAAAAGAAGAAACAGGTTGCTGCAGCGAAGAAAAACCAGAAGCAGATCCAGGTTAAAGAAATCAAGTTTCGTCCAGGGACGGAGGAAGGGGATTACCAGGTAAAACTACGCAACCTGGTACGTTTCCTGAGTGACGGGGACAGGGCCAAGGTATCCTTGAGATTCCGCGGTCGTGAGATGGCCCACCAGGAGCTGGGTATGGAATTGTTGAAGCGGGTTGAAGGTGACCTTCTTGAATACGGTTCCGTCGAACAGCATCCTAAGATGGAAGGACGCCAGCTGATCATGGTCATCGCCCCGAAAAAGAAGAAATAACCACCAGGGCACGGCAGGCCTTGCGGTTATATTTATCAACTGAATGCGGAGTATCCGAACATGCCAAAGATGAAGACTAAAAGTGGTGCAGCTAAGCGGTTTTTGAAAACTGCTAACGGCATCAAGCACAAACACGCTTTCAAGAGCCACATCCTGACCAAAATGTCGACAAAGCGTAAGCGTCAACTGCGCGGTAGCAGCTTGCTGCATCCGTCTGACGTGGCAAAAGTCGAGCGCATGCTGCGCCTTCGTTAATTTTGATCAAGATATAGAGGAAGTAACTCATGGCTCGTGTAAAGCGTGGCGTCATTGCCCGTAAGCGTCACAAAAAAATTCTGAAACTTGCAAAAGGCTACTACGGCGCGCGTTCACGCGTATTCCGTGTTGCCAAGCAAGCGGTAATCAAGGCAGGCCAATACGCCTACCGTGACCGTCGTCAGAAAAAACGTCAGTTCCGCGCTCTGTGGATCGCTCGTATCAACGCTGGTGCTCGTGTTAACGGTCTGTCCTACAGCCGTTTCATTGCTGGCCTGAAAAAAGCGTCCATCGAGATCGACCGTAAGGTTCTGGCTGATCTGGCAGTGAACGAAAAAGCGGCGTTTGCTGCGATTGTCGAGAAAGCTAAAGCCACTTTGGCCTAAGTCCCCGACAATCACCGGCTCCGGTTTTCCGGGGTCGGTGTTAAACGTCATAAATAGGGGAAGAGCCTTCAGCTCTTCCCCTATTTTGTATCTGGAGTCTGTACATGGAAAACCTGGACGCGCTGGTCTCTCAAGCTCTTGAGGCTGTGCAAAGCGCCGAAGATATCAATGCCCTGGAGCAAATCCGGGTTCACTACCTCGGCAAGAAAGGCGAGTTGACTCAGGTGATGAAGACCCTGGGGAACCTGCCGGCTGAAGAGCGTCCGCAAGTCGGTGCGCTGATCAACGTTGCCAAGGAGCGTGTCACAGAAGTCCTCAATGCACGCAAGGCGTCGTTCGAGCAGGCAGAACTGACTGCCAGGCTCGCCGCAGAATGCATCGATGTGACTCTGCCGGGCCGTGGCCAGACCTCTGGTGGTCTGCACCCGATCACCCGCACTCTGGAACGTATCGAGCAGTTCTTCACGCACATTGGCTACGGCATCGCCGAAGGCCCGGAAGTCGAAGACGACTACCACAATTTCGAGGCGCTCAACATCCCTGGCCACCATCCGGCCCGGTCGATGCATGACACCTTCTACTTCAATGCGAACATGCTGTTGCGCACCCATACCTCACCGGTACAGGTCCGCACCATGGAATCGCAGCAGCCGCCGATCCGCATCGTCTGTCCAGGCCGTGTGTACCGCAGCGACTCCGATATCACCCACTCGCCTATGTTCCACCAGATTGAAGGTCTGCTGGTCGACCGCGATATCAACTTTGCCGACCTGAAAGGCACCATCGAAGAGTTCCTGCGCGTGTTTTTCGAGAAGGAACTGGCCGTGCGCTTCCGTCCTTCGTATTTCCCGTTCACCGAGCCGTCAGCGGAAGTGGATATGGAATGCGTGATGTGCAGTGGCAAGGGCTGCCGAGTCTGCAAGCAGACCGGTTGGCTTGAAGTCATGGGCTGCGGCATGGTTCACCCGAACGTGCTGCGCATGTCCGGCATCGATCCTGAAGAGTTTCAGGGCTTCGCGTTCGGCATGGGCGTAGAACGTCTGGCCATGCTGCGTTATGGCGTCAATGATTTGCGCCTGTTCTTCGACAACGATTTGCGGTTCCTCGCGCAATTTCGCTAAGTCGTAACGAACCTTTCAGGAGAGCAGGATGAAATTCAGTGAACAATGGCTGCGCGGCTGGGTAAGCCCGCAGGTTTCCCGCGACGAGCTGGTTGCTCGTCTGTCGATGGCCGGTCTTGAGGTTGACAGCGTGACGCTGGCCGCCGGCGTTTTCACCGGAGTCGTGGTGGGCGAGGTGCTGAGCACCGAGCAGCACCCTGATGCCGACAAGCTTCGCGTGTGCCAGGTCAGCAACGGCAGCGAAACCTTTCAGGTCGTGTGCGGCGCGCCAAACGTGCGCCCCGGTCTGAAAATTCCGTTCGCCATGATCGGCGCCGAGTTGCCTGGCGACTTCAAGATCAAGAAAGCCAAGCTGCGCGGCGTAGAGTCCAACGGCATGCTGTGTTCCGCTGCCGAGTTGCAGGCGGGTGAAGGCAACGATGGCCTGATGGAGCTGGCCGCCGATGCGCCGGTTGGTCAGGACATTCGTGTCTATCTGGGCCTGGATGACGCCAGCATTGAAGTCGACCTGACCCCCAACCGTGGCGATTGCCTGTCGGTGGCCGGTCTGGCACGTGAAGTCGGCGCGCTGTATGCCGCCGAAGTCACACGCCCGCAGGTTGCAGCGGTCAGCGCCGTACACGACGAAGTGCGTCCGGTTGAAGTACTGGCCCCCGCAGCGTGCCCGCGTTATCTGGGTCGCGTGATTCGCAACGTCGACCTGTCGCGTCCAACCCCGTTGTGGATGGTCGAGCGTCTGCGTCGCTCTGACGTGCGCAGCATCGATGCCGCCGTCGACATCACTAACTACGTAATGCTGGAGCTGGGTCAGCCTCTGCATGCATTCGATCTGGCCGAAATAAACGGCGGGATACGGGTGCGTATGGCCGAGGAGGGCGAGAAGCTCGTCCTGCTCGACGGTCAGGAAGTCAGCCTGCGTGCCGACACACTGGTCATTGCCGACCACCAGCGCGCGCTGGCCATCGCTGGCATCATGGGCGGCGAACACAGCGGCGTAACCGCCGGGACCCGCGATATCTTCCTGGAGAGCGCGTTCTTCGACACCATCTCGGTGGCCGGCAAGGCGCGTTCCTACGGCCTGCACACCGATGCCTCGCACCGTTACGAGCGTGGCGTCGACTGGCAGCTGGCCCGTGAAGCCATGGAACGGGCCACTGGCCTGTTGCTGGAAATCACCGGTGGCGAAGCCGGTCCGGTGATTGAAGTGGTCAGCGAACAGCACCTTCCTTCGATTGCCCCGGTGACCCTACGCGCCAGCCGCGTCGAGCAAATGCTCGGTCTGGTCATCGAAAACGCTGAAATCGAGCGTCTGCTCACCGGTCTCGGCTTGACAGTCTCTGCCGAAACAGACGGCCAATGGCGCGTTGAAGTGCCAAGCCATCGTTTCGATATCAGCCTTGAAGTCGATCTGATCGAAGAACTGGCGCGTCTGTACGGCTACAACCGCCTGCCGGTTCGTTACCCGCAAGCGCGTCTGGCTCCACAGGCCAAGGCCGAAGCCAAAAGCGATCTGCCAGAGTTGCGCCGCCTACTGGTTGCGCGTGGTTATCAGGAAGCGATCACCTACAGCTTCATCGATCCGAAGTGGTTCGAACTGTTCACGCCGGGCGCCAAACCTCTGCTGCTGGCCAATCCGATCTCCAATGACATGGCCGCCATGCGCGCCTCGTTGTGGCCTGGCCTGGTCAAAGCCTTGCAGCACAACCTCAATCGTCAGCAGGATCGCGTGCGCATGTTCGAAAGTGGCCTGCGCTTTGTCGGTCAGCTGGATGGCTTGAAGCAAGAGCCGATGCTGGCTGGCGTAGTGTGCGGCAGCCGCCTGCCGGAAGGCTGGGCGCAAGGTCGCGACGTGGTCGATTTCTTCGACGTCAAAGCCGATGTCGAAGCGGTTCTGGGGTTTGCCGGTGCGCTGGGTGAATTCACCTTTACGCCGGGTCAGCATCCGGCCTTGCATCCTGGCCAGACCGCTCGCATCGAGCGCGATGGTCGTGAAGTTGGTTTTCTGGGTGCCATCCATCCTGAATTGTCGAAAACCCTGGGTCTGGATCGTCCAGTGTTCGTGTTCGAACTGGTTCTGGGTGAAGTCGCCAAAGGCAGCCTGCCGAAATTCCACGAGCTATCACGCTTCCCTGAAGTGCGCCGTGACCTGGCACTGCTGGCTGATCGCGATGTTTCTGCCAGTGCAGTTCTGGACGTAATTCGTGAAAATGCAGGCGAGTGGCTCACAGACCTCAGGTTATTTGATGTTTACCAGGGTAAAGGCATTGATCCACATAGAAAAAGCCTTGCAGTCGGCTTGACCTGGCAGCATCCATCGCGCACTCTTAATGACGATGAGGTAAACGCAACGACACTTGCTATCCTCACCTCGCTTGAGGAGAGGTTAAACGCCACGTTAAGGAAGTAGCGTATGGGGGCTCTGACGAAAGCTGAGATGGCCGAACGTCTGTACGAAGAGCTGGGCCTGAATAAACGGGAAGCCAAGGAACTGGTTGAACTGTTTTTTGAGGAAATCAGGCACGCTCTGGAAGATAACGAGCAGGTGAAGTTGTCAGGTTTTGGCAACTTTGACCTGCGAGACAAGCGCCAACGGCCTGGGAGAAATCCCAAGACCGGTGAAGAAATTCCAATCACGGCGCGCCGTGTTGTCACCTTTCGTCCAGGGCAGAAGTTGAAGGCCCGAGTTGAGGCATATGCTGGAACCAAGTCATAACGACGAGCTACCGCCGATCCCTGGCAAACGCTACTTCACCATCGGTGAGGTCAGCGAGCTCTGCGCGGTAAAACCGCACGTTCTGCGTTATTGGGAACAGGAATTTCCTCAGCTCAACCCCGTCAAGCGACGCGGGAACCGCCGGTATTATCAGCGCCTCGACGTGCTGATGATCAGGCAGATCCGCGGTTTGCTCTACGATCAGGGCTTCACCATCGGCGGAGCCCGCCTGCGTCTTACCGCCGGCGAACCGAAAGACGATACCCAGCAGTACAAGCAAATGATCCGGCAGATGATTGCCGAACTGGAAGACGTGCTGGTCATGCTCAAGGCGTAATCGAGCGAGCAGATACTTCCATAATTCAAACGCTTAGGGTATATTTCTCAACGTTTTCGCAGGTCGCAAAACAGATACACGCCTAGTCGGGGCGTAGCGCAGTCCGGTAGCGCACTAGCATGGGGTGCTAGGGGTCGAGTGTTCGAATCACTCCGTCCCGACCATATTTTTACTAAGGGGATCAGTCACCTACGGTGCTGGTCCCTTTTTTCATTTCCGGCGTGCGCAAAGCCCGCGCAAAACCAATTCGGAAGCCGGCTGATATCGGTCCGGGATTGCCTCTGACCAGAGAGTTTCGGCGTAGTCTTTCTGGTCGTTTTTGTCATATCCCCACTCTTATCACCAGCGACCTCTTGCCCGTCCTTTCCGGCTTTCTTGTACATGTGCAGTGACAGCGCCCGCGCTTCGTGAAAGCCCGACATTTCCTCCATCACTCCAATCATCGCCGCTTGGCATGTCACTACGCATGGCATACAGAACGGGAAAGCCACTCCCGCAGCCATCATTCGGTGCGTTGTAATTCGGGCAAGGGATTTGCTGGGTTTTCGTTAGCGGCTTGTCGTCGTCATCCTTGGTGATGACGTTCTCTGTCCTGGTCATCCCCATAGACCCACTTCTAGTGACGGCAGGCTGAAGCCAGTCTGCGGGTCATGCTGCGAAAACCTGTACAGAAATAAAAGATGTACAACTTTTCATTTAAGTTCATGGCGTCCCTTGCCGATGGCTACGTTGAAGCGTTAAACCGTGGCTCAAGGCCGTCAGCGCATGACCTGGGTGCAGCTCCGTTTCGATGTGCACCGAGCGCGCTCCATTTAGCGCATCAGCCCTCAAAGATGTTTCCTTAAGCCGGGTTCAGTTGGAACTGACCCTGAACCTCGACTTGGACGACGACACCTGACCCTTGAAGGCAACTGTGGTTGCCAGGATTTATTTTTCTGCCTCACGGAACGATGATGTGGTGGCAGTGGAGGCTGAAAATGGCAGTAGCAGCGAGATTTTTAGGCAATATCAAGGTTTCACGAAAGCTGGGGATCGGCTTTGGCTTTTTGTTGTTGGCAGTGTTGGCCGTTGCTTTCGTCGGCTACACCAGTAACAACATCCTCGTTGACCGTTTGGACACTACACGTTTGATCGGAACGCTCAACGATGCGGCGCAGGACATGCGCCTTTCAGAGAAACAATACGAAGCGTCCGCCGACCAAGCGGCTCTTGAGGTTTACCGTACGCAGCTCAGCACGATGCAAGGGCTCATCTCCAAGGCGTTGCTTTTACTGACCCGTAAGGAGAATCAGCAAGCGCTGGCGCAGTTGCAAGCCAGCACTGATGCCTACGATCAGAAGGTCAATCGTCTCGTCGATACAGACAAGTCCACCAGCGGTGCGCTGAAACCGTTGGGAGCGTTGTCCGATAAATTTGCCAACACATTTACTCAACTGCTTGAAACCACTACCGTCAGTGCGCTGGAGCAACCCGGGAACGAGCGCATAGCCGATCTGCGTAAGGTGGCCGACCTGCGAAATAGCATGACGATGTTTCGTCTCGTGTTGCGTCGCTACATCGCCGTTCCAGACGCTACCAACAAAAAGTTGCTGTTGGACACTACTGAAGCGTTTCTGAGCGACATCACCAAAGCCCGCACCAGTTTGCCCGCCGCACTGTCCTCCCAGTTGGAAGAGGCCTACGTCGGCATGCGTCAGTACCGCGAGACGCTGGTTCAAGTCTCTACCCTGTTTGAGCAAAAGCAGAGCCTGCGACAGCAAGTGGACCAGGAAAGCGACGTCATGGATAAAATCATCACCGGCTTGATGGACGCCCAGCAGCAACTGGCGCGGGCCGATCAGCGCAGTGCTTTTATCCAGGTGGCTATTTTGACGCTGGTCGCGTTGTTGGTGGGGCTGTTTGCCTCTGTTGTGATCTCCCGTCAGATCACCTCGCCGCTCGCGCTCACCGTCGATCTGGCTCGCCGTATCGCCAAAGGCGACCTCACGGTGCAGGCCAAGTCGACGCGCCGTGATGAGCTGGGCGATCTTCAAAATGCCATGCAGGACATGGCGCAAAACCTGAATACGCTGGTGCAGGGCATCGGCGGCGGTGTGACTAGAATTTCGATGTCTGCTGAAAAGCTGTCCGCCATGAGCGAGCAGACAAGCGCAGGCGTTCGTCAGCAAAAAATCGAAGTGGACCAAGTGGCCACCGCGATGCATGAGATGGCCTCCACGGTTCAGGAGGTGGCGCGCAACACCACCGATGCGTCGGCTGCGGCAACTCTGGCCGAAGAGCAGTCACGTCATGGCGGCGCAGTGGTCAGACAGGCCACGACCCAAATCAGCGAGCTCTCCCTGGCAATCGAAGAACTGGGGGGCGCCATGAATGTACTGACCCAGGACAGTGAGAAAATCGGCAAAGTCATTGACGTGATCAAGGCGGTTGCCGAACAAACAAACTTGCTGGCGTTGAACGCGGCCATCGAAGCCGCACGTGCTGGTGAGCAGGGCCGCGGGTTTGCCGTAGTCGCAGACGAAGTGCGTTCACTTGCTCAGCGCACGCAAGACTCCACCAAGGAAATCGAAACGCTGATCCTTGCCTTGCAACAAGGTACGCAAGCCGCCGCCACCCTGATGGTATCCAGTCGTGAACGTACATTGGGCACTGTCGAGCTGGCGCAAAAGGCCGAGCAGGCAATCACCCAAATCAACCACTCCATCGGCACGATTCAGGAAATGAGCCTGCAGATATCGGCTGCCGCCGAGCAACAAAGTGCTGTGGCTGAAGAAATCAATCGCAGCATTCTTAGTGTTCGTGATGTGGCCGATCAGTCCGCGATAGCGAGCGAGGAAAGCGCAACGGCGACAGTTGAGCTGGCGTCCCTGGGGCAAGATTTGCAAAAAATGACTTCGCACTTCAAGACGTAAAACGCAAGCGTGCCTGGAACAGTTGCCTGACAAGCAAGCGGGAAAGCACGACTTTCCCGCAACCGGTAACCAGGCCTCATGCGACGTTTCAAGCTTGGGACCGATACCAGGTTGGCCTTGGCGATTTTCTTATGCGCGTTGTCCTGCGCTGTTATGGCGACCAACGTGGGGTCACGGAATAGCCGGGTTTGTATTGCCTCGGGTTGCCATGGTTTTAAACGGGGGCTCTGGGCGCTTCTGCAAGTGGTTGGGCCACAAAAGCATCTCCAGTGTTAAAAAACAATTTGACATATGTTATTTGTGATCACATATTCGTTCCATAAGAACGCCAATATGAGTCACTCCCCATGACAGATCGTCCGATCCTCCTGCCGGCCATGCGTCAGGTTTCTCGCGATACCCTCCAGGATCAGGTGTACCGGCAAATCCGTGAAGCGCTGATGAGCGGGCGCTTTCAGCCGGGTCAGAAACTGACCATCCGTGGTCTCGCCGAGGCGCTCGGTTCCAGTCCGATGCCGGTGCGCGAAGCGTTGAATCGTCTTAGCGCAGAAAATGCCTTCGAAGTTACCGAAACCGCTCGTCTGCGCGTGCCCATGATGACCCCGGAGCGGCTGCGCGAGATTCGCGATGCCAGGGTTGCGCTGGAAGGGCTGTTGGCCGAGAAAGCGGTCATCCTGCTCAACGACGCCGACCTTGCAGACATCAGCCAGCTCTGCGAACAGATGCAAACTGCCGCCGACAAGGTTGATGTGGCCCTCTATCTGTGGACCAACTTTGCCTTTCACCGACGCATTTATGCAGTCGCCAAGGCTGAGCTCATTGTTGCGGCGGTAGAAAATTTCTGGCTGCACATCGGCCCGTGTTTCGCGCTTGTCGCGCCCGACAGGGCGCACCTTCAGCGTTCGATGGAAGCGCATAACCGTATCGTCGAGGCGTTGGCGGCGCGTGATGGGGCGGCGGCTCGTGCAGCTGTCACCGATGACATCATGCAGGCTGCCGACTCTCTGACGCGCCTGATCGCAAAGAGTGACCGCTCAAGGTCGCGTGTCTCGGGAGTGAAAAAAGCATGAGTGTTCTCAATCGGCTGATTCCATATGCAGGGCTGCGGGTTCTGATTTCCGGCGGTGCAGCCGGGATCGGTGAAGTGTTGGCGGCGGCTTACCTGGAAGCGGGAGCAAAGGTACATGTGTGCGATGTCAGCGAGGCGGCCATTGCGGCGTTCCTCGAACGCTATCCAGGCAGTGTCGCCACTCACGCAGATGTTGCTGATCCGGCGCAGATCGAAGCGGTATTCAGGGTGCAGCGCGAACACTTCGGTGGTCTTGATGTGCTGATCAACAACGCCGGGATCGCTGGTCCAACGGCAGGCATCGATGCCATTAGCGAAGAAGAGTGGCAGCGCACTATCGATATTAACCTCACCGGGCAGTACCGCTTTGCCCATCATGCGGTGCCGTTGCTCAAGGCGTCACCCAATGCTCACCTTATTCATATCGCTTCTGTCGCCGGTCGCCTTGGCTACGCCTGGCGCACACCGTATGCCGCGACCAAATGGGCAATTGTCGGGCTGATGAAATCCCTGGCATCCGAGCTGGGCGGAAGCGACATCCGCGTCAATGCCTTGCTGCCCGGCATCGTCGAAGGACCGCGCATGGATGGGGTGATTCGTGCCCGTGCCGAACAGATGAATGTGCCCGAAGCCGAGATGCGTGAGGAGTACCTGAAAAAGATTTCGCTCAAGCGCATGGTCACTGCCGAGGACGTTGCCGCCATGGCGCTCTTTCTATGCTCGCCCGCTGCACGCAATGTCACGGGACAGGCCATCAGCGTGGATGGCAACGTCGAGTACCTCTGAGTATTTCGGCCCGATAGCATCAATGACCGGACACCGTCCGATGTCATGTTCCACATCAGACTTCTCGCCAAGAACAAGAACGGAGAATGCTCATGCCCAAAAAACGCCCGATCATCATCACCTGCGCCGTCACGGGTGCTATTCATACGCCCTCGATGTCGCCGCATTTGCCGATAACACCTCAGGAAATTGCCGATGCAGCCATCGGTGCCGCCGAGGCCGGTGCCTCGATTGTGCACCTGCATGCCCGCGATCCACGTGACGGACGGCCCAGTCAGGACGTTGATCTGTTTCGGCAGTTTCTGCCGCAGATCAAGGCCAGGAGCGACGTGGTGATCAATATCACCACCGGCGGTGCGCCGACCATGGGGGTGGAAGAGCGCTTGCAACCCGTGGCGCAACTCAAGCCGGAACTCGCCTCGTTGAACATGGGCTCAATGAACTTCGGGCTGTACGAAATGCTTGATCGCTATACCGAGTTCAAGCATGACTGGGAGCGCCCCTACCTGGCCGAGAGTGATGACCGGATATTCCGTAACACCTTCCGCGACATCGCACACATCCTTACGACCTGTGCCGAGAACCGCACGCGCTTTGAAATTGAATGCTACGACATCGGTCATCTGTATACCGCAGCACACTTCCTGCAGCGTGGGTTGCTCAAGGCGCCGATTTTCATCCAGTCTGTATTCGGTTTGCGCGGAGGCATTGGCGGACACCCTGAAGACCTGGCGCACATGCGCCGTACGGCTGACCGTTTGTTTGGCGAGGCCTATCAATGGTCGATTCTGGGCGCGGGTCGCAATCAGATTCCGTTGGGCACCATGGGCCTGTCGATGGGCAGTCATGTGCGGGTCGGCCTTGAGGATTCGCTGTGGGACGGACCGGGCAAGCTGGCGGCGTCCAATGCCGATCAGGTCACGCGTATTCGCACTGTGATCGAAGCCTTGGGCGGGCGCGTGGCAACGCCGGACGAAGCGCGTGAAATGCTCGACCTGAAGGGCCAGGACAAGGTCGATTTCTAGTCATCGCACAACGTGTCATCTCAATAACAACAAGACAGAGGTGAAAAATGCGTATCGAAATCGTTGTCGACGTGAAGACCACACTGGGCGAAGGCCCGGTCTGGGATGTCGAGCAACAGCGTCTGTACTGGATCGACAGTTTTGACGGTCGCGTCCTGCGCTGTACGGATGACGGGCGTGAATTGCGAGCCTGGGATGTGGGCCAGAAAATCGGCTCCATGGCCTTGCGCAACAGCGGCGTCGCAGCACTCGTGGCCTTACAGACCGGTATCTACAACCTTGACCTGCCGAGCGGCGATCTCGAGCTTATCGTCGACCCTGAACCCGGTTTGCCGAACAATCGCCTCAATGACGGCAAGGTGGATCGGCAGGGCCGGTTCATCGTGGGTTCGATGGACACTCAGGAAGACCAGGCCAGCGCGAAGTTGTATCGCCTCGACCCTGACCTGAGCCTGCACACGCTGGATGAAGGCATCATTGTGTCCAATGGTCCCTGCTGGAGTCCGGGCGGTGAAACCTTTTATTTCGCCGATACCTGGTCCGGGGAAATCTGGACCTATGACTACGACAACGCCAGCGGCGCAGTCACCAATAGACGAACCTTTGCCAGCGTCGACACCTCCGCAGGCGGCGCGGCGGACGGCTGTACCGTAGACGCCGAAGGCTGCCTATGGCAAGCGCTGGTCTACGCCGGAAAACTGGTGCGCTACACCCCGGACGGGCAGGTGGATCGCATCATCGACATGCCTGTGAAGAAGGTGACCAGCCTGACCTTCGGCGGGCCGAACCTGGACACATTGTTCGTCACCTCCATGGCCAAGCCTCCGTTGCCGCGCTTCCCGGAAGATGGCCAGCAACGCGGTGCCTTGTTTGCGATCACCGGGCTGGGTGTGAAAGGCATCGCTGAACGGCGCTTCGCCAGTTAACCCGTCAACCGCAGGCTGAACCTCAACGTTAAGGACGACCGGACTCTTTCTTGCCAGGGCGTGTGCGACACGCCTGGAGATTTCCCATGCCAAATAACAAGAATGCATCGCTGGGCAAGATTCATCGTTTCTCGTGGGTGTCGTTGTTGGTGTGCTGGATGATCTGGATTCTGAATGCCTACGATCGCGAGATCGTCTTGCGTCTGGGGCCGACGATTTCCAAGCATTTCGAACTGTCTGCGGACCAATGGGGGACGGTAGCCACTGTCGTCATGCTGGCGCTGGCCGTTCTCGATATTCCCGGCTCTGTCTGGAGTGATCGCTATGGCGGCGGCTGGAAGCGGGCGCGCTTCCAGGTGCCGTTGGTGCTGGGTTACACCGCGCTGTCATTTCTGTCGGGCTTCAAGGCGTTGAGTGGCAGCCTTGCCAGCTTCATCGCCTTGCGGGTGGGGGTTAATCTGGGGGCCGGCTGGGGCGAGCCGGTCGGGGTCAGCAACACCGCCGAATGGTGGCCGGTGGAACGTCGCGGTTTTGCCCTGGGCGCACACCACACCGGTTACCCCATAGGCGCGATGCTCAGCGGCATTGTCGCCAGCTTCGTAATCAGCACGTACGGTGAAGAAAACTGGCGTTATGTGTTTTTCTTCGCCTTCGTGGTGGCACTGCCGCTGATGATCTTCTGGGCGCGCTACTCGACGGCCGAGCGCATCACCAAACTGTATGTGGACATCGCCGCCAAAGGCATGACCCCGCCAGACAGCACACCGTCAACCAACGTCAAAGGCCAAGTCTGGAAAACAGTGAAGGCAACACTGAGCAACCGCAATATCGCGCTGACTGCCGGTAACACACTGCTCACTCAAGTGGTTTACATGGGCGTCAACATTGTCCTGCCTGCCTATCTGTACAACATTCTCAACCTGTCGCTGGCCGAGTCTGCGGGCATGAGCGTGGTGTTCACGCTGACCGGCATTTTAGGGCAGCTGATCTGGCCTTCGCTGTCGGACATCATCGGTCGGCGCATCACCTTGATCATCTGCGGAATATGGATGGCGGTCAGTGTCGGTGCCTTTTATTTTGCCAACACCATCCTGATCGTTATCGCCGTGCAATTGCTGTTCGGTCTGGTCGCCAATGCCGTCTGGCCCATCTACTACGCGGTCGCGTCCGACTCTGCGCAGCCCTCTGCAACGTCGACAGCCAACGGCATCATCACCACGGCGATGTTCATCGGCGGCGGCATTGCCCCGGTATTGATGGGGACCCTGATTTCCATGGGGGGCGGCTGGACTAGCCTCAGCGGCTACACGGTATGCTTTTTCGTGATGGCGGGGTGTGCGCTGGGCGGGGCGTTTCTGCAGCTGTTTTCCCACCGTCCCGAAGGGGTGGCAGTGCAGGGGAGCGTGTGATGCCTGCATTCTGTAATGTGTCCAGTGGCATAGTCGTCGGTTTACAACGCAGGATTTTATGGCATGCCTTGAAGGCAACAGCTTCCCGCAAACCATCAGCCATGTTCAGAAGGCTTAAAGCATTGTCGCGCTAATAAATGAAGTTAAATACAGAAGCCCACACCCTAAACAGCAAGGATACCTCATGGACTCGAACAATCTTCTACATGGATTTTTTTTCGCTGGCACGGTGACGGGCTTGAGCATGCTTGCTTCACTCAGTCATGCAGACACAGCGTTTAACCCGGCCAACACCTCTGTCCAAATGTTTCACTGGCGGTGGAATGATTTGGCTAAAGAATGCTCAAGCGCAATAGGGCCCATAGGTTACGGTGCAATACAAATATCGCCGCCTCAGGCATCCAAGGTAGCGGGGCACTGGTGGGATATTTATCAGCCGGTGAACTTTAACTCATTAGACAGTCGCATGGGGACGGAGTCAGAGTTAAAGAGCATGATCAGTGCCTGTCACGCTGCCAAGGTCAGGGTCTATGCGGATATCGTGATGAACCAGGTAGCCGGGGATTCGAGTGCAACCTTTAAAAGCACCGATGGTTCCGAGTGGGATTCCCAGTCATTGGCCTACCCGCAGTTTAGCCAAAATGACTTCCATGGCGCATGTTACATAGAGCCCGCTGATTATCAGAATAATGCAGCGAAGGTAAGGGACTGCAGGCTCAATAATCTTCCCGACTTGAATCAGTCCAGCAGCTATGTTCAGGGCGTGGCGGTGAATTACATGAAGAAGTTACTGGCGCTTGGGATCGACGGGTTCCGACTGGATGCTGCGAAGCATCAAAACTCCGATGACATAAACAAGATTCTAGCGGCAGTAAAAACAGCTTATCCCCTGACGATTTCCGGGGAGAAAATCTGGGTCACACAGGAAATAATTCCCGATGGCAGCTCCAGTCGCTCAGATTACTACAAGAACGGAACGGTGAATGAGTTCAATTACACCACGGCCCTTCTTAAAGCTTTTCGGCAAAAAGACGGATTTAACCTGGCATCCATTCCAGCGATGATCGGCATATTCGGAAACTGGGGCGGGTCTTTCCGCTTGATGCCGCCAGAGAGATCTACGGTATTCGTTAACAATTGGGACACAGAGCGGAATTCTGAAACATCCTTGAATGCGAGCAATCAGTCGTATAACGACAGGTACAACTCCAAACGCTATGACCTCGCTAACGTATTCATGTTGGCATTGCCATACGGTGAGGCCCAGGTTCACTCGGGATTCAATTTCAGTGACCCTGAAGCGGACGCCCCTTCAGCAAGCCCATTAGACTCAAGTGCCAATCCCGATAACCGTTCAGGGTGGGATTTTATACACCGAGCGAATGCCATTGCGAGCATGGTCAGGTTTCGCAGTGCCACTGAAGGGCAGGACGTAAATAACTGGGTTACGGGGTCTGGCAATCAGATTGCGTTCAGCAGAGGTAATGCCGGATTCGTCGCCCTGAATAACAGTCCCTCTGCATGGCTAAAGACGTTTAATACAGGACTGCCAGAAGGAATTTATTGTGATGTCATAACAAAAAAATTCTCTACCCCCAACGACATGTGCACGAATAAAGTTGCTGTTGACGGGAAAGGGAATGCAAGCCTGGCGGTGCCGGGTGACAGTGGAAGTGTTGTGCCGGCAATTGCCATTTATTCAGGTTCCAAACTATAGCGAGACCAGGATAAGCGTCACAGGTGACGCTTATCCTGCACTACCAGCGGTGATGGGTCTGCGACTGCTTGAGCGGGCCGCTAACCGCGACACCCGTCGATGCCCGCGTATTAATGTTGACCATAATCTTTGGCGGACCGAGTATCGCGAGCCGCCGATCGACCTTGCTACAGAGCCTTTCAGCGCGAGTAACGCGTTGCTGAAATACGCCAAGGCCATTGGATGTTTCTCCAGCAGATGCCGCACCTCATGAGGGGGGCTTCGGTGATAGCCACACTCAATGTCTTACGTGCGGGTTGGCGCATCGGAGGTGCCTCTTGCTGTGCCGGGTCGCTCATCGAAAACCGGTTCTGCAGTAGATGGATGCGCAGCAGGGTTCCCAACGATTACAGTCCACGTCTGCCGGATTATTTCCTGAATAGGCTAGACAATAATTTGACGTAAAGGTCCGTCAAACTATTGGAGTTTACTGTTTTCGAGTCGTTGAAATGCTGAATGTAATAAAATATTTTTATTCATTTTTATCATGGACTTAACCCTAATTAGAGCTTTTATTCAGTCACATGCAAAATAGGATCCCTAAAGTTATTGCGTAGACAGGCGACATGAGTGGTATCCCAATGACATCACGCGTAGACGGTGGTTCAACCCATTTTTGCAAGTGATAGCGCCCATCATGCAAGCCACGGAACGGCTATGTTCAGGATTGACATCATGTTCAGCAAACTCAGCATCTCGCAAAAGCTCTATTTCAGCTTTGTCGCGATAGTCATACTTATTGCCGTGCTGGTCGCAAGCGCCTACCGAGGCTTCGAACAGGTCGAAGAGGCCACCAACAGTAACGTCCACACCTACCAAGTCCTCAGTGATGCCCAGTTGGCGCTTGAGCAACTGATCAATATCGAGACTGGCATGCGAGGCTTCGTCATTGCCTCGAAAGACACGTTCCTTGAGCCGCTGGTATCGGGCGAGAAGCGTTTTATCGAAGGGCTTGACTCGCTCAAGCGCCTGACAGCGGACAATCCTGAACAGCAGCGCCGCCTGGCCGCGTTGGGTGAAACCCAGAAGCGCTGGCTCGATGAAGACATCAACCCGATCATTGCTCTGCGTCGGGATCTGACCGCACGCAATATGCCGGACGATGAACTGGATGCACGTATCACCTCCGGCGCCGACAAAGCCAAGATGGACGGCATGCGCGCCATCCTCAGTGAAATCAGCTCTACCGAGAACAAGCTGCTGGTGATAAGAAGTCAGAACATGGTGGACGCCAAGCATCTGGCTATCATGATCCTGATCTGTGGCGGCCTGGCGGCTGCTGTTCTTTCGGCGATCCTGGCCACAGTACTGGGGCGCAGCACCACAGCACGCCTGCAAGTGGCTATCGATGCAGCAACGGCCATCGCCAATGGCAAGCTGGACAGTGTGATAGACACCAGCAGTCATGACGAACTGCCGAAAGCGTTCGATCGCATGCAGAATCGCTTGCGCGAAATGATTAAACAGATCAGTCAGGCCGCCAATCAACTGGTGCTCGCCGTACAACAGATTTCCGGTGCATCCGAGCAACTCTCGGGAGCCATTCAGGAGCAATCTACCGCTGCCTCGGCGATGGCAGCGACTATCGAGGAGCTGACGGTCAGCATTCACCACGTGTCTGAAAACGCTGATGAGGCGCATCAGATTGCCAGTCGTTCAGGTGATCAGTCCAAGGAAGGTGCTCTGGTTATCGAAAACACGTTGTCCAGCATGAACGGCATCGCCAAGACTGTTCAGCATTCATCTGCGCAGGTTGCTGATCTGGGCCAGCACTCCGAGCACATCTCGTCGATTATCAGCGTGATTCAGGGCATTGCCGACCAGACCAACCTGTTGGCGCTCAACGCGGCCATTGAAGCGGCACGTGCCGGTGAACAAGGCCGCGGTTTTGCGGTGGTGGCCGACGAGGTGCGTCTGCTGGCGCAGAACACCGGCAAGTCGACCAAAGAGATCGCTGGCATGATCGAGAAAATCCAGGCCGGTGTGCGTGAGACGGTCGACAGCATGCGCAGCGGTGTTCTGGAAGTGAACAACGGTGTGGAAATGGCCAGCACTGCCGGCAGTGCGATCATCGAAATCCGTGACAGCTCGAACAAGGTGCTCCAGGTGGTCGATCAAATCTCCTTTGCACTGCGCGAACAAACCGCAGCCAGTCAGGATGTTGCGCGCAACGTCGAGCGGTCTGCGCAAATGGCAGAGCAGAACAACATGTCGGTTCAGGAATTGCTCAAGACCAGCGGTGGGCTGAGAAGTCTCGCCACCAGCCTGCAGCAGGAAGTGGGTAAATTTCAGCTTTAAAACTGCCTGATAAGCGGGTCTGCAGCTAGACCCGTACTGCCTCGGACGCCCGGATCACTCACCAGATTATTGGTTGATGCCGGGCGTTTTGTCGAAAGGCTTTCCTGTAATTCCGCACATTTCAAAAGCGACCCTGATCGACCCCAACTACATGCAGGCTCCTGTACTCAGGCGCATCACCGTTGCTGCTTATCGTCGATGCATCGATCTTTCCGAACGTCACCAGCGGCAACACCCATGCGGCAGTGCTGATGGTGGCGGGGAAGGGGGCTGATTTGATTTTGCAGGATGCCTGAGGTCGGTGCGCAAGACGTAGTGTTCATCAATGCTGCGCGAGAATACTCCCCAGCAACCCCGGAAATCGGCTCTCCAGCACCTCGGTCCGCAACGAGTTCATGTGCGTGGTGCCTACATTGCGTGTGTGCACCAGCCCGGCGTCACGCAGCACCCGGAAGTGATAAGACATGCTGGATTTGGGACGACCGCCGTCCAGCTCGCCACAGGTGGCTTCGGCAACGCCCGCGAGGCAGCGCACGATGCCTAGACGCACAGGGTCGCTCAAGGCGTAAAGCACGCGTTCGAGCGTAAGGTCTTCAGCGGCGGGATGTTGGAAGGTTCGCATGGCGCGGATGATATCAGGGCTTCCGTTAACTGGCATAGTTCGATTATCATCGAACAAGTGAAATTCAAAGCCATCTGGCCTATGGGAGCTTTCCAATGTCTGCACTGTTCGAACCCTTCAAGCTGAAAGACGTCACCTTGCGCAACCGAATCGCCATTCCGCCGATGTGCCAATACTCGGCAATCGACGGGGTTATCAATGAATGGCACCACGTTCACCTGGCCAGCATGGCTCGTGGCGGCGCGGGTCTGTTGGTGGTTGAAGCCACCGCAGTTGCACCGGAAGGGCGGATTACCCCTGGCTGCACCGGTATCTGGAATGATGAACAGGCGCAGGCGTTTGTGCCGGTCGTCAAAGCCATAAAGGCTGCAGGCTGCGTGCCTGGTATTCAGATTGCCCACGCAGGCCGCAAAGCCAGCGCCAATCGCCCATGGGAAGGCGACGACCATATTGCTGCTTCCGATTCGCGTGGCTGGGACACCATCGCCCCGTCCGCCATTGCCTTCGGTGCCAACCTGCCGAAAGTCCCGCGTGCCATGACCCTGGAAGACATTGCCCGGGTTCGTCAGAACTTCGTCGATGCTGCCCGTCGGGCCCGCGACGCAGGCTTCGAATGGATCGAGTTGCACTTTGCTCACGGTTATCTGGGGCAGAGTTTCTTCTCCGAGCATTCCAACCAGCGTACCGATGAGTACGGCGGCAGCTTTGATAACCGCAGCCGTTTCCTGCTTGAAACGCTGGCAGCGGTACGTGAAGTCTGGCCGGAAAACCTGCCGCTGACGGCCCGTTTTGGCGTGATCGAATACGACGGTCGCGATGAGCAGACCCTCACCGAGTCGATCGAACTGGCACGTCGCTTCAAGGCGGGCGGTCTGGATCTTTTGAGTGTCAGCGTCGGTTTCAGCACGCCGGACGCCGACATTCCCTGGGGGCCTGCTTTCATGGGCCCGATTGCCGAGCGTGTACGTCGCGAAGCGGATATTCCAGTGACCAGCGCGTGGGGCTTTGGCGAGCCGAAACTGGCGGAAGAAGCCGTCAAATCAGGCCAGCTGGATCTGGTTTCGATAGGCCGCGCGCATCTGGCCGACCCGCACTGGGCCTACTTCGCAGCGAAAGAGCTGGGTGTCGAGAAGTCTGCCTGGACCCTGCCTGCGCCTTACGCTCACTGGCTTGAGCGTTATCGCTAAGCGGTTTTACCCAAAATGGGCGGTATCGTCAGGTATCAGCTCATTTGATTTACAGGTAACGGCTTTACTTGCGCCGCGCCCGCGGCGCAACTCTCATCAGTTGCTGGCGAGCGCACGCCCAAGCCAGGTGCAGGGCGCTGCGCAATGCCACGGCATCGGTGCTCATGATGCCCACCGACACCGCGCAATCTCTCCGGCTATGTGCAGGTTAAGGGTCGGGTCTTCACGAATGGCGAGGGCGTATGCGTCCTGTAAATATTAAACTCGCCGTTCTTCGTAAGTGACCATCAAGCTGCCCTGATATCTGGCACGGCCTGCCACTCATGAACGTGACAAACCGATTCTCGTCCTGCATCCATGGCGTAATAACAGAAGCTGCCTAAGCTAAGAAAATAATTTAATTATCTGTGATCCGGCCGATATATCCATACGTAAGCTGCGATCTGCTTGTTCAAGCCTTCTAAAACAGGGGACTCATGGATCCGCGTCTCGCAGGACTGTCATTCTTGCTCACGTTGGGATGGACCGGTGCCGTGATTGTGGTCATCTGGTATTTCGCCTGATGTATATGCAGGATTTTCAGGCGCTTCAAGGTGTCGCGCAACGTTTGCACCTGACAGCAACGGAGCAATCGCCGCGCAGAAAAACAGCTACGATTCTGGTGGTGGCAAAACAATGACTTTTATGCTGATCCAATTTCAGCACCTGGCAGTTTGCGCTATGGAGGGCATTGAGAAACACGATTATCCGGTGTGATCTTCAGGCTTCACATTCAGGCAAGGCGATCCTTTGACCTGACCTGCTGCAACCGGCGCTCCGTCACAACACTCCATAGATGTCCACTGCTGAGTATTTTTATATGTCGACCACAATAATAGAAAGCACCCTTGATAGTGACAGCGCCGGGGTACAACTGGACCTTCATTCGCTGATGACCGCCATTGATCGGTCACAGGCGATGATCGAGTTCGATCTTGAAGGCAATATCCTGCGCGCCAACGCCAATTTTCTGGAATGTGTCGGCTATAAACTGGAGGAAGTCCAGGGTCGGCATCACCGCATGTTCTGCCCCCCCGAATATGCGTCCAGCGTCGAGTATTCGACGTTCTGGGAAAAGCTCGGTAAAGGTAAATTTGACGAAGGGCAATACAAACGGCTGGGTAAAAATGGTCGCGAAATCTGGTTGCAGGCCACCTATAATCCGATCTTCGACAACGACGGCAACCCATTCAAGGTCGTGAAATTCGCTACTGACGTAACTCAGCAGCGCAAGGCCAACGCCGAGTACGAAGGCAAGGTCGCCGCTATCGACCGTTCCCAAGGCGTTATCGAGTTCGATCTGAATGGTCGGGTACTCAATGCCAATGAAAACTTCCTCAAGGTGCTGGGCTATCGTCTCGATGAGATCCAGGGCCAGCATCACCGTATGTTCTGTGATGACGATTACCTGAACAGCCCGGCTTATCGTGCGTTCTGGGCCAAGCTGGAACGCGGCGAATACGATTCCGGTGAATACAAACGCATCGGCAAGAATGGTCGCGAATTGTGGATCAGCGCCACGTACAACCCGATATTCGATCCGGATGGCCGTCCGTATAAAGTCGTCAAGTTCGCCAACGACGTTACCGAACGTCGTGCGCGTCAAGCCGAGTTCGCAGGCAAGGTCACGGCCATCGAGCGCTCCCAGGCAGTGATCGAGTTCGACCTGACTGGCAAAGTGCTGAATGCCAACCGCAACTTCCTGGCTGTATTCGGCTACGAGCTGGAAGAAGTCGTCGGCGAGCATCACCGCATGTTCTGTTCCGAGGAATTCGTCAGCAGCCTGCAATACCGTGAACTGTGGGAAAAGCTGGGCCGTGGCGAATACGACGCCAACGAGTACAAGCGCAAACGCAAGGATGGCAAGGAAATCTGGATTCAGGCGACCTACAACCCGATTTTCGATGCGCAGGGCCATCCTTACAAGATCGTCAAGTTTGCACTCGACGTGACTGAGGCCAAGGAAACCAGTGTCGAGGACAAGGGCAAGGTCAACGCGATCGATCGTGCTCAGGCGGTCATCGAGTTCGACATGGCCGGTAATATACTCGCGGCCAACGCCAACTTCCTGAAAGCGCTGGGTTATGGCTTGCAGGAAATCAAAGGCCAGCACCACCGGATCTTCTGCGACGAAGAGTATGTGCGCGGCACCGAATACCGTGAGTTCTGGCACGGGCTGGGGCAGGGCGAGTTCTACTCCGGCCGCTTCATGCGCGTGAGTAAGTACGGTCAGAAAATCTGGATTCAGGCCACATATAGCCCGATCTTCGACCACGACGGCCTACCGTTCAAAGTTGTGAAGTTCGCCACCGACATCACTCGCCAAGTCGAGATGGAGCAAGCCATCGAAGCCAAGACCCTCGCCATGCGCGAGTCGGTCAAGACACTGATGAGTGCCATTTCCTATGTCGCGCAAAGTACCGACACCGCTACCGAACTCGCCCGGTTGACCCGCGAGCAAGCCAGCCGTGGCTCGCAGACGTTGGTCAAGGCATCGGATGCGATGAGCATGATCGCCAAATCGGCTGAAGGCATTCAGGACATCATTCAGGTGATCAGCGAGATCGCCAGTCAGACCAATATGCTGGCGTTCAACGCTGCCATCGAAGCGGCACGTGCCGGCGAGCACGGTCTGGGGTTCTCGGTGGTCGCCGATGAAGTGCGCAAGCTGGCCGAGAAGTCCTCGCGGGCGACCAAGGAAATCAACAAGCTGATTCTGGAAACAGTCAGCCGTATCGAGTCAGGCAACGAGATCTCGCAGACTGCCGGTGAGGCGTTCGAGCACATCGTGGATGGCGTGATGCAAACCACTCAGGCGATCGACGGGATCAACACTGCGACCGAGAAACAGCGCTTGTCGGCGCAGCAGGTTGAAGCGCTGATCACCGAGCTTCACCAGGCCAATCTGACCGGCTATACGGAAACACTGGACAAGGTAGCCGTCGGACAACCTGCATGAGCAGCCTGACCGCCTACGGTGTGGTGCAGATCAATGGCGTTCATCTCGCGGTGGTTGCTGACGCGCTGATGGAAGCCGTGCACTGGCCGCAAGACCTGCAGCCGCACCCGCTGACCCGTGGTGCGCTGCTGGGGGTTTTTACCCTGCGCGGCAAGCCGGTGCCGCTGGTGGATTTGCGTGGCGAACTTGCGCAGAGTGCCGACAGCTCGCCACCGACCCCGCTGGTCGCGATCCTTAAATACAACGGCGGTTATCTGGGGCTGGCGATTGACGCCGTGTGCGATATTCTCAAGGCCCGCGACTCGCAGTTCAGCCCGTTGGGACCAAGTGGCAGCAGCTCGGGGCTGCTGCCTTCGGTGCTGCTGAGCGCAGAAGATGCACGGCTGATCTACAAGCTGGACCTGGATGTGCTGAACCGTCTGCCGGGTGTGCTGTTTGCCGCAGACCCCGACGCGAAGGTGCTCACTGAGCAGGCGCAGGCTGCAAAAAGTCACTTGCTGCATTACCTGGTGTTCGAGTGCGACGACCGCAACTTCTGCATCGATGCCAGTGTTGTGACCGAACTGGTGGACAATCCCGAGATATCGCCATCGGACTTTGCCAGCGACTGTTGCTTCGGTGTCACGTCGGTGCGCGGCACCAAGGTTCCGGCGCTCAACCTGTCGGAAGTACTGGGGCTGGATCATCAGCGCCAGACGTCCAAGCCGCAATTGTTGCTGCTGACGGCGGCGGATGGTCGCGTGTGCGGATTCGGTTATGACCGCATGGTCGCTATTCAGCGTCAGGACCCGGGTCGCCTGCTGGCCGCACCTGCCTACGGCCTGCCGCACCCTGAGTTGTTTGCCGGGGTAATGAACCTGGAGGAGGGCAGGCAGGCGCTGTTGCTTGATCATCCGATGCTGTTGCAGCGTCCCGAAATCAAGAGTTACACCCAGGTTTACCAGCATGACGTCAAGCCGGCACAGGCGTCACACGATGTGACCAAAGCCATGTTGCGGCATGCCTGCCTGCTGTTTGATGCGCCGACGCGCTTTGTCGCGCCGCTGAGTCAGATCGTGGAAATCATGGGCGTGCCCACGCAATTGATTGGTCTGGTACAACCGGAGACTCATCTGCTGGGCCAGTTCAACCTGCGCGGCGAGCAAGTGCCGCTGATCTGCCTCAGCAGTCTGCTCGGCGAGGGCGCGCAGCCCCAGTGTGAAGCATCGCGGGTGCTGATCGTACGTGGCGACAGATTGTGTTTTGGCTTCGCCGTGAGCCGTGTCGACGCCATCGATGCCTTCAACCAGTTCGATCCATCGATGCTCGATCAGGGCTGGCAGGCCAATGCCGGCAAAGGGATTTCGGTCAACGACCGGGTTCGTTCGCTGGTCAGCGTGGGCAGTCAGGAGCGCAGTTGGCGTGCGACCCTGCTCGATTTGCAGGGGCTGGCCAGGCAACTGGAGTGTGGCGTCGCGCAGCGTAAGGCGGCACTGCAATCGGTCTGAACTGAATGCGTTGCCTGTGGCCTTAATGGAATACCACACGCGGAGTATTCAGCCATGACCGAGAAAAAAGACGAGAAGAAACCAGAACCGGCGAACGACGTACCAGCGCATTCGACGCCGGAAGAAAAGGAACGCCTGAAGGACTTCAACAAGGACGGTATCCCGCCTGGGGTCTGCTGACCGTATCGGGCTATATTTCCCGAAACGCCCGGCCTCTTAAGGCCGGGCGTTGTCGTTTCAGGGCTTCATGACGTGTTCACCGCCGTTGGCAAACTCAAGCAGCCCGGCGCCTTCCATCCGGTAACGAACCCATTCACTTTGCGGCGCTGCACCGATGGCTTCATAGAACTTGATGGCGGGTTCGTTCCAGTCCAGCACGCTCCACTCCAGTCGGCCGCAGTCGTTGGCGACCGCTTCGCGGGCAATGTGCCGAAGCAGGACGCGTCCAGCGCCGACGCCACGATGCTCTGGAGTGACGTACAGGTCTTCCAGATACACGCCGTTACGTCCCAGCCAGGTGGAATAGCTGTAGAAATAAACCGCATAGCCAATGGGATTGCCGTCATGCAGGCAGATAAGCGCCTTTGCGGGTGCGTTGTCGGCAAACAGGGAGCGCTGAATGTCTTCTGCACTGGCTTTGACCTCGTGCCCGGCACGCTCGTAGATCGCAAGTTCGGTGATGAACGCCAGAATCTGACTGACGTCGGCAGCGGTGGCAGGGCGGATTTCGAGAGACACGGCGGCACTCCTTGGCTGATGGGCGCAGCATGATAGCCGCAGCCTTCAGTCAGTCGATAGTCACGCGTCGCGCAGCAGGTCGTTAGCGTTGAGCAGTTGATAGGCAATCTGCGGGCGTGCCTCAAGGGCGCGGCGGATGGCGGCGGGGATCGATTGACGGGTCTTGCGACACAGCCCGATTTTCTCCTCGACGACGATGCTGATGCCGCGCATGGTGCGCACTTCATTGAAGCCCGGCGCGACCTCGACGCGCACGCCCAGCTGCTCGAAAACCTTGCGCTGCATGTGCTCCAGATCCTCCAGGCTTTCGATGCGCTCCAGACGTTCGATCAGGCTCTTTTCGGCGTCGCGGGTCAGCAGCAGAATCCGCAGGTCGGCATCTTCCGCATCCAGCCGTTCGCGCTTGCAGTCGCAAGCGCCGGGCGGGCAGGGGGTACGCACTTTGACAGGGGCATTCATGGACGCAGCATAGCGATTGACGTGGGCGTCTGACCATACCCATGTAGCGTTTTCACGCCGCATTCAGGAAGGTCAGCCACCCTGCATCACACGGCGGTGACGGCATTACGCGGGGCAGATCAGTTCGGCCACTTCATCTCGCCCTTGATGACCTTGGCACTCAGTTCCAGCGAACTCGGCTCGGCCAACTGAGGCCAGGCTTTCTGCATGGCGTCGATCAGGGCTGCGGAGTCCCTGGCTTTGGCGGCTTGTGCATCGAAGGACTTCAGGTAGTCGGCGGTAAAGGTGACCGCATGGGTGCCTTGGGGAATCTGCCCGAGGTAATGGCCCGGAATCACTGTGACCGGTTTAAGCGCTTCAATACCCTTCAGTGTCGCGAGCCAGTCCTGACGGGATTTCTGGCTCTGAGTGTCCGCCACCCAGACGTGAATGCCGCTGGAAACCACAACACCGCCAACCACGGCCTTTAGTGATGGAATCCATACGTAACTGCGCTCTGGCGCCGGGCCGTTCAGGCCTTTGATCTGCAACGGCTGGCCCTCAAGCGTCAGGTGATCGCCTTTGAGGACTTCCGGCAGGACCAGTCTGGCCGGTGCGTTGTCCTTTAGGATCGGGCTCCAGTAGGCGAGTTTGCCTTGCATGGACGCTTTGATCGCTTGCACGGTTGGTGCGCTGGCAACGATCTTCGCGTCCGGGAACGCGGCCTGGATCACGTCCAGGCCGAAGTAGTAATCCGGATCGCTGTGGCTGATGTAGACGGTGGTGAGTTTCTTGCCGCTGGCTTTGATCTTCTCGACCAGCGCCTGCGCGTCATTACGCTGGAACTGGGCGTCGATCAGCACCGCATCGTGCTGGCCGGTGACCAGTTCGGAAGACACCGGGAAGATGGCTTTTTCGGCCGGGTTGTAGACGTCGATCGCCAGTGCATCGGCGGCGTTGGCGACGATAGGGAACAGCGCGGCGAGGGAGAGGGCCAGCAGGGAACTGCGCAACATGAGGCACGACCTTTTCGGTGGGCAGAGACAGAAGTTGTTATCTTAGGTTGCTTTAAATGAAACAGAAGCCACAGTATGGGCAATTATTGGTTGCGTAAATCGGACGAATCATGGATCGCATTGTGGCTGCACGGGTATTTATCGCCATCAACCAACGAGGCAGCCTTATCGCTGCCGCTGAAACGCTGGACATGTCACGGGCTATGGTTACCCGCTATCTGGCGCAGATGGAAGCCTGGGCCGGGGCTCGATTGTTGCACCGCACGACGCGCAAACTGGGGCTCACCGCTGCTGGGCAAGTGACCTTGCTAAGGTGTCAGCAGCTGCTTGAGCTGGCTGATGCGGTGCCTCTGGCTGCTGATACCCAGGTCGACGAGCCGCGCGGCATGTTGCGCATTGCCTGCTCCCAGTCTCTGGCGCAGGCGGCCCTGGCGTCTGCAGTGACAGCGTATCTGCAACACTACCCGGGCACATCGGTAGATCTGCACATCGGCAATGAAGCGGTAGACCTGGTGAGCGAGCGAATTGATCTGGCGATTCGCATCACCAATCAACTGGACCCCAACCTGATCGCCCGACCTCTTGGGCACTGCGACTCGGTGGTCTGCGCTGCGCCAGCCTACCTCGCCGCGCACGGCACACCGTCCAGGCCGCAGGAATTGAACACGCACAACTGCCTGACGTACTCCTACTTCGGCAAAAGCCTGTGGGAGTTCACTTACCAACACTCCCCGCTCAGCGTGCCGGTGGGCGGCAACCTCAGTGCCAACGATTCAGTCGTACTGCTTGAGGCCGCCTTGGCAGGCGCGGGTATCACCTTGCAGCCCGTGCATTCGGCAGCGCCGTTGATTGCCAGTGGTCAGCTGATCGCATTGCTGACCGACTACCAGCCAAGCGCCATGGGAATACATGCGATCTACACCTCGCGGCATCACCAGTCAGCCACCTTGCGTACGATGCTGGGTTTTCTGGCTGAGTGGTTTGCGAGCGTGTAACGCGCCGCCTGCTCATAAACGGACGCAGAGCGTCCAGAACGGCATGTCGACGCAGAGCGTCGCACGATGGTTGAGATCATTCCCTGCGCTCCAGCGTAGGAATGCAGTTCTCGACGCTCTGCGTCGCAAGAGGACTCAGAGCGTCGCACGATAGCTGAGATGCCCGCCGAGCATTCAAGGCGTATACGCGTCAGGTCTTGAACTTGCGCACCAGGCCGTCCAGTTCGCTTGACAGTATTTCTAGGCTTCTGGAGTCTGCACGGGCCGAGTCCGAGAGGCTGGCGATCAGTTGTGCATCGCCATGGATCTGGCTGATGTGCCGGTTGATGTCTTCAGCCACTTGATGCTGCTCTTCGGCGGCTGTCGCGATCTGGGTGTTCATGTCACGAATCACATCCACCGATTCACGGATCTGCCCGAAGCTGCTGCGTGCCTGGCCGATCTTGGTTACCGATTGCTGCGAAACATCGAGGCTGGCGTGCATCTGTTGCGCTACTGAAGCAGTGCGTTTGGCCAGGTTGCCCAGCAGGTTGTCGATTTCGGCGGTCGAGTCCGAGGTACGTTTGGCCAGTGCGCGGACTTCGTCGGCTACGACGGCGAAGCCACGGCCCTGTTCGCCAGCGCGCGCGGCCTCGATGGCTGCGTTGAGGGCCAGCAGGTTGGTCTGCTCGGCAATAGAGCGGATGGTGTTGAGGATCGACTGAATACCTGCGCTGTCCTTTTCCAGTTGCGTCATGTCCTTGGCCGAGCGGGTGAGTTCTTCGCTGAGCTGGTCGACGCTACGTACCGCATCATCGATCTGTCGCTGACCTTCACGTGCCTGTTGCTGACCGTTGTCGGCCGAGTCGGCGGCCTGGCTGCAGGAGCGGGCGACTTCATTGGAGGTAGCGACCATTTCATGAAACGCCGTGGAGACCATGTCCACCGCTTCGCGCTGCCGGCCAGCGGCTTCAGCCATGTCGTTGGAGACACGTGTCGAGCTGTGTGAGGCTTCGAGAATCTTCCCCGCAGCCTGGCCGATGTGTTGGATCAGGCTGCGAATCGCGGTCAGGAACTTGTTGAACCAGCCTGCCAGTTGCGCGGTTTCATCCTTGCCGCGCACGGCGAGGTTCTGGGTCAGGTCGCCTTCACCGCCCGCGATGCCTTCCAGCCCGCTGGACACACTGTGGATCGGACGCACGATAACCCGGGCAAAACTGGCACCGACAATGGCGAAAACCAGCGCCAGCACGGCTGCGATGATGCCGATCAGCCAGGTCAGACGGGTGGCCGAAGCCATCACTTCATCCTGCTTGATCAAACCGATGAAGTTCCAGCCCAGTTGCTCGGACGGGTAAACATTGGCCATGTAGCGCTCGCCGTTAAGAGTGACTTCGACCAGACCACTGCCGGTTTTCGCCAGTTCGGCGAAGCCATCGCCCAGTTCGCCAAGCTTTTTGAAGTTGTGCTCCGGCTGCTTGGGATCGACCAGCACTGTGCCGTTCTTTTCCATCAGCATCAGGTAGCCGCTTTCGCCCAGCTTGATCTGTTTGACAATATTGGTCAGTTGCTTGAGCGATACGTCGATGTTGACCACGCCACCGGGGTTGCCCAGCGTATTGGGGATCGCCCGGATGGTGCTGACCAGTACCGCGTCATCGTTGGCCCAATAATAGGCATCGCTGCGCACGGTTTTGCCGGCGTTGGCCATGGCGGTCTTGTACCACGGCCGCACACGCGGGTCGTAGTTGCTCATTTTCGGGTCTTCCGGCGTCATGATGTAGCTGCCGTTGACCAGGCCGTAAGAGACGTAAGAGTAGGCCGGATGCGCTTTGGCAATACTGGCGAACAGCTCGGTCGCCTGTTTGTCATTCTCGGATTGCGCGGTAGGGGTTGCACCCATGTAGTTGCGGAAATCGCCGCCCGCTCCCGCGATCAGCGGGTGCGCCGCGATGTAATTGACGTTCTGCGTGATGCCGTCAAAGAACAGCTGCATGGCATTGTCGACCTGCCGAATCTCTCGTCCGCTGCTGTCCACGAAATCACTGGTTGCCTTGTCGCGCAGGTTGACGATCACGATTGCGGCGACGACGAGTATGGGTAAGCACGCAATGACTGCGAACGCCCATGTCAATTTTTGTTTTATGTTCATTTGAGCTCCGGAGTGTCCATTACTACCGCAAATGTTGGGCGCTACATGCATCCATTCTGTTGCGCCAGGTGATGGCCCGGAGCGTTATCTATGGTCTACCAAGTGGAGGTCGGCCTGGCGCTGCTTCTCTTTAATTCGCTTGACGGTAATAGGCATGAGTTTGTCGCTGATGAGTAAGAGCATGCAGGCCAGTCCTCTCGCCGATCATCGCTATTCATTACAGACAGCGCCCACCAAACTCGAGCATTGCATCCAGTAACGCCTCCTTGAAATAAGCCAGCGATGCGCGATCAAAAAGAATCTGAAAACATGCTTCAGTCTGCGCACCGACGTTGACCACAATCACATTGATGCGCGCTGCCGAGGTCTGCGCCACCGAACCGGGGCCGAAGGCCTGCGGGCGCAGATCCACGCCGCACACTTTGGCCATCACTTCCGCGATACATGACCCGCTCAGTTGCAGCCAGGCGTGGCTGTCTTCACGGGGCAGCAGGTAATTGGCGGTGTGGTCCAGTTCCCAGCGGGCTTCTTCATCGGCGATGCGCTGCCCTTGATCGAGGCGACTGCCCAGCAACAGGTATTCGGTCTGCGACAGGCGAGCAACGTGGCTGCCGTCGGGCTGGGTGATCGCTCGATTGGGCACATCGGGCAGACTGAAACCGCGTGCCGTCAGGTAATCGTCCGTTTGCGTACCGCGAAACCCCACGCGCGGCAGGTCGGTCAGGTCTTCCAGCGTGCACAGTGAAGGTGTAGCGAGTTCGACAGGATGGCTGGTATCAAGGCGGGTCATGGGTCAGAGCTCCTGACGCTGGTTTTCAGGATCGAAAAAGGGCAGTTTCACGACGGTCGCTTGAACCACAACGCCGTCCTCGACGCGGATCGGAATCTGCTGGCCTGGCGTGCTTTGCTCGAACGCGGCGTACGCCATGCCGATGATCATGCCGAGGGTCTGCGAGTATTCGCAGGAGGTTACGTTACCGCTGATGTCAGGACCTTTGAGCACCAGGTGGCCTTCCAGCGGCAACGGGCTGGCCTTGGGCAGCGTAAAGCCTACAAGCTTGCGCTTCTGCGGCAGGGCTTCGAGGATGTCCACCGAACGACGGCCGACAAAGAACGGCTTGCTGCGGCTGACCGCCCAGCCCATATCGATCTCTGCGGGATGGGTCATGCCATCGGTGTCCTGACTGATGATCACATGGCCTTTTTCCAGACGTAACAGACGCTGGGTCTCGACGCCAAACGGGCGCATATCGAACGGTTTGCCCGCTTCGGTCAGCGCATCCCAGAGTTTGAGAGCGTGACGCGCCGGAACGTGGATTTCATAACCGAGTTCGCCGACAAAACCGACCCGCAGCAGTCGCGCCTTGATGCCTGCAACGGTGCCCTGACGCACACCGAGGTAGGGGAAACCCTCGGCTGAGAGGTCAAGATCGTTACACACCTGCTCCAGCACCTTGCGTGAATCCGGGCCTGCGACGTTGACCGCCGCAATCGCCGCCGTGACGTTGGTGATGTCCACGTTCAGGCGCCATTGAGCGTTCCACTTGAGCATCTGCTGGTAAATGCGGTCCACGCCGCTGGTGGTGGCAGTGACGTAAAAGTGCTGCTCGGCAAACCGTGCACACACGCCGTCGTCGATCACCACGCCCTGTTCATTGGTCATCAGCGCATAGCGCGAGCGACCCACTGGCTGCTTGAGGAACGCGAACGTATACAGGCGGTTGAGCAGTTCGGCGGCATCCGGGCCGCGCACGTCCAGGCCGCCTAGGGTCGAGACGTCGATGATGCCGACCTTGTTGCGCACATGCAGCGCTTCCTGCTGCATGCAGGCATCACGTTGCGACGGTTTGCCGTAGAACGCGGGGCGCTGCCAGATCCCGGCAGGCATCATTTTCGCCCCAGCCTGCACGTGGCGTTGATGCATTGGTGTCTGGCGGTACGGATCGAAAGCGCGACCTGCCACATGGGCCAGCTTCTCGGCCTCGAAGGGCGGGCGGGCAGTGGTGACACCGGTTTCGCTGACGCTGCGCCCGGTTGACGCGGCGACCAGGCGTGCGGTCGGCAGTGCCGAGTGGCGGCCCTGTGACGGGCCCATGCCGACCGTGGAATAACGTTTGACCAGCTGGATATCGCGATAGCCGATGCGCGTGGCGTTGACGATATCGCGCACCTGCAGGTCTTCGTCGAAATCAACGAAATCCTTGCCCTTGGGATGGGGAAAGATCGGCCAGTTGAAATTGACTTTTGCTTCAGTGCGCAATGTGGCCGTGCTACTGATCGCCTCCAGACCCAGCGTCGAAGCCGCCTTGGCAGCAGCATTGGCGGCATCGGCCAGCACGTTATCCAATGCGTGATAACCATTCACCGAACCGGCGATGCCAAGATTCTGCGGCAGGCCGCTGAGGGCGAATTCAGCGTGCTGGTCGTCGTAGGCAAGTTTACCGCCAGCCTGACAGAGCAACTGATACACCGGCATGTAACCGCCCGACATGCACAGCAGGTCGCAGTCGACTGTGACGCCGTTGCCCGCCACCTCGCCCTGCCCAGTGATCTTGCGCAGTTCGGCACCGCTTACATGGCGCATGCCTTTTTCGTGCAGCGCCTCATAGACCGTGGTGCTCATGTGACAAACGATGCCGCGTTTCTCCAGCGCGAGCTGCAACCCCCGATCAGCAGGGTTGGGGCGCATGTCGGCAACGGCAGCTACCTCCACGCCCTGATCGTGCAGATCAAGCGCCGCAAGGTAACCGTCGTCGTTGCCAGTCAGCACTACTGCGCGTTTGCCCGGTTTGACTGCGTACAGTTTCATCAGGCGCTGCACGGCGCTGGTCAGCATCACGCCGGGCAGATCGTTGTTACGGAAAATCACTGGCTGATCCAGTGAGCCGCTACACACCAGGCATTGCGTGGCGCGCACTTTGTACAGCCGTTTGCCCTGAATCACCGGCAGGTAGTTATCGGTGAACCAGGCATTACAGGTGGCTTGCCTGAGCACCTGAATATTGTCGTGCGCGTCCACCGCAGCGACCAGTTCGCGGCGCAAGTGCTCGGCATGCAGGCCGTCGACATCGAAACGGGCGTAGGTCAGCGAGCCACCGAGAATCGGCTGCTGTTCGATCAGCAGCACTTTGGCCCCTGCATTGGCAGCGGTCAGCGCGGCCTGCAATCCGGCAGGCCCTGCGCCGACAATGGCCAGATCCGTGAACAGGTAAGCCTTGTCGTAGTATTCAGGCTGAAAATTCAGGTCCAGCACGCCGAGGCCTGCCTTCTTGCGGATGATCGGTTCCCAGACCTTCCACATGCCTTTCGGCTTGTAGAACGAGCGGTAGTAGAAGCCCACCGGCATGAATTTCGAGAACTTGCCCAGGTACGCGTCCTTGTCGTTGTCCAGCGAGCCGTTAAAGTTCTGCCCGCTGGCGCGCAGCCCTTCCTGCAAGGCAAAGGTGTCGGCCAGCACATTGGGTTCATGCGGCAACTGGATCAGGCTGTTGGCGTCCTGCCCGGCCATGGTCAGCGGGCCACGCGGACGGTGGTATTTGAACGAGCGCGAGAGCAGGAACCGACCGTTGGCCAACAGTGCGCTGGCGATACTGTCGCCTTGCAGACCCTGATAGGTTTTGCCGTCGAAACTGAACGTCAGCGGCTGGTTGCGATCGATCAGCAGGCCCATGGGCGCTGGCAGGCGGGCGGGGATGGTCATCCTGCGATCTCCTTGGCGGGGGCGGGTGTGAAGTCGACGCGGGTGGTAAATATTTCGCGTGGGTCGAAGGTGCGAATGATCTCGTCGCTGCCAGTGTGGCGTTCAGCCAGAAACCAGTAGCTGGACGGGTTGTGCATCCACCACTCGCGCACCACGCCCAGCGTGTCGTCACTGTTGAAGACGTAATCGGCCCATTCGGCATCGCTGCAGGTCTGCGGCTCGGGCATGGGTTTGAATTCGCCGCCGTAGGTGAACTCGCTGATATTGCGCGGCCCGTTGAGCGGGCAGGTCATGATTTTCATGTGTCGCTCTCCGTCAGTGGCTGGCCGCTGTTGCGCCCATTTCGTTGACTTGCTGAAAGGTCGAAAAGCGCTCCAGACCAAAGGGTTTGATCAGCTCCGGCACTTTGCCGCCGCTGGCGACCAGCTCGGCCATGGTCTTGCCGCAGATTGGCGTAGCTTTGAAACCCCAGGTGCCCCAACCTGCGTCCAGGTAATAGTTCTTCACTGGCGACAGGCCCATGATCGGGCTGTAGTCCGGGGTCATGTCTGTGATCCCGGCCCATTGGCGCATCAATTTTGCGTTGGCCAGAAACGGAAACATCTCGATGGCATGGGCCAGCAGGCTTTCCTTGAGGTCCAGCGTCGAGCGGCTGTTGAACAGCGGATACGGATCGGAACCGCCACCAAACACCACTTCGCCACGGCTGGTCTGCTGCACGTAGCAGTGCAGGGCAGACGAGCTCACCAGTGGGTCGAGAAAGGGCTTGAAGGGCTGAGTGACCATGGCTTGCAGCGGGAAGGTCTGGATCGGCGAACGAATCCCGGCCTTTTTCATCATCTGCGAGCTCATGCCCGCGACCGCTTGTACCGCGCAGCCGCACTGTATGGTGCCGCGATTGGTTTTGACTGCGGTGATGGCGCCGTTCTCGATCACCAGTTCCTGCACTTCGGTCAGTTGATGAATCTCGACGCCACGCTTGGCCGCCTGCTTGGCGTAGCCCCACGCCACCGCGTCGTGCCGCGCGGTGGCGCCGTCGAGGTGCCACAGGCCCGCGAGCACCGGCAGATGGCCGGGGTCCAGATTCAGGCTTGGCACCAGCTCGCGGATCTGCTGGCGGTCGATCATTTCGGTACGCCCCCCGAAATGCTTGTTGACCTCGGCCCGCTGGCGGAACGAACGTACGGTGGCATCGGTGTGCGCCAGAGTCAGTTGGCCGCGCTCGGAATACATGATGTTGAAGTCGAATTCGTTGGACAGGCTCTGGAACATCTTCACTGACTCGGCATAGAACTTCACGCCTTCGCTGGTCAGGTAGTTGGAGCGGATCACCGCGGTATTGCGCGCTGTGTTGCCGCCGCCCAAATAGCCTTTTTCCAGCACCGCAATGTTGGTGATGCCGTGGTATTTCGACAGGTAGTAAGCCGTGGCCAGCCCATGACCGCCGCCGCCGATGATAACCACGTCATAAGAGGATTTGAGTTCCTTGGGCGCAGGCAGATCCACCTCGACCGGGTACTCCGGGCTGAGCCCGTATTTCAGTAGATTGAAAGGCATACGGCCTCCGATTGGCTGCGTTGCGCGTGGGCTTGCTGTCTGGCAGCGGTCACTGTGTTCTTCATCAGAAAGGCGATGGTCATCGGGCCGACGCCACCGGGTACGGGCGTGATGGCAGAGGCGACGTCGAGGGCGCTGTCGAAATCGACGTCGCCCACCAGGCGGCTACGGCCCTGATCCTCGACACGGTTGATGCCGACATCAATCACCACCGCGCCGCGCTTCAGCCAGCTGGCATCGACCATGCGCGGCCGACCGACCGCTGCGACGACGATGTCTGCCAATCTGCACAAGGCCTTGGCATCCGTGCTGCGCGAATGCACCACGGTGACCGAGCAGTGCGACTGCAGCAGCAGGGCAGCCATGGGTTTGCCGACGATATTGGAGCGACCGATGACCACCGCATGTTTGCCGGTCAGATCGCCGCAGGTCTCTTTGAGCAACTGCATGCAGCCGCTGGGGGTACATGGCGTCAGCACGTCGCGTCCCTGGCTGAGGCCGCCGACATTTTCACTGTGAAAACCGTCGACGTCCTTGCCTGGGTCAATGGCCTGCAGAGCGCGGCTTTCCTCGATATGGGCGGGCAGGGGCAGTTGCAACAGAATGCCGTTTATCGTGTTGTCAGCGTTCAATTCGGCAATCAGCGTCAGTAAGCGGGCCTGACTGGTTTCGGTCGGCAGTCGGTGTTCCAGCGAGCGAATGCCGGCTTCCTCGGCGCGCAGAATCTTGTTGCGCACGTACACTTCGCTGGCCGGGTCATCGCCCACCAGAATAACGGCGAGTGCCGGTTCGATGCCGTCAGCCTTGAGGTTTCGCACCTCATCCCTGACCTGTTGCAGAACGCGAGCTGCAGCCGCCTTGCCGTCGATGATTCGAGCACTCATCGGAAGATCACCGTTCGGTCAGTGTTGAGAAATACCCGATGCTCCAAGTGATATTTCACCGCACGGGAAAGCGCGATGGTTTCGTTGTTGCGGCCTGCGGCGACCAGATCATCGGGCAGGTACACATGATCGACACGCTGCACTTCCTGTTCGATGATCGGGCCTTCGTCCAGGTCGCTGGTGACGTAATGCGCGGTGGCGCCGATCAGCTTCACGCCACGTTCGTAAGCCTGGTGATAAGGCTTGGCACCCTTGAACCCCGGCAGAAACGAGTGATGGATATTGATCGCCCGGCCCGCCAGCTGCTTGCACAGGTCGTCGGAGAGAATCTGCATGTAGCGCGCCAGTACCACCAGTTCGGTGCCGGTTTCGTCGACCACTTTCATCAGCGCGGCTTCCTGCGCGGCCTTGGTTTCCCTGGTCACAGGCAGGTAGATAAAACGAATGCCCTCACGCTCGGCCATCGGTCGCAGGTCCAGGTGATTGGACACGATGGCGGTGATGGTCATGTCCATTTCACCCTTGTGGTGGCGATACAGCAGGTCCGTCAGGCAATGATCGAACTTGCTCACCATCAGCAGCACGCGCATCGGGCGTCGCGTGTCGTGCAGCTCCCATTGCATCGCAAAATCCCTGGCCACGGCGGCGTCGAATCCGGCTTTCAGCTGCTGGATATCGCCGTCGTGACCATCGTTGAAGCGGAACACCGCGCGCATGAAAAAGGTGCCGCTGAACTCGTCATCGAACTGGGCCATTTCACCGATGTAGCAGCTGTTGCCAGCCAGGTAAGAAGTCACCGCCGCGACAATGCCGGAGGTCGCCGGGCAGCTGATCTTCAGGATGAAATGGTTCTTTTCGTGTTGCATGGCGTGTCCTCTGGAGGGTGGCGGCAGCTCGGTACAAAGCGAAAAAGGTCATATGCGGAGGTCTTGTTTGCCGAATAAAATTCTCTACAGGAATTTAATATTCTTGAAGGCTGTTTTATAGGCGAAAGGAAATGCAGCGTCCAGAGGTTTCTGGAAACTTTGTTTACTTGAGGGAATATGAGGGGTGGCCGGGCGGTCGTCGGATGTCTTCAGGAGGTTGCTGCACAGCCAATTAGGCCCTGCCTATGGAAGGAAACGCCTGTATCAGGCGTTTCTCGACTTCACAAAGAGGTCACTCGTGATGCGCCTCACCCACAAATGTCAGCGAGGTAAACAGGCCTCGCTCGGCGATGTCCGCATTGTCCTTGACCGGCAGAGTGACCTCGGCGGCAATGATATTCAGCCCTTGGTTACGCACGATCACATTGGCCAGTCCCTGGGCGTCGGTTTCGGCGCTGACCACGTCGGGTGCGCTGCGGTAATCGCCGATCAGTTTGATACCGGCGGCGGGTTTTCCGTCGATCAGCACGCGTACCGGTAACGGCTTGCCGACGCCGACTTTCATAGGGTCTGCCTGCGGCACGATGACGAAATTGAGCTTCGAAAACGCTGGGAGGTGCGCGCCTTCTTCATAGATCGCCAGGCTGTATTTGAAGGTATGAATCGAGTCGGTGCCGTTGGGTACTTTGCTGCGGCCTTCGTTGATCCACTTCTTCTCGGCGTTGCGCGTCCACATGCCGTTATCCAGCGCCACGGACATTACCGCAGGCGGCTTGAGCGGCACCAGCCGGGCATGATCCTCAAGGCGTTGCACCGTGACCGGGATCATTTTGCCCTGACGATCGTAAGCCCAGGCGCCGCTGACTTTCTGTGCCTTGAAGGCATTGTCTTCCGCGCCATGGCCGTAGACCACTTCAATATTGCCACGTCGCTGTTCGGTCCACAGCCCGTGGGCGCTGACCTGAGTGGCAAACAGCGCGCCGAGCAGGCTCAGGGTCAGTAACGATTTTGCTGCAAGCATGATGAATCCTTGGGGTTGGAAGTCGAGTGAGCGTGGGATCAAAGGCTGAGTGTCAGGCTGACCGTAAAATTGCGCGGTTCGCCGGGTGCGACCCAGTAGTTGCTGTAAGAGCGCTCGTAGTATTTTTCATCGAAAATATTGTTCAGGTTCAGGCCGACTGTGACGTTCTCAGTGGCCTTGTAGTGAGCCAGCAAGTCGACGGTCTGATAAGCGGGTAGCTCGAAATCAGTGCCGGACTGCCCTGATCGGTCACCCACGTAGGTGTACGCCGCACCCACGTCCGAGCCGCGCAATACGCCTTCCTGGAATTCGTAGACGCCCAACAGGCTGCCACTGTGTTTGGCGACACCGAGGATGGGGCTGCCTGCCGGGAGGGTCCGGTCGCCCTTGGTGACTTCGGCATCGATATAGGCGAACGCCCCGATCACCCGCACGGCGTCATTGATTTGCCCGGTGAATTGCACATCGACACCCTGGCTACGGGCTTTGCCCACTGCGCGATTGGTGTCAGTGCCGGGGTCCAGTGCCAGCACGTTTTCCTTCTCGATATGGAAGGCGGCGAGGGTGGTGCTCAGGCGGTCATCGAACAGCTCGCTCTTGATGCCAGCCTCGTAGCCGACGCCTTGTTCCGGGTCGAAGGTCTTGCCAGCTGCGTCCAGGCCATTATTGGGCTTGAACGAGGTCGATGCATTGGCGAACAGACCGACCTGCGGCGTGAGTTGATAAAGCAGCCCGGCGCGCTGGGTAAACGCATCGTGGCGCTGACCGGAGGTGGCATTGGTGGTGAAGTCGTCGACCTGTTGATCGAAATGTTCATAGCGTGCGCCGATCATGCCGCGCAATTTATCGGTAAAGACGATCTGGTCCTGGAGGTTCAGCGCACGGCTTTCGATGTGCTCATAGAAATCTGTGCCGGAACGCGCGCCATTCGGCTTCGGCTGACCATAAACCGGGTTGTAGATGTCGATGGCATAAGGGCTGCCCGCAATGGTCGTGACCCGTTCGTTCTTGCGGTAGTTCTCGTATTCGGTGCCGATCAGCACCTCGTGCTCGACCCCCATGCCCTCGAAAAGACCGCGCAATTCCAGCTGGGTGATGCTGTCATGCCAGTTGTTATCGCGTTCGCGATAGCGGCGGTTGACAGTGTGCCCGTCGGCATTCAGCGGGCGCGCCTCGCTGGCAAAGCCTGACATCTCGCCCTGTTTATAATGGCTGGCCAGGCGCAGCGACCACACATCATTGAGCTGATGGTCGAGGGCGAACTGAACCATGTTGTTGTCATTGTCGATGTTGTCGTCTGGTTCGCCGAGGAAGGTTGAGCGGGACACGCCGCTCCATGTGTTATTGGGGGCGACCACGCCACGGTCGAAGGTGGATGTATGCCGGACGAATTCGGTTTCCACCAGCAGACTGGTGTCAGGGTTCAGTTGCCAACTGAAGGAAGGCGCGACGAAAACCCTTTTACTCTCGACATGGTCACGAAAGCTGTTGTTGTCTTCGACCGCCAGGTTGACCCGCGACAACAAGTTGCCGTCTGCGTCCAGTGGCGTGTTGACGTCCAGCGCGGTGCGATAGCGGTCCCAACTGCCCGCGCTGGTCTGCAAGGTGGTGAACGCTTCGCGCTGGGGCTTTTTGGTCACGATGTTGACCGTGCCGCCTGGATCGCCACGGCCATACAGGCTGGCGGCCGGGCCTTTCAGCACTTCGATACGCTCGATGTTTGCGGCATCTGGCGTCGTTGGATAACCACGGTTGGCGCTGAAACCGTCCTTGTAGAATTCGGACGTGGTGAAGCCACGGATGCTGTACTCATAAAGCGTCAGGCCGCCGAAGTTGTTCTGCTTCGATACACCGCCTGCAAACTCCAGCGCACGCTCGACACTGTTGCTGCCCAGATCCTTGAGCACAGACGCAGGCACCACACTGATCGACTGCGGTATGTCCCGCAGCGCGGTATCGGTTTTGGTGGCGGTGGCCGAGCGGGTGGCACGGTAGCCCTGAACCGGGCTGGTTGCGGACTCGTACTGATAGTCGGAGGAGACGTTGATGCTTTCCAGCTCAATGGTCTGTGGCTGTTCTTCTGCGTAGCTGTTGCTGCTCAATACCCCAATTGCCAAGCCTGCCAGAGATGCGATTCTACGAGACGACATGTGAGACTTCCTGATTATTTAGTTATACTATAACATCTCCTTTGAGAATTATTACTGTTTGTCATGGTGGCTTGATTCAGCATTGATGTGCAGGTCGATACCGTTCCGAGTGGCCTGTCGCTTCAGAGCAGTGACGCGAGAGTCAGACCAGCCCGGTTTGTGTATGACGATGAGTGTTCTGTGGGACTATCTCCCGCGGCGCTCAGCGTTAAAAACCTGGACTGCATCTGGCTTAATCAATGGAAGACCCCATGACGTCACCGACACTCGCCGCCGCCCAGTTCTGCTCCCTACGGGGCAACTTCCAGCGCAATCTCGCCGGGCACCTGGCGTTCATGCAACGGGCCGCTGATCTGGGGGTGGATTACCTGCTGTTTCCAGAGCTGTCGCTGACCGGCTATGAGCCTGATCTCGCTCGTGAACTGGCCATGACGTCAAACGATGCACGCCTGCAACCCATTCGCGCGCTGGCCATGCAATTGCGATTGATCACCACGTGGGTGTTCCGCTTAAAGGGTCGGACGACAGTGTGCAGATTGGCGCGCTTACGTTCACGGCTGAGGGCGAGGTCATTGCGTACGCCAAGCAGTACCTGCATCCCGGTGAAGACGCGGTGTTCAGTCCGGGGAGCAAAGATTGCTATCTACCACTCGATCAGCATCGAGTCGGCCTTTGCGTATGTGCCGACTTCAGTCGTCCCGAGCATGCGCAACGCATCTCGGATGGGGGTGCCTGGCTGTACGCCGCAAGCGTGCTGATCTCGCCGGGTGGTTATGAGCACGATGCCGAGCTTCTTTCGGGGCATGCCCGACGTCATTCGTTGCCGGTGTTGATGGCCAATCACGGTGCACCCACTGGCGGCTGGGCGTCGGCGGGCTGCAGCGGTATGTGGGATGAAGCGGGGCGCCGGGTCGGCGGGATGGACGGGGCAGGGCACGGTTTGGTAATTGCGACCTGCCAGCGCGAGGGCTGGCAGGTTCAGGTGGTGACGTCGGCGTAATTCAGTTCATGTGCTCACTGCCTGCTCAGGCAGTGGAGTCGCCGCAGGGTTGCTCCGCGAAAGTGTCTCCGGCACCGCCAGCCACAACAGCACGAATGCAGCGGCCGCAACCGCCGCCAGGGTCAGGAACGCTGCGCTGTAGCCCGCCGCATGCACGACAAAGCCGGCCAGGCTGTTGCTCAAGGCCGCGCCCAGACCAAACAGGGTAGACAATGCACCGAGGCTTACGTTGAAGCGCCCGCTGCCTTGGGTCAGGTCCTTGACCATCAACGGGAACAGGGCACCGAACAGGCCTGCGCCGATACCGTCGAGCATCTGCACCGCCACCAGCCAGTACGGATCATCGGAAAAGGTATAGAGCACGCCGCGAATCGGCAGGAACAGAAAACCGGCCAGCAACAGCGGTTTGCGCCCCCAGACATCCGCTTTCATCCCCACCAGTAGCGCCGCCGGGACCATGACTAATTGCGCAGCAACGATGCATGCCGAGGTCAGCGGCGTCGCCATCTGCATGTTGATCTGCGAGAGTTTCTGACTCACCAGCGGCAGCATCGCCGCATTGGCCAGGTGGAACAGCGCGCAGCAGATACCGAACATCAGCAATGGCTTATTGCTGAGGAGTGCGGCCAGCCCGGAAGGTTGATGAGCGCTGAAGTCGTGACTCGCATCGAAGCCGCGCGCAACGTCATGATCAATCGCGTCGGCAGAGACAAAACTGATCGCGACCACACTCGCCAGCGCCATGGCAGCCATCAGATAAAACACCGCAATCGGGCCAAACAGATAGGCAAACCCGCCTGCCAGCAAGGCTGCACAAGCATTGCCCGCGTGGTTGAAAGTCTCGTTGCGCCCGGTGCGTCGGGTAAACGCTTTCGGCCCGGTGATGCCCAGCGATATGGCGGCAATGGCGGGCGCGAACACCGAGGCGGCAACGCTGCTCAGCGCCTGGGTCAGGGCGACGAGAGTAAATGACGAGGTAAAGGGCAAAATCAGGCAGCTCAGGGTTACCAGCAACGCCGCGACGCCGATCATCGCGCGCTTGTAGGGCGTGCGGTCGATCAAGGCTCCGGCAGGCGTCTGGGTCAGCAACCCGGCGATACCCGCGATGGTCATGACCACCCCGATACTTGCCGGGTCCCATTTGTGGACCGCCAGCAGGTAAATCGCCAGGTACGGACCCAGGCCATCGCGCACGTCGGCGAGAAAGAAGTTCAGGCTATCCAGTGAAAAGGTATTGCGGCGATCTGCATGGCTGGTCAAGAGTCATATTCCCGTCGTTCGTCAGACCCCAGGTAACCGAGTCAAGAAACATTCTGACATAAGCTGTTTTCCAGAGTTTCCTGACCGCAGGTGAAACTTTCGAGTATCAAGGACTCTTTTTTTGCAGGCTTTTCATACGCTGCCCGGCACGTTGCACGGCGGCCATCTTCTCCGGGCGTTTCATGCGCTTCCATTTGCGAATGTCCTCCTTGGTGCGCCCGCAACTGACGCACAGGTCGCCACTGAGCTGGCACACGGAAATGCACGGGTTTTCGATATCCTTGGCCATCTTCAACCTCGCCTGGCGTATTTGCGCCTGATACGTTGCTGCCAGTCACCGCCGTTCTCGATGTGGCATTGCTCTTCACAATCGACCTGCACATGCGCCGAGACTTTCGGCACATTCACCTGCGCCTCTTCGAACGCTTCAGCGGTCAATTCGATCATCCGCTTATCCAGCCCGCCTGCCAGCGCGGCATTCTTGTCTGCCAGCGTATCGAAGACCCAGATCACCTGCAGGCTGGCCGGGAAGGCTGCGTAATCGACTTCGTGAGTCAGCCAGCAGAAACCGGGCATTTCAGACTTGGCTGTCTCGCAGGCTTGCGTCAGCACAGTTACCAAAAGGCGCTCTGTGTGGGCCTGCTCACGTTTGCTTGAGGGCATCGTAGACCTGGGTGCATAGAAGGTTTGGCTGCGCACGATACCTGATTGTCGGATCAGCCCCCAAGACCAAAACCGCTCAATCATTCCTGGCTGTCAGCCGCACTCATCTGCTGTTGGTGCGGTCTCAACATCTGGACAGGGCGCAGACCACCCTGTCCTGCAACAAAGCGCGTTCCACTGTAAAAAAACAAGGAAGACACATTATGGATTTCACCCCCTCAAACACTGTCACTGACCAAAACCGTCGGGGCTTTCTGAAAAGGTCACTGGCTGTTTCGGCAACCGTGGCCGCCCTTGGCTCGCTGCCGCGCGTGTCCTTCGCCGAGCCGCTGACCCAGCGCTACCCCGATCCGCTGGTCAGCGCTCTGGATGACAGCTTCATGGACATACGCATCTTCAACGCCAGCGTCGAGAAACTGGCCAGCGGCATGCGCTGGGCCGAGGGGCCGGTCTGGATTGGCGACGGTCGCTATCTGCTGGTCAGCGATATCGCCAATAACCGCATCATGCGCTGGAATGAGGTGACGGGAGAGCTGTCCGTGTACCGCGAGCATTCGAATTTTTCCAACGGCATGTGCCGCGACCGTCAGGGGCGCTTGCTGGTCTGTGAAGGATCGAGCACCACCAGCGAGGGGCGGCGTGTGACGCGTACCGAGTACAACGGGCGCATCACCGTGCTGGCTGACAGTTTTGACGGCAAGCCTTTCAACTCTCCCAACGACATCGTTTGCAAGCGTGATGGCTCGATCTGGTTCACCGATCCGACCTTTCAGGCCAATAGCGACTACGAAGGACGCAAGGTCAGGCAGGAGCAGCCTTTCGGGGTCTACCGCATCGACCCTGCGAACGGTTCGGTCAGCCGGGTGATCGATGATCTGGCAGGCCCGAACGGGCTGTGCTTTTCGCCGGACGAGAAAACCTTGTATGTGGTCGAAGGTCGCGCAAAACCCAACGCGCTCATCTGGGCGATAGCGGTCAATGACAACGGCACGCTTGGCGCTCGGCGCAAGCATATTGAAGGCCTGGAGTACGCGGCCATCGACGGCATCAAGTGCGACGAGAGCGGCAATCTGTGGTGTGGATGGGGTGGTAACGGTGACCCCAGGGCCGATATGGAGAAGCTTGATGGCGTGCGGGTGTTCAATCCGCAAGGTAAAGCCATCGGCCATATCAGCTTGCCGGAGCGCTGCGCGAATGTCTGCTTCGGCGGGCGTGAGGGCAATCGGCTCTTTATGGCCAGCAGCCATTCGCTTTATTCGGTGTTTGTAAATGCTCGCGGCGCCACCTTCGCCTGACCCGATCAGCGTCACACGGCGGCGTGCATTGCGCGCCGTCAATCGGGTCGAACCCCTGCGGACATGCCGGGTCTGTTCCTGTAATTACTTTCAGGGATAGTTATTTATGTCGGCGCAACGCGGCCTTGTTTTACTCGCACGAGGTGGTTACGCCGCTCGTGGTGTGGTTTATCTGATTATTGGCCTGTTTGCCGTTTTGGCAGCTCAGGGCTCATCGCAACCGGCTGACAGCCACAGCAGCCTTGAGGCGTTGTTGAGTCAGCCGTTCGGAAACGTGCTGGTCGGACTGGTGGTGGTCGGTCTTTTGGCGTTCGCTGCCTGGCGAGTGCTGCAAGCCACGCGCGACGTCGACCATCATGGTCGCGAGCTCAAGGGGCTGGTGATTCGGGGCGGGCTGTTGGTGGGCGGTTTCACCTACGGGGCGCTGGCGTTTTTCGCGCTTGGCCTGCTGGTCAGCGGGCTGAAAAGCTCCGGTGGCTCGGGCGGCAGCCAGACCAAGGACTTGCTTGCGTCAATCCTCTCGTGGGAACACTCCAACCTGCTGGTGTACGTGGTTGCCCTGGTGCCGCTGGGACTGGGTATCGTGCACATCATCAAGGGCTACAAGGCATCATTCGAGAAGTATTTCGAGGCCGACGAAGACGTCATGAAGTATGTCCGTCCCGTCTCGCGCTTCGGTCTTATTGCTCGCGGAGTGGCGTTCATTGAAATCGCCGTGTTGCTGGCCGTCAGTGGCTCCAGCTATCAGGCTATGCACCCGCCGGGTATGAAGGACGCGCTCAATGGTTTGCAGGATCTGCCTGCTGGCGGGCTGGTGCTGCTGATAGTGGCGCTGGGGCTGATCGCGTTTTCGGTGTACAGCTTCGCTCAGGCGGCATGGCGCAAGATCAACATGGATGTACCGAGTGCGCCGGACGCGGTTACCCGCCATTTTCGCTGATTGCTGATTGCTGATTGCTGATTGCTGATTGCTGGTAAACGGAGGGCTGCATGACCATCGGGTCAGGCAGCCCTCGAGCGAATCACACCCGAATATCCTGCGGCCCACGGATCTGCGCTTCGATGCGCGTGCCGGTCAGGCGTTCTTCGTTGGAGAAACCGTCGTAAGCGGACAGATCGCCAAAACGAATCCCGGTGAGCTGTTCGATCTGCGCGACGCTGCGTTGCCACGTTCTGAGCGGGCCGAACATGATGTCCAGCTTCCCCAGCTCGCTGGTTTGATCGATCATGTAGGCGCTGGCCGAGGGCTTGCCGTCGTCGCCGAGAAACGCCACGACCTTCCAGAACGCTGAAGGAATTCTGATGTTGCGGTAACTGCGATCGTCGTCGCGCAGCACCGGCCCGGTAAACACGGTTACCCGTGATTTCCAGCGTCGTGTGTTATCGAGAATGTAATCCTCAAGCTCCAGCCAGGTCTTTTGATTGAACGCGCCCATCTGCGGCGAGCAGTTGGTGAAGTGGAAGGTGTCGCTGTTGGCAACCTCGGCTTCCTTGCCCCAGTTGGGGTCTTGACGCCTGACCAGATGACCGCGATCCAGCAAATTGTCGGCGTACACGCTTTCGCCGATCTGCGCTTCGGCGGGCAAGCGGCCGTCAAATGACCAGGAGTCCTTGCTGCGTTTGACCTCTACGCTGCTGGCACCATCGATATTGACGCCGACATACAGCGCCAAACGCCGGCTGCGCGACATGGTGATGGAAAAGTGCGTGTAATCTAGGCGATTGCCGGTGTTTTGCAGCGGATACACATCAGGCGCCAGTTCCTCGTCCACCGAAGGCCAGGGCACGATGAAGTCACCGAGGAAGTTGTCGGCATACCCCTTGCGCTTCTTCAAGTCACTTGCCGGTGTAGTGCGAGGTGCAGCAAGCGCCTGTGGCTCGAGCAATGCGGAGCTGGACGCCAAGGGTTTGAGGTCGGCAAGACGGGGGCGGTAAGCGAGGTCGGCGGTTAACTTCTTGTCAGGCACGGTACTTGCTCCTGCGTTAGGCACGAATGTTGTAATACTTCACCATAGTCGCGTTACAGGCCCGCGTCAGGCCAGGATGGACGAACAGCTTTCGCCATCGGTTGATCGTTTTCATCTTTAATATCAAATAGCCCGGGCCGGCAGTAATCTGCGGCGTAATAAGCGCCGTGAGTTGTGTGACTGTAGTGTCAGCTCTGCGCATGGCAGTTCATGCGTTAAAGCTTTGGCGTCCACGGGCGTTAACCATCGCATGTGAATTACCTTCCACCCCAGGAGCAGCAGAATGCAGACGTTAAAGGCTTTGTATGAGTCAGTTGAAAAGCAGTTTTTCGACACGCTGACCAAGAAGCTATCAAGTCTTTTTCTGCTGGTCCTGGTCAGCGCGCTGCTGTATTGGGTGGCCTTGAGCATTCGCTCCGACATCATGCTGCAATTGCGAGGCACGCAAATGGACGCTGCCGCACTGGGCCAGATCCAGAGCCAGCTTGATGCGCTGAGTAACGCCATTCTGCTGAGCACGCTCTTCACCCTGGTCATGGTCAGCTTCATGATCTGGTACTTTCGCCACCTGATCGTGCGCCCGGTCCTGTCCATGACCCGTGCACTGGAAGAGGTCGCCAGCGGCGAGGGCGACCTGTCAAAGGACTTGCCGCTGCTCACCCATGACGAAATTCGCGTGCTGGCCAGTACCTGCAATCGCTTTCTGGCCAAACAGCGTGAGGTCATCAGCAGCATTCAGGGGCTGACGGTGCAGATTGCGGTCGAGTCGGCTCGCTCGCTGAAAAACATCAGTGACTCCAGTGACAGCGCTACCGATCAGGCGCGCTTTGCACGTGAAGTCATGGATCAGAGCAACATGGCGGTGGGCAGCATCGAGGATGTCTCGCAGCAGACTCAGGGCATTTCCAGCACCACCGCGCAAAACCTGAGCATGGCCCGTGATTCATACGCCGAACTGCTGGAAGTGACCGGCAATATCAGCCAGATATCCAGCAGCCTCAATGAGTTCGGCACGCTGGTGTCGGGGCTGAATCAGCGTTCATCAAGCATCAAATCCATCGTCGGGCTGATCCAGCAGATTTCGGCCCAGACCAATTTGCTTGCCCTTAATGCGGCGATTGAAGCTGCGCGGGCCGGTGAAAGCTGGCTTTGCCGTGGTGGCCGACGAGGTGCGTACCCTGGCGCAGAATGTGAGCCGGGCGACGGAAGATATCTCCCGCAACATCGACGCGATGCTTGAGGAAGTCAGTTCAACGCACCAACAGACCATTCAGATCAGCCACAGCGCACGGGAAACCCAGATGGTCGTGGAACGCGCCTCAGGTCATTTCGAAAGCATGATCGGCGACTTCGAGTCCACCAACGACAAACTGGCCGATATCGCAGAGCATATCCAGCAGTTCGCCTCCACCAATACTGGAATCAACGAGCGGGTGACGCGGATCTATTCCGACAGCCAGGCCATTGACCAGCGCATGCAACACTCTGCAACGGCGACCCGTGATCTGTCGGGTGTGGCTGAACAGGTTCAGGCGTTGCTCGGCCGGTTCGTATTGGGTCATGGCGAACTGGACGCGGCGATCACCCGGGCCAGCCAATGTCGTGACATTCTGCAGGTGCGCCTGGCCGAGCTGCACAAGCAGGGCGTCAACCTGTTCGATCAAAGCTACAAACTGATTCCGGGCACCGACCCCAAGCAATACACCACTGGTTACACCGAACGCTTCGCGCAGGTCTGTCAGGAAGAATGCGACAAGCTGACCAAAGGCACGCGGGGCGGCAAGGTGACATTCATCGTAGACAGCAAAGGCTATTGCCCGGTCAACAACAGCTGGGTGTCGCAAAAACCCACCGGCAACCGCGAAGTCGACCTGCCCGTGTGCCGCAACAAACGGATGTTTTCCGACCCGATCGGCCTGCGCGCAGCGGGTAACAAACAGCGCTTCCTGTTACAGACTTACTTGCGTGATACCGGCGAGATCATGACCGAAATCGATGTGCCGTTCTTTTTCGAGGGGCGCCACTGGGGCAACTTGCGGATGGGCTTCGATGCGGCCCTTTTGCTGGGCAAATAAACACTTGTTCAGGGCTGACAAGCCTGCGCCTGGCGCAGGCTGACAATGGCTGTTAGCCCAGCAGATGTTGCGAGATGTACCTGGATATCTGCACGACCGACGTCTTGCCGGTGAATTCGAATTTCACCTTGCCGATTGCCGAGAAGTAGATTTCCAGTTCAGAGTCCAGGTCGAAGGTGCCCGATGTTTCAACCGACCATGCCACGATATTTTTGTACGGCAGGGAAGTGAAGTCTTTCTTGCTGCCGGTCAAACCCTGCACATTCACCGAAATAATGCGCTTGTTCGTAAAAACTACGCCATCACGCATGGACTTGTAAGCATCGATAACCTCTTCGTTATCAAGCAGCAGATCCTTGACCCGCTCTGCATACTCGTCATTCTGTTTGAGTTTGAAGAAGCCCTTGTTATTGAAATCAATCATCTGTCTATCCTTGAATGTTTACTTGAACCAGGCGCGTGAAAGGCGCATGCAGTGTGCCCGGTGGCAGGGCAGAATAGCATTGGCCGTAGCGCTTTATGTTGCAGCGAGACATGAGGATTGTGCCGGACGGATCTGAAACAACTGAACGTTCGCGCTGGCAAAGGCTCAATTTCTACAAGGCGCTGATTTCCAGAACGCCCACGGAGGTGTGACTTTGAACATTCAAGACCTGACAAAGCATGTGAAGGATAAAAAGATTCAGGAACTCGATCTGATTTCCATGGAAGGCGGATCCTACGTGCTCCACGCACTGGTGGATGGCAAGTCTGTACCTGTTCAGGACTCGACCGGTAAAACCCTGCACGTTGCCTCGCTGGAAGAAGCCCGCAAGCTGCTTTCTTCGGTGCCAGACGTGAAGCTGTTCATGGCCCAGGCCGTTGCTCACGATGAGATGGTAGGGCTGGACAGCGTCCAGCCAGAGTCATCTCGCCACGAGATTCCGTTGCGATCGAGCCTGTGATCGCTGCGTCAGGCGTCGGGCCTGACCGCGATGCACTTGATCTCCAGCAACAGGCCGGGGTGTGCCAGCTCGGCTACGCCGATGCAGGTCCAGGCGCATTGGCCACGCGGGAAGATGCGGTTTTTCACTTCGCGAAATACCGGCATGTGCTCGCTCATGGCGACGTGATAAGTGGTCATGTCGACAATGTCGTCGAACGTGCAGCCGCCCTCGGCCAGCACGGTGCGCAGATTTTCCCAGCAGGCCACGAACTGCGCCTCCGGGTTGAGAATGACTTCCATATCCCGTGTACGCCCTACCTGCCCGGCGCAATAGAGTGTGTTTCCCACTCTGACGGCCGGCGCATAGCCTGCGCGGTCCATGATCGACTGCATGGTGGGTGGAACGATGATTTCGCGATCTGACATGTGTAGCACCTGTTTGAAACGTCTGAGTCTGTAACATCTAAGTCTGTAACGTCTAAGTAAGTACCCTCGGAACAGTGCAATGACCGGGTTGGCGCTGCGCGTCAGGTATCGCTGCGGCTCAGCCCTTTGCGGCTGGTTTGGCAGCGCGGCGCGGTTTCTTCACGGCGCCGCCCGCTGGCGCGGTAGCTGTCGCAGCACCGCGTTTTGCGGTCTTGCGTTTTTTCTTCCAGGGCGGCGCAACGCCTGACGGGCTGGCCGGGCCGCTGATGGTCATGCGCATGCCGACGCAGCGACTCACCTGTTTACTCATCCACGCCGCCTGTTTGGCGACGAACTCTTCGAGACTCATCTCGCCGCTCTGCACCATGTCCAGCGCCTGTTCCCAGATTGCCGTGGTACCTGGGTCGGCGATGGCGCGAGGAACCGCGTCGATCAGGCTGAAGGCTGCCGGTGTGGCACACAGCGCCTTGCCTTGCTTGGTCAGGTAACCACGATCCAGCAGGCCCTGAATGATCCCGGCACGGGTGGCTTCGGTGCCGATGCCGGTGGTGTCCTTGAGCTTCTGCTTGAGCAGTGGATCTTCCACCAGCTTGGCGACGTTTTTCATCGCCTTGATCAGGTCGCCTTCGGTGAAAGGTTTGGGCGGCTGGGTCCAGAGGTCCTTTAGAACGACCTCGGCCACTGCGCACTCGCAGCCTTGAAACAGCTTGGGCAGTGGCTGCGGGGCAGGCGCTTCCCGACCTTTGGCCGGGGCCAGCGCCTCGGGCATGGCGCGTTTCCAGCCGGGCTCGACAATCTGCTTGCCGACCGCGCGCAGGGCATGGCCTGCGCAGTCGAAGTCGGCCTGGGTCCGGTCGTATTCATGGTTGGGCAGAAACTGCGCCAGATAGCGCGCCCTGATCAGGGTATAGACCGCACGGAATTTGCCGGTCAGGCGTTCGACGCCACGCACGGCGGCAGTGGGGATGATGCCGTGGTGAGCCGTGACTTTTGCGTCGTTCCAGGCGCGCGAACGACGTTGCGGGTCAAGGTGTGGCAGCAAACCGGCGAGCGCCGGGTCCGCCTTGCCCAGCGCGGCGATGATGCCTGCTGCTTCGCCATGCTGACTGTTCGGCAGGTAACCGCAATCGCTGCGCGGATAGGTGATGACCTTGTGGGTTTCATACAGCGACTGGGCGATATCAAGGGTTTCCTGCGCACCGAGACCAAGCTTTTTCGAGCAGATTTCCTGCAGCGTGCCGAGGTCGAACGGCAATGGTGCGGCTTCGCGTATCCGCTCGGTGCGCAGCTTGAGCAGTGTGGCGCTGGAAGCATTGCGCATGGCCTCGGCAGCCTGTTGCGCCAGTGGCTGGTTCAGGCAGCGATCCTGATCGTCACAGGCATCCGACGGCGCGCGCCACTGGGCGATGAACGCTTGATTGTCATGCAGCAGTTTGACGTCGATGGCCCAGAAGGGCGCGGGCACGAAGTCAGCGATGCTGCGATCGCGGTCTACCACCAGACGCAGCGTCGGGGTTTGTACGCGCCCGACCGGCAGTACGCCTTGGTAACCGGATTGCCGACCCAGCAACGTGAACAGACGGCTCATGTTCATGCCGATCAGCCAGTCGGCACGCGATCGACCGAGGGCCGAGTGATACAGGCTGAAGGTATCGGCGCCTGGCTTGAGCGCGGACAGTGCCTTGCGAATCGAGGCGTCATCGAGTGCCGACAGCCACAGCCGCTGGATCGGTCCGCGATAGCGGCAGTGCTCGACCAGTTCGCGGGCGATCATTTCACCTTCGCGGTCTGCGTCAGTGGCGATCACCAGCTCCTGTGCCTCGCCCAGCAACCGCTTGACCGCCTTGAACTGGCTGGCGGTACGGGGCTTGACCAGCATCTTCCACTTCTCCGGGACGATGGGCAGGTCTTCCAGTACCCAGCGCTTGTAACGCGCATCGTAGGCATCGGGCGGGGCGGTTTCCAGCAAGTGGCCGATGCACCAGGTCACCGTCGCGTTGGCACCGACCCAGCAGCCATCGCCACGTCGGGTAGCGCCAAGCGCAGCCGCAATGTCCTTGGCTTGAGAAGGTTTTTCGCAAAGAAACAGCCGCATGACTACCGTCGTCGATTACCGGTGTGAGGCTGCAAGGATGAACTTTGAACGGGCGTGGGGCAAGTTTTATCTGTATGGATATACAGATAAAAGGGTTTCAGGCGCTGTCGTGCGCGTTGCCACGCGCACGCCAGCGCGGTTGAGCGAAGACGGTATTTCGCAGGCTGTCAGGCTGTCTCGCTTAGCTCAGCAGCTCCGAAAACGCCTTGTCTGCCTCCAGCACGGCGGGCAACCCGGCAAACAGTGTGTCCAGGTTGATGCCCTCCATCAACGGTCCGCCAGACGCTTTTTGCGCTTCGGGAGTGGCACCGCCGTGAGCTTCCAGTGCGTCCGAGATGGTGATGGCTTGCGCGACGATCCTTGGCAACGGCGCGTCAGATGGCGCCTGCATCGGTTTGGCCTGGTAGGCGATGGCCTGCAGAATCACCTGCGGCAGATGCCAGCGACGGGCCAGTTCAGCACCGACTTCCGGGTAGCTGAAACCCAGTTGCACGGTTTCGCTGGCGCCTCGTCCCGGCGTGTTGGCCTTGGCGGCATTGTTCAGGCGTTCTGCAACCTCGGGGGCGCCGGTCTGGATCAGCAGCTCGCCGATGTTATGCATCACGCCACAGGTAAAAGCCGTTTCCGGATCGACGCTGCCTTGTCTGGCGAGCATTCGGCAGATACCCGCAACCTGAAAGCTTTTCAGCCAGAAGCCCTTGAGATCGAAACTCGGCCCGGCCTTGAACGCACCGGTCACCGCAGATGCCATGACCAGCGTACGCAGGGTGTTGAAGCCCAGACGCATGGCCGCGTCTTCGATGCTGGAGGAATCCCGCGAACCGCGAAACCTTGCCGAGTTGGCCAGACGCAACACTTTGGCGGCAATCACCGGGTCCTTCTCTATGTTGCGGGCAATGCCTTCCAGGTTGGAGGAGGGATTATCGAACTGCAGCATGAGGTCCTGAGCCACTTTGGGAATACTCGGGAGACTATGCAAATCGTCAAAAAGTTTTTCAATACTCAGCATGGCAAGGCCATCCTCTGCACGGCGGGGATGATTTCAACCATAGCCAGTTTTTTAAGCTCTGCACGTTTTGCACTCGATTGTGGGACCGGTATCCCAAGCGTCATAAAAAAATAAATCAAAGACTTGTCAGTCGCTGCCGATATGTCGACAGAAGCAATTCCGTAAATTGCCGCGGCTTGGCCCTGCCTGGCCAAGCCTGTCGAACAAGGTTGCTGAACGGCCCGTATTTTGCCCCGTTGAAGAGACGGTGCAGTTGTGATGTTTGATTGACGATCCAGAGATCGTCCCAATTGGTTTTTGCCGTGGAAGTAACTGCTATGAAAAGTCTGGGTTTCAGCAAAAAAATCCTTCTCGCTGCCGCGCTGATCGTGGTGGTTGCGTTTAGTGCATTCATTGTCATCAATGACTATCGACAACGTCAGTCACTCAAATCCAGCGTCAAGTCCGAGTTGCAACAACTGGGTTCACTGACCACGCAAAATATTCAGACCTGGCTGGAGAGCCGCATTCAGTTGCTGCAATCGATGTCGCAGCAAATCGCTGTGGATGGCAAGGAGCTGCCTCAGTTGCAGCGTGCAATCGGTCTGGCGACCTACAGCGACAACTTTCAGCTCAGTTATTTCGGCAGCACTGAAGGCGTGATGTTTTCGGTTCCGGCCGCCAACCGTCCGGCTGATTACGATCCGCGTGCGCGCGGCTGGTACAAGGCTGCGCAAAATGCGGCGGGGACCATCGTTACCGAACCGTACATTGCGGCGTCATCCGGCAAGCTGGTAATGACCCTTGCCACACCGGTCAAGATTCAGAATCAGCTCGTCGGTGTTGCCGGTGCTGATATCTCGCTGGATAACGTCACCAAAATCATCAACTCGCTAAACTTCGATGGTCACGGTTACGCGTTTCTGGTCAGTGCCGACGGCAAGATTCTGGTGCATCCAGACAGCAAACTGGTGCTCAAGAACATCAGCGAAGCCTACCCGACCAATACGCCGAAAATTGCTACCGGCGTGACCGAAATCGATTCTGGCAAAGAGCCCGAGATCATTTCTTTCACTCCTGTTCAGGGCGTAGCGACGGCCAACTGGTACGTGGCGCTGGTACTTGAGCAAGACTCCGCCTACGCCATGCTGACCGAGTTCCGCACCTCGGCCATCACCGCGATGGTGGTCGTGGTGATGGTGATCATCCTGCTGCTGGGCCTGTTGATCCGTGTGTTGATGCAACCGTTGCATCAGATGGGCCGTGCGATGCGTGATATCGCTGACGGCGAAGGTGACCTGACCAAGCGTCTGGCCATCACTTCGCACGATGAGTTCGGCTCGCTGGCCGAGTCGTTCAACCATTTCGTAGAGCGTATTCACACGTCGATCCGCGAAGTGGCCTCGACTGCGGCGCAACTGGGCGAAGTGGCCACGCGCGTGGTCAAGGTCTCCAATGCGTCGATGAGCAACTCCGACCAGCAGGCCAACCGCACCGAAAGCGTGGCAGCTGCAATCAACGAGCTGGGCGCTGCGGCACAGGAAATCGCGCAGAATGCTGCACGTACGTCGCAGCAGTCGAGTGATGCCAGCGGCCTGGCCAGTGACGGTCAGAACGTGGTGCAGCAGACCATCAAGGCCATGAACGAGCTGTCCGGCAAGATCAGCGACTCATGCGTGAACATTGAAAGCCTGAACGACAAGACGGCCAATATCGGGCAGATCCTTGAGGTGATCACCAGTATTTCCCAGCAAACCAACCTGCTGGCGCTCAACGCAGCCATCGAAGCGGCGCGTGCCGGTGAAGCCGGACGTGGCTTTGCGGTGGTGGCGGACGAGGTGCGTAACCTGGCACATCGCACCCAGGATTCGGCGCAGCAGGTGCAGAAGATGATCGAAGAGTTGCAGGTCGGTGCCCGTGACGCAGTGACCAACATGACCGAAAGCCAGCGTCAGAGCGAGGACAGCGTCGGTATCGCCAACCTGGCCGGTGAGCGCCTGAGCAGCGTGACCCGCCGCATCGAGGAGATCAATGGCATGAACCAGTCGGTCGCGGCGGCAACCGAAGAGCAGACCTCGGTGGTCGAGTCGATCAACGTCGACATCACCCACATCAACACCCTCAACCAGTTGGGCGTGGACAACCTGCGCCAGACGCTGGAAGCCTGCAACTCGCTGGAAGAACAGGCCGCCCGCCTGCAGCAACTGGTCGGCAGCTTCCGGATCTGATCCGGCCTGCATGTGCGCCGCTCCGCAGGCCCGGGAGCGGACGCCTCAGCGCTCAACGTCATACCTATATCCAGCTGACTATCGTGCCAATACGCGTTGGCCTGCATTTCTGGACGCTCTGCGCCCGATCTTGGGCGCGCTCCGCGTTGTCGTGCCCGAATCGGACATAACCCCATGTTCGCTTTGCAACAACACCTGCGACAAACTGTTATGACCCCGTCATTCGCGGTTCATGAGGCTGCAACAACTCAGGTTCAGTTTGGTTGACACCGAACGCGACCTGTCCCGGGTCGTGAAAAGACCGAGAAGCCTCATGAACGCAGCTATTCATGTCGAAGGCCTGAACAAGACTTTTTCGCACAAAAGCGCGCTTGTAGACCTCGCATTGTCTATACAACCGGGAGAAATGGTCGCATTGATTGGGGCATCAGGCTCCGGCAAGTCGACGTTGCTGCGCCATCTTGCAGGCCTTGCCTGCTGTGATCGAGGCAATGGCGGTCACGTTCAGGTGCTGGGCCGCGAGGTTCAGGCTGCCGGTCGTCTCAACAGTCAGGTGCGCCGCTTGCGCGCTGACATAGGCTATATCTTCCAGCAGTTCAATCTGGTCAATCGCCTCAGCGTGATGGACAACGTACTGCTGGGGTGTCTGGGCCGCATGCCGCGCTGGCGCGGTAGCCTGGCGCTGTTCAATCGAGAGGAAAAACAGCGGGCCATGGCTGCGCTGGACCGGGTAGGGCTGGCCGACCTCGCCAGCCAGCGGGCCTCGACCTTGTCCGGAGGCCAGCAACAACGAGTCGCCATCGCCCGGGCGCTGACCCAGCGCGCCGAAGTCATTCTCGCCGACGAACCGATTGCCTCGCTGGACCCCGAGTCAGCCCGTCGGGTCATGGAAATCCTCGCCGACATCAATCGTCGCGACGGCAAGACGGTCGTGGTCACCCTGCATCAGGTTGATTACGCCGTGCGTTATTGCCCGCGTGCCGTCGCCCTCAAAGGCGGACGTATCCATTACGACGGCCTCGCCAAAGACCTCAGCAAGCAGTTCCTCAATGACCTGTACGGCGCCGACGAGGATGCCAGTCTGATGATCACCGAACGAGCTCGCCGCGTCCGGCAGAAGCCGCGCATGGCGCTGGCCAAAGTCTGACGTTTTCCAACATCAATTGCTGTTGCATCAACCTCATTATCAGGAGAGCTTGCATGTTCAACCGTATCGGTCGCGTCCTCGCGTCTGCCGCTTTGCTGACTGCCTGCGCGTTGGGCTCGGTCCAGGCGGAAGAAAAAGTCATCAATTTCGGCATCATGTCCACCGAGTCATCGCAGAATCTGAAAAGTATCTGGCAGCCATTTCTCGATGACATGAGCAAGAAAACCGGCCTCAAGGTCAACGCCACCTTCGCCTCTGACTATGCCGGCCTGATTCAGGGCATGCGCTTCAACAAGGTCGATGTGGCCTGGGTGGGCAACAAGGCCGCGATCGAAGCGGTGGATCGCTCCAACGGTGAAGTTTTCGCCCAGACCGCAGCCGCCGATGGCGCGCCCGGTTACTGGAGCTTGCTGATCGTGCGCAAGGACAGTCCGATCAATTCGGTCGAAGACATGCTCAAGAACGCCAAAAACCTCACCTTTGGCAACGGTGATCCGAACTCTACCTCGGGTTATCTGGTGCCCGGTTATTACGTGTTCGCCAAGAACCACGTCGATGCGTCCACTGCATTCAAGCGCACGCTGAACTCCAGCCATGAAGTCAACGCACTGAGCGTTGCCAAGGGCCAGCTCGATGTCGCGACCTTCAATACCGAAAGCTGGGATCGCCTGGCGGTCACCCAGCCGGACAAGGTAAAGGAGCTCAAGGTGATCTGGAAGTCGCCGCTTATCCCGTCCGATCCAATGGTCTGGAGCAAGGCCCTGTCGGCCGAAAACAAGGCAAAAATTCGTGAGTTCTTCGCCACTTACGGTGATACCGACGAAGAAAAAGCAGTCCTCAAGAACATGCAGCTGGGCAAATTCCTCACCTCCAGCGACGACCAGTTGTTGCCGATTCGTCAGCTCGAACTGTTCAAGCAACGCACTGAAATCACCGCCAGCACCACCCTGGATGCTCAGGAGAAAGCGACCCGTCTCAAAGACATCGACGCCAGCCTGAATAAGTTGCAGGAACGCATGACCGAATTGAACCAGAAAGCCACCGCCAGCGCCGCAGGCTGATTGCCGTTCGCCAACAGGAGGTCGTCATGACCACTCAAGTTGCCTACACCCAGGTGGCCGGTAAGCCCAACTGGTCGCGTTATCTGGGCTGGGGGCTTTTACTGGCCGCTCTGGCCTGGGCCTGGCAGGGCGCGGAAATGAACCCGATGGCGCTGGTGCGCGATTCGTCGAACATGGCGACATTCGCGTCCGACTTCTTCCCGCCGGATTTCCGCGAGTGGCGCAGTTACCTCAAGGAAATGCTGGTGACCATCCAGATCGCCCTGTGGGGCACGGCGCTGGCGATTGTCTGTTCGATACCGCTGGGCATTCTCTGTGCCGAGAACATCACGCCTTGGTGGATTCACCTGCCGCTGCGGCGTTGCATGGATGCGTGTCGGTCGATCAACGAGATGGTCTTCGCCATGCTGTTCGTGGTGGCGGTTGGTCTCGGGCCGTTCGCCGGGGTGCTGGCGCTGTGGATCAGCACCACGGGGGTGCTGGCCAAGCTGTTCGCCGAAGCGGTTGAAGCCATCGAACCCGGCCCGGTCGAGGGCGTTCGTGCCACCGGGGCCAGCGCCTTGCAGGAAGTGATCTACGGCGTCATTCCGCAAGTGATGCCGCTGTGGATCTCCTATGCTCTATACCGTTTCGAATCGAATGTGCGCTCGGCAACGGTGGTGGGCATGGTCGGGGCAGGGGGGATCGGGGTGATTCTCTGGGAAAATATCCGTTCCTTTGCCTTTGTCCAGACCAGTGCCGTGTTGCTGGTGATCATCGTGGTGGTGAGCGTGATCGACATTGTCTCGCAGCGCCTGCGCAAGCAATTCATCTGACTAAAGAGGGGGTGTTCCGATGAACGCTTTTTTTAACCATGCAGTTGTCTAGACAAGTAGCGCCGATGTACCACGAGCTGGCCTGCACGCTGCGTGAAGAACTGGCCACCTATCAGCCTGGCGATTATCTGCCAGCCGAATTTCAACTCGCCGAGCGCTTCAGCGTCAACCGCCACACCATCCGCCGCGCGGTCGATGAACTGGTGCGTGAGGGCAGTGTTTTGCGCCGCCAGGGCAAAGGCACCCAAGTGCTGGAACGCCCGCTGATTTACCCGATGCAGGCCGACAGCGCTTACAGCAAATCATGGTCGGCGCAAGGTTTGGGGGTGGAAGCAATCCTGCTGCGCCGGCGCGACTGCGAGGCCAGCCGTGAGGATGCCTTGCACCTTGGGCTGGAAGAGCATGCACCGCTGATCGAGTTGCAGACCCTGCGCAAGCTGGACGGGCAGGCGGCCAGTCTGATCTTCCACCGCTACAGCGCTGGTTATGCCGGGTTGCTGGCAGATTACAAGGGCGGCTCGGTGCGCCAGTACCTGGCCGAGCGCGAGCTGCCGCTGAGCCGCGTGCAAAGCCTGATTGGCGCCCGACTGCCTTCCCGTGAAGAAGCCGGGTGGCTGTTGATGCCTCGGCACATGGCCGTGCTGACGGTGCTGACCGTTTCCTGCGGCGTTGCGGGGCAACCGGTGGAGCTTTCCCGCTCGGTCAGCCGCGCCGACCGTTTCCAGTACCAGGTGGCGACGCCGGCTGCCCCTGTCAAGACGACCTGATCCCGAGGTGTTCCATGCAAGCAACAATTCCGCAAACAACTGCGCGTCAGCGCTGGATGGGCGTACTGGCCCGCGCTCATGTCGATCAACCGAGCCGCGAGCAGTTGAACCGCCACGAAGCGGCGCTGCGTGATACCGAATACCAGATGATCCGCGCCCCCGAAATCGGCATGACACTGGTGCGAGGCCGAATGGGTGGCACCGGCTCGGCCTTCAATCTGGGCGAGATGAGTGTCACGCGCTGTGTAGTACGCCTGGCTGACGGCCGAACCGGTTTCAGCTATCTGGCCGGACGCGACAAGCGTCATGCCGAACTGGCCGCGCTGGCTGACGCCCATCTGCAGGGCGCGCAGCAGGCCTGGTGGCTGAGCGAACTGATCGAACCGCTGGCACAGGCGCAAGCCGAGCGCCGGGCGCGCAAGGAGGCCGAAACCGCTGCGACCAAAGTGGAATTCTTTACCCTGGTCCGAGGAGAAGACTGATGAACGCCGTTCTTCTGCAACCTGCTTTCACCGATCCGGTACTGGATGCTCAACGCAGTTTCCGTGTGGCGCTCAAGGCGCTGGCCGGTCCCGGCGTGATTCAGACCCTGCCAGCCGGTCACCAGCCGCCTGCGTTGCAAGGTCTGGACAGCTCGACCCATGCGCTGTGCCTGGCATTGCTGGATCTGGACACGCCGATCTGGCTGGCGCCGACGTTCGACACCCCTGCGATTCGCGCCAATCTTTCCTTTCATTGTGGCTGTCCGATTGTGGCTGATCGAAACGCTGCGCGTTTTGCGTTGCTCGACGGATCGACGGCTCAGGACCTGGACGGTTTTGACATCGGCAATGACCGTTACCCGGATCAGTCCTGCACCTTGCTGATCCAGCTGCCGAGCCTTGAAGGCGGACCGGCACTGAGCTGGAGCGGGCCCGGTATAGAGCGACAAAACAACGTGAGCTTGCCTCTGGATAAACGCTTCTGGACCGAGCGCGAATCGCGTCACCACTTCCCCTGTGGGCTGGATGTGTTCTTTCTTGCGAGCAACCAGATCATTGGTTTGCCACGCAGCACCCGCGCGAAGGAGTGTGTCTGATGTACGTTGCCGTGAAGGGTGGCGAACAGGCCATCGATAATGCCCACCGTCTGTTGGCCAACAGGCGCCGTGGAGATACCGACATCGCCGAACTCGACGTCGAGCAGATCCGCCAGCAGCTGCCACTGGCCGTTGCGCGGGTCATGAGTGAGGGCTCGCTATACGACGAGCAACTGGCTGCGCTGGCGATCAAGCAGTCGGCAGGCGATCTGGTCGAGGCGATCTTTCTGCTGCGCGCCTACCGCACGACCCTGGCGCGCTTCTGCGCCAGCCTGCCGATCGACACATCAAACATGCAGCTCAACCGACGCCTGTCGGCCACGTTCAAGGACCTGCCCGGCGGTCAGTTGCTGGGGCCGACCTTTGACTACACCCATCGCCTGCTGGATTTCACCTTGCTGGCCGAAGGCGAGCATCCGGGTCCGGATGTCGCCCCGGACGCAACCCTGGAACCCTGCCCACGCGTGCTGGGGTTGCTCGCCAAAGAAGGCCTGATGAAACCCGAAGTCGACGACGGCGAGCGCGTGGCGGACATCACCCGCGAACCGCTGGAGTATCCCGCCACTCGCGCCCAACGCTTGCAGGCACTGGCGCGTGGTGATGAGGGCTTTCTGCTGGCGCTGGGCTACTCGACCCAGCGCGGCTACGGCCGTAACCACCCGTTCGCCGGGGAGATCCGCATTGGTGAGGTCGAAGTCTGGATCGAGCCGGAAGAGCTGGGCTTTCCGATCCTGATTGGCGACATCGAAATCACCGAGTGCGAGATGGTCAACCAGTTCGTCGGCTCGGCCAGCGAACCGGCGCAATTCACTCGGGGCTACGGCCTGGCGTTTGGCAACGCGGAGCGCAAGGCCATGGGCATGGCGCTGGTGGATCGCTCGTTGCGCGCCGAAGAGTTCAACGAAGAAATCCGCTCGCCGGCTCAGCAGGAAGAGTTTGTGCTGGCGCATTGCGACAACGTTGAAGCCGCAGGCTTCGTCTCGCACCTGAAATTGCCACATTACGTCGACTTCCAGTCCGAACTGGAGCTGATCCGCAAGCTGCGCAAGTCCGCACCGACTCCGGAGGGCGATCAATGAGTACTGCACCCATAAGCACCGCACCGCAAAGGCCCGCCCGGGATGAGGCGTATAACTTCGCTTATCTGGACGAGCAGACCAAACGCATGATTCGCCGCGCGCTGCTCAAGGCGGTAGCGATTCCCGGTTATCAGGTGCCCTTCGGCGGGCGCGAAATGCCGCTGCCTTATGGCTGGGGCACAGGTGGCATGCAACTGACTGCGACAATCCTTGGCGACGATGATGTCCTGAAAGTCATCGATCAGGGCGCTGACGACACTACCAATGCGGTGTCGATCCGGCGTTTTTTCGCTCGTACGGCAGGCGTTGCCACCACCGAGCGCACGCCGGAAGCCACCGTGATCCAGACCCGCCACCGGATTCCGGAAACACCGCTGCACGCGGATCAGATCATGGTCTATCAGGTGCCGATTCCCGAGCCCCTGCGTTTCATCGAGCCCTCGGAAACCGAAACCCGCACCATGCATGCGCTGGATGATTACGGCGTTATGCACGTCAAACTTTACGAAGACATCGCCACCTTTGGCCACATTGCCACCAGTTACGCTTACCCGGTGATGGTCGATGAGCGTTACGTGATGGACCCGTCGCCGATTCCGAAATTCGACAACCCCAAACTGAACATGAACCCGGCGCTGATGCTGTTCGGTGCCGGACGCGAAAAACGCCTGTACGCCGTACCGCCGTTCACGCAGGTGGTCAGTCTGGACTTCGAGGACCATCCGTTCGAAGTGCAGCGCTGGGAGCAGTGCTGCGCCATCTGCGGCAGTCACGACTCCTTCCTCGATGAGCTGATTCTCGATGACGCGGGCACCCAGAGCTTTGTCTGTTCCGATACCGACTACTGCGCCCAGCGCGTCAAACAGCAGGAGATCGCCCGATGATCAGTGCGCTTTCATCAAGTCCCGAGGGCGCGCGTCAGGCCGAACCTGCGCAGCCGCTGCTCAAGGTCCGAGGGCTGACCCGCTTGTTCGGTGTGCAAAAGGGCTGTCAGGACGTGAGTTTCGACCTGTATCCCGGCGAAGTGCTGGGCATTGTCGGCGAATCCGGTTCGGGCAAATCCACCTTGCTGTCGCTGTTGAGCGGCCGTTGCCCGCCGGATCGCGGCACCATCGACTATCGCGGCAAGCACGGCGACTGGCTCGACCTGTACAGCGCCAGCGAGGCGCAGCGGCGCACCTTGTTGCGCACTGAATGGGGCTTTGTCGAGCAGAACCCGCGTGATGGCTTGCGCATGGGCGTGTCGGCCGGGGCCAATATCGGTGAGCGCCTGATGGCTCAGGGCGTGCGCAATTATCAGCAACTGCGCGGTGCAGCGCTGGACTGGCTGACTCAGGTGGAAATCGATCCGCAGCGCATCGACGACCTGCCGCGCACCTTTTCCGGCGGCATGCAGCAACGCCTGCAAATCGCCCGCAACCTGGTCTCCAGCCCGAGACTGGTGTTCATGGACGAACCTACTGGCGGGCTGGATGTGTCGGTGCAGGCGCGCTTGCTCGATCTGTTGCGCGGGCTGGTTCGCGAGCTGGACCTTGCGGTGGTGATCGTGACCCACGACCTGGCGGTGGCGCGGCTGCTGGCAGACCGGCTGATGGTCATGCGCCGCTCGGAAGTGGTGGAAAGCGGCCTCACCGATCAGATCCTCGATGACCCGCAGCATCCTTATTCCCAGTTGCTGGTCTCCTCGGTATTGCAGCCATGAGCCTGACCGTTCATTCAGACACAGCCCTTGCCAACAGCGCTCGTAGTAAAGAGGTGAGCCCGATGACGACGTTGATCGAGGTCCGCGACCTGTCGAAAACCTTCACCCTGCATCAGCACAACGGGGTGGTCCTCAATGTGCTGCGCAGTCTCAATTTCTCGGTGCGCAGTGGCGAATGCCTGGTGCTCAGCGGGCAGTCCGGCGCAGGAAAAAGTACGCTGCTGCGCACCTTGTACGGCAACTACCTGCCCGCCGCCGGAAGTATTCGTGTGCAGCACGAGGGTGAATGGGTCGAGCTGGTCGGCGCCAGCCCGCGCCAGGTGCTGGAAGTGCGGCGCAGAACGCTGGGCTATGTCAGCCAGTTTCTGCGCGTCATTCCGCGTGTATCGAGCCTGGATGTGCTGATGGAGCCTGCGCTGGCACGCGGCTGGTCCCGCGAGCAGTCACTGGAGCGTGCGCAGCTTTTGTTGACGCGCCTGAACATTCCGCAGCGCTTGTGGCCGCTGGCACCCAGCACGTTCTCTGGCGGCGAGCAGCAACGCATCAACATTGCCCGCGCGTTCATGGTGCCCTGGCCGGTACTGCTGCTCGACGAACCGACTGCCTCGCTGGATGACGCCAATCGCCAGGTGGTGCTGGAACTGGTCGATGAAGCCAAGCAGGCCGGCGCCGCATTGATCGGCATCTTTCATGACCGTGACGCCCGCGCGTCGGTCGCCAATCGTCAACTCGACATGACCCCGGTGGACCTCACCGCCAAGGAGTTACTGCAATGCTGAGCGAACAGATTTTCAGTAATGCCCGCGTAGTAACGGCCGAACAGGTCTTCATCGGTACAGTGGTGCTTCGCGATGGTCTGATTGCCGATGTGCAAAGCGGGCGCAGTCAGTTGAGTCAGGCCCATGACCTCGAAGGCGATTACCTGCTGCCAGGGCTGGTCGAACTGCACACCGACAATCTGGAAAAACACCTGTCGCCACGCCCCGGTGTCGACTGGCCATCGACCTCGGCGGTGATCAGCCATGATGCACAGATCGTCGCCGCCGGGATCACCACGGTGTTCGATGCGCTGTCGATTGGCGACATCAATCCCAAAGGCAAGCGCATGCAGCAACTGCCAGCGATGTTGCAGGCGATTGCCGAGGCCAACGCGGCGGGATTGACCCGCGCTGAACACTTGCTGCACTTGCGCTGCGAGGTCAGCCACCCCGACACCCTGAGCGTGTTTCGTGATCTGGTCGACCAGCCGCTGGTGCAACTGGTGTCGGTGATGGACCATGCGCCTGGCCAGCGCCAGTTCGCGCTGGAGTCCAAGTACCGCGAGTACTACATGGGCAAGTACCACATGAACCATGAAGAAATGGATCGCTTCATCGTTGAGCAGGTGGCCAACTCCACTGAATACGCCGACCGTTACCGGCGCGCGATTGTCGGGTTGTGCCTGGCGCGTGGCTTGTCGATTGCCAGTCATGACGACGCAACCATGGCCCACGTCGAGGAATCGGCAGGTTTCGGGATGAACATTGCCGAGTTCCCGACCACGCTGGAAGCCGCTCAGGGCTGTCGGCAATTGGGCATGAGTGTCTTGATGGGCGCGCCGAACATCGTGCGCGGCGGCTCGCACTCCGGTAACGTGGCGGCGGCATCATTGGCCAGGCAAGGGCTTCTGGACATTCTGTCCAGCGACTATTATCCCGCCAGCCTGTTGCAGGCTGCTTTCATGCTGGTCGAGCAGGACAATGAATGCGAGCTGCCGCAGGCAATCAACATGGTCAGTCGCACCCCGGCGCTTGCAGCCGGGCTGGCGGATCGCGGTGAAATTCGTATCGGTCTGCGCGCGGATCTGGTCCAGGCGCGCAGTCATGGCGGCTTGCCGGTGATCGACAAGGTATGGCGACAGGGCAAGAGGGTGTTTTGATGGTTGGCAGGTTGATTTATCTGATCGGGCCGTCTGGTTCAGGCAAGGACAGTGTGCTGGATGCAGCGCGGGAAACCCTGGCACGACGCGATTGCCGGGTGGTGCGACGGGTGATCACCCGTTCTGCAGAAGCGGTGGGCGAGGCGGCACAGGCGGTGACGGTCGAACAGTTCGAGCACATGCGCGAGCGCGGTGCGTTCGCCTTGTGCTGGCAGGCCAACGGTTTGCGCTATGGCATTCCCATCGAGATCGATCAATGGTTGCTGGAAGGTCATGACGTGCTGATCAATGGCTCCCGGGCGCACTTGCAGCAAGCGCAGATGCGTTATCCGAACTTGTCGGCCGTGTTGCTGACCGTCAATCAGGATGTGTTGCGCCGGCGTCTGTTGGCGCGTAATCGCGAAACCCTGCCGGAAATCGAGGCGCGCCTGGAGCGCAATGCACGGTTTGCCGGAGATTTGCTGGCTAACAACCCGCAGGTGTTTTCACTGGATAATTCCGGCGATCTGCAACAGACCGTCGCCGCCCTGATCGGTTTGCTGGACACGCGTCACGCATGCGCCTGACGCTGCTGGGCACCGGTGACGCCCGACAAGTGCCGGTCTACGGTTGTCAGTGCGTGGCTTGCCGGGCCGCACGGGCCAATCAGAACCTGCGCCGTTTGCCGTGCAGCGCGCTGATCGAATGCGCCGACCAGCGCTGGCTGATCGACAGCGGCCTGACCGACCTCACCGAACGTTTTCCGCCGCACAGCCTGAGCGGCATTTTGCAGACGCACTACCACGCCGATCATGCGCAGGGCTTGCTGCATCTGCGTTGGGGGCAGGGGCTGGTGATTCCGGTCCACGGCCCGGCAGATCCGGAAGGCTTGGCAGACCTGTACAAACACCCCGGCATTCTGGATTTCAGCCAGCCGTTCGCCGCCTTCGAAACCCGTGCTCTGGGCGCTTTGCAGGTCACAGCGCTGCCGCTGACGCACTCCAGGCCCACCTTTGGTTATCTGCTTGAAGGTGACGGGCAGCGCATGGCTTACCTGACCGACACCGTCGGCCTGCCTGATGCCACTCGCGAATTCCTGCAACGCCAGCCGCTGGACGTGCTGATCCTCGACTGCTCAATGCCGCCGCAACCTCAGCCACCGCGCAATCACAATGACCTGACGCTGGCGCTGCAAACCATTGACCAGTTGCGACCGGGAAAAGCGGTGCTAACGCACGTCGGTCATACGCTGGATGCCTGGTTGATGGAGCAGCCGAGGTCGTTGCCAGGCAATGTTGTAATTGGGCGGGATGGCGTGGTCGTGATCTGAGAAGCGTCCTCACATCGCGCCAATCTCCGGCGTGGCGGTTTTTGATCCTCCGTAAACCGGTGGATGGGTGACGATATGTGTCAGGTTAACCGCTGAAGCCAGCAGTTTTTGCAGGTCCGGACGCGGGCGAGACAGACGCGGATCAGTCGCCGTCGCGTGTTCAATCGCCTCCGCGCAGGCCAGTAGTTTCGCGTCGCCACGAAAGCCGCCAATAATCTGTAGCCCGAACGGCATGCCTTGCCGGTCGGTGCCGCAGGGCAGGGACAGCGCCGGGTTTGTCGTCAGGGTGATGGTGTAGCACAGCGCCAGCCAGCGATAGTAATTGTCCAGTGGCACGCCGTTGACTTCGCGCAGGTACAACTCGCTCCACGGGAAGGGCGATACCGGCGTGGTGGGCGCGAGGATCAGGTCGTAGTGCTCGAATTGCTTCTGAAAGCCACGAAATATCCGGCTTTGTTCGCCATGCGCCTTGACGCAGTCCTGCAAGGACATCGCCGCACCCATTTCGAAATTGGCACGGGTGTTGGGCCCCAGCGCGTTCGGGTCGCGGTCGTGGGCATCCTGTAATCCTGCAACGAAGGCTTCGGCACGTAACACATCAAAGGTGCGATGGGCGCTGCTCAGGTTCAGGTCGATGGCTTCGCAGGACTTGAACAGCGGGCTCAGGGCGTTGATCTTTTCCCGGAAGACTGCGCGGATATCGGTATCCACTGCGCAGGTACCGAAATCCTCGCTGTAGCCGACCCGTAACTGGCTGAGGTCTACGGTGCGCGGCGCGAACGCGTCCTCGGCGATGGCATAGCTCAACGGATCGGACTGCCCCAGCCCGGCGCTGGCGCGCAGTTGCAGCAGGGTGTCGGCGACGTTGCGGCCCATCGGGCCGACGACGGAAATAGGCGTCCAGCCGAGTTTCTTGCGTTCGCTCGGCACCAGACCCGGAGAAGGGCGCAGGCCAACGATGCCGCACAGCGCCGCAGGAATACGCAACGAGCCGCCAGTGTCGGAGCCACTGCACAACGGCACCATGTCCACGGCCAGTGCGGCGGCCGAGCCACCTGAGGAACCACCGGCATTCAGCTGAGGATTGAACGGGTTGCCGGTCGCGCCCCATACCACGTTGCGGGTGTTGGCCCCCGCGCCCAGTTCCGGAACGTTGGTCTTGCCGACCATGATCGCCCCGGCAGCGCGCAGGCGCGCCACGAACAGGTTGTCCTGTGCAGGGATGTTGTCGCGAAACAGCTGCGAGCCGTAAGTGGTGAGCACCCCGGCGGTTTCTTCCAGGTCCTTGATACCGATCGGCAGGCCGTGCAGCAGACCCAGCGGTTCGCCTTGCAGCACAGCCTGCTCGGCCAACAGCGCTTCATCGCGGGCGCGCTCGAAACAGGTCGCGGCAAACGCATTGATCTTTGGATTCAGGCTTTCGATACGCGCGATGCAAGCGTCCAGCAATTCCACTGGCGAGATCTGCTTGTTGCCGATCAGCGCCCGCAGTTCGGTGGCGGATTTGCCGAGCAGTTCGGATGGATTTTGCATGGGGTATTTCTCCGCGAAATGTACAAATCAAACGGGCTGTCTTGCTGATGCTCGGCGTTGGCGTGCATCCAGTGAAGCTTGCGCTAAAGGTCGGACGCAGAGCGTGAGGAACGAGAAGTGTTCGGGCATGCGCGTTGATTATCGTGCCGATGCTCCGCGTCGGTATGCCGTTCGTGACGCTCTGCGCCACACATCTACATCGCGCGCTTTCCTTCAGGCCGAACGCAGCAAGCGGGCAGTCTCTTCAAACATCCCCCAACGCCAGTATCGTCGCCACCAGCGCCTGGCCTCTGGGCACCAGGGTGTTCAGCTCCAGGTACTCACGCTCGGTATGCACTTTGCCGCCGACCGGGCCGAGGCCACAAAGGGTCGGGATGCCGAGGCTGGCGGTGAAGCCCGAGTCGGCGCAGCCGCCGGTGAATTCGCCCTCCACGTTGAAGCCCAGTTCCTGCGCAAGCCCCTGATAAATACTCAGCAGTTCAGTGCTGTGCCGGGCTTCCATCGGCAGAAAGGTTGTGGCCTCCAGCAGCCGGGCCGATGTGCCGGGCAGTTCCTCTTCGGCGACGATGGCCTGGACCGCAGCGAGAATGTCATCCCAATGCCTGAACTCGACAAAGCGCACATCAAGCTTGGCCGTGGCGCTGGGCGCAACCGTGTTGCTGGAGGTGCCGCCCGAGATCAGCCCGACGTTGGTGGTAATACCCGCTGCATAGTCGGTCAGCGCATGCAGCTTGATCACCTTGTGCGCCAAAGCCTGAATAGCACTCGCGCCATCGGCATGGTTCACCCCTGAATGCGCAGCGCGGCCGCTGACTTCGATGATCAGCGTCGCACCCCCTTTGCGGGCGCTGACCACATTGCCGCTGGCGCGTCCCGGTTCCGGGTTGAGCACCGCGCGCGCCTGTCGGGCGTAGTGTTCAATGTGAGCACGAGCGCTGGCGGAACCGATTTCTTCATCGCCGGTATAAAGAATTTGCACCGGAAACGGCAGCGGGCCCGCGCGTTTCAGAGCCTTGAGGGCAAAGCAGTTGAGCACCAGCCCGCCTTTCATGTCAGCCACGCCGGGGCCGTAGGCCAGTTCGGCATCTTTTGTATAGCCGCGAGTGGAGGTGGTGCCTTTGGGGAACACGGTGTCGCGGTGACCGAGCAGCAGCACCGGCTTGCCGGGTCCGCCGGGCAATTCAGCCAGCAGCACATCGCCAAACCCTTCGACCGGGATACGTTCGACGCTGATCCCGTCGGCCTGTAATTGCGCGGCGAGCAGATCGCCGACCGCATCGACACCGGCCTTGTCGTAGCTGTTGGAGTCTGTATCGACCAGGCTTTGCAACAGCGCTTCCATCGCCTCGTATTGCCCGCTCAGCCAGTCGGTGGCCTGCCGTTGTGCGTCGTTCATTCACTCAACTCCTGTGCCCGATGCTCGCGGGTCAGCCGTACGCCATCCGTTCCCAGGTCCCAGAACAGTCCGGCCATGATTTGCAGGCTCTCTCTGACCACCGGAGCCAGCAAGTGCTCGTCGGGTGCATGTTGCGAGCACGCCGGGTAAGAGTGTGGCACCCAGACCGTCGGCAGGCCCAGCACTTCAGCGAATACATCGTTGGGCAGCGAACCGCCCAGATTAGGCAGCAGCGCCGGTTTCTTTCCGGTAGTCGCGGCTAGCGATTGCAGCGCCCAGCCGACCCACGGGCTGTCCGGTGACAGGCGCGTGGCGTGCATTACGTCCATGCGTGTCTGCCGGACCTCGACCTGAGTGAAACCGTGGGCATCCAGGTGCGCACGCACTGCGGGGATGAATGCGTTGTAATCGCTGTCGACCACAAAACGTATGTGACACAGCGCGTGGGCCTTGCCGGGGATCGCGTGCACCGGTGCGTCCGGGTTGCCGGTCTTGAAAGCAAGAATATCGAGGGTGTTCCAGCCGAAGACTTTTTCACTGAGCGATAAGGTCGGATCGCCCCAATTCGGGTCGATGTCCGGGTCCCCCGGACCGCCGCCGACTTCGATATCCACCAACGCGGCCTTTACTGCCTCGGGAATGGCCGTCGGCATGAGCCCTGCGACTTTCACCCGGCCGTGTTCGTCGACCATGCTGGCGATGGCATTGGCCAGAATGATGCCGGGGTTGGCCAGCAGCCCGCCCCAGTTGCCGGAATGGTGTGCGCCTTCGCGCAGGTTGACCGTCAGCTCGAAGTTGAACACCCCGCGCGAGCCCAGAAACAGGGTAGGGCGCGCGGCTGCCAGGCGTGGGCCGTCCGAGGCGATGAAAACATCCGCCGCGAGTTCTTCGGCGTGCGCCTGGCAGAATGCGCTGAGGCCGGGTGAGCCGTCTTCTTCGCCCATTTCCAGCAGCAGCTTGACGTTGAAACCCAGTTCGCCGTCGCGCGCCTTGAGGGTCTGTTCGAGGGCGGTCAGGTTGATCAGGTGCTGGCCCTTGTTGTCCGCCGTGCCGCGGCCGTACCAGCGATCACCGCGCTCGGTGACCTTCCATGGCGACAGGCCCGATTGCCATTGTGCGTCGTAGCCACGTACCACATCGCCATGGCCATAACTGAGCAGCGTCGGCAGGGCCGGATCTTCGATGCGAGTGGCGATCATCAAGGGCCCGCGCCCGGCAACCGGGTTGTCGTGAACCCTGGCGCTGAAACCAAGCCGCTCGACGTGCGGGGTAATGAACTCGTGCAGGTAGCGATAAAGCTCCGGCAGGCTTGCGGCCTCCTGGCTTTGGGTCGGGTACGCAACGCTGTCGCCGAGCAGGGCGAAAAAGGTGCCGTTGTCGAACTGCTCGGTGGCGTTTTCGATGGCATGTGAACGGCTACTCATGAGGGCATCAGCTCCAGGGTTTTCGAGGTGTCGCGCAGGTGGCAACGGACGGTTCCGCCTTCCATGCGGCCAACCAGCGGATAGTGGTCCTTGCACACCGCCATGCAGCCGGGGCAGCGCGGATGAAAGGCGCAGCCCGAAGGCGGCGACATGGGGTTGGGGAAGGTGCCGTGCAGGCCCAGGTCGGGAATGCCCAGATGCGGATCCGGGGTCAGCACCGAGTCCAGCAGCGCTTGTGTATAGGGGTGGCCGGGTCTGGCAAACAGCGACTCGCGGCTGCGTTCTTCGACGATTCGGCCCAGGTACATCACCGCCACCCGGTCGGCCAGGTGCTCGATGACCGCCAGGTTGTGGCTGATCAGCAGGTAGGTCAGGCCGAACTCCTGTTTGAGGTCCTGCAACAGGTTGAGAATCTGTGCCTGCACCGAAACGTCCAGCGCCGAGGTCGGCTCATCGCAGATCAACACGTCCGGGCGCATCACCAGCGCCCGGGCAATCGCCACACGCTGGCGCTGGCCACCGGAAAGCTGACTCGGGTAGCTGTCGATCACCCGTTTCGGCAGGCCAACCACATCCATCATCGCTTCGACCCGCTGGCGGCGCTCGGCGTGGTTGCCGATGGCATGCACTATCAGCGGCAGGGTGACGATTTCGCGCAGGGTCTTGCGCGGGTTCAGGGAGGAGTAAGGGTCCTGAAAGATCGGCTGGATACGCCGTGCCATTTCCTTGCGGTCGGTGCCGGCCAGGTGCTTGCCGTTGACCAGCACATCGCCGCTGCTGGGCGCGAGCAGGCCGAGCAACATCTTGGCCAGGGTGCTTTTGCCGCAGCCGGACTCGCCGACCAGCCCGAGCGTTTCGCCGCGCATCAGGCGCAGTGACACGCCATCGACCGCTTTCAGGGTGGCATCGGGTTTGAAAAAGCCTCGGCTGATACTGAATTCGCGCCGGATGTCGCACAGCTCCAGGGCGATGTCTTTTTTGCCACTTGTGTTCAGCGCCTGATTCATCATGACGTTATGCCCTCACGTTGCAGCACAGGTTCGGCGCCCGCAGCGGCAAACAGGCAGCGGGTCATGTGGTCGGGGCTGTGAACCGGCGGGACGTTATCGGCGCAGGCCGCCACGGCTTGCGGGCAGCGGTTACGGAAGGCACAGCCGTGTTGCTCGCCGACCAGGCTGGGCACCAGCCCCGGAATCGAACCAAGTGGCTGGCCCGGCCGGGTACGCCCGGGGATCGGAATACTCGCCAGCAAGCCACGGGTGTAAGGGTGCTGTGGGTTCTCGAACAGTTCGATTGCCGGAGCGGTCTCGACGATCTGCCCGGCGTACATCACCGCCACCCGGTCGGCGATACGCGCCACCAGCCCCAGGTCGTGGGTGATGAAAATCACCGCCAGGCCGAACTCTTTCTGGATGTCGCGGATCAGGCGCAGGATTTGCGCTTGAATGGTCACGTCCAGCGCGGTGGTTGGCTCGTCGGCGATGATCACGTCCGGTTCGCACATCAGCGCCATGGCGATGATCACCCGCTGACGCAGGCCGCCCGACAACTGATGCGGGTACTGGCGCAGTCGCTCGCTGGCGTTGCTGATGCCGACTTTCTCCAGCATCTGCGCCGCACGCTGCAGGGCCTCCTTGCGTGACACCTTGCGGTGCCGGGTGAGTACTTCGCTGAGCTGATCGCCGATGCTGTAGGCCGGGTTCAGCGAGGTCATTGGCTCCTGAAAAATCATCGCCAGACGGTTGCCGCGCAGGTCGCACATCTGCCGTTCGCTCTGGGTCAGCATGTCGATGCCGTCCAGGCTCAGGGTTGTCGCGGTGCGCCTGGCCTTGCGCGGCAGCAAGTCCATGAGCGCCAGCGAAGTGAGGGATTTGCCGCAGCCCGATTCGCCGACGATGCACAGCATCTCGCCGCGCTCGACCTGAAAGTCCAGACCGCGCACTGCGTGGAGCGTGTCGTGTCCCAAAGGGATCTCGACACGCAGGTTTTCAACATGCAACAGCGCCATGTGCGGATCTCCTCTGTCAGTTGCGCCCATCGGGCAGGATCAGGTCGCGCAGGCCGTCACCGACCAGATTGATGCCCAGCACCAGCACCATCAGGGCGACGCCGGGGATGGCGATGACCCACGGGGAAAAGAACATGTAGGGTTTGCCTTCGGCGATCATCAGGCCCCAGGACGGAATCGGTGGCTGCACGCCGACCCCGAGGAACGACAATGCCGATTCGAGAAGGATCGCGTGGGCCATCTCCAGGGTGGCGACGACGATCAGTGCACCGACCAGATTGGGCAGGATTTCGCTGGCCAGAATGCGCAGCGTCGAGCAGCCCAGCGCCTGCGCCGAGGCGACGTATTCGGCGTCGCGGATTTGCTGCACTGCGGCGCGCACTACCACGGCGAAACGGTCCCAGAGGAGGCAGCCGAGCAGGATGATCACGACTTTCAGCGAGCCGCCGATCAACGAAGCGGAGGCCAGCGCGACCATCACCACCGGCATCGCCAGGCGCGTGGTGATCAGGTAGCTGATCAACGCGTCGGTCTTGCCGCCAAAGTAGCCCGCCAGCAGGCCCATGATGGTGCCGATAACGCCAGAGATCAGCGCTGCCGAGAAGCCGATAAACAGTGAAATACGTGCGCCGTACAGCAAGCGTGACAGGTAATCGCGGCCCAGTTTGTCGGTGCCCAACACATACTCCCAAGTACCGTTGGCCATCCACACAGGCGGTTTCATGCGCAGCATCACGTCTTGCGTGTACGGGTCGTAGGGCGCCAGCCAGGGGGCGAACAGCGCGCCGAATAGAATGATCAGCAACAGCATCGCGCCAATCGCAAAGCCTCGATGGGCGAAGCTGTTGCGCAACGTGCGCCAGACGCTGCGTCCCGGAGGCTGGTAATCCTGGATCACCAGCGGCGATGAGGTGGTTGTGCTCATGGGGCCTCCTATTTCACGCGGATGCGCGGGTCGAGCAGTGCGTTGAGCACGTCGGCCAGCAGCGTGAGGACGATGTAGATCACCGCGATCAACAGCACGACTGCCTGCACCACCGGAAAGTCGTCGCGGGCAATCGCATCCCAGGCCAGTTGGCCGATGCCTTGCAGCGAGAAGACTGTTTCGATGACCACTGAGCCGCCGAGCATGAAACCGAATTCCACGGCAGCCAGTGCCACCACCGGGATCAGTGCGTTGCGCAATGCGTGTTTGAACAGCACCGTGGCGGGGCGCAGACCCTTGGCGCGGGCGGTGCGGATGTAATCGGAATTGAGCACGTCGAGCATGCCCGCTCGGGTCAGGCGCATGATCGCCGGGGTGGCGTAGTAGCCGAGCGCAATAGCCGGCATGACAAAGTGCGCCCAGGTCGAGTTGCCTGACACCGGCAGCCATTTCAGGGTGACCGAGAACACCACGATCAGCATCAGTGCGAACCAGAAGCTCGGCATGGCCTGGCCCAGCACCGCAATGCTCAGCGCCAGCCGATCGATCCACGTATCACGCTTCACCGCCGCCAGAACGCCCAGCGGAATGGCGATCAGCAGCGCGATGCTCAGTGCCATGGCACCCAGCCCGAGGGTGATCGACAGGCGCGAAGCGATCAGGTTGTAGACCGACTCCTGGAAGAAGAACGAATCGCCCAGATCAAGGCGCACCACGTTGGACAGCCACTCGAAGTATTGGGTGACCAGCGGTTTGTTAAGGCCGTATTGCACGCGGATCTGTTCGATCTGCTCGCTGCTGGCTTCCGGCCCGCCAATGGCGGTGGCCAGGTCGCCGGACAGGTGCAACAGGGAAAAGCTGATCACCGACACGGTAATCGCTACGCACAGGGCGATGCCCAGGCGGCGCAAGAGAAATCCGAACATGGCAAGTGACCTTGTATCCATGGAACGACGGAGCCGACGCCGGCGCTGCAAGTGCCTCTCGCACCTTGTGGCCGGTCTCGACGAATTACGTCACGAAAGGCTTACTTCCAGCTCGACAGGACAAATCGCGGCAACTCGTCCGGATAAGGCTTGAAGTTCAGGTCCGAGACGTAGGCGTAGTTCATCGAATAATTGAACAGCGGTGCCCAGTACGCCTGCTCGCTGATGCGCTGCAATGCCTTGCGGTAGTTATCCTTGCGCACCTGCGGGTCCAGCGCGTTGTCGGCGGTCTGCAGCCAGCTCTGGACTTGCGGGTCCTTGATGTTGTCGTCCGGGTTGCCCTTGAACCAGGTCCCGGCGGAGGCCGAGGTGTCGAGGATCGAGAAGGAACCCCAGGCCTGGAATGACATCGGCACCTTGCCGCCGCGTTGCTGGTCGCGCAGGGCGGCGTACTTCAGGTAACGCAGCTTGGCGTTGATGCCCACGGCGCGCAGGTTGCCGATGATCGCTTCCACGTAATCGCGGTCCCGATAGGCGAAGATTTCAGTTTCGAAGCCGTTCGGGTAACCGGCTTCGGCCAGCAGCGCCTTGGCCTTGGCCGGGTCGTAGTTGTAGACCGTGGCGGCGGCGGTGTCACAGCCGAACTGGTCGGGGTAGCAGGCGACTTGCAGCGGCTTGCTTTCGCCGCCGACCAGCTGCGAGGCGAGGCCATCGCGGTTGATTGCATAGTTGATCGCCTGACGCACTTTCAGGTTTTTCATCGGCGAATCGGCGCTGGAGGTGCCGCGCGCGTCGAGAATCAGAAAACCGATACGCATGGTTGCACCGCTGGTCACCACCAGGTTGGGCATGGCCTTGAGGTTTTCCGCCTGATCCGGAGCGACGCGCCAGGTCCAGTCGATGCCACCGGTCATCAGCTCGGCCAGTCGCGTTTCAGCATCGGCGATGACCCTGAAGTTGATGTGGCTGATCTTCGGCTGGCCCTGCGGGCTGTCCTTGAAGTAGTCCGGGTTTTTGTCCATCTTCACGCCTTCACCCGTAGCAATGGCCGTGACCTTGTAAGGGCCGGTGCCAATCGGCTTGCGGCTGAAGCCCGCCATGCCGACGTGTTCGAAATATTTTTTCGGGAACATCGGGACGGCGTTGGACAGGTATTCCAGCGCAGGCGGGAAAGGCTTTTTCAGGTGCAGGCGGACGCTGTACTCACCTAGCTTTTCGGCGCTCTTGATCCAGTCGACGTTTTGCACGGTGACCACCTTGGACTCGGGCGACACCACGTAATTGAGGGTGAAGACCACGTCATCGGCAGTGAACGGGTCGCCATTGTGAAACTTCACGCCCTCGCGCAGCTGGAAGTCGATGGTGGTGTCGTCGACCTGCTTCCAGCCAGTGGCGAGCATGGGTTCGTACTGGCCGTTGTCAGGGTTGCGATAGACCAGGTTGTCCCAGATCAGGCGACCGAGAATCACGCCTTCGCGCAAATCGTTGTGATAGGGGCTGATGTTTTCCGGTTCGCTGTCGGAGGCGTAGACCAGCGTGTCATCGGCCTTGCCGGCCAGGGCGGAAAAACTGCTGAACAGGCTCAACAGCGCGATGCTGCGAGCGAAACCCTTGATTCCCATGCCGTCGTCTCCATAAGGCAAAGTGGATGTATCAAAGGGCAGTGGGTCGCAAATGCGAGAAGAGGGGAGTCTCGAGGCCGCAGTGTTCTTTTGATTGGGTGCTTTTGATGAGTTGCGCCTCGACACGACTCTAGGCAAAGCGTATCAATGCCACAAGCACAATATTTCGAACCTTTGATTGCCGAAAAGGCAACGCAGGAGCCTTGATGCAACTCTATGGCGTCCAGTCCACAGCCTTGCGCTACTTTCTCGAAGTGGCGCGTTGCGGATCGATCAGCGAGGCCTCGATTCGGCTCAACGTTGCTTCTTCGGCGGTCAGTCGGCAGATAAGCAAGCTGGAGCGAGAACTGGATGCTGTGCTCTTCGAGCGCCAGGCGCGCGGCATGATGCTCAGCGAGGCGGGCGTTCGACTGGCAGCCTATGCGCGCAAATCCCAGTTGGAGGCCGAGCAGGTGGTGCTGGAGATTACCGAGCTGCAAGGCTTGCAGCGCGGCCATGTGCGCATCGCCTGTTCGGAGGGCTTTGCCCTGGATTTTCTGCCGCAGTGCATTGCGCGGTTTCGGCGGCAGTACCAGGGCATTCATTTCTCGATGGAGGTCTGTGCCCCGGCGCAGGCGACAGAACGGGTGCGCTCGGGCGATGCAGACCTGTGCCTGACCTTCAGCCTGACGCCGCAGAACGAAATCAAGGTCGAACACATTCACAGCGGCGCCATCTGTGCGGTGGTCAGCCACAACCATCCGCTGGCCTCGCGCAAGGAGGTCGCCCTGGCCGAGTTACAGCCTTACGCCATCGCCCTGACCAACACCGACACAACGCTGCGTCAGTTGTTTGATATCTGCTGCGGCGTGCAGGGCCTGCTGTTCGATCCGGTGCTGACCAGCAATTACATCGGCGCGCTGCTGAGGTTCGTCAGCGAAGAGGGCGGTATCAGCCTGTCCAGCGAAATGACCCTCGACAAGCGGGTGCATGAAAAGCAGCTGAAATCCCTGCCGATCAGCGACGAAGGCATGAAGGCGCGGCGCATCGAACTGCAAAGCATGGCCGGACGCAACTTGCCTGCGGCCGTCGCGGCGTTCCGGGATTTTGTCATTGAAGAGTTGGCAAAGACCTGAAACGTTGCTGATTTCTCAGCGCTTCCGTTCGTTTGTGAAAGGCGCGCTGCACGTCCGCTTGATAGTGTCTGGAATTATAATGTTATAGTGTAACGAATTAGCGGTTGCACGCTTTGCGTTATCAGGCCGCCAACATCATGCTTCGCCAGCGAGACGACCGACACCATGAACAGCCCCCTCCCAGACGTTGCCCTGACGGAAGTTTCCTCGGCCCTGATCGCACTCGACTGGGTCGGCATGCAAGGCGTCGAAGTGCCACTGATGCTGGGCGAGCCGGGTTCTACACATCCGGTTCATGCCTACGCGGACCTGCAAGTCGATCTGGCCGATCCCAGCGTCAAGGGCATCCACATGTCGCGGCTCTATCGGTTGCTCGACGGTTTTGCCGAGCATCAGGTGCTCACGCCCGACACCTTGTCGGCGCTGCTGGAGGCGATGGTCGAGAGCCACGCCGATTGCCATTCCAGCGCCGCGCGCATCACGCTGACCTTCAACCTGTTGTGCCGTCGCCCGGCGCTGATTACCAAAGGCCTGAGCGGCTGGAAATCCTATCCGGTAACGCTTTTGGCCACTTGGCGAGCGGGGCGTTTGTGCCTCGACGTTTCAGCAGACATCACCTACTCGTCCACGTGCCCATGTTCGGCTGCGCTGTCCCGACAACTGCTGGAAGAGGCATTTGCCGCACGTTTCGGCCGGCAGTCGTTTGTCGACCCGATGCAGGTTGCGGCCTGGCTGCGGGACAACGCCTCGTATGCCACGCCGCACAGCCAGCGCAGCGTCGCAACAGTGCAGGTGCGGGTGGCGGAACAGGCCAGCGAGCTGGGCCTGATGGCGTTGATCGATGCAGTCGAGCAAGCGCTGGGCACACCGGTGCAGACCGCCGTCAAACGTGCTGACGAACAGGCCTTCGCCCGGCTTAACGGGCAGAACCTGATGTACGTCGAAGACGCCGCACGCAAAATCCAGCAGGCGCTTGAGGGGCGTTACTCCGCCTCAAGCGTCAGCGTGCGTCACTTCGAAAGCCTGCATCCTCATGATGCAGCTGCGCAGACTTCCAACTACCTGTCCTGAGGCTTCATACCGTGATCCGTAAAAATCCGTCCGGCCATCTGCCGGTCATTGCCGAGTCCGCCTACATCGATAAAACCGCGATCATCTGTGGCAAAGTGATCATCAAGGACAACGTATTTGTCGGTCCCTACGCGGTGATCCGCGCCGACGAAGTCGATGCCAGCGGGGACATGGAACCCATCGTGATCGGTGCCAATTCCAACATTCAAGATGGCGTGGTGATCCATTCGAAATCGGGTGCTGCTGTCACCATCGGCGAGTTCACCTCGATTGCCCACCGTTCTATTGTGCACGGACCTTGCATAGTCGGAGATCGCGTGTTCATCGGTTTCAATAGCGTGCTGTTCAATTGCCAGGTCGGCAACGGCAGTGTGGTCAGGCACAACTCAGTGGTCGACGGTCGCGATTTGCCGGAGCACTTTTACGTGCCGTCCACCACCCGGATCGGGCCGGGCACTGACCTTTCGCAATTTCCACCGGTGAGCATTTCGGCTTCGGAGTTTTCCGAAGATGTCGCGCACACCAATATTGATCTGGTGCGCGGCTACAAGGCGCTTCAGAACGAGTTCTGACCCAGGAACCCTCGACTCATTGCACTTCCGCCCACGGATATGGATCTTTCATGACAACAGCTGTTCACTCAACCCGGGCACCCGCATCACGGCTACGCTCGATCGATGCTCTGCGCGGGCTGATCATTCTTTTCATGTTGCTGGACCATGTCCGCGAAACGTTCTTCATGCACCACCAGGTCATCGACCCGATGGACGTCACAACCACCGCGCCCGAGCTGTTTTTCAGCCGGACGCTGGCGCATTTGTGTGCGCCACTGTTCGTCCTGCTGACCGGGCTTTCGGCGTTCCTGTATGGCGAGAAATATCAGGGCAAGACCGACGTTTCGGCGTTCCTGCTCAAGCGCGGTCTGTTTCTGATTGCGCTGGAGTTCACGCTGGTTAGCTTTGCCTGGACCTTCCAGTTCCCGCCAACCATCATCTACCTGCAAGTGATCTGGGCCATCGGCCTGAGCATGGTCGCGCTGTCACTGATGGTGTTCCTGCCGCGCTGGGCGCTGGTGCTCATCGGCGTGGTGATCATCGCCGGGCATAACCTGCTGGACACCGTGCATTTCGGTGTCGAGTCGGCCATGCACGTGCCGTGGGCGATTCTGCACGACCGTGGCTGGATCGAGGCTTCCGATAACCTGCGTTTGCGTACGTCTTATCCGCTGTTGCCGTGGATCGGCATCATCGCACTGGGCTACGCCGCGGGCCCCTGGTTCTCAAGCAGTTACGACGCGGCGAAACGTCGTGCGAACCTGTGGAAGTGCGGGGCAGGGGCGCTGCTGGGCTTCGTGGTTCTGCGCCTGATCAACGGCTACGGTGAAAAACCGTGGAGTGTCGGCGACACCGGCATACAGACGGTCATGAGCTTTTTCAACATCACCAAATACCCGCCCTCGCTGCTGTTCATCTGCCTGACGCTGGGGATTGGTCTGCTGATCCTCATCGCCTTCGAACGCGGTCAGGAAAAAAGCGTGTTGCGGCCGCTGGTGGTGCTCGGTTCGGCGCCGATGTTTTTCTACTTGCTGCACCTTTACGTGCTGAAAATCCTGTACCTGATTGCCTTGGCTATCTGGGGTACCAATCAGGGCACCTACTTCGGTTTCGACCACATGTGGGGTGTCTGGCTGACCTCGGTGATACTGGCCGTGTTGCTGTTCCCGGCAGTGCGCTGGTTCGCCGCGCTCAAGGCTCGCCGTCGTGATATCAGCTGGCTGAAATACTTCTAGCCCTCGCAACAGCGGTACGCCTGCTGGCGTACCGCGTCTCGCCTGGCGTCAGTCTCCGTGCGCCCCGTAGTTCATGATCGACAGCAGTTTGATCGGCACCTGCACCAGCTGCTCGGGGCCATGGGGGATATCGCCGTCAAAAGTCAGGCTGTCACCGGTCTGCATCGGATACAGCTGGTTGCCGTGGCGGTAGATCAGTTCGCCTTCCAGCAGGTGCAGAAACTCCGTGCCAGGGTGTGAGAAGGTCGGAAACTCTTCGCTGGCATCGTCCATCGTCACCATGTACGCCTCGAAACTCTTCTTCGGCCCACGGGTGTGGTTGAGCAGGTGATAGGTATGACCCTTCTCGGTACCGCGCCTGACCACCTCCAGCCCTTCATCAGCCTTGACCAGTAGCGCACTGCTGCCTTGCTGATCGTACTGACTGAACAGTTTGGACATGGGCATGCCCAGCACGTCGCACAGGCGGCTGAGGTTGTCGAGGCTCGTCGAAACCTGCGCGTTCTCGATCTTGCTCAGCATGCCTTGGCTGATACCGGCAATACGCGCGACATCGGCCAGCTTCAATTCCTGCGCCTGGCGCTGGCGTTTGATTTGAATGCCCAGGTATTGCTCGAGCTTCAATTTGGGATGCAGTTCGTTCGGCGTATTCATCGGTTGTGCACAGTTTCCGCTCAATAATTTTTGTTTCGCACTGGGGATGTGCAGGCTGCGCTTTCCGTGCGGACTCAGTTAATCGTTTATTCCCTGAGAGAAAACGAGTTTCCCACAGAAACAGACCCTGCAAACAGCTGGATTGCGCCCTTCACGCATTCAAAAGTACCTGGCATCCCCAATTGGCAAGCGCTTTGCATTCCTAAAGAGAAATTAAGTTTCCTGTTCGGAATATATCTCGTCAGGCCGTGAAACTTCGATTCCTCTCTGAAACGTTTTGCTTATGCCAGGAGACAAGCTCATGTTGCCACCCGAAACACAGCGTCTGATCGAGCAGCACGGCATCAAGTACGTGTTGGCTCAGTTCGTGGATATTCATGGCTCGTCGAAGACCAAATCGGTCCCTGTTTCCGGTCTGGAAATGGTGGCTGAAGCGGGTGCCGGTTTTGCCGGCTTTGCCATCTGCGGCATGGGCATGGAGCCTCACGGCCCTGACTTCATGGCCAAGGGTGACCTGGCGTCACTGACGCCGGTGCCGTGGCAGCCGGGTTACGGGCGGGTGGTGTGCATCGGGCATGTGGAGGGCAAACCGTGGCCTTACGACAGCCGTTATGTGCTGCAACAGCAGGTCGAGCGCCTCAGTCAGCGTGGCTGGACGCTGAACACCGGCCTGGAGCCTGAATTCAGTCTGTTCAAGCGCGATGCCGCTGGCAGTCTGCAAATGGTCGACGCCAGCGACACGCTCGACAAGCCTTGCTACGACTACAAAGGCCTGTCGCGTTCCCGGGAATTTCTCGAGCGGCTGACCGAAGCTTTGCAGCCCGTGGGTTTCGACATCTATCAGATCGATCACGAAGACGCCAACGGTCAGTTCGAGATCAATTACACCTACAGCGACGCCATGGAATCGGCTGACCGTTTCACCTTCTTCCGCATGGCCGCCGGGGAGATCGCCAATGACATGGGCATGATCTGCTCGTTCATGCCCAAGCCCGACCCCAAACGTGCCGGCAATGGCATGCACTTTCACCTGTCGATCGCCAGTGCCAATAACAAGAACCTGTTCCACGATGCCAGCGATCCGAGCGGCATGGGGTTGTCCAGGCTGGCCTATCACTTCGCGGCAGGCTTGTTGGCTCACGGCCCGGCGTTGTGTGCTTTCGCCGCGCCGACGGTTAATTCCTACAAGCGGCTGGTGGTCGGCAATTCACTGTCGGGAGCGACCTGGGCTCCGGCCTTTATCGCGTTCGGCGCCAACAACCGCTCGGCGATGGTGCGCGTGCCTTATGGTCGCCTGGAATTTCGCCTGCCCGACGCCGGTTGCAATCCGTACCTGGTCAGCGCCGCGATCATTGCCGCAGGGCTGGACGGCATCGACCGGCAGCTGGAAATCGATCAGGTATGCAACGAGAACCTTTACAAACTGAGCCTGGAAGAAATCGCCGCACGGGGCATCAAGACCCTGCCGCAGTCGCTCAAGGAAGCCTGTGATGCACTCGAAGCCGATCCGTTGTTCGCCGAGGTGCTGGGCAACGAGATCGTTGACGAATTCATCCGCCTCAAGCGCATGGAATGGGTGGAGTACAGCCGCCACGTGAGCGACTGGGAAGTGAAGCGCTATATCGAATTTTTCTAGCTGTTGCGGTGTATTTAATTTTTCTGTCTACGCGGTTGGTTTTCAGCTTGCAGCTTGCAGCTAAAAGCTTGCCGCTCCGAACAAGGTGAGGCTTATGTGCGGAATCGTTGGCTTATATCTGAAAAACCCGGCGCTGGAGTCGCAGCTCGGCAAGCTGTTTGAACCCATGCTTGAGGCCATGACCGATCGTGGGCCGGACAGTGCCGGGTTTGCCATTTACGGCGATGAAGTGGCGGATGGCTGGGTCAAGCTGACCTTGCAGGCCACCACTGAACAGTATGATTTCAAGGCGCTGATTGCGGCGCTGGACACCCGATTGAATGCACCACTGGACTGGTTTCAGAACGCCAGCGCTGTGGTGCTGAAGATTCAGGCCGAGGAGGCTCCGGTGCGTGCAGCGCTGGCTGAGCTGGCGCCGAGCGTGCGCATCATGAGCGCCGGGCAGAGCATCGAGATTCTCAAGGGCATGGGCCTGCCGAGGGAGATTTCCTCGCGCTTCGGCCTCGCGTCCATGAAGGGCAGCCATATCATCGGCCACACCCGCATGGCCACTGAAAGCGCCGTGACCATGGAAGGCAGCCACCCGTTTTCAACCGGCTCCGACCTGTGCCTGGTGCACAACGGCTCGCTGTCCAACCACTTCCGTCTGCGCCAGAACCTGCGTCGCGAAGGCATTCATTTCGAGACCGACAACGACACCGAAGTGGCGGCCGGTTATCTGGCCTGGCGGCTGCAACAGGGCGACAGCCTCAAACAGGCACTCGACAAGTCGCTGGAAGACCTCGACGGTTTCTTCACCTTCGCCATTGGCACGCGCAACGGCTTTGCAGTGATTCGCGACCCGATTGCCTGCAAACCGGCCATTCTTGCCGAAACCGATGATTACGTTGCTATGGCCTCGGAGTATCAGGCGCTTTCCAGCCTGCCGGGGATCGAGAACGCCAGGGTCTGGGAACCGGTCCCGGCCACCATGTACATCTGGGAACGCGAGCCAGCCGAGGGAGCACGCTCATGAAAACTGTCGATCTTTCCAGCGCCAGCGTGCGTGATCTCAATCAGGCTCTGCACGATCAGGTCAAGGAACTGCAGGACCGCGAATGGCTGGTGACCCATCCCGATGGCGCACATAACCTCGCAGTCGGTGTCAACGAAGCGATCTCCATCGATATTCAGGGGCATGCCGGCTATTACTGCGCCGGGATGAACCAGAAAGCGTCAATCACTGTGCATGGCAACGTCGGCGTTGGTTGCGCGGAAAACATGATGTCCGGCGCCGTGCGGGTCAAGGGCAGCGCCTCGCAGGCGGCCGGCGCGACGGCACATGGTGGCCTGCTGGTGATTGAAGGCGATGCCGGGGCGCGTTGCGGGATTTCCATGAAGGGGATCGACATCGTGGTTGGCGGCAGCATCGGGCACATGAGCTGCTTTATGGGTCAGGCCGGTCGCCTGGTGGTCTGTGGTGATGCGGGCGATGCGCTGGGCGACTCGCTGTATGAAACCCGGATCTACGTCAAAGGCAAGGTCGAGTCACTGGGCTCTGACTGTATCGCCAAGGAGATGCGTGAAGAGCATTTGCAGGAGTTGCAGGAGTTGCTCAATCGCGCGGGCTTCAACGAGAAGGCAGCGGATTTCAAACGCTACGGCTCGGCCCGTCAGCTTTACAACTTCAAAGTCGATAACGCCTCCGCGTACTGATCCAGGAGCATTACCATGAGCGACCCTATTAGCCACAAACCTGCTCCAGTCCTGCGCGAGTCGGCCACTTTCGATCGCCTGACCATTCAGGAAATTCAGCGTGCTGCGGAAACCGGCATCTACGACATTCGCGGTGGTGGCACCAAGCGCAAGCTGCCGCACTTCGACGACCTGCTGTTGCTCGGCGCCAGCGTGTCGCGCTACCCGCTGGAAGGCTACCGCGAGAAGTGCGGCACCGACGTGGTGCTCGGTAATCGTTTCGCCAAAAAGCCTCTGTACCTGAAAATTCCGGTGACCATCGCGGGCATGAGCTTCGGCGCGTTGTCGGCCAACGCCAAGGAAGCACTGGGCCGTGGCGCGACCATCGCGGGGACCAGCACCACCACCGGCGACGGCGGAATGACCCCGGAAGAACGTGGCCAGTCGCAGCATCTGGTCTATCAGTACCTGCCATCGCGTTACGGCATGAACCCGGATGACCTGCGCAAGGCCGATGCCATCGAAATCGTCCTGGGGCAGGGCGCCAAGCCGGGCGGCGGTGGCATGTTGCTGGGCATGAAAGTGACCGAACGCGTGGCTGGCATGCGTACGTTGCCGGTCGGCGTCGATCAGCGTTCCGCATGCCGTCACCCCGACTGGACCGGGCCGGATGACCTGGCGATAAAGATTGCCGAAATTCGTGAAATCACCGACTGGGAGAAGCCGATCTACGTGAAGATCGGTGCCAGCCGTCCTTACTATGACGTGAAGCTGGCGGTGAAAGCCGGAGCGGACGTGATCGTACTCGACGGCATGCAAGGCGGTACGGCGGCGACTCAGGAAGTGTTCATCGAGCACGTCGGCATCCCGATTCTGCCGGCCATTCCGCAGGCGGTTCAGGCGTTGCAGGAGATGGGCATGCACCGCAAGGTGCAACTAATCGTCTCCGGCGGGATTCGCAACGGTGCTGACGTCGCCAAAGCCATGGCGCTGGGCGCCGATGCTGTGGCAATTGGTACAGCAGCGTTGATCGCACTTGGCGATAACCATCCGCGTCTGGACGAAGAACTGAAAAAGATCGGCTCGGCAGCCGGCTTCTACGACGACTGGCAGAACGGCCGTGACCCGGCTGGCATCACCACTCAGGACCCGGAGCTGTCCAAACGTCTCGACCCGGTCGAAGGCGGACGGCGTCTGGCCAACTACCTGCGTGTGCTCGTCCTCGAAGCGCAGACCATGGCCCGCGCATGCGGTAAATCACACCTGCATAACCTCGACCCGGAAGACCTGGTGGCACTGACCGTCGAGTCTGCGGCCATGGCGCGCGTGCCCTTGGCCGGGACGTCGTGGATTCCGGGTTCGGGTTCGGGTTCGGGTTACTGATGCCATAACGATCTTTTGGACCGCGATAGCACTGACTGATGCCATTACAATCTTTTGGAACGCGATGGCACTCACTGATGCCATAACGTGCTTTTTGATCGAGATGGCACTGACTGATGCCATAACGTGTTTTTCGATCGAGATGGCACTGACTGATGCCATAAAGTGCTTTTCGATCACGATGGCACTGACGACGCAGATTGCGACGTAAGTGACGGCTGAGTCCTGGCGCTGATCCGGGGGTAGCCTGGCAGGACGCCAGGCTAGCCGCACCGGGCCATGGATGGCCCGTTGCGGCGACCCCCGGATCAGTGACAGGGCGAAGGAACCCGACGAAGTCGGGCCGGAAACGGAGCCAGGGGGTTTGGTTACTTTGGCCCCATCAAAGTAACTCGCCGAGGGGCGAAAAGGTGCGTCGAGCCGTAAACAAACAGCACTGACATCGCAGAACCGCCGTGTGACGCAGAGCGTCACGAAAGGCATTACCACGCGGCGCGTGGGAACGAGAATCGTCCTCGTGTCAGCCCCGTTTTCCAGGGCTTCAAGACATGTGCATGCGCCGTCCGTGCAACGAGAACTCAACCCTCAAGAGGCCGAAGAGCCTCGCTTATCTGAATGACCCTCTTTGCTGCCAGACACTTTCCATTCATTTGCGGGAGCTTTGAACATGGTCAATCGTCTACACGGCAAATCCCTTACGGCTTTACTCGCGCTCGGCGCCTTCGCTCCGATCGTGCGCGCAGCTGACGCCCCTGTTCTGAAAACCGGCAGCACGGCCTGGATGGTCACCGCAGCAGTGCTGGTGTTATTCATGTGCCTTCCGGGCCTGGCGCTGTTTTACGGCGGGCTGGTGCGTGCCAAAAACATGCTCTCGCTGTTCACCCAATGCTTCGGCATCGCCGGTGTGGTGGGCGTGCTGTGGGTCATCTATGGCTACAGCATGGTGGTCGACACCAGCAACATGGTCGAAGGGCAGGTGACCTTCAACAGCTTCGTCGGCGGTCTGAGTCGCGCGTTTCTGGCCGGCATGACGCCCGACAGCCTGGTGGGCGACATTCCGGAAGGCGTGTTCGTGACCTTCCAGATGACCTTCGCCATCATTACCCCGGCACTGATCGCCGGGGCCTTCGCCGAGCGCATGAAATTCTCCGCCGCGCTGCTGTTCATGGCGCTGTGGTTCACACTGGTGTATGCGCCGGTGGCCCATATGGTCTGGGGCGGGGCGGGCGCGTTGATGCACAACTGGGGCGTGCTTGATTTTGCCGGGGGCACCGCCGTGCATATCAATGCCGGTGTGGCGGCACTGGCGGCGTGTCTGGTACTGGGCAAGCGCAAGGGCTACCAGAATACGCCGATGCCTGCGCACAACCTGAGCCTGACCATGGCCGGTGCGGCGATGCTCTGGGTCGGCTGGTTCGGCTTCAACATCGGCTCGGGCGGTGGCCTGAACGGCACCTCCGGCATCGTCATGCTCAACACGCAAGTGGGGGCGTGCGCGGGGATACTCGGCTGGATGTTCACAGAGTGGTTCAAGGTCGGCAAGCCCAGCGCACTGGGGCTGGCAAGCGGCGCCTTGGCGGGGCTGGTCGGCATCACACCGGCGTGTGCCTACGTCGGAGTCGGCGGGGCACTGGCCATCGGCGTGCTGTGCGGAGTGTTCTGCTACCTGAGCGTAACCGTCCTGAAAAAACGCCTCGGCTATGACGACAGCCTCGACGTCTTCGGCCTGCACGGCATCGGCGGCATGATCGGCGCAGTGCTCACCGGCGTGTTCTGCGTACCCTCACTGGGCGGACTGGTCCCGGACGTCACCATGGGTGCGCAAGTGATTGCCCAGATCAAAGGCGTGCTGTTCACCACCGCCTACTGCTTCGCAGTCAGCTGGATCATCCTCAAGGTCGTCCAGATACTGATCGGCCTGCGGGCTCACGAGTCAGTGGAAGAAATGGGCCTGGACCTGGCTGAACATAACGAGCGGGCTTATAACCATTGAGATGGCTGGCGTGTCGATGCGTTGGATGATGCTCTGTGTCACATCTGTGTTGCAGCGCAATGCCGTGCATTGCCCGTAATCCCTGCACATAAAAGAAAGCGCTTTTTCATCACGATATCACTGACGACGCAGAGTGCGACGTAAGTGACGGCTGAGTTCTGGCGCTGATCCGGGGGTAGCCTGGCAGGACGCCAGGCTAGCCGCACCGGGCCATGGATGGCCCGTTGCGGCGACCCCCGGATCAGTGACAGGACGAAGGAACCCGACGAAGTCGGCCGGAAACGGAGCCAGGGGGTTTGGTTACTTTGGCCCCATCAAAGTAACTCGCCGAGGGGCGAAAAGGTGACCTGAGTCAAACGCCAATCCACCTGACACCACAGAACCGCTGTGTGACGCAGAGCGTCACGAAAGGCATTACCACGCAGAGCGCGGGAACGATCAAAAGCCCCGACACCTCGCGTTCCTCACGCTCCAGCATGGGAACGCCCTTCGCGACGCTCTGCGTCGCAAGGGACGCGAGGATTGGCATGAGCGTTACCGTTCTTGTTCAGCTCAGCGAAACGCCGGCACCACGTGCTTGATGAACAGCTCAAGCGACTTCTTCTTCTCTGCGTGCGGCAGGCTGTTGTCGCACCAGAAGCTGAACTCGTCGACCCCCAGCTCCTGATAATGACGGATACGCGGAATGATCTCTTCGGGGGTACCGATCATGGTGTTTTTGCGAATGTTCTCCAGCTCGAACTCTGGACGATCCTTGAACTTCTCTTCCGGGCTCGGCGCGAGAAAGCCATTCACCGGCGTCTGTTTATTGCCAAACCACGCATCAAACGTGCGGTAGAACTTCGCGATGGCGCTTGCGCCCACTTTCCAGCCTTCAGGATTGTCTGCCGCATGCACATGGGTATGGCGCAGCACCATCAATTGCGGGCGAGGCACGTCAGGGTTATTGGCCAGCGCAGCTTCGAACTTGTTCTTCAGATCGACCACTTCCTCATCGCCCTTCATCAGCGGCGTGACCATCACATTGCAGCCGTTCTGCACCGCGAAATTGTGCGAGTCAGGGTCGCGGGCGGCAATCCACATCGGTGGGGGATTGATCGGCTTGGGCACGCAGGTCGACGTGGGGAATTTCCAGATATCGCCATCATGCGCATAGTCGCCTTGCCACAAGGCACGAATCACCGGGACCATCTCGCGCAGCGCCTTGCCGCCTTCGGAAGCAGGCATCCCGCCTGCCATCCGGTCGAACTCCACTTGATACGCGCCACGTGCGAGGCCGACTTCCATGCGCCCGTTGCTGATCACGTCCAGCAATGCGCATTCACCGGCTACTCGCAACGGATGCCAGAACGGCGCGATTATCGTGCCTGCGCCGAGATGGATATGTGTGGTCTTCGCGGCCAGATAAGCCAGCAGCGGCATCGGGCTTGGCGAGATGGTGTATTCCATCGCATGGTGTTCGCCGATCCACACGGTGCTGAAGCCGCCGTGTTCGGCCATCAACGTCAGCTCGGTCAGGTCTTCGAAAAGCTGGCGATGACTGACGCTTTCATCCCAACGTTCCATGTGCACGAACAATGAAAACTTCATGACACTTTACCTCGTTCAAATCGTGGCGCTTGCGCAGGCTAAACCGGCGTGCGGTTTTGTCTGTCTGATGGTATACCGTAATATTAGCTGTGCAAGTCTTTTTTGCAGACGAGAGGAGCACGCGTAAAAGGTAATGGCCGACCACAAAAAAAGCGCCTGGTGCGGGCGCTTTTTGGGGGGAGTTACCGGGAGGGAACAGCTGAGAGCACAGCCTCAAGTCAGATCAACTGCACGCCTCGGAAGCAATGTAATCGTCCGTGGTGTCTTGGATGATTGGCCCCATGCCGCTGACCGCACGAGCGCGCTCCATGATTTCCAGGGTCGAGCCGGTGCCGACCAGATTCACTGTGTGTTTCTCACAGTTGTAGAGACGTTTGGAATAGATCACACCAAGCAGGCCTTCCCGGCGAGTGACGACGACTCGCAGGTCTGCGCTTCCGCTTTTCTCCACCAGTGCGTGGTGGGCGGTAGGGTCCGCGTGGACAGTTATGCTTTTTCCTTCGGCGTGTAGCGAGAAGGCGGGGATCAATAAGGCCAAAAGACAGGCATTAAGCTTCATCAGTGCTCCTGCGGATGAATGCAACAGTTTGGATCCGAATTTACTCCCGTCCCGCGGTTCTGAATAGCTACTACGGTCATCCTTTCGTCGGCTCGTATGCCTGATCCGCCTGGCTGCTTGCCGGAGTGTGTCAGCACTGGCTGTTGGCCTGGCAACAGCAGCTCGACAGCTTGCAAGCGTACGGACAGTTGACGCAGCGGGGCAGGCTTGCTAACTGATTGATATGAATGCTTTTGTGCAAATGGCATGGTTGCTGCTCTGTCGATGTTGTAAGCCCGTTCGACTCCTGCGTTCGGGATTCCATCGTCAGAGGAGTACTGATATGAGTCAGCCGTCCATCAAATTTGCGTACTGGGTGCCGAACGTCAGCGGTGGACTGGTCGTCAGCAAGATCGAACAGCGCACCAGCTGGACGATCGATTACAACCGCAAGCTGGCGCAGATCGCCGAGCGGTCCGGTTTCGAATACGCCCTGACTCAGATCCGCTTCACCGCCGGGTACGGTGCCGAGTACCAGCATGAATCGGTAGCGTTCAGCCATGCCTTGCTGGCAGCGACTGAAAAACTCAAGGTCATTGCCGCGATTCTGCCGGGGCCATGGACGCCATTAGTAGTGGCCAAGCAACTGGCAACCATTGACCAGCTCACGGCAGGGCGGGTGGCGGTCAACATCGTCAGCGGCTGGTTCAAGGGCGAGTTTCAGGCAATTGGCGAGCCGTGGCTGGAGCACGACGAGCGTTATCGCCGCTCCGAAGAGTTCATTCGTGCCTTGAAGGGTATCTGGACCACCGACAATTTCACGTTCAAGGGGGATTTCTATCGCTTCCACGATTACACCCTCAAACCCAAGCCCATCCAGCGCCCGCATCCCGAGATCTTTCAGGGCGGCAGCTCAAGGGCCGCTCGCGACATGGCGGCGCGTGTTTCGGACTGGTATTTCACCAACGGTAACACCCTCGAAGGCATCAAGGCGCAAGTCGATGACATTCGTGCCAAGGCGGCTGCCAATGGTCATTCGGTGAAGATCGGTGTCAATGCGTTCATCATTGCCCGTGATACCGAGGAGGAAGCGCGTGCCGTGCTTGCCGAGATTATCGACAAGGCTGATCCAGAAGCGGTCAACGCATTCGGTGATGCAGCGAAACAGGCCGGCAAAGCCAGCCCGGAAGGCGAGGGCAACTGGGCCAAATCCACTTTTCAGGACCTCGTGCAATACAACGACGGTTTCAAGACCAACCTGATCGGCACGCCGCGCCAGATTGCCGAGCGCATCGTCGAGCTGAAGTCAGTCGGCGTCGATCTGGTGTTGTCGGCGTTTTTGCATTTCCAGGAAGAAGTCGCTTATTTCGGTGAGCGTGTGTTGCCGCTGGTTCGTGAGCTGGAAGTGGCTGCCCAACGCAAACCCGCTGCCGCTATTGCCTGACCCTCCGTAACGCCTCCCGATCCCTGCCTTCCTCGCCGTGAGCGCTCAGCGCTCACGGCCCATTCAGAAAATCAGCCGCTACTGTGATCCAGATGGCGCCTGTACGCGTACTTTTAGCCCCTAGGCTCTGTGCGTAAAGTGGCTGCGCTCGGTGATGCTGCGTTAAAAACAGGCTCGAGCGCGAGTCCGATCAAGCGCGAGTCCGATCGGAATGCTCATTTACAACAGGTAGAGTCGAGCGCGACCCCCGGCCGGTTCTCGCCTGTTTTTGCCTTGCCTGACCTTTGCTCGCCGACTTTCCGTGCAGAGCCTGATAATCAACTGTCATTCACAAGTGGCATTGTAATGCCATTATCTGGCGTGCATTCTTTTCGTACCTTGGGTGCCCGACGCTCAGGTGAAGCCGAGTGCATCGCCAAAAACGGTAGTTGATGAAGATAAAGGGTTGCCGAGGGTTCCTGAGCAATCAGGTCCGGTTTTCAGAAAAACCAGAGACACTGGTTCTCAATTGTTGTGGAGGAAGGTTTTGAAACGCGACCTTCGGCTTGCGTCATGGCTGATCTTTGTAGTGTGCGGCTGCGTGGTGATGCTGATGGTCTGGCAGGCATGGACTGCGCGCCGTAACACGCTGGAGAACATCCAGACCAGCACGGTCAATCTGGCTGCGGCGCTGAGCACCTATACAGATGGCATCTTCAAGCAGAGCGAGCTGATGCTGATCGGCCTGACGGAGCGTGTCGAAAAAGACGGCACCGGGCCTGATCAGATAGAGCGACTGAGGTGGGTCATTGCCCGCGAAATGGGCGCATTGCCGCAGATCGATACGGTCACCCTGTTGAATGCGAACGGAGTTTCCATCTTTTCGACCAACCCGAAAGCCGTGGGTGTGAACAGTGCCGGGCGTGAGTTTTTCAAACATCACCTCGAAGAGCCCAGCCGGGCGACCTATATAGGCCCCACGATTCGCAGTCGTGCGTCCGGGGAATGGGTGATATCGGTCAGTCGTCGTATCAACAATCCCGACTCCAGTTTTGCCGGGGTCATGGCTGTGACCATCGGTATCAATCATCTGTTGAGTTTTTACTCGGGCATTCAGATCGGAGACACCGGTGTCATCAGTCTGACCACACCGGCCGGGCACCTGCGCGTGAGGTATCCCCACCTGGAAGCAGAAATCGGCCGTGATCTTTCCACGACGCCTGTATTCACTACCCGGCGTAACGAGTCGTCCGGGACGGCTCATTTCGTCTCTCAAATCGACGGTGTGGCGCGTTTCTATGCATTCAAACGCAGTGATGTGTACCCGATTGTGACCATCGTTGCGCTCGGCCAGAAGGAAGCCATGCTTGCCTGGCTGGGGCAGACCCGGCAGTCGCTCGTGGTCATGCTGTTGTTGTTGGGCCTGGTGATCGGGCTGGGTGTGCGTTTGATCAGGCACATCCACAGCCGCATACGTGCCGAAGACCAGTTGCTGGAGTCTCAGGCCGCGCTGATCCTGCTCAACCAGCATCTGGAATTGATCGCCTCTGAAGACAAGCTCACCGGATTGGCCAATCGCAGACGCTTCGATCAGTTTCTCGATGTGGAATTCAAGCGTGCCCGGCGCGAGCGCAGCATGCTGTCACTGATTCTGATCGACGCCGATCATTTCAAGCGCTACAACGACCATTACGGCCATTTGGCTGGCGACGAATGCCTGGTGACCCTTGCCCGCCTGGTCGAGCAGTGCGTTCGCCGGCCCTGTGATGTCGCCGCCCGCTATGGCGGCGAGGAGATCGCAGTGGTGCTGCCCGATACCGATGAGTCCAGTGCGCATCAGCTTGCCGAGAGCATCTTGAGGTCCATTCAGAACGAGCAGATAGAGCATCTCGATAGCCCATACGGGATTGTCACGGTGAGTCTCGGCGTGGCGACTTTCATGGGCACGGATCGACAGCAGGATCAGCGCGGCCTGATAGAACTGGCCGACCGGGCGCTTTATGCCGCCAAGTCCCAGGGCCGTAACCGGGTAAGCGTTGCCTCGGAAACCGCCATTGGTACGCTGCCAGGCTGGACTCAGGCCAAGGCCGAGGCCGATCAGTAATATGGATTACCTGATCGACTGGCCGGATAGCCTGAGTCCTGGCGGCCTGTGTTTATTCCTTGTCCGGCATTTGCGCTGCTTCATCAGTCTGTTGGCCGTGCGGTTTGCGGCGTAGTACCGACAGCACCCAGACGAAGAAGATCGGCACCAGAATAACCCCCAGCAGGGTCGCACTGAGCATCCCGCCGATGACACCCGTGCCGATTGCACGCTGGCTCGCGGCACCTGCGCCGGTAGCCAGCGTCAGCGGCACCACGCCAAGAATGAAGGCCAGCGACGTCATGACAATCGGCCGCAAGCGCAGCCGTGCTGCCTGCAGGGCAGCATCACGCAATGAATGACCTTGATCCCACAGCTCTTTGGCGAACTCGACGATGAGAATCGCGTTTTTCGCCGCCAGCCCGATGATGGTGATCAACCCGACTTTAAAATACACATCGTTGGGCATGCCCACCGCTGTTACCGCCAGCACCGAACCCAGCGCGCCCACCGGTACGATCAGCATGACCACCAGTGGAATCGCCCAGCTTTCATACAGTGCGACCAGCAACAGGAACACCACTAACAGCGCGAGGGCGAACAGACCGGTCGCCTGACCGCTGGCGACCTTTTCCTGATAGGACAGGCCAGTCCACTCATAGCCGATGCCTGGAGGCAGACCGGCGACGATACGTTCGATTTCGGCCATGGCCTCGCCGGTACTGACACCCGGTGGTGCGTCGCCTGCGATCCGGAACGTCGGGTAGCCGTTGTAGCGGGCGATCTGGACCGGGCCTTCTTCCCAGTGCGTCGAAACGAACGCGCCCAGTGGCACCAACGTGCCGCTGCTGTTGGGCACATACAGCTTGAGCACGCTGTCCGGGGTCATCCGCGCGCCTTGTTCGGCCTGCACCACGACTCGCTGCTGGCGCCCGGCGTTGGCGAAATCGCTGATCACCGAGGAGCCGAATGCGGTGGAGAGGGCGTTGCTGATCGACTCGAAGCTGACCCCCAGCGCCCGCGCCTTTTCGCGGTCGATATTCAGGCGTAACTGGGGCGCTTCGGCCAGGCCTTCCATCATTGCGTAAAGAATTTTCGGGTTGCCATTGGCTTTGCCCAGCAACTCATTGCGCGCTGCCAGCAACGCCTCGCGACCCAGGCCTGCACGGTCCTGCAGGCGCAGTGCGAAACCGCCGGAGGTGCCCAGCCCTTCGATGGGCGGTGGCGTGACTGCCATGACCGTACCGTCGCCGAGGCCGGCAAAGTGCTGATTGAACGCCGCGGCTTCTTCGCTTGCCGACTGGCCCTTGCCACGCACTGACCAGTCTTTCAGGGTCGGAAACGCCAGGCCGGCGTTTTCGCCCATGCCGGAGAAACTGAACCCCAGTAGCATGGTCACGGCGCCCGTGGCTTCGCGGGACAACATATAGTTTTCCAGTAACTGCGCTGTGGCGTCGGTGCGCGCCCGGGTCGCGCCGGGTGGCAGTTGCACGTCGATGATCAGATAGCCCTGGTCTTCGACCGGCACGAATGACTCCGGCAAGCGCAGGTAGAAAAAACCCAGCAGGCCGACGATGCCGACGTATAGCAACATGTAGCGACCGGCACGCTTGATCATGCTCGAACTGACGCGCTCGTATCGGTCGGTAAATCTACCGAACAGACGATTGAAGCCGCCAAAAAAGCCGCGCTTTTCATGCTGCCCGCCCGGGATCGGCTTGAGCAATGTGGCACACAGCGCCGGGGTAAACGTCAGCGCCAGAAACCCCGAAAACAGAATCGACACCGCCAGCGACAGCGAGAATTGCTGGTAGATCACGCCGACCGAGCCACCCATGAATGCCAGCGGCAGAAATACCGCAGCCAGCACCAGGGTGATACCGAAAATCGCGCCGGACACCTGCTGCATCGCCTTGATGGTTGCGGCGGTCGGGGATAGGCCTTCTTCGGCCATGATCCGTTCGACGTTTTCGACCACCACAATCGCGTCGTCGACCAGAATACCGATGGCCAGCACCATGCCGAACATGGTCATCATGTTCACCGAGAAGCCCAGCAGGTACATGATCGCCAGCGTGCCGGCGAGACACACCGGCACCACAATCGTCGGGATCAGCGTGTAGCGGATGTTCTGCAGAAACAGGAACATCACCAGAAACACCAGCACCATGGCTTCGATCAGGGTGTAGATGACCTTGTCGATGGCCACGTCGACAAAGCGCGAGGTGTCATACGGCACCGAAAACTCGACGCCTTCGGGGAAGTTGACTGACAACTCGGTCAGCCGTTGCTTGACTGCCTTGACGGTTTCAATCGCATTGGCACCCGGCGATAGCTGAACGGCACCGGCGACGGCACGCTTGCCGTCCAGGCGTGATTCGAAGCTGTAATCCTGGCTGCCGATCGCGACCCGTGCGACGTCTGAAAGATGTACCGCAGAACCATCTTCATTGGCCCGCAACACGATGCGTCCGAACTCTTCCGGGTTGTCCAGCGTGCCCTTGACCGCCAGGGTTGCGGTCAGCTCTTGTAACGATGTGCCCGGGCTGCTGCCAAAACTGCCGGCAGGGACTTGTACGTTCTGCGCGCGAATCGCAGCGTTCACGTCATCGATGGACAGTCCGAAGCCGACCAGCTTCTGCGGATCGATCCAGACCCGCATGGCAGCTTCGGCAGCAAAGAACTGCAACCTGCCGACGCCCTTCACCCGGCTGATTTCATTGTTGACGTTACGTGCCGCGTAGTCCGCCAGAGCGACCGTGTCCTTGTTGGCCGAGTCGCCCTTGTAACTCAGGGTGAAGATCATCAGGAAACCGGAACTGGCCTGTTCGACTTGCAAGCCCTGGCTGAGCACCGTCTGTGGCAGGCGTGCTTCGGCTTTCTTGATACGGTTCTGGACTTCGACCTGCGCCATGTCGGGGTTGGTGCCGGGCACGAACGTGACATTGATTTCGGCGCTGCCGGTCGAGTTGCTGGTCGACTCGTAATACAGCATGCCCTTGGCGCCGTTGAGCTCATCTTCGATGACGCTGGTCACCGAGTCCACCAGCACTTTGGCCGACGCGCCCGGGTAGGTGGCGGTGATGGTGATCTGCGGGGGCGCAACGTCCGGGTACTGCGCCACCGGCAAGGCGGGCAGGGCCATCAGGCCGGCCAGCAGAATGAACAGGGCCAGCACCCAGGCAAAATTGGGCCGCTTGATAAAGAACAGAGACATGGAGAGTGATCCTCGACCGCGCTGAAAGCGGCTTTATTGAGCCTTGGCCTGCGGCTGGGCGGATGACGATTTGGCGATGACCTTGTCACCCGGATTCAAGCCGCTCAGGTTGCCAAAGATCACCTGTTCGCCTGCTTTCAGGCCCTCGGTGATCTGCCAACGCGAGTCCTGCATGGTGCCGGTCTTGACCGGACGGGCTTCAACCGCGCCATCCTGACCAATCAGCAGGACGCGGGCTGCGCCATCACTCGAACGCTGAACGGCTCGTTGAGGAACAAGAATGGCGTTGGCGTCGACCCGCTGCGGCGTGCGCACGCGTACATACATACCCGGCAGCAACACGCCTTTGGGGTTGGCGAAGCGGGCGCGCAACGAAACCTGGCCGGTAGTTCGGTCCACCGCGACATCGGTGAACAGCAGGGTGCCGGTGCTCTGGAAATCGGTGCCGTCAACGCTCAGCGATAAAGCGTCTTCGCCACCCTTTGGCAGGCGGCCTTCCTGAATGGCTGCGCGCATCTGCAGCGCATCGGCCGCTGGCTGGGTAAAGTCGGCGTAGACCGGGTCAAGTTGCTGGATGGTCGCCAGCAATGTGGTTTCGCCCTGACCGACCAGTGCGCCTTCGGTGACCATCGCTCGGCCGATGCGACCCGAAATAGGTGCTCTAACGGTGGCGTAACCCAGGTTCAGTCTGGCTGTTTCCACATCAGCTTCCGCCGAGCGTTTCGCTGCGATAGCGTTTTGTAGCGCAGAACGTGCCGAATCGAAGGTCTGGCGACTTACCGCTTCGATCTCCACCAGCGACTCGTAACGTTTCACGGTGGCCCGGGTTTCGAACAGTGTGGCTTCGGTGCGGGCCAAATCACCCTGAGCCTTGGACAACGCCGCCTTGAAAGGGGCCGGGTCGATCTGAAACAGCACTGCGCCGGCTTTCACGTCAGCGCCTTCTTCGAAATTGCGCGTCAGCACGATGCCAGCCACGCGGGCACGCACCTGTGCCACACGAACCGGCTCAATGCGGCCGGGCAATTCGTCGATCACAGTGAATGATTCTGCTTTGACAGCAACCGCCTCCACTGTTTTGGGAGCCGCAGACGCAGCGTGGTCCTGCTGCGGCTTCTGCTCGCAACCGGCAAGGCCAAATGCGCCCAGCAGGGCTATTGCAGGCAGAACACGCCAATTGCTGAAATTACTCATCATTCACCCGGCCGCAGCCCATCAGATGTTAAAGCCGCGAATCATCCGCTTTTGTACCATCATGAGTCAATATTGGCTCATATGAGACTTTGGTGACTAATTGTGTATATTCTGTGCCAATAAACACATGTCCTGCACAATGCGCTGCATGAAATCGACAAAGAGGTAACAACGAGCCTGATGGACGTACCCGCTGCTGACGAAAAACTCCTGAAAGCACTGGCCATTGCACTGGTCGACCATTCCACCGGAACATTCAAGGACATCGCCGAAGCGGCAGGCGTGAGCAAAGCCACCCTCAACCGCTTCTGCGGCACCCGCGCCAACCTGATCGAGATGCTGCTCATCCACGCCTCCGAGCTGATGAACAAGATGATCGCCGATGCAGACCTGCAACATGCGCCTGTGCTTGAGGCATTGCAGCGGCTGGTCGACAACCACCTGACCCACCGGGAAATGCTGGTGTTTCTGGTTTTCCAATGGCGTCCGGACACCATGGACGAGAACGCCGGCGGCCTCCGCTGGCTGCCGTATTCCGACGCCCTGGACGCGTTTTTCCTGCGTGGCCAGCGCGAAGGCCTTTTTCGCATCGATGTCAGCGCTCCGGTGCTGACCGAAACGTTCGCATCATTGCTGTTCGGGCTGGTCGACGCCGAACGCCGCGGCCGGGTGGCACGCGCCGGGCTGGACGCAGTGTTGCTCCAGGTTTTCATGCAGGGCGCAGCGGCTGTGAAGTGAGCAAGTAGTTTGCAGAAAACCCCCGTGCTGTTTTGTCGCACCCGATCTAGCGCCCTCTGGATCAACGGTTAAGCGCCTGCTCACGGTTTGATACAGGATTGACGGTATTCGCTCCGAACCTTGAGTGGTAAATTCGCCGCCACGCATTCGTCGCTCCGAGCGCCTTCTCCTTCAAGGGACGCAAGACATGACGCAACATCTGACCCGCCGCGAGGTGGTCACTGGCCTTTCCCTGCTGAGCCTTGGTCTGCTGGCCGGCTGTGGCAATTCCAATGCCCTGCCGTTCAAGCACGGCAAAGACATGAGCAACGAGATCGTTGGCCGTAACTTCAGGCTCAAGGACCCGCAGGGCAACGTAAAGACCCTGTCGAGTTTTCGCGGCCTGATGCCGATGATCTTCTTCGGCTTTACCCAATGCCCGGCAATCTGCCCCACGGCGCTGGCACGCGCTGCGCAAATCAGGAAGCTGATGGGCGAGGAGGGCAAGACGCTCCAGGTGGTGTTCATTACCCTGGACCCGGAGCGCGATACGCCCGAGGTGATCGACGCCTACGTGAAGGCCTTCGATCCTACCTTTGTAGCCTTGTCCGGTACGCTTGAAGAAACCGTCGCGACGGCCAAGGAATTCGGGGTGTTTTTCGAGAAAGTCCCACTGGGTGATACCTATACGATTTCCCACACCGCCACCAGCTACGTCTACGACACCCGCGGCGTACTGCGCCTGGGCCTGTCGCACAGGCTGTCCGCCCAACAATGCACCGAAGATCTGCTCACTTTGATGGAAGTATGCTGATGACCGTTCTGATTCGTAACGCCGTAAAGCCGCTGTTGCTGACCCTTTCGCTGTTGGGCCTGAGTGCTAACGCGCTGGCCGACACTAAAGTCGACGATGCCTGGGTTCGTGCCACTGTGCCGGGCCAGCCCGCCACTGGCGCGTTCATGCACATCACCTCGAGCACTGACAGCAAGCTGATCGACGTTGCATCGCCTGTCGCCAAGACCGTGCAGATCCACCAGATGAGCATGAAAGACGATGTGATGAGCATGCAGCGCGTTACGTCGGTCGACCTGCCAGCGGGCAAGCCGGTGGTGTTCGATTCCAACGGTTACCACGTGATGTTCATGGGCCTCAAGGCGCAGGTCAAAGAGGGCGATGAAGTGCCCCTGACGCTGACCGTCGAAGACGCCAAGGGCGTGAAGGAGTCAATCGAAGTCAAGGCCGTCGCCCGGTCGCTGACCTCTGACGAGCACAGCGGTCATGGCGATCACAGCGGTCATTGATGCATTGATTGGAGCGCATCGCACAGTCAAGACCGGACGCGGAGCGTCCAGAACTGCATGCCGACGCGGAGCGTCGGCACGATAGTATTCTCCCGGACACCTCTCGTTCCTCAGTAATCTGACTCACATATTCACTTTCAGTCTAACCAGCGAACCAAATATTCTTTTCAGGAACAAGCCTTTTTCCGCCATGATTGCCTTGCCATAACAACTTTGGAAAGGTGACTGATACCAACAGAACCTGGATTTTTATCATGAAAATGCAGGAGTGTATCAATGGGCAATGTCCAGACCGCAGCCAGTGCACACGATGTGCCCTGGCGCCAGACGCCGAGTGGCGACTTGGTCGATCTGGGGCGTCCCTTCCATGGCCCGTTGGCGTTGGCGTTGGCGCGGCTGCAAAGCACCCCCAAACCGATTCTCGGGCGACGTGAAGCCGTTCTGCTCGGTGCGCTGGCACTGGTGTTCCACGCTGCGGTCATTTACTGGCTGAGCAATAATCCGACGCCTGTATTGCCGGTCGTGCCGCCGGAAATTCCGCCAATGACCATCGAGTTTTCCCAGCCTGCGCCGCCCGTGGTGGAAACACCGCCGCCTCTACCCGAGCCGGTCGTGCAGCCGGTGGTCGAGCCGCCTCCGGTCGAGGATGAACTGGCCGTCAAGCCGCCACCGCCCAAACCGATTCCCAAACCACAACCGCCCAAACCGGTCGTAAAGCCGGTCGTAAAGTCAGTGTCCAAACCGGTTGAGCAACCGCCGGCACCTGCCGTGCCTGCACCGCCAGTTGCTGCGCCCGCGCCACCGGCACCGCCTGCTTCCAAACCGGTAACCCCGGCATCGGCCAGTGCTGGCTACCTGCGCAACCCGGCGCCGGAATACCCGTCGCTGGCGATGCGTCGCGGCTGGGAAGGCACCGTGTTGTTGCGTGTGCAGGTCTTGGCCAGCGGCAAGCCTGGCGAGATTCAGATCCAGAAAAGCAGCGGTCGCGATCAGTTGGATGATGCCGCGCTGGCCGCCGTGAAACGCTGGAGTTTCGTACCCGCCAAACAGGGCGATGTTGCCCAGGATGGCTGGGTCAGCGTGCCCATTGATTTCAAGATCAAATAGACCACATAACCGGAATTTCGATTGACCCGGCGAGCTACCTGAACCAAAGGCGCATCGCGACACACCCCATGCCTTGTTCAGACTTTGTTGAGAGAGAGCTGCGCCATGAACCTGATTGCTTCGCCTTTTGAATCCATAGAACACGCAGTCATCTGGCTGTTGGTGATCTTTTCCGTCGCCACCTGGGGCCTGGCTTTGCTCAAGGGCGTGCAGTTCTCACGCCTGAAGTCCCAGGACCGCGCGTTCCATAAACAATTCTGGGCCGCATCGAACCTCGATTCCGCTGCCCGACTGGCCCATGAACAACCGGGTGCAGCTGCTCGCGTCGCGCTGGCCGGTTACACCGCGATACAAGTGCCGGAGGGCGCGCAAGGCAACGATCTCAGCCAGTCGATCAATCATCAGGACCGCCTTGAGCGTGCCTTGCGCCAACAGATTGTTCGTGAGCGCCGCTCACTGGAAACCGGTCTGGCCATTCTTGCCAGCATCGGCAGCACCTCACCCTTCATAGGCCTGTTCGGTACGGTTTGGGGGATCATGTCGGCCCTCAAGGGGATCAGCGCCGCGGGTTCGGCGAGCCTGGAAACCGTGGCCGGTCCGATCGGTGCCGCGCTGGTGGCGACCGGCGTAGGCATTGCTGTCGCGGTGCCTGCGGTGCTGGTCTACAACTACTTTCTACGACGCCTGAAGCTGACTGCTGCAGACCTGGACGACTTTGCCCACGACTTCTACAGCCTGGCGCAGAAGAGTGCGTTCCGCGTGCTGTTGCACCCGGTCCTGAAATCTGGCGCCACAGGCGGGCAGGCCGCACAGAAAGTGAAGGAGGCGTCCTGACATGGCTTTTTCCACTCAAGACACTGACGAAGTGCTGAGCGAGATCAACGTCACCCCGCTGGTGGACGTGATGCTGGTGTTGCTGGTGGTGTTCATCGTCACCGCGCCGCTGCTCACCAACTCGATCCCGATCAACCTGCCCAAAACCGAATCCGTCGCGCCGGTAGAGCAGAAAGACCCGCTGGTGGTAAGTATCGACGGTCAGGGCAAGCTGTTCATCAACAAGGATGAAATCCAGCCTGACCTGCTGGAGACTAATCTTAAAGCCGCCAGAGAGAAGGCTCCGGACGTGCGAGTGCAATTGCAGGCGGACAATGCCGTGAACTATGGCGAAGTGGCGCGAGCCATGGCCTCCATCGAGCGCGCCGGTATTACCAAACTGTCGGTGATCACCGCTAAATAAGCGTCATTTCCCTTAATCAGTTTCAACCGTTTCGGGCCGCATCCTCAGGCAGGTGCGGCCTTTTTTTGTTCGCATTTCAGGTGTTTTTCAGTGCTGACACAAATGTAGAAGCTTATTCTTTATTGGTATTTAAAAGTTTCTGTAAATGTCATTAAGCTATAAACATCGGATCACCGGCTCATCAATTCACTCTTAATGATCGCCACCGTCCGCCGCACGGATCGCTCGTTGTAACCAGAACATCAGTTTCTGGATCAGGGATTTACAAGGGGTAGCGGTATGGGGAATTTCAACAGAAATGCACTGGCCACGGCGATTTTTTCAGCTAATTTGCTGAGCGTCGCCGGGATCAGTGCAAGCGCCTACGCTGTAGAAACAACAGATGAACAAAACCACCAGGCTTCTACGCTGGGTACGGTGATCGTCACCGGCACCCGTGCGCAAGAGCGCACCGCCAGCGCGTCGTTGTCGCCTATCGACGTTATTTCCGGTGACAGCCTGCGCAGTTCCGGTTCCAGCGAACTGGGCACGGTACTGGCACGCTTGATCCCGTCGATCAACTTCCCTCGGCCCAGCCTGGTAGACGGTGCAGAGCTGACTCGCCCGGCGCAACTGCGCGGTCTGTCGCCGGATCAGGTGTTGGTGCTGGTCAATGGCAAGCGTCGTCATACGTCGGCGTTCGTCAACCTGGGCGGGGCGGTTGGACGCGGCTCGGCACCTGCCGACCTCAACGCTATTCCACTGTCGGCTATCGATCACATCGAAGTACTGCGCGACGGTGCTTCGGCGCGCTACGGCTCCGATGCGATCGCCGGGGTGATCAATATCATCCTCAAGAGCGCCGATCATGGCGGTTCGATTTCCAGCAAATATGGCCAGTACAAGAAGGGCGATGGGATTCAGCGTCAGGTCTCCGGCAATACCGGCTTCGCGCTGGGTGACAACGGCACGCTGAACCTCTCGGGTGAAGGTGCCAATAACGACTACACCAACCGTGCCGGTGATGACCTTCGGGCGTCCAGTGCAGGTTCCACTACTTACGGTCAGCAGGTGTTCCGCCAGGGGGAGCCCGAAACCGAAGAGGGCAAGTTGCAGTACAACGCCGAATACAGTTTCAACGAGGCGGCGGAGTTCTACAGTTTTGGTGGCTACAGCAAGCGCCGTGGCGAAACGGCTGCGTTCTATCGACCGAGCAATGCCTCGAACAACATCGCGGCGATTTATCCAAACGGTTATTTACCGCTGATTCACGGCACGCTGGAAGACACCACGTTTGTCGCCGGGCTACGGGGTGAGCTTGCAGATGACTGGCATTACGATCTGTCCGCCAACTACGGCAGGAACTCTTATGAACTGCGCACCAAAACCATCAATACATCGCTGGGCCTGAACACGCCACGTTCGTTCGATAACGGCACGCTGACCAACGATCAGAAGCAGTTGAGCCTCGACCTCTCGCGGGAATTCAGCGCCGCGTGGCTGCCGTATCCGGTCTCGGTAGCCTTCGGTGCCGAGTATTTGCGCCAGGGCTATCAGATTGAAGCAGGGCAGGCGGAATCGTACTTCCAGACTGGCAGTTCCGGGCTGGGTGGTTTCCGCGCGGCCGATGCGGGCAGCTACTCGCGGCACAACTTTGCGCAATACCTGGACGTGGAAACCAACCTGACTGACAAGCTCGGTGTCTCGGCTGCCGTTCGCCATGAGGACTACAGCGATTTCGGCTCCAATGTCAGCGGCTCGCTGTCGGCGCGTTACGATTTCACGCCGCAGGTGGCCTTGCGCGGCAGCGTGTCGACGGGGTTTCGAGCACCTTCGCTGGCCCAGCAGAACTTCACCTTTACCTCGTCGCAGTTGATCGGCAACACCATTCAGGAAGCGGGCACGTTCCCGGCGGGCAGCAATGTCGCTCAGCTGTTGGGCGCCGAGGATCTGAAGCCCGAGAAGTCGCGCAACTACAGCCTGGGTCTGGTAGTACAACCGCTGGACAGCCTGACCGTGACTGCCGACGTGTATCACATCGACATCCAGGACCGTATCTCGCTGTCGTCCAACCTGGTGCTCAATAACGCGGCGATCAACTACCTGCGCAGTAACGGCGTTGGTGACATCAACTACACCAGTGCCCGCTATTTCACCAATGCCACCGACACCAGCACCGACGGCGTCGATCTGGTCGCCAACTATCGCTATCAGTTCGACAATGGCGTGCGCTGGAACAGTACCCTGGGTTACAACTACAACCACACCAAAGTCACCGACGTGAAAGCCAACCCGGCCATTCTCGATCAACTGGGCGTGAACCTGGTCCGGGTGGATCGCAGGGAGCGTATCGGCCTGCTGGGCGATACCACGCCGCAGCACAAACTGACGCTGGGCAACGACCTCACCTTCGGAAACTGGGCGCTGCATTCCAATCTGGTGCGCTACGGCGAGTTCACCAGCTACCAGGCTGACAAGGTCAACGACCAGACCTTCAGCGCCGCCTGGCTGCTGGACCTGGCGGTGGACTATAAACTCAAGAACTGGGTCTTTACGCTGGGGGGTGACAACGTCACCGACAAATACCCGGAGAAGCTCAACGACTTCTCCTCCAGCGGCGGCAACCTGGCCTACAGCACCTTTTCGCCTTACGGGTATAGCGGGGCGTTTTATTACGGGAAAGTGACGTACAACTGGTAGCCGGGCTTTACGCGCATGCCAGCGCTTCACGCTGGCATGCATCCCGTGACACTCAGCTGCCCTGCAGTGGAGTGGCATCCTGAAAGAAGTAATCCTGCCACGACGCGGGCTTGTTCTTGATCGCCCCGACGCGATACAGGAACTCGGCCAGGGGATAGGTGTTCTTCGGCGTGATGGTGAACTGGAACGTTGGCTGGTCAATGATCTTCAGCAGTTCGGCGCGGTCGATCTTCGCCTTGGTGACACGCAGATAGATGTCGGCTGCGGCAGCGATGTCTTTGCTGACGAATGTTTCCGCCTCGGCCAGCGCTTCGATGAATGCCTTGTAGGTTTTCGGGTTTTCTTCACGAAACTTTTCTGTGGCGAACAGCACTGTCGGTGAGTTGGGCCCCAGCAGGTCGTAAGTATTGAGTACTACATGCACATTGGGGTTTTTCAGCTCCTGATCCTGATACGGCGGGTTTGAAAAGTGCCCGGTCAATTCTGTGCCACCGGCAATCAGGCTGGCGGCCGCATCCGGATGGGGCAGGCTCAGGGTGTATTTGTCCAGTCGCGCATATTCCTTGTCACCCCAGAGCCTGGCGGCGGCAAGCTGCAGGTAGCGCGATTGCACTGAAACGCTGACTGCCGGAACCGCGATGCGGTCCTTTTCAGTGAAGTCGGCAATGGTTTTGACATTGGGATTATTGCTCACCAGGTAGTACGGGAAGTTACCCAGCGACGCCACCGCCTTGACGTTCTGTCGGCCTTTGGTGCGGTCCCAGATAGTCAGCAAGGGGCCAACCCCTGCACCGGCAATATCGACGGAGCCTGACAGCAGCGCATCGTTGACCGCCGAACCACCAGACAGTTGGGTCCAGTCCACCTTGATGTCGAGTCCATCTTCCTTGCCATGTTTCTCGATTAATTGTTGATCGCGCACCACATTGAGCAGCAGATAGACGATGCCGAATTGCTCGGCAATGCGGATTTCACCTTCAGCCTGCGCGGTAGCCGGGGCGATCAGGGTGGCGCTCAGCAGGGCGGCACCCAGACCTATGGTCGCTGTGAGACGGCTGATACGGGGTAGAAATTTTGCGGTTTTCGACATGCGATGCTCCAACATTGATTTAAAGTTTTATGGAGCATATCGCTATATAAAAAGTTATTTAAATAACCTTAATGAATAACCATAGACCGTCGGACACGCGCGAAAGAAGCAGACAAGACAGGTTTTAATATTCTATTTTTTTATAATTAGCTTAGAAGTAAATGTGCTTTTTAATCGGGATTCCATGCGCCTAGTCTTGCTGGTCAGTCTCAAGCCATTCAGGAGCAAGACCATGAGCAACGTCAGCGCTTTGCCAGTCCAGTCAGCTACGACACCATCGGGTGGCGGCAGCGTGCGCGACAGGGTGTCGCCGGAAGAATGGGAAGTCCGGGTCAAACTGGCAGCGGCCTATCGACTGGCCGCGCTCAAGCGCTGGACTGATCACATCTACACACACTTTTCGGCACGCGTGCCGGGCCCGGACGAGCATTTTCTGATCAATGCTTTCGGGCTGCTGTTCGATGAAATTACCGCGTCGAACCTGGTCAAGGTCGACATCGACGGCACGATTGTCGATGACCCGACCGGACTGGGCATCAACTACGCCGGGTATGTAATCCACAGCGCCATTCATGCCGCACGCCATGACCTGCAAGCGGTGTTGCACACGCACACGCGCGACGGCATCGCCGTGTCGGCACAGAAAGACGGTTTGCTGCCGATTTCCCAGCACTCGATTGCCTTCTCCGGGCGCGTGGCCTACCACGGTTACGAAGGCATTGCGCTGGATCTGAGCGAGCGCGAACGACTGGTTGCGGACCTGGGTGACAAAAGTGTGATGATTCTGCGCAATCACGGCTTGTTGACCGGCGGCGTGAGTGTCGAGCATGCGTTTCAGCAACTGCATGCCCTGGAATATGCCTGCAACATTCAGATAGCCGCGCAATCGGCAGGTAATGCCGAACTGGTGTTTCCGCCACCCGAGGTAATTGCAAAAGTCGAACAGCAGGCCAGGGTCATCAAGGACGGCCACGGGCCGGGTGTCATAAGGCACTGGAATGCATTGATTCGCGAGCTGGAGCGTAGCGGCGCTGATTATCGGGACTGAGCCTGCAATGCAGTGATGCGAGGCGTGGAGGGTTGGTGTAGTGTGCGCACCCAAAACAAGGGGCGCATACATGCAAGACCTGCTGAACGAAATCCTCGATGAAGTGAGACCCTTGATCGGTCAGGGCAAGGTGGCCGATTACATTCCGGCATTGGGCGGCGTCAGGCCGGATCAACTGGGCATCGCGGTCTATGGCAACGATGGTCAGATGTTCAGTGCGGGGGATGCCGAAACGCTGTTTTCCATTCAGAGTATTTCCAAGGTATTCAGCCTGGTGCAGGCCATCGGTCATTCCGGTGAGGACATCTGGCAGCGTCTCGGCCATGAGCCTTCCGGCCAGCCGTTCAACTCGCTGGTACAGCTCGAATTCGAGCGGGGCAGGCCGCGCAACCCGTTTATCAATGCCGGTGCGCTGGTGATTTGCGACATCAACCAGGCCCGCTTCGCCGCGCCTTCCCTGTCGATGCGCGACTTCGTCAGACGCCTGTGTGGCAACCCCGGCATCACCTCCGACTTCAAAGTCGCCGACTCCGAATACCAGCACCGCTCGCGCAACGCAGCAGCTGCCTATCTGATGAAATCCTTCGATAATTTCCATGGCGATGTGGAAGACGTGCTGCGCAGCTATTTCCATCATTGCGCACTGAGCATGAGCTGCATCGACCTGGCGCGTGCCTTCGGCTTTCTGGCCAATCAGGGTTTTTGCGTCCACAGTGGCGAGCAGATCCTCAGCGCTCGCCAGACGACGCAGGTCAACTCGATCATGGCCACCAGCGGTCTTTATGACGAAGCAGGCAACTTCGCCTATCGTGTGGGTTTGCCTGGCAAGAGTGGAGTAGGTGGCGGCATTGTGGCTATTGTTCCCGAGCGTTTTTCGCTGTGTGTATGGTCCCCTGAGTTGAACGCCGCCGGTAATTCCCTGGTCGGTATGGCTGCGTTGGAAAAACTCAGTGCGAGGATCGACTGGTCAGTCTTTTGAACTAAAAAGTGCTCTGGAGCGCAGATGATCAGAAATCAAGGATTGAGTCGAAGGGTGTGCAGCTTGCTCATGATGAGCATCGGGCTGCTGGTGCTGGCCGGTTGCGGTACCCAGCGTGCGCAGGAACCGGAGCTGAGCCCGCAGCAGGCGCGCGCGCAGATCGTGCGCCTGATACCGGCCAGTGTCAGTGACCGGCAGGCATGGGCGACGGACATCCATGCTGCGTTCGCCGCGCAGAAAATCCCGCTGACCACCGAAAACATCTGTTCGGTACTGGCCGTGACCGAGCAGGAATCCACCTTCCAGGTTGATCCTGCGGTGCCGAACATGGGCCGGATCGCCCGCGCCGAAATCGACCGGCGTGCTGCGCGGCTGCATATTCCCAATGCGCTTATAGCCACTGCGCTGCGCGTTCGCTCACCGGATGGTAAAACCTATGGCAAACGACTCGACTCGGCACACACCGAGAAAGACCTGAGTGCCATTTTTGATGACTTTATTGGCATGGTGCCGTTGGGACAGGTGCTATTCGGCAACTTCAACCCGGTCAAGACCGGTGGGCCGATGCAGGTTGCCATTGCCTTTGCCGAGAAGCACGCCGAGGATTATCCCTACACGGTTGAAGGCTCCATCCGGCGTGAAGTGTTTACCCGCCGTGGCGGCATGTATTTCGGTATCGCGCACTTGCTCGGCTACCCGGTTAACTACACCCAGTCGCTGTACCGCTTTGCCGATTTCAACGCCGGTTGGTACGCCAGCCGTAATGCAGCGTTTCAAAACGCGGTAAGCCGGGCAACCGGCATCGAATTGGCGCTCGATGGCGACCTGATCCGTTTCGATTCCACCTCACCGGGCTCTACCGAACTTGCGGTGCGCACGCTGGGTGACCGACTGGGCATGAACAAGTCGCAGATATGGAGTCAGCTCAAGCAGGGCGATACTCTGGAATTCGAAGAAACCGATCTGTACAGCAAGGTGTTCGCGCTGGCCGACAAGGCAGCGGGCAAGCCTTTGCCAAGAGCCATCCTGCCCGGCATCACCCTGAAAAGCCCGAAAATCACCCGCAACCTCACCACCGCCTGGTTCGCCGAGCGTGTTGACGACCGCCGCGAACGCTGCGTGCTGCGCGCGCCGAAGTGAGGTTGAATCAGCTTGGACGCGCTCCGTATGCCTGGCCTGGAAATCAACGTGACAGCAGTCTCACTGTCATCGCATCCCGCTCGCCCTCGAAAAAACCGTCCAGTACAGCCTGAAACACCGGCCGGTCAGGGGCGGCGAGGGCGAAAAGGGTCATGCTTGAATGCAGCTTCATGTCATCCGGCGAGCCGAAAATTTGCTGTGCGGTACGTTCTACCTGAGGGGCAATAAGGGCTGCGCACTGCTCCAGACGTGGTCCGAGCAACGGATGTTGCAGGTAAGCCCTGGCTTCGTCGAGATTACTCATGGCATAGCGTTGCGCCATTTCGCTATGGCCAAGCCCCTGAATTTGCGGAAACACGAACCACATCCAGTGGCTACGCTTGTGTCCGGCTTCAAGCTCCATTAACACCTGTTGGAACACTGGCTGCTGAGCGTTGACAAAGCGTTGCAGGTTGTAAACGTCGTTCATGATGAGCTCCCTGTTTTCCAACGAACCTGTGGTCGTATGATGGCTGCCCGATACGGGGGTTCGACCTGTCTCTAGAGTTTTTTGCGTATGCCTGTTTTCAAGCGCTTCACCACCTTCATGCAGCAGGCTTTGCGCGCCGTGCATCTGGTCTGGACCACCTCTCGCGCGCTGTCCGTCGGCTTGATACTGGCCACGCTGGTCGCCGGTCTGTTGCCCGCGCTGGCCGCCTGGCTGGGGCAGCGCATCGTCGATGCGGTGGTTGCAGCGATGCAGTTGCATGCCAGCGCCGGTGAAGCCCCTTTGTGGCCCGTGCTGCGTTACGTACTGTTCGAAGCTGGCGTGCTGGCCCTGCTGGCCGGGGCTCAGCGTGCGCTGTCGGTGCAGCAGGCGCTGCTGCGGGTGCTGCTGGGGCAGAAGGTCAATACCTTGATTCTGGAGAAGGCCCAGACGCTGTCGCTGTCGCAGTTCGAGGATTCGGAATTCTACGACAAGCTGGTGCGCGTCCGGCGTGAGGCCTCAACCCGTCCGCTGGCGCTGGTCACCAAATCGCTGGGCTTGCTGCAAAACCTCATTTCGCTGATCAGCTTCGCCGTGCTGCTGGTGCACTTTTCGCCCTGGGCGTTGCTGATTCTGGTGCTGGGCGCGTTGCCGGTGTTCTTCGCCGAGGCGCATTTCTCAGGCGATGCGTTCCGCCTGTTTACGCGCCGTGCCCCGGAAACCCGCCGCCAGAATTACATTGAAACGCTGCTTTCCCACGAGGGCTACATCAAGGAAGTCAAACTGTTCGGCTTCGCGCCGCTGCTGCTTCAGCGCTATCGCGAGACCTTCGAACGACTGTACGGCGAAGACCGCCGTATGACCCTGCGCCGCGATGGCTGGGGATTTCTACTGGGGCTGCTGGGCACTGCATCGTTTTATCTGGCTTATGCCTGGGTGGTGGTCGATGCCGTACATGGCAACATCACGCTCGGTCAGATGACCATGTACCTGGTGCTGTTCAAGCAGGGGCAGGCGGCAGTCAGCAGCAGCCTCAGCGCGATCAGCGGTTTGTATGAGGACGGGCTGTACCTGGCCGATTTGTACATTTACCTGGGCCAGCCGGTCCCACCCCCGACCGGCAGCCTGACGCAGGGCGCATTGCCTGGCGACGGCATGCGTTTCGAGAAGGTGAGTTTCACCTACCCAGGCACCAGCCGCCCGGCGCTGGAACATATCGACTTGCACCTGGCGCCCGGTCGCAGTGTGGCGCTGGTGGGTGAGAACGGGTCGGGCAAGACCACATTGATCAAGCTGCTGACCCGTTTGTATCGGCCTGATCAGGGGCGCATTCTGCTGGATGGCAGCGATTTGCAGGAGTGGGACGAAGATGCCCTGCGCTCGCGGATCGGCGTGATCTTTCAGGATTTCATTCGCTATCAGTTTCTGGTCGGCGAAAACCTCGGGGTCGGCGACACCCATGCGTTTCACGATGAAACCCGTTGGCGAGAAGCGGCGGCGCAGGGCATGGCCGCGCAGTTCATCGAACAGCTCGACAAGGGCTATGCCACGCAATTGGGCCGCTGGTTTGCAGGCGGTCAGGAGCTGTCCGGCGGGCAGTGGCAGAAGATCGCCTTGTCGCGTGCCTATATGCGCCGCGACGCCGATATTCTGATTCTCGACGAGCCGACTGCCGCGCTGGATGCCGGAGCAGAAGCGGCGGTGTTCGACCACTTCCGCGAATACGCCAAAGGCCGCATGACACTGCTCATATCGCACCGGTTTTCCAGCGTGCGCAATGCTGAACACATCGTGGTGCTGGAACATGGGCGAGTGCTTGAGCGTGGCGATCATGACAGCCTGATCGCCGCCGCAGGGCGCTACGCCGCGTTGTTCGATCTACAGGCGCAGGGCTATCGCTAGATAAAATCGCTGTATGAAAAGTGTTGCAGTCAGTTACATGTCGGCGTTTTATAGGAACCCTGTTTCACACCGTATTCTTCTGAACCAAACGGAGTCATCGATGCAATTTCGTAAATTGGGCAAGACCGACCTGTCGGTCAGCGCCATCTGCCTGGGCACCATGACCTGGGGCGAGCAGAACACCCAGGATGAAGCATTCGAACAGATTCGTATGGCCAAGGACGCGAAGGTCAACTTCCTCGACACGGCAGAAATGTACCCGGTGCCGCCGCGTGGCGAGACTTACACCAAGACCGAAAGCATCATCGGCGAGTACTTCAAGAAGTACGGCGATCGCAACGACTGGGTGCTGGCCAGCAAGGTCGCCGGTCCTGGCCGCATGGATCACATCCGCGATGGCAATCCGCGTCTTGACCGCAAGAACATCACCGCAGCGCTGGAAGCCAGTCTCAAACGCCTGAACACTGATTATCTGGACCTGTATCAGCTGCATTGGCCAGATCGCAAGACCAACTTCTTCGGCGTGCTGGGTTATACCCACGATGCGGATGATCAGGCCGTCGAGATCGAAGAAACCCTGTCGGTACTGGGCGATCTGGTCAAGGCGGGCAAGATTCGCCACTTCGGGCTGTCCAATGAAACGCCATGGGGCACCCAGCGTTTTCTGCACCTTGCCGAAACCCTGGATCTGCCACGTGCTGTCTCCATCCAGAACCCCTACAACCTGCTTAACCGCACGTTTGAAGTCGGTCTGGCAGAAATCGCCATTCGCGAACAGATCGGCCTGCTGGCCTATTCGCCACTGGCATTCGGTATGCTGGCCGGCAAGTACCTTGATGGTGCGCGTCCTGCCGATGGCCGCCTGACCCTGTTCGAGCGCTTTCAGCGTTACAACAGCCCGCAGGCCGTCAGCGCCACCGCCCAATACGTCGCGCTGGCCCGCGAGCATGGTCTGGACCCTTCGCAAATGGCCCTGTCCTATGTGACCAGCCGGCCGTTCGTGACCAGTAACATCATCGGTGCCACGAAACTCGATCAACTGAAGATCAACCTGGAGAGCATCGACGTCACGCTGTCCGATGAAGTCATCGCCGGCATCGAAGCGATTCACACCTCGCAACCCAACCCTGCGCCTTAAGCTGAACTGAACTGAACTTCCTTTCAGCCTCGCCAGTCAGCACTAATACGCTCACTCCGAGGCTGAAATCGATGCATATCTCACTCAAGCAACAAGTCGCAATCGTCACTGGGGCCAGTTCCGGCCTGGGTGCAGGTGCTGCCCGGGCACTGGCCGACGCCGGTGCTGCGGTGGTCATCAACTACAACTCCAAAGCTGAACCTGCCGAAAAGCTGGCCGAAGAAATTCGCGCCGCTGGCGGACGGGCTCTGGCTGTCGGGGCCGACGTGTCGAAAGAGGAAGATGTCGAGCGAATGTTCGCCCAGACCATCGAGCACTTCGGTGCGCTGGATATTCTGGTTGCCAATTCCGGTCTGCAAAAAGACGCGTCCATCGTCGACATGACCCTCGAAGACTGGAACACCGTCATCAACGTCAATCTGACCGGGCAGTTCCTCTGCGCCCGCGCGGCGTTGCGCCAGTTCATCAAGCAGGGCATGCGCCCTGATGTGTCGCGGGCGATGGGCAAGATCATTCACATGAGTTCGGTCCATCAGTTGATTCCCTGGGCCGGGCACGTCAATTACGCAGCCTCCAAGGGCGGCGTCGATCTACTGATGCGCAGCATTGCCCAGGAAGTCGGCGAGCTGAAGATTCGCGTCAACAGTGTTGCGCCAGGCGCCATCCGCACCCCGATCAACGCCGAGGCGCGTAAAGGCGACGCTGAAAAGGAAATGCTCAAACTGATTCCCTACGGCCGCATCGGTGAGCCGGAAGACGTTGCCAACGCAGTGCTCTGGCTGGCCTCCGATGCCTCGGACTATATCCATGGCACCACGCTATTCATCGACGGCGGCATGACCCTCTATCCGGAGTTCCGTGGCAATGGCTGAATTTCTGGAGGAGGCACAAAACCGTATCGAAGACCACGGCATCATCGGCGACATGCGCAGCGCAGCCCTGATTGCCGACACCGGCAGTATCGATTTTTGCTGCTGGCCGGATTTCGACAGCCCGTCCATTTTCACGGCGCTGCTGGACACCACCGACGCCGGGATTTTTCAGCTCGCGCCCGATCTGCCTGAGGCGCGTCGGCTGCAAATCTACCTACCGGACACCAATGTTCTGCAAACTCGCTGGATTTCCGAGCAGGCGGTGGTGGAAGTCACTGACCTGATGCCGATTGGCGAAGATCAGGACGACCTGCCACGCATTGTGCGCCGGGTTCAGGTGCGCTTTGGTGAGGCGCGGATTCGCATGCGTTGCAGGGTGCGCATGGATTACAGCCGCGCCGAAACCACCGCACGCATCGATGGCCAGGACGTCTGTTTCGAGGCCGAAGGGCAGCCCGGCATGCGCTTGTCTGCCGCCACGCCGCTGCATCTGGAGCAACACGATGCCGTGGCGGAATTTCACATGCACAAAGGCCAGACCATCGAGTTTATCCTCGGCGGCATCGACGACCCGAATGTAGCGGCAGGCAAGTGCTCGCGTTATTTCGACGACACCCTGAAATTCTGGCGGCGCTGGGCCGGGCAGTCGCAATACAAGGGCCGCTGGCGTGAAATGGTTACCCGCTCCGCGCTGGCGCTCAAGTTGCTGACCTCACGCAAGCATGGCGGAATTGTCGCCGCCGCGACCTATGGCTTGCCGGAAACCGAGGGTGGTGAGCGTAACTGGGATTACCGTTACACCTGGATTCGTGATGCGTCGTTCACCGTTTACGCCTTCATGCGCCTGGGTTACACCGACGAAGCCAATGCGTTCATGAGCTGGGTGCGCGGCAGGCTGGACGATTGCTGCGAGCAGACCGAAAAACTTGGCATTCTGTATGCCCTTGATGGCCACGCAGAGCTGCCCGAGGAACATCTCGATCACTTGTCCGGCTATGGCGGTGCCCAGCCGGTGCGTATCGGTAATGAGGCGTACCAGCAGGTTCAACTGGATATCTACGGCGAACTGATGGATGCCGTCTACCTGGCCAACAAATACGGCGACGCGATCTCCCATGACGGCTGGAAGCATGTCGTGCGTCAGGTCGATTATGTGTGCGAGCACTGGAGCGACCGTGATGTGGGCATCTGGGAAATGCGCGGCGGCGATCAGCACTTTCTGCATTCGCGGCTGATGTGCTGGGTGGCGCTGGACCGGGCGCTGCGTCTGGCTTTCAAGCGTTCACTGTCAGGGCCATTCGAACGCTGGACCAAGGTGCGCGAAGACATCCAGAACGACATCTGGGAAAACTTCTGGAACGAAGAGCTTGGTCATTTCGTGCAACACAAGGGCAGTCGCAATCTGGATGCGTCCATGTTGTTGATGCCGCTGGTGCGCTTTGTCGGTGCCAACGATCCCAAGTGGCTGGCGACACTGGATGCCATCGAAGCGACGCTGGTGCGTGACGGCATGGTGTACCGCTATCGCAACGATGACGATCATGATGACGGCCTGGCAGGCGACGAAGGCGCATTCGTCGCCTGTTCATTCTGGTACGTCGAATGCCTGGCCCGCGCCGGACGCGTCGAGCAGGCGCATCTGGAGTTCGAGCAACTGCTGCGCTACGCGAATCCGCTGGGGCTGTACGCCGAAGAGTTCGATGGGCATGCCCGTCATCTGGGCAACACGCCGCAGGCTTTAAGCCATCTGGCGCTGATCAGCGCAGCCAGTTTTCTGGATCGCAAGCTGAGTGGCGGTGAGGCGCTCTGGCAGCCTTGATATCGGCAATCTGATAGCCGGTTGTGAGCGAAGCATGCGTGCGGGTAAGGCGCCCACTCATGCTCCATTTGCTTGATTCGTATGTCGCCCGGTGGCGTTCGTTGGTCGCGGATATTGAAAAAAGACTGAATTTTTGTGCTGTGTGAAAGGTCACCTATAGTTCAAGCCACTGCTGAAAAAAGGATCAGGCTTTCAATGGCACTTCCAAAGCACTACCGCATCGATTATCTATTAAACGGTTCGTTCAAGAGCTTTTACATACGCACCGAGAACATGGACAGTACCGAAGCATGGCATTACGCAAGTGTCGATGCAGGGTTGGCGCGCATACCCAAGTACCGTCTGGAAAAGGTTCCGCGGGTCTCGAAGCCCTATGCGGAACACTTCGGTGTGACCAACGTGGAGTGGGCCCAGGCCTGACCCACTCTGATCGCTGATCGGAACGCCGTATCAGCGATGGGTGATCTGTTCCAGCGCCAGATTGCGGGTGCGTGGCCCGAAGTAACCAATGACGATCATCACGATCAACATACTGCTGACGATGAATGCCAGTACTCCTGGTGTGCCGAAGTGTTCGAGAAACACCCCGATCAACAGGCTGCTGAACACCGTTGACAGGCGGCTGAACGAGTAACAGAAACCGACCGCACGAGACCGTATGTTGGTCGGGAACAGCTCACCCTGATAAGAGTGGTAACTGAAGCTCAGCCAGGCATTGCAAAACGTGATCATGATCCCGCAGAAGATCAGCCCGACTGCGCTGGTCTGAAACGCGAACAGGCTGCCGAAGATCATTGCACCCAATGCCGAGCCGACAATCTGCCATTTGTTTTCAAAGCGATTGGCAAATTTCACGAACAGTAACGGGCCCAGCGGGTACGCCAGCGTAATCACGAACGCATACCCCAGGCTATGGGTGACGCTTACGCCTTGTCCGGAAAGCAGCGCGGGCAGCCAGTTGCCAAAGCCGAAAAAGCCAATCGCCTGAAAAATGTGAAACACCACCAGCATCAGTGCGCGACGGCGGTAGGGCGGTTGCCACATGTCGGCAAAGCGCCCCTTACCCTCGACGGCCACTGCTTCAGGCTCCGGTTCATCCAGCGGCTTGCCATGTTCCTTCGCGCAACGTGTCTCGATGGTGTCCATGATCCGTTCGGCTTCATCGAAACGCCCCTGTTGGGCCAGCCAGCGAGGCGACTCGGGGAGCGCGGCGCGCAGCCACCAGACGAACAGCGCGAACACGGCACTGCTGATGACCACCCAGCGCCAGCCGGAAAAGCCGAACGGGTCTTGCGGCACCAGCCACCATGACATCAGCGCAACGCAGGGGACCGACAGGAACTGAATGAAAAATGCGAACGCGAAGGCTGAACTGCGGATGCGTTTGGGCACCAGTTCCGAAAGGTAGGTATCGATGGTCACCAGTTCGACACCCAGACCGATACCGACCACAAAGCGCATGCCGATCACGCCCATTGCCGAGGTTTGCAGGCCCATGATCACGGTGGCGACCGTGTACCAGATCAGTGCAAAGGTAAAAATCGCGCGACGCCCGAAACGATCGGCAATCGGACTGAGCAGGCTGGCCCCGAAGAACAGGCCGAGAAAAGTCGCCGAGGCAAAAGCCGCCTGATCAGAAAAGCCGAACAGGCCCTGGCTGCCGGTTGCGAAGATGCCTTCGCGGATCAGGCCGGGGCTGATATAGGCGGTCTGAAACAGGTCATAGAGCTCGAAAAATCCGGCGATGGACAGCAGCGCGACCAGTCGCCAGATGCTGGCGACTGCAGGCAGCCGGTCGATACGTGCCGAGATATAAGCTGCACGCAGCGATTCTTGCGCCGCAGTGCCCATCTTGTGTGGAGGGTTCATCAGTGGCCATCCTGAGTTCTTGTTGGTGAGCGGATGGTACGCTTTACAATTGGTAATGATTAGCGCCGAGTGCGTTTATCGGCCTTTTAGAGATGAATAATTGTTTACCCGATAACTTTGTTGAGTATTTATTTCACTTCATCGTCATCGCTGGCCGATCAGATGAATATCATATAAAGCCTTCGACAGGAGCAGTAAGTGACGAGCTCCCTGCAAAAAAGAGCGTTCCTGACGGGTTCGGATGTATCAACATGTGTCGCAAAACCTTAGGATTAGGTTCTTCATTCTTCTCCCTCGACGGGTTCCCGTGACGTACAAACTGCCCACCACTGCGACTGCTCCTTTCTGTCCCTCCGCGACCAGCGACAGCGTGGTCATTCCTGCCAATGCCTCGTTGCTGCGCAAGATGATGCTGTTCGTCGGCCCCGGTTTGCTGATCTCCATCGGCTACATGGACCCCGGCAATTGGGCGACGGCCATCGAGGCGGGCTCGCGTTTCGGCTATTCATTGCTGTTTGTAGTGGTATTGGCCAGCTTGTCAGGCATGGTGCTGCAAAACCTCTGTTCGCGCCTGGGGATCGCCACCGGGCGCGATCTGGCGCAGTTGTCTGCTGCTCATTACAGCCCGAAGGTCGCCAAGGGGCAGTGGCTGCTGGCGGAATTGTCGATCGTCGCCACCGACCTGGCGGAAGTGCTGGGTGCGGCGCTGGCGTTTCACCTGCTGCTGGGGGTGTCGATCACCGCGGGTGTCGCGCTTACCGCCTTTGATACGCTGATCGTGCTGGCCTTGCAGGGCGCCAACTTCCGGCGTCTGGAAGCGATTGTGCTGGGACTGATCGCGACCATTGCGGCGTGCTTTGCTGTCGAACTGATCTTGATCAAGCCGTTCTGGCCGGACGTCTTTGCCGGGCTGAAACCGAGTTGGGATGTGCTGAGCAGTCAGGAGCCGCTGTACATCGCCATCGGCATTCTGGGTGCCACCGTCATGCCGCATAACCTGTACCTGCATTCTTCGGTGGTGCAGACACGGGTGAACGGTTCTGACGAAGCGAGCAAGGCCAGCGCCATTCGCTTTGCGCGTTTTGACACCATTGGTTCGCTGAGCCTGGCGCTGTTGATCAACGCCGCGATTTTGATTCTCGCCGCGGCGGCGTTCCACAAGACCGGCCATACCGAGGTGGTCGAGATTCAGGACGCTTATCACTTGCTCGACCCGTTGGTCGGCGGCGCCATTGCCAGCGTACTGTTCGGGATCGCCTTGCTGGCTGCCGGGCAGAGTTCGACCTTCACTGGCACGATTGCGGGGCAGGTGGTGCTCGAAGGCTTTTTGCAGGCAAAAATTCCGTGCTGGCAGCGACGTTTCATCACCCGAGCACTGGCGCTGATTCCGGCGCTGATCGGTGTGATCTGGCTGGGCGACAGTTCAGTGGGCAAAATGCTGGTGCTCAGTCAGGTGGTGTTGAGCCTGCAATTGCCGTTCGCACTGTGGCCACTGATCCGCTTCACCAGTGACCCTCACCTGATGGGGCCGTTCGTCAACAGCCGGTTGATTAAAACAGTTGCGTGGGGGCTGTTCGGCTTGATATCAGCGGCCAACCTGACGCTGATGTGGTTCTGGATCAGCTGAACTCAGGCGATTTCTGCGACTCTCAACCCTGACACCAACGTCAGCCCTAGAGAGCCTGGAGATGAACACGACCCGTGATAATGGAGCAGTGTTCGAGACAGATTTGCCTGCCCGGCTTGATCGCCTGCCCTGGGGGCGCTTTCATACGTTGCTGGTGGTCGCGCTGGGTATTACCTGGCTGCTCGACGGCCTGGAAGTCACCCTTGCAGGTTCGGTAGCGGGTGCCCTCAAAGCCAGCCCGGCGCTGAACCTCAGCAACAGTGACATCGGCCTGGCGGGCGCGGCGTACATCGCCGGTGCCGTGCTGGGCGCGCTGTTCTTCGGCTGGCTGGCAGACCGACTAGGGCGGCGCAAGCTGTTCTTCATCACCTTGCTGCTGTATGTCGGTGCAACCGCTGCCACGGCGTTTTCGTTCAGCGTTTGGAGCTTCATGCTGTTCCGCTTTCTGACCGGCATGGGCATCGGTGGCGAGTACACGGCGATCAACTCGACCATTCAGGAATTCACTCCGGCCCGTTACCGGGGCTGGGTTGATCTGACCATTAACGGCACCTTCTGGCTGGGCGCGGCACTGGGGGCTATCGGTTCGATTGTCTTGCTCGACCCGCAATGGGTGGGGGCCGAACTGGGCTGGCGCCTGTGCTTCGGAATTGGCGCAGTGTTGGGCCTGCTGGTCTTGCTGATGCGCCTGTGGCTGCCGGAAAGCCCGCGCTGGCTGCTGATTCATGGCCAGTCGGCAGAAGCGACCAGGATAGTCGAGCAGATCGAGGCGGACCTGCAACGTCGCGGACACGTGTTGCCTGCCGTTGAGGGCAAACCGCTACGCTTGCACGTCCGAGACCACACGCCGCTTGGCGAGGTCGCGAGAACGCTGCTGGTTACGTTCCGCCAGCGCTCGCTGGTGGGCCTGACGCTGCTGACCTCCCAGGCGTTTTTCTACAATGCGATTTTCTTCACTTACGCGCTGGTGCTGACCGATTTCTACAACGTACCCGCTGAACGGGTGGGCTGGTACGTCCTGCCTCTCGCGTTGGGCAATTTCTGCGGGCCGCTGTTGTTGGGCAGGCTGTTTGACGTGATTGGTCGACGCGTGATGATCAGCCTGACCTATGGCGTGTCCGGGGTGCTGCTGGCAATCAGCGGATATCTGTTCCAGCAGGGCTTGCTGGACGTGACCCAGCAAGCGATCGCCTGGATGGTGATCTTTTTCTTCGCGTCTGCGGCTGCAAGCTCGGCCTACCTGACCGTGGCCGAAACCTTCCCGCTGGAAATACGTGCGCTGGCAATTGCAGTGTTCTACGCATTCGGCACAGGGCTGGGCGGGATCATCGGCCCGACGCTGTTTGGAGAGCTTATCGAAAGCGGGGATCGCAGCAATGTGCTGATCGGCTATCTGATCGGGGCAGGGTTGATGTTGCTGGCCGCGTTGGTGCAATCGATCTGGGGCATGGCTGCCGAACGCAAATCGCTTGAGGAGGTTGCACGGCCGCTATCGCAGGCGGATGGCCAGTAGCGACTGATCAGTTGCTGAACACGCCGCGCAGGCTGTCTACCGAGGCCTGCAGGCCGAAAATGCGCTCGCTGACTTCGCGAGCCTCGTGCGGGCGCGCAGAGCGCTCAAGGTACACCAGGTGCCCGGCAAGGTTGATCGAGACCCGCTCCAGATCATCGGCAGTGCGCTGCACATAGGCCTGGATGTCTTCCAGTCGTTCGATTTGCAAGAATGCTTCCTCATAGGTCGCATCCGAGCGCACTGACAAAAAGGGACCGTTTTGATAAAACCGCCCAAAAAAGTTTTCGGCAATGAAAGTGGCTTCTTTAACGGCGCGATCAAATAAATGTATGGGCGCCCGCCCTGGCCATTTATTCGTCCTCTTGATCGTCCTGCTCCGAATAGGAGTCCAGCAGTTCAGCCAGTGCCAGGGTGCGACTCAAACCGCTTTTGCTGGACACGATTTCAGCCACTGCCTGTGTGGCGGCAAGTCTGGCAGCTTCGCGTTCGGCATCGGTGTTATTGGGCGTAGCGGCCTGCGCAGCCTCAATAATCGATTCCTCAAAGGTATTCATGGTGCTCGCTCTTGAAGTTCAAGTGCCTGTGATACCGGTAAAGGCAAATGGTTTCAAGGTTGATCAGTCACCTTCGTAGGGAAATTCTTCGAGCGCCTGGCCCAACGCAACGCCCTGCGGGCCTTGCAGGTTGTCCAGCACCCAGCAGCTGTTGGCATTTTTCGCCATCAGCAGGCGTGTGGTCTGGCTGCTGACGGGTTGCTGAGGGGCATCCTTGTAACCCAGGTTGTAGGTCATCTCGACCACCGCCTGTTTGTCGGAATTGGACACCAGTTTCCAGTCGATGGGCTTCTGCACGTCGCCATCCTGTGCGTCAGTCCAGGGGTTGGCGCTGACGGCACACTGATCGCCGTTCTGGCACGCCCAGTCTTTCTTGAGCAGGCTCAACAGTGATTTGGACAGGTAATCAGCCCCGCCTTTGTCCTTGAGGTAAAAGTCCTGATGTTTCTCGTAGATCCAGCGCGCCGTATCGACTGGGGTGGCAGCAGGACAGGCAGCCTGTGCGGCGGATGAAAGCAGGCAGGCGAGGGCAATGGCAACGGTTCTGGACATGGAGCGAACTCGCGGTAAAGGTGGCAGTGGTGGTTACAGTCGGACGAGTCTGCATTTGTAAGGCATGCGGACAAAAAAGCAATGGTTTTGAGTGTGAGAGGTGACAGGTTGCTGATAGTTCGTCGGCAGAACGACGAGCATAGCCTTGGGCGCTTATGATTCGCTCTTGGCAGAGCCCTGTGCGCACGGCATGCGCACAGATTACCCGTACTTACTTCTTGACCGGCACGATATCCATGATCTGGCCATTCACTTTCTGGAATCGCACGTACTTGTCGTTGATCTTGACCCACTCGCTTTCCTTGGCTGGCGCTTCGAGGCCCTTGCTCTTCCAGTCCTTCACCTCAAGGTCGCTGCGACGGTACTTCTCCGGCACGCGGGAACCGACCTCCAGTTCGTGAACGTTGTCCTTCGACTCGGTCACTTTCGGGTCGGGCGTCTCTGCTGCGTGAACCGGCAGGGTAACGGCGGAGAAACAGCCGAGCAGGGTCATGCAGGCGATCAACGATTTGCTATTCATATGAAGACTCCCAGTCTTAGGTATCAGGCGGCTTAATGCCTTTGGTAATAACTGGGACCTTCATGCTTTCAAATCATTCGATCGGGTTTGCCGCGTTCAGCCTTTGAGCGTTTCAGCGATGCTTGCAGCCAGTGGCGTAGTGGGGCGCTTGATCAGCGTGCTCAACTGGCGGCCGTCGTCGAACAGTGCGCCTTTGGCTGCCGCAGCATCCGAGTCGGCCAACAACTGCGCGACGAAATCCGGCAGGCCCGCCTTGATCAGCGCCGCTTCGAATTCACTCTGCGGCAGGTCAACATAAGCCAGCGTCTTGCCGCTCTGCCTGGACAGCTCGGCAGCGTAGTCGGCCAACGTGTAAAAATCATCGCCCGCCAACTCATACACGCGACCGGCCTGATCCTGATCGTCTGTCAAAACTGTTGCGGCAGCTTCGGCGTAGTCCAGTCGGGAAGCCGAACTGATCCGCCCCTCGCCAGCGCAGCCCAGTACCGCGCCATGCGCCAGGGCTCCCTGTGCGCCTGCCACATAGTTTTCGGTATACCAGCCGTTACGCAGCAACACGAACGGCAGTCCGCTGGCGTGCAAATAGTCCTCGGTCTCGCGATGTTCTTTGGCCAGACCCAATGCCGAACGGTCGGCATGCAGGACACTGGTGTAGGCCAACAGTTTGATCCCGGCATTTTTAGCAGCATCGACAACCGCCTTGTGCTGCACCAGACGCTGGCCCACTTCGCTGGAAGACACCAGCAGCAGCTTTTTGGCACCGGCAAACGCGCTGTCCAGCGTCGACGGTTGGGAGTAATCGGCCTGACGCACCTGAATGCCCAGTGCCGCAAGGTCTGCGGCCTTTTCCGGGCTGCGCACGGCAGCGATGATCTGCGAAGCGGGCAGGCGAGTGAGCAACTGTTCAATGACGAGACGGCCAAGCTGGCCAGTGGCACCGGTGACAACGATCATGTTGGGGTTCTCGAATCAGGTTGATGGAAAGCACGAGGATAGTCATGATGCTTTCTTTTCGTAAGTACGTACAAAAAGGTAAGTGTCATGAGTGAATCCGCCGCGCGTCCATATTCCGAAACGGCCGAATCCATGCTGGCCTTTGTTCGTCAGGGACAAGTGCTGGCAACCGACTGCCCTTCGAGGGTTGTCCTCAACCATGTCTGCAGTCGCTGGGGCGTATTGGTGCTGGTGGTGTTGCGGGGTGGTGTGCATCGCTTCAGCGAGGTGCGGCGCAAGATTGGAGGGGTCAGCGAGAAAATGCTCGCGCAGACGCTTCAGCATCTGGAGCAGGACGGTTTCGTCATCCGCAAATCCCTGCCGGTGGTTCCGCCTCATGTTCAGTACAGTTTGACGCCGATGGGCGAAGAAGTTGCCTTGCAGGTCGAAACGCTGGCGACCTGGATCGAGACCAATCTGCCACGCATCATGCAGGCTCGCGAAGCGTCTGCGCAGGCTCAGGTGAAGCTGGTTTGAGATGTTTCTGACAGATTTTTCATCTGGTGATTGTCGGCTCAACTGCCTGCAAACTGTCGCTTCTTGCTATGGTGCGCGCCGAAATATTCATTTACACGTTCAGTAGCGCCGTTTGCCCTTCATCGAGAAGCTGTAGAAATGCCCAATCCAATCCCCTTGAAAGACCACGAGAAAGAGACGCGGCTGGTCAACCAGCGCTTGATTGCCTGTGCCGTATTGGTCGGGCTGCTGGCGATCTGTCTGGTCGCGCGGATGTATTTCCTGCAAGTCACCGAATTTGAATACCACTCGACCATTTCTGAAAACAACCGTGTGCATGTGCTGCCCATTCCGCCTGAACGCGGTCTGATCTTCGACCGTAATGGCGAGGTGCTTGCCGATAACCGGCCCAGCTTCAACCTGACCCTGACCCGTGAGCGCGCCGGAGACTGGCACAAGGTGATCGATGAGTTGATGACGCTGCTGGAGTTGCCTGACGAGGATCGCATCCTGTTCGACAAGGAGCTGAAGCAGGTGCGCCATCCGTTCGAGCCCGCGACATTGCTGTACGAACTGACTGAAGAGCAGATCGCCATACTGGCGGTCAATCAGTACCTCCTGCCTGGAGTGGATGTAGCCGCGCAGTTTGTTCGTCATTACCCGCTGGGCGCGCATTTTGCCCATTCGATCGGTTATGTCGGGCGCATCAACGAAAAAGAAGCCGCCCAACTCGACAATGATTATCGCGGCACTCAGTCGATCGGCAAGACCGGTATCGAACGGTTTTACGAGTCTGAACTGCACGGCCGGGTCGGCTATGAAGAAGTTGAAACCAACGCGCAGGGGCGCGTGCTGCGGGTTCTGAAGCATACCGATCCGGTGCCGGGCAAGAACATCACCCTGAGTCTGGATGCGCATTTGCAGGAAGCGGCCGAGAACGCGCTGGGTGATCGGCGCGGTTCGGTGGTGGCGCTGGACCCGGAAACAGGTGAAGTGCTGGCGATGGTCAGCAAACCGAGCTTCGATCCCAACCTGTTCGTGACCGGTATCAGCTTCAAGCAATACGCCGCGCTGCGTGACTCCATCGACCGGCCGCTGTTCAACCGAGTACTGCGTGGCCTGTATGCCCCAGGTTCGACGGTCAAGCCGGAGGTCGCCATTGCCGGGCTCGACAGCGGTGTCGTCAACGCCTCGACCAAGGTCTTCGACCCCGGTTACTTCCAGTTGCCGGACTTCGATCACAAGTACCGCAACTGGAACCACAGTGGCGACGGCTGGGTGGACATGGACACGGCGATCATGCGTTCCAACGACACCTACTTCTACACCCTGGCGCACAAGCTGGGCATTGACCGACTGCATGACTACATGACCATGTTCGGCATCGGCCAGAAGGTCTCGCTGGATATGTTCGAAGAATCCGCCGGCCTGATGCCGTCTCGCGAGTGGAAGCGCGCTACACGCCGTCAGGCCTGGTTCCCCGGCGAGACAGTGATTCTCGGCATCGGTCAGGGCTACATGCAGGTCACCCCGTTGCAACTGGCCCAGGCCACCTCGCTGATCGCCAGCAAGGGCGTTTGGCATCGCCCGCACCTGGCGATGGAAGTGGGCAATGTAGCGCCGGTCGACGAGCATCCGATGCCGAATATCGTGCTGCATGACCCCAATGAATGGAATCAGGTCAACACCGGCATGCAAATGGTCATGCACGACCCGCGTGGTATTGCGCGTGATGCGGCAAAGGGTGCGCAATATCGCATCGCTGGCAAGAGCGGTACGGCGCAGGTGGTGGCGATCAAGCAGGGCGAGCGTTACAACCGTCTCAAAACCCTTGAGCGTAACCGCGATAACGCCCTGTTTGTTGGCTTCGCTCCGGCCGATCACCCGAAAATCGTGGTGTCAGTGACCATCGAGAACGGCGAGGCGGGCGGCCGAGTGGCAGGCCCGGTGGTGCGCGAAATTCTCGATGCCTGGCTGCTCGACAGCGACGGCAAACTCAAGCCGCAATACGCAGTGCCCACCAAGGCGACGGGCAACCCGCACGCCTGAACCGCCTGCCACAGCAGGCGGCCTGACCGAGCCCTGAACAGGGCTCAGGTTTTCTGAACTGTCGAGAATCCATCGGGTCGACCACAACAGGCGTGGCAGAGCGCTGCGCGTGTTTATCTGAATCCTTTATTTGCCTCGACAAGGAACCCCTAATGTCCAAGACCATCGCCGACCATCTTGCGCAAACCCTCGCAGCGGCAGGTGTTTCCCACATCTGGGGGGTGTCTGGTGACAGCCTCAATGGCCTTACCGACAGCCTGGAACGCACCGATTCGATTCGCTGGATGCACACCCGTCATGAAGAAGTCGCCGCCTTCGCCGCTGGTGCCCAGGCAGCATCCAGCGGCAAGCTGGCGGTCTGCGCGGGTAGTTGCGGGCCTGGCAATCTGCACCTGATCAACGGCCTGTACGACTGCCATCGTAACCGGGTGCCGGTGCTGGCGATTGCTGCGCACATTCCATCCTCCGAAATCGGCCTGGATTACTTCCAGGAAACCCACCCGCAAGAGCTGTTCAAGGAGTGCAGCCACTTCGTTGAGCTGGTCAGCAACGCCGAGCAATTCCCGCGTGTGCTGGAACGTGCCATGCGTGCGGCGATCAGCCAGAGAGGCGTTGCGGTGATCGTAGTACCCGGCGACGTGGCGCTCAGCGAGGCACCGGATGTACCTGCGAAGTGGATCGAGGCGACGCCGCCCAACGTTGTCCCGGCAGACAATGACCTGCAGTCGATGGCCGAAATGCTCAATGCTTCCAAGGCGGTGACGCTGTTGTGCGGTGCCGGTTGTGCGGGTGCTCACGAGCAGGTCCTCGCGCTGGCCGACACGCTGGGCGCGCCGATTGTGCATGCATTGCGCGGCAAGCAGCACGTCGAGTACGACAACCCGTTCGACGTCGGCATGACCGGCCTGATCGGCTTCAGCTCTGGCTATCACGCCATGCTGTCCTGCGACACGCTGGTGATCCTCGGCAGCAGCTTTCCGTACCGCAACTTCTACCCCGAGAAGGCCAACATCATTCAGATCGACCTCGATCCGACCCAGCTCGGCCGCCGCACGCCAGTAGCGTTAGGTCTGGTCGGCGGGGTGCGTGAGACACTGGATGCATTGCTGCCGAAGCTCACGCCGCACACCGATCGCCGCTTCCTCGACAAGGCCCTCAAGCACTACGCCAAGGCCCGCGAGGAGCTCGACGAGCTGGCTACGCCCACTCCGGATGGCACGCCGATTCACCCGCAGTACCTGACCCGACTGGTCGACGAGCAGGCCGACGCCGATGCGATCTTCACCGTCGATGTTGGCACGCCGACCCTGTGGGCGGCGCGCTACCTGCACATGAACGGCAAACGCAGCCTGCTGGGTTCGTTCAACCACGGCTCGATGGCCAACGCCTTGCCGCAAGCGCTTGGCGCCAAGGCCGAACACCCGGATCGTCAGGTGGTGGCGTTGTGCGGCGATGGTGGCCTGTCAATGCTGCTCGGTGACCTGCTGAGCATTCGTCAGTTGAACCTGCCAATCAAAATGGTGGTGTTCAACAACAGCTCGCTGGGCTTCGTCGACATGGAAATGAAAGCCAGCGGCTACGTGCCGCATGGCACCGACCTGCACGAAACCAACTTCGCCGGTATCGCGCTGGGCGCAGGCATTCTCGGCTTACGCGTCGAAAACGCCGAAGAGTTGCCCGCCGTGCTGCGCAAAGCCTTCGATCATCCCGGCCCGGTGCTGATCGACGTGGTGACCGCCAAGCAGGAACTGGGCATTCCACCGAAGATCAAGCTCGCGCAGGCCAAGGGCTTCAGCCTGTACATGATGCGCGCGATCATGAGCGGGCGTGGCAGCGAAGTGCTGGAACTGGCCAAGACCAACCTGCGTTAATCGCACTCAGGTGCTTCAACGGCGGGGCGGTCAGAGGGATGATTGACCCCGTCACTGACCTTTACCTGCCCCAGATCGAAAGGATTCACGCCCTCCAGGCAGGCGACGTTGTAGCCGTATTCATCGGGGTTGGAACGTCGCTGGTGGTGGGTGTAAACCCCGCACCTGCCGCAAAAATAATGCTCGGCTGTACGTGTATTGAATTGATACAGCTTGAGTATGCTTTGCCCATGAATGACTCGAATGCCGTCCTTTGCCACTGAAGCGACAATCGCGCCTCTGCGCCTGCACAACGAACAGTCACAGCGCCGTGGGTCGACAATGCCGTCCGGTAAATCCAGCTCCAGCATGATCGCGCCGCAATGGCAGGACGCCTGGTGGACAGGTTTGATCTCAGTAGGGCCGACTTTCCTGATCATGGGGTTTTTCCTTGTGCGTGTTATCAATCAGTGGAAATGCGAACAATCTCATACCGCTGCAAATTAAAGCAGACCGGCAGGTAAAGCTTGGCACTTCACCGCCGAAACAGTTGGATGGAGGTAATACCAGCTACGGCAGGCTGATTACTGAACCCTCTCTGGTTATAAAAAACGTCACTGTTGAAAGAGCGTTGGACCTGGAGCGTTTTTATAGAAAGTCTGTGAGTTATGAGGTCTGTAATGCTTAGAAATGCTCCTTTGAGTATGAAACTGCTGCTTATTCTTATGTTTCCCCTGTTGGGCTTCCTGGCGTTCGCAGGTATTTTTGTCGCTGACAAACGCGAGACGTTCAGCGACAACAGTCGAGCGGTCACGGCCACCAGCGCCGCGCAAAAACTCAGTGATGTAGTGACCACCCTGCAGCGTGAACGCGGCGCCAGCGGCGTGTTTCTGGGCAGCGGTGGCAAGTCGATGCAAGACAAGCTGAAGACCTTTCGCCAGGAATCCGACAAGGCGATCAGCGCGATGCGCGCCCAGTCGACCGAAGGCATTCCCGGGCTGGATAGCGTAAAGCGGGCACTGGATGATCTGCTTGCGCTTCGCGCCAAAGTTGATTCGCTGGCAATCAACAATACCGAGTCCGGCACGCGTTTCACTGACATCATCAAAACACTTATCGGTTTTAATTACTCGCTTGAAGCCAGTATCGAAGACCCGGTAATTCTCCGCGCACTGAGCTCGCTCAATCAATTTGTCGACATGAAAGAGCGTGCAGGCCGCGAGCGCGTCTTGCTCGGCCTGGCCTTCAACCAGAACCGTTTCGACTCGGCCCTGTTGTCGCGTTTCAGCCGTAACCTCGGTGAATTCTCCGGTTACTACGAAGCCTTTCAGCGCTGGGCCCCGGACGTTTTCAAAAGCAAACTGAGTGCTGTCCTGCAGCAGCCAGGATCGCTGGAAGTGGCGCGCCTGCAACGTCTTGGCTTTGATACCCCGTTGGGCGATCCGCTCAATGTCAAACCGGAAGACTGGTTCAACCTTGCCACCGTGCGCATCGACATGATGGCTCAGGTAGAAGCCGAGTTGGGACAGACCGTCGTGGGCCTGGCCAGCGATGCACGCAAAGACGCTGAAAATAGCCTCTATATGGCAATCGGTACTGTAATCGTAATGCTGATCGCCGTGCTCTGGCTGGCGTCGGTGATCATCCGCAACATCAAGATTGCCGTCGTCGACGTAAACCGCACCCTGATAGCACTTTCCACCCGCGACCTGACCGCCAGAACCCGTTACACCGGCAAAGACGAGTTTGGCGAGATCTCGCGCAATCTGGACAACATGGCGCAACAGATCAGCGAAGTCATTCGCGACATCGGCAGCGCGACGGCACAGGTCGCCACGGCGGCCGAGCAGTCTTCAGCCGTCGCTTTGCAGACCAGCCAGAACGTGGCACAGCAGCGTCAGGGCACTGATCAGGTCGCCACTGCCATCAGCCAGATGAGCTCGACGGTCAAAGACGTTGCACGCAGCACCACCGATGCGGCGGCCATGTCGCAACGCGTCAACGCCAGCACGATGCAGGGCAAGATCGAGATCGACAACACCGTCACCCTGATCAAAGGTCTTTCGGTCCAGGCCGAACAGACCTCGCGCATCATCGACGAACTCAAAGGTGAGAGCGATTCGATCTCCTCGGTCCTCGACGTCATTCGCGGTGTGGCCGATCAGACCAACCTCCTGGCACTCAACGCCGCTATCGAAGCCGCACGTGCTGGCGAGCAAGGCCGTGGCTTCGCAGTGGTGGCCGACGAAGTGAGGAATCTAGCCAAGAAGACTCAGGAGTCGACCGTCAGCATCCAGAACATGATCGCTAACCTGCAATCCGGTTCCGACCGCGCCGCAAGCTCCATGCAGGAAACCCTCGGCAAGGCCCAGCAAGGCGCAACAAACGTCGTGCGTGCGGGCGAATTGCTCGAAGAAATCGCCGAAGGCATCGCCAGCATCAGCGACCGCAACATCCAAGTGGCCTCGGCCGCCGAAGAACAAAGCCTGGTCGCCGAAGAAATCCACCGCAACGTCCACGACATCAACGCCCTGGTCATCCAGGTCAGCGCCGGTGCCGAGCAGACAGCGGTGACCAGCCGCGAACTGGCCAGGCTGGCTGAGCAGCAGCAGGAGTTGGTGGGGCGGTTCAGGGTGAGTTGAGGACAAGGCGTCTGGTTTGATGTTCAAAGGCCTGGAAGCGTAAGCTTTCAGGCCTTTTTTGTTGTGCTATGCCAGTGTTCAAGTGAACACGGATCATCCAGGAAGTATGCTCATACAACATCGCAATACCGTCTCTCGACCACGACCACTCAGTCATCTTTTCACGTAACTCCAAGCCGTAAATGAAATTATGTAGTGATTAAAAATAATCACTACATAATCGTTGACGCGCCTCTTTCGGCCTTGCATTATGCAGCTGTCTCCCTGATCGGGAGCGCAGCAAAGCGGTACTGAACAGGCTCGGCAAGCCGTCGAGATGTTTCCGGATGTAGGCTGCCCACAAGGCAGATTGATGAAGCTGACCTGGCATCGTCGTCGATAAAGGCGAGAAGCTGGCGAAACGTCCTCATGATGCTTGTATCGGATCGGTTGTGGATTCTGGGCCGGGTCTTTGGGTTTCGTGACTTCTTCTCGCTAACGTTGACGCCGCTGTGTAGCGGCTTCTCATCAAGGCTACCTGCATGTCCTTGAGGGCCAGAACTGTATTCGACGAACGCTCCATCGCGGTTCGTGGATGAACGTCTGGCACATGAACTTGATGTATCAACTATTGAACAGTCTGCGAGTGAAGGAGCATCAACATGAATATCAACAAACAACCGACTATTGATGAACTGGCCTGTCTGTTTGCCACGCGCAAAGATACGCTGGATGACCATATCGTCTGGATTGCCGATTCCGGTGAAGTGCATGTCGATGCCATGGCGCCGCATACCCAGGAGTGCGAGTTCCGTGACGCACACCCGGACATGCGCATTGCGCTGAAGATGTTTCGTCGTGGGCAGGGTTACGTCGGCAGGAAAGCCGCTGCTGATCGCATGTTCATGGAGCACACGCTGCAAACCTTGCAAAGCGAATGGCAAAAGACTCAGCGCCATACGCACTCGCAGGTGGCCTGAGTGAGGGCGTAAAGTGCGAAACCTGCTCCTTGCCGTTATCAGGGAGCAGGTCATATCTGCCAGATAGCAGAACCGTTTCAGGGTTGGCCCTTTACCCTTGTCTTATTGTTGTACAAAGTAAATCGGGTGGTATAAATTCCGGTCAGGAGTCAGCGTGTTTGGCGCTGTTTTTTCCGGTTTCGGTATAGACCACGCCGCTGACTCTTATGACTTTTCTAGCTGCCGGTATCTCCTCTGGCAGTACATCTCCCGAGGTTGTCGATGCCCACGCTCGCGCCACGATGGTTATGGTTTCTCATCCTGCTCAGTAGCAGCGCCCTGGCGGATTGGCGTGAAGCGCTACCCAACGCGCAGGTGGTAGGCAGCGGCGAACTGACACTGTTCGGGTTCCGTATCTACACCGCCAGGCTGTCCAGCCCGGCAAAGCCTTTCACGGCAGACGCTCCGCTGGCACTCGAACTCACTTATCACCGAGACATTGACCGCGAAGACCTGGTGGATGCCAGCATCGATGAGATCAAGCGTATTTCCGGGTCCGCTGTCAGTGCTGAGCAACTGACGGCATGGCGTCAGCAAATGCAGCAATCGTTCGTTGATGTGCAGCCGGGCATGAAGATCACCGGCGTCTATCTACCTGGCCGTGAAGCACGTTTCTATGTGGGCGACAAGCTCCAGCATGTAGTGCCCGACAGTCAGTTTGCCAAGGCATTTTTCTCCATCTGGCTTGACCCGAAAACCCGCAACCCGGAGCTGCGTGAACAGCTGCTCGGGAAAGCAGACTCATGACGATTCACGGAGGGCGCATGCTCAGGAAATGGATGGTATTGCTGGGCCTTGGCCTGGCTTTGAGCGGTTGTGGTGGTGTGCCGGTCACTCACTACAGTCAGGAAGCGCCGAAGCTTGATCTGCGCAAGTACTTCACCGGGCGCGTCGAAGCCTGGGGTATGTTCCAGAAGCGTTCAGGCGAAGTCACCAAGCGCTTTACCGTGGTGATCGATGGCCATAATGAAGGCGAAGTATTGGTGATGCACGAGGCCTTCAGCTACAGCGATGGCACCAAACAGGTTCGCGAATGGCGCCTGCGTCCCGACGGTCCTGGCCGTTGGAAGGGTACGGCAGGGGACGTGGTCGGTGAGGCGCGTGGCGAAGTGTCGGGCAACAGCTTTCACTGGAATTACGTGCTCAGGCTGCCGGTGGACGGCACCGAGTACGACGTCAGTCTGGATGACTGGATGTACATGATCGATGAGCAGACCCTGGCCAATCGTTCGTCGATGACCAAGCTGGGCGTTGAGGTAGGGCAGATAACGCTGTTCTTTCGCAAGACTGACAAGTAGTTAGCGCCTCGCTATGCGAGGCGCAATACCGTTCAACCGCCGGTCATGTTCATGAAACGTACCACCTGCACACCGTCGTCGTGAGTGAAGTTGTGGCTCCACGGCTTCAACTGCATGGCGTCGATGATTGCCTTCTCAAGCTTCTGCGGCTGACCGGGGTTGGCACGCAGCACCGACTTCAAGTCCACTGAATGCTCGTTGCCCAGGCACAGCAGCAAACGTCCCTCAACCGTCAGGCGCACACGATTACAGGTGCCGCAGAAGTTATGGCTGTGCGGAGAAATAAAGCCGATGCGAATGCCCGGCGCTTCCGCCAGACGCCAGTAACGCGACGGACCTTGGGTGGAGTCAGTGGACGGCACCAGCGTATAGCGCTCGGCAATGCGCTCGCGAACCTGATCACTTGAATAGAAAGACTCGGCACGACTGTGCTCGCTGATGATGCCCAGCGGCATTTCTTCGATGAACGAGACGTCCAGATTACGATCAATGGCGAACGCCAGCAGGTCGTTGATCTCGTGATCGTTACGGCCATCCATTACGACACAGTTGAGTTTGGTATGGACAAAACCGGCAGCATTGGCGGCATCGATACCGGCGATGACCTTGTTCAGGTCACCGGTGCGGGTCAGTTCGCGAAAGCGCTGCGGGTCGAGGCTGTCCAGGCTGATGTTCAGGCGTGTGACACCCGCGTTGAATAGTGGCGCTGCCAGTTTGTCCAGCTGCGAGCCGTTGGTGGTCATGCACAGTTCGCGTAAACCGGGCAGGGCGGCGATTCGCTCGCAAAGCCCGACCACACCGGCACGTACCAGCGGCTCGCCACCCGTCAGACGAATCTTGCGAGTGCCCAGCGCGACGAAGCGCTCGGCCACTTGGAGGATCTCTTCCAGGGACAGGATCTGTTGGCGAGGCAGAAACGTCATCTCTTCGGCCATGCAATACACGCAGCGGAAATCGCACCGGTCGGTGACCGACATGCGCAGATAATCGACTTTACGGGCAAAGCGGTCCATCAGGACGGGTTCGGACATTTCACCTTCTAACTGATTGATAGAGCTGCATTCCGTTTGGAGGCCAGCGTGTGACAGGGGTTCAGGTCTTTTGCACACTGAACGCCATGTAGCTCTGGCGGACAGGCTGGCAGAGTGCCTTGATTCACCTTCATATTAGCCATAGAAGACGCTTATTGCACAGGCTGGATGCCCGCCACGCTAACCGAGGCGAATTGCCGCAGTCCAATTGCTTGTTCCGATGCGTTCATCGACTGGCTCTATGGCAAGCGCTCTGGCACGTGCTGATCAGTCCGGATGCGCCGCTGTGCTGCGTTCGTAGCGTTCGAGTAAAGGCTGAATGCTAATACCGTGCACCAGAATACTGAGCGCCACAACCGACAGCGTCATACCGATCACCACATCGCCGACATCATCCGCCAGCCCGTGCGACAGGGCAAAGCACAGGTAATAAAGACTGCCAATACCGCGAATGCCGAACCAGCCCACCAGCGCCTTTTGCCGGTGGTTGAGCAAATTCCGGCTGACCAGTAACCAGACGCTTGCCGGGCGGATGACGCAGAACAATGCCAGCCCCAGGCCAATCGCACGCCAGTCCCAGTATGTGGCCAGTGCCGCGCCCAGCAAGGTGATCAGCAGCACTTCCATGGCCCGTTCCACCAGGCTGCCGAACGCCAGCATGTCCCCCATCATCACCCCGGCAGCCAGTTGTGAGTCGCTGAGATCGTCGGCTTTGGCCACAGTGCCTTGTTCCAGCGAAGCCGTCATATGGCCTAATACGGGCTGCGCTACGTGTTCCGACGGCAGTTCCGAGCACGTGGCGCGGACTTCGGCCTGACGCAAGCCGAAGCCTGCGGCGAAGACCGACAGAAAGCCGAACGCGCCCACACTCTGGGCGATCACATAGGCCAGCGCGATCAGCGCCAGGGCCAGAAAATCGTTGGGCGAAGTGGTGCTGTCGGCGTTTTTGACGCGCAGAAAAATCATCAGATGGCCGACACCGCGTCCCATTCCATAGCCAATCAACAACCCGGCCGGTACAGCCCAGATCAGGTCCTTGATCAGCCATTCTTCTATCCAGTTGGCCATGCCGCCGCCTGACGTCAGGTACAGCAGGGCAAAGATCACAAAGGGGAATGCGGTCCCGTCATTGAGCCCGGCTTCACCGGACAAGCCAAAACGCAGCCGATCCTGATCCTGTGCGCTATTGACCTGCACCATGCCCGCCAATACCGGGTCGGTCGGCGACAGCATCGCGCCGAGCAGCACCGACACGCCCCAGTCCAGGCCGATGATGTAATGCGCTGCGACGCTTACTCCGGCGATAGTCGCCAGCATTACTGGCCCGGCCAGCCAATAGGCCGAGTGCCAGGCCTTTCCGCTCAAAGGCAGGCGCAACTTGATGCCTGTGCCGAACAACGAGAACAGCACCGCCACTTCGGTCAGGCGCTCCAGCCATTCGTGGGATTGTTTGAAATTCAGGTCCACGACATCAAGGCCCATCGGGCCGATACCGAAACCAAAGGCCAGGCACACCGCTGAGGTGGTGACTGGCATCCAGCGCAAATAGGAGGAGGTGAGCGCCAACAGCATCAACAGGACGCCGAGCACGCTCATGCAGACAATAAAACTCATAGAAAAAGAACCACCGTTGAATGCGCCTTGAGAAGAGGGCGTAACGGTGGGACTCCCCTATGCGGTAATAAGTTGAAATAATTTGCCCGGCGGCGAAAAACCTCTGCCGCTGGCTGCTTGCGAAGGCGCGTCCAGCGGGCAGGCCTGTGACCGACTAGCGCTCGATGCTGCGGCTCCAGCGTGCGTTCCATTCAGGGCGGATCAGGTTGACCTGATCCCAATCAATGGTCACAGCGGTATCCAGGTATTTTTCCATCGCCTCAACCTGAGGGCGCGTCTTGTCGCTGGTCGGGGTTTTCGGGTTGGACGGGATCTGATCGCCGAACTCCAGTGCCGGTGCCTGAGCTTCAGGCGTCAGCAGATAGGCCGCCAGCTTCTGTGCCAGTTCTGGCTGGTTATTGTTGGCCAGCGTACATTCCGCCACGTTGAGCACCACGCCGCCTTCCTTGGGCGATGCATATTCCACCGGCACGCCTTTGATTTTCAAGGCGGTCACCTGGGTGGGCGTCAGCGGAAAAATGGCCGCTTCGTCGGTCTGTACCATCTCGGAGATCTTCGCCGAACTGGCGATGTATTCCAGCACATTGGGGCCGATGGTTTTCGGCCAGGCCTTGAAGCCAGGCTCGACATCTTTCTCACTGCCGCCCTGAATGCGGTTGAACATCAGGAAACCATGCAGGCCGAAGGTTGAAGAGGCCAGCGACTGGAATACCACCTTGTCCTTGAAGCGCTTGTCGGCCAGGTCCATCCACGAGGTTGGCGCGCTCCAGCCCTTCTCCTTGAACATGCGCGTGTTGTAGGCCAGACCCGTGACGCCGAGGCTGACGGCTGCTGCCTGTTCCTTGATTTTCGCCTTGGCTGGCAGATCACTTAACGCGGCGCTGGGTTGCAGGGTGTCGCACAGGCCCATGGAAATGGCCCGATACATGATGCCGTCGTCGAGGAATATCACGTGCATCTGCGGGTTGTCTTTGCTGGCCTGCGCCTTGGCAAGGATGTCCGCCGACGTACCGGGCACGATCACCACCTTGACGTTGTTGGCTTTCTCGAAAGCAGGCAGAACCTGATCGGCATACAGCCGTTCCATGGTCCCGCCGTTCATGCCGAGATACAGCGTCGTTTCAGCCTGCGCAGGCATGCAAAACAGTGCGGCTGCCAGTGGCAGGCAGGACAGACCGGTGAGGGCGAGGTGTTTGCTGCTTTTCATAGGGACGATCTTCCTCTGTGCAATGGGATGACGTTCGTAACGGGTTCAAGCGGAATGGGAGATTGTTGAAAGCGGCCAATGGAAAAGGCGTCGAGCGAGATCAGCGAAGACCCTTCACAGACCCATTCAGCCAGCGCTTCGCCAGCCGCCGGACCAATCTGGAAGCCTGCTCCTGCAAAGCCAAAACCATGCAACAGGCCCGGTCGGGTCATGCTCGGGCCCAGCACCGGTTCACGATCCGGTAGATAACCTTCGGTGCCGCTCCAGGTGCGAATGGCCTGCGCCCCGGCGAGCGGCGGATACAGCTCGACCGCGTTGCGCAGGATATCCAGCAACGCTGCCTGTCCCGGTCTGGCGCGGGCTGGATCAAGGGCAAAGCCCTGGCCGCCACCGAGCACGCAGTTGCCGCGGGCGACCTGTCGGGCATAGATACCGCCGCCCTCGACGCCTGTGCTGACGTCCATGAACATCGGCAGTGGTTCGGTGACCAGCATCGCCGGATGCCCGGAATACATCGGCACCGGTTCGTCGAATTGAGCTGCCAGTTGCCCGGCCCAGGCGCCTGCGCAATTGAGCAGCCAAGGGGTGCGCAGGGTCAGGCCGCCAGTGGTTTTGACGGTAAAGGCAGTGCCGTCATGGCTGACTTCACTGACGGCCGCCTGTTCGAAGACTTGCGCACCGGCCTGGCGAGCGGCGCGGGCGAAGGCCGGTGATACCAGGCGCGGATTGGCATGCCCGTCGTCGGCACACAGCGACGCGCCAACGGCAACATCACCCGCCCACGGGTAGCGAGCGCGCAGTTGCTCGCGGTCAAGCAGTTGCAGGTTCAGGCCAAACCCGCTGCTGGCCTCGGCATAGCTCCGCAAGGCATTCATGTCCTGCTCGCTGCGTGCCAGTTTGAGATGGCCCGAGCGTTGGTACTCGCCGTCGGTGCCGATCAGTTCACGCAGGCTGCCCCAGATCTGGTGCGCCCGTTGTGACAGGGGCAACTGTGACAAGGGACGACCCTGGCGTCTGACCCCGCCATAATTGACGCCGCTGGAGTGCGAGCCGCAGAAGTCGCGCTCCAGCAGGGCGACGCGCTGGCCTTTGCGGGCCAGCGCCAAGGCCGCCGACGCACCGACAATGCCGCCGCCAATCACAACGGCATCGGTTTCAATCAGCGCGCTCATGATTGCTGCTCCAGCGCTTGTGGCTCGACGCCGAACGGAATGGGTTTGATGGGTGCCTGGCCACGCAGACGCCCGACTTGCTCAACAGGGCGTCCACTTTCGCAAGCCACGATCTCGGCCGCCGCGAGGCCACACATCCGCCCCTGACAGCGGCCCATGCCGATCCGGCACATGGCCTTGACCCGATTGATCTCCCAATGACCCTCCTGCACGGTGCTGCGAATGTCGCCCGCAGTCACTTCTTCGCAGCGGCACACCAAGGTTTCGTCCGGTACGTTGGCGGCCCAGTCCTCGGGAAACGGAAACGCGGTCTCCAGACCGTGGCGAAAACGCTCGATGCGTTGCAGTTCAGTTTTCAGATCGCTGATGCGCAGCGCGTCGACGCTGAGACCGCGGTCCTGCAACAGACCAAGGGCGGCAAGTTCACCGGCCATTTCCGCCGCGTCTGCGCCCATGATTCCCGCGCCATCGCCTGCCAGGTAAACGCCCGACACGCTGCTGCGTCCGCAGTCATCGCGCACCGGCAACCAGGCGCGGTTCAAGGTGCTCCAGCCAAACTCACAGCCCAGCAGATCAGCCAGTTGCGTTTCGCTGCGCAGTGCATGGGCAAAGGCCACGGCATCGCAGGACAGATGAGCTGATGTGTCGTTACGTGCCTTGTCGTTACGAGCCCACTGGATACCAGTGACCCGCTGTTCACCCTCTATGCGCGAAAGCTGCGCACCCTGATGCACCGGGATGCCTCGAGCGGTCAGCCATGCGCGGTAATACAGGCCCTTGGCGAGCGTGGCCGGCTGACCCAGCAGCGCGGGCAGTGCCTTGCACTGGGCCGAGAAGGGCGCGCTGTCGAGCACCGCGACCACCGTTGCGCCAGCCTTGGCGTATTGATAGGCCACCAGATACAACAGAGGCCCACTGCCGGCAAACACCACGCGCTCGCCAATCGCACAGCCCTGATATTTAAGGGCGATCTGCGCGGCGCCCAGGCTGTACACGCCGGGTAGGGTCCAGCCGGGCACGGGCAGAATGCGGTCAGTGGCTCCCGTGGCGACGATCAACTGAGCGTAATCGAGGGTTGCGGTTTTGCCGTTTTGCAAGGTGTCGAGTTGCCCGTTTTCGGCGTTCCAGACCAGCGTTTGCGGCCGGTAGTCAATGTGCTCTGTCAGCGTATCGAGACTTTGATGCAGCGCCACTGCCTTGCCGCTTTCAAAACCGTACAGTGCCTTGGCCGAGCGCTGGAAGTTTTCCGGCTGACGACGATAGACCTGGCCGCCGCCGCGCAGGCCTTCGTCGATCAGGCTGGCCTTGATGCCGTGGGCCAGCAGCGTCTGTGCGGCGCGAATGCCGGCGGGGCCTGCGCCGATGACAACTACGTCTGTTTCGTTCATGTCCGCCGCCCCGGTTCGCGAATCACCGTCAGGCCGGCTTCCAGCAGCGTGGAGCACGCACGTACCCGCTGACCATCACCCAGGCGTACCCAGCAATCCTGACACGCCCCCATCATGCAGAACCCGGCACGCGGTTCTGCGCTGAAATCGCTGCCGCGCAAGTGCTCGCTGGCGGTCAATACCGCAGTCAACAGCGTATCGCCCAACAAACCGCTGGCTGGTTGGCCATCAAGGGTGAAAGAGAGCGCCGGGCGGTCGCGCTCGACCAGTCGCTTGAGCAGTGCCATAACGTGAAAGCTCCGGGTTAGTGTTTGCCGACCAGCACGCGATCCAGGCCGTAGACCCGATCCAGCAGGATCATGGTGGCAGCGGTCAGGGCGATGACCAGTGCCGACACGGCGGCCATCATCGGGTCGATGGATTCGGTGGCGTAGACGTACATGCGCACCGGCAGGGTCTGGGTGGCAGGTGAGGTGACGAAGATCGACAACGTGACTTCGTCAAAGCTGTTGATGAATGCCAGCAGCCAGCCGCCCGCCACGCCGGGCAGGATCATTGGCAGGGTAATCTGGCGAAACAGCGTGAAGCGACTTGCGCCCAGAGACTCGGCAGCATGTTCGGCGCTGCGGTCGATACCAATCGCAGCTGCCAGCACCAGCCGCAGCACATAAGGCGTGATCACCAGTACGTGAGCGAAGATCAGCCAGGTGAAACTGCCGTTCACACCCATCAGCGCGAACAGGCGCAGCATCGCCACGCCCAGCACCAGATGCGGAATGATGATCGGTGAGAGAAACAGCGCGTTGAAAAAGTTGCGGCCCGGGAATTTTTGTCGGGTGATTGCCAGGGCGGCTGGCACTGCGATCAACGTCGCCAGGGTCGCCGAAATGAACGCCAGAATCAGGCTGTTGTAGAACGAGTCGATAAAGTCCGCCCGTTCGAACACGGCCTTGAACCAGCGCAACGAGAAGTGGGTGGTGGGCAGGCTCAGGGTATTTTCCGGGGTGAAGGCCACCAGGCACACCACCACCAGCGGGGCCATCATGAAAATTACGACCAGCGCGTGAAACGACAGGGCCAAAGGACCGTTCTTGGACATGGATCATTCCCCCAGAGTTTTTTTGTAACGGCCTTCGATCATGCGATTCCACGACAGCATCACCAGCAGATTGACCAGCAGCAGCGCAACCGCGAGGGTCGCGCCCATCGGCCAGTTCAGTTCCGAGAGGTATTGGTCGTAGATCACGGTGGCGACCATCTTCAGACGGCGTCCGCCGAGCAGGCCGGGAATGGCGAATGAACTGGCAGCGAGGCCGAACACGATCAGCGAGCCGGACAGCACGCCGGGCATGACTTGCGGCAGCACGATCAGGCGCATCACTTTTGCCTGACTGGCGCCCAGCGACAGCGCGGCCTGTTCGGCGGTCGGATCGAGCTTCTGCAACGAGGTCCAGACCGGAATGATCATGAACGGCAGCATCACGTGGACCAGCGCGATGATCACCGCAAAAGGGGTGTACAGCAGTTTCACCGGGCGCCCGCCCATGAACTGGATGGCCTGGTTGATCAGGCCGTCGGCGCCAAGCAGCAGGCTCCAGCCAAAGGCCCGGACGACCACTGAGATCAGCAGGGGCGTAAGGATCAGAATCAGGAAGATCGATCGCCATGGTGTGCCCATGCGACTCAGAATGTAGGCTTCCGGTACGCCGATCAGCACGCACAGCAGGGTGACCAGCGCACTGATCCAGAAGGTGCGCAGGAAGATTTCATAAAAGTACGAGTCGGTGATCACCGCCGTGTAGTTGGCGAGTGTGTAGCTGTCGCTCTTCACCCCGACCTGATAGTCGAACACATTGAACGACAGCACCAGGGTCAGGCCCAGCGGCAGCACCAGCAGGCCGATGTACAGCGCCAGCGCAGGGGCTGACAGCCAGTAGCCGCGTCCGCCCTGACGCATCTCGGTCAACAGGCTCATGCACGCACCTCGTCGGCATCCAGCACGCGCAGCAATTCGCTCGGCCAGTCCATGCCGACCGGTGCGCCTTCTTCCAGTGGCGCCTGTCCATCGTTACGGCGCACAACGGTGACTTCGCCGATGCCGGTCTGGATGCGATACAACCATTGGCTGCCGAGAAAATAGCGTGTGGTGATGCGCCCCGACAGACGCCCGCAACCGGGTTCAACCAGGTCGATTTTCTCCGGGCGCAGGCTTAGGGTCAGCGCACCTTCGCCAGGCGTCTGCCGAATCTGTGGGCAGCCGCTGCTGTCCAGATCGCCCTGCAACATATTGGCCTTGCCCACGAAGCCTGAAATGAACCGGGTGCGTGGGTGTTCGTAGAGCTTGTATGGCTCGTCGATCTGGGTGATGCGTCCGGCCTGCATGACCACCACCCGGTCACTGATCGACAGCGCTTCAGCCTGATCGTGGGTGACCATCAGTGTGGTGATGCCTACTTCATTCTGAATGCGGCGAATTTCGAACTGCATTTCTTCGCGCAGGTTGGCATCCAGATTCGACAGCGGTTCATCAAGAAGCAGCACGGGCGGTTCGATCACCAGCGCCCGCGCCAGAGCAACGCGCTGCCGCTGTCCGCCGGACAATTCACGTGGGTAACGCGTGGCATGCTGGCCGAGGCGAACCAGCTCCAGTACGCGGGTAACGCGCTGTTGCAGTTCGGCAGCGGGCACCTTGCGCATCCGCAGACCAAACGCAACGTTGTCGGCCACGGTCATGTGCGGAAACAGCGCGTAGCTCTGAAATACCACCCCAAGACCCCGGCTGCTGGGCTTGGCGTGGGTGATATCACGACCGTCGAGCACGATGCGCCCGTCGCTGACGTCGACGAAGCCCGCGATCATTTGCAATGTGGTGGTTTTGCCGCAACCGGAGGGGCCGAGCAGCGAGACGAATTCGCCCTTGTCCACGGACAGGTTGGTTGCAACGACCGCGTCTATGGAACCGTAGCGTTTGGAGAGACCTTCGAGCTGCAGAAATGCCATGCCTGCTTCCACCTTAATACGTGCGCGCCGAGGCACGCGTTTGTCATGGGCAGATGCGAAATGAAGTCATGCAATTCTGTGGACGTTGGCGCTCGCTCTGAGTCGGCTGCCGATGATTGTTCAAATCGCCCCTGTGGACTGAGAGTAGGACGAAGGCTAGGATGCGCTCAATGGCAAATTTCACTGAACAACATATTTTTTTGAATTAATTCATTCAGTGATAATTAAAAGAGAAATAAACATGAATAATTCCACTGATCGGAATTCTGATTCTCGCGACGTGGGTGTCGGAGCTGTTTCCAGACTGTTCGCCATCCTCCGCTGCCTGGGCGATTGCGATGAAGGCGGTGAACGCGTAACGCAACTGGCGCAGCGTGTCGGCTTGTCGCAACCGACCACCCACCGCCTGCTGCGCAGCCTGATGGACGAAGGCATGGTCGAGCAGGATGTGCTCAGCAAGCGTTACCGGCTGAGCATCGAATTCTTCGCGCTGGCGGCCAAGGCCGGCAACAGCGGCAATCTGCGTGACCTGGTGCGGCCGAGCCTGCTGCGCCTGTCTGCGTCGCTGGGTGACTCGCTGTTTCTGTTGGCGCGTAGTGGCTTTGACGCCATCTGCCTGGACCGCAGCGAGGGCCCTTATCCGATTCGCACCTTCACCGGAGACATCGGTGGTCGCGTCGCGCTGGGCGTGGGGCAGGGCAGCCTGGCGATTCTGGCGTTTCTGCCCGAGGACGAGCGCGAAACGGTGATTGCCTACAACCTGCCACGGCTCAAGGACTTCCATCTGTATGACGAAGTGTTTCTGCGCTCGGAAGTCGACAGCGTTCGCCGTCTCGGCTATGCCGCCCGTAACACCGGCGCGCTGCCAGGCATGGCCGGGCTGGCGGTGCCGATCATGGACCGCAACGGGCGTGCGGTAGCAGCGCTCAGCGTGGCGACCATCAGTGACCGGTTAGGGCCTGATCGCCTGCTGACCGTAGTGGAGTTGCTCAAGCGCGAAGCGGCCACCATCAGTGCCCGAATCAATCCGTTTGACCCGTCGCTGCGGCGGCCCAGTCAGGTGTTCGGGCAGGCGGAGTAAATGTCTGTTTTGGAGCGAAGCAGGACCGTTTACGCCCATCCTGTGCGGCTCAATCCTTCGGCCTTGAACACCAGCGCTTTCAGACCGCCGTCGACGCGTGCGTCGGGGAATTCCGGCGGGTTTTCCAGGCGTTCCTGAAACCGCAGGCAGGGCGCTTCGACGGCGGTGTGCTCGATCAGGAAGTCCGGGCCCAGCGCCGGGTCGTTCATGCACGCCAGCACTGTGCCGTCTTCGTCCAGCAACTCCGGCAGACGACGCAAGACGCGCTGATAGTCCTTGTCGAGCATGAAGCTGCCTTTCTGGAAGGAGGGCGGGTCAATGATGATCAGGTCATACGGCCCCGAGCGAGTCACTCTGGCCCATGATTTGAACAGGTCGTGCCCCAGAAACGTCACACGGCTGAGATCATGCTCGTTAAGCCGATGGTTCTCGCGACCGCGGTTCAGCGCAGCGCGGGCCATGTCCAGATTCACTACATGATCGGCGCCCCCGGCAATGGCCGCGACCGAGAAACCGCAGGTGTAGGCGAACAGATTGAGGATGCGCTTACCCTTGGCGTGAGCCCGCACCCAGTCGCGTCCGTAACGCATGTCCAGAAACAGGCCACTGTTCTGTTTCTTGCCGAAATCGACCTTGTAGCGCAGACCGTTTTCGCTGATCACCCATTCGTCCATCATCTCGCCCGCCAGCGACTGCGTGGTGCTGTGCGGCAGATAACGGTGTTGCAACAGCAGGGTATGAGCCTGGCTTTGCTGCCACTGCGGTGTATCGATCAGCTCGGTCAGCAAGTGCGTCAATGCGTCCAGTTCGGATGCTTGCGGTTCCTTGAACACACAGACCAGCACCACGCCCTGCAGCCAGTCTACAGTCACGTGCTCCAGGCCTGGCCACACGCGGCCACGGCCGTGAAACAGTCGGCGGGTTTCGGTCGGGACAGTGCTCAGGGCGTTGAGCAGGTAGTGTTGCAGGATCGCGAGTGCTTCAGGGGTCATGACAGCGGTCGGTTATGAAAGGCGGCGTATGGTAAACGATTTCAGCGCAGGGGAATCACGGGGTTCAGCGTGGCATGTAGCGGCGTTGCCAGCGGTGCGGAATCTTCAGCGAAGCCAGGCCGAGTAATGCCGACAAACTGCCGCTGATCAGTAACGCGTTGAGCCCGAGGCGTTGTTCAAGCATCGCGCCCATCACCGCGCCAATGAACATGCCCACCCAGGGAACCAGTTGAATACGCCAGCCATGCTTGCGCTCGCCCAACATCCAGCGCCCCAGACCGCGGCCGAATCGCGACAGCGCGCCCGTTACGTAGGTCAGGCCGACCGGCAGGCCATTCACCTGTTCAACAGCGGCGTTAAGCATGCCCATCGCCAGAATGGCCCAGACCAACGCCAGTATATTGCTGTCCAGCGGCCATGCCGCAGCGGCACACAGCAGCGTGGCGATGCCCAACAGCAGAGGCAGCGCGCGTCTGCCGCCGCGCCGGGCAACAACGACGCCCAGCGCGTTGCCGATTATGAAGGTAAAGATGGCCAGGGCGAGGCGGGCCGTCACGTTGAGGTCGCCGTCACTGATCGCGACCGCAAGGCGAGTGGTGTTGCCGCTCATGAACGAAACGAAATCACCGGTCGCCATGAAGCCGATGGCATCGGTCATGCCGGCCAGCACCGACAGGCTTGCGGCCAGCGTCATGCCGACCCTGCCGCGCCATTTCTGCATGTGCAGATGCCTGGGGCTGGCGCTGACGTTGGCGGGCGGTGGCAGCATAAAAGGTCCTCTGGACCATCAGCGACGTTACTGTCAGAGACTCAGAGCGGCTTGGCACGCACGATTCTTTTCGCGCGCACTTCATCGGCATACGCCTTGAGCTGATCGGCGTCGCTGTAGAGTCGGTTGACCATCTGCAGAATGGCAGTGACGTCGACGTCCTTCATTTGCGAAGCGAGCTTGAGGATTTCTTCTGCGGTGTTCTCAAGATTTGTTGCAGTGCCTTTCAAGTGCTTTTTCAGCTCTTGAGTCGACTTATTGAGCGCCATACGTGTTCCTGTGCGAATACCTGAAATTCCATGCCCGGAGCATGGCTTTTTCCGTGATAACAATCAATCCGGCATGCGCGTTGCGTGCGCATTGATAGGGGTATCGGCGTTGTTCCGGTCAGGTTTAGCCCGCAAGTCGCTATTCAATCGTCGCGGGTCAACACTTCCAGCAGCTCTATCTCGAATGTCAGGTCGGAGCCGGGCGTGATATGAGCGCCCATGGACCTGTCGCCATACGCCAGATGGGCAGGCACAAACAACTGGCGTTTGCCGCCGACTTTCATGCCCATCAGGCCCAGGTCCCAGCCCTTGATGACGCGTCCGGTACCGATAACGCACTGGAACGGCTTGCCACGTTCATGCGAAGAATCGAAGACGGTTCCGTCCTTCAGCGTGCCGGTGTAGTGGGTGGTGATCAGTGCGCCCTTGACCACAGCCTTGCCATCGCCGAGCTGTAGATCGGTGACCTGTAAATCATTGCTCATTGCCGGGTTATCCAGTGAGTGTGACGGGTGGGCTTTCTCGCAGAAATGACCGTCCGTGACAAGTCGCCTGAACGAAAACGGGGAAGCTTTCGCTTCCCCGTTCGGGCTACACAGTGTGTTATTTCAGAGGTTCTGTGAGCTGACAACCATGGCCTGGGCAATGTTTGCTTTCTGCTCCTGGGTGAAGCCGTCCCAGATGTTGGTCTTGGCATAGTAACCAAGGCCTGCCAGGCAGTAGAGGCTAAGGGTCAGGACAATGACGATAGAGACGAACGTCCAGCGGCCTTCGTCATCGCTTTCCCGCGTGAAGCTGCGGGAGTAGTTGTCCTCTGCGCTGCGGAAGAACAACGCGGACGACAGACGCTTGAGCCACTGGAACATATGAACAACAACGATACGCAGCATGGGGAGATCACCTCAAATGTTAATAAAACGGGTTGCCGGGATGCCGGTACTGGCATCGGGTGCAAAAGCTGAAAACGAAAAAAGCCCGTCTATGACGGGCTTTCTTTTTATGATTCTGGTCTGCAGGGCAAATGAACCGAGGTTCACAGATCGTCTCCTGGACGCTGCGCCTGCATGACGTTATGGCAACATTTTAAAACAAATGATTTCTCGCTTCTACCCGATAGTCGCTGTTGTCAGACAACTGGTCGTCTCTGATGGTGTGGCAAAACGTCGCTGGGGGTCCTGGTTGGCGTTCACGTGGACGCTCATCAAGAGGGGCTTATCAGTCAACTTTTGTAATACATCTGCGAAGTACGAAACAGTTGGACATATTGTACGATCAGCGCCCGTATTGATTTTCAGGACTGTATGAATACCCTCCAGGAGCCTCCGAGTTGTCCTCCTTCCTTCGTTTATGACTGGCCGGTGATGTCCTTTTCGCCGAGCAGGCCGTTCCATTCAAACGTCGATCTACCCAGCCTCTTGCACTGCATCGATTCCGCCAGGCCTTCGTGTCCAGGCATTGCAACGCCGTGTCTGACGTATCGCCTTGGCGTCTGGTCTACAGTGACCCAAGCCACTCCCCACCATTTTTCCCGTGAGGCTGCATAACTACCATGGAATGGATTGCTGACCCCACCGCATGGCTTGGCCTGCTGACCCTCATCGTGCTGGAACTGGTGCTGGGTATCGACAACCTGGTGTTCATCGCCATCCTGGCCGACAAGCTGCCGCCAGAACAACGCGACAAGGCCCGTGTCATCGGCCTTTCGCTGGCGCTGATCATGCGCCTTGGCCTGTTGGCGAGCATCTCCTGGATGGTGACGCTGACCGAGCCGCTGTTCGAGATATTCGATAAAACCTTCTCCGGACGTGACCTGATCATGCTGTTCGGTGGTGTGTTCCTGTTGTTCAAGGCCACCATGGAATTGCACGAACGGCTGGAAGGCCATGTGGCCCAGCGCGCCGGTAACGCAGCGTATGCGCTGTTCTGGCCTATCGTTGCGCAGATTGTCGTACTGGATGCCGTGTTCTCGCTGGACGCCGTCATTACGGCCGTCGGCATGGTCGAGCACCTATCGGTGATGATGATCGCGGTGATCTTCTCCATCGGCCTGATGATGATTGCCAGCAAGCCGCTGACCAAGTTCGTCAACAGCCGCCCGACGGTGATCATGCTGTGCCTGGGCTTCCTGATGATGATCGGTTTCAGCCTGACCGCCGAAGGCCTGGGTTTCCATATTCCCAAGGGCTATCTGTATGCAGCGATTGGCTTCTCGATCCTCATCGAAGTGTTCAACCAGATCGCTCGCAAGCGCAGCAAGAAGTCTGCGCATGGCCACCTGCCGCGTCGTGAGCGTGCTGCCCATGTGGTGATGCGCCTGCTGGGTGGTCGCAGGCTGGAGTCAGGTGATGCCGACGAGGAAATCATCGATATGCTGGAAGGCGAAAGCAGCGAGCCTGTGTTTGATCGCCGCGAGCGGGTGATGATCAGCGGCGTTCTGCAACTGGCCGAGCGGCAGATTCGCACGGTCATGACCCCGAGGGCCGAGATCGACTACATCGACCTCACCGACCATGCCGAGAAGATTCGCCTGAAACTGATGCACTCTTCGTACTCGCGATTGCCATTGATCGGCGAGGGCGGCATCGACGAGCCATTGGGCTTTGTGCACAAGAAAGAGCTGTTCAAGGAACTGCTGTCCGGCAACCAGCCAGACCTGAAGCTGATGTCACGCAAGGCGATCAACCTGCTGGAAAGCTTCACGATCCTCAATGCTCTTGAACAGATGCGCAAGGAGTCGACCCACATTGCATTCGTGGTCAACGAGTTCGGTGATTTCATCGGCGTCCTGAGCATGACCGACATTCTGGAATCCATCGCCGGTCAGTTGCCGGACGCCAGTGAAGTCGAAGGCCCGGACATCGTCGTGCAGGGTGATGAATTCGTGGTGTCGGGTGCCTTGAACCTGAGCCTGATTCGCGAGCGTACCGGCTTTCAGGCCAAGGCCACCGAGGATTACCAGACCCTGGCCGGCCTGGTCATGAGCCTGCTCGACCGCCTGCCGTCAAAAGGGGACAGCCTGAGCTGGCAGGGCTGGAACCTGAAAGTGGTCGGTGTGGAAGAGCGACGTGTGACACGGGTAGTGCTGCAAAAGCCGCCCGACAACGGTGCTGGCAAATAAGCGCCGAGCTATAAAAAACGGGGCCTTCTCCAGTGAGCAGGCCCCGTTTTCATGTGTGCGCCACACTCATTTTCGACGCGGGCGCGACACCACTGATTCGATATTCTTGCGCCCGATCAGCCTGGCTTGAGCAGGTTCTGCAGCCACTGGCGGCGCTTCAGCCAGCCACTTGAACATCACCAGACAATCCACCAGCCCCAACCGTGCATGACGGTAAGCCTTCGGCAAACGCCCGACCGTTTCAAAACCCAGCTTGGCCCACAGTGCAACCGCTACCTCGTTGCTGGCGACCACCGAATTGAACTGCATCGCCAGAAACCCACTGTCCCGCGCCAGTTGCTGCGAATGCTCACACATCAGCCGCGCTACACCACGACCCCGCGCTGCGTCCGTCACCATATAGCCGCAATTGCAGACGTGATCACCCGGTCCTGCCGCATTGGCCTTGAGGTAATAGCTGCCCAGTAACTGGCCGTCTTCTTCGGCAATCAGGGTGTGCAGCGGTAGCGTCATCCACAGATTGCGCGCTTGCTCCTGAGTGAGCGCAGGATCGTAAGCGTAGGTTTCCTGAGCGACAACGACAGCCTGAAAGGTGGGCCAGAAGCGCTCGAAGTCTTCCGGGGTCATGGGGCGGATCTGGATCATGAGTGGCCTGGGTGAAAGTGGGCTTGAATTGAGGGGCTGTACGTTATCTTGGGTGCGCTACCACTTCCAGGCTTTTTCGGTGAACTCAGCAGTGGAGGGGAGCACGCTGTGAAGGAAATTCAGGTACTTGTTGAACAGTGCCTCGTGCTGGAAGCGGGCCTCGAAGCCGAGTGTGACGTCAGTGCGGTGAGTGACGATCATCAGGCGTTTGCGGTCGACGGTGACGAAGTTGTACTCGCCCCATGGCAGGCTTTGTTCGTGGTGGATGGGGTTTTCCCAGTTAAGTAGCTTGATGGCTGCGATAAAGGCCATGGCGACAGGGCCGACGAGGAAGAGCAGTGAGCCGGTTAGGATGGCTACCATGACGAATAACAGAATGACGGCTATCGCGATGCATTTGAAAAAGGAGGAGGCGAAGTTGGGGTAGTGGAGGTAGTACTCAAGGTGGGCTCTGTCGGTTTTGATGGTGTAGTTGTAGATGGTTTTTTGGCGCACGCCTAGAGCTATGATATAGATGGCGGCGCCTGCGAAGGTATACACCAGATAAAGTGCATCAGAGGGAGTCTCCAGATAGACATCCCGGCCGAGCCATATGCAGAAGCTCATGGGCAGTGCGCATATAAATATCGTACCTAGCTGGGTCCAAAATATTTCATTGGGGGATCTTGCCATGGTTTTTATTGACCAGTTAAAAATATCATTGCCCGCTAGGCTCGGACTGATTGTTTCAGTATTATCTGAATCATCATTGATGTTGTGTGTGGTTTTTTGCAAGTTAGGCGCTGTCGTTTTTTCAGTCATCAATGTTATTCCGCTATTTCAAGGGCCAACGTGCTGGCTCGGTTGGATGCTTTTATCTCCAGTTCGGTGTGCGCCAGCCCGTCGGCTGCTGTATCACCCTTGCTATTAAGCTCCAGTTGAAACAGATAGCCTACATCCTGTTGTCCAGGCTCTATCAGGCTGTCGGGATACCATATCTGTAGTTCCAGATACGTTGCGTCTTTCCCAAGAGGTACCCAGGTTTCCCATACAATGTCTTCACCTTCAGGAGGCATAAGCGGAAATGTGAAATCTTCTTGGGCTTGGCGAGCTGGCTTATTGACAAGATTTTTGAATTGATCAACCTTCTTGAACTGTCCTCTGTCGAGAAAGGGGTCGAGTATCGGGTCATCAATTTTGGCTACAGGCAGTACGCCCAGTGGACGTTCACTACTGATGATATTAAAATGTACGGATTGTCCGCGCACTGCGCTTGGCAGAAGAATTTGCACGCCAGCACCGTATTGCACCGGAGCACTATAGGGGGTATCTCTACCAAAATAATGATCTTCGTCGCGTGTGGTGCTTTTAACATGAACCTGAGGGCTCAGCTGTATTGTGAGCAGAGCAAGTTTTTCTTCAAGTTGACCACCTGCATCTGCTGGGTAACGATAATTGATTGATTTGGACCAGCTGCATCTCTGCAGCCACCATCCAACGCTATCTTGCTTGAAGTAATTTAACGCCATGGAGGTCAATAGATAAATCACACCTGTTAGCAGAATTGCTACGCTAAACCACGGGCTCATTGCAACCAATGTATATGAACTTGCGGGAAGAAATCCTGCGGCGACCTGGAATGTGCTGCCCGCCGCCATAAGTCCTACTGAGCCAAATTTTATACGTGTTGCAGTTGCCTCTTCAGTTGTTTTTGTTTTAGTCAGGTCATCATAGATGTCTATTAGCTCCAACATGGCCGCCGCTATCCCAAACGCCCCCATCGCCACCATCGAAACCCGGAACCCGCTTATCGCTTCCCCCCACTCGAGATTACCCCTTGCCTTCCAGTACCCCGAGGACCTGTCCAGAATTCCGACATTTCTGCCATCAATCAATACCGGCGTCGCATCCTTGATCACGCGCCAGGGCGCCTCGACAAACACCGCCATCAACAGGTTAAAGCTATACCCCAACCCATAGGTAACCTTGCCAATGTCCTTCAGACTGAAATCCCCATCTTTCGTCAGGTCCCGATAGGTGAGGGCGGTATTGATGAAGTTGACCATGATCACGCCCCAGGTGATCGAGCCCGCGATACCGCCCAGCTTGTCGATCCAGCGTTTGGCGTGGGCGAGCCAGTCCTTGGTAATGGCTTTGCCGGTCTGGAAGTACTGGCGAATTTCGTCCTGCAACTGCTTCGCATATTCTTTGTTCTGAAAGTCGAGCAGGGCGGGCATGCTCAGTTCATGCAGACGAAGTCTTTCCCTCAGGGCATTCAGGTGGTTGGCGGTGCTTTTGCGGGTGTTGTAGGCGGTCGGGTAGAGCCAGCTGCGGCGAGTGTCGCTGATCTGTTTGTTAAGCACCTGCCACTCACGTATCCACTGTTTGAGCCTGGTGAAGACCTGTGGATTGATCGCGATACGTGTCGGCGAATCAAGCAGGACCTGACCGATCAACAGCGTGCGAATCAGGGCAACGATGTTCTGCTTTTTGCCAATTGCGTGGCGGCTGTCGATAGGCACCCACGCCAGCAGGATACTTTCAAGTGTCGCCTTGCCTGCGCCGCTGGCCAGTTCGCCGAGTGCTTTGAAGGTGTCTTGAACCGGTTGCTTCAGTGCCTTCATCCACGGTTTGTCGGCAAAGCCCTGATGATTGAGGGCGCCATTGAGCTCGCCGATGCGCGTGGCCAGGTTAGTCACGTCGCCGAGGCCGTTGAGCAGTGCATTGGCTTCCTGATGCAGGGCGTCTTTAAGCGCGGGCGAGAAGCCATAGCGCAAGGTGCCAAACAGGCTGCTGGTGTTGGCTTCCTGTTCGGCAAGCCAGGCGCTGGCTGCGTTGTCCTGCGCGTAGATGATCTGCAGATTGAGCAGGATCATTTGCAGGTACAGCAGGGTGTTCGGGTGAGTGGTGTCGATGAACAGCTTGAGTGGTTCTGTGCCCAGGTATGTCGACCACTGGCGGAAATCGCTTTGTGTGTCACGCACCTGTTGCAGCAGTGTGTCGCCGGCCGGCAGATGATGCAGGAGGTACTGACGCGCACCTGTCAGATCGACTTCGCGCCGCCATTTATGGCGATCCTTCCAGACTTGCGCGTCCTGTTCGGAAGGTGCGCTACCATAACGCGCTTCAATGGATTTGCGCATGTCTAAACTTTTGAACATGTCCGGCAGCACCAGAAAGTCTCCGGGCACCGAGCTGCTGTTGATCTGCGCCTCTTCAATGATGCATTGATCAAACCAGGCCTCGACGTCGCTCAGGTACTGGTGCGTTCCAGCCGCATCACCGCGTACCGATGCGGGCAGTTTCTCCGGTTCGCTTTCAGCGCCACACAGCGTGGTAACGGTCTGGGCGATCTGAATCTTGTGTTCGTGTTCGGCTTGCCAGTTGCGGCATGCCGCCTGATCGGCGGCCAGTTGCATGCCCAGGTCATTGAAAACGGCCAACGGGTCGTCAAGGGCGATGAGCAGCGAGCTGTCCTTGTCGTCCACGCTGCCCAGCCAGAAAACGTCAGCGCCGACAGGCGAAAACAACGATGTGGCCTCGTCGCCGGATGGCGAACGGGCAGTGGGAATCGCCGAATCTGCAAAACGGCCGTCGTCAATAACGTTGCCTTTGTCGACATCCGCCACGGCCTCTGCGATGTGGTTTAGCGGCAGGGTGTCCGGCTCGGCCATGGTGATGCAGTAGCGGGGCAGGTCCAGCGCTTTCATCCATAACGCGCGACTCGGCGGGTTGGAGCGCATGTGCTCGCATATACGCCATGTCCACTGGAGCGGCGAAAACGCGATGTGCAGCCGGTTGCTGCGCGGGTAGAGCAGGAACGGTTTGCCGTCAGTGCCACCGCTTCGCTGATCGCTGCCCACCTGCGCGTCGCTCCAGACGATTTTGCTCAGATGGCCGTCAGCGGCAGACACTGCGTATTCATGCAGCGTTCCGGCTGTTTCGTCGAAGACGTAAACGTAGCCGTCGTACAGTTGGCGCAAGGTGTAACTGCGCGTTTTCAACGTCGGCAGGCTGGCCCATTTACCGTCTTTGGGCAGCGGTTTCAATTGTTTGGGATCAGCATCATAGCGCGAGCGATCCAGCGCATAGCGCACCGGCACGATAGCGATGCTCGGCCCCTTGAAGGGGCACAGGCTGGTCGCCGTAGCCGGAGTCTTGTCGAAGCATGCTGCACGTCGTTGTTGGCGCGTGCCGTTTTTATCGGTCATGCCGGGTGCCCTTGTCTTCATGAAGTTTCTGGCGGTATTCATCGAGCGAGTTGACGCGCAGCTCTGGTGGCATGTGTTGAAGTTGGGGGGGCAGGGTCTGCCATAACTGATAGGGGCTTTGTGGGTCACTCACAAAATTCAGCCCCCACGCGTGGCAGATATCTGCCCATGTCGCTAACGCGTACTCGCTGACCAGTCCACACTCAGAGCCGCTGTCCACAGCTCGCTTCAGCCATATGGCTATCTGATCTTCGGTCAGGTTCGCAAAAGCCTGCGGATCCTGCTCTTTCAGCCAGTTATGAATACGGTCTTCAAAGAGCCATCGATAGCATTCTTTCAGGGCAAGTAACTGTGGCTCGCCCAGCAGAGCGAAATGTTCTTGCCAGCGTTTTTTCGGATGCTGGTTAACAAATGTTGCAGGTAGTGAAGAGGGGTTGTGCTGCCAGGCATGCCTCGGAAGCTGCACCCAAAGCTGATTGATAGGCCCCAATATCTGGCTTATATGCTCGTTGTCGTAAGTGGATAACCAGTAGTGCATCACCAGCGGATCCGCAAAGCGCAGGAGGCTTGAATTGCCGAGGTAGTCGAATGGGCATAGAAACCGGCACAGGTGCTCGGCTACATTTTTCAGGGAGGCATTGCTGGAAAATATACTCGCGTCAGTTCGTAACGTGGTTGGCTCAAGCCATTCGCGAATCAGCGAAGATTCTGGTGGAACCCTCACCAGCACAGGGCCCTGATTCATGACCGCTGACCAACGCGTTCCCAGATACAGCGGCATGATCTCCATAGGCTCGGCACACTGATACAACTGCTTGATTGCATCAGGCCGCAACACTCCGTCAATCAGCAGGTAGTTGGCCTGATTCATGACGTGGCTTCCGCGGCTGCTCGCTCGCATTGCTCGCAAAACGGAGTGCGCTTTATTGTCCGTGCTTGTGCGGGAGTCAGCAGCTCCCCGGCTTTTGCTGCATCGGCATGCTTTACCAGGCCTGGCAGCAACGGTGCGACACCCGAACCATTACCAGCGATGCCACCCGAGTTGAGCTTCACCTGTGGGCCCATGATCGTTACACCACCGGCGTCCAGCTTAATGAAGGAGCCAGCGACTTTGAGGGTGATCTCCAATCCTGCTTCGATTACCAGTTTGCTTCCGGCTTTTATGTGAATCTCTCTTCCGGCCTCCGCCAGCAATCTATCGCCCACGTTGATGTGTTGTGTTCCGGCCACCGTCAGATGGTCATTCATTTTGAGCTCAGTCAGCCGGTCGCCATCAACGGTCCGATGCTCCTCTGCCTTGAACTCGCTGTAGCTATTGGCTTCAACCCGGTCATAGCGCTCATGACCGACGTTGATTGTCTGATCGTGCCTGATGTGTTGCTCCCAGTCGCGCTGGGCATGAAGGTAGATCTGTTCCTGGCCGGTCCGGTCCTCTATGCGCAGTTCGTTCGAGCCTTCGCCGCCAGGGCTACTCAAGGTTTTGAACACACTGCGGGTCTGATGCGCGGGCAAATCGTAGGGCGGGACATGCTCGGCGTGGTACAGGCAGCCGCTGATCAGCGGCCGGTCGGGGTCGCCCTCAAGAAAGGTCACCAGCACTTCCATGCCGACTCGCGGGATGACCATGCCGCCGTAACGATGGCCGGCCCAGCTGGACGAAACCCGCAGCCAGCAACTGCTGCGGTCATCGCCCTGGCCTTCGCGATCCCAATGAAACTGCACCTTGACCCTGCCGTGCTTGTCGCAGTGGATTTCCTGATCTTTCGGGCCGGTGACCACGGCGGTCTGGCTGCCGAAAATCCTCGGCTTGGGGTGACGCAGGGAAGGGCGGTACAGCGTCTTCCATGGCGTGGCCAGAAACGTATTGCGATAGCCCTGATGAAAGTCGTCATCGCCCTTGCCAATAGATGATGATTCCTCCAGCACCTGCGGCTGACGGCCTTCGTGGCGCACTTCGGTCAGTAGCCAGAGGTCGTTCCAGTCCTGGTTGGGATGTTCGCTCAGCTGTAGAAAATGACCGCTGACCAGTCGGGGCTGATTACTGTGTCCCTCGCCGAGCCGGTAATCGTGGCGGTGCCGTTCAAGCGCACGTATGGCCAAATGTGCACCCCGATCACGATGGCTGAAGCCGCTGGGGTAATCGTAGTGCTCAAGGTCTGGGTGGTCCTCATCCTGTGCCGAGCCCTCCATGGTCAGGAATGGTTTTTCAAAATGGTAATCGCGCCGGGTAGCGCTACTGGAGCGGGTTTCCAGACGCAACTGGAAATGCCTGATCACCGGATCGTCGGCGGCCATGCCGGTGTCTTGCTTGTAGGTCACCGGCCCCAGTTTCGCGAACACCGTCTGGTCATCGCCAAACACCAGCTGATGCGCTGTCGGGCTGTGTTCAAAGTGGTAATGCAGACCTTCCTCTTCACACAGTCGCTGGACGAAGTGCAGATCAGACTCGCCATACTGCACGCAGTATTCTCGCTCCGGGTACGTTGCGCCGAGTTCGAAGCGGTAGGCGTTGGCCAGCAGACGGTGATCTTCCAGCACCTGGGCGATGATCTGCGGCACCGTCTTGTGCTGGAAAATGCGTTGATTGGTGCGGTGACCCAGTCGGGCCAGATGCGGTCGCAACGTGATTGCGTAATGCGTCAGGCGCGCGCCGGAATCGCCTTGTGCTATGCGATCAACCAACCCGTGGACGCCGCTGCCATCGGGGCTGAATTGCAAAAAAGCCGGGTGCCCAAGCAGGCTTTCAAGTTCCAGCGATGCACACTCGCTGACCAGTTCCAGCGTAAAGCAGAAGGGCTGGCTGATGGCTTCGTGGCCGGTGAATGCAAGTACCTGAAAGCCATGATCAGTGCCGTCGGGGCTATCAAGGCTTAGGGTCAGGTGTTTTGAGTGGGCAGACTTCGCCTTCATAGGGGCCTCCTGTTTAGCCGTTCGCTGAGAGTCCCATCGATCCGGGCAGATCGACGGGACAGGAGGATCAAGCCGAAGCGGGCTCTCTCCAATCGTCAGAACCACTGGTCGTGGCTTTGACGTGGGCCCAAGTGATTTTGCGATAGCTGAAATACACGTCCTGCAAGTGTGTGAAGTGCGAGCTATTCGGGTCTTGGCAGTTAGGCATGTAGTCCTCAATCTTGACAATGACTGCATCGGTCAGGGTGGTGGTGTAGTAATGTTCCTGTTTGCCTTGAGCGGAAGTGCGATACCACTTGATTTCCACTTCGCTCATCGTTGCACCAGAGCAAAGTGCTTCTAGAAGTAACGGCGATGTCCGGTCGAAAATCTTGGTGATGCAGACAGGTTTGTGAACACGTTGACCTGTAGGTTGACCAGACTGAGGGTCACACGGAATACCAATCTCGTGCTTGAACGCCTGGACTATTGCTTCGTCCTCATGGCCTGTCTGATAGATGTTTCCTACTGAATCCGGCGTGAAAGCTTTTGCAGTTAGTACTTTTTGATTTGCGTCAGTAATAGTTATGTAAGCAGGTGTTGGCATGTGCGCAGTTCCTGATAGTGATTACCGCTTCGCAAGCGAGAGTGCCTGGAGGGCGAGCGGTTGCTATAACAATATGTGTGCCAACTTTTTATCCGCCCATACCAGGCGGTGGTTTAATCCGTTTGGCCAAAACTATCAGTGCGTCTGGTGTCTGTTTTTCTTAGGAAAGTGAGCGAGTTCTTGCGCAGCTACACAGTTTTACTGCGCACCTTGTCCCAGGCCGATCAGAACGGTGGCGCGTATTGGATTTTGTATAAAATGCTAAAAAGGTGCGCAAAAAATTGCGTGCGATGGGCAGGAAATAATTTGCTGGTTCAGGATGTGATATCTGAATCTACCGGTCAAGAAAAGCAAGAGTATTTCAAGGTGTTTAGTTGGGGGGGTGCGAATAAGTCTTTTGTGTCGTAGGAAATCTCCTAAAAAATATTATTCGTCACTTACATGCTTGTTTGTTGGGCGGAGCAGGGGTAAATTTCATCCCGCTTTCAATCCGATAAAACGATTGACTATTATTTATTAAATAGGGGTGGGCAATGGCTTATAACGAAAAACTGTCCATCCGCTATCTGGAGATCGCTCGACACCCTGTAGCAATGCAGGATTATCCGGGCCAGGACATACGCTTCTCTACGCTCTTTGAATCATTGGAGCAAGCGCTGGGCGGCGCACAGTCAATCCTCGGCTCTTTAAATGTTGACTGGCCCAAAATCAGAGAAGACAGTGAATATATTCTTTTCAGCCAGTCCAAGGATTTGCGCGTTGCCAGTTGGCTCGCGTGGGCGTTGTACGAGTGTGAGTCTTTTGTCGGTCTAGTGGCAGGCTTGGGTTTAATCCATTATCTCTGTGAATGTCACTGGCACATGTTGTATCCAAGAAAGTTGCGAACCCGCTCTGCCGCCGTTGCGTGGCTCGTACTCAGACTCGAAAAAGTGCTGGTGGAAGATGTCTCGATCAACAATCAACTGATTGTGTTTCAGCAGTTGGCCAATCACCTCGATAAGCTGGATGAGTTATTTGAACGTTATCTGGATGACGACGCGCCGTTGCTGCTGCCTTTGCGCAGACGGCTAGCACGCATGATCGAGCGTGCTAGCCAGGTTGAGAAAGAGCCTGTGACGGTAGTGGAACAAGTCAGGCAGGTCGCTGCACAGCTATTTTCCAGCAGTTCTCCTATCAATAATGAGAAGGATGCTCAGCGTGCGTCAAGCTCGCTGGACGAATCCGCGCACAGTCTCTGCAGGTGGTGGCTGAAACAAAAGACCAGCGATACGCGTGCGTTTCGTCTTGGTCGAGTGCTGGTGTGGCTCGCCGTGGACAATGCTCCGGATTGCAACGCGGAAAAAGTAACGCCTCTAAGAGGATTGCCCACAGAGAAACTCTCGCTTTACCTGGAGCGCTTCGAGCAGGGCCTTTACGCAGATCTGATCGTTGATGTTGAGGCCACTTTAGTGTCTTCGCCTTTTTGGTTCGATGGGCAGCGTTTGATCTGGAACTGTCTAAAGGCTTTGGGGGCAACAGCGGCAATGTACGAGGTGGAAGCGCATCTCGCTATGCTGCTGAAACGAATTCCGGAATTGGTTGAGCTGCGCTTTCACGACGGCACACCCTTCGCGAACGCCAAAACACTGGAGTGGATCACAGCTCATGTTTTACCTCCTGTTATAACCGAAACGCACCTACGTGAAGCGGACGGAAAACCTGAGCGTTCAGAATGGGATTCTGTTTATCGCGAACTATTGCCAGGCTTACGGGACGGTGGCTTGAAGTCTGCTGTCCATGTGCTAAGCCAGCGTTTGTACAGTGCACAAGGCGGACGAGATCGATTGTTCTGGAGGCTGTGCCTCGCACGGCTATGTTATCAGGCAAAAGAGTATGTGCTTGCGAAGATCCAGCTTGAGTTTCTGGATCAGCAACTCCAGTCCTCTGGCTTGCAGGCGTGGGAGCCATTGGTTTATCTGGACGTATTACGCTTGTTGTATGACTGCCATGAACGGCTTCCTCAAGATGAAAAATCAGCAAGTCGTAAAGAGGATGTTTATCAAAGACTGTGCCACTGCGATCTTGAAGGGTTGATTGCATAGCATTCTATGTTTGAAGCAGATTGGAGAAAATACAATGGCCAAAGAAGGCTCGGTAGCACCCAAAGAACGGATCAATGTCACATTCAAACCTGCTATTGGAGGGGCGCAGGAAGAAATAGAACTGCCGCTTAAACTACTGGTTTTAGGTGACTTTACGCAAAAAATAGACGAGCGAAAACTGGAAAATCGCAAGGCTATAAGCATCGACAAAAATAATTTTGACGACGTCATGTCCAAGCAAGAACTGACACTTGAGATGAGTGTGCCTAATTGCCTGCAGCCCGAGAGCGGGATTGAAGATCTGACTGTTAGCGTCAAAGTAGGCTCAATGAGAGATTTCAATCCCGCCAGCCTGGTGGAGCAAATTCCTGAACTGAAAAAGCTGATGGAGCTGCGTAATGCGCTGATGGCGCTCAAGGGGCCATTGGGTAATACGCCCGCTTTCCGCAAGGCTATTGAGCGCGTCATAGCCGACACGGACTCGCGCAACACTGTGCTGGACGAGTTGGGTTTGAATGCGGCGGCGCAATAGTGCGTTTGACTTGATTGCAGGGAATTAGAGTATGACCACGAAAGCTTTATCGCAGAGCAATGTTGACGAGTTTCAGTACGGGATTCTTGACCAGATTATTGCAGAAACCAGACTGAGCCCCAGTGATGAGGCCTACGGCATTGCCAAGCGCGGTGTAGCTGCATTTATTGAAGAACTGCTGAAACCACACAACAGCAGCGAACCGGTAAAAAAAGCGCTGGTTGACCGGATGATCACCGAAATTGACGACAAGCTGAGTCGCCAGATGGATGAGATCATCCATCATGCTGACTTTCGCGCGCTGGAGGCGTCTTGGCGCGGGTTGCAGTTGCTCATCGATCGAACTGATTTCCGCGAAAACATCAAGATCGAGTTATTAAGTATTTCCAAGCAAGACCTGCTGGAAGATTTTGAGGATTCACCTGAAGTTGTTCAGTCGGGCCTTTACAAACATGTCTACACCGCTGAGTACGGCCAGTTTGGCGGCAACCCTGTAGGGGCAATCATCGCCGATTATTTTTTCTCCCCAAGCGCTCCCGACGTAAAAACGATGCAATACGTATCAAGCGTTGCCTGTATGGCGCACGCACCCTTCATCGCGGCTGCTGGCCCCAATTTCTTTGGGCTTGAGCAGTTCACCGGATTGCCTGATATCAAGGATCTGAGAGATCACTTCGAAGGTCCCCAGTTCGCAAAGTGGCAAAGCTTCCGCCAGCAGGAAGACGCCCGTTATCTTGCGCTGACGTTGCCGCGCTTTCTCCTCCGCAGTCCCTATGGACCTGAAGAAAATCCGGTAAAGACGTTTGCCTACAAGGAAAACGTGTCCAAAGATCACGAAGATTACCTGTGGGGGAACACGGCCTATGCGTTCGCGACAAAGCTGACAGACAGTTTCGCCAGATTTCGGTGGTGCCCCAACATCATTGGTCCGTTGAATGGAGGTGCTGTCGAAGACCTGCCGTTGCATCATTTCCACAGCATGGGTGAAATCGAAACCAAAATCCCGACTGAGGTACTGATCTCCGACCGCCGCGAGTACGAACTGGCTGATGAAGGGTTCATTGCATTGACTATGCGCAAAGGCAGCGATAATGCCGCTTTCTTTTCCGCCAGTTCTGTCCAAAAGCCCAAGGTTTTTGGCAACAGCCCAGAAGGCAAGATAGCTGAGCTTAATTACAAGCTGGGAACGCAACTGCCTTACATGATGGTTGTTAACCGGCTTGCGCATTACATCAAGGTTTTACAACGCGAACAGATTGGCTCCTGGAAGGAGCGCACGGATCTGGAACTTCAGCTTAACAAGTGGATTCGCCAGTACGTTGCAGACCAGGAGAACCCAAGTGCTGAAGTGCGTGGAAGGCGTCCATTGCGCACAGCGCAGATCATTGTCAGTGATGTTGAGGGCGATCCAGGCTGGTACCGCGTCAGTTTGAATGTTCGTCCTCATTTCAAATACATGGGTGCTGATTTTACGCTGTCTTTGGTTGGCAAGATGGATAAGGACTAGCAGAGAGGCAGCATCATGAACGCCAACGGTAGCCTTTTCGAACGCCTTGCGGGTCACAAAGCCCACTCAGGCCTCGATAACGAAGGGCGATTGATGACCTCGATAGCTGTTCATTTGTCGAATATGCTCGGCACTCGGGCGGGCAGTGTGAAAATGCTGCCTGATTATGGTTTGCCTGACCTTAACGACATGAACTTGAGTTTGCACGATACGTTGAAACAATCACGTGCAGCCATCGAAAAGGTTATCCGTACTTACGAGCCTCGTTTAGTCGACGTTTATGTAAGCTCCGGAGAGAGCAGGGGCTGTCCGCTCCAGCGACAATTCGCTATTGACGCTTCTGTGGAGATTGCCGGAATCAGAAAAGCTGTCCGTTTTTTTGCGACGGTGAGTGGTAGTGGGCACGTAAGCATTCAGTAAGTTGATCTGACCCGATATGGAAATAAATATTTTCTGTTTTTGAGCGTTGGTTTATTGCTGTTTATAATTCGGTCGGGTAGGTGTGCATTTGTCATTTAATCACTATTATCAAGATGAGCTGATGGCTCTTCGCCAATCAGGGCGGCGGTTTTCTGATCGTAATCCAGCGTTGGCTCCGTTTTTGGGGCAGGGTGGCCAGGATCCGGACGTTGAGCGGCTACTTGAAGGTTTTGCTTTTCTGACGGGCCGTTTGCGTCAAAAGCTGGATGATGATTTACCTGAGTTGACCCATTCGCTCATGCAGTTGCTATGGCCCAATTACATGCGACCTTTGCCTGCCATGAGCATGCTGCAGTTCGAACCATTGGCCGCTTCCAGCCCTGGCCTGACCGTAGAGCGTGATACCCCGGTAGAAAGTGATCCTGTAAATGGTTTGACGTGTCAGTTTCGCACCTGTTTTCCAACCGAGGTATTACCGCTGCGGCTGGCTCGCGTTTCCTACTCGGCAAGCGGAGACGCTGCAACACTTATGTTACGTCTTGAGATGACGGGTGAGGGGCATCTGGGTGAGCTGAAATCAGACCGGCTACGCCTGCATTTTGCAGGTGATCGTTATGTAAGCCAGATGCTTTATCTCGGTTTCATGCGGAAATTGAAAAGTATCAAGCTGTTGCTGCTTGACGGCCACAGTAAGCCGTTGGTGATGGCTGACGGGCAACTGGCTGAGTTCAGTATCTCGGCGGATAACGTAAAACCAGTCGGATTTGCCGAGGAAGAGGCGTTGATTCCCTATCCGCTGAATACCTTTAGAGGCTATCGCTATTTGCAAGAGTATTTTTGCTTTCCGGAAAAATTTCTATTTGTTGACGTGCATGGCCTTGATGTCATCCAGTCAATAAGCAAAGAACTGTTGGCAACGTCTCGTAGTTTTCAATGGGTATTCGATATGCGCTGCGAGGATATGCAGGGACTTCGACCTACCCTCGAACATATCAAGCTGTATTGCACACCGGTAGTGAATCTGTTCACACAGGATGCATTGCCTATTCAGGCTGACGCGCGTCAGGATGAGTATTTGTTAATGCCTGGCCATTATGGTCCAGATGGCTGCGGCGTGTATTCAGTTGATAAAGTGACTGGGTGGCAGCCCGGCGGCAAGGGGTATAAGAACTATGTGCCCTTCGAATCGTTTGAACATGATCCGGCTGTTGATGTGGAAAGCAACTCTCCGTATTACAGCGTTCGCCATCGCGATTCCATACTGCAAGAAGGACTTGATACATTTCTAAGCTTTGACCTTCGTGGCGACCGAAAAAATGAAACCATCTCAATAGAATTGACGTGTACCAACCATAACCTGCCGCAAAAAATCAGGGCTGGAGGGATATGCAAGTCGTGCGACGGTACTCCAGATTTCTTGCGGTTCAGAAATATTACTCCCGTCACCAAAAGCTACGCGCCACCTATGACCCGAGATTTTCTCTGGCGGGTCATTAGCAATATGTCGCTGAATTACCTTTCTCTGGCAAGTGTGGAAGCCTTGAAAGTCATTCTTGAGACTTACGATTTGCCACGCTATTACGACAAGCGGGCCGAGAAAGTCAGTCAGCATCTGTTAGGCGGACTCAAAGCCATCCGTCACGAGCACGTTGATCGTTTGCACGATGGGCGACCGTTACGGGGTGTCAAAACCGAACTGCTTATTGCACCTGCCGAATGTGCAGATGAGGCCAGCCTGTTTCTGTTTGCTTCAGTCCTCAATGAATTCTTTGCGCTTTATGCCAGCTTGAATTCTTTCCATGAACTGCACGTGAAAACCGATCAGGGAGGTGGCTACGAATGGACGCCACGCATGGGGCAGCAACCGCTGCTTTGACCGCGCTAAGCCAGGATATACGTGAGTATTCGGTCTATCAGGCGATACCTCTGATCCTTGGGGTCTTGCGCGAAATTTATCCGGCTGCTGATGATGAACAACTTCATGATTTCCTTGAATTGCGCGCAAATCCGGGACTTGCATTTCCAGGCAGCGATATCGAGTGCATGGGTTTTTTCGAAGACCACGGGAGCCTGTATGTCCGGCTGCACCTCAATATGATGAGTCTGGTCGGAGCAGGTTCGCCGCTACCGGCTTTCTATGTCGAGCAAGCGGTGGGGGACCGAGACAAGTCCAATGCCACTCGCGATTTTCTGGACGTTTTTAATCATCGCCTGCAGAAGCTGATGTTGCCTGTCTGGCGAAAGTATCGCTACCACGCGGTGTTCAGCAGTGGCGCAACGGACCCATTTTCAGAGCAACTGTTCGCGCTGATCGGTTTGCATGGTGAGCGTATACGCGAAACGACCGAATTGAACTGGAGGCGTCTGTTGCCCTATCTGGGGCTGTTGAGCCTGCGTGCACATTCCGCAGCACTGATCGAGTCAGTGCTTCGTTATTACTTCAAGCATGCCCCGCTATTCATCGAGCAATGCGTAGAGCGTGCAGTTGAAGTCAGCGTGCCTCAGCTTAATCGTCTCGGAAAAGCCAATAACCAGCTAGGGCGTAATGTGGTGCTGGGCAACCGAGTGCCCGATCGGGGTGGCAAATTTCGTATCCACATAAAGCAGCTCCACTGGGATCGCTTCCATGAATTTTTACCTATCGGTCCGAGTTACTTGCCATTAGGTGCTCTTGTGCGGTTCACGTTGCGCGACCCTCTGGATTACGACGTCTGTCTTGAACTTTTGAATGAAGACGTCAGGGATTTACGTATTGGTCAGGCAAACACCTGTCGCCTGGGGTGGACCAGTTGGCTGGGGCGTGAGCATTCGCGTGGTTTGGTAACGCTCAGCAGGCCGAGTCATTAAGGATCACACATGATTAATCCAGATCTGCAACAACTCGTAAAATCTCTCGATATGCCTACCCGCAGAGAGCTTGAAGGCACCGCAGAACGCTGCGTTTCCAGAGGCAGCAGTAAGATTCTCGTAGAGGATTTGTTACGTGCACTACTTGAGCGCCCAGCGGGAATGCTTGCCCGTGCTCTGCTTGAGGTAAATATTCTGACTGCTGAATTTGCAGGCGTTCTGTTTCCGCCCGTCGAGCAATGCGCTGACTGTACCCCGGTATTTGCTACCGAACTTGTTCAATGGCTTCAAGATGCCTTATTGATTTCTACTCTGGATCTTGGGCAAAGCCATATTGATCAGGCTGCACTGATCCTGGCGTTGCTGCGTAATCCATTGCGTTACGCGGACCGCCCCTATCAGCCATTGCTGGCGAAGATCAATATTGAACGCTTCCGCGACTACGCCCTTGCTGAACAAATGACCGACGTAACGAAACACACTGTCGAACAAGGTGAATTACTAATTGAGCGCTTCACTCATAACCTGACACAGCAGGCTAGAGATGGGTTGCTCGATCCAGTGTTGTGTCGTGATGACTGCATGCGCCAAATGGTCGACATACTGGCTCGGCGGCGCAAGAACAACCCGATCGTGATAGGTGAGGCGGGTGTAGGAAAAACCGCGATTGTCGAGGGGCTGGCGCTTAGAATCGTTCATGGAGAAGTCCCCGAACTTTTGAAAAACGTTGAGCTATTGTCTCTGGATATGGGGTTGCTCCAGGCCGGTGCCAGTGTAAAAGGTGAGTTCGAGCGTCGCCTGAAAGGCATTATCGACGAGATCAAGGCGTCGCCTACGGCCATCATTCTGTTCATCGATGAGGCCCACACTCTGATTGGGGCTGGAGCTCAGGCTGGCGGTGCGGACGCGGCCAATCTCTTGAAGCCGGCGCTGGCGCGTGGGGAGTTGCGCACCATTGCAGCGACTACCTGGGCGGAGTACCGACAATACTTTGAAAAAGATCCGGCACTTGCACGTCGATTCCAGCCGGTTCGTGTGCTGGAGCCCACGCTGGAGCAGGCCATCACCATCCTGCGCGGGCTAGCCCGGATATATGAGCGCAGCCATGGTGTCTATTTACGTGATGACGCCGTAGTTGCCGCCGCCCGGCTATCGGCGCGCTATCTATCCGGACGACAACTGCCCGATAAAGCTGTCGACCTGCTTGATACTGCTTGCGCGCGCGTGCGGATCAGCCTCGTTGCAGTGCCTGAACGTCTGGAGCGGCTGCGAGGTGAGCTGGCTGAGCAACAGAGACACTTTGATGCAGTGCAACGTGATGTCGATGCCGGAATGTCGGTCGATGACAATGTTTTACAAACCTTGTCGTCCAGCCTGTTGAGGATAAAGACGGACGCCGCCGCGCTGGAATGTACGTGGGCTCACCAACAGACCTTGGCTAACCAGTTGCTTGATCTACGTCAGCAATTGGCCAATCGAAAATTGCAACAGCACTCTTCGCCGGTCCAGCACAGTCACTCCACGAAAGCACTGAAGTCCGAATTAGCCAGAATTCAACAAACGCTGATCAGTGCTCAGGTAAACGACCGTCTTGTAAGTTATGAAGTCTGTCCGAGGCTGGTCGCGGAAGTGGTTAATGCCTGGACAGGTATTCCGCTGTCACAGCTTGTACAGGAGCACAGCTCCAGGATTGCCGGCTTCTCATCCGGATTGCGTGCGCGTATTCGGGGTCAGGAGCAGGCGATGCAGACCATCGAAAGATCGGTGAGGGCTTCGGCAGCGGGTTTGAATGCGCCGGGTGCCCCGACAGGAGTGTTCCTCCTGGTAGGTCCCAGCGGTGTAGGCAAGACAGAAACAGCTATCGCCTTGGCTGATCTGTTATATGGCGGCGAGCGCTTTCTGACGACGATCAACATGGCCGAGTTTCAGGAAAAACACACCGTCTCCCGTTTGATCGGTGCGCCTCCCGGTTATGTCGGCTATGGCGAGGGTGGCATGTTGACAGATGCTGTTCGACAAAAGCCCTATTCAGTGATTCTCCTTGATGAAGTGGAAAAGGCTGATCCGGATGTATTGAATCTGTTTTATCAAATATTCGACAAGGGTGTAGCCAACGACGGAGAGGGCAGGGAAATCAATTTTCGCAACACGCTTATCCTGATGACCTCTAATCTGGGCAGTGATTTGATTCATGCTAGCTGTATGGACGGACGCCGCCCGAATGCTGAAGAGCTTGAAGCAAAGATAAAGCCGGTACTCTCTGCACATTTCAAACCGGCATTGCTGGCCAGAATGCGTGTAGTGCCCTATTACCCGGTTGACGGTGCAGTGCTTCAGGAATTGCTTGAACTTAAGCTGAATCGTCTTGCAGAGAGGCTAGAGTCCCGTGGACTGACCTTCAGTTATTCGCAGCAGTTGACACGTCTTTTACTCGAACGCTGCACTCAACGCGATAGCGGCGCCAGGCTGATCGATCATCTGCTGGAGTCGAGCGTGACCCCGCTCATAACGGACCACTTGCTCAGTGCCATGAGCACTGACGCTACCGTTTCCGGCGTTCACGCAACGCTGGACAGCTCAGGCGGTATTGTCTGTGAGTTCGAATAAGATGATGTCGCCCTTGAGTTCGCTACAGAACCCACTGAGTCACGCGCAGACATTGATTTCGCATCACTCACTCCTCGCACGGTCAACTGATAGCCAGTCGCTGCTGAATGATTTCGCGAGATCCGCTGCGATGCTCAGCGGCTGCGAAGCGAGTCAGATTTTCCTGCTTGATAATGGCCGCAAAGGCCTCGGTCTTGCGGCAGAAATCATGGATGGCGTTATTCAGGACAACACAAAAAAAGTTTCTCCGGATGACTACCGTGATCAGCCTTTGCTACAGCTCAGTCTGCTTCAAAACGAAGTCTTCAGCATTCCGCAAATCGGCAGCAGCCTTTATAAAACCGGTTTTTTGCCTGCGCATGCACAAGAGTGGAAATCGCTGCTCTGCATGCCGTTGTTCAGTCCGGAGAAATCGCCTGTAGGGTTGCTGATCTGTGTGAGCGGACATGCCACAGATCTGGGGATTCATGCCGAATCGTTAGGTGCATTGGGCGCGTTCGTTATCTCGCAATTGTCTCTGATGGTGCTATCAGAAAAGCCGGCAGATACGTTGCGTCGCTCGCTCAAGCGCGTTTCACAGGCCGCGCATTATGGCCTTACCGGAAGCAGTGCGGCGCTGGGCCGTACAGCCCATCTACTGAGCAAGATTCTGGACAGCACCTGTACGGTATTGCTTACCGGCGAGACAGGGACTGGTAAGGAAGTCGTGTCTCGTGCCATTCATGAGCATGGGCCTCGTCGCGAGAATGCGTTCGTTGTGCAGAACTGCGCTGCATTTCCAGAGGCACTTCTGGAAAGCGAGCTGTTTGGTTACCGCAAAGGTGCGTTTACAGGTGCTGATCGTGATCGACGCGGGCTGTTTGATGCTGCCGATGGCGGTACGCTTCTGCTCGATGAAATTGGTGACATGCCCATGCTATTGCAAGCAAAGCTCCTGCGGGTATTACAGGAAGGAGAGATTCGTCCGCTGGGCTCTAACGACGTGCGCAAGGTCGATGTGCGAATCATTGCTGCAACCCATCGGGATCTTCCGACCCTGATTGCAGAAGGTCGTTTTCGTGAAGATCTTTACTACCGGCTTGCTCAGTTTCCCATTGAACTTCCCCCATTACGTCAGCGTGTAGAGGACATCGAGGTATTGGCCAGACATTTTTCTGACCAGGCTTGCCTCGGTGCAAAGCGGACTCCGGTGCGATGGTCAGAGGCCGCATTGAGCACTCTGTCGGGGTATGCCTTTCCTGGCAACGTCCGCGAGCTGAAAGGGTTTGTCGAACGGGCGGTGCTTCTGTGTGAAAGCGGAGAGTTGCAGTCGGAGCACTTTCCCATCGCCATCACTGTAATGAACGATCCCGCGTGCCTGACGCTACGTGAACGCATTGAGCAGTTCGAGCGCGGTGTGCTGCTCGAGTGTTTAGGTGACCACGACGGCAACCGTAGTCGTGCAGCGCGTACGTTGGGAGTTTCGCGGCGCACCTTGCTTTATCGTCTGGCCCATTTGAAAGTCCCTGCTGACTATGGGCGAAGTAATTAACTGCTGACCCACGCCGCCTTTTTAATTCTTTTGTTGGAGATTTCTCTCAATGAGCTTTCATTGTTGGCGCACCTTGCTTTTTGCGCTTATGGCGCTGTTTTGCCTGTCTGGATGTAGTGGCCATTTTAAATTTAGCGATGATCAATATCGGGCCTTGGGCAGTCCAGAGCCGGTCGGTCGCGATCTATAACTATTGTTAAAGGATTTGTGCATGGACCAGCCAATCAAAACAACTCATCCGGCAGGTCTTGAACAGGCGTGCCGGGTAGTGGGTGATCTCTTAATAGGAGACAACCGCGATCATCGGCAGCTTTCAGATTGCGCGGGCGTTGAAAGTGAATATTTTCTCTTACCACAACGTGTTGCGTCGCCAGCGCCTTCTGCATCCCCTCAGCCTGAATACGCGGCAGGTGTATTCTGGGAACAGTTTGGTGATGCACTGGGTGTAGAACTTACTTCAGTCGACCCGGCCACTCGCGAAGCGTGTGCCGTAAAGGTCGCTCGACTGTTCAAGCGTTGTATGGGCGGACTGCAGCAAAGTTTGAATATACGAGACGACATTGCAGATGAACTGCATTCGGGCCTCTCTGACATTACCCACCAAAGTGTCGGCGTATTCAAGGTCGCAACTGGCGAGGCACTGATCGACAGCCTACTGGACGATGCGCCAGGCCATCTCGTCACTGAGAGAGTCATCTCTCGGGTATTCCGTGAGCTTCAGGCCCACGAGGCCGCGATGCTGGCAGGTTGTCGGGCAATGGCCCGGGCGACGCTTGAGCATTTCTCGCCGCGGCAACTTGACTGGCAATTTGAGCGTGACCGCGGCAAACCCTGGCTACTTACTGATGGCCGCCGGTGGCGTGACTATGTGCGACACCACCAGTCTCTGGACAGTAGCGGCCAGTGGAGTGAGCACGTGCTTGTCCAGAACTTTGGACCTGCCTATGAGCAACAGTTCCTTTTGATTACTGCTTTCCACCAAGACTTTCAGGAATGACACCCATGGTTTTTTATTTAGCCCAGTTGAGTGGGTTACTGCTGTTTCTTGCAATGACCGGCTGCTCGACACTCTCGCCTTACTCTACGCAAACCCGCCTGGACATTAGTGTGCGTGCAGGCAATCAGCTTAATCCTGATGTGAATGGCAGGCCCTCGCCGATAGTTCTGACACTGCTTGAACTCAAACGGCCGGTAACGTTCGAGAGTATGGATTTCTTTTCTCTATATCAACGTACCGATCAGGTACTGGGCAAGGATCTGGTTGCCAGTGAGGAGTTTGAACTTCGTCCGGGTGACAGTATTGATCTGAAACTGAAGCTGGATGAAGCCAGTCGTTATATCGGCGTGCTGGCAGCTTATCGCAACCTACCGGAAACCCGATGGCGTCATGTGATCAAGGTAATACCTGGGCAGCAGCATCGTGCTGTTTTCGTGCTGGGTGAGTCCGGCCTCTACCCGGCAGACAGCCGGGATAATGCAGGAAATCCGCTATGAATTCACACAAGGTTATCTGGCAGGAAGGCATGCTGCTACGCCCGCAGCACTTTCAACATAACGACCGTTATTACGATCATCAATTAAGGATGCGTACGCAGCTGGCAGGGGCGTACAACTGGGGTTTTACAGCGCTGGAAATTGACCCGCAATTTCTCGGTTCTGGACAGATCGTGCTTGCTCAGGCGTCGGGCATCTTGCCGGATGGCAGTGTCTTCGACATACGTGATCGTGATATGCCGATGGCACTGGATATACCCGCGAATACTTCAAGCATGTCGGTATACGTGGCGCTGCCGATAGTGGCCGGCAACTGCATTGAGGCGCGCAGTCATGAGCAATCTGACGTGGTGGCGCGTTTCACCGCTTATGCAGCCAATATCTCGGATTCGAACGCGGGAGAACACGGTTCCACAGCAGTTTTTTGCGCGCGCCCGGAATTTCGCTTGCTGCTAGATGAGCCCAGGGGGGAGCACGCCTACGCGATGCTCAAGCTGTGCCATGTCCTGATGTGTAGCCCGGATAAGGCAATCACACTGGATGCGAGTTTTTCGCCCACGTTCATCAGCGCTGGTGGTGCTCGCTACCTGATGTCCTGCCTCAAGGAAGTTGTAAGCCTGCTTAGGCACCGAGGGGAGGTTATTGCCGAGCGTATCGGTTCTCATGGCCAGGCAAGCGGGGCGCAAGTGGGCGATTTCATGATGCTGCAACTGGTCAATCGCAACACGCTGGTACTTCAACACTACCTCGATAACGGGCATGTCCATCCCGAAGAGCTGTATCGGATGTTACTGGGGCTGCTGGGCGAGTTGTCGACTTTTGCCGATGACAGCCGGCGACCGCAGCTTGAGGGCAAATACCAGCACAGCGATCAGGGCGCAACGTTCCAGAGAGTCATGCTCGCCCTTCGACAGATGTTGTCCATGGTGCTGGAGCAGCATGCCCAGGAACTGGAGTTGCAGCCCAGACAATATGGCGTTCTGGTTTCGCCCCGTGTCGACCGTGAGTTGCTCGGAGCTGCTTCCTTTGTGCTTGCTGCTCGCGCGCATTGCGATGCCGAAGAGCTACGCCTCCGGCTGCCTTCGCACCTCAAAGTCGGTTCTGTGGAAAGTATCCGCGAGCTGGTCGGGTTGCATCTGCCGGGCATTCGGTTGAGGCCGTTACCTGTAGCGCCACGGCAAATTCCGTTTCATGCCGCCAGGACCTATTTCATTCTCGACATTGATGAGCATGAGCAGGCCGAGATCGATAAGTCCGGAGGTTTCGCCTTCCACGTGTCAGGCGAGTTTACCGGACTTGAACTGCAGTTCTGGGCGATCAGAAATTGAACAGAGTGACTGATATGCAAGGCAGCCGCCGAGACAACTCCATTACGTATGGATGGAATAATTCAAGCCCGGAAAGTGACAGGTTTACCGACGTCAATGATACGAATCTTTTCGAAGGCTTGCAGGAGCGACTGTTTAATACCGCACCGCAAGTATCTGGAAAAAGGCGCACGGTGCATGTCAATTCGCTTGTCGCTGCCGCGAGTGAGTTGCTTACTCAGGTATCAAGACTGGCTGCGTTGGACGACATCGGCGAGATCTCGCTTCTGAATGTACAGCTGTCTGACCAGGTGAAGCGGTTCGAGGCTGAAGCCCGGCAATACTCGATAGAGAATGATCACGTGTTGGCTGCTCGTTATGTCTTGTGCACGGTGGTGGATGAGGCTGTGTTGAACACGACCTGGGGCAGCAAGAGTGACTGGTCGAAAATCAGTCTGCTGAGTCGCTTCCACAAGGAAACATTTGGCGGTGAGAAATTCTTTCAACTCCTTGAAAAGCTTTCCGCCAATCCGTTCCGGCATCTGCCAATGCTAGAGCTGATGTACCTGTGCCTGGCTCTCGGGTTCGAGGGGAAATACCGTTCGAATCGTCATAGTGGCAATGAACTGGATGATATCCGCGACGCCCTTTACCGACAGATAAGGCACGTGAGGGGCGATGTGTCGCGAACACTGTCACCCCATTGGCAGAGCGCAGAGTCGTCGAGTGCCGATCAATTGCGCATTGTGCCGGTGTGGCTGGTTTTGCTGTTCACCATCGTCAGCCTGACCGCCCTGTATTCGGGATTTGCCTGGGTACTCGGTGAGCAACGTGAAGCTGTACTCAAACCCTATCAGTCGGCAGATCTGGCAGTGCTTGAGCTCCGGTCTTGAAATGAGAAATGCGATGAAAACCCTGTTCAAAAAACTCATCTCAGTGTTGTGCCGCACCTGGGTCTGGTCGCTGCTGTTGGTATTGGTTTCAACAACCCTGATCTGGCTGGTCGGCCCATTGCTGGCGGTCGATGACGAGCGCTTCTGGGAAAGTCCGATTGCGCGCCTGCTAACCATCAGTGTGCTGTTTCTGGCGTGGGGGCTCGGGCTCGTTTTTGCTAGCTGGCGCGGCGGCGTGCAAACCAAGCGGGCTGAGGACAGCCATACGGGGCAAGAGCGTCTGCGTAAGTCTTTGGCCGTCGAAAAAGAACGTCTTGAACTGTCCAGTCGCTTCAAGGATGCCTTGCGAGTACTCAAGAATTCCGCTTTGTATGGCGAACTGGGTGCGCGGAACCGGAATGAGTTGCCCTGGTATGTACTGATCGGCCCGAAGGGCAGTGGCAAGACCAGCCTGCTGGATTTTTCCGGGCTCGACTTTCCGCTCGACAGGCCCGGTCGCAAGCTGACTCGCGACACGCGGAGCACCGGCAGTTGCGAATGGTACTTTACCGAACAGGCGATCCTGCTGGATACCTCGGGTCGCTATCTCGACCAGCCTGAACCCGAGGTCGACCGCAGTGCATGGATGACGATGCTGGAATTGTTACGAAGTCGTCACCGGACACATCCGCTAAGCGGTGTATTGGTGACGTTGCCGATGGACATTCTGCTTGATGATCTGGACAAGCGTCTGGAGACAATCGCAGGCGATGTGCGAGATCGTCTGGACGAGGTTTTTCAGCGGTTGCATGTCGATGTCCCGGTTTATCTGGTGCTGACCAAGGCAGACTCGGTCGTTGGTTTCGATGAGTTTTTTGATCAGTTGTCCAGAGAGGAGGCGGAGCAGGTCCTTGGGGCCACCTTTCAGGGAGGGCAGCGAGGCGACGATGTCGATGTTCTCGGTCGGGAGTTCGAAACCTTGCTGGAGCGCCTTGGCAGTCAGGTTATTACCCGTATTCATCAGGAACGCGATAGCCAGCGTCGGGGAAAGATGCTCGAGTTTCCCACCCATCTTGGAAAGATCGGACGTCGACTGAGCATCTTTGTCGAGCTGGCGTTTTCCGGTAATCGCTATCAGCGGGCCAGCCATCTGCGTGGGTTTTACCTGACCCGTGCGCCGCACCTTGTTCAGGGTGATCAGCAGTCTGACGCCAACGAAGGCAGCAGGCTACCTGTACAGCATGGCGGGCGTGCGAGGTTTATTCATGATTTGTTGCGTCATGTGATCTTCCCTGAGGCCGACCTGGCCAGGCTCGACAAAGAAACGCGGCGTGCGATCCAGTGGCGTCAGCGAGGAGTGTATTGCGCAGCGCTGCTGGTTCTGACTGTTTTCGGAGTGCTGTGGGCGACCGGGTTCAGCGCCAACCATGACCGGTTGGAAAAGCTTCGCATCATGGGTCAGCAACTGGCGCAGCAGCGTTCATTGCTGACGCCTCAGGATGACCTGTTGGCCGTGCTTGATACCTTGAATATCAGCTACGCGGCTGCTCAAGTATTTCCCGACAGCAGCGATGTGGCTCTGCACGAACGTAGCGGGCTTTATCAGGGGCAACCCGCCAACAATGTGCTTTTACGCGCCTACCATGCTGACCTGCAAACCCGGTTGCTGCCTCGAATGGTCCGCATGCTTGAAGCCCGCGTACTGGAAAACCTGCAAAATCGCGAGCAACTGCTGAGCAGCCTGCGCGCTTATCTGATGCTTGTTCAGCGCGAGCACCGGATACCTTCTGTGCTGGAGGAGTGGACCGCCGCGGACTGGTCAATTCTCTATGCCGGTCACGCCCAGGCGCAGCGTGAACTGAACCAGCATTTCGGACGCTTGCTCGCTTTGCCTTTTGCCTCTCCGGTCAACGATCCATTAGTGGAACAGGCACGGCAGGCGTTGCGTAACGAATCCTTTGCTGATGTGGTTTATCGGGTGTTGCGTGACAAGGCACGCGCACTTCCAGATTACACGCTGGGCCAAAACGCCGGCCCGCAGGGCAGTGTTCTGGCAGGCGCTGATTATCGAATTCCGGGTCTCTATACCCGGCAGGGCTATGAGCGGTATTTCGTTACTCACGGTACGGGTGTGGTGACTGACATCATGCGCGACAACTGGGTGCTGGGTGAGGGCACACAGTTCAGCGCAACTCAATTGCGTGCGCTGATGGTAGAGCTGGAAAAGCTGTATTTTCGTGATTATGCCGATCATTGGGGCGAGGCTATCGGACGGGTCACGTTGCAACCTTTCGAAAGCCCGGTGCAAGGCGCTGTACACATGTCCGGGCTTACGGCAGCACATTCGCCGTTGGTGCAGTTGCTGATCGAGGTGCGTGACAATACGCGCTTTCCGATGCTTGCAGGCAGCCTCGACACGCTGAAAGCAGAAGCCGATAAAACCGTTTCGACATCTGTCGCGCTTACCCCGGTTGCTGCCGTTGGCGAGCTGTTGCAGCAGTCGGTTGCCAGCAGTCTGCCGGAGACAGCAAAGAGAGCCTTGCAGCGTCGCTTCGACCAACTGCATCGGCTGCTGGATGATGACAATGGTCCTGCTGCCGATCTGGTTACAGCACTGAACGCCATCAATGAATTGCAGATGCAAATGGCTGCGCTGGGGCGATCGGGTCAGCCCGATCTGGCTGCCTACGAGATGGCCAAGGGGCGGATGTCCGGTCAGCAGGATGCGTTGAGCAAACTGCGCAACGCCGCCACGCTACTGCCGCAGCCGGTTGGCGGCTGGTTCAATGCCTTGGCGGAAGACACCTGGAGCTTTGTGTTGTATCAGTCGCATCAGTACCTCAACCAGCGCTACAAAGCCGAGCTCTACGGGTTTTACGAGCAATCGCTCGACAAACGTTATCCGTTCCACGCACACAGCAGCAGCGATGTGGCGCTCAACGATTTTCGCGAGTTCTTCAAAACACAGGGAATTGCCGAGCGTTTTTTTGAAAACTACCTGAAACCTTTTGTCAGTGGTGATCCCGGTCGCTATCGCCTGCGTACTATCGACGGTTACAGTTTACCGATGAGTCGGGCCTATCTGGATCAGATGGCCGGTGTGCAGAACATTCGCAAGAGCTTCTTTACCGATCATGCGCAGGAACCGCAGGTACAGTTCACGCTCGAACCGCACACCCTCGACCCCGGCGTGCGCCGCGCCGAATTTCGTCTGGGTGATCAGTCGCTGGAGTACCGCCACGGTCCCATCGTGCCAATGCCTTTCAGGTGGCCTGTCGACAGTGAGGATGGGCGTGCGAGTCTGGTCATGGAGGGCATGGCGGGTCGACCGCTTGGCATCGAAAAGAATACCGGGCCGTGGTCGCTGTTCCGCCTCATTGACCTGATGCAGGTCGAGCCGCTGAGAGGGCGTGATGTGCTGCTGCTTAAAGCCGACGTCGGCGGAATGCGCGCCCACTATCTGTTGTCGAGCCAGCGCGCGCCCAATCCATTCGACATGAGTGCGTTGCGCGCCTTTCGTTTGCCTGCGCAGTTATGATGTCGGTGACAGGGATGCAACTCTGATTTATTAAAAGGAATGCACATGCTCAACCTGGACTGGCTCGGCAACCACCTGCATAACAGCGACACAATGGCGCGATGGCTTCATCGGCAATTCAGTTACGAATTTGCCTCGCAGGCGCTTGCGGACTGGCAGACGGAGTTCTCGCAAGGCCAGCAGGATGGCCGATGGAAGTGCCTGATCGCCATGGAGGAGGGTGAGTTGTTGGGCGGTGCGGCGTTGGCCAGTAACGACTTGCCTGAACGTCCGGATCTGGGGCCGTGGCTGGCCTGCGTTCTGGTAAAGCCCGAAGCACGGGGCAGGGGAGTTGCGGCGCAGTTGATTGAGGGCATTTGCCGTCATGCCAAGGCCATTGGCATCACCACGTTGTATCTGCACACCCATGATCAGCAAACGTATTACGCCAGGCGCGGTTGGCAGGTGCTGGAGCGTTTTGAAGCCTGGGGCAAGGAGCACTGGGTGATGTCGCGGGAGCTTTAGGGTTGGACGCTCTGCGTCGCAAAATGACGCGCAGCGTCCTCACAGCATGCAACGCATTGGCACGACAGTTACAAGACAATCAGCTGACCTGCAACCCACCCAGATACTTCGCCAATGCCTCCGCGCCCAGCTCCACGGTTGAGCTGGTGCCCGCCCAGCTACAGGCAAGCATAAGGTTGCGTGGCAAGTCGAAGTCTTCGACCATGAAACCGTCCTTGTCGAAGCCGTTTTCGTCATGCGGCACCAGTTCACGCAGTGAAGCTACCGGTTCGAAGTAGGCCCATACTGGCTTGTTAAGCGCCACCGCCATACCGACTTCAAATACCGTTCCCGAATCCGGCTCCAGGCCGCGAAACAGGTTCAGATTGACCAGCATCGCAGAGCAGCGGTGGATCATCGCGACGTTCATCGAGTAGATCTGCTGCGCAGCTTCGTGCGGCGTCTGCCCTGGCGTGACGTCATTGTCGAATGGGTACAGGCCTTCCAGCCCGTGCGCTGTACACAAGGCCTTGAGATAACGGCCATGCTCGACTGCGTCCGCCCGGAATACGTCAAAACCTGCGAGATAAACCAGTGGTGCTTGCATATCCTGCTCTCTGCTACCAATGAAATCCCGCCAATACTACGGCTGACTGCCTGTCCGGGAAACACGCCATTGATCGGCGAATAACGGATCGACAGGTTTTTACGCTGGAATCTGTACGGATAACCAGTATCCTTCGGCTGTGTACTTCGTCTTTATGTGAACGCTGGTCTTGAATACTTCTCCTCTCGACAATCCGTTTTACTACCTGGAGAACTTTCTCCAGGTGCTCGGCTGGATTGCACACCGCTACGATGACCTGCTCGACGCGTCCGAGCGTCGTTTCATCGTTGAGTTCGCTGATTTGCCAACCCCCACCCAAGGGCTGTTGGTGCGCATGGTCATGCGTAAAGGTGCGCTGTTTCGGGCCAGCAAACTGAGCTATGCGGAGATTGGCGATCCTCATCAGGCGGTTGTGCCGCTGTTGCAACGGCAATGGGTAGACAGCAGCCCGGCGCTTGAGCTGAGCGAACTGTTTCAGTTGCTGCGCAAGGATGAGTTGAGCCAGTGCTTCAAAGCGCATGCCGTGAAAGGGCCGGAACGCAAACACGACTGGCTCGAACGCCTGCAACCGCTTTATACAACGCCGCAGCCCCTCGAACACTGGCACCCATCGCTGTCCGACGCCGTGTTCGGTTTGAAGATCATGCCGCTGTGTGATCGGCTGCGGCTGTTGTATTTCGGCAATCTGTATCAGGAGTGGTCGGAGTTTGTCCTGGCCGATCTGGGCATCTACCGCTATGAAAAGGTCGAGTTCTCGGCTGAGTCCCGCGCTATCAACGAGCGCGCCGACATTGACGTGTGCCTGCAATTGCACGACTGCCGTGAGGCGCTGGAAACCTGCATCGAGCTGCATGAGCTTGCCGAGAGGGTCATTGCAATCCAGTGCGGCAACCCCTGGCTACAGATGCGCCGCGCCAAGTTGCTGTTTCGCATCGGGCAGCAGGCCGAGCGTTTGCAGGACTGGCCGCTGGCAATGTTGGTGTATCGCCAATCCAGCTATCCCGGAGCGCGTTCGCGGCAGATCAGGGTGCTGGAACTCAGCGCTGAGTACACCGAAGCGCTGCTGCTCGCGGAGCAGGCACGAAGTGCTCCGGAAAGTGATGCGGAGGTTCAGCATTTGTCGCGCGTCATGCCACGCCTGCAACGCAAGCTTGGCCTGGCTGCCGAGCGCAAGCGCGCTGCACGGGTCGTAGCACGGCTGGACCTGCAGGTGACGCCGCTACCGGGGGTGAGTGTAGAACGCCTGATACGGCTGCATCTTGAGGAAGAGCAGGGCGGTGAAGTGCATTACGTCGAAAATGCGCTGATCAATTCACTGTTTGGTCTGCTGTGCTGGCGGGCGATCTTCGCACCGTTGCCGGGTGCGTTCTTTCATCCGTTTCACAGTGCGCCGAGTGATTTGTACAGCCCCGACTTCTATCAACGCAGGGCTGCGCTGTTCGATGCCTGCATGGAGCAGTTGGAGTCGGATGCTTATCGGACGACCATTCTCGAACATTTCGAAAGCAAGTACGGCCTGCAATCACCGTTCGTGTTCTGGGGCACGCTGACTCCGCAGTTACTGGCACAGGCGCTGCATTGCCTGCCTGCCAGACACTTGCAGCACTGGTTTCGTCGCTTGCTGCAAGATATCAAAGCCAACCGGACCGGAATGCCGGATCTGATCCAGTTTTTTCCAGAGCAGCGTCGTTATCGGATGATCGAGGTCAAGGGGCCGGGTGATCGTCTGCAAGACAACCAACTGCGCTGGCTTGATTTCTGTGCCGAGCATGGCATGCCGGTAGAGGTGTGCTACGTGCAGTGGGCCACGCAAAGTGCAGAGGTACCCTCCGATCAAGGGGCCTTGTCGTCGTCCTGATCGTCATCATCGTCCATATCGGTCGATTGCTTCGAGCCGGATGAGCGATCACTGTTGCTGTCTTTCTTGCCAGGTAACGGATCCATGCCTTTGGTGCCGGGGCTGGTGCCTGCTGCGCCTGGACTCGTGCCATCGACATTCTTTTCCATGCCGGTGCCCGGTACTTTCACTGCACCGCTGTCCGGATTGGTCGGGCCTGTCGAGCCTGCCACGGCTGCTGCGCTGGCGCAGGCCAAAAAGGCTGCGAGACTCAACGCTGCGATTTTTTTGTCGATCATGATGCATACCTTTTATGAGTATTGTCGGTACAGTCATTGAGCGTTTGTGAGAAAGAAACACACCGTGTAGCGGTGAAGGGCACGGCCAGCGGACAGCGCATGAACACTGCCCGCAAGGCCTCACTCATCACTGAGTTTTGGTTTTCTCGGTAACGCTTTTCTTGTCGTGCGTACCGTGGTTGGTCGTTTTGTCGTGCTTCATTGACCGTTCAGCCGCCGCTTCTTTGCTTTCGGCCTGTGCCCCAGGGGTTTCGGAAGAGGTGCGGTCCATAGGCTGGGTGTTGTTGCCTGGCAGCTTGGTCGCGTTCTTGTTGATCGGGGTCTCCGGGGCAGTATTCGTCGAATCGGCAAAGGCTGCGCCGGAAGCGACAGCCATCAAGCCTGCCAGAGTAAGTGCGGTCAGTTTGGTCTTGATCATGGTGGTGACTCCGTCATTTTAAGTGGCCGCTTTTTAAAGCCGCCATGAATTAAGGTACTCACATTGGTCATTGGCCAGTGGCCATAGGTGCCGTCGATCCCGACGAACGGTATCCGTTCAGCATTCCAGCGGCAATGTGAGTGAAAGGAAACACGAATGTTTTCTGGTGCACACTCCGACCTGATTCGGGGTGTCAGCGGGTATTTTAAGTCGATTTGGTTATAACCTGACTGATCGGCCATTTATATAGATTCTTAAAAATCACACTTTCTTACATTTTTATAACAGTAGTGGCGTTAAGGAATCATACGGAATGTGGCCCATTGCTATTTCACCAGTTTGAGGCTCTTACCCCCGTATCCATTGGACCAAAACCCTTCTCTGTTTTTCAAAGGCGCAGGAAATCGGCCAAAAAATAGTTCCGTAGCCGGCATGATTCGTTTGATTGTCATTAAACAGCAACATTTCAGGTTTTAAATCCGCCTCGGGCCTCCTTATCTGGGCCACCACACAATCTCCTGGACTGAGGTATTACCGTGATACTGCTGACTAAAAAACGCTTGTCGCTTCTGATCGCTTCGCTGTGCCTCAGCGGTATGGCTCACGCGACTGACGTCACAGGCGCTGGTTCGAGTTTCGTTTTCCCGGTTATTTCGGCGTGGTCCCAGGACTACAGTAAAAGCAACGACTCCAAAAACCGCATCAACTACCAGTCCATCGGTTCGGGCGGCGGCATTGCTCAGATCAAGGCAGCGACTGTTGATTTCGGCGCATCCGACGCCCCGATGTCTGCTGAAGACCTGCAAGCAGGCGGCCTGGGCCAGTTCCCGAGCGTGATCGGCGGTATCGTGCCGATCGTCAACGTCGAAGGCGTTGAAAGCGGTGAACTGAAGCTGGACGGCGCACTGCTTGCCAAGATCTTCATGGGCGACATCAAAAAGTGGAACGACCCTGCAATCGTGGCCCTGAACCCGGGCGTCAAGCTGCCTGAGACTGCGATCACTGTTGTTCACCGTTCGGACGGTTCGGGCACTACCTACAACTTCACCAACTACCTGAGCAAAGTCAGCCCTGAGTGGAACGAGAAGCTGAAGTTCGGTTCGACCGTACAATGGCCTGCAGGTGTGGGCGGTAAAGGTAACGAAGGTGTTTCTGCCTACGTGAAGCAGATCAAGGGTTCGATCGGCTACGTCGAGTACTCTTACGCAGTTACCAACAAGCTTTCCTACACCCAGTTGAAGAACGCCGCCGGCAAATTCATCAAGCCAGACGCCAAGGCGTTTGCTGCCGCTGCCGACTCGGCCAAGTGGGAAGATGCCAAGGACTTCAACCTGATCATGACCAACGCTCCGGGTGACACCGCGTGGCCGATCACGGCGACTACCTGGATCATCATGTACAAGAAAGCCAAGAACGAAGAGAAAAGCGCAGCAGCTTTCGACTTCTTCAAATGGTCCCTGGAAAACGGCCAGAAACAAGCCGAAAAACTGGACTATGTTGCTTTGCCAAAATCGCTGGTTGATCGCGTAGAGACCTACTGGAAAACGGAATTCACCAAGTAAGTGATTCAACCCGTACACCCCTGTCATCAGCCGCGATATCGGCTCGGTGACAGGGGCTTTTCCTTGTGAGTGGCCTCAACATGACTGAAAACACCCAATACCTGTCCGCGAATGTCTCCGCTGGTGAGTCCGAGGGCGAGAAGCGCGCCAAACGGGATCATCGTCATGACCTGTGGTTCAAGCGTTCATTGCAAGCTGCAGCGATGCTGGTGCTTGCTTTGCTGGGTTGTATTGCCCTGTCGACCCTTTGGGGTGGCAGCCTGGCATTCCAGACGTTCGGCTTCGAGTTTCTGACCAGTACCGAGTGGGACGTGAACGCCGGCAAGTTCGGCGCATTGGTTCCGATCTACGGTACTCTGGTTACCTCTTTTCTGGCGTTGTTGATCGCCGTTCCGGTGAGCTTCGGCATCGCAATTTTCCTGACCGAAGTGGCTCCGCCATGGCTGCGCATGCCGATTGCCTCTGCAATCGAACTGTTGGCCGGTATTCCTTCGATCATCTACGGCATGTGGGGGCTGTTTGTGTTTGGTCCGTTCATGGCTGAACACCTGTCGCCATGGATCACCGAAAACCTCGGCGCGCTGCCGCTGATTGGCCCGATGTTCCAGGGTCCGCCGCTGGGCATCGGCATGCTGACCGCCGGTATCGTGCTGGCAATCATGATCACGCCTTTCATTACCTCGGTGATGCAGGAAGTTTTCCGTACCGTACCTGTGGCGCTGAAAGAGTCGGCCTACGCGTTGGGCGGCACTACCTGGGAAGTGGTCTGGGACATCGTGCTGCCTTACACCCGTTCGGCAGTGGTCGGTGGCATTTTCCTCGGCCTGGGACGCGCGCTCGGCGAAACCATGGCGGTGACCTTCGTTCTGGGCAACGCTCACCAATTCTCTGCGTCGCTGATGATGCCAAGCAGCTCGATTGCCTCGGTAATCGCCAACGAGTTCAACGAGGCTTATACCGACTTGCACCGTTCGGCCTTGATCGCGCTGGGCTTCCTGTTGTTTATCGTCACCTTCATCGTGCTGGCCCTCGCACGTCTGATGCTGTCGCGCCTTTCGCGTAAGGAGGGGTTATGAGTAAGGACATGACGGGCAGTGAGCGCATTTACCGGGCCCGCAATTTCAAGAACAAGATCGCGATGGTGCTCAGCTGTGGCGCCACGGCCTTCGGCCTGTTGTGGCTGGTCTGGATTCTGCTGACCACCATCATCAAAGGCATTGATGCGCTCAACCTGCAACTGTTTACCGGTATGACCCCGCCGCCCGGCACCGCGGGTGGTCTGGCCAACGCCTTCTACGGCAGTGTTCTGATGTCCGGCATCGGCCTGCTGATCGGTACGCCGATCGGCCTGATGGCCGGCATCTGGCTGGCCGAGTTTGCCCGTTACACCAAGCTGGGCAACACCGTACGCTTCATCAACGACATTTTGCTGTCGGCACCTTCCATCGTGCTTGGTCTGTTCGTTTACACGGTGGTGGTACTGCCTCTCAATGCGGTGACTGGCCATCAGGTCGGCTTTTCCGCGCTGGCGGGTGCATTGGCGTTGGCCCTGCTGGTTATTCCGGTAGTGGTGCGCACTACCGATGAAATGATGCAACTGCAACCCTCGACCATGCGTGAAGCTGCGCTGGCGCTGGGTGTGCCGCAATGGAAACTGACCCTGCAAATCGTTCTGCGCGCTGCCAAGGCTGGCGTGGTCACGGGCGTATTGCTGGCGTTGGCACGGATCACCGGCGAAACCGCTCCATTGCTTTTCACCGCTTTCGGCAACCAGTTCTGGAGCAGTGATCTGCTCAAACCAATCGCCAGTGTTCCGGTGGTGGTTTTCCAGTACGCAATGAGCCCGTTCGAAGACTGGCACTCCCTGGCATGGGCCGGTGCACTGGTCATGACGCTGTTCGTACTGATACTGAGTCTGCTGTCTCGCTTAATTCTTCTGCGCAATAGGGCGTCCTGATGAACAACCTTTCCCTGGCCAATGAAAAAACCAAGATCCAAGTTCGCGGTCTGGAGTTTTTCTATAACAACCAGAAGTCGTTGAAGTCCATCGACATGACCATTCCCGAGAAGCGCATCACTGCGATCATCGGCCCGTCGGGTTGCGGCAAGTCAACCCTGCTGCGCGTGTTCAACCGTATCTACGCGATGTACCCGAAGCAGGAAGCACGCGGCGAAGTGCTGCTCAATGGCGAGAACATCCTGGCGCCGGGCTATTCGATGAACCGCCTGCGCAGCCATGTAGGCATGGTGTTTCAGAAGCCCGTGCCGTTCCCGATGTCGATCTACGACAACATTTCCTACGCCATCAAGCACCACGAGAAACTCTCGCGTCGCGAAATGGAAGATCGTGTCGAGCAGGCCCTGCGTGGCGCGGCCTTGTGGGACGAGGTGAAGGACAAGCTCAAGCAGAGCGCGACTGGCCTGTCCGGTGGTCAGCAGCAGCGTCTGTGCATCGCCCGAACCATCGCGTTGCGCCCGCAGGTCTTGCTGCTGGATGAACCGACCTCCGCGCTCGATCCGATCTCGACCGGTCGCATCGAACAGCTGATCACCGAGCTTAAAGAGCAGTTCACCGTGATCATCGTGACGCACAACATGCAACAGGCGGCACGCTGCTCGGATTACACGGCGTTCATGTTCATGGGCGAACTGATCGAGCATGGCGACACTGACACCATCTTCACCAAGCCCTCCAAGAGCCAGACCGAAGACTACATCACCGGTCGATTCGGCTGATCAATCAGCCAGGGCGGGCGCTTCCCGGCGCTCGCCCATGAATTCCTCGATCCTGCTGCGCAACCAGCGTTCGGCAGGGTCGTTGTCCATTACGCTCAGCCAGGTCATCGACAGGTCCAGCCCCGGCGTGGGGAAGGGCAATGGCTCGTCATACAGCAAACCCAGTGCGCTCATCGCCTTCGCTGCATAGTCGGACAGACCCGAAATCATATCGGTACCAGCCATCAGCGCGGGCAGGGTGGTGAATTGTGGCACTGACAGCACCACCTGCCGCTTGCGACCCAGAGCGGTCAGCCATTCATCAGCAAAACTGCTGACACTCGCTACGTGCGACACCACAACGTGCGGCCTTGAGCAGTATTCGTCCAGGCTCATGGGGCGGGCGGGCTTGTCGGCGCGTACCAGCCTTGGCTGCACGTTGCGCAGCGTCTTGCGCTTGGCATTGGCCGGCAGCTCGCGCGTCAGGCAGACGCCGACGGTGATGTCGCCGGACATCAGCACTTCGGAGATATTCAGGTAGTCGACGTGCTTGACCACGATCACCACCCCGGGTGCTTCCTGGCGAATGGCCTTGAGCATGGCGGGTAACAAGCCGAACTCAACGTCGTCGGTCAGGCCAATGCGAAAGGTCATCTTGCTGACCGAGGGATCAAAGTCAGTGGTCAGGCTGAGCGCTGTGGACATCGCGTCCAGCGCGGGCGTCAGGTGCTTGAGGATTTCATGAGCGCGGGCCGTCGGCTCCATACGGTGGCCGACCCGGATGAACAGCGGATCATTGAGCAGGCTGCGCAGACGGTTCAACGCAGCACTGATCGTGGGTTGCCCGAGGAACAGCTTTTCTGCTGCGCGGGTCACGTTACGCTCCTGCATCAACGTCTCGAAAACCACCATCAGGTTGATGTCGGCCTTGCGCAGTTCATTTCGATTCATTGCTGTTCCTTGGCTCAGCCCCTGCCGGCCACAACGGCCCTTAACGGACGGCCCAGTCTAGGCAGGCACGGCAGGAGGCGTCCAGCATTTTGCCAGCGCCCGAAGTCTGCATGACGAAACGTCTGCTTACGGTTCTGTTGGCAGGAAAAGGGCGAATCTGTTGTGGGAAACAGGGTCTACTTGCAGGTCCGCCGCTTGCAGTTCAGCGGTTCAGGCCTTTGATTCCATTTACAGGAGGTGCCCCTTATGCGGGCTGCAAAAATTGCCGGTGTGTTGATGTCCCTTGCACTGTCAGGCCCGGCGTTGGCCGAAACGCCGAGCTACGGTCAGCAGCTGGAAGGTTTCGCTTATCCTCATCCGCTGCTGAAATTCCCGTTCGAGTCGCAGGGCCAGTCGCTGGAAATGGGGTATATGGACGTGAAGCCCACTGGCAAGGCCAACGGTCGTACTGCTGTTCTGCTGCACGGCAAGAACTTCTGCGCGGCTACTTGGGAAGACACCATCAAGGGCTTGAGCGCGGCAGGCTATCGTGTGGTCGCACCGGATCAGATCGGCTTCTGCACCTCGACCAAACCCGAGCACTACCAATACAGCTTCCAGCAACTGTCGCTGAACACCCATGCGCTGCTCGCAAAACTGGGCATCGACAAGGTGTCGGTTGTTGGCCATTCCACCGGCGGCATGCTGGCCACCCGGTACGCATTGATGTACCCGAAACAGACCGAGAAACTGGTGCTTGTCAACCCGATCGGTCTGGAAGACTGGAAAGCTCTCGGCGTACCGTATCGCAGCGTTGATCAATGGTACGAACGCGAGCTGAAGACCACTGCCGAAGGCATTCGGGCCTACGAGCAGAAGACCTATTACGACGGCCGCTGGAAGCCCGAGTACGACAAGTGGGTCGATATGCTGGCCGGTTTGAACAAGGGGCCCGGTCACAAGATCGTTGCCTGGAACTCGGCGCTGATCTACGACATGATTTTCACCCAGCCGGTGTTCTACGAGTTTGCGAAGTTGCAGGTGCCGACCGTGTTGATGATCGGTGACGCTGACACCACCGCTATCGGCAGCGATATCGCGCCGCCGGAGGTCAAGGCTAAGATCGGTCAGTACAAGGTGCTGGGCAAGCAGGTCACGCAGATGATCCCGGGTGCCAGGCTCGTTGAGTTCAAAGGCATGGGCCACGCCCCGCAAATGGAAGATCCGGCAGGCTTCAACAAATCACTGGTGTCCGAGCTTCAGTAAACGGCGCTATGCCAGGCGATAACCTGATCGGTCAGCGATCAGGTTGTCGCCCATTCCTTTTGCAGGCTAGACCGCGATCTCCACCTGTTCTCCGTTCAGGCGCACCGGCCAGACTTCCAGGCGCTGTTCCGGGTACTCGATGCAACTGCCGTCGTGCAGACGGAAGTGCTGCTTGTACAACGGCGATGCGATGACCAGTTCACCACCGATCTGACCCAGCAGGCCGCGTCCGATCACATTCGCTCCGGATTTCGGGTCCCGGTTGTCGATGGCAAACAGGTGTTTGCCCTCTGGGGTATCAGGCAGATAGAACAGCGCGATCTGCTTGCCAGTCAGCCAGGCCACCACGCCGGAATTGGCGACCAGGTCCTTGCGTTCACACAGCGTATGCCACTGCAAGTGCAGCGCTGAGGGTGTGTTTTCTTCCGCTAATGCTGTCTTGGACGAGTTCATCACACCACCTCCTTGAACAAGGGAATAAGCGCCAGCTCTTCGGGTTTTGCCGGGCGACGCTGAGCGCGCTCCTTGACGAAGTGCACGTCAGGGTCGCTGCGTTCGTCGTTGACGAAGGTGCGAAAGCGCTTGAGTTTTTCCGGGTCCTTGAGGGCATTGGCCCATTCGCACTCGTAGCGATCCACCACCAGTTGCATCTGTGATTCCAGCTCTGCGGCAAGGCCCAGGCTGTCGTCGAGGATTACCGCCTTGAGGTAATCCAGGCCGCCTTCCAGTGTTTCTCGCCATACCGACGTGCGCTGCAGCTTGTCGGCGGTGCGGATGTAGAGCATCAGGAAGCGGTCGATGTAGCGGATCAGGGTTTCGTCATCCAGGTCGGTGGCGAACAGCTCGGCATGGCGCGGGCGCATGCCGCCGTTGCCGCACAGGTACAGGTTCCAGCCGTTTTCGGTGGCGATCACGCCGACGTCCTTGCTTTGTGCTTCGGCGCATTCACGGGTGCAACCAGAGACCGCGAACTTCAGCTTGTGCGGCGAGCGCAGGCCCTTGTAGCGATCCTCGATGCGCAACGCCATGGCGACGCTGTCTTGTACGCCGTAGCGACACCAGGTGCTGCCGACGCAGGACTTCACGGTGCGGGTCGATTTACCGTAGGCATGACCAGTCTCGAAGCCGGCAGCGATCAGCTCGCTCCAGATGTCTGGCAGTTCGTGCAATTGCGCACCAAACAGATCGATGCGCTGGCCGCCGGTGATCTTGGTGTACAAGTCATATTTCTTGGCCACTGCGCCAATCGCGATCAGGCCGTCCGGAGTGATTTCACCGCCCGGAATACGCGGTACCACCGAATAGGTGCCGTTTTTCTGCATGTTGGCCATGAACGTGTCGTTGGTGTCCTGCAACGGCACCAGCGAAGGCTCGGTGATCGGACGGTTCCAGCACGAGGCGAGAATCGATCCGACCACAGGCTTGCAGATGTCGCAGCCATGCGCGCCTTTGCCGTGCCGTGCCAACAGCTCATCAAAGCTTTCGAGGCCTTCGACGCGAACCAGCGAGTAAAGCTCCTGGCGGGTATAGGCGAAGTGTTCGCACAGGCTTTTGTCGACTGCCACGCCACGTGCCGTGAGTTCGTGTTCGAAAACCTGTTTGAGCAGCGCCGTGCAACCGCCGCAACCGGTTGCTGCCTTGGTACATGCCTTGATCCCGGCCAGATCCGTGCAGCCATTGTCGATAGCCGAGCAGATCGAGCCCTTGCTGACGTTGTGGCAGGAACAGACCGTTGCCGTGGCGGGCAGGGCATCGACACCCAGAGTAGGCGCGCCCTCGCCGCGTGGCAGAATCAAGCTCGATGGATCTGCGGGCAGGGTGATGCCGTTTTGCGCGTATTGCAGCAGGGTGTCGTAGTAACTGTTGTCGCCGACCAGCACGGCGCCGAGCACCTGTTTGCCATCGGCCGACACCACCAGACGGCGATAACTGGCAGTGGCTTCATCGATGTAGCGATAGCTGACCGCCCCGGCCAGCGCACCATGCGCATCGCCGATGGAACCGACGTCGACGCCCAGTAGCTTGAGCTTGGTGGACATGTCGGCACCGAAGAACGGCTCGGTGTCTTTCTCACACAATTGCGCCGCCACGCCACGGGCCATCTGGTAGCCGGGCGCGACCAGCCCGAACACGCTGCCGTTCCAGGCGGCGCACTCACCGATCGCATAGATATCGGCGTCGCTGGTGCGGCAGTGTTCGTCAATCGCAATGCCGCCGCGTGGACCGAGTTGCAGCTCACACTGGCGGGCCAGGGCATCCTGCGGGCGAATACCGGCCGAAAACACGATCAGGTCGGTTTCAAGGAATTCGTCATTGGCGAAGTTCATACGGTAGCGATACTGCTTGCCGTCGCTGATCGACTGCGTGGCGCGGGACAGATGCACGCCGACGCCCAACGCTTCGATTCGCGCTTTCAACGCGGCGCCGCCGTGTTCGTCCAGTTGCACCGGCATCAGGCGTGGGGCGAATTCGACGACGTGTGCCTCAAGGCCGAGAGACTTGAGCGCATTGGCCGCTTCCAGGCCCAGCAAGCCGCCCCCGACCACCACGCCACGCCGCGCTTTCGTGGCGGCATAACGAATGTTGTCGAGGTCTTCAAGGGTGCGATAGACCAGCCGCGAATTGCCTTTTGCGCCTTCAATCGGTGGCACGAACGGGTAGGAGCCGGTGGCCAGAATCAGTTTGTCGTAGCTAAAACAGCCTTCGGCCGTGATGATTTCGTGCCGGTCACGATCGATCTCCAGCACCGGCACGCCGAGGTGCAGGGTCAGGCCGGCCTTTTCATAGACAGACATCTCGCTCATGGCCAGCGATTCGGCGTCGCGGCCGGTGAAGTACTCCGACAGGTGCACGCGGTCATAGGCACGCTGCGCCTCTTCGCCGAACACATGGATGCGATAACGCTCAAGCGCGCCGCCTGCGATCAACTGCTCGACGCAATGGTGCCCCACCATGCCATTGCCGACGACGATCAGGGTTTTTACATTGTTGGAGGGGAATACTGTGGTGTTCATAGCGAGTCCCGGCCGAGGCCAATCAGGTTTTTCAACGCAAAAAAAAGCGCCCGGAACCTTGCGGTTCCAGGCGCCTTTGCCTGTTCTCTTGTTGGAAATTCGAGGGTGCCATCGAGCCACGTTGCCGGATGCACCTGAGTAGCCCTCTGGTCTCAGCGAGACTGGCGATCAACGTCGATCAACCGGGGCGTGCCCGACCACATTCACGGTGGGGTTATCAGGCTTATGCAGAGGGTGTGCCAGCTTGGGCCGGCAGCGGTTCAAACGCGCATTGGCAATGCCTGCACGGCCGCGCAGCTTTTACAATAGCATCTGGCGCATGATTTTTCCTGCCTTGCATTGGTGCGCGTCGAAGGGGGGGCGCTGTAAAGCTGTGCGCAGCCTCGCCCGGTCAACCCCGGACGCAGAGCGTCCAGAACGGCATGCTCACGCGGAGCATGGGCACAATAGTTTCCCGGACACCTCTCGTTCCTCACGCTCTGCGTAGGAATGCCTTTCTTGACGCTCCGCGTCACAATTCTGCGCCGCACCGCCTGTTCAATATCGAAGCCGTGCGTTTAAAAGCCCAGGTATGGCGTAACATTTGTATCACCCTGCAATTCCCCTATTTAAGTCAGTTCTCATGAAGATCACGATCACCGAAGTACCCCCCGCCGACATCCCGCATACCGTCGATTTCGTCATGCGTGCCCGCGCCGAGATATTTCCTTTATTGGACGCCGTCACCGTTCCACCCGATCTGGCCGGTTTCGAACAGGTTTACCTGAAAGGCAAGGATGGAAAATTCCTCATCGCTCGTTGCGACGAGCGCATCATCGCTGCCGTTGGCTATTTGCCTTACGACCATCGCTTTGCACAGTTCGACTACACAGTCCGCAGAACGGTAGAAATCGTGCGCCTGTACGTAATGCCCGAATTTCGCGGCGACGGGCTGGCCAGCCGCTTATGCCAGGCGCTCTGGGCACATGCCGAAGCGGGTGGCATCGAGGTTTTGTACCTGCACACCCATCCGTTTCTGCCCGGTGCCATCCGTTTCTGGGAGAAACAGGGTTTTGCCGTGACTGATGTGGAAAGCGATCCGGTGTGGAACACGACCCATATGGAGCGCGTTCTTTAAGAGGGCTTTGTCAGAAGACGGCAGGGGGCTGGCAGACGCCAACCCCTTGTACCGATCAGCGCGGATGACGCTGGCGGGCGGTCTTGAGCAGGTCTTCCGGGGTGATGTGACCGACCACTGACTTGGCCGCCGCGCTGCCGGGCAACGGCAGGTCGAGGATGTGGCCTTTCATCTTGCCGATCACGTGCATTTCACAAGGCTTGCAATCGAATTTCAGGGTCAGTACTTCGTCACCCTGCACCAGTTGCATCGGCGCGACCTTGGTACGTACGCCGGTTACGCCTTTGGCCTGTTTCGGGCACAGGTTGAACGAGAAACGCAGGCAGTGCTTGGTGATCATCACCGGCACTTCGCCGGTTTCTTCGTGCGCTTCGTAAGCCGCGTCGATCAACTGCACGCCGTGACGATGGTAGAAGTCGCGCGCCTTCTGGTTATAGACGTTGGCCAGAAAAGACAGATGCGATTCAGGATAAACCGGCGGCGGGGTGGTTTCGGCCTTGCGCCCGCCACGCGGGTGAGCCTGGACGCGGGCTTCGGTCAGCGCTTCGATAGCATCGCGGCGCAAGGCCTTGAGCTGCGAATTGGGTACGAAATACGCCTGTGGGGCATCCAGCTTTACGTCTTGGGCATGGTAAATCGTGGTGCCCAGTTGAGTGAGCAAGTCACGCATCTGGTCCAGCGCCTGCTCGGGCTTGTTGGCAGCGCCGAACGGACCGTCAAGACCGACCGTCACGCGTACGCCTTCTTCACTGATCGCGTTCAGGCTCAGGTGATCCTCACGCAGCGTCACCTGCCACTGAATACCGATGCGGCGTTCAGCTGAAGTCTTGAGCAGCGCCTGCTGCCAGTTGTGGTCCAGGTTGCGGTTGAGTGGATGATTCGGTCGCAGGCCGGAGAGGGCAGCCGGCATTTCGTTGGGTTCTACGCGATAGCGCCAGCGCTTCTGACCTTCTTCTTCGAACTCGCCTTTCAGCTCGGCGATGTTGGCCCGAAAGCCCACCACTTCACGTTTGATCTGCACATTGAGGCCGTCACCGTTGGACAGCGGCTCATGAGTAACCGCGATCAGATCGCGCTTGCCGAGTTTTTCGACGGTGCCCACCGCCAGACCGGTAAACGTCGGCGTATCGAACGCGCCGATATCGATCTTGCGATCACTGACGAAGTAATCGGTGCTGCCGCGATGAAAGGTCTTCTCCGGATCAGGCACGAAGAAGTGCGCGGTACGGCCGCTGGAAGCACGTGCAAGGTCCGGGCGGTCTTCAAGAATCTCGTCCAGGCGCTGCCGGTAATAAGCAGTAATGTTTTTGACGTAGCCGGCGTCCTTGTAGCGGCCTTCGATCTTGAACGAGCGCACCCCGGCGTCCACCAGGTCACTCAGGTTGGCGCTCTGGTTGTTGTCCTTCATCGACAGCAAGTGCTTTTCGAACGCAACCACACGACCCTGATCATCCTTGAGCGTGTACGGCAGACGGCAGGCCTGCGAACAGTCGCCACGGTTGGCGCTGCGGCCATTTTGCGCATGGGAGATGTTGCACTGCCCGGAAAACGCCACGCACAGCGCGCCATGGATGAAGAACTCGATGGTCGCATCGGTTTCACTGGCGATTTCACGAATTTCCTGCAGGTTCAGCTCGCGCGCCAGTACCAACTGCGAAAAACCGGCCTGATCGAGAAACTTCGCCCGGCCCAGGGTGCGAATGTCGGTCTGCGTGCTGGCGTGCAGTTCGATGGGCGGAATGTCCAGCTCCATCACCCCGAGGTCCTGCACGATCAGTGCATCCACGCCCGCGTCGTAGAGCTGATGAATCAGCTTGCGCGCTGGTTCCAGTTCGTCGTCATGCAGGATGGTGTTGATCGTGGTGAAAATCCGCGCGTGATAGCGATGGGCGAATTTCACCAGCTCAGCGATATCGCTGACGTCGTTGCAGGCGTTGTGCCGCGCACCAAAGCTCGGCCCGCCGATGTACACCGCGTCGGCGCCATGCAGGATGGCTTCACGGGCGATGCTCACGTCCCGGGCAGGGCTGAGCAATTCCAGGTGGTGCTTGGGTAACGACATGGCAAGGGATCCGGCGGCGAGCAAAGCGCGCATTGTAGTGCGCCGCGCCGCGCCGCGCACCTGTTGACGTCAGCAGCAGATCACTGGCTGACCATCGGCGTGCGGTCAGCGGGAACGCAAGCGCAGGATTTTCGTACCGTCGCAAGGATCGGTCAGCCAATGCGCGACGACGCCAAAGGTGCTCAGCAACCGCTCCGGTGTCAGCACGTCGGCCGGCACACCCAGTGCGACCAGCCGGCCTTTTTCCATCACCGCCACGCGGTCGCAATCCAGTGCCTGGTTGAGGTCGTGCAGGGCAATCACCGTGGTCACCGGTAAAGCCCTGACCAGCCCGAGGATAGTCAACTGGTGCTGGATATCCAGATGGTTGGTCGGCTCGTCCAGCAGCAGAATTTTCGGCCGTTGCGCCAGCGCTCTGGCGATATGGACCCGCTGCCGTTCGCCGCCAGACAGGGTGTGCCAGGCACGTTTGTGCAGGTGCAGCATGTCCACGTCCTGCAACGCCTGACGGACGATGGCGTCATCCTCGGCGCTCCACGGCTCCAGCGCTGACAGCCAAGGCGTGCGGCCCAGTTCGACGGCATCGAGCACGGTCACCGCGTCGCTGGTTTCAGCCTGTTGTTCGACCACCGCCAACAGCCGAGCCACGTCTCTGCGACTCATGGCCGCGAGAGACTGTTCGCCCAGCGTGACCGTGCCGCTGCCCGGTTTCTGGATACCGGCCAACAGTTTGAGCAAGGTGGATTTGCCCGAACCGTTGGGGCCGACCACGGCCAGCGTTTCGCCCGCTGCAATGCTCAGGTCGACGTCACTCAACAGTGCCGTGCCACGCACCGAGTAGCCGAGACCTGAACAACCAAGCACTGGCGCGTCGAGCCGATGAGGAAAAGCGTTCATCGCGTGCTGTTGCCCCGGATAAGAATCAATGCGAAAACCGGTGCGCCGATCAGCGCGGTAATCACCCCGATCGGCAGCGCCTGACCTTTGATCATGGTGCGCGAAAGGATATCGGCAGCGATCAGAAACAACGCGCCGCTCAGGGCGCTCAGCGGCACCAGTCGTGCGTGACGTACGCCGACCAGCATTCGCACTGCGTGTGGAATCACCAGCCCGACGAAACCGATGGAGCCGACAATCGAGACCATCACCGCAGTGACCAGCGCAGCGGTGGCGATCAGGACGATCTGCACGCGGCGCACCGCAATCCCGAGCGACGCGGCCGAATCGCCGCCGAAAGTGAAAGCGTCCAGCGCGCGTCTGTACCACAGGCACACCAGCAGACCGACCAGCACCGTTGGCACTGCGAGCCACACCGAGTGCCAGCGCACGCCACTGAGGTTGCCCAATAGCCAGAACATGATGCCGCGCGCCTGTTCGGAGCTGGCGGATTTGGTGATCAGAAACGAAGTCAGTGCGTTGAACAGCTGTGAACCGGCGATCCCGGCCAGAATGATCTGCACCGACGCTGTGGTGCCCCGAGATGAATGTGCGAGCAGGGCAACCAGTGAAAACGCTGCCACGGCCCCGGCGAAAGCGCCAGCTGACATGGAAATCGCCCCCGCACCGAAGCCCAGAATGGCAACCAGTACGGCGCCGGTCGAAGCCCCGGCGGAAATTCCCAGCAGATAAGGATCGGCCAGCGGGTTGCGCAATAACGATTGCAGCACCACACCGCAGATCGCCAGCCCGGCTCCGCAGGCGGCTGCGACGATGGCGCGGGTCAGGCGGTAATTCCAGACGATGCCTTCGTCGATAGGATCGAGCACATAACCGGCCGCCCAGAGTTTGTTGGCCAGCACCTGAAAAATCACCTTGAGGCTGATCGAGGTCTCACCAATCGCCGCGCCGACCATGATCGCCAGCACCAGCAAGGCGGATACCCAAAGCACATGGCCCAACGCTGTCGGCAGTTTCATCGCGCAGCGTTGAAGCGGTTGGCGGCGTCAGCCAGTTCTTCGAAACCGGTGAACAGACGCAGACCGGCCTGCATGCCCTCGGCGTCGATGATCACGATTCGGTCATTCTTCACTGCGTCCATGTTGCGCGTCACCGGGTCGCTTTTGAGAAATTCGATTTTCTTCAGATAGTCGTCGGCCGGGAAGCGGCGGCGGTCCATGCGTGCAATCACCAGAATGCTCGGATTGGCCTTGGCGATGGTTTCCCAGCCTACGGTTGGCCACTCTTCGTCGGACTGCACGATATTGCGCATGCCCAGGCTGTTGAGCATGAAGTCCGGGATGCCTTTGCGACCGGCCACAAACGGATCGCTGGCAAGCTCGGAGCTGGAAAACCAGAACAGCGCCGACACATCGTTGGCCTTGTTCTGCCTGACGTTGGCAATCGCGGCGCTCAGGCGCGTTTTGAGATCTGCAACCAGTTTGTCGCCGCGATCCTGCGCATCGAAAATCTGCGCCAGCTGTTCGATGCTCTTGTAGATGGTCTCGATGCGAAATGGCTCCAGGCGCGTGCCATCGGCACCCACCAGGTTGTCTTTGCCCTCGCAATCGGACGGCAGGATGTACGTCGGTATTTTCAGGTCATGAAACTGCTCGCGGGTGCCGACCGCGCCCTGTTTGCCAACCATCCACTCCAACTGAACAACCACCAGTTCAGGACGTTTGCCAATCACTGCTTCGAAGCTGGGTTCGTTGTCGGCCAGACGCTGCACTTTGTCGTTCTGCGCCTTGAAGCGCGGCAGCACGTTGTTGAACCACAGCGAGGTGCCGACCAGTTTGTCGCCCAGGCCCAGTTCGTAAAGCATTTCAGTGCCTGCCTGGCCAATGGTCACGGCCTTGGTTGGTGCATGGGCGAAGGTCAGGCTCGAACCGCAGTTTTCGAGGGTCAGCGGGTACTGTGTGGGTGCAGCGAAGGCAAGGCTCGACAAGGTCAGGCCGGCGGCGAGTGCGGCGAGGCGGGGCAGCGACATGAAATGCGATCTCCGTTGGAGCAGGTGCCAAGGCGCAATGCATATCAGGAAACACATCCCCGGCAACTGACCGGGCACGACAAATAAATGCCGATGCGTGCGGATGTCCTTCCCGGACACCCCGCCGGTTAGTGGATTGAATCGGGTCGGCAGGTCTCCTGACTGGCATGTCATCGCCACGCTCCGGCCTTCCCGGATCTGAATCCAGTGGCAGTCATGGAGCAGGCTCGATGCCTACAGTTGCGGGGGCAGTTTCGTTTTGGCCTTGCTGGGGCAAGGCGGGCGAATTCCCTGTTAGTTCCTCTCGGAAACCGACGGCCGGCATGGTAAACGATAAGCGTTTTAGTGGCTAATGCTTTGCGTGCGGGCGCCTCGGCATCAACCCTGCCCGCCAGGCACCGGACAAGTCTGTACGCGAAAACGCTTAAATTATCTTCATGTTCTTGTCCGAAAATGCTCTCAAGCCCCGGTTTCAAAAGGCTGCACGGAAAACCGTCGTGCGGGCTCACAACACATTTTTCACATCTTCTTCACTGAGTCAGCACCATGCTGAACCTATGTTGGCTCCATGGGGGCGGTCATGACGTCGGGAATCTCCCGAGTCAGCGCCACACAGGTGTGTAGTGTAGGAGTGGTCACTTGGCTGACACGGTAATCAATAACAAGAATCTGCCTCCCGTTGCGGGAATCCATCGGCATTTCAAAACTCACCAAAACATCGTATCAATCTCCATCGTCGTGACATTGATAGCGATTTGCGCGTGGTTCTTCACATCGTTTTCAAGCGTGCACGTGGTGGATCTCGGCGCGGGCAATAACCTGAAAGTATCGGGCCTGCGCGAGCAGTGGCTGCGCGGTGATGTGGTGGTGATGATTCGGCACGCCGAACGCTGCGACCGCTCGACGAACCCGTGCATGGCCAGCGCCGAGGGCATCACCCTCAAAGGTCGTAACGCCGCGCTGGCGGTTGGGGCAGGGTTGCAGAAAATGGGCCTGGCCCGCGCCCGGGTGGTCGCCAGCCCCAAGGTTCGCACGCAACAGACCGCAGAGTTAGTGGCCGGGCATGCAGTGCAGACCCAGGAATGGATCAACGCATGCGACGGTGGCTTCGTGAAAGCAGTACAGGCTCATAAAGTCAGCGGTGAAAATCTGGTACTGATCACCCACAGCGGTTGCATCGACCAGTTCGAGCGCAAAGTGGGTGTACCAGGCGGCGAGCGCTCAAGTGATTATGCCGAAGCGTTTTTCGTGCAAGTGGACGGCAGCCAACGGCCTAAGGTGCTCGGCTCCCTGAATGCAGAGCAATGGGTAAATCTCAACAGCGAGCAATTCAATTGATGACATTGACCCACTCCAGGTTGCGGTTTTACGGCATCAATCTGGGTTTACCCATGTTTTTCGCTTTACTGGTGTTCGTGACATTTGACCTGACCAACCTTGATCGACAATTGAGCGACCTGCTGTTTGATTCGGCCGCCGGGGTGTTTCCGATCGGGCATATTCGGCTGTTCGAAACGATCACCCACAAATGGGCACGGATCATTCCCAATCTGACCGGTGAGCTGGCAATCATCGGTGCGATTTCTTCGTTTGTCTGGCCACTGCTGGAGAAATATCGCGACTCGGGCCTGACACGGCTTGCCATACGTGCCCGACTTGAAGGCCCTCTGCAATTTGCACGCAGGTATCGTCTTGATTTCTTCTTCGTGACGGTCGCATTTGCGGTGAGCACCGGCATGATTCATTACTTGAAAAGTCACACCAGCGTGTATTGCCCGGTCGAAACCACCGTGTATGGCGGCCCTCAGGCGCATATCGAGTGGTTCAGAAACTTCAATCTGTTGCATGAAGCAGGCGCCGGACGATGCTGGCCAGGCGGCCATGCGTCAGGCGCATTCAGCCTGTTGGCCTTGTATTTCGTGGCACGGCGTTATTGCTGGACGCATTCAAAGGTACTGCTGGCGGGAATATTGTTGCTCGGGATGATCTATGGCACTACGCGCGTGCTGCAAGGCTGGCATTTTATGTCGCACACGTTCTGGGCTGGCATTGTGGTGTGGCTGAGCACGCTGCTGGTTGCCTTGTTTTTCTACGGACGGTCGACCTTGCAACAGCCACTACACGCGGCACGCCCAGTCCCGACGTCGATGCAGCCTGACGCATTAGTGCTTCGGGGTGCCGACTCAGCGACTACAGTTTCTTGATCGGTCAGTTGGAAAAACAACAAGGCGCTGCAATGAACATTCTGGTGATTGAAGACCACCGCGATATCCACGACAACCTGTTGGAGTTTTTCGAACTCCGCGGGCATGCCGTTGAAGGCGCGCTGGATGGCCTGAGCGGCTTGCATCTGGCAGCGTCAAAACGTTTCGATGCGATCATTCTCGACATCATGCTGCCTGGCATCGACGGTAACCAGATCTGCCGAAGCCTGCGTCAGTATTCGAAGTCGGAAGTTGCGATTGTGATGCTCAGCGCGCGCGATGAGCTGGATGATCGGCTGATCGGCTTCAAGGTGGGCGCGGATGACTACATCACCAAGCCCTTTGCAATGTCCGAGGTGCTGGCCCGGGTCGAGGCGGTGGTGAGCAGACGTCAGCCCAGACATAACCGTGTCATGGTAGTTGCCGACTTGCAGTTTGACCTGGACACCCTTGAGATAACCCGCAACGGCAGGCCATTGAAGCTCAACCCGACCAACATGAAGCTGCTTGAGTTGTTGATGCGCAAAAGCCCGCATATCGTGAAGCGCAGCGAGCTGGAAGAAGTGCTCTGGGGCCGCGACGCGCCGAACAGCAGCAGCCTGCGCAGCAACATTCATATGCTCAGACGCGCACTGGACGGCGACCATGACACGCCGCTGTTGCACACCGCTCACGGGCTTGGCTACAAACTGTGCGTGCCGCGCTGACACGCGTTCAGTCAAAACTGAACAAGCGCTGGATCAGGGTCGGTGTGCTGCCGGTCCAGCGTTTGAACGAACGGCGGAAGTTGGCCGGATCGTTGAAGTTCAGGTATTCGGCCACTGCTTCGTTGCTCATTCCTTTGATCTGATACAGGTGCAGAGCAACATGCTTGCGCGCCAGATCGTGCTGGGCCTGAAAGCTGGTGCCGTGTTTCTGGAGCTTGCGCTTCAGCGTGGCCGGGCTCATGGCAAATGCCTGAGCGACCTGATCGAGGCCAATAGCGTCACGCACATGGTGACGCAGATGGTCGTGCAGGCGGTCCAGCAGGCTGGCCTGTATGCCGAGTGCCGCGAGTTGCTGCGCAGCTTCCTGCCGGGCAACCTGACCGGCGATAGGCGATGCGCCGGGCCATGAATGGCTGAGGTAATGCCTGGGCAGGCGCATCATGTTCAGCGGGCGGCCAAATACGGTGTTTTCGCCCAGATGGACCCAGTATTGCTCAACGTAACGCGGCTCCTCATGGCAGAAGCTGCATTCCCACGGCAGGCGTTCGCCGCCCAATTGCTGACTCATCGCAACCAGCGCAGTCATGCCGGCTTCCAGCAGAAAGCGTTGTTGTTCGCCCGCGCCGCAGTTGTCCAGCCAGTAGAGGTAGGCGTAGTGCTCGTCCAGCTCCAGGCGCAGCGTGAGCAGCGGGCTGAGCACGGCTTGCTGACAGATCAGGACCTCCAGCGCCTGGTGCAGATTCTGTGCATGGCGCAGGGCATGGCTGGCTGCGCCGTAGTGACCGGGAAACAGCCGCTGACCGAAAAGGAAGCTGGTGTCATCGGCTTCCATCTGGCGTTGTGCGTTACCGATCAAGGCAAAGAATTGATGTGGGCTGAGTCGTGTCTTGCCCGCCACGATGTCTTCGTAGAACAGGCTGGTGCCTTTCAGCAGGCGATGGCTGTCGATGCCGCGTGACAACGCCAGGTCTATGAGCGTGGCAGGCTGGTAATGACCGGGAATGAAGCGGCTGTCGGCCTCATACCAGTCACTCTTGATGGTCACGGCAAGCCTCAGGCGGTGCGCGTCAGCGGACGCCGGGCGCGGGCCAGCGACAGGTTGAGGCGTCGCAGCAGGTTGTCCGGCGTTTCGTTGAGCGCCATCACCACTGCGACGCTGGCCGACAGCAGAATGCGTTCACCTTGTTGCCGCGACTTGTGCGCCAGGCTGGCGACGGCCTGTTGCAGCTCGAGGGCCAGCACCTTGGCCTGGCTTTCGCCGGTGTTGGGCAACAGCACCACAAAACGGTCGCCGGCCAGGCGGCAGAGCAGGTCCTGACGCCGCAGGTTGAGCACCAGCAAATGGCTCAGTGCAGACAGCACCTCGTCACCTTCGGCGTGGCCGTAGGCGTGGTTGATGGCGCTGAAGTCGTCGATGTCCAGCGCCAGCAGTGACAGCGGTTGCTGTTCGCAGAGGCTTTGCTCCAGACTCACCACCAACTGGCGTTTCAGGTAGTCGGCACTGCCCAGCGGAGTGAGCTTGTCGTAAAGCCGATGCTCACGAAAGCCACGCTCGCGCTTTTCCATCTGCGCACTGATCGCCAGTTGCTCGCGGTGCCAGTGGTAGATACCGACAGTCAGCAGGATCAGCCCGACCGGCATTGGGCCCGATTCAAGCCAGTGGTCCCATTCGATCGCGGCAGGCAGGCGAATGAATTCGTCCAGCGCGTCGATCCACCACGAAAAGAACACGCAGCTCAGGCCCACCGACAGGTAATTGGTCACCCGACCGGCAGGACGGCTCTTGAACACCAGAAACAGCCAGACCAGCGACAGCAGGGCAGAGCCGCCTTCGCCAACGATATCCAGCCACTTCCATTCGCTGACGTATTTGATATCGCCAAACGCCAGAAACGCCAGCAGCCCCAGGTTGGAAGCAATCAGCAATACAGCGAGTTTCCAGCGATGGGGTTGGATGATCCTGAACATGAAACGCGGCTCCTGAGGTGCTGGTTGTCGGTCAGCAAAGCAGATGCACATGACACTTGGGTGACGGGTAACGCGAACGCCCGGAGGTCGAATCAGCTCACGTGTGTTGCAGGTGATGATCGTTCCGATGACGCTCTGCGTCACATTGCAGCCATGGCGCCTCCTGCAACCCGGTCCGGGATACAAGCCGCACTAAAGCCTGAGACTCCTTTTTACTGGATGCCGTGGCACGCTGCAGATATGCGGCGCAGAGCGTCCCCCAATGCATGCCGACGCGGAGCATTGGTACGATAGCCACACCGAGCGTCAGTCAGGTCTTCATCTCCAGCGTCGCCTGAAAGTCAAATCAGCTCATTTACCTGCCCAATCCCCCTCAAACCCCGCGTTTTCAGTCCCCCTGCCCGTGACCTGTCACAGAACCGTCATTGCACGACTCTAGCTTGCGCCTCCAGTTGCCGGGCCATTTGCCTGGCTGGTCGGGATTCTGGGGAGGACTCGTATGTACAGGCGTCGCAGCAGGGCTCAACTGGTTGGTTTTACCCTCGGCTCGCTGGCGTTCGCCATTGCCAGCGAACGTTTGCAGGCAGCCGACGCCGACACTACCGAACATGTGCAAGTGGTCGGGCAGGCGGCGAGCATCGACAATGCGCTTAAGGAACAGCGCAGTGCCGACAGCATCAAAAGCGTGGTACATGCCGATGGCGTAGCGCAATTGCCGGACCAGAACGTCGCCGAAGCGGTGCAGCGTCTGCCGGGTGTCAGCGTCGAGCGTGATCAGGGCGAAGGGCGCTTTGTCACCGTTCGTGGCCTGGCCCCCGACCTGAACAGTGTGACCATCAACGGCACCCTGGTGCCTGCCCCGGAAAGTGGCCGCCGCGCCGTGGCGCTAGATGTGCTGCCCGCCGAACTGGTGCAGTCGCTGTCGGTAATCAAGACCCTGACACCGGACATGGACGCCAACTCGCTGGGTGGCACCATCGATGTCGAGAGCCTATCGGCTTTCGATCACAAAGGCCTGTTCTACACCGGCAGCAGCGAAGCCAGCTACGACAAGAACACCCATCAGACCAGCCCCAAGTTTTCCGGCGCGGCGAGCAATCGTTTCAGCCTTGGCGACGGCATCGACAACTTCGGCGTGGCGGCTGCACTGAGCTGGCAGAAGCGTGACTTTGGCTCCGACAACGTCGAGACCGGCGGTGACTGGGACGGCTCGCGCCTGCAATCATTTGAACAGCGCGACTACGACATCAGTCGAGAGCGCGCCGGTGGCGGCCTGAACTTCGATTACAAGCCTGATGACGTCAGCAAATATTACCTGCGCACCCTGTACAGCCGCTTCAAGGACGACGAAGTACGCACCACCAACGGTTTCGAGTTTGCCGATGCGCAACGCGCAGGCCAGACCGGCGATGCCGAGGGCACCCGCAAGCTCAAGGCGCGCACCGAAACCCAGGAAATCCAGTCCTACGTATTCGGCGGCGAGCGCATGGTTGGCCTGTGGACCCTCAGCGGCCAGGCCGGTTACAGCACCTCCAGCGAAGACAGCCCGGGGCACATCGCCGGGGCCACGTTCGTCGGCAACGATGATTTCAGCGACGCCGGGTTTTACGACCGTGACAAGCCGAGGCCGATCATCAGCTCTTCCTTCTACGACAATTCGAACTTCACCCTCGACAAGGTTGACTGGGAAAAGCAGTACACCAAGGACACCGAGAAGAACCTGCGCCTCGACCTGGCTCGCGATTACGACATCAAGGGCTATGCGTCGCAGTTCAAGTTTGGCGGCAAGGTCAGTCGCCGCGACAAGAGCAACGATCTGGAAGTCTGGAAATACGAGGATTTCGATGATCTGGGTTTCAGTGACGAACAACTGAACCTGACGCAGTTTCAGAAAGGCAACATCGACTATCGACTGGGCAATTTCGGCAGCGGCATCAGCCCCGGCGCGATCAAAGGGCTGGTAGGCGGGCTGAATGCCGCCGATGCCTATGATCAGGCAGAATCCAGCGCCAATGACTTCAAGATCAACGAAGACATCAACGCCGGCTACTTCATGAACACGATAGACGTCGACAAGTGGCGCTTCATCGCCGGTCTGCGTTACGAAGGCACGGAAATGGACGCCAAAGGCACGGGTGTACGCGACGGCACGTTCGAGGCCAGCGATACCCGTCGCCGCTATCACCACTGGCTGCCGGGGCTGCACGCCCGTTACCAGATCGACAAAAGCACCCAGCTGCGTGCCGCCTGGACCAAGACCGTGGTGCGCCCGACCTTCGGCCAACTGGCGCCGGGTTTTGTGATCGACGATGACGAAGCGTCCTTCGGCAACCCGAACCTCAAACCGCTGGAGTCCAGCAACCTGGACCTGGGCATCGAGCATTTCATGGGCCGCGCCGGTACGGTGTCAGCGTTCGTGTTCTACAAGGACATTCAGAACTTCGTTTACAACACCGACCTGGCGGGCACCGGCCAATGGGCGAACTTCTCCGAAGCCAACTCCTTCGCCAACGGCGACAAGGCCAAGCTGTATGGCCTTGAACTGGCCTACTCGCAGAAGCTGGACTGGTTACCGTCACCCTGGAACGGCTTGCTGCTGGGCGCCAACGCCACACTCAGCCGCTCGGACGCCAGCATCAACGGCTTTGATCAAAGCACCGGGACTAACCGCAAGCGCGATATCGACCTGCCCAGCCAGTCAAATACGGTCGGCAACGTCATGCTCGGCTGGGAAAACGACACACTCAGCCTGCGCCTGTCGGCCAACTACAAGTCGGCCTATCTCTATGAGCTGGCGGCCATCGGTGACAAGGATCATGACCAGTATGTGGACGCACAGACCTTCGTCGATTTCAGCGCGCGTTACTCGCTGACCAAAAACCTCAAGGTCAGCTTCGAGGCGCAGAACCTTACCGATCAGCCGTATTTCGTCTACAGCGGCCATCGCGCCTACAACGGCCAGTACGAAGAGTACGGACCGACCTACAAAGTCGGCCTGACCTTCACCCACTTCTGATCGACCTGATGCGCCACTTCGAAGGATTACACCGTTCATGATGATTTCGTTATCACCCAAACCGGCTGGTCTGATGCTGTTGCTGAGTCTTGCGGCCGGAGTTGTGCAGGCCGCTCCTCCGACCGACCTGAACCTGACACGCTGGGCCGAAAAGGCAGCGTTCAAGGCGCAGTCTGTGGCCTTTTTACCAGGCAGTGACGGTGCTCGACGTCTGGCAGCGAGCGTCAAGGGCGGGCTGTTGTTGCTGGACGATCAGGGCCGCGAACTGGCAAGCATGCCGGGTTCCTTTCAGGGGCTCGACAGTCGCCTGACAGGCTCCAGTGTGCTGGTTGCGACGCTGGACAACGGCCGCCAACAGGCAATGCTGACTCAGCTAGACCAGGCGACAACGCAGTGGACGAAGCCGCTGTACTTGCCCGCCCGTGATTATTCTGTGGCCGGGCTGTGCCTGTACCGCGATGACGCCAGCAACCTTTTCGTGTTTCTGGTCGGCGAAGAGGGCAAGGGCGAGCAGTGGCTGGTGGGCGCGGCTGACCGCTTGAATGACACGCCGCGTCTGGTGCGCAATCTGCCGCTGCCGCCGAACGCTGAGTTCTGTCAGGCAGACGACGCTGCCCACCGCCTGTTCGTCAATGAACAGAACATCGGCTGGTGGGCCTACCCGGCGCATCCAGAAGCGGACGTCGCTCGTCAGCCGGTGGCTCTGCGCGAGCCGTTTGGCGAGCTGAAACAGGCGGCGGGTGCCATGGCTGTGGTCCCCGGTGGGTTGCTGGCGCTCGACCCGAAAGGCAAGTCCTTGCATCTTTATCAGCAGCAGGGGCAGTCAGAGAGCTGGACGCAGGTGGCCGATCTGTCGCTGATGAACCTGAAAAAGCCCGAAGGCCTGTCTGCGCGTGGAGACAAGGTCGGTTTGCAGCTGCTGGTCAACGACAACGACGGCGAGCGCCTTTATCAGGGTGAGTTGAGCTGGGCGCCACAACCGGTGGCTACTGCTGCGCCGTTACCCAGTGTCATGCCGCTCAGCCAGAGCCAGCCGGTCGGGCGGCAGGGCGATGCCGCCGATGATCCGGCGATCTGGATCAACCCGCAAAACCCGGCCCTGAGCCGAGTGCTGGGCACCAACAAGAAACAGGGCCTGCTGACCTACGACCTCAGCGGCAAACAGTTGCAGGAACTGCCGGTCGGGCGCTTGAACAACGTCGATGTGCGCCCCGGCTTCATGCTTGGCAAGCGCAAGGTCGATCTGGCGGTGGCCAGCAACCGTGACCGCAACAGCCTGAGCCTGTTCAGCATCGACCGCAGCAGTGGCGTGGTCCGCGAAGCGGGCGAGATCCCTACGCCACTGGCAGAAATCTACGGTGTCTGCCTGTTCAAGCCGGCCAGCGGCGAGCTGTATGCCTTCGCCAACGGTAAAGACGGCAGCTTTCTGCAATACCGCCTCAGCGCAGCGGATGGCAAGGCACACGGCGAGCTGGTGCGGCGTTTCAAGGTCGAGACCCAGCCCGAAGGCTGTGTCGCCGACGACCAGCGTCAACGGCTGTTTCTCGGTGAAGAGGACGTCGGTGTCTGGGAAGTCGATGCGCGCGCCGATCAGCCCGCGACGTTGTCCAGCGTGATCAAGGTCGGCGAGGCGGTGCATGCCGACGTCGAGGGTCTGGCGCTGTATCAGAGTGACAGCCACGACTATCTGGTGATCTCCAGTCAGGGCAACGACAGCTACGTGGTGGTCGATGCCGAGCCTCCCTACGCGCTGCGTGGCGCTTTTCGGGTCGGCCTGAATGCACAGGCCGGGATTGACGGCACGTCTGAAACCGATGGCATCGAGGTGACTTCCATGAACCTGGGCGGCGCTTGGAGCAAGGGCATGCTAGTGGTTCAGGACGGGCGCAAGCGCATGCCCGAACAGGCACAGAATTTCAAATTCGTGCCATGGGCCGAGGTCGTGAAAACCCTCTCGCTGCCGTAAGTCGTTTGTCATCAAGCGATGCTAATCATTCGTTCCACTACAGAGGATTACCCGATGCACGCCACCCTCGAACACATGACCGTCTGGGGCCTGATCAGCGATGCCAGCCTGCTGGTCAAGGCCGTGATGCTGATTCTGCTACTCGCATCGCTGGTCAGCTGGTTTCTGATCATCCAGCGCAGCCTGGCCCTGCGTCACTACGAGCGCTCGCTGGATGCCTTTCAGCAGCGTTTTCGCAGTGAAACCGAACTGGCTCCGTTGTATGCCGAGAGCCGTTCGGCTCCAGGGGGTACTGAAGGCATCAAGCAGGTCTTCAACGCCGGTTACGCCGAATACGTGCAGCTCAAACAGCGTCCGGGCATCGAGCCTGACGTGGTGCTGTCAGGTGTCGAGCGCTCGCTGCAAGTCGCGATCAGCGAGCAGGAGTTGCAGTTGGAAAAAGGCCTGCAATTTCTTGCCACGGTCGGCTCGGTCAGCCCATATATAGGCCTGTTCGGCACGGTCTGGGGGATCATGAATTCCTTCATCGGCCTGTCGCAGGTGCAGCAGGCCACGCTGTCGACAGTTGCGCCAGGCATTGCCGAGGCCTTGATCGCCACCGCCATTGGCCTGTTTGCCGCCATTCCGGCGGTCATTGCCTACAACCGCTTTGCGGCGCGCGGCCAGACCCTGACCGCCCGTTACTATGCCTTTGGCAACGAATTGCAGGTGCGCCTGAACCGCACGCTGCAAGGCCTGACACGCAACATGGCCGCTGCGGCCTGAGGACTTGCCATGCTGGTCAAACCGCAACGCAAACATGGCCCGAAAGCCGAAATGAACGTCGTGCCGTACATCGACGTGATGCTGGTACTGCTGGTGATTTTCATGGTGACCGCGCCGATGCTGACCCAGGGCGTGAAGCTCGACCTGCCGAAAGTCGCCAGCGAAGCGCTTGCCAGCGATACGCGGCAGCGCATCGTGACCCTGTCGGTCAAGGCGCAAGGCGGCTACTACTGGAACCTGGGCGATACCGTTGATACGCAGTCGCAGACCGATCAGGCTGCCAGCCTTGAAGACATGCAGGGGCGCATCGCGCAAATCGTGGCCGAGCGCCAGGACACTCAAGTGTTCATTCGTGCCGATGACAAGGCTGACTATGGCCGCGTGGTCGCAGCCATGGCGGCGCTGCAACGCAGTGGCGTGACGCAATTGGGGCTGGTGACCGAGGCACCTCAATGAACAGCATGGCCCTCAGCTATGAACCATCTCGCGGCGAATCGGTGAACTGGCTCTGGTTCCGCAGCAATGGCCTGGCGGCGGCTGTCGCGCTGGCGTTGCACGGGGCGCTGCTCGGTGGGTTGATGCTGGGCTGGAGTGTGCGTGAAAAACCGCCTGAGCCACCTCGAACGTTGACCACCCAGCTACTGATTCTGCCGCCCGCACCCACACCAGTGGCCGCAGCACCGGCAGCGGTTATCGAGCCTGCCCAGATTCCGCCGCCGGTTCCCGTCGCCGCGCCGCTGCCGGTCGCAAAACCCATCGAAACCCCGAAGCCACAGGTCGAACCGCAGCGTCAACTGGAACAGGCTGCCCTGGCGCGCAAGCGGGTGGATGAGCAGAAGCGTGAGCGCGAAATTGAACAGCGTCAAAGTGCGCAACGGGTTCTTGAAGCGCAACAGCAGCAACGCCTTGCTGATCAGCAGCGCCAGCAGGTTCAGGCCGAGCAACAACGTCAGGCCGAACAGGCGCGCCAGTCCGCTGAGCGTGCCCGTCAGTCGCAAGTTGCGCAGCAGGCACAACAGCAAGCTGCCGCCGACAGCAGTCAATATCAACCGTTGAGCAAAGAAGCCCCGGACTACCCGGAACGGGCACTGGATAAAGGCATCGAGGGGGACTGCACGGTGGTGTACGACGTGTCACCGCAGGGCAAGGTGGTCAACCCACAGGTACAGGGCAGTTGCCACCCGCTGTTCATACGTCCGTCACTGGCGGCAGCGGAAACCTTTCGCTATCAGCCGAAGATCGTCGAGGGCAGGGCGGTGACCGTTTCAGGGGTGAAGAATACGTTTCACTACCGGATCAAGTAGCGCTGTCGCGTGACGCAGCGAGCCTGAAAAGCTGCGGCCCGTTCGCGCCAAATCTCGTAGCAGCCTGAAAACGCAAGATTTTTTCTTGCCTCGCTTGACTTCCTTTTCCGAATCAGTAACATAGCGCTCATTCCGCGATAGCTCAGTTGGTAGAGCAAGTGACTGTTAATCACTGGGTCCCTGGTTCGAGTCCAGGTCGTGGAGCCAGACATGATTCAGAGGTGATGTATAAAACCTCTGAACCCCAAGAAACCCGCCTTATGGCGGGTTTTTTCGTTGCAGCGGTAATCTCACCGATTCTCCTGCCGATGCTCCGCCTTGGCATGCTCAGGACGCTCCGCGTCCACTCTTGAGTGTGCGTCGCGGCGCAGATCTGTGACAGAGCGAAAGGCATTCCCACTGGATCGTGAGGAACGAGCGCTTTCTTGGGCCCCTCATCCTCAATACGGCGAAATAGTCCCCAGCAAGCCCACTGCGATCGCCAGCAATAGAAAACCTATCAATGAAAGTCCGAGCTTGCCCATGAGAATCTCCTGCTGATCTGCCATGTCGCAAGCCGCAGGTGCCAGGGATTGGCGGTCGGCATGCGCGTTTGAATGCACGGCCATTATCGTGTGCAGTGAGTTTCTGGTACAGATTCAGAAACGGCTTAAAAATACGGATCAGTTGCCGCAAAGCGGTCTGTCCCAGGAAAGATCAAAACGACGCAATGATGCGCCCCAGCATCGCCATGGCCTGTTCGCTGCGTTCATCCCATGGTGTGCCGTAGTTCAGGCGCGCGCAGTTCTTGAAGCGTTGCGATGCGGAAAAAATAGGGCCGGGTGCCAGGCTGATGCCTTGGGCCAGCGCGAGCTGGAACAGTTGCAACGAATCCACCTGCTTGGGGAATTCGAACCACAGAAAGTAACCACCGACCGGCTTGGTCACGCGAGTCCCGGTCGGGAAATAACGTGCGGCAGCGGCGAGCATCGCGCCTTGTTGCAGTTCCAGAGTGTCGCGCAGTTTGCGCAGGTGCCGGTCATAGCCGCCATGCTTGAGGTAATCAGCGATGGCGGCCTGGGCCGGGACCGAGGGCGATAGTGTGGTCATGAGTTTCAGACGATCGATCTGCTCGGTGTAGCGGCCGCCAGCCACCCAGCCAACGCGATAACCGGGTGCCAGAGTCTTGGAAAACGAGCTGCAATGCATCACCAGTCCGCTGCGGTCCAGGCTTTTGATCGGCTGGGGCGCCTTGCCGCCGTAGTAAAGTTCGGCGTAGACATCGTCCTCGATAAGCGGTATCTGCCGCTGTTCCAACAGGTCGTAGAGCCTGACTTTTTTCTCCTGCGTCATGCTCGCGCCCAGCGGGTTCTGAAAGCTGCTCATGAACCAGCAGGCCTTGATCGGCAAGCGGGTCAGGCTGTCCTGCAACGAGTCCAGGTCCACGCCATCGCGCGGGTGCACGGGAATTTCGACAGCCTTGAGCTTGAGTCGCTCCAGCACTTGCAGGCAGGCGTAGAACGCAGGCGCTTCTATGGCGACCAGATCGCCAGGCTCGGTGACGCATTGCAGGCACAGGTTCAGCGCTTCCATTGCGCCATTGGTGATCACCAGCTCGTTGGCGGGCAGGCGTACGCCGCCGATCATGTAGCGCAAGGCAATTTGTCGGCGCAGCTCGGAGTTGCCGGAGGTCATGTCACTGACGATGGCGGTCGGTGTCATTGTCCGAACGGCGCAGGCCATCGATTTGGCAAGCCGCGGCAGCGGGTACAGGTGCGGGCTGGGAAACGCCGAGCCAAAGGGCACTGTGTCCGGGTCCTTGAGCGAGCCGAGCACTGAAAAAATCAGATCACTGACCCCAAGTTCCGTGCCTTCGCTGGTGTGCCTGACCAGTTCCGGCTCGGTCAGCGCGTTGGAAACATGCTCCCGAACGTAATAACCCGAGCGCGCACGAGCCTGAATCAGGCCCTTGTCTTCCAGCAGGTAATACGCTTTGAAGACCGTAGCAGGACTGACCGACCAGGTGCGACTCGCAACCCTGACAGAAGGGACTTTCTCTCCGGCAGGCAGCACGCCGCTGCGAATCATCTCCGAGATGTCGGCGGCGAATTGTTCGTAGCGTTTCATGGGCGGTATCTTGTGAGCAGTGCGTGCATCATGCGCGAAATGAGGAGTGGCGAACAGAGTCAATGCTTGGGCAAAAAGACGTATCAGATGGCGCTTTGCGGTTTTCAAATGTGGAACCATTCGTCCAACAGCACAGCACGCAGGGTCATCCGGGTTGAACCCCTCAAACGCATAGGTCTATGATATCCGCGTCCTTCGACTCATCAAAGGAAACACGTTTGTCTCGTACCAACTGGCTGCCTACGCCGCCTTAGCGCTACGCCCCCTCGCCACACCTTGACCGCCATTGCTGCGGTCGCCTGTCGCTGTGCCCGTTTCGCGGTCGCCGCCACCTCCACCTAATTCAATCGAAAACTGATGCTGTTGCTCGTCCGGCACTCGTTGCTGTGCGTCCTGCCGTGTCTGCCATAGGTATTGCTATGCTCGAAAAAATCAAAACTGCGTGGTTTTCCAACGTCCGTGCCGATGTTCTTGCCGGGCTGGTTGTTGCATTGGCCTTGATTCCAGAGGCCATCGCGTTCTCGATCATCACCGGCGTGGACCCGAAAGTCGGGCTGTATGCGTCGTTCTGTATCTGCACGATCATCGCGTTCGTGGGCGGACGTCCGGCCATGATTTCTGCTGCTACCGGTGCGATGGCACTGCTGATGGTGAACCTGGTGAAAGAGCACGGTCTGCACTATTTGCTGGCAGCGACGTTGCTCTGCGGGGTATTGCAGATCATCGCCGGGTATCTGCGACTGGGGGCATTGATGCGCTTTGTTTCGAGGTCAGTCGTCACCGGTTTTGTGAACGCACTGGCGATCCTGATCTTCATGGCTCAACTGCCGGAGCTTACTCACGTGACCTGGCCGGTGTACGCAATGACCGCAGCCGGTCTGGCGATCATCTATCTGTTCCCCCGAGTGCCTGTACTGGGAAAACTGTTGCCTTCGCCGCTGGTGTGCATTCTGGTACTCACGGCGATTTCCATCTACATGGGCCTCAATGTGCGAACCGTGGGCGACATGGGCGCGATGCCCGACAGTCTGCCGACCTTCATGTGGCCGGAGGTGCCGCCGAGTCTCGACACGTTGCTGATCATCCTTCCGTATTCCGCCGCACTGGCGGTCGTGGGGCTGCTCGAATCAATGATGACGGCTACCATCGTCGACGACCTGACCGACACTGGCAGTGACCGGAATCGCGAGTGCAAAGGGCAGGGCATCGCCAACATCGCCAGCGGTTTTATCGGTGGCATGGCAGGCTGCGCCATGATCGGGCAGTCGATGATCAACGTGAAATCAGGCGGAAAAACGCGCCTCTCTACCCTCAGTGCGGGTGTCTTGTTGCTGATCATGATGCTGTTTCTCGGCGACTGGCTGGCGCGCATTCCGATGGCAGCGTTGGTGGCGGTGATGATCATGGTGTCGATCAGCACCTTCAGTTGGGGATCGATCCGTAACCTCAAAGACTATCCACTTTCGACCAACATCGTGATGGTGGTCACCGTGGTGGTGGTCGTGGCCACTCACAACCTGGCGTATGGCGTACTGATCGGGTCTCTGCTGGCCGCAATGTTCTTTGCCAGCAAAATCGCCTGTTACCTTGACGTCACCTCGCAGCGCGATCCCTTTCACAGTCACCGCACTTACTACGTGACCGGCCAGGTGTTCTTCGCCTCTGCTGACCGCTTCATGGCGTCATTTGATTTGCGGGAAAACCTCGAAACGCTGGCCATCGATCTGCGCGAGGCGCATTTCTGGGACATCACCGCGGTGGCAGCGCTGGACAAGGTAGTGATGAAACTGCGAAGGGCAGGTGTCAGCGTGGACGTCGTAGGCATGAATCGCGCCACGGCGACATTGGTGGACCGGTTTGGCGTACACGACAAGCCGGACAGCATTGATTCATTGATGGGGCATTGATCGCCCATCAGGCCGGAATTTCCAGCCTGATGACCGATCCACCGCCAGGCCTGTTGCGCACCTCGATCAGGGCGCCATGTTCGACACAGATGGCACGGGCGATGGACAGGCCAAGACCGCTGCCGCCGGAATAGCGCGCCCGCGATCGTTCGGCGCGCCAGAAGCGGTCGAACACCTGTTCAAGGTTATCCGGGCCGAAGCCGGGGCCACGGTCCGAGAACGTCAGCTCGATATTTCGTGCGGTGGTTCTGGCGACAATCAGCAGTTCGCCACCCAGCGCCGAATAGCGCAACGCGTTGTCCACGAGGATGTTGACCACCTGGCCGATACGGTCGCGATCCGCCATGATGCTCAGGCGTTGCGGGATATCGAGCTTCACCTTGATGTTTGCCTCATCGAGTTGGTCGGCAAACCAGCTCAGGCGTTCGGCCACGAGTTTCTGCAAAGGGAATTCAGACTTGTCCAGCGTCAGCTGGCCGGCGCTGGCGAGTGACAGCAGGTGCAGGTCGCTGACCAGTTTGTTCAACTGGTTGAGTTGTCGATGGACCATTTCCAGTTGCGCGAGATCGCGCGGAAAGACTTCATCGATCATGCCCTGTACGCGGCCCATGGCGGCGTTCAACGGTGTCCTCAACTCATGAGCGATCATCGCGCTGGACTCACTGACTTCCAGCTCGTAACGACCCAGTTGAATGGTCATGGTGTTGAAGTCGCTGACCAGCGCCTGCAGCTCGTCAGGCCCGTCGGAGTCCGTCGGCAGGCGGGTCTTGAAGTCGCCTTGGGCAACCTGGCGTGCGCCTCTGGCAATCGAGGAAAACTGACTGGAAAGTGGACGTGAGAACAGGAAGCCGAAAAAGATGACGATGGGAATGGCCGTCATCACCAACCCCGCCAAAACCCACCACTCCTTGTTGGCAATACCGGGCAGCAGATTTTCGATTGGGTAGTACTGGACGAACAGTTCGCGAAGCCTGGCGATGTTCATTTCAGGATCGGCTTGCAGCTGCTCAAACTCACTGCGCACCTCGACTGGCATTGCCTGCAGGGTCATCCAGTCAGACACCGTAACGTGCAGCCACATGCAAAACGCGATAACGATGACGGCACCCACCGCCAGCATGCTCATGCGCATGCCGACCCAATGCCACAACGGTTGCTGCCTGTGTCGGAAAAGGTATCGCATGATAGTTACCTGGATCTGCCGGCTGTCTGGATCTGGCAGCTACCGGAATCGATAGCCGACCGAGCGCACTGTCACGAGCACGTTATGCACGCCGTGGAGTTCGAGTTTGCGACGCAGATTATGCACATGTGCGTCGACCACTCTGGCCAGCGCTTCGCTGTCGGGCAGACATATCTCGAGCAGCTCTTCCCGGGTGAAGGCCTTGGAAGGCGTTTTCAGCAACGTGGAAAGAATCTTGAACTCGGTCGGGGTCAGGTCCAGCAGCGTATGCATGGCGTCGTTGTTTTCGATGGTGGCGGTGACCGCGTCCAGGTCCACCAGCAATGTCTGGTAACGCAAGTGCCGCTCGTTGCTGCTGTTTTGTTGGGAGCGTCGCAGCACGGCATGTACGCGGGCGACCACTTCCTTCGGGTTATAGGGCTTGACCACATAATCATCCGCACCATAGCGCAGTGCGCCGAGTTTTTCCGGCTCGTCGCCCATGGCCGTCACCATGATCACCGGTGTATCGCTGCAACGCCTGACCGCCGACAGCACGTCGGTTCCGCTGACCAGAGGCAGCATCACGTCCAGCAAAATCAGGTCGGGTTTCCACTGGCGATGCATGTCGATGCCGCGCTGACCGTTTTCGGCCAAACCTACGGTAAAACCGTCACGACGCAGGTAGGCGTCGAGAATGCTGGCACTGTCGGCATCGTCTTCGACGATAAGAATGCGTTTTCCTGACACAAGCGTGCCTCTTGATCAAATCTTGATAATTCACGAACGGTTTATTGAAAGTCGGCGTTCAGGATGGTGTCCAGAGCCCACTGTCGCGGACAGATCCTATGCTGATGAGTACACCGCTGTCCAAGCGTATCCGCAACCTCAGGTACCGTTATCTGGCAGCATTGCTGAGCCTGAGTTTTTCCGGTTGCTCGCTGATTCCGGACTACCAGCGACCGGCGCTGCCGGTTCCGGCAGATCAGTTCTCCGGCGTGGTGCCTGCTGCTGATGTGTCGCCTGCAATCGTGCTGAGCGCTGACGAAGCAGCGCTGGTTTCCGAGTTGTCTGCGAACGGGCAACTGCGTGCTCTGCTGCAAGCTGCCCTGGCGTTCAATCGCGACTTTCGTGTGGCGACACTGCGGGTGGAAGAGGCGAGGGCCATGCGTGGCATCAGTCGCGCCGACCGTTTCCCGACCCTCGCCGCAGGCGTCGAGCGTGATCGACAGCATTTCGATGATGCCGCTGCCGATGAGCGATATGGCCAGGACATCTCTATTGCTTCGCTGGGCATTTCTGACTTCGAACTGGATTTTTTTGGCCGGGTACGCAGCCTGTCCGAGGCGGCGCAACACGATTACCTGGCCAGTACTTACGGTCAGCAGGCGGCGCGCAGTGCGTTGGTTGCTGAAGTGGCGCAAGCCTGGCTGACGGAACGTCTGGCCGCTGCGCTGCTACAGGATGCGCAGGCCGTTCGCGATGCTCGGCTTATGCTGGTGAAAGCGGCCGAAGAGCAGCAGCGTCAAGGCGCCATCTCGCTGGACGATCTGCTCGTGCAGCGTCTGCAGGCGTTGAACGCGCAACAGCAGGTACAGGATGCGCTTGGCGATCATGCCAGTGCATCGCAGGCATTGTTGTTGCTGACTGGCTACTCGACAGCGCTGCCAGTCGCGAAGCCTGACATGCCGGTGCTGAGCAACGCGCTGCTTGATACGCCTGCCTGGCTGGCGAACCTGCCATCACAACGGCTGCTGGAGCGCTTTGATATCCGTCAGCGCGAAGAGGCGCTCAAAGCCGGCAATGCCAACATTGGTGCCGCGCGCGCAGCGTTCTTTCCATCCATAAAACTCAGCACTGGCATTGGCATCCAGAGCGACAGCCTGCGCACGCTGTTCAGTGGCGGCAGCGGCGCCTGGTTGTTCAGCCCGCAGCTGAGCCTGCCGCTGTTCGACGGCGGGCGTAATCAGGCGAATCTGGATCTCGCCCAGGTACGCCAGCAGATCGCTGTTGCTGAATATGAGAAGGCGATACAGAACGCTTTCCGGGAAATGTCCGGAGTCCTGAGCCGACGTCAGCAGGCGCTGGATCATGCGCGCAATGAGGTCGAGCGTGTCGCGCTGGTGCAGGAAAAAGTGCGGCGTCTGTCCTTCGAGCTGAACGCAGGTGCTGCCGACCGTACAGCCTTGTTGACCTCCAGCATCCGTATCGCCGAAGCCGACGCAGCCTGTCGCAAGTCCCTCGATGATCTACAGCAAAACCGTATCGATCTGTTCCGCGTACTGCGCGGCGCAGAACCCGCAAGCCCCTCGAAATCCTGACCGAAACCGGAGTATCACCATGACTCATGACCTCTCTCATTCTCGCGTACGTCACACTTTGCTCAACGTGCTGATCGCCTCCGCTGCCATGGCCCTGATCGGTCAGGCTTATGCTCAGGGCAGCGATTCTGCTGACAGTCAGTCGATTCTCGGCGACCAATTCAACGTCAACTTCGGTCTGGGTATGGCCGTGTTGCCCCGCTATATGGGTGCGGATGAATACCGCAGTCAGGTGCTGCCGATGCTTACGGTTCAGCGCGGGATCTTTTTTGCTGACACCACTCGTGGTCTTGGGCTTCAGTGGCAATCGGCTTCCGGGTTCGGCGCCAGTGCGGCGCTCAATTATGACTTTGGCCGTACCGAGAAAAACAGCACCAACCGTCCTGGCTCCAATGAGCTCAGGGGCATGGGTACCGTCGAGGGCGCGACCGTTGGCGACTTCATGGTCTCTCAGCAGCTCACGCCATGGTTGTCGGCGAGTGCCGAGGCCGAGTTGCGGGTGGCGGGCGAAAAACGTGGGAACCGCTACCGGTTGGGCTTTGAAGGCATCGCTTACCACAGCCAGAGTGACACGGTGACGCTCGATATCGATGCGCATGCCGGCGACGGCCGTTACAACCAGACCTATTTTGGCGTGAGCCCGATCCAGAGCCAGCGCAGCGGCTTTTCCAGGTTCACGGCAGACAGCGGCATTTATGCCTATTCGGCGGCACTCGCCTGGCAGCATACCTTTGACGCTCACTGGTCAACTGTCGCCAGTGTTGGCGTCACTCATTACACCGACCAGACCCGTGGCAGCCCGCTGGTCGAAACCGATGCCGAAGGCAGCGGCCTGCTTGCCTTGAATTACGCCTTCTGAAGAGTGGACGCCTGCCATGCGATTTCATCCTGATACGTTTCCTGCTCCACGCCGATGTGTTGCCCGCGCGTGCAGCATCGTACTGATTGCCTTGCTGGCTGGTGGCTGCAGCGACAAACATCCGGCCAGCGTCGCGGCTGTACGTGCCGTCAAGGTCGAGGCGGTGCACGCAGGTGAGGGTGCCGTGATGCGTTTTATCGGTACCGTTCGGCAGCAGCAACGCGCCAGTCTGGCGTTTGAGTCGGCAGGTACCGTTGCCGAGTTGCGGGTCGATGTCGGAGATGCCGTGGAAAAGGGCCAGGTACTTGCCAGCCTTGATCGGCAGCCTGCGACCTTGCATCTGCAACAGGCGCAGGCCAGTGCGCACCTGGCCGCTGCGCAGGCAGTCGAGCGTGAGCAGAACTATCAGCGCCAGAAAAATCTGCTTGCGGCAGGCAGTGTTGCGCAAAGCGTTGTCGAGTCGGCCCTGGCATCCCGCGAGCAAGCCCGGAACGAACAGATTCGGGCGCAAGCCGAAGTGGCCTTGGCGCGTCGTGAGCTGGATCATAGCCAGTTGATTGCGCCGTTTGCCGGGCGGGTGGTGGCGCGCCATGCAGAGCCGCGCAGCGTGTTGCCTGCCGGGCAGGCGCTGCTGGATATCGAGTCCGGCGCAGAACAGCAGGTTGTGGCGGCTGTTCCGCTGGCGTTTGCCGAGGCGCTCAAGCCCGGCGACCTTGCCAGAGCCTCAAGCACGGCAGACACCACTGACGGTTTTGATCTGGTGCTTGAAAGCATTTCGCCTCGATCCGATGACGGGTTGGTAAGAACCGGCATCTTTCGTGTATTGCGTCCTGCCGACAGGCTGCCCGGCGGTATCACGCTACTCGTACAGGTGCGCCCTGACGCTGCAACGCAGGCCCTTTCGGTTCCCGTTCAAGCACTGTGGATGGGAACTGACAGTAATACGGCTGAGGTTTTCGTCTACCAATCGGGTGGAACAGTGGCCATCCGCTCTGTTTCCCTGGGGGCGGTCAGCGCGGGTCGAGCGATCATCCACACCGGGCTGGTCGCGGGGGAGCAGGTGGTGACTGCCGGAGCCGCTTTTCTGCAGGACGGACAGACCGTCAGCCTGTACCAGCCGACCAGCCGTTTGAGCGGAACTGCGCCATGAACCTTACCTATCGTGCAATGGGTGCGAGTCGCCTGACCTTTTTCGTGGCCTGCCTGATTTTGCTGGCGGGGGTCGCTACCTTTTCGGGTTTTCCGTCTCAGGAAGAACCTTCAGTGACGGTTCGGGATGCGCTGGTCAGCGTCTCGCTGCCGGGACTTTCCGCAGAGCGCACAGAAGAACTGCTGGCCAGGCCGCTGGAAGAAAAAATTCGCGAGCTGGCCGAGATCAGGAATGTGGTGACCACGGTCAAGCCTGGCCGGGTAACGGTGCAGGTAACCGCTTATGACAGCATCAAGGATCTTGGGCTTTTATGGCAGCGACTGAGAGCCAAAGTCGGTGAAACCAGCGGTGTGTTTCCGCCCGGCACCCAAGGGCCTTTTGTGGATGACGATTTTGGCCGGGTGGCAGTGGCTTCCGTCGCCGTGACCGCACCGGGCTTCAGCATGGGCGAAATGCGCGGGCCGATCAAACGGCTGCGCGACCAGCTTTATGGGCTTCAAGGAGTTGATCAGGTCGAGCTGTATGGCCTGCAAGATGAGCGAATCTATCTGGATTTCGATCAACAGACCCTGGCTGCCGCAGGTCTGTCGCCTCAACAGTTAATGCAGCAGTTGCAAGCCCGCAACCTGATCGCGTCGGGAGGTAACCCGGTTATCGGGCAGCAGAGCACCACACTCTCGGTGAGTGGCGAAATCCTTTCGCTGGAGCAATTGCGCCAGTTCCCCGTGCAGTTGGCCGGCGGTCAGAGAGTGGCACTGCAAAGCCTGAGCAAAATATCGGCGGTTCCGGTCGGTCCGCCGGAGACCGAAGCTATCTATCAGGGGCAGGATGCTGTGGTGCTGGCGGTTTCAATGCAATCCGGCCTCAATGTTCAGGCCTTCGGCAGCGCGCTGCGCAAACGCCTCGGCGAGCTGGAACAGCAACTTCCGACTGGCTTTACGTTGCACGTCGTGACGTTTCAGGCTGATGTGGTGCAACACGAGATGAGCAAGATGTACCACGTCATGGCTGAAACCGTGGTTATCGTGATGTGCGTGGTCATGTTGTTTCTCGGCTGGCGTACCGGGCTGGTGGTCGGGGTTATCGTGCCATTGACGATCTTGAGTACGCTGCTCGTCATGCGTTCGGTGGGCATCGAGCTGCAAACGGTGTCAATTGCCGCGATCATCCTGGCCCTGGGGTTGCTGGTGGACAATGGCATTGTCATCGCCGAGGACATCGAGCGGCGTCTGCATGCCGGAGAAGAGCGGCGAACCGCGTGCGAGGAAGCAGGGCGCACACTGATGATCCCCTTGCTGACGTCCTCACTGGTCATCGTGCTCGCGTTCTCGCCATTCTTTTTGGGGCAGACCAGCACCAATGAATACCTGCGTTCACTGGCGATTGTGCTGGCGACCACGCTGATCAGCTCCTGGCTGCTCAGCGTGACGGTGACGCCGCTGCTGTGTTTCTACTTTGCCAAGGCTTCGGCCGTCGTCGACAAGTCTGCTGCCGATGAGTATGCATCAGGGTTTTATCGTGGCTATCGCAGCGTCATCCAGGCGCTGCTCGATCACTCCCTGCTATTCATCGGCAGCATGGTTGTTCTGCTGGTGGCTGCGGTCGTGGTATTGACTCACGTGCCCTACGATTTCCTGCCGAAATCAGACCGCATGCAGTTCCAGATTCCTCTGGTAATGGAGCCTGGCAGCAGCTCGCGCGACACCTCACAGGCCGTGCGCGATATCAGCCAGTGGCTGAGCAACGACCAGGATGTAAAGGACAGCATCGGTTATGTTGCCGATGGCGGCCCGCGGATCGTTCTGGGCCTCAATCCGCCTTTGTCTGCCCCGGACATTGCCTATTTCACCGTCAGCGTGCGCGAAGGCGCCAATGTAGACGCGGTGATTGACCGGACCCGGCGCTTTCTTCTGGCGCAGCACCCGGAAATCGAAGCGCAGCCCAAGCGTTTTTCGATGGGCACCACTGAGGCGGGGATTGCGATCTATCGGGTCATTGGCCCTGATGAAAAAGTGTTGCGAACGATTGCCCGCCAGATCGAACAGGCCTTGTCGGCGTTGCCTGGCACGCAGGACGTAAACGATGACTGGCGCACCCGATTGTTGCGTTATGACGTCCTCGTCGATCAGTACAAGGCTATGTCGGCGGGTGTATCCACTCAGGATATAGCTCAGGCATTGCAACTGAGAAACAATGGGCTGGCGGTGTCCTCGTTGCAGGATGGCGAAACTGCGGTGGCCATAATGGCCCGAGAACAGGGCACGCCGAACATGCCCGCGAGCGAACCGGGCAGCACGCTGATCTATCCAGCCTCCGGTGCTGCGCCGCTGATGTTATCCGCTATTGCCACACTCGAGCCCAAGGCCGAAGCCTCGACCATTCAACGCCGTAATCTGGAGCGGGCTATTACCGTGGTCGGACACAATCCGTCACTTACCGCAGCATCAATCGTGGAACAACTGGCACCGCAAGTTGCGGCACTGAAGCTGCCAGCCGGTTATCGCATTGAACTGGGTGGCGAGATAGAAGACTCGGCCGAAGCCAATCAGGCGCTCTTGCAGTACACGCCGCATGCGCTGATTGCGATGCTGCTGCTGTTCGTCTGGCAATTCAATTCGTTTCGCAAATTGCTGATTGTTATTTCCAGCGTGCCTTTTGTGCTGATTGGCGTGGCGCTGGCCCTGCTGATTACCGGGTATCCGTTCGGCTTCATGGCCACTTTCGGGCTGCTGTCGCTGGCGGGAATTATCGTCAATAACGCGGTCTTGCTGCTGGAGCGCATTGAAGCCGAGCGCGGTCAGGGCCTGCCGGTGCGCGAAGCGGTGGTCAATGCGGCGGTCAAACGGTTGAGGCCGATTGTAATGACCAAACTGACCTGCATCATCGGCCTTGTGCCACTGATGCTGTTCGCCGGTCCGCTCTGGGAGGGCATGGCCATCACGATCATGGGTGGACTTGCACTGGGCACACTGGTGACCCTGGGCCTGATTCCCATTCTGTACTGGCTGCTGTTCGACAAGCTTGATCGTTTGCGCGGCCGTACCTGAATGATCCAGGTTCCTGGCGTATGTGTCGGGCCCCCTGCTTATGACGACGAGTAGCGCTTTGAGGTATGTTCCTGAAAACGTCACTCAATAAAACAAGGATGGAACACGTATGCGCGCATTCTCACGCTCGCCACTGGCCGCTCATTTGGCTCTGGCCCTCGCGTTAACAGCCCTGGCACCTGTGGCTATGGCTGAACCGCACAAGGCCATTCAGGCCGATGCCGAGCAATACCAGGACGACGCCTTGAAATTGTTGGAGCGTCTGGTGAACATCGACTCGGGCTCCGGCTATGTGCCTGGCCTGAACAAGGTCAGCGACATCGCCATCGAAGAGCTGAAAAAGCTCGGTGCCACCATTGAACGGGTGCCGAATACGCCTGAAGCCAGTAATCATGTCATCGCCACCCTGAAAGGCACCGGCAAGGCGAAGATTCTGTTGATGGCGCACATGGACACTGTGTTCAAGGAAGGTTCGGCGGCAGAGCGGCCGTTTCACATCAAGGACGGTCGTGCCTACGGCCCGGGCGTGATGGATGACAAGGGCGGTATCGTCGCTGCCATTTATGCGCTGAAGGTCTTGCATAACCTGAAGTTCACCGACTACGCGCAGATCACCGTATTGCTCGACGCCAGTGAAGAAACCGGCTCGGTCGTTGCTACCGAACTGATCAAGAAAACCGCCAAAGAGCACGATGTCACGCTGAACCTGGAGCCAGGTCGCCCGGCCGACGGGCTAGTGGTGTGGCGTAAAGGCTCGGCGACGGCGCTGGTCGAGGTGAAGGGTAAGGCATCCCATGCAGGTGTTGCGCCGGAACTGGGTCGCAACGCGGCTACCGAGGTGGCGCATCAGATTCTGCAACTCGGCAAGCTGGGCGACGAAGAGAAGAAAACCACCATCAATTTCACGGTGCTCAAGGCCGGTGATCGCACCAACGTGATTCCGGATCAGGCCAGCGCCAAGGCTGATGTCAGGGCGGCAGTGCCGGAGGAATTCGACCGGATCGAGCAGGACCTCGCCAAGGTCTCGGCCAATAAGCTGGTGCCGGATACCGAGGTCAAGACCAGTCTGATGCGCGGCCTGCCGCCGATGCCGCAAACGCCGAAGTCGGATGCGCTGGTTGCGATGGCGCAAGGCATCTACGGCGAGCTGGGACGCACGCTGACCATTGAAGGCAGCGGCGGAGCGGCTGACTCAAGCCTGTCGGCCAGCGTGGGCACGCCGACGCTGGATGGTTTCGGTATTGTCGGTGGCAATATCCATACGCCGGAAGAATACGCCGAGGTGGGCAGCGTGGCACCGAGGATTTACCTGCTGTCGCGGATGATCATGAAGCTGTCCGGGCAGCAGTGACACGGCATGTCTGAGTGATTGAGTTCGAGGAAAGCACAAATATTTTTTGTGCTTTCCAACAAAACATGTTGATTTTATTTTGTTCGAGCCGGATCTAGGATAGGCCTCACCTTCACGCGGATCGTCGGCTCGCGAAAGCGTCAGTTCGACACCTGATCCTGAACATCGCCTCCGGAGTTCTGATGAGCCTTTCTCCTTTTCACCTGGCAATCCCTGTGTATGACCTGGCCGCTACCCGGACCTTTTATGGCGAAGTGCTCGGGCTTGCCGAAGGGCGTTCCAGTGCGCAGTGGGTCGACTTCGACTTTTACGGCCATCAACTGGTCATTCACGAACACCCCAAAACGGCGTCTCAAGAGAGCGTTCACAGCAACCCGGTGGACGGACATGACGTGCCGGTCCCGCACTTCGGCATCATTCTGGAGTGGGCGCAGTGGGAGGCATTGGCTGAGCGCCTGAAGTCGTTCGGCATTCAGTTCGTGATCGAACCCTACATTCGATTCAAGGGGCAGGTCGGCGAGCAGGCCACCATGTTTCTCTTCGACCCCTGCGGTAACGCGCTGGAATTCAAGGCGTTCAAGGACATGAGCCAACTGTTCGCCAAATAGCCTGCTTGTCACTGCGTCTCGTGAACCTGCTCGCTCAATAGCTGCGCGAGCGTCCTTACCGGCTCCGAAAGGCTGCGTTTTGCGCGGTGTACGAGTCCTATATCCCGATGAAACGTATGCTGCCCGAGGTTGATAGCCCGCACAGTCGGCGGCCACGCCTGAATGGTCGCCGTTTCCGGCACCAGGGCCACGCCCACGCCGTTGGCAACCAGTTTGACGATGGCGTCCAGCTCGTCGAGTTCGCACACCTCACGTAACGCAACGTGCGTCTGACGCAGAAAGCGGTCGACCTGCCTCCCGCCAAAGGACGATCGATCATAGCGGATGAAGGGCTGGCTGGAGATCAGCTCTGACCAGTCCTCTCCTTGAACATCGGCTGGAACGATCAGGCGATAGGGCTCTCGCGTCAGGGTGGTCCAGCGCAGATCGCTTTGCAGCGAAAAGGGCGGACGAATGATCGCCGCCATGTCCAGTTCCCCCGCATCCACCTGATTGACCAGGTCCATCGACAGGCCTGGGACAATGCGGGTTCGACATTGCGCAAACTGTCGATGAAAGCCTGCCAGCGCCTCCGGCAGAAAAGAGCGCTGCACGGAAGCTATAGCACCAATGGTCACCAGCACATTGGGTGCAAGCCCGACAGCCGCACTGCCCAGATTGCCGTACAGGCGTACCAGTTCCTGACCTTGCAGCAGAACCTGCTGGCCCATGCGGTTCAACTGCGCCGACCGCCCCTTGCGGTCGAACAACTCGATGCCCAGCTCCGCTTCAAGACGCTGCATCTGCGCGCTGACCGCCGCCTGGGTCAGGCCGATACGGTCTCCGGCTGCGGCGAACGTACCTTCTCTGGCTACGGCTATAAGGGTTTTCAGTTCTTTGATCATTGGCAAATATTAGTTGTGTTTGATGCGTGTGGATATTTGTTTTTTTGATATGGCAGCTTGCGGGGCGCTTAAGTAAAGCACTGCTTGATCGGGAGAAATTAGTTGTAAATTAAGTTCAATAAATCCGATACACGGTCGATACAAATATTTGACGCCATAGTGGTGGCGTTCTAGTATCTCTCGCCCTTTTGATGTCAATCTGCTACTGCAAGGACGCACCGTGTATTTACATGTCTTCAAAAGGGCGTTGCTGCTCTCGTTTGCCCTGGTGGCTTTTCCCTCGCTGGCGGCCACCGCACCGGACATGACACAGGCCAATGCGCCAGGTGTGCAGGACCTTATTCGTGATCGCCAGGACCGTTTGCTCGAAGAGCAGCGTCGTCGCCTGGAAGAGCTCAAGGACCTGCCCGGCAAGCAGGCCAAGCCAGAGGCACCTGCCACTCCTGCAGATACACGCTGCTTCACGATCAACCGTATCGAACTCAAAGGTGCGGACTCTCTGTCGGCTGCCGAACGCGACGCGTTGATCAAACCCTATCAGGGCAAGTGTCTGGGTGTAGCCCAGCTCAATGACGTGCTCAAAGTCGTTACTGACCACTACATCGAAAAAGGCCTGGTCACGACTCGCGCTTACTTGCCGCAACAGGATCTGTCGACTGGTGACCTGCAAGTGCTGGTCATCGAAGGCAAGCTGGAAAAGCTGCGCGGCGCTGCTGACAGTGGTTTGTCGGATCGAGAACTGGCGATGACTTTCCCCGGTCAGGAAGGCCGGATCGTCAACCTGCGTGAAATCGAGCAAATGGTCGATCAGCTCAATCGTCTGCCTTCCGCTCAGGCGCAGATGGAGCTGACGCCGGGTCAGGCGGTGGGCGGCAGTGATGTGGTGGTCAAAGGCACTCCGCAAAAGCCCTGGCGGGCGAACCTGTCACGCACCAACGAAGGTCAGCGCAGCACCGGTGAGCAGCAGCTCAATGCAGGGCTGGAGTGGGACAACCCGCTCGGTCTTGCTGACCAGATCAGTTTGCGTGGCGGTCATGATGCGATAAGCGACCGCCAGAAAGCCTCCCGCAATGCGTCGCTTGTCTACAGTCTGCCGTGGGGCTGGTGGACGTTCAGCTACCTGTACAACACCAGCGAATATCGTTCGGTGGCGCAGGCCTCGAACATCAACTTCAAGCAGGACGGCGACAGCCAGAACCATCAGTTCAAGGCCGAGCGGGTGGTGTATCGCGACGCGCTCAGCAAGACCTCGCTCAATGCCGGTCTGTCCTACCTGCGCACCAACAACTACGTCGAAGACAGCAAGCTGGCGGTCAGCAGCAATCGCATCACCGAAGCGCAGTTTGGTATCAACCACGGGCGGCGGGTCGGCTCGGCGTTCGTCAACATCGATCTGGGCATGCAGCAAGGCATCGGTGCACTGGACGCACAGGGCAACCACGATCCTCGTCCGGGTGAGGCCGATGCGCGTTATCGCAAATACACCGGCACCCTCAGCTACCTGCATCCTTTTCAACTGTGGGGCGAAAACCTGAGCTTCACCAGCCTGGCGACCGGGCAGCGCAGTGAGGATGTGTTGTTCAGTTCGCAACGCACCAGCCTGGGCGGATCGGCATCGGTGCGTGGTTACAAGGATGAGTTTCTGTCCGGCGACAGCGGCGGCTACTGGCGTAACGAGTTGCGCCTGACTCGTCCGGTGACGCTGGACTGGCTGCGCCCGGTGTTCGCCGAGTATGGCGCGGCTGCCGGTTACGACCAGGGTGTTATCCGCAACGATCGTTACAACGGCGACCAGCATGGGCGTTTGTCCAGTAACTCGTTCGAGCTGTTTACCCGAGGCCAGCACGTTGCTGCCTCAGTGACCTTCGCTCATTCCCTGGAACGTCCCGATGTGATCGAGCGCGAAGCGCCGATCTATTTCCGTATGGACTTTTTCCTCTAATCACACCGTATTCAACCTACCTGTTTCGAGGTCATTCACATGGACGTTCACCAACTGGCTCTGCTCGCTCGTCAGCCTTCTGCTGTGCTGGTCGAGCGCCGGTCTTTCTGGGGAATTTCCAAGCGCGGCCTTGCGCTGATTCTCGCCAATGCGATGTTCTGGCAGCCGCTGCTGGTTCAAGCCGAAGGCATCGTGGTCAGCGGCACGAACACCAGCCTGAACCAAGCCGGCAATGGTGTGCCTATCGTCAACATTGCTGCGCCCAATGCCAGCGGCCTGTCACACAACCAGTATCAGCAGTTCAACGTCGACAGCCAGGGTGTAATCCTCAACAACTCCACCAACCAGACCCAGAGCACCCAACTGGGCGGCATCATCGTCGGCAACTCCAACCTGCGCGGCACAGCGGCCAGCACCATCCTCAACGAAGTGGTCGGGGCCAACGCCAGCCAGCTCAAGGGCTACACGGAAGTGGCGGGGCAGGCTGCGCGGGTGATCGTGGCCAACCCTTACGGAATCAGTTGCAACGGTTGCGGTTTCATCAACACGCCGCAGGTCACGTTGACCACCGGCAAACCGGTGCTGGATGCCAACGGCCAATTGCAGCGTTTCAACGTTCAGGGCGGCAGCATCTCCATCGATGGTGTCGGGCTTAATGCCGATAACGTTGATCAATTCGACATCATTACCCGCAGTGCGAAGATCAATGCCGAGTTACACGCCCGCCGCCTCAATATCATCGCCGGTCGGAACGATGTCGATGCGCAAACCCTGAATGCCACAGCCCTGCCGGACGACGGCAGCACCAAACCGGAACTGGCCATAGACAGTTCGGCATTGGGCGGCATGTACGCTGGGGCCATTCGGCTGGTAGGCACCGAGGCGGGTGTTGGTGTCAGGCTGGCAGCTGATCTGGCGGCCAGCGGTGGCGATATTCAGATCGACGCCAACGGCCATTTGAACGTGATGCAGACGGCTGCAAGCGGTGCCGTCACGGTCAAGGCCACTAGCGCCGAGGTCAACGGACCGGTTTATGCGGGCTCGTCACTGGCAATCACCACCGCGGGTAATCTGACGACTCAAAAGAACGTCGCCGCACGAGATGCACTGACGCTTTCGGCAGGGGGTCAACTGACCAACACAGCGGTGATCGAAGCGGGTGTCAATGCCGACAACAGCCGTAACGCTTCTGGCGACATCGCACTTTCTGCCAACGGCCTCGGCAACAGTGGCAGCATAACGGCAAGCCGTTCATTGCAGGCCAGCGTAACCCAGACCCTGAATAACCAGGGTGCGACGCTGAATGGGCAGTCCAGCACACGCATCGTGGCGGCCACGATCGACAATCGCCAGTCAGGCAGAATTCTGAGCCAGAGCGGCAGTGTGGATATCACCGCTTCTCAGGTGCTGAATACCCAGAGCGGGCTGATCAGCAGCAATGGCAACCTGACGATCACAGCCGGTTCGCTGGACAACAGTCAGCAGGGCAAGCTGTCCAGCAGCAGCGCTTTATCGGCGCGTATTTCCGGTCAGTTGCTCAATCAATTGGGTCTTGTCAGTGCCAATGGTGATCTGCTGCTCAACGCCGCGACGCTGGACAACCGCAGCGCGGAAATATCCAGTCTCGGTAACCTGACCTCGACCGTGGGGCAGTTCGACAACCGTGAAAAAGGCCGTCTGCTGGCCAACGGTACGCTGCAACTGACCTCCGACAACCTGAATAACCAGAATGGCTCGGTTGCCGGGCAGCAGAATGTGCAGTTGGCGCTGGGGCAATTGACCAACACCGGGAATGGCAGCGTTTACGCCAGAAACAGCCTGGGCCTGAATATCACCGGGGCGTTGAATAACGATCAGGGCGTATTGCGCAGCGACGGCACGCTGGACGTGCGCGCGGCCTCGCTGAGCAACACCACCGGCAGCGTGACCAGTGCCAGCACAGCGTCTATCAGTACAAGTGGCGCGGTCGTCAATCAAGGCGGGCAGATTGTCAGCGATGCACAACTGACGCTCAGCAGCGGCAGCCTCGATAACAGTCAGAGCGGGCGTATCGCAGGCAATGGCGTGGTGCTGAGCACCGGCACGCTCACTAACCGGCAGAGCGGCAGCCTGACCAGCACCGGGGCACTGCGCCTGACTGCAACCCAGGTCAACAACAGCGACGCAGGCCGTATTGCCAGCGCCATGGCCTTGACTGCGGTGGTGACCGGTCTCGATCAAAGCAACGACGGCCGTATGTACGGCAACAGCGACGTCAGCCTGGACATGAGCAACGGTCTGCTGAATAACCAGAGCGGACAGATATCCGCCCCCGGCCAGTTGCTGCTGAAAAACCTCACAACGGTCAACAACCAGAGCGGCAAGATATCCAGTGCAACCGGTTTTACGCTGGCGGCAACCACGCTGGACAACACCGGCGGTTCAGTGATCAGCGACAAAGCGCTGAACGTGCGCATCGCTCAGGTGCTGACCAACCTTCGTGGGCAGATTTCCGCGACCGGTGTTGATCTGAATGCCGCGACGCTGGACAACCACAGCGGCGAGCTTTCCAGTCTGGGCGCGCTGACCGCCAATATCGGCCAGTTCGATAATCGCGACAAGGGCCGACTGCTGGCTAACGGCGCGCTGCTGTTGACCGCAGACAACCTGAATAACCAGAACGGCATCGTGTCCGGACAACAGGGCGTGCAGTTGAATCTGGGTCAATTGACCAACACCGGCGGCGGTAGCATCTATGCCAAAAACAGTCTCGGCCTGACGCTGGGCGGGACGTTGAACAACGATCAAGGCGTGCTACGCAGCGACGGATCACTGACTGTGCGTGGCGCATCGCTGGGCAACAGCGCAGGCAGCATCAGTAGCGCTGGCGTAGCGTCGATCAGCATCAATAAGGATGTCGTCAACCACGGCGGACAGATCCTCAGCGATGCACAGCTGACGCTCGTCAGTGGCAGCCTCGATAACAGCCAGAGCGGGCGTATCACCAGTAATGGCCTGCTGCTGACCACCGGGACCTTCGACAACCATCAGGACGGACGCCTGACCAGTACCGGGGCACTGCAGATGAATGCCGGGCTGGTCAATAACAGCGATGCCGGTCGTATCGCCAGCGCCATGGCCCTGACCGCGGTGGTGACCGGTCTCGATCAGACCAACGACGGCCGACTGTACAGCAACAGCGACGTCAGCCTGGACATGAGCAACGGCGTGCTGAACAACCAGGGCGGGCTGATCAATGCGCCCGGTCAACTGCTGCTGAAAAACCTCACGTCGGTCAACAATCGGAATGGTGAAATCTCCAGTGCGAATGGCTTTACGCTGGCAGCCAATTCGCTGGATAACACCGAAGGTTCGCTGCTCAGTGACAAAGCGCTTGTGGTGCGCATCAATCAGCTGCTGACCAACCTTCGCGGCAAGATTTCCGCCAATGGCGTCAATCTGAGTGCCGCCACGCTCGACAACCGTAATGCCGAGCTTTCCAGCCTGAGTACTCTGACCGCCAACATCGGCGAGTTCGACAATCGCGAAAAAGGTCGTTTGCTGGCCAACGGTGCGCTGCTGTTGACCGCCGATACCCTCGACAACCGGAACGGCGTCGTATCCGGACAACAAGACGCGCAACTGAATCTTGGGCAACTGATCAATGCCGGCGGCGGCAGCGTTTACGCCAAAAACAGACTGGGCCTGACGCTCTCCGGCGTATTGAACAACAATCAAGGTGTGCTGCGCAGTGATGGCACGCTCGACCTGAAGGCCGCGTCTCTCGCCAACAGCGGCGGTAGCGTGACCAGCGCTGGTGTTTCAGTCCTGACCACCGACGCGGCCGTGGTCAATCAGGGCGGGCAGATTCTCAGTGATGCAACCCTGACACTTACCAGCGGCAGCCTCGACAACAGCCAGAGCGGGCGTATCGCCAGCAACGGTCTGGTTCTGGCGACCGGAGCTTTCGACAACCAGCAGGACGGACGACTGACCAGCACCGGTACGCTTCAGCTCAACGCCGGGCTGGTCAACAACAGTGAGGCGGGGCGTATTGCCAGCGCCATGGCGCTGACCGCCGTGGTCACCGGCCTGAACCAGACCCGTGATGGACGCCTGTACGGCAACGGCAATGTCAGTCTCGACCTGAGCAATGGCGTACTTAATAACCAGGGTGGCCTGATCAATGCGCCCGGCCAGTTGCTGCTGAAAAACCTGACATCGGTCAACAACCAGAGCGGCGAAATCTCCAGCGCCGATGGCTTTACGCTGGCGGCCAATTCGCTGGACAACACCGGCGGCCGGGTGATCAGTGACAAGGCGTTGATCGTGCGTATCGACCAGCTGCTGACCAACCTTCGGGGGCTGATCTCTGCTACCGGCGTTGAGTTGAGCGCCGCGACGCTGGACAACCGCAACGCCGAACTCTCCAGTCTCGGCAACCTGACCGCAACCGTCGGCCAGATGGATAACAGCGGCAAGGGTCGTTTGTTGGCCAATGGCGCGTTGCTGCTGAAAGCCGACACTCTGAACAATCAGAGCGCTGGCGCAATTTCCGGCCAGCAGGCGGTGCAGCTTGAGCTGGGGCAACTGATCAACACGGGCAGCGGCAGCGTTTACGCCAAAAACAGCCTGGGCCTCACGGTCAGCGGTTCGTTAAACAACGATAACGGCGTATTGCGCAGTGATGGGTTGCTGGACGTGAGCGCTGCTTCCCTGGCCAACACTGCTGGCAGCGTCACCAGTTCAGATGCTTTGGTGCTGAAAATCGACGGCGCCGTTGTGAACCGTGGCGGACAGATTCTCAGTGATGCAGCGCTGACGCTCACCAGTGCCAGCCTCGATAACAGCCAGAACGGCCGTATCGCCGGCAAGGGTGTAACCCTCGAAACAGGTGCCTTCGACAATCAGCAAGGCGGTCGACTGACCAGTACCGGCACCTTGCAGATCAATGCCGGGCAGGTCAATAACAGCGACGCTGGGCGAATCGCCAGCGCCATGGCCTTGACTGCCGTGGTGACTGGTCTGAACCAGACCAACGACGGGCGACTGTACGGCAACCGTGACGTCAGCCTGGACCTGAGCAACGGTGTGCTGAACAACCAGGGCGGCCTGATTACCGCCCCCGGTCAGTTGCTGCTGAAAAACCTCGTGTCGGTCGACAACCAGAATGGCGAAATCTCCAGCGCCAACGGTTTTACCCTGGCCGCTAGTTCGCTGGACAACACTGGCGGCTCGGTACTCAGCGATAAAGCGCTGATTGTGCGTGTCGACCAATTGCTGACCAACCTGCGTGGTCTGGTCTCCGGCAACGGTATCGATCTGGCGGCAGGCGAACTGAATAACAACAGCGGCAGTGTGAGCAGCGATGCTGATCTGCTGCTGAATATCACGGGCAAACTGTCGAACCAGAAGGGCGAGCTGACCAGCGCTGCTGGCACCACCCTCAGCGCGCTGAGCCTGGACAATGCCGCAGGCCAGGTCATGGCCGACCGCTTCCTGAACATGGTCATCACTGATGCCATCGACAATCAGGGCGGAACACTGGGCGCAGGGCAGGGCATCGACATCAGTGCAGTGAGCCTGGACAACCGGCAATCAGGTGTACTGGTCACCGACGGTCAACTGACGCTCAAGCTCACTGGCGCTCTGGATAATCGCGTCGGTGGCAGCCTGCAAGCCAAGGGCTTGATGGATCTTTCGAGCCAGACGCTGGATAACCGTGGCGGCCGTCTTGCGGCGCAGAACCTGCTGATCGTGCATAGCGACAGTGTCGACAACCGTGGCGGTTCGATTCGTGCCGAAAAAGGCATGCAATTGTTTGTCGGTGAACTCGACAACAGCCAGACAGGCCTGAACACCAATCAAAAAGGTTTGATTCACAGTAATGCGGACCTTGAACTGGTCGGCAAGCGTCTGGATAACCAGAACGGTCTGCTCAACGCCGCTGGCCTCATGCAATTGCAGGTCGAGAGCGTTCTCAACGGCAGCGGCCGTATCGCCAGCCAGGCTGATCTGATCGCCAACATCGACGGCCTTACCCAGCAAGGCGGTGAGCTGGTAGCACAGGGCAACCTGACGCTGACCGGCAAAACCCTCGATAACCAGTCGGGTGGCCTGGTGGGCTCGACAAAAGCGCTAAAAATTGACGTTGCCGACATCGATAACAAGGCCGGTGAACTCTCCAGCCAGATCGGCCTGGACATCATCGCGCAGACGCTCGATAACAGTAATGGCGGCAAAGTCCTCGCGGGCACGGCGTTGGGGCTGACCGTGGCGCGCGTTATCAACCTGAACAAGGGGCTGTTGTTCGGCAATAGCCTGCGTCTCGACGGCACACGTCTGGATAACGCAGGCGGTACGCTGGCCAGCCAGCAGGACCTGAACATCAGTCTGTCTGGCGCGCTGGACAACACCAGCGGCCTGCTCAGCAGTGAATCTGCGCTCACCGTCAGCGCGGCTTCTCTGCAAAACGCATCGGGCAGCCTGTCGAGTGCCGATGCCTTGAGCGTCACCACCACCGAGGCGTTGCGCAACCAGGCGGGCTCTATTACCACCGATGCAGCGCTCACGCTGACCAGTGCAAGCCTGGACAACAGTCAGGCGGGCAAGCTGTCCGGCAAGGGCGCCACCCAAGTCACCACCGGCACCTTCGATAACAGCCAGGGCGGTCGGCTGACCAGTAGCGACACCCTGCGATTGACAGCAGGCAAGGTCATCAACCAGAACGCCGGACGGATTGCCAGCGCGCTGGCTTTGACCGCCAGCGTCACCAGTCTCGATCAACAGGCTGGCGAGCTGTTCAGCAACACCTCGCTGAGCCTCGACCTGAACAACGGCCAGTTGAACAATCAGGGCGGCCTGATCAACGCCAGCGGCATGTTGCTGCTGAAGAACCTCAACGGCGTCTCGAACCAGAGCGGTGAAATCTCCAGCGCACAAGCGTTCACGCTGAACGCAGACAGCCTGGATAACAGCGGCGGCAAACTCCTCAGTACTCAGGCCTTGACGCTCGTCGTCAACAAGGCGCTGAGCAACATCAAGGGTACGATTTCCGCTGCTGCGCTGAACGCCAGGAGCGACAGCCTGGACAACACCGAAGGCATGATCAGCAGTCGTGCAGGTCTCGACGTGGCGGTGAATACCGCCCTGACCAACGTCAGCGGCACGCTGATCGGCGACGGCGACATGAAACTGAGCGCCGCGACCGTGAACAACCGCCTTGGTCAGTTGGCCAGCAAACAGAACCTCAACGCGCAGATCGGCAGCCTGCAGCAGCAGCGCGGGCAAATGCTCGCCCAAGGCTCGTTGAGCCTGACCGGCGACACGCTGGACAACCGCCAGAAAGGCTTCATCGGTGCCACTAAAGCCCTTGATATCCGTGTCACCAACGTCGATAACCGGGGCGGTGAACTGTCCAGCCAGGACACGATCACCCTGACGGGTCAGCAACTGAACAACAGCGATAACGGTCAGGTGCTGGCGCAAAACGCCCTGACTCTGAACGTGGCGCAGATCACCAACCGTGCAAACGGTCTGCTCTCCACTCAAGCGGGCCTGACTCTGGTCGGCAGCTCGCTGGACAACACCGGTGGCGCGCTGAGCGCACTCAAAGCCATGGGCATCAACCTGTCTGCGGCGCTCGACAACAGCCAGGGGCTGATCAGCAGTGAAGACGCCTTGACGTTGAAGGCCAGCAGCCTGACCAATACCGCAGGCAGCGTGTCCAGTGCTGGAACCTTGATCCTCGACAGCGCCGGTGCGATCAGCAACCAGGGCGGCAAACTGGTGACCGATGGCGCGCTGGACCTGAAAAGCGCCAGCCTCGATAACCGCCAGCAGGGCAATATCAGCGGCAAAGGCCTGCTGACCCTCAAGACCGGCAACTTCGACAACAGCCAGAATGGCCGGGTCAGCAGTAGCAACAGGCTGGAACTGACCAGCGCGCAACTGACCAACCGTGACGGTGGCAGCATCGGCAGCAGCCAGGCGCTGATGGCCAGCGTCAGCCGACTGGATCAGCAGGGCGGCAGGTTGTTCAGTAACACATCGTTGACCCTGGACCTGAACAACGGCCAGTTAAACAACCAAAACGGTCTGATCAACGCACCGGGCGCATTGCTGCTGAACAACGTCAATGACGTCCTGAACCAGAACGGCGAAATCTCCAGCGCACAGGCGTTTACCCTAAATGCTCAGCAACTCGATAACACTGGCGGCAAACTGCTCAGCAACCAGCTGCTGACCCTGCGCATTGCTCGTGCGCTGACTAACGTGAAGGGCATGATCGCCGCAGCCGGGGTCGATACCACTGCCAATACCCTCGATAACACCGGCGGTACGCTGACTAGCCGTAACAACCTGGACCTGACGGTCACCGGCCTGCTGACCAACCGCGACAAAGGGCTGATCAATGCTGCCCAGGCGCTCAAAGTGGGTGCGGCCAGTCTCGACAACCAGAGCGGCCAGGTGTTGGGCGGTACCAGCCTGACCCTCAACACTACATCGATCAACAACACCGCAAAGGGCCTGATCAACAGCACCGGCACCTTGAACCTGAGCGCTGGCAGCCTGGACTCCGGCAACGGCGGCGAAGTGTCGGCTGCACGCGACATGACCCTGGTCCTCAATGCCTTGTCGTTGAATGGCGGACGCCTGACGGGCGACGCCGGCTTGTCCATAGACATGGTGGGCAACGACCTCAATAACCTCGGCGGCTTGATCACCGCCGATGGGGCGCTGACCCTTAACCGTCTGCGCGACCTGAATAACCAGTCCGGTGAAGTGTCCAGTGCACAGAGCTTCACCCTCAGCGGCCGCACCCTCGATAACAGCAGCGGCAAGCTGATCAGCAGCAACGTACTGACCGTCAGCGCCACCAGCCTACTCAACCAGAACGGCCTGATTTCCGGCTGGCAGGGCCTGAACGTCTCCGGCAACCGACTCGACAACCGCAACAGCGGCACATTGTCCAGCCGCAGTGGCAACCTCGTGGCAAACCTTAGCGGTGAACTGCTCAATGGCGGCAACGGCGCACTGGTCAGCCAGAACGTGCTGAACGTGACTGCCAACAGCCTCGACAACAGCGGCGGCATTCTGTCCAGCGGCACCGGCCAGACCCTCACCGTGGCAGGCCTGCTGAACAACAGCCAGAACGGTTTGATCGACAGCGGTGCGGGGCTGACCCTCAAAGCCAATGCCTTGAGCAACGCGGCCGGTAACCTGACGGCCCAGCAGGACTTCAGCTTTGAAGGCAGCAGCCTCGACAACAGCGCTGGCAACCTGAGCAGCAAGGGCGCAATGACCCTCGACCTGCTGGACAGCCTGACCAACACCAGTGGCAAGCTGGCGAGCGGCGGTACCTTGCTGTTGCGGCGCAGCACCGCGATCAACAACCAGGCCGGGCAACTGGTCAGCCAGAGCCTGATGACCCTCAACACGTCAGGTCAACTGGACAACCGCAATCGCGGCACTGTCGCTGCCAACAACACACTGGCCGTCGTCGCGGGTGGCAGTGTGCTCAACGATGCCGATGGCTTGATCTACAGCCAGGGCGCCGACGCGCGCATACAGGCAGCAAGCCTGTCCAACGTGCGTGGCGCGCTACAGAGCGCAGGCGCCTTGCGCGTCGATGTCGCCGGCACCGTGGATAACCAGAACGGCCGGATCATCGCTCAGGGCGGTGACCTGAACCTCAGCGCCGCCAACCTCTACAATCAGGGCGGGGTGCTGTCCAGCCTGCAAGGTCTGTTCACCTCGAACGTGACCGGCGTGCTGAAAAACGGCTATGACGCCAACCGTCAGGGCGGTGTCATTCAGGCGCAGCGTCTCAACCTGACCGCGCTGGGCGGCTTCGACAACTACGGCGGGCGAGTTTCCGCGCGCACTGGCGAAGCACTGATCAACACGTCCAGCTTCGACAACCGCAATGGCGGCCTGTACGCCAAAGGCCTGGTGCGCGTCACCGGGGGCAACTTCGACAACAGTGGCGACAACGACGGCCAGATCGCAGGCGGCCAGGTCGAACTGCAACTGAGCGGCGCACTGAACAACCGCTTCGGCATCATCGAAAGTGACAGCACCCTGGCCGTGACAGCCGCAAGCCTGGACAACCAGACCGGACAACTGCGCGCACTGGGCGGCGCAGGCGCTACGAACTTCCAGATCGGCAACCTGTTCGACAACCGCAACGGCACACTGGAAAGCGCCAATAGCGACCTGATCCTCAACGCTGGGAGCTTCCTTAATGGTGGTGGGTCGCTGTTGCATACGGGTAATGGCACGTTTGACATCTCCACCGCCAACCTGACCAACGCAGGCGGCAGCATCGTGACCCGTGGCGGCCTGACCCTGACGGCTGACAACTGGACCAACAGCAGCGTGATTCAGGCCGGGCGTTTGACGGTGAATGTCGGGACCTTGAATCAGACGGCGGGCGGGCAGTTGTTGGCGTCGAGTTCGTTCAGTGGGAGTGGTGGGAACTGGACGAATGATGGGTTGATTGCGAGTGATGGAGGGGTAGACATACGCATTGGTGGGACCTTTGCCGGTAGTGGTCGGGTCAGCAGTGTCGGTGCATTGAATCTGGCCGCTAGTCAGCTGACGCTAAATGGTAGCGGAAGTATTGCTGGTGGCTCGCGCGCTGAGATTAGTATTGCAGGGAGCGTTAATAACTACAGTCGTATTACATCCGCTGGTGATCTGGTGGTCAGTGCGGGTGCTATTAATAATTACGGCACGTTAGGCGGGGCTCAAAATCTTACATTGAATACGCCCTCACTATTAAATAGTCAGGGGCTGATTTTTAGTGGTGGCGACTTGCAAGTTAATGCTGGCACTTTTACTAACCAGAAAGGTGATATGTATGGCTTGCGTAATGTGACTTTTAAAGGTTATGGAGTCGATAGTGCAAGCAAGGTTTCAAATATTTCAGGTTCTATGGAAAGCGGAGACAGTTTCTCGATAACCGCTTCTTCATTTGAAAATCGCACAGAAGGGTCGGGTGGAGATCAAGGGTTTGCGGTAGGTAGAACCTTGGTAAAAGGTCTGATTGCTGTACAGTGCCTAGACTGTCGAGGGGATCACTACTCAGTAAACTTTGTTGCCAAAGAGTTTTTTGAAGGTGGTCAGGATAACGACACCAGTGCCTCATCTTCTATAGTTTCAGGCAGAGACTTTGTCTTCAATGGTGGGGATTTTTCAAACAGAAAAAGTGTGATTAGCGCGGTTGGAAATATTGTTATAAATGCTAACAATGTGAGTAATATTGGAGCTGTAAGTGGCAGCATTGAGCGAACGCGTACTTACCTTGCCAGCGGAGTAACTGATGGGACGATAGCCCGATCTATACCTAGCGTTGATGCATACAATCGGCGTAACAATCCTGATTATCCCAACGTTTATTATATCGGTAAGGATGGAGATCTAAGGCTCGGTTTGATTGAGACTTATGAAGTCCAGAGCGGAAGTGATACTATCTTTACTTATAACGAATACATCGTTCGGGATTCTGTTACCAAAGCCGATGTTGAAAATACTATCATTCAGTATAATGGTGAAAAGCCTTTACCTGCCTCAAGCTACGACCCAAATAATTTGCTGGCGCTGCCAAGCGAGATAACAAGATTTTCATTGGTAAGTGACGTTGAAGTCGCCAAAGACGGCAGCGGTAACGGCGGACGTAGTGCAGTCATCCAGGCAGGCGGAAACGTCTCCATCACCGCCAAGCAGGACCTGCAAAACAGCGTCATTCACCAGGATTACGCAGGTGGCGCAGGCACCAGCAAAGTTCAGGACACGCGTACCTCCGGCACCGGTACCACTGTCATCAGGATCAATGCCCAGCTACCCCCCGACCTGGCCCAACAACAAGTCAACCCGTTAAGCCTGCCAGGCTTCAGCCTGCCCACGGGCCAGAATGGCCTGTTCCGCCTCAGCGGCCAGACCGGTACCGCAGCCGCTGTCGCCCAACCCGTCGGCCTGCCACAAAGCTGGACCATGGGCGGCGCGGCCGTATCCGTCGCGCAGCGCGAACAAACCGTTTCCGACGCGCAGGCAAGCACCATCCAGATCGGTTCGGTTGATCAGATATCCAGCGCCAGCCGCCAGCTTGGTCTGACAACACGACAAAGCGCCGGTGTTAGCGTCAACGCATCGGCGTTCGACACCAGCGTGCCTGTTGCCTCATCTATAGGCGGTCTTGTAGTACCGGGTCACAACTCGGATTCCGCAGGCATGACCACTGTCGACAGCGTCACCGGCATTGTTACCGGCAATCAGGGCAGCGGCGCGCTGCTGCCTGTGCAGAACGCAGGTTCGACCTCGGGCTTGCCAGCCATCACATCGGTCTCCTCCGGTAATTCGGCAGGCCTGAACGCCGGGATGGTGCAGGGCACGCAGATCAGCCAGGCAGGCCAGGTTGTGACTGGCTCTCAAGGTAGCCTTGTCAGCGCAATCAATCAGGCCCCGGCAGGCGTCCGGTCGGGTGCCAATGCCGCCGTTACCAATACCCCCGGCAGTTTGGGTGGCCTATCGGCCCACAGCCCTCTGACAACCCCGATCAATCCGGTCACAGGCGCTGCCCAGTCCGCCAGCGCGATTAAGCCGGGCGTCGCTGCGGCATCGCAAACCGTTACCCGAGTGCAGGGCTTGCCCAGCAGCTCATTTGTTTCCAAGCCGCAAAAATACCTGATCGAAACCAACCCGGTCCTCACCGAGCTCAAGCAGTTCATGAGTTCAGATTACCTGCTCGCAGGCCTGGGCTATGACCCCGAAGTCAGCGCCAAACGTCTGGGCGATGGGTTGTATGAACAACGTCTGGTTCAGCAGGCAGTGGTAGCCCGAACCGGCCAAGCTTTCATCGATGGGCAGACCTCCAACGAGGCCCAGTTCAAGTACCTGATGAACAACGCCATCGCCAGCAAGGAGCAACTGAACCTGGCCGTCGGCGTCTCGCTGAGTTCACAACAAGTCGCCGCACTGACTCACGACATCGTCTGGCTTGAAGAGCACGAAGTGAATGGCGAGAAAGTACTAGTGCCGGTGCTGTACCTGGCACAGGCCGACAATCGTTTGGGCCCGACCGGCGCGCTGATCGCGGGTAACGACGTCTCTCTGATCGCCGGGCAAAACCTCGATAACGTCGGCACCTTGCATGCCAACAACAACCTGTCGGCGGTGGCAGGCAACGACCTGATCAACACGGGCCTGATAGAAGCCGGCAACCGGCTGGATCTGCTCGCTGGTAACGACCTGATCAACAAGGCTGGCGGCATCATCAAAGGTCGTGACGTATCACTGACCGCGATCAACGGTGATGTGATCAACGAGCGCACCATTACCTCAATGGACAACAGCGCGCGCGGTCAGCGCCATAACGAGTTCGCCGACAGCGCTGCGCGCATCGAAGCCGCCAACGACATGAGCATCTCGGCCGGTCGCGACTTCATCAACAAGGGCAGCGAGCTGGAAAGCGGTCGTGACATGAGCATCCAGGCCGGACGCGACGTCACCATCGCCCCGACCGAAGTCACCAACAGCCTGTTTACCGACAGCAAACACAACAGCAGCGACATCACCCAACTGGGCTCGACCGCCAGCGCCGGACGCGACCTGACTGTTCAGGCCGGACGCGACATCTCCATCATCGCCAGCCAGATCGACGCCAAACGCGACATCGCCATGGCCGCGACTGAAAACCTCACCATCAGCTCTGCTGCGGACGAAGAGCACTCCCTGTCCAAAAGCAAGAAACTGACCCGTCAGGAAGACCACGTCAGCCAGATTTCCGCTGACCTTGATGCTGGCGGCAGTGTGGCGTTGCAGGCCGGGCAGAACCTCGCCGTGATCTCCAGCCGCATTACGGCCGGGAAAGAGGCGTATCTGGTTGCGGGTGATCAACTCGACATACTGGCTGCGCAGGACAGTGATTACTCGCTGTACGACAAAAAGAAGAAGGGGAGTTTTGGCGCGAAGAAAACCAAGCGTGACGAAATCACGGATGTGAGAAACATCGGCAGCGAAATCACCACGGGCGGTGATTTGTTGCTGGCGAGTGGCGGCGATCAGAAGTATCAGGCCGCGAAGCTGGAGAGTGGCAAGGATCTGACGATTCAAAGTGGTGGTGCGGTGACGTTTGAGGGTGTCAAGGACCTGCACGATGAAAGCCATACCAAAAGCAATAACGACGCTTTTTGGACCTCCTCAAAGGGCAAAGGCAATACAGACGAGACTCTTCGTCAGACGCAGATGTCGGCTGAAGGAAGTATCGCAATCAAGGCTGTAGACGGGCTTGCAATTGACGTCAAGCAGATAGATCAGAAGACCGTCAGCCAATCTATCGATGCGATGGTGAAGGCTGATCCACAACTTGCCTGGTTGAAACAGGCTGAGGCAAGAGGAGATGTGGATTGGCGACTCGTAAAGGAAGTTCATGAGTCATTCAAGTATCAGAACTCTGGATTAGGTCCCGCTTCGCAATTGATCATTGCGATTGCACTGGCAGCGGTTATGGGACCGATGATGGCCGGCATGAACTCGATGTTACAAGCGGGCGCCATCAGTGTCGCGACCAAGGCTACTGTCAGTACGGTTGACAACAGAGGCAACCTCGGAAAAGTCCTGAAAGACGTCACATCCAAGGACAGCATCAAAGGGTACACGGTGGCAATTGCTACAGCAGGTGTGGCCGACAGCCTCGGATACAAACCGACTGAACTGGGTTTTGATATGCCGAGCGCAAAAATAATTGCCCTGAAAATAACGGCCGACGCAGTAATCAAAACCGCTGTGTACGGCGGGAGCCTCGCAGACAACCTAGCAAGTTCGGCAGTGAGCACCGCGGCCGGCATAGGTGGCGCCAAAGGCGCAGGAGCAATTGGAAGTCTTGGGTTTACTGACGGAGACATTACAAAGATTCTCTTGCATGCAGGTTTGGGTGGTCTGTTAGCCGAAGCCATGGGCGGCGACTTCCGCGCCGGAGCTATTGCCGGTGGTGCAAACGAAGTTTTGGTGGGACTGTTGGGAGACAAGCTGCTCCCTTCAAACCTCGTCCAGGGCACACCCGAGTACGAGCAGGCGCAAGCAAATCTTCTGGCTCTGTCGCAAATCGTTGGAGTACTAGGCGCTGCGGCCAAGGGGTCAGATGTTGAAGTCGCTGCTGCAGTCGCTGCGAATGCTACCCAGTACAACTGGCTATCACACTCTGAGGTCCGGGAGGCTGATGAAGCACGGGCTGCGTGTGGGAAAAATGGAGGGGACGTTGCGAGTTGCCAATTAAATATCACGCGAGCAGTGGATGCTTTGGACAAAGCACGAAACTATGAGCTGAGCGAGCGTAAACGTGCAATTCAGCTCCAGTCCTTTAAAGATGGTGGCTGGACCCTGGGCGAATACAACAAGGCTCTGTTCGACGACTATTTTGCAAGCAAAGGTGTAGACCGGAGCGATGTCACATTTGACGGATATGCTCCTGCGAAAACGTTGGGTTACATGCTTTCCGAACGGGGAGTTGGCAGTGTTCAGCAGGCCTTGGAATGGCCGGGCAAGGTTGCTGGCAGTATCGTAAATACGGTTGCACACCCCGTTAATACGGCGGTAGGGATTGGTCAAAACATTTGGTCCGCAGCAGGCTCGGGGGTGGATTGGGCGACCAGTCCTATCCCGGCTCAAGGACTTGAGCGTGCAGGAGATAAATTGCTGGCGCAATCCGACCAAGAGGCTGGGAGGTTGATATTTGACGTCGCCAGTGGTTTGATCACCGCAGAGATTGGTGGGTTTGCTGCCAGGTGGGTTGGAGGGAAGTGGGTTCAGGCTGAAGGTGGTTCGAAAATCACCAATGAGGCGCCACAAACTCCGCCAGTCTCAAAGCTGGAGTCCCCTGCGTCGCAAGCAGATGGTGACTTTGGCTACTTAAATCAGCCGGGACCAAGTAAACCAGCAGCATTTTTTGATGCTCAAGCTTCAGCTAAAGCGTTTATCAATAATGGTAGAATTAGTTTTCTAGATTTAGAAAGATTGGTGCCTCCGGGTACGCCGAATAGTTTCAAGTCGTCAACTACGATTGCTGACGGCAGCAAATATCAATACAAGGTTAATGGTCAAAATGTAGAAATAAAATGGCATGCGCCTGATGTGAATGCAGCTGAAAAGTTTCCTGGCTCTAATGCGGGCGCTGGATGGACGGCACAGATAAAAATAGGGAACAAGCTCTTGGGTCAAGACGGCGTGCTGTATAGGAAGCCTTCTAACGCAACGCACATACCCGTGGATTTCTAAGCATGAAAAACTTTGCGTACTATGCTGGACTGCCGGACTTTATGACTAGTAAGGATGTCAATGCTGAGCTTCTAGAGTTGCTAGGTAGTCTTGGTTCTCGAGATTTTAATATTGCTGAGTTTGTAAAGTCGTTGTTAGAACTGAGTGATAGGCAATGGCATACTTACGATGTTTTAGATGCTAGCCTCAAAGAGCGAATTGAACAATGTTTAATTTCTATATGGGATGGTCACGATCTGGAGCTTGCTGAAGATGTCATTGATATTATGGTGAGATTAGGTCTTGAGAGAATAAGTGCTTTTTTGGGCTCACGCTCACTAAGAGATGTTTCGCCGGAAGTTTTTAATGAGATTTCACTCGCTCTCTCTGAGTTAGGCGGTTCAGTTTCAGATCCGTATAGCGGTATGCGGTAGTTAATGGACGAAGAACACTCTCTCGCCCCCAAAGCAGGAAGCTCTATTGGAGGCCTTCCGAAGATTTCTGGGAAACAATTGGACGAGCATGCACCAGCAATGTTTAAGGAAGGCGGGGTGGGAGCAAGCGTTAGGCCCATAAGCCCGAAAGATATTTATGGCGCTGGTGCATGCATAGGGAAATGGGTGCAAAGGATTTTCCGACGTAGACAAATTCATAATTAGGGTGGTGAGCTGATGGCCATATTTGAAGAAAATGCGTATCTATCGTGCTTGCAATTTTGCATTTTTCTAAGCTCGCTTGATCAGCCGTACAACGTCTAGAATGATCGGTGCTATACGCTTTTTCGTGACGCGTAGGTGCGTAGCGGGTCTATCGTGCATTTGCTGACGCTTCCGATGTTCAAGGAGTACGCTTTGGTTTTCGGGATATGGATATACAGTCTGCAACTGCGCCAGAGCAGCTATTTCCATCCGGAGCGATCTGCTGGTTAGTCCCCTCCCAGCACCTTCGCATTGGCAACAGCCGTAATCGCGCTGACCAGGCACGCGGCCCCTTAAGGAGCATCAGCATGTACACGCTTTTCGGCAGCGAAGGTTCGGGTTCGGCAGCGATCGAGATAGCGCTTGAGCGGTGCGCGGTCCCGTTTACCCTGATCAGGGCCAGCTCGTGGGAGGAGGGGCCCGGGAAGGAGGCGTTGCGGCGGGTCAATCCGTTGCTGCAAGTGCCGACGCTGGTGTTGGCAGACGGCTCGGTGCTGACCGAGAGCGCGGCGATTCTGATTCATCTGGGTCTTGAGCACCCTGGCTCCGGACTTCTGCCGAAGCAAACGTCCGCACGGGCCCAGGCACTTCGCGGGCTGGTTTACATCGCTACCAATTGTTATGCACCCATCGGCATTATCGATTACCCGGAGCGCTGGCTGTCGGGTTCCGATGAGGCGCTGGAAGCTGCGCTTGAAGCGGGCGCTCGGGCGCGCTTGTATGAGAACTGGGAAACCTTCGCTGATCTTTTCGGGAGCCCGGCGACATGGAGGCCGGATGCTCCCGGCGCTATGGAGATATTGGCCGCCATCGTGACGAGATGGAGCGGTGCGCTTGAGCACTTGAGTTCAAGTCGACCAGCGTTTTATGCATCGCTATTGCACGTTGATACAAACCCGAGTGTCGGCGCAGTAACGAAGCGCCATTGGTCTTGAACGTCAGCGATACAGGTGCGGGAAACAGTTGCTTAAAGTCATGCCGGTTTGCAAAAGTGCCGGTTCATCGCAACGTGTATCGAGCAAAGAGAAAGTTGCCTGATATAAGAGCTGTCTGGCAGGCAAGACAGCTTATCGAGAGGTTCTTTAGTTACGCCTGCGTCGAATTGATCCGGCCCAGAATTCTCAGGTAAAGGTGCAATGTGGTACCTGTGCCCTCGGATGTTTCGATTCGCACCGCGCCGCCAGCGTTGACTGCAAACTCTTGCACTTGAGCCAGCCCCAGCCCTGTGCCGAGCCCCGTCTGTTTGGTGGTGAAGAAGGGTTCCAGTATCTGCTCCTTCAGATCAGCGGTCATGCCCGGACCGTTGTCCTTGACGCTGAGTACGACGTAGTCGCCCTGTTGCAGTTGTGCGTCGCTCTTTATCGACTCAAGGCGCGTCGCGATGTGGGCCTTGCCGGGTTCCTGCATGGCGTCGCGTGCATTGGCCAGCAGGTTCAATACGGCGGCGTGCAACTGCGCCTCGACGCACAGAACGCCCCAGCCACGGGCACTCAGGTCAAAAGACAACTCCAGTCGGTCGCCGACCGAGCGAAGCAGTAAGTCACGCGCCGCATCGAGCCGCTCGCTGACATCAATACAAATCAGTTCCGGTCCGTCCGGGCTCACGCTGGCCAGCAGGCGAGTCACCAGTTGCCTGCCATTTTCCACAGCCTGCATGCCGGTGTTGCTGAACGTCTCTACATCGATAGGCCGTCGCGAGCGCATATGGATAAGTTGCAGGCTCGCGCTCAGCGCCTGAAGCAGGTTGTTGAAATCATGGGCGATGCTGGCGGTGAGCATTCCCAGCGATGACATCCGCTGTGAATGCTGCAGGTCTCGCTCAAGCGCCTGGCTCTGGTTTTGCGCATTTTCCAGTTCCAGCTCAAGAGCCGCCGCATGTTTTTCACGCTGATCAGTGAGCAGACGGTATTGCAACAGGTCGGCTGTCTGGCGTGCCAGGGCCAGCAGGGCAGCGCGCTGTTGGTCAGAGAGGACGCGAGGCCATATGTCGATGATGCAGACGGTGCCCAGCGCGTTACCCGACTCATCGCGGATAGGCGCGCCTGCATAAAATCGAATGTAGGGAGGCCCGAGCACCAGCGGGCTTTCCCTGAAGCGTGGGTCGGTGGTGGCATCTTCCACGACCAGCACGTCGCTTGGCTGAAGGATCGCATGCGCGCAGAAAGCCAGATCGCGATGGGTTTCCTTGATGTCCAGGCCGATGCAGGCTTTGAACCACTGACGCTCGCGATCAATCAGCGAGACCAGTGCGATGGGCGCATCACACAAGGTCGTGGCGAGCAGCACCACGTCTTCAAAACCCTGTTCGGGTGCGCTGTCCAGCACCTTGAGGTGTTCGAGCGAGAGGATTCGATCCTCTTCGTTGGCTGGAAACGGTGCTGGAGTGTGGGTCATGAGTACGTATCACGATGAGTACAAGGCCTTATCATGCCTATGATTTACAGGCGGCAGCAAGGCGCATCTCATCGACGAATCAACGTTGTCCCTGCAAATCCTTACAGGCGCCTTTTTTTCAACGCCGGACTGGCGTTGAAACGAGCACTTCGTACCTTATTGCCTGTCTACGGCCTTGTCTGTCGACCACTGACTTGTCTCTGATCGACGACGCTGGAAGACGGGTATTTTCGGCAGGTGCGCCCGCTGAGCAAGATAGGCATCCGGCAAGTTAGTTAAAGTATGCTCGTAATAAGAAGTTTCAGACTTTGATATTACCGGTCAAGTAGATGCGGATACTTTAGTTGTAACGTATTGTGTCTAACTTGTATATGTCGTGTAAGAAACGTCCATTCGGTTTTGCAGCGCCTGCATAACTCGATGGTCAACCAATCATGTCTGTCTTCAGGAGCATCGCCGATGCCTGGCCCAAATGATTCAAGCCCTGCCGAACTATTGCCCGAGGGAGCTACCGACGACAGAGTCACCAGTCTGTTGTGGGGGCCATTCTGGCTGGGCGATACGTCCGGTACCCATCTGACTTACAGCTTTCATGCCGCAGATTCTGTATACGCCACTGACTACAGCCGTTCGCAGGAACCCAGTGATGCCTACTCGCTGACCGGTGCCCAGATGGCGGCTGCGAAAAGTGCGATGGGCGCATGGAGTGCTGTAGCGGACATCACCTTCACCGAGGTAAAGGACACCCCCGACAATGTCGGAGACATCCGTTTTGGCGGCTTCAATGGCCTGCAAGGCACCGAGTATGGCCAGGCTTATGCGCCTGGCACACTGGGCCGGTCCGGCGACGTCTGGATCGGGCCCAAGGTCAACGCGGCGGATCCGGCGAAAGGCACGGATGACTACCTGACGTTCATGCACGAAACAGGTCATGCGCTCGGCTTGAAGCATTCGTTCGAAGCCTCGCAGTACAACGATGTGCTGCTTGACGCCAAATTCGAAGACGCCCGTTACACCATCATGAGCTACACCAACAACTACAGCTTCAAGCCCACCAAGCCGATGTTGCTGGACGTTGCTGCCATGCAGTTCATCTACGGCGCCAACACCCACTACCACACCGGCGATGATGTTTATAAGTGGGCTCCCGACCAATCGGTGTTCGAGACCATCTGGGACGCGGGCGGCAAAGACACCATCGATGCCAGCAATCAGGCCGCGTTTGTGAAGATCAACCTCAATGAAGGTGAGTTCAGCACCATCGGCAAGGCTTTTCTCGATTACAACCATAACCCTGACAGCCCGACCCAGATGAACTCGGGTCTGGCGATTGCCTACGGCGCGCATATCGAAAACGCCATTGGCTCGGCGTTCGACGACACGCTGATCGGCAACGACCTGGCGAACGTGCTAGATGGCCGTGGCGGCCTGGACACCATGATCGGCGGATTGGGCAACGACACCTACGTTATCGATCAGGTCGGTGAACTGGCGCTCGTGCAGGAAAAGGCCAACGAAGGCATCGATACACTCAAGATCACATACGACAACACGTCCAGCACGGCGGCGGTGATTGATCTGAATGCCGGTCCGCTGGCGAATTTCGAGAACGTTCATCTGAAGGGCGAGGGTGCTTTCACGCTTCTGGGCAATGATCGCAACAACATCCTGACCGGCAACGATGCGGACAATATCCTCAATGGCGGCGCAGGCAATGACAAGCTGGTCGGCGGTATGGGCGCCGACATCATGACTGGCGGCACGGGGGCCGACCGTTTCGTGTTCAATAACCTGTCGGAGCTGGGTAAGGGCCCGTCCAGCGACGTGATTACTGACTTCAATGCTGATCAGGGCGACAAGCTGAGCTTCCTCAAGATGGACGCCAACGTCGACACCAAGGCGCTGGACGCTTTCACGTTCATTGGCAGTGGTGAATTCACGGGGGCTGGTCAGGTGCGCTTTGCCGATCATGTGTTGTCCGGCAACGTCAACGGTGACCTGCACGCGGATTTCGAAATCCAGCTGGTGGGCGTGACGGCCTTTCATGCGCATGACCTGGTGGTCTGATCGCTGATTGAATGCCTGTCTGCAAGATAAAAACGGTGTCATGGAATTGCGCTGTTTTGCCGGTCCTTCAGCGCCCGGTTCGTACAAGTCCTGTTTCGCTTTCCGGCTGATTCTGTGCGCACTGCAAATGTGCGAGAGAGGATTTTGACTGGCTTTTCAGCACCACGACGGTGCTGTTACAAATTTAAAAGTCACAAAACCAAAATATCCAACAAAACCCACTTGACTCGTCACCGGTGCCTGAATGTAATGCGCTTAAGGACATCTGTGCCGGGCATTTTTTAGAGGTATCAGCATTGATAGAGCCTACACAATCCGTTGTACCGACATTGATCGAAGCGATCGGGCATGTGCGCAGAGGCTGCATGACCCCCATTCGCCTGACTGAAATATGCCTTGAATCGATCAAAACCCACAATTCCACACTCAATGCGTTTGGCGATGTCTACACCGAAGCCGCACTGGAGCAAGCCTGGAGCATGACTGCCGAGTTGCAGCGCGGTCAGGTACGCGGCCCATTGCATGGCATACCGTTCGGCATCAAGGACCTGTTTTCAACAGCGGGATTGCGCACCACGCGTGGTTCGCTGACCGGGCTTGAGAATGTACCGGCCAAGGATGCGCCGATCATTCGCCGTCTCAAGGACGCCGGGGCGATCATTGTGGGCAAGACGGCAACTACCGAGTTCGGCTGGACCGGCGCAAGTACTTCGCGGGTGTTCGGCAACGGTCGCAACCCATGGGACCCAACCCTGACCAGCGGCGGCTCCAGCTCCGGCTCGGCGATTGCCGTAGCGGCGCGCATGGTGCCTGCGACACTGGGCTCCGACGGCGGCGGCTCGGTGCGGATACCGGGCGCGTTCTGCGGCGCGTTCGCGCTCAAGGGCACATTAGGGCGTATTCCAACCTGGCCCTGGTCAGCCACCGAAATGCTCAGTCACGCCGGGCCGATCACCCGCACCGTACGCGACAGTGCCTTGCTGTTCGACATACTCTCAGGCCCAGATCCACTGGATCATCAGGCATTGCCGGCGCCAGACGAGTCCTTTCTGACCCGTTGCGACCAACCGTTACAACCGCTGCGTATTGGCTATTGCCCGACCCTGTTCGATACCCCCGTAGACCCGGAAATCGCCGCTGCCGTCGAGGCTGCTGTGGGCGATATCGCCAGAACACTGCCGGTGACGCTCACAACACTCAAGCTTGACTGGCAGGACCCGCTGGCGACCTTCGAAACCCTGTGGGTGGCAGGTCGCGGTATCGCTTACGGCAAGGGCCTGGCACAGCAAATGGACCAGCTCGACCCGGGTTTCGCCGAGTTGATCAGGCGCTCGGCGCAGTACGATCTGAGTGATTACCTGCAAGCGATGCAGCAGCGAGCAGCGTTTGCCAACCAGGTACATGCGCTTTTCGAGGATTATGACCTGCTGCTGATGCCCACATTGCCGATCCTGCCGTTCGCGGCCGACGAGGTGGCACCCGCCGGTTACGTTGGCCAGGACGGCGCCGTGCCCTGGGCGCGCTGGACGCCGTTTACTTACCCTTTCAACATCTCCGGCAACCCGGCTGCCAGTTTGCCCTGCGGACGCAGTTCGACCGGGCTACCCATTGGCCTGCAAGTGGTCGGGCCACGTTTTGCCGACGCTCAAGTGCTGCAGTTCTGCGCCGCCGTGGAAGACATGGCGCCGTGGGATCAGCACCTGCCGCCGATGCTGAGCCGCTGACATGCAACCCGCAACTTTCGGGCGTGAGCCAGTCGCCCTGGATACCGGAATCCACACCTCGCAAAGGAATGTCACGAGCATGCTCAATCAGCCTCGACTGGAAGAAATCATGCGCCTGCTCGCTCAGCAACAGCGCGTCAAGGCGTCTGACCTCGCGCAACTGCTGTTCGTGTCCGAGGAAACCATACGCCGGGACTTCAAGTTTCTGGAGGAAGAGGGCCGGTTAAGGCGGATTCATGGCGGTGCCATCCTGCCCAGGTCCAGTGAAGAGTTGCCCTTGCAGGAACGCAGCCGCCTCAAACCGAGGGCCAAGGCGGGCATCGCTGCTTGCGCTGCCCGGCTGGTGACTGAAGGCATGGCGATCTTTCTCGATACAGGTACTTCGACCTTGGCGCTGGCCCAGCAACTGACCACCTTCAGCCAGTTGAAGATCATTACCAACTCACTGGACATCGCCCAGCTCATCTCGCACCAGAGTGACAATCAGGTGCTGGTCGCGCCCGGCGATGTGCGGCGCGCGGACAACGCCTTGATCGGGCCGCACACGCTGGAATTTGCCAGGCAGTTTCACTACGACATTGCCTTCATGGGGATTGGCGGCATCGATCTCGACCTTGGACTGATGGATTACCAGGAGCCCGAAGCGATGTTGCGCAGGACGCTGGTCAGGCATTGCGCGCGCAGTGTGATCCTTGCCGACGATGGCAAGTTTGGCCATCGCACCTTCATTAATACGTTGCCGTTTGCTGCGATCACAACCCTGGTCACCAATCGAGCATTATCCGACGAGTTCGTGACACGCCTGGAGAAAGACCATGTCGACACGCTCTACGCCTGAACTGATCGAACCCGGTGCAGAAGATCTGGCCGAATTCGACCGCCTGTTCGAGCACACCTCGGCCATTGGCGCGACGCCCGCCGGAGGTCTGCACCGGCTGGCTGCGTCGGCCGAAGACGGCCGGGTGCGCGACCTGTTTCGTGACTGGCTCAAGGCACATGATTTTGAAGTGCGCGTCGATGCAGTCGGAAACATGTTCGGCCTTATGAGCTTTGATCCCGATGCGCCCTGGTTACTCTGCGGCTCGCACCTGGACAGCCAGCCGAGCGCCGGTCGTTTCGACGGGGTTTATGGTGTTCTTGCCGGTGCCGTGGCGGTGTCCAGTCTGGCGCGGCAGTTGCGCGAGCGAGGTGAGACGCCAGCGTGCAATCTGGCGGTGGTCAACTGGACCAACGAGGAGGGCGCGCGTTTTCAGCCGAGCCTGATCGGCAGCGGGTTTTTCACCGGGGCACTGGCTTTGGAAAAAGCCTGGGAAAGCCGCGACGGCGACGGTATTTGTCTGAAGGATGCGTTGCAGGCCATTGGTTACCTCGGCGAAGACCAGGTCGATCTGAACATCGCCGGTTATGCCGAGATCCACGTCGAGCAGGGCGCAGGGCTGGAAAGCAACCAGATGGCGATTGGTGTGGTGCGTGAAACCTGGGCTGCGTTGAAGCGCCGGGTACGCTTCGATGGCGAGCAGAATCACACTGGCCCTACGCCCATGGCCGCACGCCGGGATGCGCTGCTGGCCGCTGCGCATGCGATCACCGCGGTGCGCGCTGAAGCCGATCAACAGGGTTTGCAGATGCACAGTTCGGTCGGGCGTATCGAGGTCTATCCCAACTCGCCCAACGTCGTGCCTTCCAAAGTGTCGCTGTTGATCGAATACCGCTCCCGCGACATCGACCTGCTGAGCGCGGCCAGCGAGCGGCTGGACGTGACATTGCACCGCATCGCCGAGCAGACCCTGACTGGGTTCGAAGTGGAAAGCAGCGTGCTGCGTTCGCCTGCAAGCCTGCATCAGGGCTTTGCCGAGCTGGCGCATGCCGTGGGGGCCGAGCTGGGCTTGCCGACCACCGACAGCACCACCGTGGCGGGGCACGATGCAATCAGCATGAACAGCCGCTATCCGGTGTGCCTGCTGTTCATCCCCAGCAGCAATGGCGTTTCACACAACGAGGCCGAATACACCAGCGACCATGACATGCACAACGGTTTGCGCATGTTGACCGGGCTGCTGTATCGCGCCTGTACCTCATCCGCTGCGTTTCGCTGAGGGCTGACCATGTCATCTGCAGAAAACCTCACCATACGCATGATCGACGCGCTGGCACGCTACGGAGTCGACGCAGATCCCCGGATCGAGTCAGTCAGCCAAGGTGTGGCGTCGCCATCGCGGCTGGCGACCGAATGGGCAGGTTTTCGCGTGTCTTTTGGCGGGCACCGCTGTTACGCAAAAGTGCTGCATGCCGACATGGCATCGGTTATCGATATCGAGTCTGCGGCACAGGCCAGCGAGTGCGCGGGCCTCAGCGGTGCAGGGCCACGCTTGTTGAGCTGCGACAGGCAGAATGGTGTGCTGATGTTCGAGGACCTGGGTCCGCAATGGCGCGCTGCCCGACTGGATGATCTGCTCGCACCGGGAAGACTTGACGCGTTGTGGGCACTCAAAAGGCAGGTTCATGCAGGACCGGTACCTGACGTCGTGCGCTCGCCGATGGCGGACATTCAGCGTCTTCGCGACTTGTGTGCGCGCGACAACGTGTTGTTGCCGGATGAGCATCACTGGATCGATCGCTGCATCGATATGGCCTGGCAGGCATTGCAGGCGCACCCGGTGCAGCGGCGGCCGCTGCACGGTGACGGTGTGGCGAGCAACGTGATGGTGTCTGACAGCGGGGACCTGCACCTGATCGATTTCGACTACGGTGGCTGCATGGACCCGTGGTACGACGTGGCAATCACCCTCAACGAGTTGTATTCGTTCGAGCATGAGTGGCGTGAAGGTATCAGCGCCTGGGCCGGGCAATGCCGCGAAGTCGACTATGCCGTTTGCCGGCTGTATGCGCTGATCAATGACTGGTACTGGACGCTGTGGGGATTCTGGGCAGGCAGTACGTCCTTGCGGCCACTGGAGTTTTCCAAGGTCGGGCAATGGACCCTGTTGCGCTGCCGTCAGAGCATCCAGGACCCGAGGCTGGAACGTTGGTTACGTCAGGTTCAGGAGGGCAGATCATGAAAACGTTAGGGCAATCGGTCAGCAGCCAGGAGCGACAGCTTGAAGCGGCGGTGCGCAGCATCGATGGCTGGCAGGGTCGTCAGGTGGCTTATGAGCCGGTAAGCGGCGGTATCTCCAACACCAACTGGCGAGTCGAGGTCGAAGGTGCCGATACGGCGTATTTCTTCAAGGTGCCGGGTGTCGGTACGGAAATGTTCATTGATCGCCAGACGGCGCACGAAGCGAGCGTGAAAGCGGCGCAGACCGGCTACGGCGCGCCGGTATTTGCCTTCCTTGAAGCGTACGGCGTCGAGGTATTCGAATTCATGGAAGGCTGGCGAGCGTCTTCCAATCATGATTTTCTGCAACGCGACATCCGCCATGGCGCGCTGCACGGGCTCAAGGCGTTCAACGATCAACCCTTGCTCAAGCAGACCAAGACCGTGTTCGACATGATCGCCGAACATCAGCGTCAGGTGGCTGAACTCAACGGCGTGAAACCTCAGGATGATGCCTGGTTGTGCCTGCAGTACCAGCGTGCAAGGCAGGCGCTGGAAGCCTCCGGCATTGATCTTGCTCCGTGCATGAACGACACGCTGGCGGGCAATTTCATGCTCAATGCCCAGCAGCAGATTCGACTGGTGGACTTTGAGTACGCCTCCAACAACGACCGGCATTACGAGCTGGCATTGTGGTTCGGCGAAATGTTTTTCAGTGATGACATGGAGCTGGCGTTGATCGAAGATTATTTCGGCCACGTCAGTGCGCAGACCGTGGCGCGCATCAAACTGAACAAGGCGTTGGCAGATATCAAGTGGTCAACCTGGGCGATGGTTCAGCACGCCGTCTCGCAACTGGATTTCGATTTCTATAAATACGGCGCCTGGAAGCACATGCGCGCGCGCAGCATCATCAACGATTCACAATGGGAAACCTGGCTGAGGCAAGCCTGACCCCGCCACCGCCAGACATCCAATAAGAAAAACGTAGCGGCTCACCGCACATTCCTTTCACTGCTTGAGTTTTATCCGGTCACTTCACCGCCCGATTCTGAAATTCAAGGAGCACCCGATGAGTACCATTCCGTCCACCGCACAGCCCGGCCGCCTGAAAAGCCTGGTCTTCGGCGTTTATTTCTTCGCGCTATTGATGATGGCGCTGTTTCCGCCGTTCTATCTCCAGGTCAGCGGCAGTGCCGTCATGGTGCTCGGCATCCCGTTGCCGATCTTTTACTGGATTCTGATTGCGGTGCTGATGGGCCTGGGCCTGTGGGTGCTGTATGTCGTCGAGTCTCTACTCGGCGAAATTCCTGATGAAGGGGGCGCGCAATGATCAGCACAACGAGTGTTTCCGATCTTTACATGACCTTCGGCCTGATCGGCGTCTTTCTCGCGGGCATGATTGCGGTGCTGTATGCGACCAACCGCAAAAGCGACAGCTTTTCCGACTATGCGGTGGGCGGGCGTTCCTACGGCCCTTGGTTCATTGCCATGTGCTACACCAACTCCTGGTGGCCGGGCGCAACCTTTACGGCATTCTTTGCCTTGTCGGTCGGCGGAGCGTTGGGGTTTTACGGCATGGTGTACGCCACGCTCGGTGTGACCGCGATGTACCTGATGGCCAACCGGGCCTGGACCTGGGGCAAGCGCTTCAATCTGACCACTCAACCTGACTTGCTGGGCATGCGCTTCAACAGTCCGGTGGTCAAACGCATTGCGTCGATCATCGGCATCATCTCGGTGTTTCCCTGGGTGGTGATGGGCATTCAGGCGCTGGCCACGCTATTCCAGTTCGCCAGCTTCGGCCGTTGGGGTGTGACCACCTGCCTGTTGGTCGGGGTCGCCGTCATTCTGATCCGCCAATACTGGACGGTCAGCATGGGCATGCGCGGGCTGATCATGACCGACATGTATCAGGGGCTGATCGCTTACGTACTGTGCGCTGCGTTGTGCATCTTTTTGCTGTTCGGTGCTCAGGCTTCATTCTCGAATCTGTCGCAACTGCCGGCCAGCATGCTGGTCATTCCTGGCGGCGCGGGCAGTACGTATGGTCCGATGTACATGTTCAGCCTGATCTTCACGGGTGTGATCGGTTCGATGTGCTGGCCCATGAGTTTTCAGCGTATCTATACCGCCAGCGGTGTGCGTTCAGTGAAGAAAGGCACGCTGCTGACCATCCTGCTGGTGGGTGGTTTCTACGGCATCCTGATGCTGTTCGCCGCAGCCATCAGCCAGGATCCGAACGTCGCTGCGCATCCGCAACACGGCTGGTTTCTGTCCCTGTTCGATATCGGCGGCCCGTGGCTGCTGGCGGTCGCGATCATGATCGTCCTGGCGGCCAGTATCGGTCACGTCGACGGCTGTGTTCAGGTGTGCGGTACGCAGTTCGCCAATGATCTGGCGACCTGGAACAAACCGCGCAGTGACCGTGAAAAGACCATTCTGGCCAAGGCCGGTATGGTGGTATTTATCGCTGCGGCGTCGCTGCTGGCCTACCTGACCTTCGACTATGCACGCCTGCAACTGCTGGCGCAGATTTCCTACCAGGGCATTATCCAGCTGGCCGTTCCGCTGTTCTTCGGTGTGTTCAGCCGGCATGGCAACAAGCAAGGGGCGATTGGCGGCATGCTGGTCGGCATTGTCATCGCGATTGTGCTGACGACGATTTACCCCGACGACATTCCGGCACTGGGGTCGTTGACCAGCGGCATCATCGGTCTGATCTTCAACGCAGGCGTTTTCGTGGCATGCGCGGTGCTGATCAAACCGAGTACAGAAGAAGTCAGACGTGTTGATGAGCTGTTTGCCATGGCAGCACCACGTCGTCATTCGCTGGGCGCGGTCCCGGCGATGAGCTGACAGCGGGCGGGTGCTTGCAGTCGAATCGCCAGTTTGCAAGGTTAGCTACTGGCGTCTCGACCGGCGTTGATGAAGTCCACAAAAGCCCTCAGCGGTGAGGGCAGGTAGCGTCTGCCGTGATAATAAAGGTACGGCCCGGTAAAGCGTTGCCACCACGGTTCAAGGATCGGCTCCAGTGCTCCGCTGTCCAGGTGTGGACGCAGCCAGTCTTCGAACAGGTGAACAACGCCCAGGCCATCCATTGCGCATTGCACCGTCAGGTCAAACGCGCCGCCGATTCTCACAATCAATGGCCCGTTCGGGTCGACCCTGACAACCTCTCCATCACGCTCGTATTCCCAGGGTGGCAGATTTCCGCTGGGGAACTTGCCTCGCAGGCAAGCATGGCCCAGCAGGTCTCGTGGATGCCCGGGGCGTCCTCTGACATTCAGATAAGCGGGTGACGCGGCGGTTGCAAAGCGCTGGAAGCGCGGACCGATCGGCACGGCGATCATGTCCTGCTCGAGACGATCATCGTAACGAATACCCGCATCACAGCCTGCCGCGAGCATGTCGACGAAGCTCTCTTCGGTGACCACTTCCAGACGGATATCAGGGTACATCTGCAGAAAGGGCGTGATGATCGACGGCAGCACCAGTCTGGCGGCGCTGACGGGCACGTTCAGCCTCAAGGTGCCGGAAGGGCGATCACGGAAATCATTGACCACATCCAGCGCGGACTCGACTTCGCCAAGGGCGGGCACAATGCGCTCCATCAGCTTGGCACCGGCTTCGGTAGGCGCCACGCTGCGCGTTGTACGGTTGAGCAAGCGCACGCCAAGCCTTGATTCCAGGCGGCGAATCGCATCGCTGAGACTGGAGGCGGATTTGCCGCTGACCCGGGCGGCCTCGCGAAAGCCTCCGGCGTTGACTACCGCGACAAATGCCAGCAAATCCTGAATGTCTGTATTCACGCTTGTCTGCTCGATTTTTTGTATTGAAGGTCTGGTGCGGGCTGTTCTCTGAGCCGTACAGCCTGTGCTGATTGCACCTGATTATCAACCAGGTGGCCAATGTCTATAGTGCGGCATACACATCGGATCAAGGCGCATGAAATGAGCAATCCAGAAAAGACAGGCACATTCCAGGTGGGCAACCACCATGTCAATCGCATGGGGTACGGCGCGATGCAACTGGCCGGCCCGGGTGTGTTCGGCCCAGCCAAGGATCCCGAGGCCGCCATTGCGGTGCTGCGCGAAGCCGTCGCGCAAGGCATCAATCATATTGATACCGCAGATTTTTATGGCCCTCATGTCACCAACACTCTGATTCGCGAAGCACTGCACCCGTATGCGGATGACCTGCTGATCGTGACCAAGGTCGGTGCGGTGCGTGGTTCTGATGCTTCATGGAATCCTGCATTCAGTCCGGCAGAGTTGACCCGGGCTGTTCACGACAACCTGAAGAACCTCGGCCTGGAAGCGCTCGATGTGGTCAATTTCCGTGCGTGGGGAGATCATCAAGCGCCCGCCGACGGCTCCATCGAAGAACCGTTCGGCGCGCTGATCAGGCTTCAGGAGCAAGGCCTTATCCGCCATCTGGGATTGAGCAACGTCACGGCGAAACAGATCAAGCAGGCACAGGGCATGGCTGACATCGTGTGCGTGCAGAATCATTACAACCTGTCTCACCGCTCTGACGAATCGCTGATCGCCGAGCTGAACGAGCAGGGCATTGCCTATGTGCCGTTCTTCCCGCTGGGTGGTTTTTCGCCTTTGCAGTCACAAACCCTGTCCAGCGTGGCAAGCCGCATGAAAGCGTCGCCGCTGTGTGTCGCACTGGCCTGGCTGCTGCAACGCTCGCCGAACATCCTGCTGATCCCCGGTACGTCCTCGGTCGCGCATTTGCGCGAGAACCTCAGTGCCAGCGAACTGATCATCGAGCCTGATCTACTGGCCGAACTCGATAGGGTGGCCTAGGCTCTGTATGTAAAGTGGCTGCGCTCGGTGATGCTGCGTTAAAAACAGGCTCGTGCGCGAGTCCGATCGGAATGCTCATTTACAACACGTAGACTCTGCTTCCTCGCCTGTTTTTGCCTTGCCTGACCTTCGCTCGCCGACTTTTCGTACAGAACCTAGACCAACACAGCTGCGGTGACGGTCTCCTGACGTGGGTTGGGCCTGTCGCTACGAGGTCGATGGGGCGGTCCGACTTTTCGAAGACCGCCAGTTTGCGTTTATCGGGCCGATGATGGAAAAACTCAGAGTCAAAGCGTCTCCGCTCTGATTATCAGATGACATGTGATCTGCCGTCATTTACTGTCCGTTCATATTGGTTTTGAGAAATGGCAACCTGACACTCGGCGCTGGAAGTGGTGGGCGTGATCAACTTAAATTGGCTGAGGAAGGCCTGTATTAACCCACGCTGAAGGTTATTGGGCGGGATCAACAGGCGCTTGAAAGTACGTTAAGACTCAGCGTTTGAAAGTACGTATAAGCAATCCTTGCAGCTGCATGGCTCCAGGATTGTCGGTATCACTCAAGAGATAAATGTAGTGTTTTGGCAGCACCGGTAGGGTCAGTCCTTCGATGTTCGCGGTCAGGGCGTCGCTCAGCATGCCGGTTTCCATCAGCCCGACGGCCATGCCGCTACGGACAGTGGCTTCAACCGCAGGAGAACTTGCACTTTCGAGCAGAATCCGATGGGGCAGTCCTGCTTCCCGGAGGGCATTGATCGCGGCGTCACGATAGGGGCAGCCTTGGAGCTGTACTGCTATTGGCAAGGGCATGTCAGGATCATATTTGAACTCCCGTGACGCTACCCAGCAAGGTGAGGTTGTCCAGATCAACTCGCCCTGGCCCAAACGCTGCGGAGAAACCATCAAGGTAATATCCAGTAGATGTCGCGAGAAAAGGCTGAACAGCTCGCAACTCGAACGGGCTTCCACCTCCAGTTGGAGCAAAGGGTTGCTCATCACAAACACCGGCAGCAGATCTGTCATCACGCTTGCTGCGTAAGAGTCGGGTACTCCAAGCCTGAGCTTTCCTTTAAGCAACTGCGGCGACAAGGAGGCCATCAGGCGGTCGTGACTGAGTAGGAATTCGGTTGTATCTGCCAGTAAGCGTCGACCAAATTGAGTGAGTTCGACCAGTTGGTTATTACGGTTGAAAAGACGTTGTCCCACCAGTTCCTCAAGCTTTTGAATTTGCGTCGTGACCGCAGAAGGGCTTCGGTTGACGTAACCTGCCGCCTCCTTGAAACGTCCTAGTCGCGCCACCGCATGAAACGTCCTCAATACATCAACATCCAATCCGCGCGCCATAATTCAATTCCTTTTAATTACAGATTTTGATCATTCAAATCGACAAGTTATCGGCGTTGCTATAGGTTCACTCTGTGTGTTTAACGGCTGTTCTCCATGGAGTTTGGAAAATATTGATGTCTATCAGTGAATTGGTTCTTAAAGCGTTGCGTGGGTGTAAGGGGTTTGAGTCAGCACAAATATGGAGTGTCGAGAACGAGGAAAAATATTCAACGCTTAAGTCGGGCCGCGTCACTCGCTCACCAAGTAATCTTGTTAGTGAAGAGATTTTCTCACTCATGCATCGCCTTAATCATGAAGGTATTTTCACGCAGGGTCTTTGTAGCGGTATAGGGGGGCAGGGCTCACTTGGTCGCACTCTCGCTGCGCTAGGTGAGCACTTGGCTGCTTTGGCTAGAGGAAAAAAAGTTCACTATGTGGAGCTTGGACCCGAGCCAGTCAAGACCTCTCAGCTGGTCCGTGCTTTAAGGACTGATGATTCTGGCATGGTGCTCTATACCGCAGTAGATATCAATGAAACCTCAGAGCTTTCAATGAAAGAGGCTATTTCACCATTGCTCAGTGATGGGAATGATTTTCGTTATATGGCGGCCAATTATCATCATCTTTTACGGCCTGATATCGACAGGCAGCAAGACTTGACGTTGATCACAATGCTGGGCTTTCAGGAAGGTAATGAAATGCCTGAAGTCATCGGCAAACTGCTCGGAAATTTAGGAGGTAGGACAACATACGTCGTTTCGGAAATGCAACTTTATGTCGACGGTAACAACAAACATATCTTTGATTTTTACGAAAATGACTACATGGCTACCTTTTCAAGGTTGGTTAGCCAACTTCAGAGCGTTCAAACGATCGGCGATCATATCGTAACGCTTTTGACAATACCGGTACTGGGCCGTGAAATTTACGCTGCCGTTACCCTACAGCCGGGGAGGCGCGACGGTGTCCTCGGTTGTCTGATCACTAACATTTGTTTGAAGTACACCCTTGAGCAGTTTCGCGCCATTCGTCAGTACCAGGGGCTGTCGGTGACTGACGAGTTCTTGACCGGCGACGGAAGTGTCGTTTACCAGCTCGCCCGTTTCAATGATCAGACGCAGAGCGTCAGGAGGACGTTCTAATGGATAACAATAACTATACGCTGCCGGTTTTTGCAAAAGGTTTCAGCCGGGCACGGTTGGCATTGAAAACAACGTTTACGCGTGTATCCAGGCGATCTCTCGCTGAGGAGACGGTATCGCTAGGATGGGATGATCGATTTGTGCAGGTTCGTCCTGGTTGCGTACGGAACTCCGGAACGCTTGCCGATCTGGGTTATAAAAGCGCTCTATTGGGAGGCGTCCGCCCTGAGCGGATAACGGCCATCGCCAGTCTGCGTCGATGGCTGGCAGATGAGGCAATCATGGCGTTGCGGCATGAGTGTACGGCCTTGGAGAGTTATTCGGAAGAGCGGGACTGGATCATTACCAAACGTACACGAGGGGCGACCCGATACTCGAAATTTATTAATGACATGATGAATAGCCGTGCATTTTTGTTGGCGGTCTCGCGTATCGCCGGCGTGCCGCTCGTCCCTTATCCACTGGTCAATGCTCGCTCGCAGGTTAATTATTATTACCCGCGTCATACGCCAGAGCAAAAACAGCAGGTCGGTATGTGGCATACCGACGGTACCTGTTTTGTCCTGAACATGCTGATGTCAGATGCCAGCGAGTTCCAGGGCGGCGAGTTTCTTTATCACGAAGGTCCGGTTGATACGTTTCACAGGGAAACGCCTCAACGTGAGCTTGTCAGAAAAGCCAGTCTCGTCAGCGTGGGCGATTCGTTATTTATCCACGGCAGTAAATTGTTTCACGGCGTTGAGCCGGTAGTGCAAGGCCGTCGAATGTCGCTGGTCCTGTCGTTTCACTATCCTTACTCCTCTGAAGACGTCAACGAGTTCTGGCATCTTGCTTCAGACGACGGGATCGGACAAACCCTCGGCAAGTGGATGACGTTGAAGCGCGACCTGACAAGGCGCGCAGATGAGCAGTACGAGCGTCTTGGAATAGATCCCATCACGTTCGACGATCTGTTGCCCAAGGACCTTGATGCATCAGACGAGCATCATTCATATGAAGGCTTTCCATGAGCTTGATTGGCTTACAGCTGATATTCGTTCTGTCCTGGAGTCAGTGCTCGTGTATCTGAAGCCACCTGTTACGCTGATCGGGTCGGCACTGATGTTTGGAGACCATTTACGCATCGACTTATCTGGGGGTGCTTGGCGTGGCTGCAGGTGTGTCCCTTATCGCGGATGAGACCTGCACCTGCAGTGGTGAAAGAGTAGAAGTCGCCCCGTGCACTTTTACCGCGGCTGCTCTTATGGCTGCAGCAGATCTTTTTCCCACCCCTGCGGGGTCTTGGTATAGCGTTCACGCAGGTGCAGCCGATTCTCCCGGAACGTCAGAAACTCTATCGTCACAGGTCGTACGATAAATCCTCCCCAGTTTTCGGGCTTTGGTATGGATTTGTTTGCGAGCTTCTTTTTCATACCCTCGAATCGTTCCAGCATTTCGTGCTCTGAGGAAAGCGGCTGGCTCTGGTGACAACTGAGGGTTGTCAGCTGTGCACTTCTGGAGCGGGTCTGCCAGTACGCCTCTGCCTTTTCCTCGGGAACGGCATTGGCGATTCCCCTGACCCTGACCTGATAACCCTGAAGCTCCCACCAGAATGTCAACGCTACCTGTGGATTACTCTGAAGTTCACTGCCTTTTTGCGAATCCAGAAACGTGCAGAAAACAAATCCCTGCTCATCGACAGATTTCAGATCGACAAAACGAGCATTGGGAAAGCCGTTTTCGTCCGTCGTCGATACGCACATAGCTCCTGGATGCTTGAGTGTCCGGGCACTTTTGATTTCGTTCCACCAGTGGTGAAAATGCTCAATTGGATGTTCGGTCATGACACGCTCCAGAGTAGGTGAGTCTGCCTGATGCACAGACCCGATTGAAAAGGTAAAAGCAGCAGATCAGCACACCCGACAAGAGGAAAAAGTACAGGTTTCCTTGGTCAGCGTAGACAAATATGCCTCCCAGCAGCGGGGCGCACGCCATGCCCAGCATGTAGATATAAAAAAAAGAAAAATAAGCGCCCTTGTAACGCACCGGTGTCAGTATCTCCATCGCGAAATTGGTGGTAGAGATCACAATTATTTCACCCAGTTTGAGCAGGATGGCATAAGGCAGCAAGGCTGCGTATGAGTCCAGTGAGCAAGATGACACGATGACCTGGCTAAGGATCAAGAAACCCAGCGCAATAAATATTCGCTGCTTCAAATTGAACCGCTGAAGAGCTTGATTGATGCTGAAATACATGAACACGACCATCACCGTATTGATGATCTGGATGGTTGCGTAAAGCCTGATTGCCTGGGGCGGGGCAAACTGGCTGTTCAACAGCATCAACAAGACAATATCATTGCTGTGAATGACCAGATAACACAGCACGCAGAAGGCACACAATGCGAGAAAATTCTTATCCTGAAAAATGATCCTGAGCCCTGCAGTCAGTACAATGTTCCGTTTTTTCTGCCCAGCCGAAAAAGTATTCAGTAAGGCATAAAGTGCAATGATCAATGTGCAGGCCAGGCAACCGTAAAGCAGAAAATCCCGGTTATGTATGCCTGCCAGTGCTACCAGCGCCGGTGCAATTGCCCCCCCGATGTTTACATAATAGTAGCGAGCGCTGTGCGCCATTTCGATAACTTCGCCCGGCGCGCGATCGCTGAGATTAACCTTGAACCCCATCTCCAGTGTTCGGGTGGAAATCGTAAGCCCTATGAGCCCGGTCACGACAACGGCCAGATAAGGCGTCATGAGCATGGCAATAGCTGACCCCAGAACGAGGCTTGAGGCGACCAGCGTGCGCCTCAGGTTACCCGCATCTATCGCATGCCCAGCAAGTTGCGTGGCAAAGAACGCGGAGAGGGTGGCAGTGAATAACAGTGCGCCAGACTCAAGCTGATTAAGTGAGAACTGCTGTTCGAAGACAATGACCATATACGGGTAAGCGATAAAATAAACCAGACGAACCAGCAGCGTCCCGAGAAGCTCCTGAGCACAATGCCTGTGGACTTGCATCAAACTGCCGGAGAGAATCGATGGTTTTCTCATGAAGGCTCTCCGTATGACGGAAGTGCATTTGCTGAGGAGAAAAACGCCAGGGCTGCTCCGCCCCCCGAGGAGCAGTTGGAAAAGGTCCTTACCTCGGTAAGCGTATCTCCGCCCATGAATAATCCATTCACGCCAGCTTGCTCAAGCCGGTGGTAACACTCATGGGAATACTGACTCGCCGGGGTGCTGAGAGGGCCTGCCGCGAAAAATGAAAACGTATCCGGCGCGAGCTCGACCTCGTTGAAAATACGCGCATCAACAATGAAGTCGATAATGCTGTCATCTGCCTTCACGCCCAGAAAGTGGCGAGGTACGACGGCTCCACTGTGATCCTCGACCAACAACACCTCAGGCAAATGAATCTTGCGCAACACCTCTTGGGTAAGCTCCAATGGGTAGTGAACCGAACGACCTATCGGAAAGCCCAGTGTGTTGAGCACACTATTCAACACCGCGCCCCCCACAATAATCGCATGTACATTCAGGCGCCCCTGATGTGCACCTAAAAAGTCGACTTTTTCTATTTTATTGCCACCCAGCAGCAGGACAGTTCGTCGATGCGCGTAAAGCGTTTCATACAGGTGCTGGAGGGTGTGAAGCTGGCTACTCACTCCCTGCGAGTACTGCCAAGGCAGAAACTCTTTTATCGCGTCATTGGACGCATTTTTGCGGTGCAGCTTACAAAAGCCGCCGATCACCAGATGGTCTCCCGGCGCTGACAGCTGTTGTGCAAAATCTCTGTCGTTCTTTTGTTCTTGTGGGTAAAGGCGAGTGTTGCCGAACAAGGCTATTGAGCCGGGTGCCATGCGGCGCGCATATTCAAGTGACACCGGACCCACACAATCTTCCAGATAGGCCACTTGCCGACCCAGCCTATGTGCCAGCAGCGTTGCGAGCCAAGGGGTCTGCTGCGCTGTACCTTTTTTGAAGTCGCCCTGGTGATTCAGGATGATGATCCGCTGTTCAGTCGCGAGCAGCGGCATCAGTGACGAAACTTCTTCATCAATCCTGGGGTGCTCCTGCACCCCCTGATTGATATTGATGCCAGCGCTGTAGATGAGGACAGGTTGTGTATTCATAGCGCGTGATCGAACACTTTTCTGAATCGGTCAACCAGTTCATCAATCTCGTCTTCAGTGATGATAAAAGGCGGAGTAAACAGAAACGTCAATGCGTTCCCGTCCTTACCCGAAGAGCGACAAGCGTACAGGTTGATGCCGTGTTCATGACCGCAATGGATAAACTTCTGCGCTAGGCTCCTGTCCAGGGTCGTTTCTACTGCCCACAGAAGCCCTTGGCCACGGATGTCTGCAATGCAGGGTAGCGTGTTCAGTCTTTCTATAAGTGTCTCCCTGAAGTACAGACCTTTACTTCTGATCGCCTGTAACCCTACCTCGTGCTCAACCGTGTTCAGCACGGACAGTGCAATACCCGTCGACAGTGGATTTCCGGAGTAGGTATGCCCGATGAAATGGGGTGGATTGTGGCTGGCCAGTCGTTGTCCGATATCGCGCGAAACCAGCAAACCCGATATGGGTGTAAACCCGGCACCCAGCCCCTTTCCGATAATCGTGATATCGGCCTCCGTCCCCCATGTTTTCATGTTGAACCATTCACCCGTGCGCCCGAGCCCTGTGACGATTTCGTCGGCAATCAGCAGGATGTCGCGCTCTGCGAGGCCTGCCTTCAGCTCACTCATGTATCGTTCGTGGGGAACCAGCGCTCCGCCAGAAGACGCTGTAACAGGTTCTATGAAAACACAGGCGATACGATCAGCTCCGAAGCGATCAATGACGTCCAAGGATTCGGTTACGCATTCCAACTGGCAGTTTTGCGGAGCTTTGCCCATTGGGCAATGGAGGCAATAGCAGGGCGGGAGTTTTACTTCGCTGATTTCCGGGTCAATGGCGCTACCCAGCAGATTGACCTTTCGGGCCCTGTCATCACCGTAACCCAATGACTGAATGGTATTGCCGTGATTGGTAATACGTCGGCCCAGTGCCACATTTTTTTGTTCTTTGCCTTGATAGCGATAGTGATCCAGCGCTATACGATAAGCGGCTTCGGACGCTTCGGAGCCACCGTTTAAAAAGAAGGCATAACCTTTATTATCGTTTGAGAGCTCGATTAGTCGGGTAGACAACTGTTCAGCTTCATCACTTCGGAAGTGTAAGCGGTAGGCAAAATGCAGGCGTTCAACCTGACGCTGCATGGCGCTGATAACCGCAGGATGACAATGTCCCAGATTGACAGTCATTGGGCCGGAAGAGGCGTCGATGTAGCCTTTGCCCTGTTCGTCGAAAAGCCAGATACCTTGACCCGATACGACTTTAGGGACGTCCGCCTGGTAGTCTAAGAATGGATACATGTACATATTCAGTCTCGCAATAAATTAGGCTCAAAATGAGGGTGTCCGTCGATGCGACGGCGAACGTCCAGGCGCTCAGTCTCACTGAGCGCCCTGGCCGTACTTTAAGGTAAGGTCAGCGATGACTCTTTATTCTTCGGTGCGCTGATGGTAAGTTCCAGTAACTCTCTGTTGACTGCATTCAGGCAAGACAGAATATCGTTGGCAACGTGATGATTGACATTGGGTCTGATCGAGCCATTCTGGAAAAACATGATGCCTTCGGACGGCTGGCCCACGCAGAACACCCGTTCTTTTTTGCCTTGCGAATTGATGAACTGAAATTCCCGAGTGATGTTGAAGCCCGACAGGGAAGTATCAACGCCGTAGCAGTCCTTATGGACCCAATAAGACGCGATACCTTGCTCCACCAGATTGGAAAAAAGATGGTTTTTGGCTTTTTTGATATCGAAATTATGAAGCTTGGCGTCGATCATCACATCAAGCGTGGTGAACTCCCCTGGATCGCTCAGGCTGTGCAGCCACACAACGTCATTATCAATCTGAATATTGGCTTTGGCATAAGTGACATCAATAACATCGGCCGCAATCAGGGCTTCGATTTTCTCCATCAGTTCAATGCAATTGCCGTTTGCTGCCCGGTTATGCACAGCGTAAAAATCTTTCAGCATTCTGTTGTAGGAAGCGGGTGTAATGCCCCCGAAATCCACCGCATAGACCACCGTTTGACGCAGGTCGCGAAATACATCATCACAGGCCCCCTTATAAGGATTGTCCAGATTGCCTTGTTCGGACTGCAGCCGATCCCATTTCATGAAGTTCAGCAGTCGTTCACGCCATGGAGTGGAGATCGGAAAGTCCATATGCGTGATGGGATCAACGATGAAATCCCAATTGAACAGGTGTGCTTCGGGTGCGCTGCTGTGCCCCCAGGGGCTTGAACCGTTCAATGCATGTTGCGCCGCCTCGAATGTGGACAGCTCCGGATTGGCCTGCTGACCATACAGCACTTCGATATAACGATTTACCAGCGTTTCTATCGGAATACCTTCTATTGTCGAGGCGGTGCCGTCATGCAGAAAGCGTCTGACTTTAAAGACCGCTTCATGAGCGATTCTTTCTACTGCTTTGGTGAGCCAGGCAATCGCCGTCTCTTTTTGTCTGTTGTGCTGGTTGTGTCCGGCGACAAAGGCATCCACCAGCGGGGTGCTCTGCGCCACCATGACGTTCAATAATTCCGGGCCAAATAATATGCGGTAGTAGCACAACTGCAGCTCCAGCATCAGGACTGGAAAAACGTGCACATCGAAATCCAGCTGATGGCGATGATTTTCCGAAGAGCTTTCGCTATGCGCTGGGTAGCCCAGCCGTTCACGCAGCGTGTCCACCAGTGCGCGGGTGTAGAAATAGCCGTTATGTTCGTACTTGGCGAGGTCTACTTCCTTGAGATTATGCGGCCTGCTGTAGGTAAAATAACCTGAGCGGCTAAGTGCAAACAAACGTTGTGGTTCGTTACCTGATCGGCGATAACGCAGCTGCTCTCCTTCTCTGTAGAATTCGCCGCCCTTGTTTTCGGTGTAGTAGAGGAGGGTGTCGATTGCCGTGAGCCCCATCCCGATGACGCCAATGCGTTTCTCCTTCCAGTCAGGGACATCGAACAGCGGGTAGGCAAAATTGTGATATTCAATATGTTTCTTTAAGGTCGATGCAAGCGTGAAGTTATCGCGGGATTCCTGGTGGCCGGTGGCGAGCATCACTAGGTCGAACACGTCCGGATGCGGTTGTTTCTGGGTAATCACCTGATAACGCTTGTCGCCAACCTTGTTAATACTGGTTACATTCTCGGTGAAAAGCTTGACCTCCGCCCCCGCATCATGAAGATCTGAGACCAGTTCGTGAAAAATTTCGCAAAGCGACTCACCGTACAGTTCGCGGGTAGGAAATTCGTCCGCCGATTTTTTGTAACGCTCGTTGTGTGTTTCTCTGTATTTTCGCTGCAGCCAATCGCTGAAAGTGATTCGCGGGCAGGGCGGCAGCGACGTATTCTCGATATTGGTGCCGTCCGGGGCGAATGACAGCTGACCCACAATACGATTCAACATACTGGTCTTGGCTTGTTTCGGCGAATGTGCCCACCCCGAACCAAAGTTTCCATACGTATCAAACAGCGAGATACTAATTTTTTTTCCATCAAGGTTTTTGAGCAGGCTGTAAATTCCATTTAGAAAATACATGCCGTTGGGCCCGCCACCAATAATAGCGATATTCGTCATGTTGAACTCCATAGGCGTGTCTGTGTGACAGCCGGGTAGAGACACGTTATATACAAGATGTGATTGATGCAGCCTGTTGCCTGGTCATCTTCAACGGGGTGTTCGATTTTGTGCTCAGCGGGAAGACTTGTCGTAAAGACTTTCGAGTTCTTCCATGTGGCGCTCGTTCGTTAATGAAAACAGTTCTTCAAGCGAAGACACATTGTTTTCTATATTGATCAGGGACTTTTCCTGATAAATGGTCTGCGCCGTTTCTTTCATACTGCGTATCGAACTGCGGATGAGGTGATTCGCCCAGATCAGATTGTTGATACCGTGATTGACGAACTCACTGTAGTCTGTGCGGTAATACTTGGTCGGCACGGCGAAGATGGGCGACTTTCCAGACCAGCGTGTTGCAAACTCAAACACCTCATGCGCGTCTTTTTTCTTGGAGTGGATAAGTATCGCATCCGCGCCTGCATCTCGGTAAGCATGTGCGCGCTCAAGTGCTTCCTCCATGGATTTTCCGGAGATAAGGGCTTCCACGCGGGCAACAACAGTGAACTCGCCGCCGCCGGTATCTTTGGCTGCCTTGATTTTGTTACTGAACTCCTCAATCGAGGCCAAGTCCTGATTTTCGCCAATAAAAGAATTGGTTTTGGGGAAAAGCTTGTCCTCAATACACACGGCGTGAACACCGATCTGTTTGAGCTTCTTAACGAACCGAATCACATTGATGTAGTTTCCGAACCCGGAATCGCCGTCCACCAGAATAGGGATATCGACGTTATCCGACATCTGTTCCAAAACATTCAATACCTGGGACCAGGACGCCTCGTTGCGATCAGAAAGCCCCATCGAGGCGCTCATTGAAAGACCTGATGCCCAAATGGCCTCAAAGCCTGTTTGCTCGACAATTTTGGCGCTCAGGCCGTTGTGAGCTTCCATGAATTGAGTTTTTTTGTTGGCCAGTAATTTTGCTTGGATACTCATGATGTCCGTCCTGTTGGAGAATGGTTTACGGTGTTATTAAAGATGGCCGGCTGCGTACGTAGGGATGTCGGCGTTTTTCGGGTAGTGAATCAGGCTTTTCTCTTCCAGAAAGTCGATGATCAGGTCGGCTATTTTTTTCTGAGATTCATGAGTCATCGCCCCGATGTGAGGTGTTCCGATAAAATTATCGAGAGTGAACAGCGGTGACGGCTGACGTTCGTTAACGAATACGTCGCTGGCAGCGGCATAAAGTTGTTTAGTCGCCAGCGCTTCGTACAGGTCCTCTTCACTGACAACCCCTCCGCGTGCCACATTGATCAGAATGGAGCTGGGCTTGAGCAGTGGCAGGTTGTGCCGAGCGAGCAGGTTCTTGGTTCGCTCTTCGTACGGGCAGCAAACGACCACGATATCGCTGGCAGCTAGAAGTGTGTCGAGCTCTTCATGCAGGAAAATAGAGTGCAGTTGTAACGCGGAGGCGCGCTCTTGCGAATAATGCTGCACCTTGCTATGGATGTTCATTCCGTAGCCTCGGGCAATGTTTGCGATTTGTTGACCAATGCTGCCGAAACCGACCAGGCCCAGCGTCTTGCCCGACAATTCAAAACCCTGAAACGCTTTCTTGTTCCAGAGATTACCCTCTATTTCTACACTGGCTTTTTTAATATGGCGGTAAAGGCAATGCATGAGCCCGAAGCTTAACTCGGCCACGGATCTGGAGTTGGTACTGGGCGTATTATAAAAATCGATCCCTTTCTGCTGGACGGCCTCAAGGTCAATATTATCGGTGCCTGTGCCTGCCCGAACAATGGTCGTCAGGCGAGTACCTCGCTCCAGCAGTTCGCTGTCCACCTGCGCACCGCTTCGCAGAACCAGAAGGTCAAAGTCTTCGATGCAGTCAAGCAGCTCCTTTCGGCTAATAGGGGATTTGACTGTTACGTTGTGACGGCTATACAAATAGTCCTTCAAGTGGATATGAATAGGGTCGACAATAAGTACATCACGTTTAGAGTCCATAGTTGCTCAGTCCTGTTTTTTGATCAAAGCCCATCATGATGTTCATGTTTTGAATGGCCGTTCCCGCAGCGCCTTTCACAAGGTTGTCAATGACACTGACGATACGGAGTTCGCGGGTTTCAGGAACAATGTCCACCGACAGGTGGCAGGCATTGGAACCTATTACTTTTGAAAGTTGTGGATAAATGCCGTAGTTTTTTTCAATACCTTTTGATTGCTGGTGGTGGCCTACTACAAATACAAATGGATTGTCCTGGTAATAGGTTTGCAGAAAATCCAGTATTTTCTGGCGGTCCAAATCAATGTTGGGCGCCAGCTTCATTGCCTGAACCATGAATATGCCACGGGTGAAATTTCCGTGTGAAGTGATTAAGGAAATATTAGCGTCCGCGCCGGTTGTCGCCTGTATGATGTTCTTGATTTCGGCGGTATGACGATGCCCGTTTAGCGAGTACGCCAGCATGTTGGCGAACATGTTGTAATGTAAAAGCTCTTTCATGCCGCTATTGCCAGCGCCTGATGTGCCATTGACGGCGCTGATGAAAATACTGTGTGTGTCGATCATTCCCGCTTTGATCAAAGGGACCAGCCCACAGAGCGCGGCATTGACATAGCAGCCCGGGTTGGCTACATAGCGGCTGTCGCTTATCTGATCTTTATATTCTTCAACATAACCATAGGTAAACTGTGACTGCAGAGCCGGTGCGCCATGAGGTTTGCCATAGACTGTTTCGAACTGACCGGGCTTCGAAAAACGAAAATCCGCACCTAGGTCAATGATGCGTGTCCTGGTTTTGCTCAGTTGAACGGCCACTTCATGCGCAGCGCCCGACGGCAAGGAAATAAAAGCGCAATCGGCCTCAACATCGTTCAGTTGTTCCAGTTGCAGCGTCTTTTTATCAATACCGGTCAGGTTGGGGTGTAGGGATTCGAGCGAAACGTCGCGCTCTCGGGACACCGCATAGATATCTGTCACATGAGGATGCCTGTCGAGCAAGCGAATGATTTCAGCGCCTGTCCAGCCGGTTGCGCCGATGACGAAAGCTTTGAGTGTCATGAGAGGACTCCAGGTGATTCAACGATGGTTTTCCCGACCGTGCCCGTACGCAGCATGAAATCCTTTAGCTGACCGAACGAAATACGTTCGACAATCACCTTGCTCAATAAGGACTCGTTGTGCTGTGATCGTTTGATCATTTCCACCGACACGCTCAAGTCATCAAGTGTGCTCAGAAAGGATCCTGCTATCTTGATTTCCTTGCGGACAACCGTATTCATGTCCAACTGGCTAAGCGTATCGAAATATGAAATAAGCAATAATGTGCCGCCAATGTTCAAACGGGACAGTGCGAGGTCAAAGTCCAGGGCGCTGCCGCCTGCGACAATAATCATATCTACACTGTCTTTCGGAATATCTTCGAACTGCAGTGCCGAAAGAAAACCCAGTGATTCCGCAAACGCCTGGCGAGAGGAGTGCGTCTCAAGCAGTGTCACGTTTGAGACGTTATGAACTTCTCTACACACAATGGCGCTGAGCAGTCCCATGGCACCGGCACCGATTATCAAAACGTTATCAGAAGCCTCGACGCGTACTTTATGCAGTGCATGCACCACGATGCTCAACGGTTCGGCCAGCACAAAGTCATGTGGTTTGGAATCTTCGGGAATTGTCACTAGCGAACTCTCGTGCACGTGCATGTGTCGGCTGAATGCACCACTGCTGCCCGCTGTGTTATAGGTGATCTTCTCGAGGCAATGATTAGTGAGTTGCTGTTTGCAATAATCACATTGGCCACACGATCCGTACGACAGTGCTGTTACCTGCTCGCCACAGATGAACCGAGAGCCATCCCCGGCCTGCACCACTTTGCCAACCAGTTCATGGCCCAGAATGGCAGGATACTTTTTGTAGGGGTGGGTACCTTGAAGCACCATGTAGTCAGAACCGCAGATGGTCGCATAATTAACTTCCAGAAGCAGGAATTCAGGGGCTGCAGGTGTCGTGGACTCGAGGGCATAGTGCTGCTTGCCCTTTTCTGTACAAATCAGAGAGTAGTGCATGATTAATGTCCTGTGATCTGTTGCAGGAGACGTGTTATAACGCCCGCGCCTAATTGGTTTACCAGTGGGTCATTCAGGGTGTTGCCAGTAATGCGCGTGATGATACTGGCAGCACTGATGGACGTTTCTTTCAACTCGTCTTCTAACTGATCAAGTCGCAGGTCATACAGAATGCTGTCGACGTATTGGCTCAGTGAGTCGAATTTGTTAACCGACTTCGGCAAAGTGCGGGCCACGTTATGTTCATCCAGAAGCGCCACCCACTTGGGGTAGAACGCGGCCAGCCCTGCGCCATGAGAGTGCGAGTAAAGCGGTGCAAACGCTTGCTCGAAACGATGGGGCAAGCAGGTACCGACATGCGCGACGCACAACCCGCCCAATAACGCGCCGTAAGCAATGTCATGATAAAACTCGGCGGAGAACTGTTGGGCTGCATAACGAGCAACACTTTTGTTGATGGTCGTCAGCGCTTCATAGGCAATGCAGTCCATCAATCGTGTTCGCTTGACCGCCTGGATGGCTTCGAAGGCATGGGTGAAGCTGTCGAACAATGTTTCTCTCAATACAGTGTCTGGCAGGCTCCTGCCAAGTTCAGGGTCGATCAGCGCTTCATCTGGAAATAGGGCGCTGCCTCTAACGCCGTCTTTGATACCGCGCTCAACGTCCTTGATAATTGCGCCTTTGGTGATTTCTGAACCGGTGCCGAATGTGGTGGGAATAGCGATATGAAAAAGCCGTTGATGTACTTTTTCAAACGTACGGCCTACAACGGTTTTCAGGTCAACATTTTCATCCAGGCAAATGGCGGCTACTTTTGCGAAGTCGAGGACATTGCCTCCGCCGAGGGAAACGATGGAATCGCAGTCATCCTGTTTCAGAAAGGTTTTGACTTCTTGAAGCTCTTCAGTTGATGCCTTGAATGAGTGATCCAGTAAATAAGGTACGAGTTCTGCACCCTCGGTATTGTTCAGCAACTCAGCAATGGAGGACAAGCGCTGCAGACTTCCCTGAGTCAGGATGAGCAAAGCCCTCTTTTTCCCCGCCAGGGCCAAGCGTTCAGGAACGGTGCGTAGCGCATTGGCCTGAAATATGATTTTTGTAGGTAAATCGAAACTGAAAGTGTGAGCGTTTCTAAAATTGACGTCAGTGTTCATGGAAACTCCGTTTCGCCGTACTGGATGACATCAGGCTGAAAACCATACTGCCGATACGCATTAAAGTTCGCTATGAATCAGCCGCTATTACTGAGTGAGTTGTAAGCGCATCAGCAATAGGCGTGGCGGTTGTTTGTTTTGTTAATCAGGTTGGGGAAAAATCTATTCGAAGCGCGTTTTTGTCGCAACCCCCTCTGTCATAAAAAAGTAATAAGCCGGCGGTAAGCTTTTGTTTTTGAATGACAAATATTTCAATTTTTTTTAGGGGCTTTTATCGCAATAGTTTAGTTAGTTAAAACCACGAAATGGCTACTTTCGATGTGGGTGTGCTGTCTTGATGTTTAAGGTACAGAGGGTTGTCTGACCACATTGCTTTAGCGCGTCCTTTGTTCACGGGGGCGGCCGAATCAAGGCATGGTGAGTGTTGATAAGTTGTCACTCGACTGGCCTGTTCTTGTGGGTTGGTGCTGAGCGTGTAGTCATTCGTTTTTTTTGAATAACTAACCGCTTCTGGACATTGTGGAAGTCGCGTAATTGTCCTTCCACTACGTGAGCTATTTAAGATGCTGATAACTGAGAAGTGATGCCGCAATGCAATCATCTTTCTTCAGGCATTACAGGCATAACCGCTCGAATGAACCGATTTCAGAGTGCGGTTGCTTGTGCTGTCGATAGTTTTCGGCGTTTCAGGTAGGGCATTGCCAAGTCGGCTTTTTACCGAGGGCAGAGTTTAAGGAGTGGGGGGCGAGGTCTGGGCGTCTCTGGTGAAACCGAGATGAGGCGTAAAATCAATACAGGCCTCAGACCTCCGCTAAAAGCGCTGGCGAGTCAGGCCTGTATCACCTTATTCAGGGCTCGCATTGCTTTCAAGAGGGGATCATGCACGATTGAAGCAGAGAAGTCAGAAGGCTTCCGCAAAAGCCTTCTGACCTCTTTCACAGGCAGTGAGAGGTCGGTTGCTGTGTCCAGCGTTGCGCTGTTGCGGCGATCTTGTCGGCCAGTGTGGAGACGGCTTTCTGATGGGCGATGATGAGACTTTCCATGCCTTCTCCGGCCTGCTCGCGGATGATGCTGCTGCAGGTCAGGCTCTGTCGTTTGCTACCGGCAGTGGCACCTGCTTCACGAAGCCCGAGGGTCCATACGACATCGATCAGCGCGTAGTTACCCGGCATGGACTCGAAACGTCGCACGTCGGTACGGACTGAAAGCACAGGCTGCTCGCCGTTTTTTGGCAGGCCGGCCATGTCGCGGCTGCCAAACCGGTGTTCCAGCTGCGGCGTCAGTGCGTCATGAAATTCGTCGCCCAATGGCGAGCCCCAGCGCTCGGTGTCCAGAATCGCCAGGCTGCCGTTGCCCTGGCGCACCACCAGTGGTGGCTGGTCCACCTGAACCGGCATCAGCACCGGCAGCATCTCGAACTGAAACGGCATGGGTCTGACGGCCGCAGTGCTGGTCGTGCCCATTGGCGCGATCAACGTGTAGTAATGAGTCTGTGTCGACGTGCAGGCACCCATGCCCAATGCGGCGGCCAGCACCACCAGTTTCAAACGCAAGGTCATTGTTTTGGCTCCAGATCAATTGCACGTGACGACGACGGGGCGTTGAACGAACGTGGGGCGGCATCGCCGGTACGGCCGCGGATCAGCGATTCAGGGTGACGGCTGAGGAAGTCAGTCAACACGCGAACCGAACGCGCGGTGCGCTGCACTTCATCCAGTGCCTGGCCCAGTTGCTGACGCGCGGGTGAGTCTTCAGCGAACGAGTCGTTGGCGGTGCCCAGGGTTTTTTCAGCCTGTTGCAACGTGCCACGCATCTGCGGCAATACGCTGCCGTTGACCTGCTTGAGGGTCTTCTGCAGCTCGCTCAAGGTACCATTGAGGTTGTTCGCCAACTGGTCGATCGGCAGGTTGCTGAGCTTCTCGACGAATGCTTGCAGTTGCTCCTGCAACTTGTCGAAGCTGCCCGGCACCGTCGGGATTTCCAGCGGGCGCGCCTTGGTATTGAACGCTACCTTCGGTGCCTTCGGATCGAATTCCATGGCGATGTAAAGCTGGCCGGTCAACAGGTTGCCGTTGCGCACCTGAGCACGCAGGCCATTGGCGACGAATGCGCCCAGTACTCTGGCCGACTGTTCTTCTTCATCACCCGAACCACCGAGTTCCTTCAACTTGGATTCGGCGGCGCCCAGGCGTTTGGGATAGATCACTGCACCGACAATGCCGGGGAAGGTTTTGGTCGCCGGATCGTAATCCAGATCAACTGATACCACCTTGCCGATATTGACGCCGAGGAAGTCCACCGCGGCATTGACCGTCAGGCCTCGCAGCGACTGGTTGAAGCGCATGCGGATGTAACGCGGTTCGCCGTCCGGAGGCGCCATTGCTGTGGCCTGGTCGTCGAAGATCTTGAACTCGGCATTCTCGTCGGCCAGTTTGGAGTCCGGGCTCCAGTTGGGCTCGCGGAAGGCAATCCCGCCGGAGATGATCGAGGTCAGCGACTGAGTATTGACCTTCACTCCCGAGGCGCCCACGGTGATGTCTACGCCACTGGCGTTCCAGAAGCGGGTATCGGAGGTGATGTACTGATCGTTCGGGGCGTTGATGAAGATCTGCACATCGACCCCGCGGCCATCCTTGGAAAGGTTGTAGGCCACCACCTGACCGACCTGGATGCGTCGAAAGTAGATCGGCGAACCGATGTCGAGCGAGCCAAGATCGTCGGTGTGCAGGATGAAGCGCTTGCCTTTCTCGCCGAAGGTGATCGGTGGTGGCGTTTCCAGACCGGTGAAACTGGTCTTGGTTTCCTCGGAACTGCCGGCGTCAGCGCCGATGAATGCGCCGGAAAGCAGGGTATCGACACCGGACACGCCATGCGCACCGATGCGTGGTCGCACGACCCAGTACTGGCTGTCGATCCGGGTGAACGGCGTGGCACTGGTATTCAGTTCGATGGATGCCAGCACGTGGGTCCGGTCATCGCTCAGGGTAATTTCCGAGACCATGCCTATGACCACGTTCTTGTATTTGACCTGCGTCTTGTTGGCTTCAAGCCCCTCTGCGGTGAGGAAGCTGACGGTAATCCTGGGCCCGACATTCATCCAGTCATGGAAGGCCATCGAGACGCCAATGATTGCCGCGACGATAGGCACCAGCCAGATCAGCGAGACGCGCAGGCGACGACGTTTGACTTCAGGGCGTGGCACTGAAGCAGGCGGGGGGAGGGTATTGTCAGACATCTTCAACCTCTGCGTCCCAGATAAGTCGGGGATCAAAACTCATGGCGGCGAACATCGTCATCACCACTACCAAGCCAAAAAACAGGATACCGATGCGCGGCTCGATGGTGCTGAGCTCGCGAAACTGCACAAGAGACGCCACGAGGGCAACGACCAGCACATCGAGCATCGACCAGTAACCGATCAATTCGATAAAACGGTACAGGCGGGCCCGCTCGCGCATCGCCCAGGTGCTGCGCCGTTGGCATGTAATGAGCAGCATGCCGAGCACCAGAAACTTGATACAGGGCACCAGCACGCTGGCAACGAAAATCAGTACGGCAATGTCCCACGAGCCGCTTTCGAAAAACTCGATGACGCCGCTCATGATGGTGCTTTCGCTGCGGTTGCCCAGCAGGTTGGTGTACATCACCGGCAGCAGGTTGGCGGGAATGTAGAAAATCAGCGCTGCGATCAGGAACGCCCAGGTGCGGCTGAGGCTGTCGGGCTTGCGTCGATGCACGGGTGAGTCACAGCGCGGGCAACGGTGCGCGTCTTCCTGGCAGGCATACCCGCAGGTGTGGCACAGGCAAAGCTTGTGTTCATGGGCGAAGGGGATGCCATTCATTGCGCTGGCACTCCCAGTTCATCCCACAAGCGGCGGATGTCCTTGTTGGCGATCAGCAGAATCAGCACCATTAGCATGGCCATGGCCCAAAGGCCGACGCCGGGATGCACGTCGAGCATTCCGGATAACTTGATAATCGCCACCAGCACGCCAAGCATGCACACTTCGAGCATGCTCCACGGGCGCAAGTGCTCCAGCGCGCGCATGCAGGTTTTGAAGCCAGGGGCAATGATGCCTCTGTGTGCATGCACCAGCACCCAGAACAGCAGCGTGATCTGCAACAGCGGCGCGAAAATGATCGACAGGCCGGCAACCAGCGCAATGATAGTGATTCGCCCTTGGGCAAGCGCCTCGACGGATTGCCAGAGCGTTACCTCGTTGGTCAGCCCTTTCATGCTGATGCTGATCACCGGGAAGAAGTTGGCGAACAGAAAAAACATGGCCGCAGCAATGGTCAGGGCCAGCAACTGTTCGATATTCATCCGGTGACCGCGACCGAGCAATGCGTCACAACGCAGGCAAAACGCCGCTTCACCCGGTTTTAACGGCTGGGCTTCATAGAGCGAATCGCAATGTTCGCAGATGATCAGGCCGGACGAATGTTCAGTGGGATGCTCAGTGCTCATCGACGCCATTGATTCAGAGGTAAGGGGTGATAATTCGAAGCACGAAAAGATACCTCGTTAATGGCATTGCGTAGCGATTTTTTTGTACCGCCCATGACCGTGTGACGATACAAAACATTGACCGCGGCGGTAAGGGGTCGTTCAGATGTCACGAGGCCATTATTTCATGAGTGCAGAAGGGTGGCGAATCAGCGTGTAAACGATGCCCTGCAATCGGTGGTTGCAGGGCATCGGAGCGCTCATGTCTGTCTCAGGGCTTGCCGGGTTTGACGCGCTGTTTGAGATACCCCAGCAACTGACGGGCTGACGCCGGAACGTTGTGCTCGTCAAAGGTCAGGCAAATGGCCCTGGACTGGTCCTCGATGGTGATCTCGTACTGATTGAGATCCCTTGCCTCGTCGTTGAAGGCGCTACTCGACTGATCCAGGCCGCTGTCGCTTACCAGTTGCTGCAACTGCTCCGCTTCCGGTTGATCAAGCGTCTCGGTGTCAAGATCACAGCGCTTGACCGCGCCTGCAAAACCGCCTGATTGCACTAGACAGACCTTCATTTCAAGCACCTTTGTGGATGAGACCCTTGAGCCTTATACCTTGACCCCGACCTCTTTCCAGGCCGCCTGTACGGCTTTTTTGGCTTTTGCACTAAACCGCGAGTCTCCGGCAATTTTTATGCTGGTTTTAGCGCAATCGACGAACTGACTGTCCGGTTTCAACGCCAGCATCGTTTCATACCAGATTCTGCCTACAACTTCCCAGGCATTTCCGCCGAGCGCCTTGGCGGCCAGCACGAAAGCCCGATTGGGGATGCCGGAGTTGATGTGCACGCCGCCGCGATCCTTGGCACCTTTATAAAGGTCGGCCATGGTTGCTGGCTGCGGATCATCGCCCAGGTCCGGGTCGTCGTTATACGCCGTGCCGGGGTTTTCCATGTCGCGAATGCCCCGGCGCGTCGGCGCGGGCACCAGTAATTCCTTGCCCACCACCCAGTCCGCCTCAGCGGCACTGGTGCCTTCCTTCCATTGACGTACCAGCATGCCGAACACATCGGCGAAATGTTCATTGAGGGCGCCGGACTGACCGCGATACTCCAGATTCGACGTGAAACTTTGCACCCCGTGGGTCAACTCATGGCCAATGACTTCAAGGCTGCCGGTGAAGCGCTTGAACACCAGATCGTCACCGTCGCCATAGGCCATCTGGCTGCCGTTCCAGTAAGCATTGCTCAGCGGAATATGATTGCCTTCAAAATCCACTTCAGTGACATGCACCGTCGAAACCAGCGACATGCCATTGTCATCCAGCGAATTACGCTCGAAAAGCTCGGCATAGAAGTCATAGACATCACCCGAGCCGTCGTAAGCTTCGTCTATGGCCTTGTCACCGCTCGCTTTCTGGCCCTCTGAACGGGCCAGGGTGCCGGGAAGGTCGTCAGTGCCTTTGGCGTCGTACACCATGCGGTGTTTGCTGCCTTCAGGCGACTTGATCGCGTGCATGGACGGCATGGTTCTGGCGGAAAGGCGAGAAGCAAGAAAGGCCGAGCTGCTCGTCAGGTTGGCGATGGCTCTGGCGCTGACCAGCGTTTTCGGGGAAAGCGCCATACGCTCCAGCATATAAGGAGGGATGAAGCATTGCAGCGGATCTCGGTCGCACATGATGAACTCCTGTACTAATGCACCGATGGCGGCAAGCCATCGATCAACATGGTCGCAGGAGCTTTGACACCCTTGGTTGCGTTTAATCTGCAAAGAAATATCTGTTTACACGATCTTTAACGCTTATCGCTTCAGTGGTTCGCACGAAGCCCAGTGTGGGCGGGCCTTTTACTTGAAAACCCTCGGTGTGCGACACCTCGACACAGTGGCTCTTGGAAGGGGGCGGGAATGCTAGACTCGCGTCACTTCAGACGAGGAGCAGACTCACGTGCGCAAGACGGTAATGATGATAGCGGTGCTGGCGCTGGCCGGATGTGATGGAGGCAGTCCTGGTACGCCTGCCAGAGACAAGGTTCAGGACGCGACGGCAACTGCTCCGGCCTCCACGCCGCAGTGGTATATCCAGATGAACTCGCGAGAGGCGGTGAGTGACACCAGTGCCTGGCTGCTGGAACGCAGCTATGCGCCATTCATTGTCGACATCAACGGTAAGCAACAGACGCTGATCGGACCCTATGAAAGCCAGGCCCAGGCCGAGGAACAACGCGTGGCGTTGCAGGCCAAGGTCACCAAGTCCCATCGTTTTGCGGAACCTTCGGTGGTGCAGTACAGCCGTTAAACAGCGGTGGTGAAACGCAGTAGCGTCAGATTAATCCGCCTTACAGGCAGCGCCTGCCGGACAGCAGCGCGGGCCGTTCATGACGGCCCGCACGTTGTCCCGTTACCGGATGTCGATCAACGACGGCCCAGCAGCAAGCCCACTACCAGACCAAAACCTGCAGAAACTGCCACGGTCTGCCAAGGATGGCCACCGATGTAGGTTTCGGTCGCTTCTACAACCGGCTTGGTGCGATCACGCACGCTGGCCATCGAGTCAAGCGCCTGCTTGAGCTTGAGACTCAGTTGCGCACGGATGCTTTCTGCATCTTCGCCGACCAGTGCCGCGCTGTCTTTGAGCAGTTTGTCGGATTCTTCGATGAGGGCCTGCAATTCGCTGAATGCCTGATCCTTGATTTGATCGGCAGCATTTTGGGCAGAAGTCTTACGAGCCATGTGATTTTCCTTTCAAGTGATTGCACAGTAAGCAATGGAGTCTGACGCATCCGGAAAAGTTGCAATTGTGTGAACGACCCGACGTGAGACTCTGCAAGTGAAGCCCATTCCCGGTGTAAGATGCAGCCGTTTTTAGCCGTAGGTGACTGTCATGAGTTTCAATCTGGCCAATCGGCCTCTCCCCGAGCGTACCGCCATTGAAGACGAGAAATCCCGTCTGTTCGACCTCTGGCAGAGCAATCTGGGCAAGGCCAAGGCTGATGCTGCGCGCCTGATGGGCGAACGCGCCAAACGCAAGGGCAAGTGGTCCGAATGGGTAAGGTCCGAACTGGACACCATGAGCCCGCCGGAATACGCCAACATGGTCCGCAGCGAAGTGAATCGGTTGATGGCGGCAACCCGCTAGTCGAGCGGGGGGACCATGACGGCCCCCCGTGCCTACGCGGCATTGGCGCGAGCGGCAATGCAGTCCTTTATGTAATCAATGAGCATGGAGCGCAAAACCACCATTATTACGACTTGAGCCCCGCGTTCCGGACGCATCAGGCCTTTTGAGAAACTTGATGGCCGAAGCCAGCGCAAAATTTACCCAGGGCAGCGTGGCACGTCACATCGCCGTGACTGCCAGCACCAGTGCAGTAAGTCTGTTCGCCGTGTTCCTCGTAGACATCCTGACACTGGTCTACGTCTCAATGCTCCACGATCCTGTGCTGCTGGCGGCCATCGGCATTGCCAAAGTGCTGATGTTCTTCAACAGCGCTTTGGCCACCGGCCTGATCATCGCCGCAACAGCCGTCCTGTCAGAGCGTATTGGCCATCATGCCGCCGGATCCATCCCGAGGCTCACTGCCAGTTTGTTATTGATGGTGTTCGCGGTCTGCGGCCTTGCTGCTGGTGTGCAGATCGCGTTGATCGGGCCGATCACCCACTGGCTGGGAGCCGAAGCCGCCACTGACGAAGCCGCGCGCAGCTTTATCTGGCTCACGCTGCCGTTCACGGCGATTCAGGCCGTCATGCAGATGGCCGCCCAGATCCTCAGAACCACCGGTGATAACAGCCGGGCGCTGTGTGTCGTGCTGTCAGCTGCCGCCACACTGGCGGTTGCCGACCCGTTCTTCATCTTTGCGCTTGACCTGGGCCTGAATGGCGCGGGCATCGCCTTCGCGCTGTCCGCCTGCGTTTCCGCGTCGCTGGGCGTGTATTGGGTGCGAAAGAGAGTGGGGCTGGTGCTGACGCGCAACCTCAAGCTGCTGCGCCTCCACGCAGTCCGCACCTTCAGGATTGCGCTTCCGGCGATGGCCGCCAACCTGGCGACGCCGGTAGGGCTGGCTTACCTTGTGGCCTCGTTGTCGGCCTTCGGCACCTCGGCACTGGCTGCCATGACGGTGCTGGACAGGGTGCTGCAATTTTCCTACTGCGCGTTTTTTGCCTTGCCCGGTGCTCTGGCGCCAGTGTTGGGGCAAAATATAGGCGCGCAGCGCGACGACCGGGTCAGTGCAGCTATCGTCTTCACACGCAGACTGGTGACTGGCTACGGTCTGACGGTGTGGCTGATACTGGTGCTGTGCGGCGGGATGATCGCCGATCTCTATCAACTTGAAGGCGATGCCCGCGCGTTGTTCCTCGCCTTTTGCCATTTTGGCGGTGGGCTGTGGGTGATTATCGGTCTGGATTTTGTCGCCATCGCCGTGTTCATGACCATGAACAGATCATGGTGGGTCCCGGTTTTCGCCTGGCTCAGGGCAACAGCAGGTACAGTGCCCTTCGTCTATGCAGGCGCTCACTGGTTTGGCAGCAGCGGGGCATTTCCCGGCATGCTCGCCGGTAACGCCGTGATTGCACTGATATCGATTACCACTGCTTCGCTGACGGCGAAGCGCTTTTTCACAAGCAGAGCCCGGGCCAAGTGCGCCGGGGCACATTGAATCAAGGCGTTATCAGGTTTTTATGGCAGTCGACGAATCAGGGAATGACATCGAAGAAGCAACACCACCCAAGCGTCGCCGGGCGCCCAAGGGGGACATGCGCAAACAAGCCTTGCTGGATGCAGCGACGGTCATTTTTGCCAGAGACGGCTATTCCAGCGCTTCGATGCGTGAGGTGGCAGTGCTTGCCGGCATCACCACAGTAGGGCTGCTGCACCACTTTCCCAATAAGGAAGCCTTGCTCAATGCACTGCTGGAGCGCAGGGATCAGCGCGTCACGTCGAGGTTTCAGGACCTGACCACTGAACTGACGCTCGAGGGTTTTCAGAAATTCCTGAAAATGAGCATGAGCTTCAGTATCGAGGAGGCTGCGGAGTGCCAGGCGGCGTTGCTGATGAACACGGAAAGCCTGTCGCCTTCGCATCCGGCCTGGTCATGGCATAACGAACGATTTCACCTGACCCATCAGCATGCGCGTAGCCATTTGAACGCATTGATAGATGCAGGGGAAGTTCGCGCGGACATCGACGTGAAAGCCCTGGCCCAGGAGATTTTCTCGGTCATGGACGGCTTGCAGATTCAGTGGCTGAGAAGCCCGGAAGATGTAGACGTCATGGCCGTTTTCGAGATCTACGTGCAACGTCTGGGAAGGGATATCAAGGCTCATCCCTGAGCCTTGATGGGGTGTATCAGTAAGCTTGTGAGGCGCTGACCTGCACTGCCTTGCGCAGTGGCAACGGCAGCGGGTTGCTGTCGCGCGTGGTCAGTTTTTCCGGATACAGGGTGATCAGCGTGCGGTTAAGCGTCAGGTTTTCCGAGTCTGCGCCCACCAGGATCTTGAACTTGCCGGCATCGACATCCCAGCTATCGGTCTTGTCGACGTAGTAAGCCAGTGAGCGTGAGTCGACAGGGATGCTGACCGTCTTGCTCTCGCCAGGCTGCAAGTACACCTTGGTAAAGCCTTTCAACTCCTTCTCTGGACGGTCTACCGCCGGTTTCACTGGCTGCACGTAGAGCTGCGCCACCTCGAAACCTGCCTTGTCGCCGGTGTTGGTCACGGTGAACTTGACGTCAATCGTCGAGCCTGGGGTCAGGACGTTGGTCGACAGCTTGAGATCGCTGTAGCCGAACGTGGTGTAGGACAGGCCGTAGCCGAACGGGTACAGCGGTTTGGCGTGCTTCTTGTCATAACCGCGATAGCCCATGTACAGGCCTTCGCTGTAGGTCATTTCGGTCAGCGCATTGCCGCCACGATAGGCAGCCGGGTCCGGATACGAGGCGTAGCTCGGGTTGTCTTCGATGTCCTTGTCGATGGTGATCGGCAGCTTGCCCGACGGGTTGACCTTGCCGTACAGAATCTCGGCCAGTGCCTGGCCGCCTTGCTGACCCGGGAACCAGGCTTGCAGAGTAGCGCCCACTTTGTTGGCCCATGGCTGCATGTTGGCAACGCCGCCACCGTGCATGACCACAACCGTGTTGGGGTTGGCTCGGGTCACGAAGCTGATCAGCTCGGCCTGTTGGTCAGGCAGATCGAAACCGTGGTCCGAACCTTCGCCTTCGTTTTCATAGTTGCTGCCGACAGCCACCACGACTGCATCGTACTTCGACAGATCCTTGGGCGGACGCAATGCTGCCCAGCTCATCTGTACGCCAGTCAAACCGCCCAGCGCCGGGATGAAATTGCCCTGCACACGCTTGTATTCCAGTTTCACGGTGTACTGCTTGCCGGCGGTCAGCGCAGCGGTCTTCCCGGAAGTGACCATCGCGTTCACGACGTCAGCGGAGTACGGCACGCCATCGCTTTGCAGCACCAGCTCGTCGTTGACCCACAGTTTGTAAGGGCCGTCTGCACGAACCTTGAACACCTGAGCACCGGAGACGGTCGGCTTGATGGTCGAGGTAAACCGCGCCGAGAACGCGCCTGGCGAAGGGCTGAAGCCGGAGACGGCGGTGCTGCCAGCGTCGGTGACGTTGGTGCCGGTGGTCCAGTTCAGATTCACGCCTGGCTCTACCCGCGTCAGCACAGGATCGCCGGACAGGTTGGTGTTGGAGAAGTACTCGGCCTTGACGCCCGAATTGGTGATGCCGTTTTCACCGGTTGCAGGCTGATACCAGGTGGAACTGGCCGGATTCAGGCTCATTTCCGGGAGATAGGTGACATCTGTGCTGCTGGACGCCAGTTGTTGCAGGCCGCTCAGCTCGGTCACGTAGCTGTTGGGCGGCGAGTTGGCCGTACCGAACGGCGATCCCGGAGCCTGACGTGCCCAGTCGCCGATGACGGCGATCTTGGCCGAGCGGGCCAATGGCAACAGGGGTTTGCCCGCAGCGGTGTTTTCATTGCGCAGCAGCACGATGGACTCGCGCGCGGTGTTCAGCGCTGCGCGCATGCCGTATTCCGGGTGCTCCAGCGCTTTGGCGGTGTTCAGGTTGTCCTGGAAGTCATAGCTGACAATGGCACGCAGGTTGCGTTTGACCTTGTCATCAATCACGTTCTGGGTGAGCTGGCCGCTCCACAGGTAAGGCAGCAGGTTGGCTTCGGTAAACTGCAAGCCGGACGGCATATCGATATCCGTACCGGCCCATGCGCCTTTGAACGCATCGTGGATGGCATTGAAGTCACTGATAACCGTGCCCTGATAGCCCCATTCGCCTTTGAGCACTTCAGTGATCAGGTGATGGTTTTCGCACGCGTAGTCGCCGTTGACCTTGTTGAAACCGCACATGATCGACGCCACGTTGGCGTTCTTGACCATAGACTCGAAGCCCGGCAGGTACAGTTCGCGCAGGGTGCGTTCGTCGACATTGACGTTGATCGCCTGACGATTGGCTTCCTGTTCATTGGCCAGGTAATGCTTGCCGCTGGCCTGGATCCCCTGCACCTGAATGCCGTTGACGATAGCGGGTGCCAGTACCGCACCGAGGAACGGGTCTTCGCCGCTCACGTACTCGGCCGAGCGCCCGTTGAAGGGGGTACGGTACAGGTTGGCGCCAGGCGAGAGCATTTGCTGACCGCCGGAAATCCGCGTTTCGTAGGCGATGGCCAGGCCGAATTCCTTCGCCCGGTTGATGCTCCAGGTCGCGGCCAGTGCGGACTGTGAAGGGTACTGCGCGCCGAAGGTGGCGTTGTTGACGTGAACGCCCATGGACGAGTCATACGCCACGGTGCCTTTGATGCCCCATTTGAGCAGCGACGGGATCATGTGACCGTCATTCACGCGGGTGAAGTTGATCTTTTCCGACTGGGTCATGTTGTCGAGGATCGAACTGACGCGCGCTTCGACAGCGTCGCCGGTGGCCGGAGTCACTGCGGCGAGGGCCATATTGGCCTGCATGACGCTGAACGTCAGCAGGCTCAAACCCAGTGTGTGCTTGAAGACTGACAAGGAAGGTGTCCTTCGGGTGAGTGCAGTTGGCTGTGGGCGTCGGATCATGGTCGTTGCGCCTGTGCAGGGGCGTCGTCGGTCACTACCGGCGCATCAAGCAGGGTGGAAGAGCTTTTTTGCCCGGTCGGGCTGATTTTGTCGGCACCGGACAACTGATCGCGTTTCGCTTCCACCTGCACCCTGATCTGTTGATCAGTGGTCGTGGCTGTAGAAGTTGAATCCGCTGCCAGCGCGGACACACTTTGCGCGCACAGAAGTACTGCGCTGAAAACAGACAGCATGCATCTAGTCATCGATCGCATCTCGATTATTGGTTCACAAGGGGAAAACAGACGGCTGTCGCAACGACACATTGCTTGGCTGAACATTAAGTCCAGCGCGCAGTTAAAAAGTTCGCCGGGTTATAAAATATTCTCAATAGTGTTTTTAATAAATGATATCACTTGGCTAGCATCTTGTTTTTAAGCGGTTTTCTGCTGTGTCTCCTCTGAAATTTAAAGAAATATGTCGTCCTTTTGACAAAATATCGTCAATAAAATAGTAAAAATTAGAGATAAATTGTCTAATTAAGTAATTTTTAAGTTATTAATTGCTTTCTGTAAACCTAACTGCTGTTCAGTTTAGTGATCTGGTAAGCTGTGCAGGCTGAAGGAGAAGTCACGCCTTCGGTATGTCTAGTTGGCGCAGTGATGTGTTTTATCAACAGTCTCGCCGCGTGTTCAGGGTGATTTTATTTATGTGATTTTAATTAACGCATCAACTATCAACGGCATTCGGTACGCGTGTTTAAATAAACCGGCGTTCTGCTTGTTGTGTCATTTATTGTGACTGGGTATTGAGTCTAACTGTCGAATGCGGGTAGAGCCGATTCGCTGGTTACTTGTGGGCGTTGGTTATTTTAAAGGCAGATGTGGTGAGTCACGAAAACCCACGGATTGATCTTGCAATCTTGAAGATCGTCAGACGCCTGTGCTCCAGCAAGCCGCGAAAACTGACATTCGGGCAGATCTACATGGAGCTGGTGCGCGCCTGTGCCAGCCTTCCGGCCATCCCTGTCTGCGTAATGACCGTCGATACGATGGTCAGGGAAGGGCTGCTGACCTCGGCAAAAGTCCTTGAGCCCGATCTGTCATTTCCTTTTACCCAGCACCTCATCAGCGGCCTGACCGAAATCGGCGCTGCGTCTTTGGCGGACCAGCGCGTTACCTCCTCGCGCTGATCGCCTTATGCCTTATCAAGGTGCGAACGTTACTCGCCGTACGGTAGAGACAGGTAGTACTGACCCAGCTCGGTCAGTTTGCCCTCATCGCTCAGCAAACTGGAGAAGTGCGGGTCCTGAGTCATGCGCCCAGTGAACCAGGCATACCTGAACACGTCCGCGCGCCTTTCAAGAGTGGCAACCATGTCGGCCATTTGCTGTTTCTGCTTTGCTACAGAGTCAATCTGCGCTCCATCATTGAGCCCGTGCCAGTTGGCGAACTCTGTGACCCACACCGGTTTCCCGTAGCGAGCCAGCTGGTCGAGCATCCCTGACAGGCCATAGTCGTACCAATGAAAGGCCAGGTAATCGATCTGCGGGTCGCGATTCTGGTTCATCGATCGGTAGGCGGCGTAGAAGGCATCGAGCCATAGCACCGGGTCGCCATAACCGGCCATGGTTCCCCAGTTCATGGCAGGGCCTACCAGTTTCACGCCGGTCTGTGCCGCGATCTGTTCCAATCGCGGCCAGAAGCGCGCGGCCGCCTCGGGGGTCATGTTGGCCTGGTCCGTCAGATTGGGTTCATTGATAACCAGCAGGTAGCGAATGGCGGGGTGAGCTTGCAGATAGAGCTTCAACTGGCCGTCATCGACGTTGTCGTTCCAGACCATCGGGATGAAGTCGACGCCATACATCGAGGCGTAATCGTAGGACGCCAGGCGGTCATGCGGTTTCGGGCTCCAGTTGTACCACCAGCTCACGCCAGACGATAACGCAGCCAGATCGGCAGGCGAGGTGATGTCATAGGCAATGCCGCGTTTGGCGCTTTTATCGGCGGCCCATGCGGGGGCTGTCGATAAACCGAGCAGCGCCGCGACCAGGGTGAGAGTTGAAAGGGTACGGAGTTGTACTGGCAGCTTTCGCAGCATCATTGGCAGGTCTTCCTTGAGCGTGAGGATTCGGGGGCACAGGTGTCTTTTGTAAAGCAGCAAACATGCCACCACTTTCTGACAGATTCACCCGTGCGCTTGTCTCGTACTCATTCCAGCGATGTGAAGCTGAATATTTCTGCTAGCCCGCGATCAGGCGTTACCAGGGGTCGCCCTCAGCCTGGCGCAGGTCCAGTGTGCCGCTGTCGCTGAAACGCAGGGTGCCGAACAGGCCGCCCGCCAGCTTGCCACGCAAGGTGTACGGCAAATTGTCCAGACGCTGGCTCTGGGTAAGGCCCAGTGCCTGGCGCAATGCGGCAAAGGCCGACACGCTGACCGGGACCACCAGTACGGCCTCGGAGAAGCGTCCTACCGTACCTTTCTGATTACTGACGCCCGAGGCCAGCAGCCTGCCGTTCACGTCCAGGTCCAGCGCCACGCCGGTGTAGTTGATCTCGGCATCGTTGGGATTCTGCACGCGTAAGGTGATCGCCATGCGCAGTTCCAGTCCTTGCCCGGGAATGGGCTCGATACCGACGACATTGATGCTCAGCGGGTCGCGCTGCGGCATCAGCGCACAAGCGCTCAGAGTCAGAACCAGCAGGCCCGAGAGCAGGGCGCGGATCGGGTGTAGCGACATTGGCGGGCTCCAGGACAAGGTTCAGTAACCGTCAGACCTCGGCTTGGGTGAGAGATTCGTCCGCCCGGGCGTAATCTGCAGATACCCGCTAATCTGCCTGCTTTACTCGTTGCGTGGTTGAAGCGACGGGTTGATCATTTCAGCGACCCCATAAAAACAAGACTGGAGATAGCCATGTCCATAGAAGGGACAACCCCGCATCACGACCCCGTGGTCATTGTCAGCGCCGCACGCACGCCCATGGGCGGTTTTCAGGGCGATCTGCAAAGCCTTAGTGCTACTTGCCTGGGCTCGGCCGCGATCCGCGCCAGCGTCGAGCGCGCCGGGATAGATCCCGCCCATGTCGACGAAGTGCTGTTTGGCTGCGTGCTGCCAGCCGGGCTGGGTCAGGCTCCGGCCCGGCAGGCTGCGCTCGGCGCAGGTCTGAGCACTGCGACGGTGTGCAGCACGGTCAATAAAATGTGCGGCTCCGGCATGCAGACCACGATCATGGCGCATGACCTGTTGCTGGCAGGCAGCGCGAAGGTGGTGGTGGCTGGCGGCATGGAAAGCATGTCCAACGCACCTTATCTGCTGGATCGGGCCCGAGCCGGTTATCGCATGGGCCACGGAAAAATCCTCGATCATATGTTTCTCGACGGTCTTGAAGATGCCTACGAACCCGGTCGGCTGATGGGCACTTACGCTGAAGATTGCGCGCAGCAGCACGGCTTCACTCGCGAGGCGCAGGACGCCTTTGCCATCACCTCTTTGACTCGCGCTCAGCAGGCCATCGCCGATGGGCTGTTCGACGCCGAGATCGTTCCTGTGCAGGCCAGAGTCGGCAAGGAATCCAGGCTGATCACTCAGGATGAGCAAACACCCAAGGCGCACCTGGACAAGATTCCAGCGCTCAAACCTGCGTTTCGCGAGGGCGGAACGGTCACTGCGGCCAACGCCAGTTCGATCTCGGACGGTGCTGCGGCGCTGGTGCTGATGCGTCAGTCAGAAGCGCAACAGCGGGGTCTGCAACCGTTGGCCGTGATCCACGCACATGCTGCTTTTGCTGATGCACCCGGCCTGTTTCCCACCGCCCCGATAGGCGCCATTCAGCGCCTTTTGAGCAAGACAGGCTGGAGTCTGAATGACGTTGATCTGTTTGAAATCAATGAAGCCTTCGCGGTGGTTGCGCTGGTGACGATGAGCACGCTGGGCATTTCGCATGAGAAGGTCAACGTCAATGGTGGGGCCTGCGCGTTAGGTCATCCGATCGGGGCGTCGGGCGCGCGCATCATTGTCACGTTGCTCGCGGCTTTGCGCAGCAGGCAGCTCAAGCGTGGTGTAGCGGCCATTTGTATCGGAGGCGGTGAAGCGACAGCAATAGCGGTTGAAATAGTATATTAGTCTTTTAATTACAATGAGTTAAAAGATATTTTAAAGGTTGATTCTATAGAGTTTGCCTGAGCATTGGCTTTGGATATGAAAAGGATATTTATCAATGTCTTACGAGACCATTCTAAGTAAGATTATAGGCGGCGTCGGGGTGATCACCCTCAATCGTCCCAAGGCGCTGAATGCATTGAATGCCCGCCTGATCGACGAACTCAACCACGCACTGGATGCGTTCGAAGCAGACGCAGACATTGGCTGTATCGTCCTTACGGGCTCGGAAAAAGCGTTCGCTGCTGGAGCGGACATCAAGGAAATGGTCGACCTGACCTATCCGCAGATCTACCTCGACGACCTGTTTCGCGAGAGTGACCGGGTGGCTGCCAGACGCAAACCGATGGTGGCTGCCGTGGCCGGTTTTGCGCTGGGCGGTGGCTGTGAGCTGGCGCTGATGTGCGATTTCATTCTGGCCGCCGAAAACGCCCGGTTTGGCCAGCCGGAAATCAACCTGGGCGTGTTGCCTGGAATGGGCGGGACGCAGCGTCTGACCCGTGCTGTCGGCAAGGCCAAGGCCATGGAAATGTGCCTGACCGGCCGCCTGATCGATGCCCATGAAGCTGAACGGGCCGGTCTGGTGGCCCGCGTTCTGCCGCTGGAGCAGTTGCTGCCGGAAGCATTGGCTGTCGCAGCTGTCATCGCCGAAAAGTCCCTGCCTGTGGCGATGCTGGTCAAGGAGAGTGTCAATCGCGCCTTTGAAGTCAGCCTGGCCGAAGGCATTCGCTTCGAACGTCGTGTGTTTCATGCGACATTTGCCAGTCACGACCAGAAAGAAGGCATGACGGCTTTTATCGACAAGCGCAAGCCGGAGTTCAAGGATTGTTGAGGGGCGCTGACGACACCGTTACAGAGACTGCACCGATGATCGTGACGCCCTGTGCATCGATATGAATGGCAGCCTGCTGCCCGTGCAAGGTCATTGCTTCGCCGCAAGCAATGTGCAGCCGCTGACCGTTTTCGAGCTGTAGGTCTCCGGTCGTTGTGACAAGTACGCCGTCGAGAGTGATGCAGGGTCTGGTGACGTCCTCTGGCTGTGGCAGTGCTGCGCAGATCACCGGACGGTCTGCGTTGTTGTCGAGGTAGCGGATCAATACGCGGGCGCCTGGTGCCAGTGTGTACGCCGTGTCGCAAGCGATTTGCACGTATGGCCAGCGCGGGCGCGAGTCGCCTTGGGACGAAGCCCGTTGCCAGTCGAAGCTGACCGGTCGATAACCCGGATGCTGCGCCCGGTCATCGGACGGGGGCATCAGCGTAGCCAAGTGAGTGTCGGTCATTGCAGGGCGCTGCCGCCTCAGCGACGGGCGAAACGGCATTGCCCAGGGTATGACGCTGAAGCAATTGCGGTAACCATTGCCGGGCATCGGATCAGTGTCGGTCAATACCGATTGTTCATCGGCAAGAATACGCAGGATGGCGAGTATGTCGTGCGGATTCAGTCCTCTGAGCACCCGCAACTGCCGAACGCTGTGGCTGACTTCAGTCAGCAGCCATTGATCGTTGAGCAGCCGCTCGGGGTGATCCAGCACCTGGATGATCTGCCCGCTGCGCAGTGCCGCGTGATTGCTTCGTCCCCTGATAGTGCGGCGTTCACAGCGCAGGCGCTCCAGCTTGCGTGCGCCGTGTTGCAGGAGCAGGGCCTGTTGATGAGTGCGCGGGCCCGCGTTGCCTCCGGATTCGAACGGTTGGTTGGCAGCAGGCGATTCGGGTTGCCGGGTGCGTGCCGGAAATAGAGGTGAGTCATCCTCGCCAAGGTACTCGGCATGTTGGCGCAGCGCGCTCTGCATCGACAGTGTTTCAGCCATATGCAGCAGTGTCGGCGGGCACGTGCCATCCTGTTGCGCATGCCCGAACCGGATGGGCACCGGTTGCTGCGGAAAACTGGCCGGATCGTCTGAAAACACCAGGCGGTGACGTTCGGCATCATGCTCAAAGCGAAAGTGGATACCTTCTTCCTCGCACAGGCGTTGCAGCAGATGCAGATCGCTTTCGTCGTACTGAATGCACAGTGCTCGCGGGGGATACAGACCTGTCAGGCGGTCGAAGCGCTGAGCGTCGGCTTCTATGCCATGCGCCTCAAGCAACTGAGTAATCAGTTGTGGAACCGTGAGGTCCTGATAGACATGGCGCTGCTGTCGCCGGGCGAGCTTTTCCAGCGACGGCATCAGCAGCAGATGGTAGAGGCTCAAGTGCTCACCCCTGTAGATAAGGCTGGCCTGGCTTATTCGCCCGTGGAACCCCTGATCGACCTGCCCAAAGCTCAGAAATGCGCCGTGTTCGAGCAGACTGTCGAGGTTGAGGTCAGGATCGCTGCCAACCAGTTTGATATCGAAGCGATACAGCTCATTGAGGGCGTCCAGGCCGTTGAAACTGATGACGCGCAGGTCTGCCTGGCAGTCGGCGATTGTCAGGGTGACTGGCGCTTGCTGGTCTTCGTACATCCGATGGCTCTCTCACCTTGAAATTCAGGGTGCGAAGGTTACGAAATACCGTTCCGGAAAAGCATTGCCGCCTGTTTTTTCGGAAAAGGACTACAAGCTATGGCGTGCCTGAGAGCGTTGCACCCCGGCGAATCAATCGCGATCCTGGCGAGTTCGTCAGGCAATGTGCCCAGCGGGGGTTTCATCTGTCGTGATCGCGTATAAAATGCGCCGCGCCGGACGGGGATATTGGCCGGCGACCATTTTTCAGCGTCTTGCCATTGCCGCGTTCTGCCTGTCTTGCAGGCGCAGGCCGCAAGGCGCCTATCGGATCAAGAGAGCAGACATGGGCGCACAGTGGAAGGTCAAGCATAAAGAAGCGGCAGCCAATGCCAAGGGACGCACGTTTGGCAAGCTGTCCAAGGAGATAATGATCGCGGCCCGCGCCGGGGCCGATCCGGACATGAACTCACGCCTGCGACTGGTCGTGGAGCAGGCCAAAAAGGCCTCCATGCCGCGTGAAACCCTGGAACGTGCCATCAAAAAGGGTGCGGGTATGCTGGGCGAAAGCGTCAACTTCGAACGGCTGACCTACGAAGGCTTTGCCCCGCACCGTGTGCCGGTTATCGTCGAGTGCCTGACCGATAACATCAACCGTACGGTCTCCGAAATTCGCGTGTTGTTCCGCAAAGGCCAATTGGGCGCTGCGGGTTCGGTATCCTGGGATTTTCTGTATCAGGGCATGATCGAAGCGGTTTCTGCTTCACCGGACGCTGATGCAGACGAGGCGGCCATCGAGGCCGGTGCCCAGGACTGCGAACCGGGTGAAGAGGGTGCGACACTGTTCCTGACCGAGCCTACCGACATGGACGCAGTCTGCAAAAAGCTCCCGGAATTCGGTTTCACGGTGCAATCGGCGCAACTGGGCTATCGCCCGAAAAGCACCGTGGACGGCCTGACCGAAGAGCAAATGGCCGAGGTCGAAGCGTTTCTTGAAGCCATCGACAATCACGACGACGTGCAGAACGTCTACGTCGGCCTGGCTGGCTGATCCGCGCAGAGCTGGAGCGCTTTAAGCGCTCCATGCCTGTAGCGTTCGCAGAATCTCTTCAAGTGCCGGTCGGCGATGGCTTTCAGGTTGAATGCATCTGGCTTGAAGTGCCTGAAGGCCGTCGATCATGGCTGAGTGATGTGGGTGCTCATCACATCGCTCCAACAACTCCCCCAGCAGAATCCCGAAAGCCCGCGTCTCGATGCGCTCCAGCGCATGGCCTGCGGCCGATGACGGGTGGAAAGACGCTGCGCCGAAATCCCCCAGCAGGCAATTGCCGTCGTTCTGCCAGAGAATATTGTGCCCATACAGATCACCATGGGTGATGCCGCTGGCATGCAGGTGCGCAGTGACCGAAGCGATACCTGTGGCGAGGCGTAACAGCACCGGCAGCGAAAAGCGCGTATCGCTGGCGTAAACGTCGCGGCTGCACGACTCAAGGCTGGGGGGACCGGCCAGATTGCTGAAGTCGGGCGCAATCAGCTCCATGACCAGGCCACTTTGCTGTGCGGGATGGCCGGTGATCTGCCCCAGCACCTCAATCAGATGTTCATGGTTGCCTGCGCTGATGCACGCGGCCATTTCATTGAGCGGCGAGCCGTCGCTGGTGACGCTGCCCTTGTACAGCTTGACGGCAACTGCCCGCTCTTCGGTTTCGTTGTGCCAGACCGCCTGCTGGATGATACCCGACGCACCTTCGCCCAGGCGCTGGCGCAGGCTCAGTTGTGGCCACGGAATCTGGCGGATCGGCGCTGCGGCATGTTCCGGGCACAGCGGATTGTCAGCATAGGCAAGCCACGCCAGCGCAGGCAGGCGCAGCAGCCAGTCAGGCAGCTCGGTCAGCCGGTTGGCGGCGATACGGATCAGCTCCAGCTTGTGACAGGCGCCCAGGGTCGAAGGCAGGGCACTCAGCCGGTTGCCAGCGAGCATCAGCTTTTGCAGATCGGGACGGCGCCCCAGTTCGTCAGGCAGCGACTCGATCCGGTTATCGGTCAGAATCAGCCAGCGCAGCCGGGGTGGCAGCGCTGCTGCACTGACCTGCTCGATGCGGTTGGCCTTGAAGCCGACGATGCGCAGGTTCTGGCAGCGACCGATGCTTTCCGGCAAATGTGTAAACAGATTGTCGGAGCCGAACAGTACTTGCAGGTGTGTGAGCCGATGAAGATCGTCGGGCAGGGAGGTTAACGCGTTACCACTGAGGTTGAGCACTTCCAGCGTGTCCGCCAGATCGAATATCTCTGGTGGAAACTCGCTCAGCGCGCAAGAGAGGTCCAGCCGTTTGATGCCTGCCAGTTTGCCGGCGCGTAAGTCTGCGAGGGTATGCATGAGTCGGTTCAGTCATTGATCGGACAAGGCGCGCATCATACGGGAGTTTCGCGTGCAGGCTGTTGCGAGCGATGCTTCAGCCCAGGCAGCGGTCCACCCATTGCTGCACGCGGTCGAGTGCAGGTGGGGACTCGGCGTACAGAATCCGGTAAATCATGGGTCCGACGATGGCGTCAATCATGTCGTCGGCTGTCGGCGCGAGTTCCCCGCGCTCGGCGGCGCGGTCAATGATGGTCTGCAACTGTTCACGTACCATCGCCGCGCATTTTCCGACACAACCGGCCGTGCTGGCGGCGACATCTCGCATCAGCGCCCGGCCGGGTGCCGAGGACATTTCGTCCAGGTACATTTCGCTCCAGCTCAGCAGGTCCTGACGCAGGCTGCCGTGATCCATCGGTGCCTCAGGACGCAGTCGTTCAAGGGCTGCATCGGCCAGCAACGTGGTCAGATCACCCCAGCGCCGGTAGATGGTCGACGGCGTGACCCCGGCCTGAGCCGCGATCATGGGCACACTGATGGCCGAGCGGTCATGTTCAAGCAACAGATCGCGGACGGCGCGGTGAATGGATTCCTGCACTCTGGCACTGCGGCCGCCGGTGCGTACTGCTTCTTTGATAGCCATACGGCAGACCTTAACACAAAGTATTTGCTTTAAGCGGCACTCAGTCGCACACTCCGCAAAAGCTAATTTTTGGCTTTAAATTAAATTGTTGCAGCGGGGAGTGTACCCATGTCCGTTTCTTTGCAGAACCCGCAGCCTGAGGGGCGAGCACAAAGCCACCTCGGTTTCTTCGCCTTCACGACGCTGTGTTTCTTTGCCGCATCGAGTACGCCGACACCGCTCTATCACCTGTATCAGGAAGCGTGGGGGTTCTCTGCCGGTATGCTCACGCTGATTTTTGCCGTGTATGCGTTCAGCCTGCTGGCCGCATTGCTGACGGGCGGTTCGCTGTCTGACTACCTGGGTCGTCGCCCGGTGATTTTCGGCGCATTGCTGATGCAGATCGTCTCGATGCTGCTGTTCATTTTTGCCCGGGATATTACCTGGCTGATTGCCGCGCGCCTGTTGCAGGGTTTTGCCACCGGTCTTGCGGCCAGTGCGTTAGGCGCGGCCTTGCTGGACAGCGATCAGGTCAAAGGGCCAGTGATCAACAGTATTTCGCCGATGCTCGGCATGGCGGTCGGCGCACTGGGTACCGCGCTGCTGGTGCAATTCGCACCGTTGCCGCTGATGCTTGCCTACTGTTTCCTGCTGGCGGCCTTTGTGATTCAGGCCATTTATCTCGGTCGTGTCACAGAAACCGTAAGTCCTCAGCCAGGCGTATGGCGATCTCTCCGGCCATCGTTGCACGTCCCGCAGCAGGCGCGGCGTATGCTCTGGCTGGTGCTGCCGGTGGACATCGCCGCCTGGGCGCTGGGCGGCTTCTTTCTGTCCTTGAGCCCGTCTTTGTTGGTGGCGGCGACCGGCTCGACCTCGCCGCTCAATGGCGGCCTTGCCGTCGCAGCGCTGACCCTCAGCGGCGCACTGGCCATTCTGCTCCTGCGCCAACGCGAGCCGGTACTGGGTTTGTGGGTGGGCGCGAGCTTTCTGTCACTTGGGGTGTCAGTGATTCTGTTGGCGGTCAATCTGGGGTTGCTGTGGCTGTTCTTCGTCGGTGCCGTGGTGGCAGGCATCGGTTTCGGATCAAGCTTTCTGGGCGCGTTGCGGATGCTTATGCCAATGGCGCATGCCCATGAACGGGGAGGGTTGATGTCGGCATTTCTGGTGCTCAGTTACCTGGCGTTCTGCATACCGGCGTTGATCGCAGGCTACTGCGCGCACAGTGCAGGCCTGGTGATGACCAGCAATGTCTACGGAGCGGTGGTGATCATTCTGGCGCTGCTGGCACTGGCTGGGTTGATCGTGCGGCAGGTTGGCAGCGGTAAGGAAAAAAATGCCCACGCGTAAGTGGGCATTTGGGATCGCCGTCGGTCAATAGCGCTTAGCGCAAATCGATAACCATCTCTGCCAGCACGCTCAGCACATCCTTGGCCAGTTGCGCGGAGCGCTTGCCTGACCAGCCTGTAACCGGGTCCGGTGCATTGTCGTGATCCTTGAAGGGCATCTCCAGGGTCAGCGACAGACATTTATAGCGCTCGCCGACCGCATTGGCCGCGAGATTCATGTTGGCCCGGCCTTTGGCGCTACGCGGGTATCCGTAGACGTTCTGGAAGTCCACGGTGACTTCGCCCAGACGGCGGCGAAAGCGTTCTTCCAGCTGTTGCTGGTGGGGGGTGTAGCCCGGATTTCCTTCACAGGCAGCGGTGAATACGTACGGGATTTCTTCGTCGCCATGGACGTCGAGGAACATGTCGACGCCGTACTTTTCCATCTGCTGTTTGACGAAGAACACTTCCGGCGTCTGCTCGGGTGTGCTGTCCTGCCAGGCGCGGTTGAGGTCCTTGCCGTTGGCGTTGGTGCGCAAGTGGCCGTGAAATGCACCGTCCGGGTTCATGTTGGGCACCAGATACAGGTCGGCGCGGGAGAGCAACGCTTGCAACGCTGCGTCATCCTGCTGCTGAAGGCGTTCGATCACGCCCTCCATGAACCATTCGGCCATGTGCTCGCCGGGATGTTGCTGCGCGATGATCCAGATCTTGCGCTTGCCCTCGGCACCATCACCTTTGCGCAGCAGCTGAATATCCCGGCCTTCGACACTTTTACCGGTGGCCAGCAACTGCGCATCGGCTTTTTCCTGCGCCTGTCCGATCAGCCAGTCATGGCGCTCGCGGCTGTAGGGCTCGAAGTACGCAAACCAGACATGCGGCTGTTCAGGGGAAAGGCTGAAATTCAGCGCCTTGCCATCAAAGCTGGACGGCACGCGAAACCAGTTCTGATGGTCGTAGGACGCGACTGCGTTGTAGCCACTCCAGGCGCTGTTGAACGTGGATTCGCTGGCGTTGCTCAGGCTGAATGTGTGAGGCTCTCCGACGTTCAGGCCGTCGACCTTGAAGTGGAACCACTGAAAGTGCGCGCTTTGGGTATCCGGCCCTATGGCCAGGCTGATGCGCCTTGGGTCGCTGACATCCAGAACCTGGATATTACCGCTGTCGAAATCTGCGCTGATAGTGAGGGTCACGGTGGCTTCCTGTGTACGTAGCATTTCAGGCAGCTACTGTACACCGATCACCCCTTGGCCCCGCGACGTAAAGTTCTCTGCAACGGTCATCCGGTGTTCAGGAAATCGCTTCGGCGGTGACCATCAGGCTGCACACGAACGCGGTCAACAGGCACCACGCAAGATAGGCGCGACGCTTGCGTCGATGCCAGCCTGACGCGCCGAGCAGCAAGGCAGGTGCCTGCAACTGGCGCCACACGCGCTCGCTGTTCTGAAACGCGGACAGGTGCGCGGCATCGGCGTCCAGCCAGTGACGAAACTCGATCCGCTCGCTGGCCGTTGCAGCAGGACTTTGCAGATGCACGTACCAGCGACTGGCCTGATCCTGAACGGTACTGCTTTCACCGCTGGCGTAAACATGTGCCTTGCCCAGCGCGCGACACATGGCGCGCTCCACTCTGGTGACCTCGACGTTCATGAACAGGGCGATGTCTGCATAGGGCAAGCCGTCGACACGGCTGAGCAGGAATATTTGCAACGTGCGGTGCGACAGCGTGCGCAGCCTGTTGCTGAGCTCGACCGTTTCCAGCGTCGGTTGCGGATGGGGCAGGCGGGCTGGCAGATGCAAGGAAGATGAGAGCTGATTACTCATGGTGTATCGCTCGCTGATCTTTCATGAAGGTCGTGGCTCGTTTCGTCCGTGTACAGAGTAGACTAAAAAATAGAGAATCATTCTCAAGTGGAAAATCACTGCATTTACTTTTTATGTGTCGACTTCGGCTGCTTTTGGCCGTAAATCATGACCCCGATCAAGCTCTGGTTTGCTATGATTCGCGCCATCGCTACACAGCAAGTGGTTTATAGCAACACCCCAGACTTCATTAGCCTGAAGCAGCGAAACCAAAAGAAAGAACCAAAAAAAGACCCGGCTAAAAAGCCGGGTCAAAAACCGTGATTAGCCTGATGAGGAGATAATCAGGAAGCCGACCTAAGACTTCCTGGTTACCCGGCGGTTCTCGCGAACCGCTGAAGCAATAATAATCATTATCATTTGAAAATCAAATGTTTTTATTGCCCTCATCGAAATAAATAATCCGCCAGCGCACGCCTGGCGGATTATCCCTCCTGCAGCAGCCTCCGATACTCGTCTATTCCAACGGCAATTCCGTGGTGCGCTTTACCGTGCTCATGGCGATATTGGAGTGGGCTTCATGCACGTGAGGCAGTTGCAGCAAGTGGTCGCGCAGAAAGCGTTCATAGCTGGCGATATCCTGCGCTACCACCTTGAGCATGAAATCCATCCCGCCCGCCATGGTGTAGCACTCCAGCACTTCAGGGTGGCCGATGATCGCCTCCTCGAATTCGGCGAGATAGCGCCGGCCGTGACCTGACAGCTTGACCTCGACAAACACCGTCATGCTCAGACCAAGCTTCTGCGTACTCAGCAGGGCGACGGTGCGCTCGATGACACCCTCTTCCTGAAGCCGGTGAATGCGCCTCCAGCAAGGCGATTGCGACAGCTCGACACGCTCGGCGATTTCTGCTGCGGACAAATTAGCGTCGTGTTGCAGCAAACGAAGGATCTTGCGATCGATGGGGCTCAATTTGGGCTGCATGAATTGACCTTGTTTTTTGTTATGGCCGAAAAAAGCATGCTCAATATCAGCAGATTTGCGCGCATTTAGAAAGAAAAAGCCGCCTTGCTACAGGCAGTCTAATGCCAAGGCTGCCGGGCTGGACCGTCCCGGTGCAAAGACCTGACCCACTATAAGAACAAGAGAGGTACCCGCATGTCCCTGGCTGATATTCGTCTGGATGATAAATACCGCCTTGCCACTGGCAATCTGTACCTGACTGGCACACAGGCGCTGACCCGACTGCCGATGCTGCAAAAGCAGCGCGATGAGGCGCAGGGCTTGAACACCGCCGGGTTTATCTCTGGCTATCGGGGATCGCCGCTGGGTAATCTCGACAAGAGTCTGTGGGACGCCAAGGACTACTTGCAGCAGAACGCCATCCATTTTCAACCAGGGATCAACGAAGAGCTTGCAGCCACCGCGGTATGGGGCAGCCAGCAGGTCAATCTGTTCCCGCACGGAAAATACGATGGCGTGTTTGCGCTGTGGTACGGCAAAGGGCCGGGGGTGGACCGCTGTGGCGATGTTTTCAAGCATGGCAACTCGGCAGGCGTCGCGGCCAATGGTGGCGTGCTGATTCTGGCGGGCGATGACCATGGCTGCAAATCATCGACCATCGCGCACCAGAGCGAACACGCCTTCATCGCCTCGATGATCCCGGTGCTCAACCCGAGTAATGTCCAGGAAATTCTCGACTACGGCATCATCGGCTGGGAGCTTTCGCGCTACAGCGGTTGCTGGGTGGCCATGAAGACCATTGCCGAGAACGTCGATTCTTCGGCGGTGGTGGAAGTCGATCCGTTGCGGATCAAGACGCGTATTCCTGAAGACTTTGTACTGCCCGAGGGCGGTCTGCACATTCGCTGGCCGGACCCACCGCTGGCTCAGGAAGCTCGCCTCAATACCTACAAAATCTATGCGGCCAGGGCGTTTGCCAGGGCCAACCAGCTCAATAAAGTGGTGATTGATTCTGCCCGGCCGCGGCTCGGCATCGTCACCACCGGCAAATCCTATCTTGACGTGCGTCAGGCGCTTGAAGAACTGGGTATTGATCAGGACCTGTGCGACACGGTCGGCATCCGCGTGCTCAAAGTCGGCATGAGCTGGCCCCTTGAGCCTGTGTCGGTGCATGACTTTGCCGAGGGGCTGGAAGAGATTCTGGTGGTCGAAGAGAAACGCAGCGTCATCGAAGATCAGTTGACCGGCCAGCTGTACAACTGGCCGGTGGACCGCCGCCCGGTGGTGGTCGGCGAATTCGACGAGCAGGGCCGTTCGCTGCTGCCTAACCTCAGTGAGCTGACCCCGGCGATGATTGCCAGAGTGATCGCCAAGCGTCTGGCGCCGTTCTACAGCAGCCCGCAGATCGACGCGCGCCTGCAATTTCTCAGCGACAAGGAAAAGGCACTCCAGGCTCCGCTGTTCAACACCCAGCGCACGCCGCATTTCTGCTCCGGCTGCCCGCACAACACCTCGACCCGCGTGCCGGAAGGCAGCCGTGCCCTGGCCGGGATCGGCTGCCATTACATGACCATCTGGATGGATCGCGAAACCGAGACTTTCACCCAGATGGGCGGCGAGGGCGTGACCTGGATCGGTCAGGCGCCATTTACCGAAACCCCTCACGTCTTCCAGAATCTGGGCGACGGCACCTATTTCCACTCCGGGCACCTGGCGCTGCGTGCCGCTGTGGCCTCGAAGGTCAATATTACCTACAAGATTCTCTATAACGACGCAGTGGCCATGACCGGTGGCCAGCCGATTGACGGCGTTCTGCGGGTCGATCAACTGAGCCGCCAGGTATTCAACGAAGGCGTGCAGCGCATTGCGCTGGTCTCCGATGAGCCGGACAAGTATCCGAACCGTGAAGGGTTTGCGCCGATCACCAGCTTTCATCACCGTCGTGATCTGGACAGCGTGCAGCGCGAATTGCGTGAGTTCAAAGGGGTCTCGGTCATCATTTACGACCAGACCTGTGCCACCGAAAAGCGCCGCCGCCGCAAGCGCGGCACGATGCCTGATCTGGAAAAGCGCGCGTTGATCAACCCGGCCGTGTGTGAAGGCTGCGGGGATTGCGGCGTCAAATCCGGTTGCCTGTCCGTACTGCCCAAGGAAACCGCTCAAGGGCGCAAGCGGGAAATCGACCAGAGTGCCTGCAACAAGGATTTCAGCTGCGTCGAGGGTTTCTGCCCAAGCTTTGTCACCGTGCATGGCGGTAAATTACGCAAGCCTGTGGTGCCTGAGCAGGTCGACGCCTTTGCCCGTTTGCCAGAGCCTGTGCTTCCATCGCTGGAGCGGCCGTTCAACATTCTGCTGCCCGGCGTCGGCGGGACAGGTGTCACCACCGTCGGTGCGATGCTCGGTTATGCCGCCAATCTGGAAGGGAAGGGCTGCAGCGTGCTTGATCAGGCCGGGTTGGCGCAGAAATTCGGGCCGGTGGTCAGCCATATCCGCATCGCAGCGCGCCAGCAGGATTTGTTTGCGGTACGCATTGCTGCCGGTGAGGCGCATCTGCTGCTGGGCTGTGATTTGCTGGTGGCAGCCGGTCCGGACGCGATTGCCAAGCTCGACAGCAAGATTTCCCATGCGGTGGTCAACAGTCAGCAAACCCCGACGGCTGAATTCACCCGTAATCCGGATGCTGTGTTTCCGGCCGAAGCGATGAAACAGACCATTATTGACGCGGTGGGTGTCGACAAGACCCATTTTGTCGAAGCCACGTCACTGGCGACCCACTTGATGGGCGACAGCATTGCCAGCAACCTGTTCATGCTGGGGTATGCCTTCCAGCTTGGGCTGATCCCGCTGACCTCGGCGGCCATCGAAAAAGCTATCGAGCTCAACGGTGTCGCCGTGAGCCTCAATCAACAGGCGTTTCTCTGGGGGCGTCGTGCTGCGCATGATCCCGCCGCTGTCGAAGCGTTCGTCAATCCGCAGCAGCAGGTCAGCGAACCACAACCGTTAAGTCTGGAGCAGCGCATTCACGACAACGTCGGCACCTTGCAGCAGTATCAGAACAGCGCGTATGCCGAGCGTTATCTGGGGCTGGTGCAACGAGTACGTGATGCGGAATCGCGAGCGTTCCCCGGTCAAGAATTGGCGCTGACCGAAGCGGTAGCCTTCAACTACTTCAAGCTGCTGGCCTACAAGGATGAATATGAAGTGGCGCGGCTGTACAGCAATGGCGATTTCACCCGGCAGCTGGAGGCGCAATTCGAAGGTAACTATCGACTGGAGTTTCACCTGGCTCCATCCTGGCTGGCCAAGCGCGATCCACACAACGGTCAGCCGCGCAAACGCAGCTTCGGCCCTTGGATGCTGCGTGCGTTCGATGTGCTGGCAAGATTCAAATTCCTGCGCGGCACGGCACTCGACCCTTTTGGTCGCAGCCTCGAGCGCAGGCAGGAGAGGGAGCTGATCGACCGCTACGTCAGCGATATCGAACTGATCCTGCAACATCTTCAGGCCCACAACCGCCACACAGCGTTGAGCCTGGCGCGTCTGCCGGAAAAGATCCGCGGTTATGGCTACATCAAGGAAAATGCCATGAAAGCTGCGGCTTTGCAGGCAGATATCCTGCGCAAAAGCCTGGAAAGCGGCGAAAGGGTCGCGCCGAAGCTGTATGAGGTGGCTGCTTGATGAGGTGAGCGTCCTGCTACTGGTTGATTTCGCGACAATGCTCAAGTGTTGGCATGCCGTTCTGGACGCTCCGTGGGAATGCTTTCCCGTTCCCACGCTCCTTGCTGTTCGCGAAGACATCGTTTCAGACGACGCATTTCCGACTTTCATACCGGCCTTTTCGCGAACAGGTTCGCCCCTACGGCCTAAGGTCAGAATCAAAAGCGTACGTGTGTAACGCCGAGCGGCACGAGAGTCATCTGCTATTCAGGCCTGAACAAATGTGCATGCCCGGCCCGATACAACGACGACTCACTGAAATGATCGGCAGCAAGCACGCGGCCGACCAGAATCAGCGCGGTACGCCGAAAGCCCTTGGCCTGCACTTTCTCCTGAATGTCTGCCAGCGTACCGAGCGCCCAGTCCTGATCCGGCCAACTGGCGCGGTGTACCACTGCTATCGGGCAGTCGGCACCGTAATGCGGGGTCAGCTCTTCGACAATCCGCTGCAGGTTTTTCACCCCCAGATGAATTGCCATGGTCGCCCTGTGGCTGGCGAGGCTCGCCAGCGCTTCGCCACTCGGCATCGAGGTCTTGTCGGCGTAACGGGTCAGAATAACGCTCTGGGAAACATCCGGCAGCGTCAGCTCAACGCCCAATAGTGCAGCACAGGCCGCAGTGGCGGTCACGCCGGGGATGATTTCGTACGCAATACCCAATTCCCGCAAATGACGAATCTGCTCGCCAATGGCGCCGTACAGGCTCGGGTCGCCGGAATGTACGCGGGCCACGTCCTGGCCCTGTGCATCAGCGGCCTTGATCAGATCAATGATCTGCTCCAGATGCAACTCGGCGCTGTTGGTCACTTGCAGCGCCTGATTACCTTCCAGCACGGCCAGCGGCACCAGCGAGCCCGCGTAGATAATCACCGGACAGGTGCGAATCAAACGCTGGCCCTTGACGGTGATCAGCTCGGGATCGCCAGGACCTGCGCCAATGAAATAGACGGTCAATGAATTCTCCGGAAATGAATACGCGAGTGCTGCAATTATCCGCCCGCAATGGGGCAGGTTGCCAAGGCAAATGTCACCTGAGTGCTTTTCTGCCGCTCGATGACCAGCCGCGCTGTGCCGTTGCCCAGCTGTGCGGCCAGTGCCAGCGCCGAACCTTCGGCTATACCGTGACAGCCGGTGGTCTGCAAGACCTGCGCAGAGCGGTGCGTCAGATGCAGCTCCCACGCCACCAGTTGCGCGGCGTTGAAGAACACCAGTGGCACCGCCAGTTGCCTGGCCAGTTCGAGCAGACCGGGTTCCTGATCTTTCAGGTCAATGGACGCCAGCGCGGTGACGCTGCCGATCTCCAGATCAATCGCGCGGAGGCTGTTCTCGATCAGCTCACGCAAGGTCGCCGCCGAACAACCGCGCCGACAGCCCAGCCCGACCACCAGGGGCGCGTCGGGTTGAACGTTCGGTGGATCAGGCCTGATGCCGGTCGGCATTTTAGTGCGCGGTGTGGCTGTGAACATCGTTTCTGCGGAACAGCCAGGCGCTAATCAAGCCCATGGCAATCCAGAACAGCGCGTTGGTCAGCAGTGACGCGATCATGAACTGCGATTCCAGCGCTTCAGGTGCCAGGCTTTCATGAACCAGCGGTTGCGGCGCGCCAATCACGTGAGGCACAACCAGAATCGCCAGTCCGAGCGCTTTCAGCAGCCAGTTTTGACCAAACACCAGCAACGCCAGCCCGGCTGCAGTAGACGCAGCAGTACCGATCCACCACAACTGACGCTGACTCAACTCAGCGGCAGCAGTGCCTGGCAACTCGGGTGGCAGGCCCAGGGTAGGTGCCAGGACGAACACCGCAAAACCCGCCAGCCCCCACCAGGCGCCCTGAGCCGTTCGGCCCGGCGCGCGCAGTGTATAAAGCGCGGCAAGCATCAGGGCGAAACCCACTGCGACCACCAGATTGCCGCCCGTGGTGGACAGCACTCGCTGCCAGCCGTCTTCCGGCTCCCAGGCGGCTTCTTCGTGTACATGACTGTGTGCGGCCGCAGCACCGTCAGCATGCTCATGCACCTGTTCGGTGGGGGCATTCTCGTAAGTTTCGGCCTGCTGGATCAGTGGCACGACCCAGAAGCTTTGCAACAAGGTCAGCAGCAGGGCTGCCAGCAGGCCGGTGAAGCCTGCCGTTTGCGCGATTCGCTTGAACATTGTGCAGTCCTCAATGGCAAGGGAAGGCGGCGCTGTGGCGGGTGTCGTGCGCCGCATTGTGTACCGCGGCAATGTGTGAAAACCCGGCAAAATAGACCAGGCACGCACCCAGCAGTGCAGCGCTGATTGCAGCGGTCAGGCGTTGGGTTTGAGTTGAGCTGGTCGCAGCCGTCTGGCTGCTGCTGATGGTGGTCATGGCGATCCCTCTTGAGTGTCGGCAAGTGGGCCATGCGCACGCGAACCCACTGGCGGGCGCCAGAGGTTTCAACTGCGCCCGCCCACCGCGGGTGTGTCATTGAAAAAATATCGGGCCGGTCTCCGGGCTCGCGAGGGGCTTGAAGCGCAGTGCGTTCAGGCCTTCAAGGTCACCTTCCCATGCCGGGGCACAGTGGATCAGACCTTCTCTCGCTTACCGTTGCGGGGGCAGCACCGGACTTGCTCGACAGCTTGAGCGCACCGGTTTCCCGTTTCACCCCGTGAGGGGCACCCGAAACAAGGCGCACAGGAGAGCATGGGCGGCAGGGCAGCGTCAATCTGAACGATTGACCTGTCTGCGGTCACTGCGTAGCCTTGCCGGTTCGAGGTTCTCCATCCGTACTACGTTACAGAATGGAGCTAAGACGGGAATGCGGTCGATGCCGCAGCTGCCCCCGCAACTGTAAACGGTCAGGTTCATTGCACAGCCACTGCTGCGGCGGGAAGGCGCGATGAATGCATGTCGCCAGGGTCTTCGATGATCAGCGACATGCCGCCGTGAGCCAGGAGACCTGCCTCGAACCGGGCTGACTGAAAAGCCTGCGAATTCTCACTACAACCGGGCGGGGTGATCCGGTGGCGATCCGAACCTTGTGCCTGCACGTGGTTCTCGTCCTGTTTGCCCGCCGCATTGCCAAAGGGCACCTGATGAAAACACTGGCCAAGCTTCCCGTCACCATCGTCACCGGCTTTCTCGGCTCGGGCAAGACCACCCTGTTGCGACACATGCTCGACAACGCCGAAGGTCGGCGCATCGCGGTGATCGTCAACGAATTCGGCGAGCTGGGCATCGACGGCGAAATCCTCAAGCAATGCACCATCGGCTGCACCGAAGAAGAAGCCAACGGCCGCGTCTACGAACTGGCCAACGGTTGCCTGTGCTGCACGGTGCAGGAAGAGTTTTTTCCGGTGATGCGTGAGCTGGTCGCTCGCCGTGGCGACCTTGACCACATCCTCATCGAGACCTCGGGGCTGGCGCTGCCCAAGCCGCTGGTACAGGCCTTCCAGTGGCCGGAAATTCGCAACGCCTGCACCGTCGACGCAGTGATTACAGTGGTCGACAGCCCGGCGGTGCTGGCCGGTACGTTCGCCGCATTCCCTGATCAGGTCGATGCACAGCGCAAACTGGACCCTAATCTGGACCACGAGTCGCCGCTGCACGAGCTGTTCGCCGATCAACTGGCCAGCGCCGATCTGGTGATCCTCAATAAAGCCGACATGATTGACGCCGAAGGGCTGGCTGCGGTGCGCGCCGAAGTCGCCGAAGAGCTGCCGCCAGCCGTCAAGGTGGTTGAAGCCAGTAGTGGCCGCTTGCCGATCAGCGTGCTGCTGGGCGTCGGAGCCGAATCCGAGCTGCACATCGACGGCCGCAAGACCCATCACGATCATCACGAAGGTGACGATGATGATGACCACGATCACGACGCATTCGATTCGATCTCCCTGAAACTGCCGCAAGCCGATGAAAAAGTGCTGCTCGATGCGCTGAATCAACTGGTCGTGCAACACGGCATTCTGCGCGTGAAAGGCTTCGCTGCGATCCCCGGCAAACCGATGCGCTTGCTGATCCAGGGCGTGGGCACGCGTTTCGACAAGCACTTCGACCGTGCCTGGCGCGCCGATGAAGAGCGCGCTACTCACCTGGTGCTGATCGGCCAGGAGCTTGACGCGGTCGCGTTGCAGGCTCAGCTCAACGCTGCGATTGCCGGCTGACCCATGCATTTACTGAGAACCCAGCCCGGCGGTTTTGTACCGGACGACAACATTGCCGATCTGGGGCAGACGCCAGCCGAGCTGGTGATTCTCTGCAGTGGCGATTCCAGCCTGGCGCTGCTGGCCGAGGCCGCCCAGCACCTGCCTGATGACTACCCCAGCCTGCGTTTGGCCAACCCCATGCAGGTGCAGAATCACGCCTCGGTCGACCTGTACGTCGATGAGGTATTGCGCCACGCCAAGGTCATTCTGATCTCCCTGCACGGCGGCATCGGCTACTGGCGTTATGGCGTCGAGCGCCTGATGGAGCTGGCAGAGCGTGGCGTTCAGGTAATTCTGGTGCCGGGCGACGACCGTCCTGACCCCGAACTGAGCGATCTGAGTACGGTGCCCGCCACCGAGCGCGACCGACTCTGGCAGTTTCTGCGTCAGGGCGGCTTGCCGAATGCGCTGGACCTCTATCGCTGCATGGCCAGTCAGTGGCTGGACCGTGATTATCCTTGGGCCGAGCCCCAGCCGTTGCCGCGCACTGCTGTCTATCATCCGCAACGGGCGACTGCCGGTTTGCAGGATTGGCAGGCCGACTGGCACGCGGAACAGCCTGTCGTCGCGCTGCTGTTCTATCGCTCTCACTTACAGGCTGCCAACACCGGCTTCATCGATGAATTCTGCACCCGCTTGCAGGCGCAGGGCATCAACCCGCTGCCCATCGCGGTCGCCAGCCTCAAGGAGCCGGGCTGCTTTGTCCAGGTCGAAAGCTGGCTGGATGAAGCCGAAGTCGAGCTGATCCTCAACACCACCGGTTTTGCCCAGTCGAGCCCTGAAGCGCCGCATCTGCGACCGTTCCGGCGCAATGTGCCGGTGATTCAGGCGATCTGTGCCCAGGACAACGAACCCGCCTGGGAGGCCAGCGAGCAGGGCCTCGGCGCTCGTGACCTGGCGATGCACATTGCCCTGCCGGAACTGGACGGACGGATCATCAGCCGCCCGATCAGCTTCAAGGACCTGGCCTGGCGCAGCGAGCGCAGCCAGTCGGATGTGGTCTGCTACCGTGCTCAGCCTGATCGCATGGACTTTGTCGCGCAGCTGGCGCGGCGCTGGATCGAGCTGGCGCGGCTGCCCAATGCCGACAAGCGTGTAGCGCTGATCCTCGCCAACTATCCAACGCGTGATGGGCGGATCGGCAATGGCGTGGGTCTCGACACACCGGCTGCGGCGCTGAATATCCTGCGTGCCATGCAGGCCGAGGGTTATCCGGTGGCAGCACTGCCGGACAGCGGCACCGAGCTGATCCAGCAGCTGCTGGGTGGTGTGACCAACGATCTGGACAGCATTGATCAGCGCCCGTGCCAGCAAAGCATGGCGCTGGATGAATACCTCGCGGCGTTCAACGAACTGCCGCAGAGCAACCGTGATGCGGTTAATGCCCGCTGGGGCGCACCGGATGCCGACCCGATGTTCCGCGCCGGACGGATGATGATCGCCGGTCTGCGCTTCGGCCTGACCTTTGTCGGCATTCAGCCCGCGCGGGGGTATCAGGTCGATCCAAGCGCGGTCTACCACGATCCGGATCTGGTGCCGCCGCACGGCTACCTGGCGTTCTACTTCTGGCTGCGCAAAGCCTATGGCGCGCACGCTGTGGTGCATGTCGGCAAGCACGGCAATCTGGAATGGCTGCCGGGCAAGGGCGTCGGGCTGTCGCGAGCCTGCTGGCCGGATGCTGTATTGGGGGCGATGCCGAATATCTATCCGTTCATCGTCAATGATCCGGGCGAGGGCGCACAGGCCAAGCGCCGCACGCAGGCGGTAATCATCGACCACCTGATGCCGCCACTGACCCGTGCCGAAACCTATGGCCCGCTGCGCAATCTGGAACTGCTGGCCGACGAGTTCTATGAGGCGCAACTGCTGGATCCGCGCCGCGCCCGCGAGCTGCAACGCGACATTCTCGAACTGGTCCGTGAGACGAATATCGATCGCGAGCTGGCGCTGGACGAGTCCACTGACAGCGATGCCGATGCGGCGGTCTGGCTGCCGCGTCTGGACACCTACCTGTGTGATTTGAAGGAATCGCAGATCCGCGACGGCCTGCACATTTTCGGCCAGTCGCCGGAAGGCCGTTTGCGCATCGACACCTTGCTGGCCCTGTTGCGCATTCCGCGCGGTGACGGGCGTGGGGCGCAATCCAGTTTGTTGCGGGCTCTGAGCAAAGCGTTCGAACTGGGCTTTGACCCGCTGGATTGCGAACTGGCCGAGCCCTGGAGTGGCCCGCGGCCCGCTGCGTTGCTGGCCGTCAGCGGCGACCCGTGGCGCAGTGCCGGTGATGCTCGCGAACGACTGGAACTGTATGCCGCCGCCCTCATCGAACGCGTAACGCTGGGTGAAGCGCGGCACGATTTGCCGGCTCATGATGATCTGGCCCTGATTGTCGACAGCCTGCGCGAAGTGGTCGCCCCTCGGCTGGATGCCTGTGGCCCTGGCGAAATGCAGGGCATGCTCGATGCCCTGAGTGGTCGCTTCGTGCCTGCCGGGCCCAGTGGCGCGCCAAGCAGGGGAAGGCTGGACGTATTGCCAACCGGCCGCAACTTCTTCAGCGTGGACGTGCGCAACTTGCCGACCACCACGGCCTGGCGCATCGGTTTCCAGTCGGCGAACCTGCTGCTGGAGCGGCACCTTCAGGACCACGGCGACCACCTGCGTCAACTGGGCTTGTCAGTCTGGGGCACGGCGACCATGCGCACCGGCGGCGATGATATTGCGCAGGCCATGGCGTTGATGGGCGTACGTCCAGTCTGGGCGACCGGCAGCCAGCGGGTCGATGATTTCGAGATTCTGCCGGTCAGCCTGCTGGATCGCCCGCGCGTGGACGTCACACTGCGCGTCTCCGGCTTTTTCCGCGATGCGTTTGCCAACCTGATCAAACTGTTCGACGCCGCCGTGCAGGCAGTGGCCGCGCTCGACGAGTCGGACGACCTGAACCCGTTGGCCGCCAGGGTGCGCGAAGAGCGCCAGGGGTTTGTGGCTGAAGGGCTGAGCGAGGACGAGGCTGCACGTCAGGCGGGCTGGCGAATTTTCGGCGCCAAACCCGGGGCTTACGGGGCGGGCGTGCAAGGTGCGATTGACGGCCGGCTGTGGCAAAGCCGCGAAGACCTCGCCGAGGTCTATCTGAACTGGGGCGGCTACGCCTATGGTGCTGCGGATGAAGGCACGCCTGCCCGACAGCGTTTTGCCCAGCGTTTGTCCAAGGTCCAGGCAGTGTTGCAGAATCAGGACAACCGCGAGCATGACTTGCTGGACTCAAACGATTATTACCAGTTCCAGGGCGGCATGCTCGCGGCTTCGGAAAGCCTCAGCGGGCAAAAGACCGCCAGCTATCATGGCGATCACAGCCAGCCTGATCTGCCGAAAATCCGCACCCTCAAGGAAGAGCTGAACCGGGTGATACGCTCGCGTGCGGCAAACCCGAAATGGATCGACGGGGTCAAGCGTCATGGTTACAAAGGTGCGTTCGAAATGGCCGCGACCGTGGATTTCCTGTTCGCCTTCGACGCCACCACTGAACTGATCGACGATCATCAATACGCGCTGCTGGCCGACGCGTATCTGCTGGATCCGGAGACCCGCGACTTTATCGCGCAACACAACCCCGACGCCTTGCGCGACATGACCGAGCGCATGCTCGAAGCGCAACAGCGCGGGCTCTGGCAGGAACCTGGCGAGTATCAGCAAGCGCTGGAAGACCTGTTGCTGGACATAGAAGAGAACTGATGAACTTGCCTGACTCAAGCACTCCACATTTTCCGCTGGCCGCCGTGGTCGGTGCCGATGATCTGAAACTGGCGCTGTGCCTGACGGCCATTGATCCGCGCATTGGCGGCGTGTTGATCGAGGGGCCGCGTGGCATGGCCAAGTCGACGCTGGCGCGGGGTCTGGCTGATCTGCTGGCCAGCGGTCAGTTCGTCACCTTGCCGCTGGGTGCAACCGAAGAGCGTCTGGTTGGCACACTGGACCTGGATGCTGCGCTGGCCGAGGGCCGTGCGCGTTTCTCGCCGGGCGTGCTGGCCAAGGCCGACGGTGGTGTGCTGTATGTCGACGAAGTCAATCTGCTGGCCGATCATCTGGTCGATTTGCTGCTGGATGTTGCGGCCAGCGGTGTGAATCTGGTCGAGCGCGACGGCATTTCCCACCGTCACGCTGCGCGTTTCGTACTGATTGGCACCATGAACCCTGAAGAAGGTGAACTGCGCCCGCAGTTGCTGGATCGCTTTGGTTTGAACGTCGCACTGAGCGGTCAGACACAGCCTGTCGAGCGTAGCCAGATCATTCGTCGTCGCCTGGATTTCGACGCCGATCCAGCTGTTTTCTGTCAGCACTGGCAGGCTCGGCAGGACGCCTTGAAGCTTCGTTGTGAACAAGCGCGCCTGCTATTGCCGAGCATAGAACTGGATGATCACTCGTTGGCCGCGATCACCGAGCGCTGTTTCGCGGCGGGCGTCGACGGCATGCGTGCCGATCTGGTCTGGCTGCGTGCTGCCCGAGCGCATGCGGCGTGGCGTGGTGGCAAACAGATCGAAGAACAGGACATCGAGGCGGTCGCCGAGTTTGCCTTGCGCCACCGACGTCGCGAACACACTCCGCCGCCGCAAAATCAGGAAGCACCGCCGCCGGAATCGTCTCCAAAGCCTGACAAGCCCGAGAGCGGGCAGGGCAACTGGGGCGAATTGCCTGCTCAGGCGGTGATTACCGGGTCACGCCGTGAAGTGCCGAGCTGGCCAAAAAAGCCTTAGGCATCCGCCCTCGTGCTGCACCGGGGGCGGATGCGATTCCCCGTCCCGGTCGACTGGCCTCCGGCAGGCAAGGCGCCGTTCGTGCCGGCACTGACGGCATGGTGCAATGGCTGCCGACCCTATTGAAGGGGCGCCCAAAGAGCCGCAAGGACCTGGTCCGCCAGCCGCGTAGCGCTCGGCCGAGTGAGCTGTTGCTGGTGATCGTCGATGCCTCGGCCTCCACACGCCGTCATCAAGCCTTGAGTCAGGCCAAAGGTCTGCTGTCACAGGTATTCGACGATGCCTGTCGGCGGCGTGCGCGGCTGGCTTTGCTGACCGCGAGTGGCAATACGCCGCGCTGGCAGCATCAAGGCCTCAAGGCTTCAGCGGCATTGAGTCCATGGCTGGACGGGTTGGGCGCGGGGGGCGGTACGCCGCTGTCAGCAGCGCTCGAACAGGCCATGAGCTGGCTGGAACAACGCCAGCAACGCTACCCCTCGGAACAGCATCGGGTGTTGGTGCTGACCGATGGCAGAATCAAGCAACTGCCAGCGCTGCCGGCATTCCCCTGCGCGAGCCTGCTGATCGACATCGAAAAAGGCCCGATTCGCCTGGGGAGGGCAAAGGAGCTTGCAGCAAGCCTGGGCGCGGACTATCGGCACATTGATGAGCTGAAACGGGTTTGAGGGGCTGATTTGCACACCTGCCTGGGCTTCGGCAAATAGTCAGGGCATGACCTTGATTCAATTGGCCCTGCTGAACCGCTATGTGACGTCAGCACGCTGGTTAAAATCTCCCATGCGACTCGTCCTCGTGCCTTGGCGGTAGCTTGCACCACGGTGCTTTAGATGTGCTTTTCGATCGCGATGGCGCTGACGACGCAGATTGCGATCCCCTGGATCGGTGTCAGGGCGAAGGAACCCGACGAAGTCGGGCCGGAAACGGAGCCAGGGGGTTTGGTTACTTTGGCCCCATCAAAGTAACTCGCCGAGTGGCGAAAAGGTGCCTCAAGTCGGATACCTATTCAACTGCCATCGCAGAACCGCTCTATGACGCAGAGCGTCACGAACTGCATACCGACGCGGAGCGTTGGCACGATAGTCATACAGTTGGCACCAAAGCCTGAGAGTCCTTTGCGCTTGATACCGCGCCAAGATGCAGAATTGTGACGCGAAGCGTCACCCGGGGCATGCCAACGCAGAGCATTGGCACGAGATTCAGCTGGACCTGTGCCCCCCGATGAGCGCAGGGCGTGATCAGGCAGGCATGGTCCACGGCTCGAGGTCATAGCCCTCATTGCTGATTTCGGCGCGGGCCTGTTCAAGGACGCTGGCCAGCTGTTTCTTGTCCGAATAGGCGCTGCTCGGGATCTGCTTGCGACCGATGCGGTTACTGGTGCGGTCGATGACCGTCAGGCTCAGTTCGCCGTTACCGTCCTGTGGTGCCCAGGCAACACACTGGAAGGGTTCAAAAGCGTGTCCAGCGATCAGAAGTGCATCGTTGAAGCGCAGTGGGGCGTTCATGGTTGTTTCCTCAAGTGCCCATATCAATTCAGTCACGTCGGCGGGCTGACCGTCCGGCTGGTTACTTGTGTTGATGAACGACAGGGGGGCATGAGTCACACCCTTTGCCGGAAAAATTCTGAAAATTTTTTCATTCGCACTGTGTGAGAGCTGGCCAAGGGGCATTAATGGCGAAAAAATCGACCTAATGGCAGTTGGTCATGACGGTTAGACCCAAACGGTACAAGGACGCGTCAAATAGTTGCTAATGTGATATTCGAGCCCGGCAACATGCTGTTTATAAAACAAAACATACCCATCCGACGTCGGGCGCCAAGGAACCTGCATGCATGAAAAGGTCTGCGCGCAACGTCTGCTGATGATTGATGCGGACAGCGATTACGATCACCTGACCCCGATCCTGCAAGCAGCCGGATGGACGGTCGAGAGATGCACGCTGGATTCAGCCCCTGTTGACGACTGCGACGTCGGTTTGATCCACCTGAAACCTGCGTATTTCGAGCACCTCGATAAACTCGAAAAATTCGTTACCCGCGCTGACATTCCCTGGATTGCACTGATGACAGCCAACGACCTGCGCCGCGAAAAGGTCGGTGATTTTGTTTGCCAATGGTTTTTCGATTTCCATATCGTGCCATTTGATGTGAACCGCATGCAGATCACGCTTGAAAAGGCGTTGAACAGTGCGCTTTTACACAAGCAGAACAGACGACGGGAACCACTGTCCGAACCTGAGATGCTCGGTGACAGCCGGCTGACCCGTGAATTGCGACGTCTGTTGAGCAAGCTGGCGCCTACTGAAGCACCGGTACTGATACGCGGCGAACGTGGCACCGGCAAGGCGTTGATTGCTCGAATCCTGCATGCCCAGTCCCGGCGCCGTGGCAGGCCTTTCGTGACGTTCGATTGTGGCGCGGTTGCCAACCATCTGATCCACGCAGAACTGTTCGGTCATGAAGCAGGTGCTGGCGATGATGCGCCTGAGCGCAAGGCCGGACGAATCGAGGCCGCGAATGGCGGCACGTTACTGCTTGAAAATATCAGTGATCTGCCGCTGGAAACCCAGGCTTATCTGTTGCGTTTTCTGGAAGACGGGCAGATTAAGCCCCTGGGCGGCAGCGAGCCACTCAGCGTTGACGTCCGGGTACTGGCCGCGACCGAGTCAGACCTCGAAACAGCCATTCGTAAAAAGCGTTTTCGTGAGGATTTGTACTACCGGCTCAACGTACTGCAGGTGGGCACCGCGCCACTGCGCGAACGGCATGGCGATCTGGCCATTCTGGCTAACCATTTTGCTCACCTCTACAACCTGGACAGAGGCAGGCGCGCACGCAGTTTCAGTCAGGATGCGCTCATCGCCCTTGGCAAGCACGACTGGCCAGGCAATGTTGGCGAATTGGCCAATCGGGTGCGGCGAGGGCTGGTGCTGGCGGAAGGCAGACAGATCGAAGCTGGCAATCTGGGGTTACCCGACGACGATGTGATGGGCAGTATCAGTACTCTGGACGAGTATAAATCCCGCGCCGAGCGTCAGGCACTGTGTGACGTGCTGACTCGCCACAGTGACAACCTGAGCATGGCTGCCAAGGCGCTAGGCATCTCGCGACCGACTTTCTACCGCCTGCTGCACAAGCACCAGATCCGCTGATGCACCGAGCAGTTTTGCCACCGCAACCATCGCCTGTTCACGACGCTGCTGCCAGTCGCCGTCGAGCACCTGATAGGGTTTTCGATGCGTGTCGAGCCATTTCCGGCTAGCTTCGAAGAACGCCTGGCGTTCGCCCGGATCCGGCTGGCAGCGTTGCCCATCGCTGATCCAGTCCACACCCTTCGGTGACAGCAGCAGGTGCAGGTCGTAGGACCTGCTCAGCAATTGCTCTTCAATCCATGCAGGGCAGTCGCCGAACAGGGTCCGGCTCCAAAGTATGTTGCTCAACAGATGGGTGTCGAGAATCAGCAACTCAGGAGCGCCGGCACGTGCAGTATCTTCCCGGGTCAGTTGACCCTGAGCGATGGTCGGGATATCGCTGTAGAAGGTATCGCGGCCCTGTTGTTCGATGAACTCACGAACGTATTCACCGACCATGACCCCGCCGAAATGCTTGTGAATTTCGGCCGCCAGCCAGCTCTTGCCGCTGGACTCGGGGCCGGTCAGGACCAGCACTTTCATCGCGCCAGCACCAGATCATTGCGCCATTCGCGCCAGCCCTGAACGGCCAGCAGGGTGAAGAGTGCGTAAAGGGCCGCCGTCAGGTACAGGTCTTTGTAGATGAACAGGCCGACAAAGGTCACATCCAGAACAATCCACAGCGGCCAGCACTGCACGCGCTTCTGGGCCATCCAGACTTGAGCGACCAGGCTGAAACCGGTCAGTGCCGCATCGAGCCAGGGTTGTGCTGCATCAGTGAAATGGGCCATGCCGGCGCCCAGTACCAGGCTGATCAGCACACCGACCGCCAGCCCCATGAGTACAGAAGAACTATTGAGCACACTGACGGCTCTGACCGGCAGGCCATTGCCATGCCGGGTCCATTGCAGCCAGCCGTAGACTTGCAGGCCGGCGTAGATCACCTGCAACAGCATGTCCGAGTACAGCTTCACGTCGAAGAAAATCCAGATGTAGATGACCACCATGACCAGACCGATTGGCCAACACCAGGGGTTCTGCTTCACTGTCAGCCAGACTGCAATCACGCCGATGGCAGCGGCAAAGAGTTCAAGCCCGGACATGGCGGCACCTTGGTGGGAGTAGTGGTTACAGGGGCGGCGATTGTAATCGCTTCCGGGCAGGGCGGGGAGCCTCTGTTTTTATCGACAGCACGCCAGCAGGCGCTGTGCGCGAAGGTCTGCTAGCATTCCGCGCCTCGCATGTATGCAGGTTCAAGCTTTGTTCAGGCTGGCAACGGCATAGTGGCAAGCATTTTTTACACAACAACATTAACAGCGAGCCAGAGGCATCGCTTCATGGGGGAATGATGGATCTTTGGACCGCTGCTCAGGCATTGATATTGGGTGTTGTTGAGGGTTTGACGGAGTTCTTGCCGATCTCCAGCACAGGGCATCAGATCATTGTTGCCGATCTGATCGACTTCGGTGGCGAGCGCGCCATGGCGTTCAACATCATTATCCAGCTGGGTGCGATTCTGGCGGTGGTATGGGAATTTCGGCGCAAGATTCTTGACGTGGTCGTTGGTCTGCCAAAGCAGCAGCAGGCTCAGCGCTTTACCCTCAACCTGCTGATCGCGTTCATGCCCGCAGTAGTGCTCGGGGTGATTTTTGCCGACATGATTCACCACTACCTGTTCAATGCCATTACTGTGGCCACGGCACTGGTGATCGGGGGCGTGATCATGCTTTGGGCCGAGCGCCGCGAGCATACCGTGCGCACCGAAACTGTCGATGACATGACATGGATTGATGCGCTTAAAGTCGGGCTGGTGCAGTGCCTGGCGATGATTCCCGGTACATCCCGCTCCGGCTCGACCATCATTGGCGGCCTGCTGTTCGGCCTGTCGCGCAAGGCGGCCACTGAGTTCTCGTTCTTCCTCGCCATGCCGACCATGGTGGGTGCAGCGGTTTATTCGGGCTACAAGTACCGTGACATGTTCCGCCCGGAAGACTTCGCGGTCTTCGCTATAGGCTTCATCACCTCGTTTATCTTCGCGATGATCGCGGTACGCGCGCTGCTCAAGTTCATTGCCACCCACAGCTATGCGGTGTTTGCCTGGTATCGCATCGCCTTCGGCCTGCTGATTCTGGCGACCTGGCAGTTTGGCTGGATCGACTGGGCATCGGCCAAGGCATGACCCGCGTCCGACAACCTCAGCGACCGGCCAGCGGGGGCAGGGCGCCTGTTCGGCAACTGCCCCTCAAACTGTCGGTGTATGTGCTGTTGTGCGCGCTGCCGGTGTACGGTTCTACGTCGCTGTGGGCCAGGCAGGGGGTGATGATTCCGGCGCTTGCCCTGATGGGGATGAGCCTTCTGGCGGTCGTGCTCTATCGACGGGACAAGCGCCAGGCCGGAAACGGCGGTCAGCGCACGCCAGAGAACGTGCTGCACAGCCTGGAATTACTGGGCGGCTGGCCCGGAGCGCTGTTGGCGCAACAGATGTTTCGGCACAAGACCCGCAAGGTGTCTTTTCAGGTCGTATTCTGGCTGATCGTAGCGGTGCATCAGGCGTTGTGGTTCGACTGGCTGTTTCTGGGCAAGCGACTCTTGCAGATGTTGCCCGCGCAGTTTCATGGCCTTATAGCATCAGCGCAATCTTCTGGCGCTTTGGCAGTTTGCTGACCACCAGTTGATGGGAGCGGGTCAGCAGATCCTTGATCTCCGATTCGCTCAAGGCAGTCAGTTTCGTCACGCTGATCCAGTGCGCTCTGGCCAGGTAGGGTGCAGGACGTATGCCGGGGCGGTCGACATAGCCTAGAAAAAGCTCCGCAGCCACCTTGAACGCCAGCTCATCACCCGCTAGGTCCATGACCGCAAACATCTTCTTTTCGGCGATGGAAAACACCCGCACGCCGCCCCATTTGTAGTCTTCCCGCGCGCCCGGCAGGCTGAGGCAGAATCTGGCGATATCGTCTTTTTGCATCGGCTTTTGCGTGGATTTTTGCATGGAGAAGCTCCTTTGTCGGCTGTCAAAAGGCAAGCTGTTCGATAGCCGCACGGATATTCGATCAGCGGATTGTATGCTGCCGTGACACTCATTAGTGTGCACGTTTGCCTTTTCTCTGGAGCCTCGTATGCCTGCTGTGCAACTCGCTGATGGTGAACTGAATTATTTGCTGGAAGGCCAGCCCGGCGCGCCAGTGCTGGTTTTTTCCAATTCGCTGGGCACCGACCTGCACATGTGGAACAACCAGGTTGCGGCGTTTACCCGGCATTTTCAGGTGTTGCGTTACGACACGCGCGGTCATGGCAAATCGCTGGTCAGCGAGGGCAGCTACAGCATCGAGCAGAACGGCCGCGACGTATTAGCGTTGCTGGATGCGCTGCAGATCGAAAAGGTGTCCTTCTGCGGGCTGTCCATGGGTGGGCTGATCGGGCAGTGGCTGGCTATCAACGCGCCACAGCGTCTGCAGCGGGTGGTGCTGTGCAATACCGCGGCGAAGATCGGCAACCCCGATATCTGGAATCCGCGCATCGAAACCGTGTTGCGCGAGGGACAGGCGGCGATGGTCGCCTTACGTGACGCCTCCATCTCACGCTGGTTCACCCCGGCATTCGCGGTACAGGAGCCTGCCTCGGTGGAGCATATTGTCAGCATGCTGGCGCAGACCTCGCCACAGGGTTACGCGGCCAATTGTGCTGCCGTGCGCGACGCCGATTTTCGCGAGCAAGTGGCGGCCATCAAGGTGCCGACGCTGGTGGTCTGCGGCACCGAAGACGCGGTGACAACCCCCGCCGACGGACGCTTCATTGCCGAACGCATTCAGGGCGCGCAGATCGTCGAGTTGCCCGCCGCTCATTTGTCCAGTGTCGAAGCGGGAGAAGCATTCACTGCGCCGGTGCTGGCGTTTCTGACCGCTGAGTAATGAATCCGCGTCCTGCGGCGGACCTTGAGAGGCTTGCGGTAGCGCGGCATACTCGCCGCTCTAGACGCGAGGTGGCCGGTGTTTGATCTCAATGATCTGTATTATTTCGTTCAGGTGGTCGAATGCCGAGGTTTCGCGCCAGCCAGTCGCAAGCTGGGAATTCCCAAGTCCAAGCTCAGCCGGCGCATTGCCGGACTGGAAGAGCGGCTCGGTGTCACGCTGATTCATCGCTCGACCCGCAAGTTTGCCGTGACCGAAAGCGGGCGCGACTATTACGCTCATTGCGTGGCGATGCTGGTCGAGGCCGAAGCTGCCGAAGAAGCCATTCAACGCTCCAAGTCCGAACCGCAGGGCAAGGTCGTGATCAGTTGCCCGCCTGCCATGGCCGCCATGGGCATCAACGAGTCGATTGCCGGTTTCATGGCGGCGCACCCCAAAGTGCAGGTGCACATCGAGAGCACCAACCGGCGTGTCGATCCGCTCACCGAGAACATCGATATCGCCTTGCGGGTACGTTTCCCACCGCTGGAGGATGACGGTCTGGTGGTGAAGAATCTCGGCCACTGTGCGCAACGGTTGGTGGCTCATCCCGATCTGGCGGCGCTTATCCCGGCTAACCCGTCATTTGACGAGCTAGGCAAATTGCCGAGCCTTGATGTGCCGTCTTCTGCACCCGAACATCGCTGGCTACTGGAAAACGGACCGGGTCATTATGTCGAAGTGCGACACGTCCCGCGGTTGGTCAGCTCGGATCTGGACGGCATTCTGCAAGCCGTTCTGCAGGGTGTCGGCGTCGCGCAATTGCCTGAAATCCTGGTCAGGGGAGCGTTGCAGCAGGGCCGTCTGGTGGAGTTGTTCGATTCACACCGCCCCAAGTGCGGCATCCTCCATGCAGTGTTTGTCTCGCGACGCGGCCTGCTGCCCGCCGTCAGAGGCCTGCTGCCCGCCGTCAGAGGCCTGCTGGATGCATTCGAGAGCTCATTCAAGGAGCTGGCCCACAATCCTGAGTCGATCTATTGTTCCTTATATAGAACGAACAATCGCATTCAGGGCGACTAATCATCTATTACGATCACTGGTAGGATGCTCTCCACTGATCGCCTGTCGGCGATATTCACTTGGGAAGCCCGTTATGAAACTTCTACACCTTGATTCCAGCATCCTCGGCGACCATTCTGCTTCGCGCCAGCTGACCCGTGATGTCGTTCAGGCCTACCAGAGCGCGCACGCCGACGCTCAGGTCACCTACCGTGATCTGGCCAGCGATGCGCTGGGCCATTTCTCGGCCGCCAGCCTTGCTGCAGCCGGTACTCCGGTGGAAGCCCGCGACGCTGCCCAGCAGCACGAAGTGGACGCCAACGAAGCCACCCTGCAACAGTTTCTCGATTCCGACGTGGTAGTCATCGGTGCGCCGATGTACAACTTCACTGTGCCGTCCCAGTTGAAAGCGTGGATCGACCGCATCGCCATTGCCGGTCGTACGTTCCGCTACTCCGAAGCCGGCCCTGAAGGTCTGTGCGGTGGCAAGAAAGTCATCATCGTTTCCACCTCCGGTGGCCTGCATCAGGGCCTGCCGACTGGCGCAGGTCATGAAGAGCTGCTCAAGGCACTGTTCGCGTTCATTGGCGTAACCGATCTGCAATTCGTGCGTGCACACGGCCTGGCTTACGGTGAAGAGCCTCGTGCCAGCGCCATCACAGCAGCACAGCAGCAGGTCAAGGATTTGTTCGCCGCCTGATCGTCAGCAAAATTCTGACCATGACTCCACCGCTTGCGCATTGATTTGCGTCTGGCTGTGGAGTTTTTTTCTTCGCTGCAAGAGGGGGGGCAAACCCTTACAGCTTCCTTACAGGTAAGCAGGCGCATAGAGGACTAAGCTGACCTTGTGCGAACCTCTGCCGGGCATTTTGCCGAAGGGTTCGCATTTGCAAAAAAGAATGGGCTGATGCTGGCTCGACTTGTGCACTAATTCAGTTTCGAAGACTCTCATCTGAGTGACACTTCAAGTGTAAGCGGCGCGCTGGAGCATGATGCTCGACACAAGCGCATGAACGGACTGTCCGGACGAGCTTCCGGAACGACAAAGGTTGGGCCTCACCATGGTACGTCTTTGTGCAGTGATGCTGGTTTGCCTGCTTGAAAGCATGATGTCGGTGCACGCTCAGGCTGCTGAAGCCTGGAGTGCGGGCTATCACGAATTGACTTTTCCTGATCCGCTGGACTCGCTGCCGATGCAGGCGATTGCCTTCTATCCGTCGACCGGCAGCGAGCAGTCCAGCACTATTCATGGCTACCGTGTCGAGGCCAGTGAAGACGCACCCATTGCCATGGGCCGGTTCCCGTTGTTGCTGTTGTCGCATGGCAATACGGGCACGCCACTGGCCCTGCATGATCTGGCAACTTCGCTGGCGCGACAGGGTTTTGTGGTAGTAGCGGTGATTCACCCCGGCGACAACGATCGTGACCACAGCCGCCTCGGCAGCCTGAGCAATCTCTACGGACGTCCGCTGCAGATATCCGAGGCCATCAGTTCAGCACTGCTTGACCCGATGCTAGCGCCTTACCTCAATGCGCGTCAGGTTGGCGTGATCGGCTATTCGGCGGGGGGTGAAACCGCTCTGATCCTCGCCGGCGCGCAACCGGACTTGAAGCGTCTGCGTCAGTATTGTCTGGAGCGCCCGAATGATCGGGACGCCTGTAAAACCCAGGGTGAGCTGGTTGCAGACCGGGACGACCTGCATGCCCAGGCCGACCCCCGGGTAGGCGCGTTGATGCTGATGGCGCCCTTGAGCCTGATGTTCGGTCGCCATACGCTGGGGGATGTGCATGTGCCGGTGCTGATGTATGCCGGCGACGATGATCAACTGCTGGCCATCGACCGCAATGCCGAGGCGCTGGCGCGCAAACTGCCGCAGGCTCCGGACTACAAGCTATTGGCGGGGGCAGGGCACTTCGTGTTCATGGCGCCGTGCAGTGACGAACAACGCGCGACCGCGCCGCTGCTGTGCAATGACCCCGACGGGGTTGATCGTGAGGACATTCATCGCACTTTGAGTGCCGAAGCCGTGCGTTTCTTCACGACGGCGCTGAGTGCGGCTGATCCAGACCGTTCCGGCATGCAGACAGCGCATCATCAGTAATGGCCTGGCGGCCATTGAGCGAGCGCAGGTAATCGCCAAACCCGCCCTTGGCTTTTGAGTCGAGGCGGGTGCTGGTGGTCACTCTGGGACGGCAGCTCCAGGCGATGCGTGCGCCAATCAACTCCAGTTGCTGGACCAGATGCACATCCTCATGGCAGGCCAGCGCTGGAAAACCACCCGCACTGACATAGGCAATCGAACTCACACCCAGGTTAGCACCGTGTATGTGCCGGTGGCCGTCGCGATGCTGATAGTGGCTGAGATAGGCCGCCTGCGCAGCAGCCGAGATATTCTCGTTCCAGTCGCCAGGCATGACGGTTCCGCACACTGCGTCGGCATCCAAAGCCAGTTGCTCGCTCAACCAGTCGCTCGCCACGCTGCTGTCGCCATCGGTGCAGGCCAGCCAGCGCGCGCCCCTGTCGAGCAGGAATGCCGCACCTTCGGCACGCGCCTGTCCGACATTACGGGCCGTCACCTCCAGAATCATTACGCCATGGGCACGAGCGATGTCTGCGGACCCGTCCGTGCAGCTGTCAAGCACCACCAGCACTTCCACGACTTCGCCTTTAAGATCCGGGTGGGCAGCGGCGTGCAGGACGGTCGTCAGGCAGGCGTCCAGCAACTGTTCTTCATTGTGCACCGGAATCAGAATGCCGATCATTCGAGAACTCCTGTTCTGCGACAGAGGTACCATCACGACTCCACAGGTCCATCAGGAAATCCTGTTCGTGATGACTAAAAAGCCGATGCATGGACAGCCTTTCAGCCAGCGTGTCATGAACACGTTGTGCATTCAGCGGGCAGCCTTCGATGTCGGGGCGCCAGTGGCAGGCGAGCAGTTGGCCATCGGGTGATAGCGCATCAAGTGCGCAATCGATCAGGCGGTTCAGATCGTTGATATCAAGGTAATAGCCCAGTTCGCTTAACACGATCAGGTCGAACTTCTCCGCCGGCCATTGCTGCGGCAGGCGAGCTTGCAGTACGCGGGCATTGGGCCTGTCAGCCAGGCGCTGGCGAGCCAGTTCTACTGCGCGGGTCGAGGTGTCGCAGCACAGCAGGGCGTCGCAACGTCTTGCCAGGTCGGCGCTGAGTTCGCCGTTGGCACAACCCGGTTCAAAGATCGACCGGTAGTGCTCGCGGGGCAGGGCGGCCAGGGTCAGCGCGCGCTTGCGGCGTTCATACCAGCGCTTTTTAAACGCCCACGGATCGCTGTCGTTGCTGAAGAGCTCGTCGAAGTAGCTGTCTGCCACGCTCATGTGAACACCACTTCAAACGGCTGCATCAGCCGTTCCAGAACGCTGGCAGGCAAGACCGGAGAAAGTCCTGCAGCCGGATCACCTTGCAACTGGCTGGTAAACGCCTGCGCGGCATGGCGTTTACGGGCGAGCGTCATCGGGTCGAGCAGCAGCTTGCGCGCACGCTCCCAAGGCAGACGCGGGTCTTCGGGATCTGCCCAGTGCCAGGCCCAGATCGGCACTTCATGAAGTTGTGCGCCGGTAAGGGCACAGGCCTTCGCACTGGCGCGGCCAACGGCCTCGTGATCGCCGTGGCCGTCACCCGACCAGGTGGCAAAGACCACATCGGTCGGCCCCAGGTGCTGTGCGAGAAATTCGACCAGCCGATCTTCCTGTCCGCCGACGTCGCCATCCTGAAAACCGCCACGCAGCCATTCCAGGCGCTCGACAGGGATATCGAGACGACTCAGCGCCTCAGCGCTTTCCCGAGGGCGGATGTCGGACAGCCGCTCGACAGGCCAGAGCGCCGAACCCGGATGGCTGGCGGTGCCATCGGTGACCGAAATCAACAGCAGGTGGCGTTCCAACTGAGCCAGTTGACTCATCAGGCCGCCACAGCCCAGTACTTCGTCATCCGGGTGCGGTGCAATAATCACCGCCCTGCAATTGGGCGGCACCAACAGATCGGCAGTGACTGCCGGCAGGCCGCGCAGCTTGCCGGAGGCATTCCAGGCGGACAAGGGAGTGCCTTGGCCTGCTTCGTCTTCACTCACTACAAAGGCTTCACTCATGTTGAATACGTTCTCATAGCGACCACGCCCGTGACGTTTCAAGCCGTTTGCCGGTCAACTGACCCAGCGCAGCCATATCCCGCTCGGCATGACTCTGGCGCAGAAAAACAGGCAAATCGGCGATCAATCGGGCGAAATGTGCATCCTTGCAATAAGGGCCAGCGCCCACCGCGCGACCAACATGCTGGATGACCTGATCGGCTGTCTGCTCAATGAATGCTCTACAGCGCCGCGCAATGACTTCCGCATTCTCGGTGGGGGCGTTGTCCAAGTGCACGGCGGCAGCGCGGAGTACGTCGGCCGCGGCATTCAGGGCAACGTCCACTGCGCCCAGATGAGCAAGCGCATGGGGTTCTTCGCGTTTGCCGACCTGTTGCAGCAGGCGCTGCGCGATGGAGCGCGATGCGCCAAACCAGCAGGCGGCGATGCCGATGCCGCCTTGCCAGAAGCCCGGTCGATTCAGATAACCGTCTGCTTCGCCAACCCGCTCTGCGCTGGCCCGCTCGAACATGACTTCGACGCTGCCGGTGGCGCCCATGCCAACTGCTCGCCAGCCATCATTGGTGATACGCACACCCGGTTGATCAAGGCGTACGGCTACCAGTTGTTGACGCTGTTGCTCATCCCATACAGTGATCAGGGCGTGGCTCACTGCCGACGCACCGGAACACCAGGCTTTGCGGCCGTCCAGGCGAAGCGAATCGCCTCTGCCGCTGAGCGTTACCCGTGCCTGTGGCGGCTCTGCCGCCCACATGCCCCAGGTACTGAATTGTTCGGGGGGCGGGGCACCCAGTTCCGCCATGATCGCCAAAGCGTCGGTGTGCCCCTCGTAAAGCTTGCACAACCCCAAGTCGTGGCCTGCAACGCAGGCCAGCGCCTGCCAGCGCTCAAGTGTCTGACCGCCGGCAGGCAGGGGAAGCTGATCCAGACCTTCAATCACCAGTGCCTGCAAGCACTCGCCCAGCGCACGCGTATCGGCATAGCCCTGCCTGCGCCAGTCGAGAAACTCACTCAAGGCATCAGTCATTGCTGATCTTCATGCTTCAGTTCGAAAAGCAACAGTGAGCGCGGGGTAACGGTGTATTCCGAACCGAAGGCAAACTGCTCCTTGCTGCGCGCATCGTCCTGATTGGTATCGATCAGGCACTCATAATGCGTGCCTTCAGGCACTTCCGGCAGCGTGAAGTTGACGCCGTCATGATGTGCGTTGACGACCAGCAGCAAGGTGGCGTCTGCACCAGGACGGCGGATACCGGTTTCCTGTGCGCGGCCATCCATCAGCATACCGAGGCAACGGCCATTGGCATCGTGCCATTGCTCGACACTCATTTCTTCGCCGCTCGGCGCAAGCCAGGTGACGTCCTTGACGCCGATTTCTTCGTTGTAATCGCCCACCAGGAAGCGACTGCGACGCAGGATCGGGTAGGTCTGACGCAGCTTGATCACGCGGGTCACGAACTTGAGCAGCGCCTCGCCGTCCTCGTCCAGATCCCAATTGATCCAGCCAATCTCGCTGTCCTGGCAGTAGGCGTTGTTATTACCGTGCTGAGTGCGGGCGAACTCGTCACCCGCCACGATCATCGGTGTGCCTTGTGCCAGCAGCAGCGTGGCGAAGAAGTTGCGCATCTGGCGCAGACGCAGGGTATTGATTTCCTGATCTTCGGTCGGACCTTCAACGCCGTGGTTCCAGGACAGGTTGTTGTTGCTGCCGTCCTGGTTGTTTTCGTCGTTCGCTTCGTTGTGCTTGTCGTTGTACGACACCAGGTCGTGCAGCGTGAAGCCATCGTGCGCGGTGATGAAATTCACCGAAGCCTGAGGGCGACGACCGCGCTGGTTGAACATGTTGCCGGAGGCCGTCATGCGCGCAGCAAAGTCGGCCAGTTGGCCTTCATCGCCTTTCCAGAAGGCACGCACGGTGTCACGGAACTTGTCGTTCCATTCCATCCAGCCCGGTGGGAAGCCACCGACCTGGTAGCCACCCGGACCGCAGTCCCAAGGCTCGGCAACCAGTTTGACCTGACGCAGAACCGGGTCCTGGCGGCAGGCGACCAGGAAGCTGTGACGCTCGTCGAAACCGTCATGGTAGCGACCGAGAATCGTTGCCAGGTCGAAGCGGAAACCATCGACGTGCATTTCCGAGGCCCAGTAACGCAGCGAATCGGTAACCATCTGCAGAACGCACGGGTGACTCAGGTCAAGGGTGTTGCCTGTACCGGAATCGTTAATGTAGTAACGCTTGTCGTCCGGCATCAGCCTGTAATAGGAGGCGTTGTCGATACCCCGCATGGACAGGGTAGGGCCCAGCTCGTTGCCTTCGGCGGTGTGGTTGTAGACCACATCGAGAATGACCTCCAGCCCGGCATGGTGCAGGTGCGCGACCATTTCCTTGAACTCGGCAATCTTGCCGCTGGCCAGGTAACGCGGGTCCGGGGCGAAAAACGCAATACTGTTGTAGCCCCAGTAGTTGGTCATGCCTTTTTGCAGCAGGTGCTGGTCGTTGACGAACGCATGGATCGGCAACAGTTCGACCGAGGTCACGCCCAGCTTGCGGATGTGCTCGACGACAGGCGCTGACCCCAGACCGGCAAACGTGCCGCGCAGCTCTTCGGCTACCTCTGGGTGGCGCATGGTGATGCCGCGCACGTGGGTCTCGTAGAAAATGGTCTTGTCCCAAGGCGTGCCAACGCGTTGGTCGCGGCCCCAGGTGTAGGCCTCGTCGATCACTTTGCTTTTGGGTACGAACGGAGCGCTGTCGCGTTCGTCGAAGCTCAGGTCGCCATCAGCGTGGCCAATGGTGTAACCGAACAGTGCTTCCGACCATTTCAGTTCGCCGACCAATTGCTTGGCGTACGGGTCGATCAGCAGCTTGTTGTGGTTGAAACGGTGACCATTCTTCGGATCGTACGGGCCGTACACGCGGTAGCCGTAGATCAGGCCGGGATGCGCGTCGGGCAGGTAACCGTGGTAGATCTCGTCGGTGTATTCCGGAAGCTCGATGCGCTCCAGCTCCACTTCGCCGGTCGAATCGAACAGGCAGAGTTCCACTTTGGTGGCGTTTGCCGAAAACAGGGCAAAGTTTACGCCCAGGCCATCCCAGCTGGCACCGAGTGGAAAGGGAAGTCCTTCGCGAATGCGTGTCGGGGTACTGGCAGGGTTATCGTGCGTGGCCGAACTTTCTTCCGCCGCTGGTGTGGACTTCGTATTCATGGTGCCTTCCTGACGTCTGATAATTTTCTGAGCGGCCAAGACCGCTACCGAAGCCCGAAGGCTTCGATATTGACGATAGAGTGTGGGTGTGCAGCAAGCCTGACCTCAATGTTCCGAGCAGGCCTGCAACAATGGACTGGCGTATCGCGCCAAGAGTTTCAATCAGCCGATGGCTTGCGTGGTTTCTTCGCGGCTGGCTTGGCTGGAGCGTCAGTTGGGGCAGCCTTGGGCTTGGCTGCTGGCTTGGCTGCGGGTTTTGCGGCCGCTGGCTTAGGCTTTGCTGCTGCAGGCTTTGGCGCAGGAGCGGACTTGGCCACCGGTTTTGCAGCACCCTTGGCCGGAGCCTTGGCGCCATCTACCTCAGGTAGCTTGGGCTTGGTCGACTTGCGCACGTTGGACTTGTTTGGAGCCAGCGCCTCGGCTTCTGCCAGCTTGCGCGCCATCTCCCAATGACGTTCGTCGTGTCCGGAAGGCTTACCTTCCGATTCCCAGATTTGATAAGCAAAATCACGAATTCGTTTTTCGTCGGCACTCATCTCGACACTCCCAGGTATTACGTAGTTTGAATAAGCATATTGACGGAAAATCTCTCCAGCACTGCGCTGAGCGGCAATTCCCGGTCATTTATCACGACAACGTCAGAAAAGAGGCCTTTCCAGTCTGAACCGGAAGCGGAAAATGGCACGATAATCTGCGTGTCGCCCCAATTGGCAGCATTAATCAATGGAGTTTGTGCAGTGCCCAATAGTTCACTGCTTATGCGTGGGACTACGATGATCGCGCGCACTCCTTGCGTAACTCGGGCAAACGCCATTACCTGCTCGGCATGACTGCCCTTTATTTCCAGCGGGATATATTCCCCCTCGCTGAACAGCGTTGGATGCGTCGCCCGCAGGTTCAACACCTTCGCAATCAGCGTCTGTTTGATTCGGCCGTCCTGCCAGTGACTTAACAGGTCTTCCACCTGGGTCTCTTCTGCCAGCGACTTCTGACGGGCTGCATAATCCACCGGCCGACGGTTGTCCGGATCCACCAGGCTGAAATCCCAGTACTCGGTACCCTGATACAGATCAGGGACACCGGGCACAGTCAAGCGTAGCAAGGTTTGCGCCAGGCTGTTGAGCGCGCCTGCGGTAGCGATGCGGTGGGCTGTAGCACTGAGGGACTGGCGCAGCGCCAGTGCTTCGGGAGCCAGTAACAGGTTTTGCAGAAACTCGCGACAGGCAGTTTCGTAAGGCTGATTGGGCGCGCTCCAGCTGCTTTGCAACTTGGCTTCGCGCAGGGCCTTTTCCTGCCACTGGACCATACGTTTGGCATACGCCTCATGGGCCTCTTCACCTTCGAGATTCAAAGGCCAGCTGCCCAGCAATGCCTGATAAAGCATCAGTTCGTCACCGGCGCTGATGGCCGATTCCTCGCCCTTCAACGGCAGTGCGAGCTGCCGCCAGCGTTCCACCTGCTCGGCATACCAGGGCGCGCATTCGCTGAGTACAGCGAGACGCGTGCGGGTGTCTTCGCCACGCTTGTGGTCGTGCGTCGCAGTGGTCAGCAGATTGTCGGGAAACTTTTCCAGACGTTGCAGGCAGACCTGATGAAAGTCTTCGACCGGCGCGCTGAAATGCTGCGGATGAAAGCCAACGTCATTTCGCGACAGCAGCACTGCGGACCGATAGAACGAGGTGTCTTCGACCGACTTGGCAGCGACCGGGGAGGTCAGTTGCTGGAAGCGCACGCAGGCATTCTTGTACAGCTTGCGCAGATGCCCGCGGGGCAACTGACGCCACGCTTCGCCACCCAGCCAGCGGTCCAGATAATCCAGCACCGGCCAGTCGCCTTCACTCAGGAGGGTACGAGCCCCTTCCATCGCCTCCTGAAAGTAATGATCGTCCTGCGCCGATCGTCCACAGACCGAAATGTAGGTACGGTAGATCGGGAAATTCACCACCAGGGCCAGCAACGCCCGGCGGATCGCACCGAGTGTCAGGTCGCGGCTCATCAAGTCACTGCGCGCCACTTGCAGCAAGGACTGCGCAACGTTCTCGAAATCACCCGCCAGGGTGCCGTGCAGGACCAGATCCCGAGCCACCAGCACTTCCTGATCGAAGTCAGCGGTCCGCTCGCTCAGGCGGCTCCACAGCTCGCTCAATGGCTCCTTGCCCTTGGGGTCGTGTTGCAGCAGCGACACCTGATTCATGAATTCGTAGCCGGTGGTGCCGTCTACGCTCCAGTCTTCGCGCAGTGGCTCATCAGGACCGAGAATCTTCTCGACGAAGATCGGCAAGTGTTCGATTTGCGCGTCGGCTGGACGTTGCTTGAGCAGGCTCTTGACCCGGCGGTGCAGCTTGCGGCCATAGCCGCGCGGGTCGGCCAGACCATCGATATGATCGATGCGCAGACCGTCTACCAGGCCATCTGCAACCAACTGGAAAATCTTGCCGTGAGTGGCTTCAAACACTTGTGGCAACTCGACACGCAAGCCGCCCAGTTCATTGATGTCGAAAAAGCGCCGCCAGTTGATGTCATCCCCTGCGGTTCGCCAACTGGCCAGACGATAGTGCTGGCGCTCCAGTAACTGATGCAGACGCTGGAAACCTTGCGCATTGCTGGAGTCGAACTGCGCGAGCAACTGGTCGATGGCCTTGCGGGCCTCTGAGTCTTTCGCCAGCTCGGCCAGTTCAGCCTTGGCCTGACGCGCACGCTCGTAGGCCTGCGGGTAGTCCGCCAAGGCCTTGAAGCGCTGTGCCAGCTCCTTCAATTGCGCGTTATCTGTCGACTGCAACAGCGCGCCGTAGGTCAGGGGGCAGATCGGAAAATGATGCTGATAGTGCTCGATGTAGAACGAGCCCTGATCAGCATTGAAGCGCAGCGGGATCTCTCCAGCCTGCAAGACGGTGCCGTAATCGCTGCTCAGAAACGGCAGCAACAGTTGACCCTCCAGCAGCGGATCGGGCGAATTCCACTGGATATCGAAGAAGTCGGCGTAAGGACTGCGACGGCCCCACTCCAAAAGGTCCAGCCACCAAGGGTTGTCTGCACCACCGACGGCCATGTGGTTGGACACGATGTCCAGAATCAGGCCCATGCCGTGTTCGCGCAGGGTCGCAACCAGACGCAGCAGGGCAGGTTCACCGCCCAGCTCGGGGTTGATGACGGTCGGGTCCACCACATCGTAGCCATGCATGGAGCCAGCACGTGCCTTCAACAACGGCGATGCGTAGATATGGCTGATACCGAGGCTGGCGAAATAAGGCACCAGAGGGACAGCGTCGTCCAGCGTGAAGTCTTTATGGAATTGCAGGCGCTGGGTAGCGCGCAAGGGTTGTAATGGACGGCTCATCGGTCACGCTCCGCAGCTTGCAGCCGGGATTGAGAGAGCAATTCCAGTCTTCGAGCAGCATGTGGGTTATCAAGCAAGGTGGCAGCCTCACCGGGCAGACGTCTGCGCCAGTTCGGGTGGCTGTCTATGGTGCCGGGCAGGTTGGCCTGCTCCTCGACACCCAGCGCATCTTCGATGGGCAGCAATACCAGCGGCGCGCGAGTCAGACCGAGGTAACGGACGCTGGCGTCGATGATCTGCTCCGGGGCTTCGCTGTCGGCAGGCAGGTCTTCAATGTTCTGGCTAAGGGCAAGTCGCAGGCTGTGATACTCGCGGACACGCTCCTCACGCCATTGCGCTTCGCGTTCCTCGTCGATGTGATCCAGACGTGCGTTCCATTCGATATCCAGCTCGCTGATCCAGCCAGCCAAGGTCGGCAGATCGTGCGTGCTGGTGGTCGCCAGCGCCTGATCGGACCAGTCGAGGATCGGTTTGAACTGACCATTGTTCTGTTCGAACAACAGGACGCGCATGCCGAGAATCGCGCGCGCGCTGAGCTTGTCGCCAAGGCCTTCAGGCACCGTACCGAGGTCTTCACCCAATACGATTGCCTTGTGTCGCCAGGACTCAAGGCTTAGCAGGCGCAGCATGTCGTCCAGCGGGAAATTCAGATAGGCACCTTCGCTAGGTGGCGACCCCACAGGGATCACCCACAGCCGTTGCAGGCCCATGACGTGGTCGATACGCAGACCGCCAGCGTGGGCAAAGTTGGCCCGCAGCATCTCGATAAAGGCGCGAAAACCGTTGCGCTTGAGGCCGTCCGGCGAAAAAGCCGAAATGCCCCAGCTTTGTCCTGCTCGGTTGAGGATATCGGGCGGTGCACCAACGGTCAGGGCTGACAACAACTCATCCTGACGGCTCCACGCCTGACTGCCGGCACCGTCGGCGCCAACGGCCAGATCGGCGATCAGGCCGATGCGCATGCCACTGCTGCGGGCGGCATCCTGGGCCCGTTTAAGGCTGCGGTCGATCAACCACTGAGCGAACGCATGGAAGCTGATCTGTTCGCTGTGGCTGGCCGCAAAATCGACGACGGCCTTGCCACGCGGATTCTTGAATTCAGCTGGCCACTCATGCCAGTTATCGCCTATGCCAAGCCTGGTGGATTCGGCCCGCAGGGCCTCGAAGCGACAGTGATTTTCCAGCGCTTCGCCACCGCTGTGGCGGAAGCTGTTGAAGTCTTCGTGCAGCGGATGAGCCGCTTTGCTGAATGTTTCGTAAAGTGCGTGCAGCGCTTTCCACTTCGCGTTGGCAGCCGCTGGCCAGTCAATCAGGTGCAGCGTTTCCAGGCGTTTCATTTCGTCGCCGACACCGGCCTGTTCGATAGCGTCACGCCAGGCGCGCTCACCCAGAATGGCCCCCGGCGAGGCGTACAGGCTATTCAGAAACAGGCGGCTGGACGGCGAGTAGGGGCTGTAGCGGTGCGCATCGTTAGCGAACATCGCGTGGATGGGGCTGATACCGAGTGCGTCAGCACCACGCTCTCCGGCAGAGCGCACCAGCGTCTCAAGTGCCTCGGTATCGCCAAAGCCTCCATCACCCTTGCGGCGCAGGCTGTACAGCTGGGCAGTCAGACCCCAGCCACGCGGCACATCAGCATCAGTCGCCATCGCCATGCTGAAACAGGTTTTCGGAGCAACTGCGATGGTCAGGTGCTGCCCGTCGATTTCGAGCTGTTGATAGCCAGGCGGCGCGAGAGCGGGCAGTTCGCCTGTTGTGGTCAGCCTGGCATTCAGTGATGAGCCGTCTTCAAGGTGCAGCGTGAAGGGCGTTTCCGGCGCAAACCACGCGGACAGATCAAGGTTGCTGTCCAGTTCGACCGTCAGCAGCGGCGGGGCGCTGGCTGCGTGGCGTTCGACTTGCAGGCGTTGCAGGCTGGCGTCTATCGCCTCACCATTTTCAGCAGAAAAGCCCAGTGCTTCGAGAACCTTGCGCAAAACGTCAGGGCTGACGGTTTGCGGGCGAGCGTTGGCGTCGACCCAATGCACCGACAAGCCGGCTGCGGTCGCAAGCCTCTCCAATTGCTCATTGTTCATCCTGTTCCTCCAGAACATCACTTGCTGTCAGGCTGACAATGGCCGTGTATGGATTGAGGATGCCCTGACGTGAAAGTTCGGACGATTTTTCCGGGCTGGCGAAAATCAGCCGTGCCTCTTGCTGAGGCGGTGTATCGACCGCGTGTTCGCTGAGGTTCAGATCGATGCGCAGCACCGTCCCGTCGCCCAGCGTCCAGCGTGCGCTGACCGCCTTGTCACCGAGGATGTCGGTTTTCAAGAACCGAGCGCCTTGCAGGCGAGGCACGATTTCCTTATGACGCAAGGCCAGCAGACGCGTGTAGAAATCGAGCCAGTTGCGATGGTCGGCGCCCTTGTCGGTTTCCAGGTCAACGGCCGCGAATGCAGGACGTGATGCTTCGAATGTCTTGATGTCGTTCGGGTCGGGGATATGCTCGCGCTTTTCCGGGTCGGCGAACGCTGCAAAGTCGGCAAATTCCTTACGACGACCTTCGCGTACTGCATCGGCCAGTTCGCCATGATGGCTGGTGAAGAACAGAAACGGCTCGCTGGCCGCCCATTCATCACCCATGAACATCAGGGGAATCATCGGCGAGAGCAGCAGCAGGGCAGTCGCCGCCTTGAGCGCTTCGGGTGAGCACAGCAGCGGCAGGCGTTCGCCAAGGGCGCGATTGCCGATCTGGTCATGGTTTTGCAGGAACAACACGAACGCGCTGGGCGGCAGATGACCGCTTGGTTCGCCTCGGGTGTGGCCATGGCGAGTGGGTTCACCCTGATAGACAAAGCCCTCACTGAGCAGGCGTGCGAGCTTTTGCGTCGGCTCCTTGGCAAAGTCCGAATAGTAGGCGTCGGTTTCACCGGTCAACAGCACGTGAAGCGTGTTGTGACCGTCATCGTCCCACTGCGCATCGAAGCCCTTGTCGAGCAGGCTGGCTTGATTGAACTCGTTTTCGAGGTTCAGCCAGACGCGCCTGGACGGTTCGATCTGCGCGCGCACACGCTCCGCGAATTCCGGAAGGAATGTCTCGTCGCGAATAGCATGTACGGCGTCCATGCGTAGCCCGTCAAAGCGGTATTCGAGCAGCCACATCAGGGCGTTGTCGACGAAGTAGTCACGCACTTGCGGGCGGCGAAAATCGATGGCGTCGCCCCATGGTGTATGCAGGTCGCTACGGAAAAATTCCTTGGCGTAACTGCCGAGGTAATTGCCATCCGGACCGAAGTGGTTGTACACCACGTCCAGAATCACCATCAGGCCGTGTTCATGGGCAGTGTCGATCAGGTGCTTGAGCTGTTCTGGCGTGCCGTAGGAAGACTGCGGAGCATACGGCAGCACGCCGTCATACCCCCAGTTGCGATCACCCGGGAACTGCGCCAGGGGCATCAGTTCGATGGCAGTGACGCCCAGGGCTGCCAGGCGCGGCAGGTGTTTTTCCACCCCTGCATAGCCACCCATGGCACCGACGTGCAGCTCATAGATGACTGCCTCGTGCCATGGACGACCTTTCCATTCGGGGTTTTGCCATGAATAAGCAGGGTCAACCACGACGCTTTGCGAATGTACGTCATCGACTTGGGCGCGTGACGCCGGGTCGGGTACTTCCAGCTCGTGATTGATCTTGAAGCGGTATCGGGTGCCTGCCTTGCAGCTTGCGTCGAGAACAAACCAGCCTTCAGGCTGCGGCAGCATGGCCAGAGACTGGCCATCCTGCAGTTCGACACTGACGTATTCGGCATCCGGCGCCCAGAGGGCAAAGCGGGTGTGATCAGAATCCAGCAAAACGGCGCCGTGGCGCCAGTTATCATCTGTACGCAGTGGCATCCATCGATCCTTTTCCTAGTAGTGAGTTGAAACGCCCACGTTTTTCTTCAGCAGGTCGCGGTAAAGTTCTGCATAGGGCTCCACGGCCTGATGCCAATTGAACGGGGCGGCCATTGCGCGGCAGCGCATGGCGTTGAGTAATTCCGGGTGAGAGAACACATTGAAAGCCCGGTTCAGCGCTTCCATGTAGCTTTCAACCGTGGATTCATTGAACAGGAAGCCGGTCACGCCATCTTCGATGGTGTCAGCCAGGCCGCCGGTGTTGCGGGCAATCGGCAGCGAACCGAAACGCTGTGCGTACATCTGGCTCAAGCCGCAAGGCTCATAGCGGGACGGCATCAGCAGGAAATCGCTGCCAGCGAACATGCGGCGCGCATCAGTCTCGTTGAAGCCAACACGAACCCCGATGCGACCCGGGAAGCGTGCCGCCAGCTCGCGCATGGCCTCTTCTTCCTCGGGTTCGCCTCGGCCGATGATCGCAATCTGCCCGCCGTTGTTGACGATATGCTCGGCAACGCCAATGGTCAGATCCAGGCCTTTTTGATAGACCAGGCGTGAAACCACGGCGAACAGAGGGCCGGTGGACTCATCCAGTTCGAACAGTTCACGGACGTGATCGGCGTTGATCTCCTTGCGCGTCCACTCGTTTGGTGCGAAATGGCAGATCAGGTGTTCGTCGGTGGCTGCGTCCCAGCTTTCGTCGATGCCGTTCGGGATACCGCTGAGCTGGCCCTTTTTTGCCTTGCTCTGCAGAAAGCCTTCAAGCCCGCAGCCGAATTCAGGGGTGGTGATTTCCCGAGCATAAGTGGCGCTGACAGTAGTGATGTGGCTCGCATAGGCCATGCCGGCCTTAATGAACGACAGCTGGCCGTAGAATTCCATACCCTCCGGATTGATGGCCTCGTCCGGAATGCCCAGCTCGCGGCTCGACGCGGTACTTACCGTGCCTTGATAAGCCAGGTTGTGAACGGTAAAGATGCTTGGCGTGGACTGTCCGCGCCAGCGCATATAAGCGGGCGCCAGACCGGCTGGCCAGTCATGTGCGTGAACCAGTTCGGGGCACCACTGGCTTTTCACTTCGCCTGCAGCAAACTCTGCTGCGGCCAGGCCGAGACGGGCAAAGCGAATGTGGTTGTCGGACCAGTCGCGACCTTCGGTATCCGCGTAGGGCGTGCCCTCGCGCTCATACAGCTCGGGGCAGATCAGTACATAAATCACCAGGCCGTCTTTCATGTCCATGCGGCCCACCTTGCACGGTGGAAGCGCGGCATGGCCACCCAACTGACTGATGATGTGGATCGGATTGCCACTGTTGATGACTTGCGGATAACCGGGAATCAGGACCCGAACGTCATGCAGGTGGCGCATGGCACGTGGCAGTGCGGCAGACACATCACCCAGACCGCCGGTTTTCACCAGGTCGGCCAGCTCTGAGGTCACGAACAGCACTTTACGTCTGTTGACCTGAGACATGGTTTGTTGTGTCGGTGCAGGCGGTATATGCAACGCAGGCAAATTAGTAGTCGCAAAAACCGGTAGATGAGTCAGCTCGCCGACCGGCTGACTAAAACTCTCTCCCTTCTGGGTTTTGACAGCGGCGCTAATCATCGTTTTTCCCCTTAAAACAGTATTGGTGCATCACTTGGTTGTTATTGGCCATTTCCTATGGCCGGTACACATACGTGCACTACGCAAGATCGATACCCGTTCGGGCTTGGCGCAGTGACAAAGCGGCGTGATGTCGCCATTACCGGATGTCAGCCAATAGCATAGATGCTCTATTCACCTGACCCAGCCATTTTTGAGAAGTTTCCACTTTTTTATGCGCGAATGTCTGGGGCGCGGCGTTGCGCCCGTCCGGCGGTCGGCTGCAGGCGCCTGTCATTAAGGTGTTGCGCGTTTAAGGGGCGAAATATCGCACATTGTCAGCGCGTGACCGGCCGTCGGATCGTTCGACAATCCTCTTTTGCAGGCCTGCTCCGAGGGTACGCCAGGCCTCGTTCAAGTGCCGTCCGAACCCAATCAGTGCGTTGCGCCTTTTCCGGGTGCAGTTGACGCACTATCTCCGTGCACCATAGGAAATTTCCTGCATCTGTGCTGGAACAATTCAAGTCGAGGCAGGATAGAATCGACCTGTGATATTCGGGAGATGGCGCTGGCGTCACCGAAGCACACTGATTTGAACACGCTGTTTCGAATTGTTGACGAGGACGGAAATGGAAGCCCCTGAGGTGCTGGTACTGCAAGCGAGCTATACAAATCCTGTGCATGCGGATGCCATTGGATTTGTCCTGAACGAATACTCTATGGATGCCATGGGCGCGGGTCGACCCATTTCAGCCGATACTCGTCAGCAACTGGCGATCGAACTGGCCAAGCGCTCACATGCGTTCAGTGTACTGGCCTTCGTCTCTGGCGAGCCGGTAGGGCTGGTCAACTGTTTCGAGGGCTTTTCCACGTTTGCCTGTCGTCCGCTGGTCAATATTCATGACGTCGCGGTCATTTCGCAGTACCGGGGGTTGGGCATCAGCCAGAAGATGCTGGCCAAGGTCGAAGAAATCGCGCGTCAGCGCGGCTGCTGCAAGCTGACTTTGGAGGTGCTTGAGGGGAATGACGTCGCGCAGGGCGCTTACAAAAAGATGGGTTTTGACAATTATCAGTTGAACCCGGAAATGGGTCGCGCCATGTTTTGGCAGAAATCGCTCTGATACGCGATACGTATCGAGAAAGGGCGCATCTATCGGGGGATTTGAAGAGCTTGAAGGCAGTATGAATGAGGGGGCTGGATCAAGCGGGCAAGCCAGCGTATCGGGCTTGCCACGGTGCGGTCTGAAACGTTGTAGAGTCTGCTGTCAGGCGTGAAGCATTGCGCCTGGCGCAGAAAGCTGGCTTTGCTGCAGCATTACGCTTAAATAAGCGACCTTTCGCTGCAACTGCTCACGTTCTTCTTTCAATGCACGCAGTTCGTCGCGACGGATAGTGACGTACAGGGTTTGTGGTGCAACTGGTGGTAGTACAGTTCCCATTGCTCACCTCGCAAATGGCGGATTCAACCTCAGAAAGGTCCTGAGCAATGACTTTCAATCCCTGAGCGCCGCTGCTTACCTCTCTATCGGCTCCGATTCTGAATTCTTTTGCGCTTTTTTGGAACTTTTTTATTTTTAATGGTCGCGGGTGAGCGCCGATCACGCCAAAATGCACCGACTGAGGGCGTTCTCGCCGTCACTTCTCTTATGCGAATGTCCTTATAAGGGAACCGACGTTCTGCCTCGCTTGACTAACCTGCATGCTCACATCCTGTTGAAGCGCTGTACGGCAGGTGAGGCACCTTTTTACGATTTAAGGAGCACCTTCATGCAACTTGGGATTATTGGACTGGGCCGCATGGGCGGCAACATCGCACGACGTTTGATGCTGGATGGTCACACTACCGTGGTGTACGACCGTGACGAAGCATCACGCAGCGCCCTGGCCAATGACGGGGCCACTGCCGTTGCCGGCCTGACAGAAATGGTTGCCGCTCTGGCAAAGCCTCGTGCTATCTGGGTCATGCTCCCGGCCGGCGCCCCGACCGAAGACACCATTCAGATGCTCAGTCAGGTGCTTGAAGCCGATGACGTGATCATCGACGGCGGCAATACCTTCTACAAGGATGACATGCGTCGTGCTCAGGAACTGACCGCAAAAGGTCTGCACTACGTTGACGTGGGTACGTCCGGCGGCGTGTGGGGGCTGGAGCGTGGTTACTGCATGATGATCGGTGGTGAAGACGCCATTGTGCGTCGTCTCGACCCGCTGTTCGCAACGCTGGCCCCCGGCCTGGGCTCCATCGAACGCACCAAGGATCGTGTCTCCGATGATGATCGCGCCGAGCGTGGCTATATTCACTCCGGCCCTGCGGGCTCCGGCCATTTCGTGAAGATGATTCACAACGGCATCGAATACGGGATGATGCAGGCATTCGCCGAGGGCTTCGACCTTCTCAAACAGAAGAACTCCGAGCATCTGCCTGCCGAGCAACGCTTTGACCTGAACACCGCCGACATTGCCGAAGTCTGGCGCCGCGGCAGTGTGGTTTCGTCCTGGCTGCTGGACCTGACTGCCGATGCACTGGCCACCGATCCACAGCTGGATGCCTTCTCCGGCTCGGTTGCCGACAGCGGTGAAGGGCGCTGGACCATCGAGGCTGCCATCGAGCAAGCCGTGCCGGTTCCGGTACTCTCCAGTGCCTTGTTTGCACGCTTCCGTTCGCGTCAGACCAGTTCATATGCAGACAAGATGCTGTCCGCGATGCGCTTTGGATTTGGTGGCCACAAGGAACCGAAATAATGGGCCTGTCGCGTGGCACCGCCGACCAGAAACCGGAAGTGGCGCCAGCCACGACGCTGTTTCTGTTCGGGGCTCATGGCGATCTGGTCAAGCGTCTGCTGATGCCGGCGCTGTATAACCTGTCACGCGACGGCCTGGTGGACGAAGGTCTGCACATTGTCGGCGTCGATCACAATGCGATCAGCGATGCCGACTTCGCGAAAAAGCTGGAAAATTTCATTCGTGAAGAAGCCGCTGGCAAGGTTGCCGGTGGTGGCAAGGAGCCGCTTGATCCTGCGCTATGGAGCAAGCTGGCCGAGCGCATCAGTTACGTGCAGGGCGACTTTCTCGACGATTCGACCTACCGCGACATCGACAGCAAGATCAAGAGCACCGGCGCAGCCAACGCGGTGTTCTATCTCGCCACAGCGCCGCGCTTCTTCAGTGAGGTCGCCCAGCGCCTTGGTTCATCCGGCCTGCTGAACGAGACCGATGACGGGTTTCGTCGCGTAGTGATCGAAAAGCCGTTTGGCTCCGATCTGGCCAGTGCCGTCGAACTCAACCAGTGCCTGCTCAAGGTGATGAGCGAGAAGCAGATCTACCGCATCGATCATTATCTGGGCAAGGAGACGGTGCAGAACATTCTGGTCAGCCGTTTCTCGAACGGCTTGTTCGAGTCCTTCTGGAACAATCATTACATCGACCATGTGCAGATCACTGCGGCGGAAACCGTCGGTGTTGAAACACGTGGCAGCTTTTACGAGCACACCGGTGCCCTGCGCGACATGGTTCCCAATCACCTGTTTCAGCTGTTGGCGATGGTCGCGATGGAACCTCCAGCGGCGTTTGGCGCTGATGCCGTGCGCGGCGAAAAAGCCAAGGTGATCGGGGCGATTCGCCCGTGGAGCGAAGAGGAAGCGTTGGCCAACTCGGTGCGCGGCCAGTATGCAGAAGGGGTGACCGGCGACAAGAAAGCCGTAGGCTATCGCCAGGAAGACCGGGTAGAGGCCGACAGCACCACCGAGACTTACGTTGCGCTCAAGGTGATGGTCGACAACTGGCGCTGGGTGGGTGTGCCGTTCTATCTGCGTACCGGCAAACGCATGAGCGCTCGCAGTACCGAGATCGCCATCTGCTTCAAGCCGGCGCCCTATGCGCAGTTTCGCGATACCGAGGTAGACCGGCTCAAACCCAACTACCTGCGGATTCAGATCCAGCCCAACGAAGGCATGTGGTTCGATCTGTTTGCCAAGCGCCCGGGCCCGACGCTGGACATGGAAGACATCGCCTTGGGCTTCGCTTACAAGGACTTCTTCGAAATGCAGCCTTCAACCGGCTACGAAACGCTGATCTACGATTGCCTGACCGGCGACCAGACCCTGTTTCAGCGTGCCGATAATATCGAAAACGGCTGGCGTGCCGTTCAACCGTTTCTCGACGCCTGGGCGAAGAAGTCAGAGGTGCAGCTGTACGAAGCCGGCAAGGATGGTCCTGCCGCCGGTGAGGAGCTGTTGAGCCGTGACGGCCGCGAATGGAGAGAACTGAATGTCTGAAGCATCTTCATTGCCTGTGCAGTTCGTGATGTCCGATATCGACGGCACGCTGCTGCGGCGTGACCACAGTCTGAGTCAGGCCAATATCGATGCCATCGGACGCCTGCGGGCAGCAGGCATACATTTCACATTGGCCAGCAGCCGTCCGCCTAGAGCCATGCGTCAGGTGATCGAGGCGCTGGGCGTCGATCTGCCGACCGTCGCGTTCAATGGCGGCACCATTACGCATGCCGACGGCAGCCTGCTTGTCGCTCACCGCATCGATCAGACCGCAGTGCGTACCTGCCTTGATCTTTTTGCTGGCGAGAAGGTGGCTATCTGGGTGTTTGCCGATGACCAGTGGCTGTTGCTTGACCCGGCAGGGGATTACGTCGATCACGAGCGTGATGCGCTGGGTTACGAGTATATCCAGGTCGAGAGCTTCGAACCCTATCTCGACCGGGTCGACAAGATTGTTGCGGCCAGTGCCGACTTCGAGCTGCTCAAGACCCTGGAAACCCGGCTTAACCCCTTGATCGACGGGCTTGCGCTGGCCGCGCGCTCGCAAAAGTATTACCTGGATGTCACTGCGCTGGATGCCAACAAGGGGTCGGCCCTGGTGACGCTTGCGGAGTACCTGGGTGTCGAGCTTTCACGCACGGCGGCTATCGGCGATGGCGGCAACGACGTGGCGATGTTTCACAAGGCCGGCGTATCGATTGCAATGGGACAGGGTGAGCCGACAGTTCAGGGACAGGCTGACCATGTTACAGATAGCAACGAGCAGGACGGTGTGGCTCGCGCTATCGAGCGCTATATCCTGCCAGCCTGAACCGGCCTGGCGCGGGGAGGTCCGCCGAACCGCAACGAATCATCTACATGACGGGCATTTCTGAATGGCTGGATTGATCGAAGACTATGCGTTGCTGGGCAACTGTCAGACTGCGGCGCTGGTCGCCCGGGATGGTTCGCTGGACTGGTTGTGTTTTCCCCGCTTTGATTCCACCGCGTGCTTCGCGGCGCTGCTGGGCAACAGCGATCATGGGCGCTGGAAGATAGCGCCGACGGCCGAGGTGATTTCGGTCGAGCGCCGTTATCGAGAAGGCACGCTGGTTCTCGAAACCGTCTTTGAAACCCGCGACGGACGCGCGATGCTGATCGATTTCATGCCCATGAACACCAGCGGGCATGTAGTGCGCATTGTTGTCGGGCTGGAGGGGCAGGTCGAATTTACGGTCGACATCGCCATTCGCTTCGATTACGGCAGCAGCGTGCCATGGGTCGAGAAAAAAGACGCACATACCCTGACTGCTGTAGCGGGGCCGGAAATGCTGGTGCTGCGCAGTGCGGTGCCGCTGCATCCTCAAGATCATCACACTGCCAGTCATTTTCAGGTGGCCGAAGGCGAGCGCAAAGTCTTTACGCTGGCTTATCAGGCCTCCTACGAGCCTTTGCTGGCTAATATCGATGTCGAGCAGGCGCTTCAGACCACTGTCAGCTACTGGCGTGAGTTTTCTGACCGGTGCCCGGATGTCGGGCCATGGACGGAGCAGGTCAAACGCTCGTTGATCACCCTCAAAGCCATGACCTACGCGCCTACCGGCGGCATCGTCGCCGCAGTGACCACGTCATTGCCCGAACAACTCGGTGGCGAGCGTAACTGGGATTATCGATACTGCTGGTTGCGTGATGCAACGATGACGCTGTTGGCTTTCATGAACCTCGGCTATTTCGAGGAAGCCACGGCCTGGCGGGACTGGCTTTTGCGTTCAGTTGCAGGTAACCCGGAGCAGATTCAGATCATGTATGGCGTAGGCGGTGAGCGACGCTTGCAGGAATATGAGCTTCCCTGGCTGAGCGGCTACGAGCATTCGCAACCCGTGCGCGTTGGCAATGGCGCTGCGACCCAGGTCCAGCTCGACGTGTATGGCGAGGTCGCCGATGCGATGATTCAAGCGCTTCGCGGAGGCATGTCAGCGCACCCGCGCAGTGTGGCGATCTCCAAGGTGGTCATGCCCTACCTGGAAACCATTTGGCACCTGCCGGACGCCGGGATCTGGGAGATTCGCTCCGAACCGCGTCATTTCACACATTCGAAAATCATGGCGTGGGTAGCGTTTGATCGCAACTCCACGCAAATTGCGCAGGCTGCTGAAAATGATGAAGATCGCGCGCTGGCCGAGCATTACCGGCTGGTCGCGGATGAAATTCATGCCGACGTCTGTCGCAACGGTTTTGATACCCAGCTGAATAGCTTTGTGCAAACCTACGGCGCTACCGAGGTCGACGCCAGCCTGTTGCAGGTTGTTCTGACCGGCTTCCTTCCGCCTGATGACCCTCGTGTCATCGGCACTGTCGCCAGGATCGAGCGCACGCTGATGCAGGATGGTCTGCTGCTGCGTTATAACAACGAGCGCAGTGATGATGGTGTGGCGGGGCGGGAGGGCACGTTTCTGGTCTGCTCCTTCTGGCTGGCCGATGCCTACGTGCTGCTCGGGCGTGCTGATGATGCTACGAGGCTATTCGAGCGGCTGTGCGGCCTGTGCAATGACGTAGGCTTGCTGGCCGAGCAATATGATCCGAAAGATGGCCGGATGCTGGGCAATTTCCCTCAGGCGTTCAGTCACATCGGCATCATCAATACTGCATTGAACCTGCACCGGGTGGTATGTCCGGCGCTGGCGCGAACGTCCGGCGAGCTTGCTGCGAGTTGATCAGTCGTGTCGACCGGCTTTGCGAAAGGTCAGGTTGATGCGCTGCTCGCCCAGTACGGGATGCTCGGCCTGTTTGACCGGCAGAATACCGTGGAAGCGCAGCCTGTCTTCGCCGCCCCAGACCACGACATCGCCGTGAAACAATGAGATGCGCTGCGTCTTGTCGCTGCGCAGCATGCCGCCGAACTGGAAAATGGCCGGGATGCCGAGTGATACCGAGACCACGGGCCATTGATGGTCATGCTCGTTGCGGTCCTGATGCAGTGACATCTTTGCACCGGGAATATAACGATTGATCAGGCAGGCATCCGGCAAGAAGTTACGATAACCGGCAGCCAGCGCAGCGCTTTGCGCCAGTTGCAGGAAAACATGCGGCATGGCGGGCCAGGGCTTGCCTGTTTGCGGATCTACGCTGCTGTAGCGGTAACCGTGGCGATCAGTGATCCAGCCCAGTTGCCCGCAACTGCTGAGCGCAGCCGACATGTTCAGGCCGCTGGGCGTCTGCATGAGGCGGAACGGGGACTGGGCCAGGGTTGCTTCCAGAGCAGCCAGCAGCGGCTCCATTGCATCCAGCGTAAAGCCTCTGAGCAGCCATGACCCCGGACCTATCTGCTCGTCGCGACGAGGTTGCGGCACAGGGTCGGCAAACAGGTCGAGAGTGGCGGGCGTTTCACCTTTACGCTGCATGATCGGATCAGGCACCTAGGAAGGGGCGTCAGAGCGCTTTGCTGACCTTGACGTCGGTAATCTGATCGTCACTCTGGTCGTGCATTTTTTTCAATGCGGCTTCGGCTTCTTCGACAGAAGCGGACTGCAACTGTGCGAATTCGAAGCGGCGCTCGCCGTTCAGCTTATAGCTGACAGCGTATTTGGTCGTGCGCGTGGCGGGATTGTTCACAGTGACTCCTTGCATCATCTCAGTTGAGAGGTCGAGCGGCGGACGATCTTGATGGCGTGGGTAAATGGCGGTTTGCGCCCGGCGTTGGTGTCCACCTTGCGTCCCGCGGTATCGATGGTAATGTTCCAGAAGCCGGTGCTTGGCGCGGCGATCTTGGCCGGAAAGGTATCGAATGCACCACCGTGGTAGGTATGACGGCCACCGTTCTTGAAGCTGCGGAAGTTCGCATCGTTCATCAGGCGAATATTGCAGGTCTGCGAGCACGTGATGACGACCAGATCGTCCTCGTTCAAATGCTCACGCTGGTGTACGAATTTCATGACCGGGGCTCCGAAGCAGGGCTTTTTCTGAAAAATCAAAACGATAGCATGCTGTGCCCGTGATTTGACGCTGGCCATCATTAATTTGCAGTCTTTCTGGTAAAAATCGCCCGAGTGGGGATTTAATTGCCGCCTGTCTTGTCGTAGCACCTTTATTCTGGAGACTTTGTATGAAACTGGCTGTAGTAGTCCTGGCTCTGGCGATGACCGGCTGTGCGACGGTAAACGATATCGAACATACGCCCCCTACCATGAACGTCATGTCGGGGAAGAATCCCAAGGAATACACTGACTGCTTCATCAGCAAGATCAGCAGCAGTCGCAAGCCGCCCCTGATTGAGACCCGTCACGATGGTTTGCGTATTATCGTGGCGCAAAAGCTCAGCAAGTCGCCCGCGGCAGTGGTGGACGTCGAGAGCCGCTCGGGTGGCAGTACGATCAAGGTCTATGAGCGTCTTTCCAATGTGCCGATCCGCTTCAGGGATGTGCAGAATGCCGCTGAGGCCTGTATCTCCGGCTGACCGATAAAAACCTGTCCATAGCGCCCGACCGCATGGGGTCGGGCGGCGAATATTCGGTGGCTGAAAGCGGAATTATTTGCAGACCACCAGCACGCTGCGGCTCTTGTAGTTGCCGACGTCCACGCCCAGGGTCTTTTCGCTTTCCGCAGGTTGCGGTGTGCCGTCGGTGCCGACAATCTCATAGCCTGTGCCCGCGCAGGATGCGTCGGCTTTTTCATAGCAGCTTGCCCACGACATCGCCTCGCCAGAGCAATCGATGCTAAGGCCTTGTTTGCCGTTTTTCAGGTAGGTGTTAGAGGAAGTTGCACAGCCAGTTAGGCCCAGCACAGCAATAATGGACAGGATTCTGATCATGTTTTTCGCTTCGAGAAGGTGTAGGTAAGGCCGGGAAATCAGCAATTGCAGGGTTGGACTGATATGGCGTGCCATCGTTCCGCCATGTTTTACATTCCTGTTAGCTGTTTTGTAGTACTAATGTAAGCGACAGAATGCCGTCCGGGTGCAGGGTTTCAGGTGCATGAGCCTCGCCGGGTTGGTCGCGATATCTACAACAGTGAGGAAATTGTGCGGAACTATCTGTCGTCGGATTCCTCTATGAAGGCATCGGACGGCCAAAGGCGGGGCATTGTATCGTGACCGCCGCCTGATTAGACTGCGCCGTTAACACCAACAGCCCTTATCAAGGACTTTTATGATCAAGAAATGCTTGTTCCCAGCAGCCGGTTACGGCACTCGCTTTTTGCCAGCGACCAAGGCCATGCCCAAGGAAATGCTGCCGGTGGTCAACAAGCCGCTGATCCAATACGGTGTTGAAGAAGCACTCGCGGCTGGCCTGACTGAAATCTCCATCGTGACCGGCCGCGGTAAGCGCTCGCTCGAAGATCACTTTGACATCAGCTACGAGCTGGAGCACCAGATCAAGGGTACTGACAAAGAGAAATACCTGGTCGGCATCCGCAAACTGATCGATGAGTGCAGCTTTTCCTACACCCGTCAGACCGAAATGAAAGGTTTGGGCCACGCTATTCTCAGCGGTCGTCCGCTGATCGGCAACGAAGCGTTTGCCGTGGTTCTGGCGGATGACTTGTGCGTCAACCTCGAAGGCGACGGCGTGCTGGCGCAGATGGTCAAGCTTCATAAGCACTACGGGTGCTCGATCATTGCCATCCAGGAAGTTGATCCGTCTGAAACCAACAAGTACGGCGTGATCGCGGGTGAAGAGATCAAGCCTGGCCTGTTCCGCGTTACTGACATGGTTGAAAAACCAAAGCCTGAAGATGCACCGTCCAACCTGGCGATTATCGGCCGTTACATTCTGACTCCGGACATTTTCGAGAAAATCGAACAGACCGAGCCAGGCAAGGGTGGCGAGATCCAGATTACTGATGCCCTGATGAAGCAGGCCGCAGAGGGTAACGTGCTTGCCTACAAATTCAAGGGCACGCGTTTCGACTGCGGTGGCGCCGAAGGTTACATCGAAGCGACCAACTTCTGCTTTGAGCATTTCTACAAAGCCGGCAAAGCTCATTGATTTTTGAATGACTGTGCTGTGAAAACGCCACCTTCGGGTGGCGTTTTCATTTCTGAACGACCGCCATGCGGTTATGCTGTGACTCTGCTCAGGAGATATCGATGGCTTTTGATTTTGATCTGTTTGTAATTGGTGCCGGTTCAGGCGGCGTTCGGGCGGCACGTTTTGCTGCCGGTTTTGGTGCGCGGGTGGCTGTGGCCGAGAGTCGCTATCTGGGTGGTACCTGCGTCAACGTGGGCTGCGTCCCGAAGAAGCTGCTGGTATACGGTGCGCATTTCTCCGAAGACTTCGATCACGCCAAGGGTTTTGGCTGGTCGCTGGGCGAGGCCGAATTCGACTGGTCGACGCTGATCGCCAACAAGGATCGCGAGATCAATCGCCTTAATGGCATCTACCGCAAGTTGCTGGTCGACAGCGGCGTGACGCTGCTCGAAGGGCATGCAAGGCTCACCGGCCCGCAGCAGGTCGAGATCAATGGCCAGACCTACAGTGCCGAGCGCATTCTGATTGCTACCGGCGGCTGGCCGCAGGTGCCTGACGTGCCCGGGCGCGAGCATGCGATTACGTCCAATGAGGCGTTTTACCTCAAGACGTTGCCGAAGCGCGTTGTTGTGGTGGGCGGCGGCTACATTGCTGTGGAATTCGCATCGATTTTCAACGGGCTGGGTGCCGATACCACGCTGGTCTATCGCGGCGAACTGTTCTTGCGCGGCTTCGATGGCAGTGTGCGTACCCATCTCCATGAGGAGCTGCTCAAGCGTCACATGACGATCCGCTTCAACAGCGATATCGCGCGTATCGATAAACAGCCCGACGGCAGCCTGCTGTTGACAATGAAGGACGGCGGCACGCTGGAAACCGATTGCGTATTTTATGCGACGGGTCGTCGGCCTATGCTCGATAACCTCGGTCTCGACAACGTGGACGTCAAGCTCGACGAGCACGGCTACATCAAGGTCGACGAGCATTACCAGAGCAGCGAGCCTTCCATTCTGGCTATCGGCGACGTCATCGGCGGTGTGCAACTGACTCCGGTTGCGCTGGCTGAAGGCATGGCCTTGGCGCGACGGCTCTTCAAGCCGGAGCAATACCGTCCGGTGGACTACAATCACATCCCGACAGCGGTTTTCAGTCTGCCGAACATTGGTACGGTCGGCTTGACCGAAGAGGATGCCATCAAAGAGGGTCATGACGTCCAGGTGTTCGAAAGCCGTTTCCGGCCGATGAAATTGACCCTGACGGACGATCAGGAGCGCACCTTGATGAAACTGGTGGTGGATGCCAAAACCGATCGTGTGCTTGGCTGCCACATGGTGGGACCGGATGCTGGCGAAATCGTGCAAAGCCTGGCGATTGCCATCAAGGCCGGCGCGACCAAGCAGGTGTTTGACGATACGATCGGCGTGCATCCGACGGCCGCAGAAGAATTCGTCACCATGCGGACCCCGGTGCAGCGGTAAATCGCGGCACCCGGAGGTCAGGACGATTTCCGGTGTAAAAGCTTGAAGAGGATGGACCCCTGTGAACAGAGAGAAACCGTCGATCCGCATGCCGCTGCACTTGCCAGCGCAGGATATTGAAGCTCGGCAGCACATCGATGCGTTGCGTGAGAGCGAACAGCAGTTCAGGGCGCTGGCCGACAACATGAGTCAGCTTGCCTGGACTGCTGACCCTCGGGGTCAGGTCAATTGGTACAACCAGCGCTGGTATTCCTACACCGGCGCGTCCTTTGAAGCCATGAAGGCACTGGGCTGGCGTTCAGTTCTGCATATCGAGCATCGTGAACGGGTGGTGGCCAGGCTGCAATATTGCTTTGCAACCGGGTCTATCTGGGAGGACACCTTTCCGCTGCGTGGCAAGAACGGTGCTTTCAACTGGTTTCTGTCGCGTGCGCAGCCCATCCGGGATGTGCAGGGCCATATCACCCATTGGCTGGGTACCCACACCGACATCACTGCTCAGGTCAAAGCTGAAGAGGCGTTGCGCGATCTCAATGAAAGTCTGGAGATGCGCGTCGAGCAGCGGACCCGTGAGCTGGCCAAAGCCTACGAATTGTTGCAGGTCGAGACTGCCGAGCGCGCTCAGGCTGAAGAGGTGCTGCGCCACGCGCAGAAGATGGACGCTATCGGTCAGTTGGCCGGAGGTATTGCCCACGATTTCAACAATATGCTGTCCGGGGTGTTGGGGGCGCTGGATCTTATCAAGCGTCGCCTGGCTGCCGGTCGGGTCGATGAGGTCGAGCACTACATAGATGCGGCGGCAGCGTCGGCCAATCGAGCGGCGGTGCTGACCCAGCGGCTGCTGACCTTTGCGCGGCGTCAGTCGCTGGAGGTCAGTGCGGTCGACATCAATCGCATGGTGCGGTCGATGGAGGAGCTGTTGCGAGGTACGCTAGGCAGTCGTGCGGTATTACACATTGAGCTCGAAGAGGGCTTGAGTGTCATTCAGATCGACGAGCATCAACTGGAAAACGCCTTGTTGAATCTGGTGATAAACGCACGCGATGCCGTGCCATCGGGCGGGCAGGTGTGGGTACGTAGCCAGCCTGTAACGCTTGCGGCGCAGCAAGTCAGCGTGCCTGCGGGTGATTATGTCCGGCTCAGTGTCGAGGACACGGGGTGCGGAATCGCTCAAAGCGTCATTGATCGGGTATTCGATCCGTTTTTCACCACCAAGCCGGTCGGTCAGGGCACGGGGCTTGGGCTGTCCATGGTCTACGGTTTTATCAAGCAGGCCGACGGGCATGTGCAGATCAAGAGTGTCGAAGGTCGGGGCACCGAGGTTCATCTGTACTTGCCTTGTCATGCTGCATAACGGGATCTTCTCAAGTCCTGGCTGACGGTTTCCTTGCGCTGGCTTTGGGCTTTTCAGGCGGGCTCGTCTGACGTTGCAAATTTTCCAATGCAACTTCCTTCTTGGTCAGCAGCAGCTCCAGAACCCTGTTTTGCTGGTGAGCGTCTGTCAGGCTTTGCCTGAGTCCGGTCGCTTCGTCTTGCAGGCTTCGCAGTCTTTCCTCTAGCAACGCGCACTGGGTGTGCGCCTGTTGCTGTTGTTCGGCAGAGGCGGTTGCCTGAATGGCGGCTTTACCCAGCAGGTCTTGCTGGCTGTGCAATTCTCGTTGAACACTGCGGTTTTCGGCCAGCAACCTTTCGTTGTCGCGATTCAGTTGCGTGATGTCCTCCTGGCGCATGGCCAGACTTTGCTGCGCCTGCCTCAACTCCATCTGCAACTGCTGCACCTGGCCTTCGTGGCGTTGTTGCTCGTGTTCGCGCTGATCCTTGATCGAGTTGCGATAGTGCTCAAGCGCTTCACGAGCGTGCTGATGTTTCTCTTCCAGCGAGCTGATCTGTCCATCCTTGTCTTGCACGCGCGCCTCCAGGTCCACTTTTGCCTGAAGCAGCCTGGTCTGTTCGGTTTGCGTGCTCTGCAGTGCCTGCTGGGTGTGGAGCAGGGCGGTGGCCTGTTGCTCAAGCATTTCATCCCGCTGCTGCACCTGCTTTTGCAGGTCGCTGGTCTGCTGTTGAGCCGATGAGAGTTGCTGCTGCAGGCTGTTGCAGCTGGTTTCGTACTCGTCGCGTGCCTGATCGATTCGTTCCTGAGCCTGCTCATCCAGTCGTTGCGCGAGGCGGGCCACCAGTTCGCTGAGCTCTTCATTGATGTCGGGTGCCGGCGAGTGCGCCGTATCCAGCTCCTTGAGGTAGCGATGGATAGTGGTTTTCGAGCCGGTATTGCCCATTTCAATGCGTACCGCATCAATGCTGGGGTTCTCGCCTCTGGCCAGCAGGGCAACCCTTGCTTTCTGCACCAATGCCTTGTTGACGCCGCCGCGAGCCATGTTTACTCCTACGATTTCGTAATGTGGTATGTATCCTGTAATTACATACTATATCGAGACTAAAAATTCGTCATTTTTTGAATTAAATAACGCGGGATATTGGCGTATTATCCCGTGTCAGGCGCTCATGGAGGCGTTTTCAGCGTCCCCTCCGGTACAGGCAGCAGGTTTGAGTCATGAATGACATTGATCGCTACATCGACGCCGCAACCCGCGATAACACCCGCCGCAGCTACCGGGCGGCCGTCGAGCATTTCGAAGTGTCGTGGGGCGGGTTTCTGCCAGCCACCAGTGAAAGCGTCGCGCGCTATCTGGCGACTTACGCAGGGACGCTGTCGGTCAATACCCTGAAGCTGCGGCTTTCTGCGTTGGCCCAATGGCATGTCAGCCAGGGTTTCGTCGATCCGACCAAGGCGCCGATGGTGCGCAAGGTGCTTAAAGGCATACGCGCCTTGCATCCGGCGCAGGAAAAGCAGGCCGAACCCTTGCAGTTACAGGACCTGGAAAAGGTGATCGCCTGGCTGGACGTGGAAGCTTGCGATGCCAGCGTTCAAAACGACCAGCCTCGGCTGTTGCGCTGCCGTCGTGACGCCGCGCTGATATTGCTGGGTTTCTGGCGGGGCTTTCGCAGTGACGAGCTGTGTCGCCTGCAGGTACAGGACGTCAAGGCCATGGCCGGTTCAGGCATTACTCTGTACCTGCCGCGCAGCAAGGGTGATCGCGAAAATATCGGCAGGACTTACCAGACCCCCGCGTTGCAGCGGTTGTGCCCGGTGCAGGCCTACATCGAATGGATCAATTGCGCCGCACTGGTGCGCGGGCCGGTGTTTCGGGCGGTCGACCGCTGGGGCAATACGAGCGAAGAGGGGCTGCATGCCAATAGCGTCATTCCGTTGCTGCGTCAGGCTTTCGAGCGTGCGGGTATCGATGCGGTGCAGTACACCAGCCACTCTTTACGCCGCGGCTTTGCAAGCTGGGCGCACAGCAACGGCTGGGACCTCAAGTCGTTGATGGCCTACGTTGGCTGGAAGGACATCAAGTCTGCGATGCGTTACATTGATGCCGCGCCGTTCCCGGGCAACCCAGGAGTGGGGAGCGGGCTGAAGGTTTCTTCTATTGATAAGCTGCCTTCATAGCGAAAAGCAATCGGTGACATGAGGTTTGCCAATGAGCGATTGTCATCGATGATGCGTAAGCTTCACTCCATCGAATTCACAACCCATCCAACCCATCAGGAGATATACCGATGCCTATCATCAACAGCCAAGTAAAACCGTTCAAGGCTACCGCATTCAAGAACGGCGCTTTCGTTGACGTCTCGGACGCTGACTTCAAAGGCAAGTGGTCTGTCGTATTCTTCTACCCGGCTGACTTCACCTTCGTATGCCCAACCGAGCTGGAAGACCTGGCTGACAACTACGAAGAGTTCAAGAAGCTGAACGTTGAAATCTACAGCGTCTCGACTGACACCCACTTTGCTCACGCTGCCTGGCACAACACTTCGCCAGCCATCGGCAAGATCCAGTACACCATGATCGGTGACCCGACGCTGACCCTGTCGCGCAACTTCGATGTGCTGATCGAAGAAGCCGGTCTGGCGGACCGCGGTACTTTCGTGATCAACCCTGAAGGCCAGATCAAGATCGTTGAGCTGAACGACGGCGGTGTTGGTCGTGACGCTTCCGAGCTGCTGCGCAAGATCAAGGCCGCTCAGTATGTTGCTGCTCACCCAGGCGAAGTCTGCCCTGCCAAGTGGAAAGAAGGCGAGGCTACTTTGGCTCCGTCTCTGGACCTGGTCGGCAAGATCTAAGTCGCATGAATCGGCTGGGGGCGTTGAGCTCTTGAGCAAGTAAACCGCATCGCCCCAAAAAACGCCCGGGCGGTAATCGCCTGGGCGTTGTTATTTCTACCCTTTGTAAAACAGGAAGTCGCCACATGTTGGACGCCAATCTTAAAGCCCAGTTGAAATCCTACCTGGAGCGGGTCACTCGCCCCATCGAGATCGTCGCGTCCCTTGATGACGGCGCGAAGTCTCAGGAAATGCTCGCACTGCTCAATGACGTGATCAGCGTTTCCAAAGACGTCACCCTGAATGACAGCGGCACCGACGCGCGTACTCCGTCGTTCTCGCTGAGCAGCCCTGGACACGATATCAGCCTGCGTTTCGCCGGTATCCCCATGGGTCACGAATTCACCTCGCTGGTCCTGGCGCTGCTGCAAGTTGGCGGCTACCCACCCAAGGTCAGTGCGGAAACCATCGAACAGGTTCGCGCCCTTCAAGGCGAGTTCCATTTCGAAACCTATTTCTCCCAGTCCTGCCAGAACTGTCCTGACGTTGTTCAGGCGCTGAATCTGATGGCAGTGCTGAACCCTGGCATCAAGCACGTCGCTATCGATGGTGCGCTGTTCCAGGACGAAGTCACCGATCGCAAGATCATGTCGGTGCCCAGCATCTACCTGAATGGCGAACTGTTCGGCCAGGGCCGTATGGGCCTGGAAGAGATTCTGGCCAAGATCGACACGGGTGCCGGTGCGCGTCAGGCCGAGAAGCTCAATGCCAAAGACGCGTTTGACGTGTTGGTAGTAGGCGGCGGTCCTGCTGGTTCGGCGGCTGCCGTCTATGCAGCTCGCAAAGGTATTCGTACCGGTGTGGCGGCTGAGCGCTTTGGCGGTCAGGTGCTGGACACCATGGCCATCGAAAACTTCATCTCGGTACAGCACACTGAGGGGCCGAAACTGGCCGTGGCGCTTGAAGAACACGTGAAGCAGTACGAAGTCGACATCATGAACCTGCAACGCGCCGACAAGCTGATTCCTGGTGTAGCCGGTCAGTTGCATGAAGTTAAATTTGCCAGCGGCGCGAGCCTCAAGACCAAGACCGTCATCCTTGCCACCGGCGCACGCTGGAGGGAGATGAACGTTCCCGGCGAGCAGCAATACCGCAACAAGGGCGTGGCGTACTGCCCGCATTGTGACGGTCCGTTGTTCAAGGGCAAGCGCGTTGCCGTAATTGGTGGCGGTAACTCCGGCGTTGAAGCCGCCATCGACCTGGCGGGCATCGTGTCCCATGTCACTCTGCTGGAGTTCGACGTGCAGTTGCGCGCCGACGCTGTCTTGCAGCGCAAACTGCACAGCCTGCCTAACGTCACCGTGATCACCAGTGCGCAGACCACTGAAGTGACCGGCGACGAGCAGAAGGTCAACGGCCTGCGCTACAAGAGCCGCACCACTGGCGAAGAAATCACCGTTCCGCTGGAAGGTATCTTCGTCCAGATCGGCCTGCTGCCTAACAGCGAATGGCTCAGAGGCGCTATCGAGTTGTCGCCACGTGGCGAGATCGTGGTGGATTCGCGCGGCGAAACATCAGTGCCGGGCATCTTCGCAGCCGGCGACGTCACCGTAGCACCTTACAAGCAGATCATCATCGCCCTGGGCGAGGGTGCCAAGGCCTCCTTGAGCGCGTTCGACCACCTGATCCGCACTTCTGCACCAGCCTGATAAGCAGGACCGCGCAAAACCAAAAAGCCCCGTGAGCGATCACGGGGTTTTTTTGCAGCTGATCTGCTGGCAGATCCACAACCGTCAATGACTCTCGTACCAAGGCTCTGGCATGCAGCTCGTGCCGCTCGGCGTTACCGGGCGGCAACGACCTCAGAGCGGCGTAGGCTGGATGATTTCCACCCAGTAGCCGTCAGGGTCCTTGATAAAGGCCAGGCTGTTCATGCGGCCGTCGGACAGGCGCTTTTGAAAGTCCACACCCAGCGCCTCGAAGCGCTCGCAGGCCACCTTGACGTCAGGTACTGACACACAAATGTGACCGAAGCCGCGCGGGTCGCTGTTGCCATTGTGATAAGAGGCTGTGGCATCGCTTTCGGTGCCATGGTTGTGTGTCAACTCCAGAATGCCTGGAATCGATTTCATCCATTCATCGCGCGCAGCGTCATCCTGCGGGATCTGCGCCTTGTCGACCAAGGCGAGAAAGTACAGGCTGAATTCGGCCTCCGGGAAATCACGCTTTGCAACCAGGCTGAAACCCAGGACGCGGGTGTAGAAGTCCAGCGACCGGGTGATGTCTTTGACGCGCAGCATGGTGTGGTTAAACACAAATTTTCGGGTAGCTGCTTCAGGCTCCGCAGTCACGCCTGGAAGTGTATTGAGTTCGTGCAAGCTCATCGATGTTCTCCAACAAATGTAAAAATTAGTGCCAAATGATACGGGGCAGGGCAGTCAGTGCCAAACCATGACAAGCGGATAAACAGCTGCACTCTTGCTCGCCAGCGGCAACAGGCTCAGAATTTGCGGTCAACCGTACTGGCGACCCGACCATGATGCTTTCGCAATACCGACGCTGCTTGCCAGGCCTGGGCCTTTTTCTGCTGCTAGCCGCTGCACAGGCCCATGCCGCTGACGCAATGATCATCTGGCCTGCGGGTTGGGAGGTCGAGGCACTGCCGACTGAATCGGATGCGCCCGCTCAGCCCTCCGTGCAAGTCAGACAGCGCGCTGTCAAAAACGATCAGAATGGAAATCCGCTGATGGTCATGGAGCTGACGCAGACTCGTCTGACTCCTGGGCATGAGGTGAACGTATCGGGTGTGTTGCTTGAAATGCGCAAATCCATTCAGGTCAACTTTGCCAGGAGCGGCTTTCAGAGCGTTTGTACGCATGTGCGCGAAAGTCGACTCAGTGTGGTGCCGGCACTGGAGACCACCTGCACCATCACCCAGAACGGTGTGCATGTGCTGACTCAGACGCTAGTCGCGGCGGCCAGCAAGGAGATGGCCTGGTCGTTATCGTATGCGGGATCGGCAGAGGGGTATGCGGCCAACAAGGAGGAAGCGCTACAAATTCGCGAAAGCCTGCGCCTGGATGCAGTGCAGTGAGACGTACTTTTCTGCAGACAAAAAGAAGCCCGCCGAGGCGGGCATGGGGCGCTATTCCTTTAGCGGTCTTCATCATCTTAGAATCCATGTGAAAAAAGTGTGAAGCCCTGATCACCTGCTTGCACGGCAGCAAAAATCTGACGAATAGGTAGTAAAAATTATTTAATAGTGTGTAACAAAAGACAAACTGAATAATTACTCTACGCTATTCAGCAAATGTTCAGCTGGCTAACTGTGCACTGAATCGCTTAACCGAAAATGTTTATTGGCGTCATTATTTTCACGCTGTGAATAGCGCGATGACCGAAAGTTATACGTACCAGCCAGTTCATTTGCGCAATCACATGGTTCCCAGCCCGCAATGAGCTGAAAGGTAAGCGCTCTATCGACCCTGCCGTGCCGCTGGACTACAGCACACTGTCCCGGCCCTCAAGCAAAAAAGCCCTGCAAGTGCAGGGCTTTCAGGTGACGTAGTTGAAGTCAGGCGCGAAGCCACGAATCAACAGTGTCTACACCGTATTGTTCTTTCCAGGCTTTGAGTCCGCGATGATTACCGCCTTTGGTCTCGATCAGTTCGCCCGTGTGCGGGTTCTGATAAACCTTGATAACGCGCGCGCGACGACGTTTAGGGCCAGCGGGTGCAACCAGCGAGGTGGCGCCTGCCGGGTCCATGATTGCAATGATGTCACGCAGGCTTTTGCCATAGGTGCCCATCAGGTCCTTGAGCTTTTGCTCGAATTCGATCTCCTTTTTCAATCCGGCGTCATTCTTCAACGATTCCAGCTGTGCAAGCTGTTCCTGAAGGGCTTTCTCTGCAGCTCGAAACTCGGCAAGTCTGGACAAGTAAATACACTCCAACAATGTAATGGCTGTTGTCAGCCCAATAAAGCGATGAGACAAAACTGTCTGGCCGATTTGCTCATTCGGTTCTGACCTCTACCTGCGGCGTCAATGTAAAACTTAGCCTTCCCGGCGGGGGATGTGCAGATACAGGGTATTTATAACTCACTAGCCCGTAAATGATGCACCTTTTTTTTCAGTTAGAAAACAGTCTTCTTCAAAATCATTAAATGAGGCTAGGTGCAGCTGTTGGATATACAGGACATTTCTTGTGTTATCGGGCGAGGTCTCTTGTAAGTTATTTCCGATATTTACCCATGATGAGAAACGTGGCACGTCGCGTAGCGCCACGCAGAGTCAGAAACATCTGACAGACATAAAGGCTGCCAGATATCGTGATATCAGAAATGCCCGAAGGTCGCTCGCAGAAAGGCCTGTAGCTGACAGGAGGATAGCATCTGGCCAGTTCTGGAGAATTTTCCAAGGCTCTTCTGGCCCTACAATCCTTGCTGCAACGCCGGATCGTCAGGGTTCTGCTGCTCCAGTTCTGCCAGCAGGACCTGGACATTCTGCAGCTGGCCGGTTTCTTTCCAATACTGGATCAGCAGCACCCTTGCCTTACGATTCGCGGGGTCATTCTGAACGATTTGAGTCAGCTGCTTTTGCGCTGCTTCCAGCTCATTCAGCGAATGCAAGGCAACTGCCAGCTCATAACGGTAGTCGTTGTTTTCAGGTGCAAGCTCGATTGCCTTCGCCAGGCTGAGCACGGCGAATTCGGCTTGCCCGTGATTCAGCAGCCAGGTGCCCAAGGCATGCTGGATCATGGATGAACCGGGATTGTGCTCCAGCAGCCGGGCGAAGAGGGCTCTTGCTTGTTCGGCCTGACCTTTGCGGTCCAGCAGTTCAATGTGCGCCAGCGCCGCTTCAGTGTTACCCGGGTCAAGCGCCGTGGCCTGTTGCAGGGCCGTCAGGGCTGGATCGAGATCACCCGTCTGTAGATACAGCTTCGCCAGCTGCAGTTGATTTTGTGCGCTTGGGGGCTGACTTTTCAGCGCCTCCTGGTAAGCCTCGGCGCTTTGCTGCAGAACGGCAAAGTACAGGCCCAGTTCATCGGGTGTCAGCCCAAGCAGGGCCCGGGTGGCGTGAAACCTTACGGATTGTTCGGCGTCGTCCAGCAACGGGCCAAGCAACAGGCTGCGCTGGCTATTGGAAACCAGTTTGACGCTGACGTCGATGGCCGCTTCGCGTATGCGGGGGGACGGATTACCAAGACCTGCATCAAGCAGCTTGAGGGCCTGAGGGCTCGGGTAGTCGCTCAATTCTGCAAGCAGGTTGATGCGCTGCTCCTCGGGCAGATCGGTGCGTGCCAGCTGTTGGTAGAGCACGCGCGCGGCGCCGGGCTTGCCGTCGTGGGCCTGTTGCAGCGCCTGTTCGTAGGTGTGGCTCAGCCTGGCCGGTGCGGTCTGTACCGGCGTGCGCCACCACCAGAATGCCATTGAAAGCGCTAGCAGCGATGCAACTGCGGCGCCGATCAGCCAGCGACGTCGAGTAACAGGTTGAGGCGATAACCCCTTGAATGGCAGTCTGGGCATATCGGTTTCCAATACATGACGGGGTGCAGCTTCGGATAGAGGGTGGCAGCTGTCAAACGCCAATCGTGCGGCCGGCGGATTAATGACAAAAAAAGCCCCGCGTCCTGAAGGGAGCGCGGGGCTGTGTTTACCGTGATCGTTCAGATCAGGCTTGCGGCTGCCAACCGCCGCCCAACGCTTTGTAGATCGCCACGATGCCACGATACAGTTCGATTTCCGCCTGAGCCTGGGAGTCTTCTGCCGCCAGACGTTCGCGCTCGGCATCGAGCAGCACCAGAAAATCTGCGGTGCCCTCACGGTACTGCACCGACGCCAGTCTGGCGGCGGCGCGGCTCGACTCGCTCTGGCGCATCAGGGCCACCAGGCGTTGCTGACGCTTGTTGTAATCGCTGAACGCGTTTTCCGACTCTTCAAGCGCGAGCAATACCTGCTGCTCATAGTTGGCCAGTGCACCTTCGGCATCCGCATCGGCGCTGCGAATCTGCGCCCGGACACTGCCCAGATCGAAGGCCGCCCAGGTGATGCTCGGGCCCAGCGACCAGGCTCTGGCGGCGGACGAGCCGATCTGCGAGCCACGTCCTGCGGTAAAGCCCAGAAAGCCGCTCAGGCTGACCCGTGGAAACAGGTCGGCAGTTGCCACACCGATCCGCGCAGTCGACGCCGCGAGCTGACGTTCGGCAGCGCGCACGTCGGGACGGTTGCGTAGCACCTGCGTCGCATCGCCGATCGGCAAGGCTTTGGCAATCGCCGGCAGCTTGCTCGGGCTCAGGTCCACGCTCAGGGTGTTCGGGCGTTCGCCCAACAGCGTCGCAATGCGGTTGCGCTGGCGAGCCTGTTCAGCCTGCAATTGCGGCACCGTTGCTTCGACTGCGGCGAGACGCGCATCGGAACGCATCACATCCAGCTCGTTGCCCACCCCGGCATCGCGCAGTTGAGTGGTGATGTCCTGAGACTTCTGCTGGTTGGTCAGGTTGTCCCGGGCGATGGCTTCACGCAATTGCGCCCCGCGCAGCTGGCCGTAGGCGTCCACCACCTCGGCAATCAAGGTTACTTGCAGCTGATACAGATTGGCTTCGGCCGCGTCCTGGTCAGCATCGCTAGCCTCCAGTTGGCGCTGGATACGCCCGAACAGGTCGACTTCCCATGCCATGTCGAGGCCCAGGTCATAGCGCTCGCTGTTGACCCGGCGCTCGGTGATGCCGGGCTGCTGACCCTTGCCGATGTCACTGCTGGCACGACTGGTCACCACCGGCATGACGTCGTTGGCGACGTCATCGCGAATCGCCCGTGCAGACTTGAGGCGGGCAAACGCGACGCGCAGGTCGCGGTTGCCATCGAGCGATTTGGCGACCAGTTTATTGAGGGTCGGGTCCTCGAATTGCTGCCACCACAGGGTGTTCATCCTGCTGCGGTCATAGTTGCCCTGTGCCGCAGACTCCAGCTTTGCCGGCGCCGTTTCCGGCGTCTTGTAGTCCGGGCCGACGGCGCAGGCCGCCAGCGCCATGACCAGCAGGCTCGGGACGAAGAGTTTAAACGCGCTCATCAATGCATCTCCGCAGGCAGGTTTTGCAGTTGCTGCGCACGGGCGGCCTTGCGGGCCTCCTTGCGCTCGACGTAATTACGGATCAACACATAGAACACCGGCGTCAGCAGCAGGCCGAAGAAGGTCACCCCGAGCATCCCGGAGAACACCGCGACACCCATTGCGTGGCGCATTTCGGCACCGGCACCACTGGACAGTACCAGCGGCACGACGCCCATGATGAACGCGAATGAAGTCATCAGAATCGGCCGCAGACGCAGGCGGCAAGCTTCCAGCACTGCATCCAGCGGGCTCATGCCTTCTGCCTGTTTGTCTTTGGCAAACTCGACGATCAGAATCGCGTTCTTGCACGCCAGGCCTACCAGTACGATCAGACCGATCTGGGTGAAGATGTTGTTGTCGCTACCGGCAATCATTACCCCGGCAATCGCCGAGAGTAGGGTCATCGGTACGATCAGGATGACCGCCAGCGGCAGGCTCCAGCTTTCGTACTGAGCCGCGAGTACCAGAAACGCCAGCAGAACGCAGAGCGGGAACACGAACAGCGCCGTATTGCCCGAGAGGATCTGCTGGTAGGTCAGGTCGGTCCATTCGTAGATCATGCCGGTGGGCAGTTCTTCACGAAGCAGTTTTTCCACCGCAGCCTGAGCCTGCCCGGAGCTGAACCCCGGTGCAGCGGCACCGTTGATCTCGGCCGTTATAAAGCCGTTGTAGTGCATGACTCGGTCAGGACCGGCGGTGTCGCTGACCTTGACGAAGGTGGCCAGCGGAATCATTTCGCCGAGGTTGTTGCGCACCTTGAGCTGGCCGATCTGGTCGGCATCCTGACGGAATTGCTGCTCAGCCTGGACGTTGACTTGATAGGTGCGGCCGAAGCGGTTGAAGTCGTTGGCATACAGCGAACCCAGGTACACCTGCAGGGTATCGAAGATGTCGCTGACCGCCACACCGTGGGTCTTGGCTTTCTCGCGGTCGATCGCGGCGTCGACTTGCGGCACGTTCACCGTGTAGCTGGTAAACAGTCCGGCCAGTTCCGGCACGCTGCGACTTTTGGCAATAATGTTCTGGGTTTCCTTGTACAGCTCGTCGTAACCCAGGTTGCCACGGTCTTCGATTTGCAGACGGAAGCCGCCAATGGTCCCCAGCCCTTGTACGGGCGGTGGCGGGAAGATCGCCATGTAGGCTTCCTGAATCGAGGCGAACTGGCCATTCAGTGCGCCGGCAATCGCGTTGGCCGACAGGCTGGCGTCCTTGCGCTCATCGAACGGTTTGAGGGTCACGAACACCACGCCGTTGTTGGGGCTGTTGGTGAAGCCGTTGATCGACAGACCGGGGAAGGCAATCGCGTCCTGCACGCCAGGCTGCTTGAGGGCGATCTCCGACATGCGCTTGATGACGTCTTCGGTGCGATCTAGGCTGGCAGCGTCCGGCAACTGGGCAAATGCAACCAGGTATTGCTTGTCTTGGCTCGGGACGAAGCCGGTCGGTGTGCTGGCAAAGCCCATCCAGGTCAGGACCATCAGGCCTGCATACACCAGCAGGGCAATGCCGCTGCTGCGAATGACCCTGGCGACGGTGCCGACATAGCCATGGCTGGCTTTCTCGAAAAAGCGGTTGAAGGGGCGGAACAACCAGCCACCGAGGATTTTGTCGAGGAAGCGTGAGAAGCGGTCCTTGGGTGCGTCATGACCTCTGAGCAGCACGGCGGCCAGCGCAGGCGACAGGGTCAGCGAGTTGAACGCCGAAATAACGGTCGAGATGGCAATGGTCAACGCGAACTGTTTATAGAACTGTCCGGTAAGCCCGGAAATGAACGCAGCTGGCACGAACACGGCGCACAACACCAGTGCTGTAGCGATGATCGGGCCCGTCACTTCGGCCATGGCCTTGTGCGTGGCGGCGACCGGTTCAAGCCCCAGTTCGATGTTCCGTTCGACGTTCTCCACCACCACGATGGCATCGTCCACCACGATACCGATCGCCAGTACCAGCCCGAACAATGACAGCGCGTTCAGCGAGAAACCGAACATGTGCATCACGGCGAAGGTACCGATCAGCGAAACCGGTACGGCAACCAATGGAATGATCGAGGCGCGCCAGGTCTGCAGGAACAGGATCACCACCAGCACCACCAGAATCAGTGCTTCGAACAGCGTGTGAATCACTGCCTCGATAGAACCACGCACAAAAATGGTCGGGTCATAGACGATGCTGTAATCCATGCCTTCCGGAAAGCTCTTCTTCAGCTCGGCCATCCGCGCCCGAACATCGTTGGAGATGTCGATGGCGTTGGAGCCGGGGCGCTGGAAGATCGGGATCGCCACCGCAGGCTGGTTATTGAGCAACGAGCGCAATGCATATTGGCTGGAGCCCAGTTCAATGCGGGCAATGTCCTTCAAACGGGTGATTTCGCCATCGGCACCGGCGCGAACCACCACATTTTCGAACTCTTCCTCACTGACCAGACGGCCTTGGGTATTGATCGACATCTGGAAGCTGGTGGCATTCGGCGATGGCGGTGCACCCAACTGGCCTGCAGCGACCTGGCGGTTCTGCTCGCGAATCGCGTTGACCACGTCGGTGGCGGTCAGGTTGCGTGAAGCGGTCTTGTTCGGATCGAGCCAGACGCGCAGCGAGTAGTCGCCCATGCCGAACAACTGCACATCACCGACGCCGCCCAGTCGCGCCAGCTCATCCTTGATGTTGAGCACTGCGTAGTTGGACAGGTACAGCATGTCGTAGCGTTTGTCCGGCGAGGTCAAGTGCACAACCATGGTCAGGTCGGGGGAGGCCTTGTCCACGGTGATGCCGATGCGTGTCACTTCTTCGGGCAGTTTTGGCTCGCTGCGGGTCACGCGGTTCTGTACTTGCACCTGCGCGTTGTCCAGGTCAGTGCCCAGTGCGAAGGTGATGGTCAGGGTCAGCTTGCCGTCTGCGGTGGCCTGCGAGGACATGTAGAGCATGCCTTCGACACCGGTGATGGCCTGTTCCAGCGGCGAGGCGACGGTTTCGCCGATCACCTTCGGGTTGGCACCGGGGAAGTTGGCGCGGACCACGACGGTCGGTGGCACCACTTCCGGGTATTCACTGATCGGTAGCTGGAACAGAGAGATGGCACCGGCGATCAGGATCAGCAGCGACAGCACTGCGGCAAAGATCGGCCGTGAGATAAAGAATTTGGAGAAGTTCATCGGACGAGTCCCTTAGCCGCGTGGCGCAGTAGCGCTGGCGATACTGACGGCCGGTTTTGGCGTCACTTTTGGCAGGTTGCTGGCGTCGAGAGCCTGGCGTTGTTTGAGCAGTGCGGCGAGGGTCTCGGCGCTGGCCATCGGTGTGACTTCAGGGTCCACAGGCTGGCCGGGGCGCACACGCTGCAGACCTTTGACGACGATGGTGTCGTCCTTGCCGAGCCCGTTACGCACGATGCGCAAGCCTTCGATTTTCGGGCCCAGTTCAACGGCGCGATAGGCGGGCTTGTTGTCTTTATCCATCACCAGCACAAACTTCTTGCCCAGATCGGTGCCGACCGCTTCGTCGTTGATCAGGACTGCCGAGTACGTGCCGCTGCCCACCAGTTTCAGGCGTGCGTACAGGCCAGGGGTAAAGCTGCCGTCCGCGTTATCGAACACCGCACGACCGCGAATGGTGCCGGTCCTGGGGTTGACCTGGTTGTCGACAAAGTTCATCTGGCCCAGGTGTGGGTTGCCGGTTTCGTTGGACAGCCCCAGGTAGACCGGAGTGCTCTGGCCACGCTGACCTTTGCGAGCCAGTTCGGTGTACTTGAGGAACACACGTTCGTCAGCGTCGAAGTAGGCGTAGACCTTGTCGGTGGAGACCACGCTGGTCAGCGCAGTGACATCGGCGGTGACAATGTTCCCGGCGGTGATTTCGGCGCGGCTCACGCGGCCGGCAATCGGGGCGGTCACGCGGGTAAAGCTGAGGTTCAGTCGGGCCAGGTCCAGTTGCGCCTGTATCGCTGCGACACCGGCTTTGGCTTCCTGCGCCGAGGTTGTACGCGAGTCGGCCAGTTCGGCGGAAATCGCGTTGTTGCTGCGCAAGCGTTCACCGCGCTGGGCCTCGCTTTCACCGCGAGAGGCCACGGCACGGGCCTGCTGCAACTGGGCTTCGAGACGGCGCACTTCGGACTGGAACGGACGGGGATCGATCTGGAACAGCAGATCGCCTTTCTTGACCAGCGAACCGTCGGTGAAGGCGACCTGATCGATCTGGCCTGACACACGAGGGCGAACTTCGACGGTTTCCGGAGCCTCGAGACGGCCGGTGAATTCGTCCCACTCGTTGACCGGCTGCTCTAATACTTTGGCGACGGTGACTTTGGCTGCGCCGGGCGCTGCAGGGGCTTCTGACGTCTTGCCGCACGCACTGATCACGATGAGAGCGATAGCAGTGAGGGGGAAGCGGAGATGGCTGATTGTCTGGGGCATTGGAAGTTCCGCCGAAAATAAACGATGGGCGGATTCTGTTGGCGGGGGGTGTTATTAACGAATCGAATAAATCGAAGGTTACTATCACCCACAATGATGCAGCGTCACAGGGCCGGCAACCGGCGGCCCGAATCAGCAGGCTCGTGTGGTCCATTGCCGTGCATGACACATGCAACGCGCGCCCGTGCCCTGTCTGGATAGCGCCTCAATGGCCGAAAAAAAGCTCATGTCATATTGCTATCTTTGCGATCAATTCTTGCAATCGCCACGGCTATCAAGTTGTCCGGTCCGGCGTCGATCTTTGGGTATTCCGATAAATCCCAAGGCGAAATTTGATGAAATCGACATGGCTGGACAATTTGAACGTCAGTAAGAAACTGAGCTTGGGCTTCGGCCTCATTCTGCTCGGCGTACTGACGGTGACCACTATTGGCTACCTCAGCACCAACCTGCTGATCGAGCGGCTGGGCAAAGCGGCCAGGGTCGCTGAAGTAAAAGCAGATGCGCTGAGCCTGAGAATCGCTGCACAGACCTACATGGCAAAACCTGACGCAAGCACTCAACAGGGTTATGTCGCTGCCCTCGACGACTTGGGCAAGACCATCGAGAACGGCCTGAAGATTCTGACCGTGCCGGTCAACGCCGATAAGCTCCGAGCTATCCGCGATCAGGCGGATGGCCTTAGGCAGACGTTCAGCCAGATGGTGGACAACAACCAGAAAATCGACCAGGCCATGCAGCCGTTGATTACTATTTCCGAGCAGGTCAGCGGCAGTTTCGAAACGCTTCTGCAAAAGACCTTTGAAGACGCCTCGCGCTCGCTTGAACAGAACGCTATCGATCAGGTAAAGGTTGCCGGTGACTTGCGCAACGGCATGACCAACTTTCGTCTGGTGTTCCGTCGCTATATCAGTATTCCTACCGCCGAAAACAAGCAGATCACCTTCGACGCAGCAGACTCTCTGATTACCCAGGTGGGTAGCGCGCGCACCCAACTGCCGAACAAGGCCGGTCCGGCGGTGGATGCTGCCCTTGCAGCCTTGCAGCAGTACAAGTCGCTGATGGTTTCCATTTCCCAGCTGATGCAACAGAACGACCAGATCCGCGACACACTGCGCCAGCAGGCGTTGGACATAGTCAAAAGCTCCGACGGGTTGATGGCTGGGCAGGTAGTCAGCGCCAATAAAGAAAAAGACAGTGCCGTGACCCAGTTGCTCACCGTGGCCTTGATCGTCCTGTTGCTGGGCATCTTCGCAGCCATCCTGATCACCCGTCAGATCACGCGCCCCCTAGACTCCACAGTGATCGCGGCCCGACGCATTGCTGACGGCGACCTGACCAACGACATCAGTACCACCCGACAGGACGAACTGGGCCTGCTGCAAAACACCATGCAACACATGACCGTGTCGCTGCGTACTTTGATAGGCGGTATCAGTAACGGTGTGACACAAATTGCCACGGCAGCCGAAGAGCTGTCGGCCGTCAGCGAACAGACCAGTGCGGGTGTCACCCAGCAGAAAATGGAAGTCGATCAGGTAGCGACCGCCATGAACCAGATGGCCTCTACCGTGCAGGAAGTTGCTCAAAACACCGAAGATGCATCGCAGGCTGCCAGACAGGCCAGCGAGCGAGCAGCCCATGGCAGCAGCGTGGTGCAACACGCCACACGCGAAATCAGTCAATTGGCGGGTGAAGTAGGGCAACTGGGTCAGGCCATGCAGCGCTTGATTCAGGACAGCGACAAGATCGGCGGCGTGATCGATGTGATCAAGGCGGTAGCCGAGCAAACCAACCTGTTGGCGCTCAACGCGGCCATCGAAGCCGCCCGTGCGGGCGAGCAGGGACGTGGTTTCGCTGTGGTCGCCGATGAGGTGCGCTCGCTGGCCCAGCGCACGCAAAAGTCCACCACGGAAATCGAAGCGCTGATTCAGGCGTTGCAGCACGGCACCGGCGCAGCCTCGGACCTGATGGACGCCAGCCGTCAACGCACCGAAGGCACCGTGGAGCTGGCTCGTCAGGCCGAACAGGCGCTGGTGGAAATCACTCACTCGATCGGCACCATCGAGCAAATGAGTCAGCAGATCTCTGCCGCCGCCGAGGAGCAAAGCGCCGTCACTGATGAAATCAACCGCAGCGTCATCAGTGTGCGCGACATTGCCGACCAGTCCGCGACGGCCACCGAGCAAAGCGCGGCGTCCACTGTAGAGCTGGCGCGGCTGGGCAGTAACCTGCAAGACATGGTTTCCCGCTTCCGGATCTGATGCAGCAAGGAGCAGCGCTGAACGTCAGCGCTGTTCCACCAGTTGCAGGAAGCGTCGCGTTCGTTCGTTCTCCGGGTTCAGCAGGATGTCGCTGGCTGAGCCATCTGCCACAATTCGCCCTCCCTCCATGAATAAAACCCGGTCAGCAATGTCCTGAGCGAACTTCATCTCATGGGTGACCAGCAGCATGGTCATTTGAAACTCGTGGGCAATCGAGCGAATCACGGCCAGCACTTCGCCAACCAGTTCAGGGTCCAGCGCTGACGTGACCTCGTCAAACAGCATGATCTGCGGCCGCATGGCCAATGCCCTGGCAATCGCTACGCGTTGTTGCTGTCCGCCGGAGAGCTGGCTCGGGTACGCGTCAGCCTTGTGCGCAAGCCCGACCAGCCCAAGGTATTGATGGGCACGCTCCAAGGCCTCTTCGCGGGACAACCTGATTACTCGCAACGGCGCTTCGGTAATGTTTTCCTGCACGGTGAGGTGCGGAAACAGATTGAATTGCTGAAACACCATGCCCACTCGATGAATCACCGGAGCCTTTGAGGAACCGGGCCAGCGCCAGCGCGCGGTCTGTGCAGGGACAGGTTCGCCTGCCACCTGAATGCTGCCGTGCTGATAATTTTCCAGCCCTTTGATCAGACGCAGCACGGTCGATTTGCCCGAGCCACTGGGCCCGATCAGCGCGACTTTCTGGCCTTGCGGGATGCTCAGGTCCAGATGGTCAATGACCCGGTTGCTACCGAAGTCCTTGACCACTTGCCTGAGCTGTATCTGCGCCTCTGCGGCGGGCAGGGCAGTGGTGTGTGCGAGATCAGACATGATTGCGCCTTTCCAGGTATTTGAACAACAACGAGGTCGGCACGCTGATCGCCAGGAACATCAGCGCCATCACCGTGTACGGCTCGTTGTAGCGATAGGTCATCCCGGCGATCTGCTTGGCTGCCTGAAACAGTTCGGGGATGGTGATCACGGCCAGCAGTGGCGTTTCCTTGAACATGCCGATCAGGTAGTTGCCCAGCACCGGCAGCATTGGTTTCAACGCCTGCGGCAGAATGATGCGTCGCCAGGTATCGCCCCTGTTGAAGTCCAGCGCGCGAGCGGCTTCCCATTGTCCTGCGGGGATGTCCTCGATTGCGCCGCGATAGGCCTCGGCAATATAGGCCGCGTAATAGCACCCTAGGCCGATCACGCCTGTGGTGATCGCCGGGAAGGTGATGCCTGCCAAAGGCAGCGCAAAGAACAGCACATACAATTGGACCATCAGCGGCGTGTTGCGGAAAAAGCTCAGGTAACCCTTGCTCAGGTAATGCACGAGCTTCAGCTGCGAGCGTAACGCCAGCGCCAGAACCAGGCCCAGCAGCACCGCAAGCAGGAATCCCAGTAACACGACTTGCACGGTGACCAGCAAGCCCTGAAACAGCTCCGGCATGATCGACCAGGCGAATGCAACGTCGAACTCCATGTTCAACCTCTCGCCTGGCGCCACGCCGTCGCGTGTCGTTCGTATCGACGGACCAGCCAGCTGAGCGGCCACGCCATCACGAAGTAGCAGACCAGCACGATGCTCCAGATCAGCGTTTGCTGGCCCAGCGTGGTCACCAACTGGCTGCCGCTGAAGGTCAGGTCGGTGAGGGTGATCAGCGAGACCAGCGATGTGGTTTTCAGCAGTTCAACCAATTGATTGCCCATCGGCGGAATCATGAACGGCAGGGCCTGCGGCAGGATGATGCGCCGAAACGCACTCACTGGTCCGAAGTCCAGCGCTCGCAATGCGTCACGCTGCCCCTGGCTGACGTTGATCAGCGCCGAACGGATGATTTCCGAGCCGTAGGCCGAAAACGTCAAGCCCAGACCCAGCACCCCGGTGGTCATGGGTGACAGACGAATGCCGAACAGCGGCAGAATGAAAAACAGGTAAAACAGCAGCACCAACGCGGAAATGCCACGCAGTACTTCGACGTACAGCGTGGCGAACCAGCGCAATGCCCGGAACGGCGACAGGCGCATCAAGGCGATCACAAAGGACAGCACCACTACCAGCAATTCGGCGAGAAAGGTGATTTGCAGTGTAACCAGTGCGCCGTGCGCCAGTTGTCTGGCGATGAAACCGGCGGTTTCCAATGTTGCAGGGTCGACAAGCATGGCCTGTACTCGTAGGGGTTAAGGCCTTAAGCAGTGGCCCGCAGGCCACGCAAATCAGGGGTTGCAGCGTTGGGCTGCGGTAACGGTGGGCTCAGCCAGCTCGTTGTCGGTGTAGCCGTATTTTTCGAGAATTTTCAGCAGTTCACCGGAGGCCCGGAGTTTGGCCAATTGCTCGTTGAACGCCTGCTCGAAAGCCGGATCGTTTTTCGGCAGGCCATAGGCATGGTAATTCCAGCCTGGTTTGCCATTGGCGTCCGGGATCTGCTCGAACGGCAAGGCGCGCTCGATGTCCGGGCTGTTGGCTTTCTTGATCAGACTGATGACTTCTGCGTCAGGGAAATACACCACATCGACCCGACCGGCCTGCAAGGCGGCCAGTGCCTCGGTGTCCTTGTCGAACAACACCACATTGCTGTTGGCAATACCGCTGTCCCTGGCTTCCTGGACCTGATTGCTGCCAGGTTGCGTGGCCAGTCGCGCTTTGCCATGGCTGGCAACATCCTTGAGGCTGTGCAGGTTCAGCGGGTTACCGGTTTTGACAATGAATGCACCGCCGGATCGCGTGACCGGGTTGGAGAACGAGATCACCTTGCAGCGATTCGGATTGATGAACAGACCCGCACCGATCAGATCGAAACGGCCCGCCGCAAGGCCAGGCACCAGAGAGCCGAAGTCAGTGATAGGCGTCTCGATCTTCGTGATGCCCAACGGTTCGAGAATGGCCCGCAATATCTCGACATTGGCACCGGTGGCCTTGCCATCGGTGCCGATGTAGGCATAAGGCTGCTCGTTGGCAATGCCAGCGGTCAGACCGTCGCTGCGGCCCTTTTCCAGCAACCCGGCCAGCGCCGGGAATGAAAGGGCGGCGTTTAACAGTAACGCTGAACCGAACAGGGCTGAGAACGACAGGGGTGTGCTACGTATCATTGCGTGCGCTCGAAGTAGAGGGAAAGGGGCGTCTTGCTGAGGCGGCCAGATCATGTCGATCAAGTGCGCACAATCGCTTCGTCTTGCCTGCTTCCTGCGTCGGCAATGCGTTTTTGCATAAGGCGCAACTCTATAGATATTAAAAAATAAATTTAAATATCGATAAGGAATATGCATATGCACGGGTGCTGTTTCGGTGCTTTCAAGTCAGATGCCTTGGCCGGGTAACCGCAATTTTCTATTGCCGGGCTGATACTTGACGTTCAAGACGACGGCCAGGAATCGCAGCAATCAGCTCCTGGGTGTAAGCAGCTTCAGGTCGCTCGAAAATGTCGCTGGCCTGCCCGTGTTCGACCGTGTTGCCCTGCTTGAGCACCAGCACTTGATGGGCAACGCTGGCGACCACCGCAAGGTCATGGGACACCAATACATAGGCGATGCCTGACTCGGCTTGCAGCTCGACCAACAGGTCGAGAATTTGTGCCTGCACCGATACATCCAGCGCCGAAACCGGTTCATCAAGCAGCAGCAAATCCGGCTGCAAGGCCAGCGCTCGGGCAATCGCAACGCGTTGTCGCTGCCCGCCTGAAAGCTCGCGGGGCAGCCGGTCCAGATAAGCCACTGGCAAGTGAACCCGCTCGATCAACTGGCGCGCAGCCTGTTCCAGTTCGCGGCCCCTGAGCAGGCCGAACGATACCAGGGGCTCGACGATGCTTTCGAACAGCGTGAAGCGCGGGTCCAGGGCGGCGAACGGGTTTTGCTGCACCAGCTGGATGCGCCGCCGCAACGGCCTGAATTCACGCCAGCCGAGGTCTGTTACATCGCGATTCTCCAGCAGTACTCGTCCTTGTGTAGGCTTCTCCAGGCCCAGCGCGATGCGCAGTGCGGTGCTTTTACCCGAACCGGACTCGCCGACGATGGCCAGGGTCTGACCGGGAAAGACCTTGAAACTGACATCCTGCAACGCCTGAAACTCTGCCTTTTCACCTTTTACGTAGGGCAAACGGTAGGTCTTGCTGATGTTGCTCAGGGTCAGCAATGGCGTGTCATTGGCCAGAACCGGGCGTGGAACGACCGGGCTTTTGCGCTGACCGAATGCTGGAGCGGCGGCGATCAGTGCCCGGGTGTAGGCATGGCCGGGGTTGACGAGAATCTGCTCGGGCGTGCCGTGTTCAACCAGCTCGCCTTTGTTCATGACCAGCACCCGGTCAGCGCGGTCGGCCGCTACGCCAAGGTCATGGGTAATGATCAGCAAGGAAATGCCACGCTCGGCCACCAGGCGTTGCAAGTGGTCGAGGATCTTGCGCTGGACGGTGACGTCCAGAGCGCTGGTGGGCTCGTCGGCGATAATCAGGCGCGGATTACCAGCCAGTGCGATGGCGATCAGTACTCGCTGGCGCATGCCACCGGACAGCTCGTGCGGGTACTGACGAGCGCGTAACACGGGCTTGTCCAGGCCGACGTGCTGCAGCAGTTCCAGCACATCGGCATCGACTGTCGAATAACGCCCGCCATGCGCCTGCAGCAGAGCTTCGGCAATCTGCCGACCGATGCGCAGGGTCGGGTTGAGGCTGACCATCGGGTCCTGCGGCACCAGGCCGATCACGCTGCCGCGAATCCGGCGTTTCTCGCGCTCGGAGGCATGGCTCAGATCGTGGCCATCAACCTGCAGTTCGCCACGGGTGATGGTCGCGTTGTCCGGTAGCAGGCCGAGGATTGCGTTGGCCATCGTCGACTTGCCGGAACCCGACTCGCCGACAATCGCCACGGTTTCGCCCTTGGCGACCTGAAACGAAACGTTGCGCACGGCCTGATTGACCTGCCCGTCGAAACGATAGGCAACGCTCAGGTGCCGGATGTCGATCAGTTGCGGGGTGTCGGTCATCGTTGAATCTCTTCCAGAGTGCGGGCGATGTGGTTAAAACTGAACACGACAGCGACCACGAACAGGCCAGGCAGTAGCGAAACCCAAGGCGCAGTCATCAGAAAATGCCGGCCGTTGGCGATCAGCGTGCCCCATTCGGCGGCTGGCGGTTCAGCACCAAAGCCGAGGAAGCTCAGTCCGGCTGTCGCCAGAATCGCCGCGCCGAAGTCCAGTGTGGCGAGCACCGCCACCGGGCCCCAGGCGTTGGGCAGAATGTGTCGCAGCAGGGTGCGGGTCCAGCTAGCGCCGCCCAGACGCGCTGCTTCCACGTAGGGCAACGTCTTGACCCGCAGCACTTCGGCGCGGGTGGTGCGAGCGAAACCGGGAATGATCCCCACGCCCACTGCGATGGCTACCGGGAGGGTGCCGAAACCAATGGCGGTGACAATCGCCAGCGCCAGCAGCAAGCCGGGAAGGGCCAGCAATACGTCGACAAGGCGCATGATCACAGCGTCCAGGCGTCCGCCTGCGAAGCCGGAAATCACCCCCAGACTCAGCCCTCCCGCCATGGCAATGCCAACCGCCAGCAGCGCCGCCTGCACTGACAGGCTGGAGCCATGCACGACGCGGGTGTAGAGATCACGGCCCAACTCGTCGGTGCCGAACCAGTGCGCAGCATTCGGCGGGATGAGTTTGTCGCTGGGCGAGGTGGCGTAAGGTGCGTAGCTGCTCAACAGGCCGGGTGCCAGCGCGGCGAGCAGTGCAAAGGCCACGATTGCCATGGCCAGCAGAAAACCCGGTCGGCGCAACAGCGGTCTGGCGGCCTCAAGGGCGCGGCTCAGGCTGCTGCGGCGTCGCCATGGCGCGGTCAGGTTTTTGTCGCTGATAACGGCTCGGGTCAGGCGTGCAAGGCGGTCGTCGAAAATGGTCATGGCGTCAGGAGACCTTTGGCGTGTGGGCGATGCGCGGGTCAAGCGCGGGGTAGAGCAGGTCAACGATCAGGTTGACCACAACGAAGGCCGCAGCGGATACCGCAACGATGGCCAGAACCACCGGAATGTCCTGACGCAGCACAGCTTCCTGAGCCAGGCGGCCGACCCCGGAGCGGGCGAAAATGGTTTCCACCAGCACCGCGCCGGAAACGGTGTTGCCGACTTGCAGACCGATCAGCGTCAACAAGGGCAGCGCTGCGTTCTTGAACGCATGGCGAGCCTGAACCTGTGCGCGGCTCAGGCCTTTGGCGTAGGCGGTGACGATGTAGGGTTCTTTCCAGACGCCTTGAAAACCGCGTTGCAGAACCTGGGCGTACACCGCAGCGCTGGGGATCGCCAACGTGACGGCAGGGAGTATCAGGCTGGCGAAGCCCTGATTGCCGGTGGCCGGGAACCAGCCCAGCGTGAACGCAAACAGCTGAATGAACAGCAGGCCCATCCAGAACACCGGCACCGAGAAGCCTAGCGACGGCAGCCGTGACAGGGCCACCTTCAAGGGCTGCCAGCGTACATAGGCGGTGAGGTACGCCAGGCCGATCCCGCTGATCAGCGACAGCACAATCGCCAGACCCGCCAGGCTGAGGGTGTGCGGCAACCGCTCGACCAGCAACTCTGACACTGGTCGGTTGAGTGTCAGTGAATTGCCGAAATCGCCATGCATCGCTCCCCACAGCAGATCGAAGTACTGTTCGAAAACGCCGCGATCCAGCCCGTAATACAGCTTGGCCTTGGCAAGGTCCTGCGCTGACAGTGAGTCGATTTCGACACCGGAAGCGCTGAGCATGATCGACAGCGTGTCGCCGGGCAGCAGATACAGAATGAAATAGGTGATGCTGTACGCGCCCCAGAGCACCAGCAGCGCCTGGGCGATCCGGCCGAGAATATAGCGGCTCATGGCGCTGCAATCTCGATGTCGTTGAACAGCGCAAAACCTTCGGCGGTCCAGTGGAAGTTGCGCACGTTTTTCGCCGTGGCGGCTTGCCAGACTCGCTCATAGACCGGGAACGCCGAACCTTCATCAATCAGCAGGTCCTGCAATTCGCCATAGGCTGTTGCGCGTTGCTCACTGCGCGTGGCGGTCAATCCGGCGTCGAACAACTCAAGGGCTTTGGGCAGTGTTTCCGGTGCGTAGAGGTTGGTCGCCAGTGTCGAGCTGTTGGCGCTGCGCGGGTCGATGATGGTCTGCAGAATGATAGGGTCGGCGCGGGTCATGTAGGTGGACGTCAGATCGTAGTTGCCCGAGGCATTGTTCGCGGCCCACTCTGCCGTGGTCACAACATTGAGCTTGAGTTCGATGCCGACCTTGCGCAGTTGATCCTGAATCAGAACATCGCCAGCGGTTTCAGCGGGTGACAGGTTGTAGGCCAGCTTCAGGCGTTTGCCGTCCTTGTAGAGGTAGCCGTCGGCGTTTTTCTGCCAGCCCGCTTCATCAAGCAGACGCTCCGCACCTTGCGGGTCGTAAGCCAGCTTGCCGGCCTGGCTTTTGTAAAACGGCGTGGTGATGTCAAAGATCCCCGAGACCACCGGGAATTGCGGGTTGTAAACGGTGGCTGCGTAGGTCTTGCGGTCGATTGCCTTTTGCAAGGCCAGACGCACGTTACGGTCAGCCAGGATGCGATTACCGCGCGTGTTGGGGTACAGATTCAGGGCCGGCCCTGGCAGCGAACGGCTCTGAATGGTCGCGCCCCTGGATTTGAACAGGTTCAGGTCCACCTCGGAGAACGGGTTGCGCGGCCAGAGAATATCGGTCTGGCCCTGCACGAACTGGCCGTTGCGCACGCTTTCTTCCGGCACATAGCTGACCTCGACTGCATCCAGATGCGCCTCGCCCTTGTTCTGCGCATTGGCCGAGGGCCAGGCATAGCCCTTGCGCTTGGTCAGGCGCAGGCCGCTTTCCGGGGTGTAACGCTCCAGCACAAACGGCCCGGTGCCGATGATCGCGCCCAAGGAGCGCTCCTTGACGCTGAGTGTGTAGGACTCCGGAGCGAGGATGGCGAGGTTGGTGGTGGAGGTGGCTTGCAGGAAGCCAGCATTGGGTGTGGCCAGTACCAGTTTGATGGTGAAATCGTCCAGCACCTCTGCGTGGTCGTAGCCTTTCAGGTAAGTAGCGCCGAAGGTCGCAGGCAATTGCGCGGCAAACGACTTGTCGGCGTCGTAAGCGGTTTTCACTGCCTGAGCATCGAAACGCGTGCCGTTGCTGAACGTTACGTCCTTACGCAGGTGGAAGGTGTACTCCAGCGCGTTTTCACTCACGTCCCAACGTTCTGCCAGCCACGGAATGATGTGACCGGTCTGCGGATCCTGATCGGTCAGGGACTCGGCGACATTACGCAACACCACCCGGTGCTCAAGCCAGTACACCTGGAACGGGTCCAGGCTGACCAGCGTGGTGTTGTCTCTAAAAAAGGTGACCTTGAGCGTCTTGCCGGCCTGACTGTCCTGGCCTGAGGGCGAGCACCCGAACAGGGCGATGGCAGTGATGGTGGCGAATAGCACGCGCGAAAGAAGAGGGCGCCGGTTCATCGCGCTGTCCTCCGATACACGAGTCGGTCCGGGAGTAGCAAAGGGTGAGTGTGATACATGAAAAATCCTCTTCAAATCGAGCACAGCGCTCCAGCTGGTTTTAAGAACCTATTCTTATGATTTGAAGCTGTAAAAGTATTTTTTCATCTAAGCTAATATAGTTTTTTATGATTTATATAGTCATTTATTATGCTTTATTTGAATTTTGTAGCCGCTTGCTTGATATGTGTTGCCTGGCGTGTTGAGCATATCGACCGGCGGGGCGTTTACCCTTACCGCTCTATGCTTATGCGAAACGGGTATTAAATTTATACAAAACAGACGGTTAAGCTATATGTAATAAAGCCAGTTCAAGGCCTCAGCCGATGTATCTCCTGCCCGTTTACCCTGATCCAGAAGGCCAGCGATGACCTTCGATTACGCCTTTGCCATTTCCACGTTGCCTGCCTTCCTCAAAGCCATTGGCGTGACTCTCCAGGTGGGGCTTATTGCGATTCTGACCTCGCTGACAGTGGCGATCATCAATGCAGCAATTGCCATGTTCCGCGTGCCGGTGCTGTATCGCCTGGTGCCTGTATACGTCGAGCTCGCCCGTAACACGCCATTGCTGATTCAGCTGTTCTTCATCTATTTCGCTTTGCCAACACTGGGGATTCGCGTCTCGGGTTTTGCGTCGGCGGTGATCGCCATGACGTTTCTCGGCGGCGCTTACCTGACCGAGATCCTGCGCGCCGGGATTGAAGCGGTGCCCAAGGCACAGATCGAGTCTGGATTGTCTATTGGCCTGTCTCGCTGGCAATTGCTGCGGTATGTGATTCTGCCGCAGGCGGGCATCCTCAGTTTGCCGGCACTGTTCGCCAACTTTGTCTTCCTGCTCAAGGAAACCACGGTGGTTTCTGCCGTAGCGGTGCCGGAAATTCTCTACACCACCAAAAGCTATATCGCTCTGTATTACAAAACCTACGAGATGCTGGCGGTCATGACCGGCCTGTGCGTGCTGTTGTTCCTGCCGCTGTCGCTGCTGCTCGGTGTTCTGGAAAGGAGGCTTCAGCATGGCCAGTTCGGGTCTTGAGCTGTTGTGGGTGTCTGCGCCGCAACTGATCACCGGGGCGGGTCGCACGCTGGGGATTTCACTGCTGGCCATCGTGTTCAGCAGCATTGGCGGTCTCTGCTATGGCGTATTGCGCAGCCTTGGCAAGCGCTGGCTTGAGATACCGCTGCGGACCTATCTGGAGCTATTCCGGGCGATTCCAGTGCTGGTGTGGTTGTACCTGTTCTTCTTTGGCTTGCCGATCTTCTTTGGCTTGAGCATTCCGGCGTTCTGGTGTGCGGTACTGGTGCTGTCGCTGTGGGGTGCCAGTGAGGTCGGCGAGGTGGTGCGCGGAGGACTGCGTTCCATCCCGCGCGGGCAACGCGAAGCAGGCCTGGCGATCGGTCTCGGTCTGGGCCAGTTGTATGGACGGGTACTTTTGCCGCAGGCGCTCAAACGTCTGACGCCGCCGGTGATCAACGTCTACACGCGGCTGATCAAGACCAGCTCGCTTGCGGTGCTGATTGGCGTCATCGACGTGACCAAGGTGGGCCAGCAGATCATTGAACGCACTTATGAATCGGTGCTGATCTACGGCGTCCTGTTTCTGTTCTTTTTCATCATCTGTTATCCGCTGTCGGCCGCCTCGCGTGTGCTTGAACGGCGCTGGAATCACACATGAGCACATTGATCGAGCTGTCCGGTTTCAGCAAAAACTTCGGCGATACGCCAGTTCTTCAAAACATCGACCTGAGCGTGCAAGAGGGCGAGGTTGTGGTGATTCTCGGCCCCAGCGGTTGCGGCAAGAGCACCTTGCTACGCTGTCTCAACGGCCTGGAACTGGGCCACGCAGGCACTTTGCATTTTGCCGGCAAGGCGCTGCCTGCCAATGCCGACTGGCAACTGGTCAGGCAGCAGATCGGCATGGTCTTTCAGAGCTATCACCTGTTTCCGCACATGACTGTGCTCGACAACATCCTGCTTGGACCTTTGCGCGTCCAGAAACGCAGTGCAGTCGAGGCTCGCCAGCAGGCAGAAGCATTACTGGAGCGGGTGGGGCTTGCCGACAAGCGCGACGCCTATCCCCGCGAGTTGTCCGGCGGTCAACAGCAGCGCATCGCCATCGTGCGTGCGCTTTGCATGAACCCAAAAGTCATGCTGTTCGATGAAGTCACCGCCGCCCTTGATCCGGAAATGGTCAAGGAAGTGCTGGAAGTGATTCTCGACCTCGCACAAGGCGGCATGACTATGCTCATCGTGACTCATGAAATGGCCTTCGCCCGTGCGGTGGCTGACCGAATTCTGTTCATGGACCGCGGCCTGATCGCGGAACAGAACGACCCCGAAACTTTCTTCAGCGCCCCGCAGACCGCACGCGCGCAGCAGTTCCTGGAGAGGTTCTCCTACGTGGAAAACATGCCAAAAAGGAAAGCATCGTGAGCTTCAAGACTGCCCTCGTTTTACCCTTGATCGCCTTTACCCTGCTGGCCGGCTGCGACAAGCCGGCCGAACAGAAGCCGGTAGCCAAAGCTGCGCCGTCACCTTCTACCAGTTACCTTGAAACCATCAAGGCTCGCGACAAGCTGATTGTCGGCGTGTTCAGCGACAAACCGCCTTTTGGCTTCGTCAATGAGCAAGGCCAATACGTCGGCTTCGACACCGATTTGGGTAAGCGTTTTGCCAAGGACCTGTTGGGCGACGAGAAGAAGGTCGAATTCGTGGTAGTGGAGCCCGCCAGCCGCATACCGTTTCTGCAAAGCGACAAGGTCGACCTGATCCTTGCCAACATGACAGTCACTCCGGAGCGCCGCGAGGCAGTGGATTTTACCAACCCCAACCTGCGTGTCGCAGTCCAGGCGCTGGTGCCGGAGGCCAGTCCGGTGAAGACGCTGGATGATCTGGCCAGCAAGACCACCATTGTCACCACTGGCACCACGGCTGATATCTGGCTGACGAAGAATCACCCGGACTGGAAAGTGCTGAAGTTCGAGAAGAACTCCGAGTCGCTGCAAGCGCTGGCCAATGGTCGTGGTGACGCTTATGCGCAGGACAATCTGGTGCTGTTCAGCTGGGCGAAGAAAAACCCCGGCTACCGCGTACTGGAGCAGAAGCTCGGTGACGAAGCGCCCATCGCTCCGGCAGTCAAGAAAGGCAACATCGAACTGCGCGACTGGGTAAACACTGAGCTCACCAGACTGGGTGAAGAGAAATACCTGCTCAAACTCTACGACCAGTACGTTCGCCCTGAACTGGCTGAAGGTACTGATCCCAATGCGGTGATCGTCGAGGGCGGAAGCTGGAAGCCGTGATTTGATAGCAGCGGTGGACTGCGAACCGGCCTTATGCCGGTTCGTTTGTTTACGAGGCTGCGCCTGCGTGCTTCTTTTGAAGCTCCGCTTCAAGGCGGTCAATGAACAGGCGTACCCGCTGAGGAACGCGCTGGCGTGTGGGCAGCACAGCGGTGATCGATAGCTGTTCGGGAATGACATCTTCGAGGTCTATCTGCTGGAGGCTGCCTTCACGTATCTCCTGTTGAACATCCCAATAGGTCAGCATGGCCAGCCCCAGGCCCTGTTTGCATGCCGTGCGAACAGCTTCGACACTGTTGGCAGAGAAGGCCCCCTGCGCTCGAATTGTCAAAGCCTCGCCGTCCCTGGTGAACGGCCAGTAAGGCATGGCGTGCAAGGCAATGCATTGATGGTCTCTGAGGTCGTCCACTAACGTCGGTTTGCCGCGCCGGGCAAGGTAGTCGCGGCTTGCACACACCACTCGAGGGTTGGGAGCCAACGACCTGGCCACCAATGCCGAGTCGCGTATCGTGGCAATCCGGATGGCGACATCGATGCCCAGCCCGGCGATATCGACGATACTGTCCGACAGCGTCAGGTCGACACGCAATGCCGGGTTTTCCAGCATCAATACCGGCAGCAGCGGCATGATGACGGTCTGACCAAATACGCTTGGCGCAGTGACCCGCAATACGCCGCTGGCTGAGGCTGCGTCCGCTTTCAGCATGGCCCGGGCCGTCTCGCTGGCCTCCAGCATCGTTTTGGCGTGCGGCAGAAAAACTTCGCCTTCCGGCGTCAGCGACACCGAGCGGGTTGTGCGGTGAACCAGCCTCACACCCACGTCGTTTTCCAGCGAAGCCAAGCGTCTGGAAACCGCCATCGGCGACAAACCCAGTCGCCGGGCTGCTTCGGACAGGCTCTTGCTGGAAGCAATAGTCGCGAACACTTCTATGTCAGAAATTTGCATGGATTCTATCCATTTTCGTTAAAGCGCCTTATCCGGACGGCTGGGTTCCAATGGGCTGCCTCAGCACTTACTGTCGTGCGGGTTCTGTCAATGACTGCGGGCAAATCGCAGGCTATCTGCACGGTGAGGTTTTCCAGCATGAGCGAGATAAACAAACAGGGTTCAGCGTCGTTCGATATAGGCAATCTGAAACTGAAGAACAGGTTCGCGCTTGCGCCCATGACGCGGGTCAGCGCGACTGAGCAGGGCAGTGCAACACCCAACATGGCCCGGTATTACGAGCGGTTCGCCAAAGGCGGTTTCGGTCTGATTATCACCGAGGGAAACTACACCGATCAAAGTTTTTCCCAAGGATACCCGTTCCAGCCGGGTATCACCGACGACGAGCAAGCCTTGGCATGGCGCACCACCACCGATGCAGTTCATCGTCATGGCAGTGCCGTGATTGCGCAGATCATGCACGCAGGGGCGCTCAGTCAGGCCAATCGCTTCGTCAACGACGCCGCTGGCCCCTCGGCCATTCGCCCGAAAGGCGAACAAATGGCGTTCTATTACGGCGAAGGTCACTACCGGGTCCCACGGGCTATGAGTGACAAGGATATCGCCGATGTCATTCAGGGGTTCGTCCGTGCCACGCAACTGGCTATCGGGACTGCGGGTTTTGACGGTGTCGAGATTCATGGCGCGAACGGCTATCTGCTCGATCAGTTTCTGACCGATTACACCAATCAGCGCACAGATCAATGGGGCGGTGATGTTGCCCAGCGTCTGCGACTTACACTCGATGTCATCGCCGAGGTAAAAAAGGCCGCCGGGCAGGCACCGGTTGGCGTGCGTATTTCCCAAGGCAAGGTCAACGATTTTCAGCATAAATGGGCGGGAGGCGAGCGCGACGCCGACATTATTTTCAGCGCGCTGGCCGATGCCGGAGTCGATTACATCCATGTAACCGAGCACGAGGCCTGGCAGCCAGCGTTTGCTCAGGGTGACGCCAGCCTGGTCAGCTTGGCCCGTCGCTACGCGCCTGGTGTTGCGCTGATCGCCAATGGCGGGTTGCACGATCCGGAAAAAGCCGAACAGGCACATCGCGATGGTGCGGACCTCATCGCAGTGGGCAAGGCCGCGCTGGCAAACCCGGACCTTCCACGGTTGCTGCTCGAAGGCGAGGCAATCCGTGACTTTGATCCAGCTATCCTCGGGCCGATTGCAAACCTTAAAGACAGTGAACTGAGCTAGTGGTCTCTCAATAGCATCAGCGCTGGCCGGGTGTGCGACTCCGACAGAGAACGACGCATCCCGGCGAGCTCAGCCGCTACCCCGGCGACAGCATACGTGTCAGGCGGGTGCTCATGCCTGATCAACCGGCTCGGCCACGCCCTGATCCTCGCCCAGAAAACCGCCGCTCTGGTGATGCCAAAGCCGTGCGTAAACACCATTCTTTCCGAGCAGCTCGGCGTGGGTGCCCTGTTCTATGATGCGTCCTTCATCCATGACGATCAGCCGATCCATGGCCGCAATCGTGGACAATCGATGGGCGATGGCAATCACGGTCTTGCCCTGCATCATTTCATCGAGGCTTTCCTGAATGGCCACTTCGACCTCCGAATCCAGGGCGCTGGTGGCCTCGTCAAGCAGCAGGATCGGAGCGTTCTTCAGCATCACCCGGGCAATCGCAACACGTTGACGCTGGCCGCCCGAAAGCTTGATACCGCGCTCACCCACCAGCGTGTCATAGCCGCTATGACCTTGCTTATCGCTTAACTGGCTGATGAACCCATCGGCCTGCGCATTGGCGGCGGCGCTGCGGATTTGCGCATCAGTCGCATCGGGTCGTCCATAGGCGATGTTGTCACGGATGGAGCGGTGCAGCAGGGAAGTGTCCTGGGTGACCATGCCGATGGCGCTGCGCAGGCTGTCCTGGGTGACATGCGCGATGTTTTGCCCATCGATACGAATCTCACCTTCGTCCACATCGTAGAAGCGCAACAGCAGATTGATCAGGGTGGATTTCCCGGCACCCGAGCGGCCCACCAGCCCGATTTTCTCGCCCGCACGAATGCTCAGGCTGAGGTTGTCGAGTACCTGACGTTCGCCATTGTAGTTAAAGCCCACATTGTCGAAGGTTACCGCGCCACCTGTTGTGATCAGGGCAGTAGCGTCGGGCGCATCCTGCACCTTGGGGCCGCGGGTCAGGGTTGCCATGCCGTCCTGCACGGTGCCGATGTTCTCGAACAACGAGGTCATCTGCCACATGATCCAGTGCGACATGCCATTGATGCGCAGCGCCATGGCGGTAATGGCCGCCACGGCACCTGTGCCGACCTGCCCTTGATGCCACAGCCACAGTGCGTAACCGCCGGCGGCCATGATCAGTGCAACCACCAATGCCTGATTGACGATTTCGAACTGGCTGACCAGGCGCATCTGGCGTAAGCCGGTCTGCTTGAAATCTTCCATTGCCGCGCGCGCAAAATGCGCTTCACGTTTCGAGTGAGAGAACAGCTTCACGGTCGTGATGTTGGTGTAGGCATCGGAGATACGCCCGGTCATCGATGACCGCGCATTGGCCTGCTCCTGACCGACCTTGCCCAGGCGGGGCACGAAGTACAGCATGGCCAGCCCGAACAACACGATCCAGGCAATGAAAGGCAGCATCAGCTTCAGGTCGAAGCCGCCAGCCAGGGCGATGATTGCGATGAAATACACGCCGATCCCGGGTGCGATCTCGATGAGGGTAAACAGCACATCGCGCACGGACAGCGCAGTCTGCATCACCTTGGTCGTGACCCGGCCGGAGAACTCATCGGAAAAGAACGAAAGACTCTGCCGCAGCATCAGGCGGTGGAAATCCCAGCGCAGCCGCAGCGGCAGGTTGATTGCCAACACCTGATGCTGAACCATCGTGCGCAACGCCACCAGCGCAATGCTGGCCAGCAATATAATACCGATGCTCCACAGTACGCGGCTCTCCTGCAAGGCCGCCTCGCCACCGGCCTGCCAGGTCGAGAGCAGATCCACGACCTGCCCGAGGAAAGAAAACAGCCAGGCCTCGTAGAGCGATACGCCAGCACTGAGCAGCGCAAGCGCAAGGATGTACCCGCGGGCACCCCGCGTGCAGGCCCAGAGGAACCGAGTCAGGCCGTCGGGCGGCGGCGGTACTTCGTCGGGCGGGAAGGGGTCGAGCCATTTCTCAAATGCACGAAGCATGGTGATCTCCATAACGAACCTGTGAAGATTCTGGCACTTAAAGGCTGTTTTGAGGGCTTTTAAGGCGCGGCCGGTCATTCATCACGAAATGCTGTAAGCGTTGAACGCCTTGCCTTGTTGCAGGGCAGTGATGATGTTTTTACGGGTTACCGGCAGTTCGCTGCCTTCATTGTCGACAAAGCTTGTCTCTTGCAGTTCGGCTGCATCGCCTTCACCAACAAAGGTAAAGCCGAGAAACTCCAGAGCTTCGCGGTCAACATTCAGTTGCGAGCGCGGGGTGCGCAATGGCAGGCTGACACTCTGGCCGTCCTTGCTGATCGTATAGACCTCGGCTTCCTTTTTGGCGCGCGCCGTCTTGCCCTTGGCGGTATGCGGGTTGCTGATCGCCTGATGCGTCTGGTTCAGCACCTTGAGCGCCAGGCCGTAGACCAGTTCCTGAAACGCCGGGTCGTTCTTATAGCTGGACAGGATCCGGCTGATCGGAAACTGCGCGCCAAGATCGGCCAGTGCCGCGCTGTCTGCCGCTTCGGCATCCTTGAGGCGCTTCAGTTGGCCCATCAATTCGTAGGCTTTGTCGTCATCGTGCTCATCCTGCGCCAGGCGAATGGCGGCACGCAGCTCGCGGATTTCTTCGCTTTCCTTGGCCGTCTGGAACGCATCAAGCACCATCTCGCTGATGGTCTTGGCCTGCGGCACGTGCTGCGAAAGACCAATGGCGCTTTCGTATTCCAGCTTGGAGGAGGTCAGGGCTTGGTTGGTCTGGGAGTCAGGCATTGAATTTCACTATTTGGATTTGAGGCATTTCAGATTTGAGGCGCGAAAGGCTCAGGGCGTTTCGGGGGTGCGTAATTTAGTGGAGCAACGCGAGGATGTCACGGACCATTGGGCTGGAGGTCTGACTTGACTCCATCAGCCATTATCCGTCCGCTGCTGATGGTGATGGCCTTCGGGCTTAATGCTTTCCAGGCTTACAACTTCTCTGAAGCCTTCCGGCGCAAGATAAATTTGCAAATACCCGAAGTGCAGTGAGCTGGTGCAAAGCCGGAGTGACCGGTCGTTCGCCGCCCGCTAAAACGCGATTGAACTGTGGAGCCATCGTGGGGACTGAACTTAAACCCCCTTGAAGGAGCCAGCCCCATGAACAGCGATCAACTCAATCAATACGACGCCGAGCGCCTTCACCAGCGAGTAGCGGCCGAACTGGGCATTACTGCCGAAGAGCTGACCACCTGGATGATCAACGATATCGAACGCGTGACCGAGGGCGGCAAGGACGTCGGGCATATGGTGGTATTCCGCGAGTCGACCCCGGCGCAGATTCTCGACAGGGTTCAGCACAAGCAAAGCCATTTCACGGCCATGACCGGCGTGATCGATCTGAGCTAAGTGCAGCGGGCTTTGCTGTCAAAGCCCGCAGACTCAGTAGCCCGCTCCCGTACCCGCGCCTGTCACGATCGCAATCCCGGAACTGGTGCCCAGGCGTGTTGCGCCGGCTTCGATCATCGCTCTGGCCGTGGCCACGTCACGTACTCCGCCAGACGCCTTGACGCCGATGTCAGGGCCGACCACACGGCGCATCAGCGCCACATCCTCGAGCGTCGCGCCACTGCGGCTGAAGCCGGTGGAGGTCTTGACGAATGCCACGCGCAGGTCGCGGCAGATCTCGCAGGCGCGCACCTTCTGCGCCTCATCGAGCAGGCAGGTTTCCAGGATCACCTTGAGCGGCACCTTGCCACAGGCCTGCAACACCGCGGCGATATCGTCGCGGACCTCATCGAACAGGCCCTCCTTGAGCCAGCCGATGTTCAGTACCATGTCGATTTCCTGAGCTCCGGCGGCGATCGTCAGGGCCGCTTCCGACGCCTTGCTGGCACTCAGCCCGGCGCCCAGCGGAAAGCCCACCACTGCACAGACCTTCACGGCAGAGCCGGCCAGTTGGCGAGCGGCAAAAGGCACCTGGCTGGAGTTAACGCACACCGAGTAGAAACCGTGTTCTCGGGCTTCAACGCAAAGTGTCGCAATCTGCTCTCGGCTGGCATCTGCCGCCAACAAGGTGTGATCGATGGCCTGGGCCAGTGCAGCGGGTTCGAGCGAATTCATCAAGGGATTCCTGTCATCATTAAAAATATTTGGGCGGATACCCATAAGTTATAAAATTAACACTTGGTGTTATTCTAGCGACACCACCAACGGATTGCCGAGATGCCCATGGACGTCAAGAAAACCGACCGCATCAAACAGATTCAACAGGCTCTGCAAGATCAGAAAGCCATTCATCTGCGGGAAATGGCGGCGCTGCTCGATGTGTCCGAAATGACCTTGCGTCGCGACCTCAGCCGGCATCCCGAACAGTTACGACTGCTGGGCGGCTATATCACCCGTGCCCACGATGATCCTGAACCGGGGGATTACCGGGTCAGCGAGCAGGACGCCCGCCACGTCGAAGAGAAGCGCCGCATCGGCAAGCTGGCCGCGACTTTCATCCGGCCCGGCGACACGGTGTTTTTCGACTGTGGCACGACGATCCCCTTCGTGGTCGACTTCATCCCCGACGAGCTGGAGTTCACCGCGGTGTGCAACTCGCTCAACGTGCTGCTCAAGCTGCAGCAGAAACCCAACTGCAGCATCGTCCTGTGCGGTGGGGTATTCCACCGCAAGAACCAGGTGTTCGAGAGCCATGCCGAAACCAGCATTCTCGATGGCGTGCGCCTGACCTGGGCGTTTGTCTCGGCGGCCGGGGTCAGCCTGGATTGCGGTGTCACCTGCTTCAATCTCCACGAGGTGGAGGTCAAGCAGAAAGTCATGCGCCAGGCGCGGCAAAGCCTGCTGCTGGCCGATCACTCCAAATTCGACGCCGTACGCACTGCGCACTTCGGTGCCTTGAGCGACTTCCATTGCGTGGTCAGCGACAAGAAAATCCCGCGTAGTTACCGCGAGGCCATCGAGGCGGGCGGTGCGCAACTTGTGCTTTAGCAGCATCACGGTTGCAGCGCCCGACGTTCGGCTACGTTCAGGTAACCTGTGGTCAGGCTGAACTCGGCGCTGGCACCGGGCGCGAGGCTGCGCACGTTGCCTTTGGCGAGTTCTGCGCGGTAGCCCTCCGGTTCGCAGGTGGCCGGCAAGATGAAGGCCGCCACCTGTTGATCAGTGTTATGCAAGATCCAGCGCGCAGCATGTTCAAATTGCCCGGGGCTGTAGCGAGTGTAGAACGCTGCGCCTTCGGGATGATCAAGGAAGAAGTGCGCCTGTCCCTGAGCGTCGCTGCGCACGTCGTCGAAGAAGCAGACGATCTCCGGGTCATACAGCGTGGGCGAGTCGAGCACCTCGAGGCGGGTAGGGTTCTGGCTGAGTTCGGCGATATAGGCGCTCCAGGCCGGCGTCGGCCGCACATGCGCCGGCACGCTGGTGCGCACCCGTGTGCGCTCGCATCCCAGGGGTTGGGTGAGGCGGGCGCCCTCGACGTAGGCGTAGTTCATGTGCGCCATGTACATCAGGTCCATGGCTTTGCCGGCCAGATTGACCACCTGCATGCCGATCTCGAACAGCCCGCTGGCCGGTCGCAAGGTCACACTCGGGCTGGCCCGGTAATGGTCGCCGAAGCCCTGCACGTATTCATGGGTGCCGCCGAGGCGCAGATAAGCGCCGTGCTCGTCTTCGCCTGTTTGCAGCCAGGCATCGTCCATGGGCGCGCAGGGCATTTCGCCGTGCAGCGCATGATCATCCTCGGGACCCGGGCAACCATTGCGCAGCAGGCCGCTGTGAAACATGAAACAGCCGTAAGTGCCGATCACGCTGGCGCTGGGTCGCGGCTGGGTGAACATATTGAGCATGGTCAAATCAACGCCGTCGAATTCGGCCGACCAGATCATCTGCCCCTGCCAGGGCAGGATCACCAGCTTGCCCCGGCTGTTTTCCAGTGACAGCGCCTTGACCCCGCTGGGGTAGGTCCAGGCACGCGCGCTGAAATCAGCTGATTCGAGCAGCAGTCGGCTAGCCTGGTCCCAGAGCTGTGGGTAGAGCGGTAGGCGCAACGCTTCGCTACTCATTACGCCACCGCCTTGGCCGAGCCACTCAGCACTGGTTGCGGCTGACGCATGCAGTGCACTGCGTACATCACGATGGCCACGAAGCACAGCAGCGGCACGCTATAGGCTATCTGCATGTTGCCGCCATTGGCATCGCTGAGCAGGCCCTGGAAGATCGGCATCACGCCACCTCCGACGATGCTCATCACCAGCAACGAGCCGCCGACACCGGTGTCCTCGCCGAGTCCATCAATGGTCAGACCATAGATGGTCGGCCAGCAAGGCCCGAGAAACACACTGACCCCCACGGCGGCATACACCGCGGTGATGTTCGGCACCAGGATGGTGTAGGCCAGCAGCACGATGCACAGCACGCCATACACAGCAAGGACTTTGGCTGGGTGCATTTTGCGCATCAGCAGGTTGGCGATCATCTTGCCGATAAAATAGGCGGCAAAGGTGGTCAGCAGGAACCACGAGGCACTGCGCTCGTTCATGCCGCCCATTTGCATGGCCAGGCGAATAGTGAAGCTCCATACCCCGACCTGCGCGCCCACGTAGAGAAACTGCGCCAGTACACCGAAGCAGAAGCGCGGATTGCGCCGCAGACGGCCGAGGCTCTGACCGATGCTCGCCCGCGGTTCGTTGACCGTGCCATTGCCCTTGCACGCGGGGAAGCGGGTGATGGCGATCAGAATGAACATCAATATGAGTACCGCGATCATCCACTTGTACGGCAGCAGGGTCGACTGGATCATTTGCAATTGCTGGACCGCCGCATCGCTGGCGCTCATCTGCGTCAACTGTTCGCGCGTGGCGTCGGTGTCCTTGAACATTACGAAGCTGCCCACGTACACCCCGGTCATGGCGCCGAATGGGTGGAAGGTCTGCGAAATGTTCAGGCGCCGTGTGCCGGTTTCCCGCGGCCCCATCAGGGTCGAATAGGTGTTGCACGCGGTCTCGAGAAACGACAGGCCGGCGGCGATGACGAAAAGCGCCATCAGGAACATGCCGTACTTGGCGGTCGACGCTGCCGGAAAGAACAGGGCGCAGCCGAACAGGTACAACATCAGGCCGATGAGGATGGTGGTCTTGTAGCTGAAGCGGCGCACCACCATTGCCGCTGGAATGGCGACGAAAAAGTAGCCCAGATAGAACGCCGACTGTACGAAAGCGGTCTGGAAGTCGCTGAGCAGGAAGGCCTTCTTGAAGTGCGCGATCAGCACGTCGTTCATGCTCGCGGCCGCCGCCCAAAGAGCAAAGATGCTGCAGAGCAGGAGGAAGGCGAACCACGGCGTGCGGTTCAGGTAGAACCCGTCCGGGGTTTGTTGCAGCGCAGGCTTATTCATTATTGTTCTCCGCGAGATGCTGGTGAGTGTCAGTTGGCCGATGCATTGAGGAATCGCGCAAACGTGGGTGCATCGGGATAAGAAGATTGCGTGCCGAGGCTGGTGACCGAGCAGGCGGAGTAGGCCACAGCGTGGTGCATGGCTTGGCGGATATTGCCGTCCTGGCTCCAGTGCCGGGCGAAGCAGCCAATGAAGGCGTCACCGGCACCGGTGGTGTCACGCGCCTTAACCTTGACCCCTGGCGTCTGCCACTCGCCTTCGGCGCCGACGTACAGCGCCCCTTGTTCGCCCAGGGTGACGATGACGTGACGTACGCCCAGCGCGACCAATTGGCGTGCAGCCTGAGCCGCCTCCTCGGCGCACGTCACCGGCTGGCCGCTGATCAGTGCTAGCTCGCTCTCGTTGGGGATCAGGAAATCCAGCTGCGCCAGGTGCTCGCGACTCAGACCGGACAAAGCAGGGGCCGGATTGAGCAGCACCGGGATGGCATGCCGGTGAGCGAAGGCGATGGCGTGGTAAACGGTCGCCAGCTCTATTTCCAGTTGCAGCACAATCAAAGCGCAATCGCGCAACTGCGCCTCGGCGCGGTCGATATCGGTCGGGCTCAAATGGGCATTGGCGCCTTTGACGATGAGGATGCTGTTGTGGGAGTTCTCCTGAACGAAGATCGGCGCCACGCCGCTCGACACGCCCGGCACCCGTTCGACGAAGCGCGTATCAATGCCCAGCCGTTGAAAATTGGCCAGCGTGGTATCGGCGAAAGCATCGTCGCCGACCTTGCTGAGCATCAGCACGTCTGCGCCCAGCAGCGCCGCAGCGGCGGCCTGATTGGCGCCTTTGCCGCCGCACCCCATGGCAAAACTTGGTGCTTCGAGCGTTTCTCCCTGGGCGGGCATGCGTTCGATGTAAGTGATCAGGTCGACCATGTTGCTGCCGATGACTGCAATCTTGCTCATTGTTATTTTGACCTCAACTGCGCCGACGGAAGCCTCAACGGCTTCTATTTCAGCTTCTATTTGTGTTATTTAAATAACATTTTTTGTGAGGATTCAATCTTTATTTTTTGATGTGAGCTTGCGATGTCAAAACGCCGGCCAGGCGTTTCGGTGTGGAAGGGCGCTTTGCGCAGATTGATTTTGACTTCGAGTGCAGGTAGCCGCTGCGCCGATAAAGCAGCAGCGCATGCAGCGTGTTCGTGCGCTCGAGGATTGAACGCGATAAACATGTGTGCATGGAATTGTTCAGAATTGCGGCGTGTCGGTCAGCCTGTTTATTGACCGACATGCCACAACAGCGAGCAAGCGCGATTTATTTGCATTGTCAGGTCAGCAGGTGCTGCTCAGGGTTGGGTGCAGGCACCATCCTGGGTAATGATCAGGCCCGCATGTTGCTCAAAATGGACGGTTGCAGACGGGGAAATCCTCACGACCAGTCCTTGATTTCGCAGCACTGAATCCGTGCGTCACCGCAGGGAGGGCTAGCCACCTTTTCGTGCAGTCGCGACATTGGAGATCCGGGCCAGAAATGGCTCCAGCCTTTCGCGTGGAGCGTCGTGTTCAACAACCAGCGCTGCGACTTCGGCACATTGCGCCACTTGATAATGGGCGACGCTGGACAATTTCTCATTGGTTACAGCGACAATCACCTGACCACTCGCCGATACGACGGCGCGTTTGAAGTCGGCGTCCTCGAGTTCAAAGGCCGTTACGCCATTGTCAGGGTCAATGGCGCAGGCGCCGATAAAGCAACAGTCGTAGTTGAACTGCTGCAACTGCTGGACGGCCCTCAGACCTGTAACGCCGCCGGTGACCGGGTGTACGCGGCCCCCCAGGAGAACGACCTCGACGCGTTGCAGCTTCATCAACTGGACGGCAATCAATGGCGAGTTGGTGGTCACCGTCAACTGCAACTGCGGGTCAATTGCACAGGCGATCGCCATGTTCGTTGAACCTGCGTCAATGAATACATGTTGCCCGGCGGTCAAAAACGCGACCGCAGCCTGCCCAAGACTGCCCTTGCGCGACCAGTCCTGAAGAACGCGAACCTCCAACGGATCCTCCGACTCACGCATCAGGATTGCGCCGCCGTATACCCGCTTGCACAGGCCCGCAGATGCCAGGACGCCCAGATCACGTCTTATGGAGTGCTCGGACACCCGGAACTCGCCGGCCAAATCAGTGGCGATCACCCGGCCGTAGCGAACCAGGCGTTCCTGGATCAAGCGCTGGCGTTCACCGGGAAGCGTCTCAAATGGGGAGGTCATCGTATTGAATCCTGCATAAACGATCATAAGCGAGCTAAACCGAGCATAAATATGATGGTTATTGGGGAGGCCGTCAACAGAAGGTATGCAGGGAAACGGGTCACATACCGAAATATGATCAGCCATGCTGCGCAAGCCTGCAGGGGGTGAATACCCGCTGGATCAGCTCATCACGCATTGTTTTCCGTGACTGACGATTTGGGCCTCTTGAGGAATGAGGCGAGCACCGATTATGAGGGGAAGACGGTCTCTGAAGTTAAGGCAGACCCTGGTCTAGGTGAGGCCGTACTGATTGCTTTCGTACTGGACGGGAAGGTTGCAAATTCCAGCACTAAACTAACCGGGCATAATGGACTGGATTTACAGGAAAGAAGACGGGTAGTGAAGCTCTCTTGCACGCTTTTTCGCTGGAAGAAAAAAGGGGAGCCCCCAGAGTGAGTCGAAGGCACCTGCCAGGAGTGCATTGAGCGGAGGACCTTGCTCTGATGTGTGGTTCCAAAAGTGTTGGGCCATTATTGGAAACACCCATCGCGAAATTTGTCAGAGGGAGGGGAATAACGTCTACACGCTCAATCGAAGGTGGCGTTTTTCCGCAATAAGTCCAGATATTCTGCCCAAATTGTGCCGCCTCCCGGCGTTGACCAATTTCAAAAACGCAGCCTTGACGCGCGAGTGATTCACCGACCGCGTCACTGCCGGACCGCTTTCAATCGTCCGCCTGGGAGGGTAATGTTGCGCAGTTCCAAACGTACACACCGCTTGACTCACAGGACCTTCGTACAGGACCTTCGTTATGTTGAAGCACTCCGAGCAGACCGCCCCATCCGAGCCCCTGCATGCTGCGTCAGCGGGCCCTGCGGCCCCCCGGTTAACGCCATTGCGTGCTGACCATTTACCGCAGGCGGTCGGCCTCTCGTCTGCATTGGCGTGGCCATATCGGGAGGCTGACTGGTGCTTCGCCTTTGATCTGGGCGCAGGTCTCGCCGTGGAGGTAGAGGGAAAATTGGTCGGCACTGCCCTATGGTGGCTGCAGGGCGATAGTCACGCTTCGGTGGGCATGATCATTGTCTCGGCAGCCATGCAGGGTAAGGGTATCGGGCGCGCCCTTATGGACAGTGTGTTGCAGCACACGGGCGAGCGAACGCTGATTCTCAACTCGACTCAAGAAGGCTTGGCACTGTACACCCGACTTGGGTTCGTCGCCCACGGGCAGCTCCATCAGCATCAGGCGGTGCTGGAGCGGGCGGCGCATTTTGTCCGCGATGGCTCGCACCTTCGAAGCATGCAGCCCAGCGACGAGCAGGCGGTGCGACAGCTGGACAGGGCGGCCACAGGCAGGGACCGCAGCGCGTTGTTAAGCCACTTGTTCGACATCGGCAGCATCCTGGTCGTCGATCGAGGTGCCGGCGTGTTGGCTTACGCTTGTGTACGCGAATGGGGCCGTGGCGTGGTTATCGGCCCGGTGGTTGCCCGTGGGCCAGAGGCGGTGCCGGATGCCAAAGCGCTTATCGGCGCACTTACGGAAGCTCATCAAGGCCGTTTCGTTCGCATCGACGTGACCGACCGCAGTGGCTTGTCGCACTGGTTGACCGAGCTAGGTCTGCCTTGCGTTGGCCATGCAACCCCCATGGTGCGTACCACGCGCTCCTCCCCAGGCTCTGCTGAAACTGATGCGCATTTGTTTGCCCTGTCCAACCAGTCGATCGGCTGACGCAGGCAACCACTCACCGATTCTGCATTGCGCGAACGGCTCACTCACCCTCAGATAATGGATGGTTGCGTATGAAAATGATGCCCTACTGGCTGGATACCGCCCCCAGGTTCGCAGCGGGTGAACGTGATGCGCCCTGCGGTGAGGTCGATGTGGCGGTCGTCGGCGCCGGGTTTACCGGTTTGTCCGCCGCCATCGCGCTGGCCAAAAAAGGCGCAAAGGTTGCGGTGTTCGAGGCTGGTTTGGTCGGCAACGCAGCTTCCGGACGCAATGGTGGAATGTGTAACAACGGCTTTGCCCAAGACTACTACGCGTTGTCCACCGCTATCGGGCGCGAGCGTGCGAACCTGTTGTTTCGCGCGTTTGACGCCGGCGTCAGTAAGGTCGAATCGCTGATTGCGGAGGAGGGAATCGACTGCGATTTCAAGCGCGTCGGCAAGCTCAAACTGGCGGCGAAGCCTGAGCATTTCGATAAGCTGGCGCGGTCCCAGGCACTTATGGAAAAAGAATGCGACCCCGATACGTTCATGTTGACCCGGGAACAGTTGAGCAGCGAAGTCGGTTCAGATCGTTATTTCGGTGGCCTGGTCTTTGGTAAAAGTGCCGGCATGCACGTAGGTCGCTATGGTCAGGGGCTTGCGGAGGCTGCCGCCCGGCGAGGCGTACGTATCTATGAAAATGCGCCGGTGCTTGGCCTGGCGCGTCACGCAGGCACCGCGCATCAGGTAAAAACGCCACGCGGCGAGGTGCGTGCAAAGCAAGTGCTGCTGGCGACCGGCACGTCCGCAGTGGGACCGCTGGCGTGGTTCCGCCGACGCATAGTGCCCGTGGGCGCTTTTATCATCGTCACCGAGCCGTTGTCTGCCGAGGTGCTTGACCGTCTGGTGCCGAGTCGGCGCATGTACACCGATACGAAAAACTTCGTCAACTACTTTCGGATCACCCCGGACAATCGCTTGTTGTTCGGTGGGCGTGCGCGTTTTGCGACGTCGAACCCAGCATCCGACATGAAAAGTGGCGTGATCCTGCAGAAGGCACTGATCGATATCTTCCCTGAGCTGAGCGGTACACGCATCGATTACTGCTGGGGAGGCATGGTGGATATGACGCGCGACCGCTTACCCCGTGCCGGTGAGCACGACGGGCTGTTCTATTCCATGGGTTACAGTGGCCATGGCACACATATGGCGACCTATATGGGTGCGATCATGGCCGAGGTGCTCGATGGCCGCGCCGACCTAAACCCATGGAAGGATTTCAACTGGCCTGCCATCCCGGGGCACTTTGGCAATCCATGGTTTCTGCCGTTGGTGGGCGCCTATTATCGGTTCCAGGACTTGGTGCGTTAAACCGCACTGCAACGCTGCCGTTGTTGCGGTGCGATTTGTTCAAAGGAGTTTGGTGCTTAGGTGGCTGAACTGCGTGAGAAGCCACTCTGCAAGTTCAAACTCCACACCTTGCAGTTCACTCGCCCCTAACCATATCAACCCATATTGACTGCCGTCAGGGTCAAAGCCAGCGGGTGCCGCCAGGCTTCCTCGTCCCACATCGTCAAGGGCGAGTATCAGCGGGCTGAGGGCGACACCCAGGCCTGCAGCCGCAGCTTCGACAATTAAAGAATGATGGTCGTAATAGCGGATTTCTGTGGGCCGAAGCGCCGACGGATGGGTTCTCAGCCATTGCGCCCATGCGTCAGGTCGGGTCTTCGACCCGAGAGCAAGATAGTCGCCGCTTTCGAAATTCGGCACCAATTCGGGCCTCATGACAGGCCCAACCTTTTCGGGGAATAGGGGCCGTACGTTCCACGTCTCGGGCACAGCGAAGTCTAGCCGTCGAATAGCGAGATCCACCTGACTCTTGCGAAAGTCCACCAGCCCGCCACCCACGGAGAGGTGGAGGGCGATGTTCGGATGCGTCAATTGAAATCCTGCTAGTCGCGGAATGAGCCAGCGCATGGCAACTGAAGGCTCGCAGGAGAGCACCAGGGCAGTCTTCCCAACATTGGTAGCACGCAGGCCTTGCACCGTGGCGACCAACTCGCCGAAGAACCTGCCAAGCGTGAGGTTGAGTGTCTCGCCGGCTGGTGTGAGCCGCAGGCCTCGCCCATTCCTCTCAAATAACTTGACCCCGATGTCGTCGGCCAGTTTGGTGATGCGCCGACTGACGGCGCCGTGCGTGAGCGCGAGCGAGTCAGCTGCACGCCGGACTGAACCCAGCCGCGCTGTTGCTTCGAAGGCTCGCAGGTCATCGAGCGAAGGTATGTCTGAATGGTCCATTGGTGAGAAATTATCACCAATAGCGATCAGAAACTATCGCTTTTTATAGTGTGACCGAATTTTTACAATCGATGCATGTTTAGAAAACATCAACCGAATATTGGGGGCCTAATGCTTACAAATCATCAACCCAATATCGGGGTCCTTGCCGACGATCTAACCAGCGCGGCAGATGGCGCGGCACCTTTCGTCGCCCGCGGGCTGAGCGCGCGAATCGGAAGGGGCCAGCTTCCGCGTCAAACGGCAGCGGTCATCGCTGTCGATAGCGGTTCGCGTTCCGCCACTCTGTCGCAAGCATGTGAAGACATCACGCGACTAACCTCCCTGCTTTCCGGCTGCGCCGTACTTTACAAAACGGTCGACTCCACTCTGCGCGGCCACATAACACAAGAGCTTGAGGCATGTTTTGCGGCGAGCGGCCGCAGGTCAGTGGTGTTCGCACCCGCATTCCCCCAAGCCGGGCGTACAACAGTAGGGGGTATTCAGCTTGTTGACGGCGTCCCGGTTTCTGAGAGTGTGTATGGCCAGGACCCTGTGCATCCGGCGCGGTGTTCCGCGCTCGTCGACCTGCTTCCGAACTGCATTAAGGATGTCACGCTGCTCGATGCGATAATGCAGGAAGAACTCGATACGCAGATTGCTGCCATCGAGGACCCAGAATCGATTCTGTGGCTCGGCTCTCCTGGAATGGCGGCAGCCCTGGCGCGGCGGTTTGTACCGGCGAAGACGGCAGCGCAATTGCTTGACTGCATCAGCACCGATGTCCTGGTCGTTATTGGAAGCGCGAATCCGCGCAGTCACCGACAGGCCGATCTGGTCCGGGGACTCAGCGGCGTCACGCTGCTGCGCGGGCCCGCTATGCGTGAGCGCGACCCGGCGGCGGTGCTGCGCCGCATTGCAGACGCCGCCGCGCACGAACTTCAAGACCCACGCTTTGGCGCGTTGATCGCCACTGGCGGCGACACGATGGAGGCGGTCCTGGATCTTCTCAACGTCCGTGAGTTCGAGATCGTGCAAGAACTCGAACCCGGTTTTCCCCTTTCTCGCGCCAAGCTTGGCGATGGGCGCACGCTCCTGCTCGCCATGAAAGCCGGTGGCTTTGGCAGTGATGATGCGCTAGAGCGCGCTGTCGCGCGGATACGCGGTGCAGCCCAAGCCTTCTCCAGGGATTTACTATGAAAAATATCGTTCCTCCAATTGCTCTGACGATGGGCGATGCATCCGGCATTGGGCCGGAAATCGTTGCGAAGCTACTCGCGAAGGGCGGCGAACGCGTGGTCGTGTTCGGCAGCTGTGTCGTGATGCAGGACATTGTGCGTCGGTTGGGCTTGGACATCGAGGTGAGACGTATCGATGCACCCGATGCAGCGCAGTTCCAGCCGCGCGTTATTGAGGTCATCGAGACTACCCGGATCGTCGAAGCTCCACCCATTGGGCAGATCAGCGCGATTTCCGGGCAGGCGGCGTTCGATGCCATCGTTGCAGCGATCGCGGCAGCCAAGTCCGGAGAGGTGAGCGGTATTGTCACGGCGCCGATCAACAAGGAGGCGATGAGCAGCGCTGGAATTCGCTACCCCGGCCATACGGAAATCCTGGCCGAGTACGGCGGCGTCAGCCGTGTCGCAATGATGCTGGCCAACGACGACATCCGTACGGTGCTCGTCACGATCCACACCTCGCTGCGCAAGGCGATCGAGCAGGGTGATTTCGACGCGCAGATGTCGGCCATCCGCCTTGCCCACGAGGGCGGGAAGGCGCTCGGCTTCCCGAGCCCGCGTATCGCCGTTGCAGGTCTCAACCCGCACGCCGGTGAAGGCGGCCTGTTTGGCGATGAGGAAATAAGGATCATCCGGCCTGCAATTGAAGCGGCCCGTGCCGAAGGCATCGATGCCAGCGGCCCACATCCAGGCGACACGGTCTACATGCAGGCACGGACGGGCCGGTTCGATGTCGTGGTCGCCCAGTACCACGATCAAGGGCTGATCCCTGTGAAGTATCTCGGTCTGGAAAAAGGCGTGAACATCACGCTGGGCTTGCCGTTTGTCCGCACCAGCCCAGATCACGGCACGGCGTTTGACATCGCAGGCCAGGGTATTGCCGACCACGCCAGCCTGGAAACTGCACTTGCCTATGCACAGCGTCTCGTCGCTGCGAAAGCTACGCCAAACTAATCGAAAGGAAACCATCATGGGACTTCGTTTCATTTTCATGCTCACGCGCAATGACCGCACGGTCGCAGACGCATCGCAGCAACTCCAGACGGCGCTCGGCCTCGGCGTACGCCACATCGGCTTCAAAGACATCGGCTTGCCGATCGAGCAGTTGAAGAGCCTCAACGCAGCGATCAAGGCGGGCGGTGCCACATCCTACCTGGAGGTCGTGTCGTTGGACCGAGAAAGCGAAATCGTGTCAGCGAAGGCGGCTGTCGAGATCGGCGTCGACATTCTTCTGGGTGGCACGCGGGTCGACGACGTGCTGCCGATCATCAAGGAGGCCTGCATCCAGTACTTCCCTTTCCCGGGTCGGATCACCGGTCACCCGAGCGTGCTGGAAGGCAGCATCGAGGAAATTGTCGACAGTGCCAAGGCGATGGCCGCGCGCGATGGCGTGCACGGCCTGGACCTGCTTGCATACCGCTCGGCGGAGAACGTGCCCGACCTGATGAGGGCCGTCTGCGCTGCAGTCTCCAAGCCTGTCTACGTTGCGGGCTCAATCGCCAGCCCTGAGAGAATTGCAATAGTCCAGGATGCGGGCGCAGCTGGTTTCACGATTGGGACCGCAGCCCTGGATGGCCAATACCCCGCCGACGGGAAGGACGTGCTCAGTCAACTCACCGCTATCCTGCGCGACGTCGCCGCCCTGAACAAACATCTTTCGCCGATCAGCAAGACGAACCTGTCAAGCGTGTTTGCCGACAAAGTCCAAGGGCAGTTCAACAACACGCACATCAAGGTCGCCATGTTCAAGGGCGCCTCCAACTGGTCATTTCGACAGGACGACGATGAGCTGTTCTTCGTTCACCGGGGACGCCTGCTCATTAAATTCCGTGACCGTGAAGAGATTGTCGAACCGGGAGAGTTCATCGTCGTACCGCATGGCGTTGAGCACTGTGCGGTGGCGTTGGACGCAGAGGCATGTGAAGTGTTGCTGGCAACCGCCGGCTAGGTTTCCAGAGAAATCATCTCGCAACGAGCAGGAGCAATCATGTCCGAAGCCCAAGTGCTGCATCGCGCCAACGGCGCACCCTTTTCAACTTCCTTCCGCCAGGCGGCGTTCGGTAAAGACGATCCTTTTGCGCGAGATCGCGAGATCGCGTGGGAAGGCCCTGACTCGATGATCGCGGGTCGAACCCGTTTCGTCGGTGAACTCGAGGTTCCGGGTTTCCCTCACACCGAAACCATCGTCGTCGTCGAGGGAGAGTTGACCCTGACCGCAGCCGGAGCGGCCCCTCTGGTGCTCGGCCCGCAAGCGGGCGTTGTCATCGGATGCGGTACGGTGCTTCGCATCCAGGCCGAATCGGGCGCACGATTCGTCTTTTGCGCGGCCGCTTGCGACACGCCGACCCAACGCGGGCTGTTCCCGCTGTGCGCTGACGCCGACTTCAAGCCATCCCCGTCGCTGCCCGCAGAGGCACTGCTGAGCCAACCCCCGCACTGCCGCAAGGACAGTGTCTTCACCGAGGAAGGCACGCATTACAGCGCGGGTGTCTGGGATTCGACACCGTACCACCGAATTGTTCGCCCGCATCGCATCAACGAATTCATGTATCTGCTGGCCGGCAGCGTGCGGTTCGCGACACCTGACGGCAGCGTGCTGTCGCTCGGCACTGGCGACGCGCTGTTCGTGCCCCAGGGCGCGCAGGTTGGATGGGAAAGCAGCGATCGCGTGGCAAAGTTCTATGTGTCCCAAAGCGTTCAGGCCTGAATCGACGAGCGAGATCCATCATGTCCCCACCACTGAACCACATCAACACATCCTCCAAGCCACCAGCCTGCGCTGACGTCGTCGTGATCGGCGGTGGCATCATCGGTGTCTTCACCGCCTACTATCTGGCAAAGCGCGGCGTATCCGTCGCCCTGGTCGAGAAGGGGAGTATCGGGGCTGAGCAGTCCAGCCGCAATTGGGGATGGTGCCGGCAGCAGAACCGCGACGCCCGAGAACTGCCCATGGCGAGCAAGAGCCTTGACCTCTGGGAGCAATTTGCCATTGAGAGCGGTGAAGACACGGGTTTTCGTCGCTGTGGGCTCTTGTTTCTCAGTGACGACGAGGCCGAGATTTCGCGTTGGGCCAGTTGGCATGATTTTGCCAAGTCCGCGGGCGTGACCACCCACATGCTGAGCAGCCGCGAGGCCGCCCAGCGCGGGCAAGCGACCGGCCGTGCCTGGAAGGGCGGCGTCTTCTCACCCAGCGATGGCACTGCCGATCCTGGCAAGGCTGCGCCGGCCGTGGCAGCTGCACTCATCAAGCTCGGCGGCAGCGTTCACCAAAACTGTGCCGCCCGTGGCATCGAGACCGAAGGCGGGCGGGTTAGCGGCGTCGTGACAGAAGCCGGTGTCATCAAGACCAAGACGGCTGTGCTTGCCGGTGGGGCCTGGGCCTCCTCGTTCTGCCGTCAGCTGGGCATTCGTTTTCCCCAGGCCTCGATACGCCAATCCATCCTGAGCGTGTCCCCTGTGGAACATTGTTTGCCGGATGCCCTCTTTACCAAAGGCATTTCCGCCACGCGCCGCAACGACGGACGCTACGCCTTGGCCATCAGCGGCCGCGCACGCGTGGACGTTACGCCACAGCTCATGCGATTCGCGCCGCAATTCTTGCCCATGTTCGCGGAGCGCTGGCGCAACCTTCTTCCGGGAGGCCTGCAAGGCATTCAAAGTGGGCACGAAACGCTAAAGCGGTGGCGGCTCGATGCGCCGACCCCCATGGAGCGGATGCGCATCCTCGATCCGAAGCCTTGCATGTCCACGATCAAGGAGACCCAACGCCGCGCAGTTGAACTGCTGCCCCAACTTCTCGATGCAAAGATCACGCACGCATGGGCCGGCTTCGTCGACTGCACGCCGGACGGCGTTCCCGGCATCGGCGAGGTCCCCGGGGTGCCAGGCTTCATCCTCGCAGCAGGTTTTTCCGGACACGGCTTTGGCATTGCCCCTGGCGCCGGCCACCTGATCGCGGACCTGGCCAGCGGCGTCGAACCGATCGTTGATCCTTTACCGTACCGGCCGGGCCGGTTCAGTAGTTCCGCATGGGGCAAGGTCGCTGATTTTTAGGCCGTGCCCACCCAACCAGGCCTTAATAGCACCACGGCCTTCTCGTGGAAGTCCGGATGACGGCATACCGGTGCGGGTTTGAGCCAGGATCCTGCGAATGTTGCAAGTCCAAGGAGAGAAACCATGACCTATCAGTCGAGGAACGCCGGCATCACCTATCGCCGGATGACCGAGGTTGACCTTCCCTCGGCACACGACCTGTCGCAGGCGGTGTACTGGGCACATCGCCTCGAAGACTGGCAGTTAATGCACCGTCTCGGTACAGGTTTCGTTGCGGCGGAACACGGGACGCTGGCCGGCACCGGCCTGTGCTGGAAATTCGGCAATGCCCATGCCTCGCTCGGCATGATCATTGTGTCGCCGGAAAGGCAAGGCAAGGGCATTGGCCGTGAACTGATGAACCTGGTGCTGGAGGAACTGGGCGAGCGCTGCATCCTGCTCACGGCCACGCCGCTCGGGCAGCCACTGTATGAAAAACTGGGCTTCGTGCCGACCGGTACTGTCGACCATCATCAGGGCATGATGCAGCAGTGCTGAATGTAGCCGAGGGTGTGCTGATCGAAAAGGATGGCGAAGTGCTCGGATTCTCCCTGATGCGCCTCTTCGGCCGCGGCCGTGTGATCGGCCCAGTGGTGGCACCCGATATACAGCGCGCCAAGGTGCTGATCGCCCATTGGGCGCAAACCTACGCCGGTTCCTTCGTGCGAGTCGATGTGACTGGCGAGAGCAGTCTTAGCACTTGGGTTGAAAGCCTCGGCCTGGCACTGGTCGGGCCCTCGGTACGCATGGTGCGCGGCCAGACACCGGTATCGGACGGCACGGTCAAGCAATACGCGATCCTCAGCCAGGCCCTGGGTTAAGCGGCCGCAATGCCGTCCGCCTATTTCCGGCCATCTCCGGCCATCTCCGGGCATTTCGGCAAACCCTGGTCACTGACGATGGTGGTGGCGTATTACCGATTACAGGACTACCTACACTGAATTTATGCAGTTGCGTCACGTTGCAAAAACGCTTCGGCAATGCGGGAGCATTAGAACCTTAGAACCTTCAAAAGGTAGAACCGATATGACTGATGATAAAAACAAAGTCGACTCCCAATTGATCACAGGCCAAGAAAGCCTGCGTGTTTTTGAAGGGCTCAATCGTGGTATGTCGCGCCGTGATGCCTTGCGCATGCTGGGGGTCGCAGGGATTGCTGCCTCGGGCGCGGGCAGCCTGTTCGGTTCGGCCGGCCAAGTGTTCGCCGCAACCTCAACCTCCGCAACCTCCGCAAGCACGGGTCAAGGCAAGCAGGGTGGCCGCATCAAGGTTGCCACTTCGACCAGCTCGACCGCCGATACGCTGGATCCGGCGAAGGGCGCGAACTACACCGACTACTGTCGGCACAACATGTTCTATAACGGCTTGGCGGTCCTGGACGCGCAACTGACGCCGCGCATGGCTCTGGCGGAGTCGTTCGACACAGGTGATGCGATCTCCTGGACCATCAAGCTGCGCAAGGACGTCGTGTTCCACGATGGCAAGCCATTCACCTCGGCCGACGTCGTCTACTCGTTGACCCGCCACAAGCTACCGGAGACTGGCTCCAGGGTGGTAGCCATTGCGCAGCAGTTAGACGAAGTGAAGGCCGTTGGGCCACATGAGGTGCAGATCCGCTTGGTCAGCCCGAACGCCGACCTGCCAGCGATCCTCTCCACTACTTATTTTCTCATCGTGCGTGACGGTACCACCGACTTCGCTATCGCCAACGGCACCGGGCCTTTCAAGTGCGCGGAATTTCAGCCAGGCGTGCGCTCGATCAGCGCGCGCAACGCGAGCTATTGGAAGCCGGGCCTGCCCTACCTCGACGAGATTGAGTTCTTCTCGATCCCCGACGAGGCTGCTCGTATCAGTGCCTTGCTTGCCGGTGATGTGGACCTGATCAACCCGATAAATCCACGTTCGGTGGCGCGCATCCAGGAAAGCCCCAAGGTAGAGTTGATGGAGACCGCGACCGGTGGCTATACCAACCTTGGGCTGCGCGACAATCTGGGCCCGGTGCAGAACCCGGACTTCGTCCTGGCGATGAAGTATCTGCAAGATCGCAAACAGATCAATCGGGTTGCTTTCCGGGGCTACGGCGTGATCGCCAACGACCAGCCGGTCGCCCCCAGCAACCGTTACTACTTCGCCGGTCTGCCACAACGTGAGTACGACCTGGATAAGGCCAAGTTCCACCTGCAGAAATCCGGCATGGCCGGACATCCCTTGCCCCTTGTGTGTTCCGATGCCGCTACGGGCTCAGTGGACATCGCGCAGTTGCTGCAGCTCTCGGGACAACAGATCGGCCTCAAGCTGGATATCAAACGGATGCCAGCGGATGGTTACTGGTCCAGTCACTGGATGAAGCATCCGTTGTACTTCGGCAACATTGGCGCGCGCCCGACCGTCGACCTGATGTTCAGCCTGTTCTACCAGTCCAGCGCCGGCATGAACGAATCGGGTTGGAAGAACGAACAGTTCGACCAGTTGCTGGTCGCTGCGCGCGGTGAGACTGACGAAGCTAAACGCAAGCAGATGTATGGCGATATGCAGGTGCTGGTGAATGAACACTGCGGCGTCGGTATTGCGCAGTTCAACAGCAGCCTCGATGGCCACAACACCAAGTTGAAAGGACTTACCCCTCATCCACTGGGTGGGATGATGGGTTACATGTTCGCAGAGAACGTCTGGCTGGATGCCTGAGCGATTGGGGAAACGAGAGCTCGATAACCGACGTTCCGCCTGCGGGTCATGCAGGCGGCAGGACTAAGTGAAGGTATGAATTATGAACAGTACTATTGCACGCTTGGTTGGTGGTCGATTGGCCGTAGGCGTGCTGACGCTGCTTTTCGTTTCGCTCGTGGTGTTTTTCCTCACCAACCTGCTACCCGGTGACGCGGTCCAGGAACAGCTCGGCCAAGAGGCAACGCCAGAAGTGCTGGCGGCGCTGCGCGCGCAGTTAGGCCTGGATCTACCCGTGTACCTGCGTTACGTGAACTGGCTGGGCGGGCTGCTCACCGGTAATCCTGGCGTTTCCCTGGTCAACGGAATGCCGGTGGACGAGATGATCGCCAGCCGGCTGCCCAATACCCTGAAACTGGGAGCGATCGCTGCGCTGTTTTCGGTGCCGCTGGCGTTGGTCATAGGCATTCTGTCAGCGATGTACCGCGGCTCGATCTTCGACCGTTACAGCAACATGCTGACGGTGTTCGCCGTCTCCGTGCCGGAGTTCCTGATCGCCACCATCGCGGTACTGATCTTCGCGGTCAAGCTGGGCTGGCTGCCGGCGCTGTCGCGTAGCGTCGAGACCGAGTCGTTTGGCGAACTGATTCACGTCTATACGTTGCCGGTGTTGACGCTGTGCTGCGTACTGACGGCGCAGATGGCGCGCATGACGCGGGCTGCGGTGGTCGATCAGCTCAGCGCCTCCTATGTCGAAATGGCGACGCTCAAAGGGGCAGGGCCGATGCGGGTAGTGCTTCGTCATGCATTACCCAATGCGATCGGGCCGATCGCCAACGCCATAGCGCTGAGCCTGTCTTACCTGTTGGGCGGCGTAGTCATAGTCGAGTCGATCTTCAACTATCCGGGCGTAGCAACACTGATGGTAAACGGTGTAGTCACGCGTGACATGCCATTGATACAGGCATGCGTGATGTTATTTAGCCTGGGTTTTCTGGTGCTGGTTCTGCTGGCTGACCTCTGTGCAATCCTGTCCAACCCGAGGCTGCGCAAATGAAACCGAACAGTATTTCACCTAAAACGAGTATCGGCAGCGGCAAGGATAACGCCCGGAAGCAGGATGAGGATGGAACGAAACCGCCGCTGCGAACACACCGGCATCGGCTCTCCCTGTCTGTCAGCGGCTTCATTGGCCTGCTGATCGTGACCTTCTGGGCGCTAATGGCCGTCGCCGGGCCCTTGTTGGCGCCCTACGATGCCAACGCCATGATCAGCGACGATTACTTCGGTCCGCTTAGCCTGGCGTTCCCCTTGGGTACCGACTACCTTGGGCGGGATATCCTCAGCCGCTTATTGCACGGTGCGCCTTTCACCATCGGTGTGGCGTTGACGGCCACAGCGATAGCCTGCACGGCTGGCGTCGTACTGGCGCTGGTGGCGGCTGCCTCCGGTGGCTGGGTCGATGCATTCATAAGTCGTACCCAGGATGCGCTGATCGCGATTCCAAACAAGATTTTTGCCCTGCTGATAGTGGCTACGTTCGGCTCCTCGGTGCCGCTGTTGTTGCTGATGGCCGCATTCGCCTATATGCCGGGTTCCTTCCGGATGGCACGTGCAGCGGCGGTCAACGTCATGACCATGGACTTTATCCAGGTTGTGCGTACTCGCGGCGAAGCCATGCCCTACATCATCTTCATCGAAGTGCTGCCGAACATGCTGCGCCCAGTGCTGACCGACTTTGGTCTGCGCTTCGTCTACGTGGTGCTGCTGCTCAGCGCCATGAGTTTCCTTGGGCTGGGCGTGCAGCCACCGGACGCCGACTGGGGTTCGCTAGTACGGGAAAATATCGACGGCCTTTCAGCGGGCGCCCCGGCAGTGTTGGTACCGGCGGTCGCCATAGCCACCCTGACTATGGGTGTGAACCTGCTCATCGACAGCTTCGGCGGCCGATCCAATCGCTAGATGGAGAAGTGAGATGAACGAAATCGTCAGGGTAAGTGGCCTGCGTGTGGTTGCACGTAACGAAAAGGGCATCGATATACCCATCGTGCACGGTGCCGATTTCAGCCTGGAAAAAGGCGAAGTACTGGCGCTGATCGGCGAGTCCGGTTCCGGCAAGAGCACCATAGCGCTGTCGCTGATGGGTTACGCCCGCTCGGGTTGCCGTATCGTCGGCGGCTCTATACGGGTAGGTGATGTCGACGTGCTGAAACTGTCGAATCCCGAGCTGGCAAAGCTGCGCGGGCGCACCGTGGCGTATATTGCGCAGAGTGCGGCCGCGGCATTCAATCCGTCCAAAAGCATCATGGAACAGGTGATCGAAAGCGCGCTGATCCACGGCGTTCTTTCACGCAAGCAGGCGCAGGCCAAGGCCGTCGAGCTGTTCCGCGAACTTGCTCTGCCGGAACCGGAACGCATCGGCTCGCGCTATCCGCACCAGGTCTCGGGTGGGCAGCTGCAACGGCTGATGGCGGCGATGGCGCTGATAACCGATCCGGCATTGGTGATTCTGGATGAGCCGACCACGGCGTTGGATGTCACGACCCAGATTGAAGTGCTGCGGGCGTTCAAAAAGGTGGTACGCGAACGCGGCACCACGGCCATTTACGTCTCCCACGATCTGGCGGTGGTGGCGCAGATGGCCGACCGCATCGTCGTACTGTGCGACGGCCGGATTCAGGAAAACAACCCTACCGAACAGATCCTGGCTGCGCCGGAACATCCCTATACGCGCAGCCTGCTGGCCGCGATAAGGCCGGCAGTTCGCCTGGGAGCGGGCGTTCAAGAGGCGCCTTCGGCGCAAGAGGATCTGCTGCTCGACATCCACGGTCTGGAGATTTGCTACGGCACCAAGAAGGTGCTGCATAATGTCGATCTGAAGATCCGGCGCGGCGCGGCGGTCGGTGTGATTGGTGAGTCGGGGTCAGGAAAAACCACGCTGGCGCAGGCCATCGCCGGTTTGGCACCAACGTCGGCCGGACGTATCCTGCTGGATGGTCAGCCGCTTAGCAGGACGCTTGCGGGGCGTACCCGCGAGCAGTTCCGGCGTGTTCAGTTCGTCTTCCAGAACGCTGATACGGCGCTGAACCCAAAGCACAGCATCGAACAGATCCTCGGTCGCCCGCTACGTTTCTACCACGGGATGAACGGCGTGCGGCAGCAGCGTCGGGTAACCGAATTGCTGGAGCTGGTGCAGTTGCCGGCCAGCATTGCGCAACGCCGGCCCTGCGAGTTGTCCGGCGGCCAAAAGCAACGTGTCAACCTGGCGCGGGCGCTGGCGGCGGAGCCGGATCTGATCCTCTGTGACGAAGTGACCTCGGCGCTGGACACAGTGGTAGGCGCGGCGATTCTCGAACTGTTGCGCGACCTGCGCCGCGAACTGGGAGTCTCCTTTCTGTTCATCAGTCATGACATCTCCACCGTACGTGCACTCTGTGACGACATAGTGGTGATGTACAGCGGCTACAAGGTCGAGGCCGGCGATCAGAGTGCGTTCGCCCAAGCTCCGTTCCATCCCTACACCTACCTTTTGACCAATTCGGTGCCGGAGCTGCGCCAGGGCTGGCTGGAAACCTGCGGAGCCGCTAAAGGCAAGTTGCCGTCGATTGGCGAGAAGACCGGCGTAGCGAATCTCTGTGCGTTTCTCGATCGCTGCCCGGTGCGCATCGACGGCCTGTGCAATCGTAGCGCGCCACCGCGCGGCAAAATCACCTGCGGTAGTGAGATTCTTTGTCACCACACCAGTGCCGAGCTGCTCAAGGCGCAGGAAGGTGTGAGCTGCATGAAATTAGTGGGTAACTACATGTGATTGCGCGTTTCGTACGCTTGGCCGAGCGTGAGCGGCCAATGATCAGCCTGTTGGTCGATGGCGAAGCGGTCGAGCCATGGCAGGGCGACACCTTTATGGTTTCGTTATTGACCCGGGTGTCGGCGCTGCGCCAGTCGGAGTTCGATCCGGGCCGACGTGCCGGCTTTTGCCTGATGGGAGCCTGCCAAGACTGCTGGGCTCATTGAGGCTTTAGACACGCTAGGCTCTGTACGAAAAGTGATGTCTTAGACATCGCATGGCACAAGCCAATGAGGCCATTGCGGCAAAACCTCAAGCTGCATCCGAAATTTCGTATCGATTTGCGATCAATGGATTCCTTTCCTTGATGGTCGCGAACTCTACAGACTGCCAGGCATCCTGCGGTCACTTTGGGTTATCGAGGGATTTCGTACAGAGCCTAAAGACTATCAGGATCCCCAAAAAACATCTGAATCCGCGATCTCAACCAACGCTCCCCCGGATCATTATCCTGCGCGCCACGCCAGGCCATGTGCAGTTCAAACGTACGAGTCTCGATAGGCAGGTTCTCGGAGCGAACGCCTCCGGCTGCGGTCAGGACCTGCGCGGCGTAATCCGGCACGGTGGCGATGATGTCGGTGCCGGTCAGCAGTGTGGCCAGGCCGTTGAACTGCGGTACGGCGAGGACGACGTGGCGTTTGCGGTCGAGTTTTTCCAGGTGCTCGTCGATGAACCCGCTCAGGTCGCCGGCGAATGACACCAGTGCGTGGGGGCGGGCGCAGAAGTCGTCGAGGCTTAGCGGGCCGGGAATCGAGTCGGCGCGCAGCAACTGTGGCTTGCTGCGGCGCAAGACCTTGCGTTTGGCGTTGGCGGGTAGGTCCTGGGTGTAGCTGACGCCCACCGAAATCTCGCCCGAGGCCAGCAGCGGTGGCATCAGAATGTAATTGACCCGCCTGACCACCAGTACGATGCCGGGTGCTTCGGAGCGCAGGCGCTTGAGCAGGGTGGGCAGCAGGGCGAACTCGACATCGTCGGACAGACCGATGCGGAATACCGAGGTGCTGGTGGCCGGGTCGAATTCGGAGGCACGGCTGACGGCGGTCGAGATGGAGTCCAGGGCCGGGGAGAGCAGGCCGAAGATCTCCGTAGCACGGGCGGTAGGCTCCATGCTGCGTCCGGTACGCACGAACAATGGGTCATCGAACAGGCTGCGCAAGCGTGAGAGCGCGGCGCTGATAGCCGGTTGGCCGAGGAACAGTTTTTCCGCCGCACGCGTCACGCTTCTTTCATGCATCAGGGTTTCGAAAACGATGAGCAGATTGAGGTCGACACGACGCAGGTCGTTACGATTCATACAGAAGATCTCGGGCCATTGGTCGGTTGAGGACGTGAGCAGGGTGCGATAGTACGAGCAAATGCAGGTCGGGCGCAGGGAAAATTAGCTACCGCGCCGTCGAATGTTCACATGGCTTGCAATGTCCCGTCGACATGCGAACAATGGCGGCCAATATGCACCGTGGCGTTCAGACGCTGTCTGGCTGCGACCTGCAGCGCACAGGACACAATCGATGACAGGCATGTCGACTATTAATAGCCACCGATGGTGTTGCCGGCAATGCCCGGATAAAGTTTGTGGCATCAAGGTTTACCAGGCGAGGTTCTAAATGTCCCGCACGATCCGTTTTCACCAGTTCGGCCCGGCCGAGGTGCTCAAGGTTGAAGAGCAACCCGTAGCGTCGCCTGCACCCGGCGAGGTGCAAGTGCGCGTCCAGGCCATTGGTGTCAGCTGGTATGACGTACTCTGGCGGCAAAATCTCGCTTCGACCCAAGCACGTCTGCCTGCCGGTCTGGGTTACGAAATGGCCGGTGTGGTCACTGCGCTGGGCGACGGGGTAGATGACCTGCACGTGGGCGACAAGGTGGCCAGTTTTCCTGCGGCCGATGCCAACCAGCACCCGGTCTATGGCGAGAACATCGTCATGCCGCGTCTGGCACTGACTCGTTACCCCGATGCACTGACGCCGGTGGAAGCCAGCGTGCATTACACGCCGTACCTGGTGGCCTACTTTGCCTATGTCGATCTGGCGCGCATCAAGGCCGGGCAGACCGTGCTGGTCACCGATGCCAGTCATTGTTCAGGTCCTGCGTTCGTCCAGTTGGGCAAGGCGCTGGGCGTTCGCGTGATTGCGGCTACCAAGACTGACGATGCGCGTGAGTATCTGCAGTCGCTGGGTGCTGACAAGGTGGTGGTCACTGAAGATCAGGACCTGTTGATGGCGATCAACAAGTACACAGACAACCGTGGTGTCGATGCGGTTTTCGATGGCCTGGGCGGTCCGCAGATGTCGATCATGGGCGACGTGCTGGCACCACGCGGCAGTCTGGTGCTGTACGGCCTGCAAGGCGGCAATCAGACCCCGTTCCCGGCCTGCGCAGCCTTTCAGAAGAACATCCAGTTTTACGTACACTGTCTGGGCAACTTCACCGGCAAGCCGGAACTGGGCATCACTCAGGATCAGCAAGCATTGCAACGTGCCCTGCAGGACATCAACCAGATGACCGCAGACAGGGTGCTGGCGCCTCTGCAAACGCGCAGCTTCCCGTTCGAGCAGGTGGTGCAGGCGCACCGTTACATGGATGTCTGCCCGATTGGCGGGCGTGCGGTGCTGGAAGTCGAGTCGGTCTGACTCAGCACTTTTCCAGTCGACAGCGTTAGTGAGAAAGCCTTCCCCGCGGAAGGCTTTTTGCAGTGGACGCAATAAAAGGTACGGTTTATTAAGAGTCATCTGACTGATGTGTCTGCTTATCCTTTGCAGAAAGGACAGGGATGCTTGAGGTATGGAAGTTATTCGCCCGCATGAACATGCACAGCATGATCAACGGTGTGTTTGGGTTTATAAGTTTCTTCTATAGCGCGAATATACAGTCGAGATTTCCTACGGCCCCTGATGTAAGCGTTGCACGAGGCAAAGACGGTCAGGTGCGAGACGGCCTTTGTGTAAAGCCTTTGCGACGGCTGCGTGTCGGGGATTTAAGGGCATAAGTTATAAGGTTTGCTCGGTGGTTAAACAAACTGTTTAAAGCGAGTGTAAGCGACCGTTCAGGTGTGTCTGTTTTGTAGAACAAACTGTATATTGTAATTATTTGGGAGGCACTGATAATACTTGGGTAATTATTACTCAGGGAATGAGTCATGCTCGCATACATAGTTGATCGTCAGTCTGGTGTTCGAGGCTCTGCCTGCACAGTGCGGTGTCTTGATCGACAGGCAGGTGGCAGACAATGAGCTCCATACACGAACAAGCAATGAATTACGTTTACCAGCAGGTGTTGCAACGTCTGCTTGGTTATTTCTCACGTGCCGAGCGCACAGCGCTGCAGTTGTTGATTCAGCGCCTTATTGTCGCGGCGGGTGGTATCGAACGGATTTCCGCTTTCAAGGTACTGGTGACTTTCGGAGGAGGCAAGGACAGTGCCTACACACTGGCCTTTTTGCGTGCGGCTCAATTGAGCATTGCCTGCCGCTCGCCCGGCACCTTCAATTTGCGCGTCGCCACTCGCCGTCATGTGGGCATGACACCGGCGGTGATGGGTAATATCAACCGCACCTATTCAGCATTGTTTCTATACGACGATCCCCGGGTTGAAATGCTGGTGATCGACAACCAGTACACCCAAGCCTTCGAGCCAGACCTGCCTTTTTCCAGTGCTGGTCGCGAGCAGAACCGCATGGAAGTGCTGCTCGGTGGCCACCTTTCTGCGGGTGATGCGCGCACCACTTTTTGCAACACCTGTTACCTGGGGCTGGCAGAGTTTCTAGGGCGCGCACTGAGCTGGGGCAGCGGTGTCGACGCGGTGGTCAGTGGCGACTCGCGTAGAGAGCAGAAGCAGTACATCACCTGGATCATGCGCCTGGCGCAGCGCAACGGCCAACATCCCGCCCATTGGAGCAGCCAGACTCTGAGCGGAGTTCTGAAGATGATCGATACCATCGGCCAGGCCTACTATCACGAACTTTATGGTGAGGGCGGGGAAGGCCCTCGCGGTAGCCGGCCTGCCGCGTACTCCGGCAAAGCCAGCGCGCCAGCCTTCATCACCATTGCCGATCTGATCAGTTGCAAAGCCGACGAGCACTGGAACCTGCTCACCGAGTTTCTGGATTTTCGCTTCGACGATCTGGCGTTCAGCTTCAGTGAGTCGGATTGCGCCAATCCTTTACTCATGGCTCACATGCGTGGCCTGACCATGCAATACCTGCATGGGCGCAGCTACGCTGACGGGATCGCCGAATACCTGGAGCTGGCGGCTTCGTTGATGCGTCGAAAGCAAATGCCAGCGCGTCTGATTGACAAGGCGCTGAGTGCTTACGCCGGGCAGGCGCGCATCGATATGCGTCGGGAGCTGGCCTCAAGCTTCGCGCAGGAAGGCTTCGGCCTGAGTGAAACACAACTGGTGTGTATGGTGTTCTCGCCCTTCGTCGATCAGGGGCGCGGTCTGGAAACGTTTTTGCGCAGTTGCCATCCCGGCATGCTGGTCGCACTGCCAGACCTGCACAAGGCACTGTCAGGCTCGACTGCACCGGATCAGGTGATGCAGTGGCTGGTGGACATCAGCGGTCTGAGTCTCAAAGGGTTACAGAACCTCTATGACAAACAACGCGTGGACTTTGGCGACCCGAATTCGCTGATCGCCCGAATACGCGCTGCCGACCCTGACAAGGGACGGGTCATGAGCGTAGATCCGGTCACCGGCGAGGCGCTCGCTGAAGTGCTTTCCGGGCGCTGACCCGGCAGCGGATTATGGCTGCTGCCGCTTGCTCGGCATCAGCCTTGTCGTGATTGCCCGGACCCTTTGTTGAATGAGCGCCGGATGACTGCCATGAAAGACCACACGGACTTCGCCTATCAGGCGGTTTATCGCTATCTCGCTCGTCTTGTCGCTCAGGATCAGGCCGGGGCGGCACTCAAGATGCCGTCGCTGCGCCAGCTTGCGCGCCGCCTGCAGGTATCGATATCCACGGTGCAAAGTGCTTACTCGCTACTGGAAAAAGAAGGGCGCGTCTATTCGGTTGCCAAGTCGGGTTATTACTCGATGCCGCGCAGCAACGCATCAGACGAGCTGCCATGCCGCAGTGGCGACCTTTTGCACGCACTGCAATGCAATGCCAGGCGTGCCGGGATGCTGCTGTTGGGCGGCGATGAGCCAAGCGTGCTGCAAGTGCCGGAAAGCCCTTTACTGACGATGGAACGGGAGCTGGCGCGCCATTATCCGCGCTCGCGCGACGCCGATTTTCAGCCGTTCGGTGAGCTGGAATTGCGCACGGCACTGGCGGCTCGGTACACCCATGATGCCGAGCATTGCTGGCACGCAGACAATGTTTACGTCACGCCCGACCTATACGGGGCATTCAAAGTGGTGATCGATACGCTGCGGCTGCGCGGCGGCATTGTAGTGGTGGAGTCACCCTGCGCCTGGACCTTGCTGCGGTTACTGCAATCGTTCGATATCCGGGTTCTGGAGTTGCCGCAGGACGAACCCGGCAGCCTTGATCCGGGGAAACTGGAGCACCTGTTGCGGGAGAATAGCGTCGGGCTTGCGATATTTTCGTCGTTCCTGAACCCGCTGCGCGGCAGTGCACGAGCGTCGATTAATAGTCAGGCGCTGGCCGAAGTCATCAATCGCCATCAGGTCTGGGTATTGGAAAATGACAGTCACAGCGAATTGAGGTTTGCTTGCGAGCCCCATAATCTGCGTCATCTGATTGACCCGCAAAGACTGGTGATTATCGGTGCGTTCGACAAGAGCCTTGGCCCTGAGGCGCCTTACGGTTATTTGCTGTGCAAACAGCTTGAAGACCGCTGGCAAGCCGGTTTTCTGTTGCGCGCGTTCGAGCTGCCGCGCATACGGCAGAGGGCGATTGCCAGACTGTGCAGCAGCGGTCGTCTGGATACTCACTTGAACGGGTTGCGCGCTGTTCTGGCTGAGCGCGCGTCAGCGATGACGCAGCAGCTGGATGAGCAACTGGGTGAGGCGTTGCGCTACGAAGTGCCAGTGGGTGGCTGCGGTGTGTGGGCGCAAAGCAGGTACCCGGTAAACATGCGTCAGGTTTTCGAAATGATGCTGGCTGAGCGCATTGTCATCGCGCCCGGCGAGCTGTTCAGCCTGCAAGGCCGATATGCACAGCACCTGCGCATCAGTTATGCCATCGACTGGAGCCGGAACGTGGCCGGGTGGCTGGCTGTGCTGCGAGAGGCATTAAGTCGGGCGCGGCTGCGGTAAGCCGAGAATGGCGCAGCCGCCGATCCATTTGTATTTGCCAGACGCGATTCAAGGCTGTTAACTGGACGCTTGTCCAGTATTTGAAACCAGTGGCTTTTCCCAGCAGTGACTTCCCAGACCACCATTAATCCTGATCAGGCGCCAGCCCCTTCCAGCGATTCGCCCAAGCGCTATGTCGTGGCGGTACGCGCATTGTGCGAGTTCACGGCCAAGGTGGGCGACCTTGACCTGCGTTTCACGCCATCACCGACCGCTCAGGAAGGCATTGCCGGGCATAGGACCGTTGCGTCGCGGCGCAGCGCGGATTATCAGGCCGAACTGTCGTTGACGGGTGACTACCGCGAGCTGACCGTACGCGGCAGAGCGGATGGCTATGACGCAGCCCGCAATCAGCTGGAAGAAGTGAAAACCTATCGCGGCGATCTGGACGCCATGCCCGACAACCATCGCCAACTGCACTGGGCACAGGTGAAGGTCTACGGCTGGCTGCTCTGCCAACGCCTGCAACTGAAGGAGGTCAAGCTGGCGCTGGTGTATTTCAATATTGTCAGCGAGCAGGAAACCCTGATCAGCGAGCACTTCAGTGCCGCCACGCTGCAACAATTCTTCGAGCAGCAGTGCGCGATATTTCTTGGCTGGGCACAGCAGGAGCTGGCGCATACGCGGGCGTTGCATGCCACGCTGACAACCCTGAAGTTTCCACATCCAGCGTTCCGCACCGGGCAACGTGCTCTGGCTGAATCGGTGTACAAGGCAGCCAGCACCGGTTGTTGCCTGATGGCTCAGGCCCCGACCGGTATCGGCAAAACCGTTGGCACGTTGTTCCCGTTGCTCAAGGCTGCGCCCGGTCAGCAGCTCGACAGGATTTTCTTTCTCACGGCCAAGACGCCGGGACGCAGACTGGCGCTGGATGCCTTGCAGGTAATCAACTGCAGTGCGCCCGAACTCAGGCTGCGGGTGCTGGAACTGGTGGCGCGAGACAAGACCTGCGAGTACCCGGACAAGGCCTGCAACGGTGATTCCTGTCCGCTGGCCAACGGTTTTTATGATCGCCTGCCTGCGGCGCGCTCGGCTGCGCTGCAATCGCGCTGGCTGGATCAGGCCAGCGTGCGCGAGGCTGCGTTGCTGCATCAGGTCTGTCCGTACTACCTGAGCCAGGAGCTGGCGCGCTGGGCCGATGTGGTGATTGCCGACTACAACTATTACTTCGACCTCAGCGCATTGCTGTTCGGACTTGGCCAGCTCAATCAATGGCGAGTGGCGGTACTGGTCGATGAGGCGCACAACATGGTCGAGCGGACGCGGCAAATGTACAGCGCCAGCCTTGATCAGAGCCAGTTGAAAGCGCTGATCCAGACTGCACCCGAGCCAGTGAAAAAAGCCTTGCAGCGTCTCGATCGAGAATGGAATGCGTTACACAAGGCGCAACTCACTGATTATCAAGCCTACTCGGTGGCACCGGATAAATTCATCAATAGCCTGAACCTGTGCATTTCGACCCTCGGGGATCATTTCAACGAAAACCCGCAGGCCGTGGATGGCACGTTGCAGGGGTTTTATCTTGAGGCCATCGGTTTTGCGCGCATCGCCGAGCTGTTCGACGAGCACTTCATTTTCGATATCAGCCGACGCGAGGCGGGTGGCAAGCGCGTTTTGTCGCGGCTGAGCCTGCGCAACGTGGTGCCCGCACGTTTCATTCGGCCGCGCCTGACCGCTGCGCGCAGCAGCGTGCTGTTTTCTGCAACGCTCAGCCCCCGTCATTACTACGCCGACCTGCTCGGGCTGCCGACCAATACCGCCTGGATCGACGTCGAGTCGCCGTTTCATCACGACCAGTTGGACGTGCGGATTATCAGCCGAATTTCGACCCGGTTCACTCATAGGCAGGCGTCATTGGCACCGATTGTCGAGCTGCTGGCTGAGCAGTTCGAGGCCAGGCCGGGCAATTATCTGGCGTTTTTCAGCAGCTTCGATTACCTGCAACAGGTCGCGGAACTGATGGCGCGCACTCATCCGCACATTACCTTGTGGCAGCAGGCCCGCGGCATGGGGGAGGCTGAGCGCCATGCCTTTCTCGAGCGGTTTACCCTGAGCAGCCAGGGCATCGGCTTTGCGGTGCTGGGGGGCGCGTTCGGGGAGGGCATCGATTTGCCGGGCGCGCGCTTGATCGGCGCATTCATCGCCACCCTGGGCCTGCCGCAACTCAATCCGGTCAATGAACAGTTCAAACAGCGCATGGCCGCACTGTTCGGCGCTGGCTACGATTACACCTATCTCTACCCCGGCCTGCAGAAGGTGGTGCAAGCAGCGGGCAGGGTGATCCGTAGCCAGAATGACAATGGCGTCGTGATGCTGATTGATGACCGCTTTGCCGAGCCCAAGGTGGCTCAGCTGTTTCCGGCGTGGTGGCGACCTCAAACCTCAGGCGGTTAGGGATCAATACCCGAGCGTCGCTGTCGAACTGCCAGTAAACTGCCACGCTGATCATGTTTTAGCGCATGTCTTGAAATCGTGGCAGCCTTTTGTTTTTTTCAGTATTCGATGTGTTCATGGAGGTTGTATGAGTCTCAGTCCTTTCGCCGGCAAGCTGGCACCTGCGCAGTTACTGGTTGATATCCCGAGACTGGTCACGGCTTATTACACCGGCCAGCCTGATGCGTCGGTGCCAACGCAGCGTGTGGCGTTCGGCACGTCCGGGCATCGCGGCACCTCGTTCGAGCTGGGCTTCAACGAATGGCACGTGCTGGCCATCAGTCAGGCGATCTGCCTGTACCGCAAGGCCAATGGCATCGACGGTCCACTGTTTCTGGGAGCTGACACCCACGCGCTGTCAACGCCAGCTGCGGCCACTGCGCTTGAAGTGCTGGCTGCCAATGGCGTGCAGGTCATGATTTCGGAAGGTGACGAATACACCCCGACGCCAGCGGTGTCCCACGCGATCATCTGCTACAACCGTGGTCGCACGTCGGGCCTGGCTGACGGCATCGTCATCACGCCGTCGCACAATCCGCCGCAAAGCGGTGGCTTCAAGTACAACCCACCGAATGGCGGCCCGGCCGACAGCGATATCACCAAATGGATCGAGAACAAGGCCAACGAACTGCTGGCCGAAAAGATCGTCGGTGTCTCGCGCATCAGCCATGAAAAGGCCCTGCGTGCCGATACCACGCACCGCCACGATTACCTGAATACCTACGTCGCCGATCTGAAAAGCGTCATTGACCTGGACGCGATCCGCAATTCGGGTCTGCGTCTTGGTGTTGATCCGCTGGGCGGTGCCGGGGTGAATTACTGGTCGGCGATTGGCGAGCATTACGGCCTGAATCTGGACGTGGTGAACAAGTTCGTCGATTCCACGTTCCGCTTCATGACCGTGGACTGGGATGGCCAGATTCGTATGGACCCGTCCTCCAGCCACGCCATGCAAAGCCTGATCGGTCTTAAAGATCGCTATCAGGTTGCCTTTGCCTGCGATCCTGATCACGACCGTCACGGCATCGTGACGCCGTCGGGCGGGTTGATGACGCCTAACAGCTACCTGGCAGTGTCCATCGACTATCTGTTTCAGAACCGCCCTGAATGGCGCGCTGATGCAGCGGTCGGCAAGACCGTGGTCAGCAGTGGCATGATTGATCGTGTTGCCGCACGTCTCGGCCGTCGCCTGTACGAGGTGCCCGTCGGCTTCAAGTACTTCGCTCAAGGGCTGTTCGAGGGCTCGCTTGGCTTTGGCGGCGAAGAGAGCGCGGGGGCTTCGTTCCTGCGTCGTGACGGCACGGTCTGGACCACTGACAAGGACGGTCTGATCCCGGCGTTGCTGGCTGCAGAAATGACCGCGCGTACCGGTCGTGATCCAAGCGAAATCTACAAGACCATGACCGACGACCTGGGCGAGCCGTTTTCGACCCGTGTCGACGCCAAGGCCAACCCGCAGCAGAAGGCGCTGTTGAGCAAGCTGTCGCCGGAGCAGGTGACCTCCACAGAGCTGGCAGGCGAGCCGATCCAGCAGGTACTCAGCAAGGCACCAGGCAATGATCAGGCGTTTGGCGGGGTGAAAGTCATGACCGAGAACGGCTGGTTCGCGGCGCGTCCGTCAGGCACCGAGGATATCTACAAGATCTACGCCGAGAGTTTTGTCAGCGAAGATCACCTCAAGCGTCTGGTTGCAGAAGCCCAGGTGCTGGTCGATGGTGCTATTTCGCCGAAGTAAGGTGAACAGGGGCATGCCTGGGCTCACACAGGCCTGTCCTTGCTGATGCTTTTTGAAACCTCGGGTCGCAAAACGACCCGAGGTTTTTTGCTTCAAGGCGTAATGGTCAGTCGCGATAGAAGACTTGCACCAGGTGGTAACCGAATTTGCTCTTGATTGGGCCATGCACGACGCGTAACGGCTTTTTGAAGATCACTTGATCGATGGCGCCCACCATCTGTCCCGGCCGGACTTCGCCCAGATCGCCGCCACGTTTGCCGGACGGGCAGCTAGAATGCTTCCTGGCCAGCACATCGAACGCCTCGCCTTTGGCGATACGCTGCTTGAGCTGCTCGGCTTCTTCGGCGGTCTTCACCAGAATGTGGCGGGCCTGGGCTTTCATGTCGCAATATCACCTGTCGCAAAAGGCTGCCATTATGCCTGTACTGATCAGCACTTTCCTGCCTGGCGAGAAGCTGTTGCGCTTTACGCGTGCCGTCATGACGGCTCACTGTTTGTTCATTCATTTTGTACGGTATTGATTATGGATTTTCCGGCGCTGTTGAAGATTCTGGCCAATCAGGACGGATCGGACCTCTATCTTTCCACCGGAGCACCGCCGTGCGCCAAGTTCAATGGCGTGCTCAAGCCACTCGGCAGCGAGACGTTCAAACCCGGCGATGTGGCGTTGATTGCCCAAGGGCTGATGGACGAAGAGCAGAAGCTCGAATTTCTGCGTGAACTGGAGATGAACCTTGCGGTGTCGCTGGCGGGCATCGGTCGCTTCCGGATCAATATCTTCATGCAGCGCAACGAAGTGTCTATTGTTGCCCGTAACATCAAGCTGGACATCCCGCGCTTCGAGGAGCTTTTCCTGCCGCCTGTGTTACTCGATGTGGTCATGGAAAAGCACGGTCTGGTGCTGTTCGTCGGTGCAACCGGTTCGGGTAAGTCGACCTCGCTGGCAGCCCTGATCGATTACCGAAATCGCAACGCCAGCGGGCACATCATCACCATTGAAGACCCGGTGGAGTTTATCCATCGGCACAAGAAGTCCATCGTCAACCAGCGCGAAGTCGGCGTCGATACCCGCAGCTTCCGCGCCGCGTTGAAGAACACCTTGCGCCAGGCGCCGGATGTGATTCTGATCGGCGAAATTCGTGATCGCGAAACCATGGAGCATGCGCTGGCGTTTGCCGACACCGGACACTTGGTGATCTCGACCCTGCATGCCAACAACGCCAATCAGGCACTGGACAGGATCATCAACTTTTTCCCGGAAGAGCGGCGCGCGCAGTTGCTGCATGACCTGGGCAATAACCTCAAGGCGTTTGTTTCCCAGCGGCTGGTCAAAACGCCGGATGGCAAGCGTCGGGCGGCGGTGGAAGTGATGATGGGCACGCCGACCATTCGCGATCTGATTCAGCGCAACGAACTGACCGAACTCAAGGGCATCATGGAAAAATCCGCCAGCCTTGGTATGCAGACCTTTGACTCGGCCTTGTTCAATCTGGCAGTGGAAGGGGCGATCAGCGAAGAGGAAGCGTTGAAGAATGCCGACTCGCAGAACAACGTACGGCTGCGCCTCAAGCTTCACAGCGAAGGCGGAGCTGCGACCCTGACCACGCCGCCCCCGGCACCGACCGGCAGCAGCACCGCAAACACGGCGGAGTGGGGGCTGGTCGATGACGACGAGCGGGGCCCGCAGGCATAAGGTGGCGCGTAACACGCCAAGGCGGACGCGGAGCGTCGCACGATAATTGAGGTTATCGTTCCCTACGCTCCAGCGTGGGAGCGCCGTTCGTGACGCTCTGCGTCACAGATCTACGTCACGCTGCAGACTCAAGACCGGACGCATGAGGCCCAGCTCCTTATCACCCACTGAACAGCCGACAATGATCAACCCGAGTGCGCAGCTGCCAGCAATTCCTGGGTGTAGGGATGCTGCGGCGCATCGAACACGTCATGGCTGGCGCCGCGTTCTACCACTTTGCCGTCCTTGACCACAATGACGTCATGGGCCAGGGCTTTGACCACGGCCAGGTCATGGCTGATGAACAGGTAGGTCAGGCCATGTTTTTGCTGCAGATCGCGGAGCAGGGCGACGACCTGTTTCTGCACGGTACGGTCCAGCGCCGAGGTCGGTTCGTCGAGCAGAATCAGGGCCGGTTTCAGCACCAGCGCGCGAGCAATGGCGATGCGCTGGCGTTGACCACCGGAGAACTCATGGGGGTAGCGGTGACGACTCTGCGGGTCGATGCCGACCTCTTGCAGCGCACGAATTACCTCGGCGTCGCGTTGCGCGGGGGACAGTGGGCTGTGCACCTCCAGCCCTTCGCTGATGATCTGCGCCACGGACATGCGCGGGCTGAGGCTGCCGTAAGGGTCCTGAAAGACCACTTGCATCTCTTTACGCCACGGTCGCATCTGTTTCTGGCTCAAGCCGTCCAGTGCCTGCCCGCGAAAGCGGATGCTGCCTTGCGATTCCTGCAGGCGCAGGATCGCCTGGCCCAGTGTCGACTTGCCGGAACCCGATTCGCCGACGATACCCAGTGTCTTGCCGCGCTCGATGCTCAGGCTGATGTCGTCCACTGCTTTCAGGTATTCCTTATGGCGACGTAGAATGCCGCCGGTCAGCGAGAACCAGACTTTCAGGTTATCGACTTGCAGCACCGTTTCCCGGCTGTCGCGAGGCAGTGGCTCTCCCGCAGGCTCGGCATCCAGCAGCAAACGGCTGTAAGGGTGTTGCGGCGATTTGAACAGTGACTTGCAATCGGCCTGCTCGACAATCTCGCCAGCGCGCATAACACACACCCGCTGCGCCACGCTGTGCACCAGGTTCAAATCGTGGCTGATCAGCAGCAGCGACATGTTCAGGCGCTGTTGCAGTTCCTTGAGCAGCAAAAGGATTTTGCGTTGCACGGTGACGTCCAGCGCAGTGGTCGGTTCGTCGGCAATCAGCAACTCCGGCTCACAGGCCAGCGCCATGGCGATCATCACCCGCTGCCGCTGGCCGCCCGACAACTGGTGCGGATAGGCTTTCAAGCGCTTTTCAGGCTGTTGAATACCGACCAGTTGCAACAGCTCGACGATACGTTTTTGCGCTTCACGGCCGCTGATGCCGCGATGCAGCAACAACGTCTCGCCGATCTGCCGAGACACGCTGTGCAGTGGGTTCAGCGAAGTCATCGGCTCCTGGAAGATCATCGCAATCCGGTTGCCACGCAGCTCACGCAGGGTGCGATCATCGGCGCCCACCAACTGCTGCCCTCGATAAGTAATGCTGCCGGTGGTCTGCGTGCCGCTACGGGGCAGCAGTTGCAGGATCGAGTGCGCAGTAACGGATTTGCCTGAGCCGGATTCACCGACCAGCGCCAGACACTCCCCGCGCCGCACATCCAGGCTTAGGTCGCTGACCACTTTCTGGCCGTTGAACGCAACGCTCAGGTGGCGAATTTCGATCAGATTTTCCGACATGTCAGGACCTCGGGTCGAAGGCATCGCGCAGCGCCTCGCCAATGAACACCAGCAGCGTAAGAATCAGGGCGAGGGCAAAAAACGCGGTCAGGCCGAGCCAGGGCGCTTGCAGATTCTGTTTGCCCTGAGCGATCAGCTCGCCCAACGAAGCGCTACCTGCGGGCATACCGAAACCGAGAAAGTCCAGCGCGGTCAGGGTCGAGATAGCCCCGGTAAGGATGAAAGGCAAATAGCTCAATGTGGCCGTCATCGCATTGGGCAGGATGTGGCGCATGATCACTTTGCGATCCCCCAGGCCAAGCGCACGCGCGGCCTTGACGTACTCCAGGTTACGGCCGCGGAGGAACTCGGCACGCACCACATCCACCAGGGTCAGCCAGGAAAACAACGCCATGATACCCAGCAGCCACCAGAAGTCGGGTTCGACAAAGCCTGACAGGATGATCAGCAGATAGAGCACCGGCAAACCCGACCAGACTTCAAGCAACCGCTGCCCGAACAGGTCCACCCAGCCGCCGTAATAGCCTTGCAATGCGCCAGCGGTGATGCCGATCAGCGCACTTATGAAGGTCAGGGCCAGGGCAAACAGAATCGACACACGTGCGCCGAAAATGACCCGTGCCATTACGTCCCGCGCCTGATCGTCAGTCCCCAGCCAGTTGGTAGATGAGGGTGGGCTGGGGGCCGGAATGGTCAAATCGTAATTGGGCGTATCGGCGCTGAACGCAATCGGCGGAAACAGCATCCAGCCATCGCCCTTGGCAATCAGCTTGCGCACGTAATCGCTGCGGTAATCGGGCTGGAAAGGCAATTCCCCGCCAAATTGCTGCTCGGTGTAGCGTTTGAAAACCGGAAAATAAAGCGAGTGCTGATAACTGACGACCAACGGCTTGTCGTTGGCGATCAGTTCGCCGCCCAGGGTCAGGGCAAACAGGCCGCAGAACAGCCACAGCGACCACCAGCCGCGACGATTGCTGCGAAAGCGCTCCAGGCGGCGACGCGCCAGCGGTGAAAGGCTGCGCATCAGGCACTCCTCGCGCTGAAGTCGATTCTGGGGTCAACCAGCATGTAGCAAATGTCACCGACCAGTTTGATCAGCAGGCCGAACACCGTGAAGATGAACAGCGAACCGAACACCACAGGGTAGTCCCGTGAAACAGCCGCTTCATAGCTCATGCGCCCCAGACCATCCAGCGAGAAAATCACTTCGATCAGCAACGAGCCGGCAAAGAACACGCTGATAAACGCCTGAGGTATGCCACACACCACCAGCAGCATGGCGTTACGGAACACATGCCCATACAGCACACGCCGCTCGCTCATGCCTTTGGCGCGGGCTGTAGTCACGTACTGGCGGGTGATCTCGTTGAGGAAAGAGTGTTTGGTGAGCAGGGTCAGCGTGGCAAAGCCGCCGATTACCAGTGCAGAAACGGGCAGCACCAGATGCCAGAAATAATCGGCGATCTTGCCGAGGGTCGATAACTCATCGAAGTTGTCCGAGACCAGCCCGCGCACCGGAAACCAGTTGAGGGAGGTGCCGCCGCAGAACACCACCACCAGCAACATGGCGAACAGAAAAGCCGGCATTGCGTAGCCGATGATAATCGCGGTGCTGCTCCAGATATCGAACTGGCTGCCGTGTTTGACCGCCTTGCGAATCCCCAGCGGGATCGACACCAGGTACGTCAACAGCGTCGCCCAGAGCCCCAATGAAATCGATACCGGCATCTTTTGCAGGATCAGGTCCGTGACGCTGGCGCCGCGAAAGAAGCTGTTGCCGAAGTCCAGGCTCGCGTAGTTCTTCAACATCAGCCACATGCGCTCATGCAGCGGCTTGTCGAAGCCATACTGCCGTTCGATATCCTTGATCAGCTTGGGGTCCAGGCCGCGTGAGGCTCGGGAATGGCCGGCACCGACCGACTCGCTGGCGCCCGCGCCCGCTGTGACCCCGCCGATACCTTGCAGACGGGCAATGGCCTGTTCGACCGGACCGCCGGGCGCCGCTTGCACGATGAAGAAGTTGACCAGCAGGATGCACAGCAGGGTAGGGATGATCAGCAGCAGGCGCCGCAGAATGTAACCGAGCATTCAGTTGATCTCCGAAGGGAGGGCTGACGCACCGCGTTTCTCGGCAAATTGGGCATTGGTCAGCGGCGTCGGGCTGATCTCCCACCAGGTTTCGATGGCTTCGCTGTTGCTGGCCTGAATCTTCGGAATACCGAAACGGTTCCACCACACGGTGGATGAGCCTGGCGGGTAATAGTTGGGAATCCAATAGTCATTCCATTGCAGCACCCGGTCCAGACAGCGTGCGTAGTCGGTCATCGTCTCCTTGCTGTCGGCCTTGATGAGCCCGGCAATCAAGGTGTCCACTGCGGGGTCCTGAAGGGCCATGTAATTGCTTGAACCTGGGTCCATGGCCACCTTCGAGCCAAAGTTGTTGTACAGCTCGGCTCCAGGCGAGGTGGAGACTGCGTAACCGCTGACAATCATGTCGTAATCACGAGCCATGACCCGGTTCAGATACTGCGCTGCGTCGATCCGGCGAATGTCGAAATGGATACCGATCTGCGCCAGGGTGCGCTTATAGGGCAGCAGCATGCGCTCGAAACCGGTCTGGCTGTTGAGGAAGGTAAAACTGAACGGCTCGCCCTGAGCATTGACCAGATCATCGCCTTTCGGGGTCCAGCCTGCTTCTTTCATCAGGGCAAGAGCCTGCAGCTGTTTGTCACGAATAACGCCCGAGCCATCCGTTTGCGGCGCTCTGAACACGCTATGGAACACCTCTTCGGGAACCTTGCCTCGCAGAGGCTCGAGAATTTTCAGCTCGGCAGCCGTGGGCAATTGAGTGGCGGCCAGTTCAGAGTTGGAGAAATAGCTGCTTTGGCGGATGTACATGTTGCGCATCATCTGCCGGTTGGTCCATTCGAAGTCCCAGAGCATGGCCAGCGCCTTGCGCACGCGGCGGTCCTGAAACATGGGCTTGCTCAGATTGAATACGAAACCTTGTGAGCTTTGTATTGCGCCTGTGGCCAGTTGACCTTTTTGCAGACGCCCGTCACTGAGGGGCGGGCCGTCATAACGGATGGAGTAGCCGGTTGCTGAAAACTCGCGGTTGTAATCGTAGGCACCGCCTTTGAGGACCGTGCGCGCTACGTCGATATCACCAAAATACTCGACGGTGAACGTGTCGAAATTGTAGAAGCCCTTGTTGACCGGCAGATCCTTGCCCCACCAGTCGGCGTCGCGCTTGAAGGTAATGCTCCGGCCTGGGTCGACATGGCTGATGCGGTAAGGACCGCTGCCCGGCGGGATCTCGAATCCGGCGCCACTGGCGAAGTCGCGGGTTTTCCACCAGTGCTCCGGAAACACCGGCAGTGAGGCGAGGTCGAGGGGCAGGGTACGGCTGTCGTTGTTCTTGAAGTCAAAGCGGATCCGGGTTGCCGATTCGACCTGCAGGCCTTTGACCGCCTCGAATTGCGTGCGGTACTGCATGCTGCCTTGGGTCATCAGCAGTTCGTAGGTGTATTTCACGTCTTCGGCAGTGATGGGTGTGCCGTCAGCGAAGCGCGCCTTCGGGTTCAGGTAGAACCGCAGGGACAACCCATCCGCGCCGCGTTCCATTTTCTCCGCGACAAGTCCGTAAACCGTGTAGGGCTCATCCAGTGAACGTGTGGCCAGGGGTGAATAGAGCATGCCCGTGATTTGAGACACGCCCATGCCCTTGTCGGTAAACGGCATAAGGTGATCGAACTGGCCGATCTCGATGGCCGAGCGACGCATGCTGCCGCCTTTGGGGGCATCGGGGTTTACGTAATCGAAGTGTTTGAAGTCGGCCGGGTAACGTGGCGCTTCTCCGTAGACAGTCAGGGCGTGGTGTGGCTCTGCGGACACATCCTGGAAGGTGCCGACCAACGTCAGCGTTAAAGCGATCAACGATAAACAGGCAAAACGCATGACTCGAATCCTGACTGACATTCGTGGGCTGATGTCAGGGTTAAGGGCAAACTACTGGTACATGGCTCTATCTTCTACAGGCAAATCAGCGCTTCGCCAAGCCGCCGCTGTTCATTGCGCTGAACCTCGTGACCAACGAAAAAACAGGGCGCAAACGACAACGGCCCATCCGAAGATGGGCCGTCTGGTGCTCAGCGTGACAGGATTAATCCTGGCGGCTGGTCACTTCCAGCAGGTGATAGCCGAACTGGGTCTTTACCGGACCCTGGACGACGTTCACTGGCGCGCTGAATACGACAGTGTCGAATTCCTTGACCATCTGGCCTGGACCGAACGAACCCAGATCACCGCCCTGACGGCTGGATGGGCAGCTGGAATTGGCCTTGGCGATTTCTGCGAAATCAGCGCCGCCTTCAATTTGGGTCTTCAGTTCGTTGCACTTGTCTTCGCTGGAAACGAGGATGTGGCGGGCAGTGGCTTTAGCCATGGGAAACAATCTCCTGTTAAAAAAAAGAATCAGCCTACCGGATTCAGTGCGGCATTTCCCGACAAAGTTCCATCACCGGCATCATCTGTAGCGCAGCCGGTCAACCGCTCCGCGCAGCAATTCCTCGGTGCCTGCCCAGCCAAGGCAACCGTCGGTGACTGAAACGCCATACTTCAGCGTTCCTCCAAGCGGCTGGCAACCGTCGAACAAATGACTCTCGATCATCATGCCGATCAATGAGGTGTCACCCAGCAGCCTCTGTCCCAGCACATCATTGAACACCTGTGGCTGGCGCAATGGGTCTTTGCCGCTGTTGGCGTGGCTGCAATCCACCATGATTCGTGAGGCGATGTGGTTCTTCGCCAGACTGGCCTGCACCTGGGCAATCTGGTGCCGGGCATAATTGGGGCCGCCATGCCCACCGCGCAGCACGATGTGCGTGTTCGGGTTGCCCTGAGTGTCGATAATTGCCGGATGACCCTGTCGGTCCATACCGAAATGGCGATGCGGGTGAGCTGCTGAGCGCATGGCATCGCAGGCCACCGCTACGCCACCGTCGGTACCGTTCTTGAAGCCGACCGCCATGGGCAGGCCGCTGGCCATTTCCCGATGGATCTGCGACTCGGTGGTGCGCGCGCCAATAGCCACCCAGCTCAGCAGGTCGTCGAAATAGCCGGCAGCCATCGGTTGCAGTATTTCGGTGGCGATCGGTAAGCCCAGCTTGAGCATCTCGAGCATGAGTTGCCGCGATAACGCCAGCCCGGCGGCCATGTCGTCACTGCCGTCGAGATGCGGATCGTAGGCGAGGCCTTTCCAGCCTACCGTGGTGCGGGGTTTCTCGACGTAGGCGCGCATCACCAGCAGCATCTGGTCGCTGACTTCAGCAGCCAGCGCGGCGAGGTGCTCTGCGTATTCGAGCGCCGCCTGCGGGTCGTGGATCGAGCAGGGGCCGACGATGATCAACAGACGGGAGTCTTCACCTTCGAGAATGGCTCTTAACGCACGGCGATGGGTGGCGACCTGTCCGGTCAGCGCTGCATTCAGTGGCAAGCGGTTCTTGAGCTCAAGTGTGCTTGGCAGGCGTTTTGAGGCAGGGCTGGCGTTCAGCAGAGAAACGGCATTGCTGGACAGATCGGACGGTTTTACGGCAACGGACGAATTCATGTTCTGGCTTCCTGGGGCAGCGGGGCGCTCCCGCTCGAACCCTACTGGGGTGTTCGACAATGGGCTGTATCGGCCTGACGTTTACAGTTGCCACCTGGCAGTGACCGGTCGGAGGCGGCAGGCTGTTCCGAACGGGGCTGGCTAAATCGCCAGGCGGAGTCGAATTCGTTGCGGTAATAAGTGGCGTAGTTCATGTCGTTATCCTCGAATTGATGCAGTGATATTTTTCAGGGCTCTAAAAAACAAAACCCCCGATCGGGAAGCCGACCGGGGGTAGAGAATTCTCTGGTTGGCGTCCCCTTGGAGTGGGCGCCAGACAGGTATCAGGCGCGCCAGTGGCTAAACCAATACCCATAATAAGTGTTGAACTGAAGACCGCTGTCCGACGAGGCCGCACGCCCAGCCACAGCAAATGCACAGCGATCGACGCTGGAGCAGGCTTGAGGCAGTGGAAGGGCGGTTCGTGACATGGTGAATCTCCGTTGAATGAGCCGGAGCTTACTTCAAGAAAGGCAGGGCATTCAATTGGAAAATTCAATCGGGCTGATTATCAACGAACGCCGGATATGCGCTGCGAGCGGCAGGGAAGATACTCGGTTGAACTAGCGGTTTAACGAAGCACCCTGCGGTTTATTCCTTGTTTTCATTCAGCGTGGGGGTCTTCAGTAGTCGGAATCGTGCCTATCTTCATGCCCAGCAATACGGCCACCTTGTGCGCCTCGCCACGCCGTCCTTTCTTGCGACCTGCAAGCACCTGATAAGTCGTCGCCGGGTCAATGCTGTTTTCACGGGCAAATTGCTGAACAGATTTACCTTGTTGTTCTAGCCAGGCCTTGGCTTGTGCAGCGCTACGTATTCCGGGCATAGTTCAAAACCGTTCAAAATCGTTTAAATTTAGATCGATTCTACCATTCGTAAGGATGGGGTCAACAGGGTTATGCATTCAAATGAGTGGAATTGGATACCGACTAAGAAAAGAAAGAGAACGTCTGCGATTGTCCCAGCGTGTTTTCGGGGAGATCGGCGGTGTTGAAGCAAACGCTCAGGGCAAGTATGAAAGCGGTGAACGGACTCCAAAGGCCGATTACCTGGCCGCAGTGGCGGCCAGAGGTGTGGATGTGCTTTACGTGCTGACTGGAACGCCCACTCCGACCCCGGTCAATGATCTAAGCGATGCCGAAGAAAAAGTTCTGGGCAGCTATCGCATCCTGGACAAGAAGGATCAGGACGCAATAAGGCGTTTGACGATCACCATCGCCGAGCTTTCCTCACCCGGAAGTCCGGTGTGAGCACGCGGTTTACGTTACCTGTAACACGGCGCCTTTCAGGCAAGCAGAACTCTATGCAGGCTCATTCAAACACAACAATGACTAATTATTGCGAGTCATACTTCTCAATGCTAGGTCTGACTCGCCGTTTTTGTTATGGTGATTGGCATTCGTTATGACCGTTGCGCGAGGTGTCTGCTTGATTAGGGTGCTAGTTGTCGATGACCATGATCTTGTCCGGACAGGCATCACTCGCATGCTGGCCGACATAGACGGTCTGCAGGTTGTCGGGCAGGCGGACTCCGGTGAGGAGTCGCTGAAGAAGGCGCGGGAGCTGAAGCCCGATGTGGTGCTGATGGACGTCAAGATGCCAGGCATCGGCGGCCTCGAAGCCACGCGTAAAATGCTGCGCAGCCATCCTGACATCAAGGTGGTTGCCGTCACCGTCTGTGAAGAAGACCCGTTTCCGACCCGCTTGCTGCAGGCCGGGGCTGCTGGCTACATGACCAAAGGTGCAGGGCTGGCGGAAATGGTGCAGGCCATTCGTCTGGTGTTTGCCGGTCAGCGGTACATCAGCCCGCAGATCGCCCAGCAACTGGCGTTGAAATCGTTTCAGCCGCAGGTCAACAATTCGCCATTCGATCTGCTCTCCGAGCGCGAGATCCAGATTGCCCTGATGATCGTCGGCTGCCAGAAGGTGCAGACCATCTCGGACAAGCTGTGCCTGTCGCCGAAAACCGTGAATACCTACCGATATCGTATCTTTGAAAAGCTTTCGATCAGCAGTGATGTTGAACTGGCTTTACTCGCTGTACGCCACGGCATGGTAGATGCCAGCGCCTGAACATGACCCAGACATTCGACCCAAGTGCATTTCTTGCGACCTGTAGCGGTCGCCCCGGCGTCTATCGCATGTTTGACGCCGAAGCCACCCTGCTTTACGTCGGCAAGGCCAAGAACCTCAAGAAGCGTCTCGCCAGTTACTTTCGCAAGACTGGCCACGCGCCGAAGACCGGCGCGCTGGTGGCGCGCATCGCCCAGATTGAAACGACTATTACGGGTAATGAAACCGAAGCGTTGTTGCTGGAGCAGACCCTCATCAAGGAGTGGCGACCTCCTTACAACATTCTGCTGCGCGATGATAAGTCCTATCCTTATGTGTTTCTGTCCGATAGTGCGTTTCCGCGGCTGAGTATTCATCGTGGCGCCAAGAAGGCCAAGGGCCGATATTTCGGGCCTTACCCGAGTGCGGGCGCGATTCGCGAAAGCCTCAGCCTGCTGCAGAAGACCTTTCAGGTTCGGCAGTGCGAAGACAGCTATTTCAAGAACCGTACCCGACCGTGCCTGCAATACCAGATCAAACGCTGCAAAGGCCCTTGTGTCGGGCTGGTCGAGCCAGAGGTCTACGCCGAAGACGTGCGCCACTCGGTCATGTTTCTCGAAGGGCGCAGCAATGCGTTGAGCGACGAACTGAACACTGCGATGGAAAAAGCCGCGATGGCGCTCGATTTCGAACGTGCGGCCGAGTTGCGTGATCAGGTGGCGTTGTTGCGCCGTGTTCAGGATCAGCAAAGCATGGATGGCGGTACCGGTGATGTGGATGTGGTCGCTGCATTCGTCAATCCTGGCGGTGCCTGCGTGCATCTGATCAGTGTCCGCGGTGGCCGGGTGCTGGGCAGCAAGAACTTCTTCCCGCAGGTGGGCATAGAAGAGGAGGTCGGCGAAGTGATGTCGGCCTTCCTGGCTCAGTATTTTCTCGGCGGCATTGATCGGGAGCTGCCTGGCGAAGTGATTGTCAACGTCGTCAATGAAGACTTCCCGGCACTGATTGACGCCATCGAAGAGCTGCGCGGCGTTGAAATGGTCATCAGCCACCGCGTGCGCGGAACCCGGGCTCGCTGGCAGCAAATGGCAGTCACCAATGCCGAGCAGGCGCTGGCAGCGCGTCTGGCCAATCGTCAGCACGTCGCCTCGCGGTTTGAGGCGCTGGCTGTGGTGCTGGGTCTCGACGACCCGCCGATGCGCCTTGAATGCTATGACATCAGCCATTCCAGTGGTGAGGCGACGGTAGCGTCATGCGTCGTGTTCGGCCCTGAAGGCCCTATCAAGTCGGATTACCGGCGTTTCAATATTGAAGGCGTGACGGCGGGCGATGACTATGCGGCCATGCATCAGGCGCTGACCCGGCGCTACAGCCGCATCAAGGCCGGGGAGGGCAAGTTGCCCGACGTGCTGCTGGTGGACGGTGGCAAGGGGCAGATGTCCATGGCGCGCGACGTGCTCAACGAGCTGCAGGTCCCGGACCTGATTCTGCTGGGCGTGGCCAAGGGCACAACGCGCAAGGCCGGTTTTGAAACACTTTACCTGAATGACGCCGCTCATGAATTCACCTTGCCCGGTGATTCGCCTGCGCTGCACCTGATCCAGCAGATTCGTGACGAGGCTCACCGCTTCGCCATCACCGGTCACCGGGCGCGCCGTGGCAAGACCCGGCGCACGTCGACCCTTGAAGGGGTTGCCGGAGTAGGACCGACCCGGCGTCGTGATCTGCTTAAACACTTTGGCGGATTGCAGGAATTGTCCCGTGCGAGTATTGATGAAATCGCAAAAGCACCCGGAATCAGCAAAAAGCTGGCAGAGTCGATTTATGCAAACCTGCACAGCGAGTAGAATGCCCGCTCACCTCGTAGCTAGTTGTGCCGATGAATATCCCTAATCTGATTACCGTACTACGCGTTTTACTGATTCCGATCTTCATTTTGTTGTTCTACATGCCTTATCACTGGAGCTACATGGCAGCCAGTGCAGTCTTTGCGTTCGCTGCGGCGACCGACTGGCTCGACGGGTATCTCGCACGTCGTCTTGAGCAAAGCACGCCGTTTGGCGCTTTTCTCGACCCGGTAGCAGACAAACTGATGGTGGCGGTGGCTTTGGTGCTGCTGGTTCAGGCGCATGCCAACCTCTGGCTGACGCTGCCTGCGGCAGTCATCATTGGCCGTGAAATCGTGATCTCCGCACTCCGTGAGTGGATGGCAGAGATAGGCGCGCGTGCCCAGGTGGCCGTTTCCAATATGGGCAAATGGAAAACTGCTGCACAGATGCTGGCTCTGGTGATCCTGCTGGGCAACCCGCCCGCCATCACCTTTTGGGTAATTTTCGGCTATGCATTGCTGCTCGTTGCAGCGGGGCTGACCCTATGGTCGATGGTGCAATACCTCAGAGCCGCCTGGCCGCATCTCAAGACCACTGCCGAGAAAAAATAAGTTTTTGAATCAAAGGCTTGACGTCGTTATTCGAATCGCTAGAATAGCGGCCTGTCATCGAGACAATGCGGGAATAGCTCAGTTGGTAGAGCACGACCTTGCCAAGGTCGGGGTCGCGAGTTCGAGTCTCGTTTCCCGCTCCAAATTTTGATCTACAGACTTCCATTGGCATCTGTAGGTCGTTGAAAAGAGAAGCTTCGGCTTCTTTTTTCGTTCCAGTAAAAGCCACGGAAATCCACCGACAGCCAGCGTTTTTGAGGCCAAAATTGAGGCCAAAGAATGCGGGTGGTACCGGTTCCGGGTTGTTGCTAGGGTTGGATTGGGTTGACCAGCAGCATTGAGCCTAAGTCTCACGACTTAGGAGTTCGATGATGGCACTCTCTGATCTGACCGTGCGGCAAGCCAAGGCCGCACAGAAAACCTACAGTATCCCCGACACCGACGGCCTTAGCCTGGTGGTCACCACCGTCGGTGGAAAGTCGTGGCATCTGCGCTACTACTGGCTCGGAAAGCAAAAGCGCATCTCCTTGGGCAGCTACCCCGAGATCGGACTGCGCGAAGCACGCGCCTTGCGTGATGAAGCCCGGGCGCTTGTGGCGAAGGGCATCAATCCCCATACAGAACGCAAACAGAAGCGACACGCTATCAAGCTGGCCTCGGACTACACGTTCAAGGCCGTCTTCGATGCTTGGGTCGAGCATCGTGCGAAGGAACTCAAGGAAGGCAGAAACAGCACGCTGTCGCAGATCCAGCGAGTCTTCGGCAAGGACGTGCTGCCCTGCCTTGAGAAGATGTCGATCTACGACATTCGCCGGCCTCAACTCATGGGCGTCCTGGCGCGGATCGAGCGGCGCAAGGCTTTCACCACTGCCGAGAAGGTCCGCACTTGGCTGGGCCAGTTGTTCCGCTACGCCCTGGTCATTGTCGAGGGCATGGAGGCCAATCCGGCCACCGACCTCGATGTGGTAGCCGAGCCCAAGCCACCGGTAAACCACAATCCCTACCTGCATCTGTCCGAACTGCCCGACTTCCTCCAGAAGCTCAGGCTCTACAATCCGCGTGGCTGGCAAACGCAGCTCGGCATTCGGTTGCTGTTCCTGACCGGGGTTCGTACCGGCGAACTGCGGCTAGCCACCCCGGATCAATTCGACCTCGACCGAGGTCTTTGGATTATTCCGCCGCAGATCGTCAAGCAGCTTCAGGACGAGATGCGCAAGGCGGGTAGGCGTCCGCAGGACATACCGCCTTACATCGTGCCCCTTTCTGTCCAGGCCATCGAGATCGTGCGCTACCTCCTGCGTGTAATGCGGCCTGCCCAAAAGCATTTGCTGGCGCACCGCAGCGAACTCAAGAAGCGCATCAGTGAGAACACCCTCAACGCTGCCTTGAAACGAATGGGCTACGAGAATCAACTGACCGGCCACGGCATCCGGGGAACAATATCGACGGCGCTCAACGAGATCGGTTATCCCAAGATTTGGGTGGACGCGCAGCTTTCGCACTCCGATCCGAACAAGGTGAGTTTGGCCTACAACCACGCCATGTATGTCGAGCCGCGCCGCCGGATGATGCAGGATTGGGCTGACCGTCTCGATCTGCTTGAACAGGGCCATGTGAAAGATGCCAGTGCACATCTCACCATCCATATTGAAGGGACGCCTGCGATGGCGGAAGAGCCGGCGGCCATTGCCGCTGCTTCCGCTAAAGGCGACGTGTTGTCCACGCCGATCGCTGTGGCACCAAGCACTAAAGGAACCACCTTCCAGCGGCTTTCGCAGGTGCCTCCGCCCCCCATTCGGACGCCGAAACCGGAAGCATCCGCAATCCAGCGCGAGCGCGAGGAAATGCTGGCCATGTACGAGTCGCCTAGCTGCCTGCCGGTGCCGCTGTTCGGCAAGCTCGCCGGTAAGTCCAAGGACCAGATCAACCGCGAGCTGAAGGCAGGCAAGCTGCTGTCCATCAGCCTGGGTAATCGGGGGCAGCGTGTTCCCGATTGGCAACTGGTGCCACTCAAGCACAAGCTGGCCCAGGTACTTATGAATCAGTGCCAAGGAGCTGACTCATGGGACCTGTACCGAATGCTGACTCGGCCGCACCCGGATCTTGGTAATTGCGCAGCGATCGATGTAGTCACGCCGACCAATGTTGTCGCGGTCGTTCGGACCATTATGGGCGGCCGACATCATCCAGATGCCTCCGATACCGTCTCACCGCAAGCTATCCCCGGGGGCGCGCGGCAGAGCATTCGCCGGATGAATGGTGCGGCTGTATTAGAAAGCGCTTGAATGCCAACGCTGCGGCCTGATGACCAGAGCGGGGCTGCCCATTGTCACCAGGTTTCGGGTCGGGGTCGTCTCCAGACTTGGCGACCTGTTGTGCTCTGGGCTCAAGCTACTCAGCAGGTACGTCGGTTTCCCCTGACGCTAAATTTTTTGGGTTGATCGTTTGTGGGAAGCTCGCTAATTGCAAATATGGGTGCTTAGGCGAGAGATAAATCGCTCCAACGGAGCCGACAGGGTGCCACTGTCGGGGCGAAGCAGATAGGTAGTGATCACTGCCGACTCCGCCGCCAAGGGACGGATTACCACATCAGGCCGTTGGCAGCAGGATGCGGCCCTAGTTTCCGTGGTGAAGCCGAGGCCGAAGCCCGCGCCGACGAGAGTGAACATCATATCCAATGAAGACGTATATTCAACGACATTGGGCTCGCGCTTCAAAGGCCGAAGGAAGCGCCTTAGTTCACGGTAATAGCCCTCGCAAAGCTGCGGGTCACATAAGACAAGTGGGTGGTTCCCAAGCTCATGAAGTGGGACCTCCTTATGGACTAACAACTCATGCCGAGCAGGTACCGCAATCACTAGCGAGTCTTGCCAAAGTGGTTCGGCAACAAAGTCATCATCAATCTCGGCCGTGTATGCCAAACCTGCGGTGAAGTCGCCTGACCGTAGGCCACGCAACTGCTCGGCCAAAGGAACTTCGGACAGCCTTATTTCAATCTCCGGTTCTTTTTCACGGCAATGGGCCAAGAATGTGGAAAGTCGCCGGTCAACTGCGCCATCGGAAATTGCGATGCGCAGATTACCTCTTGAACCGGCTGCAATGGCCTTGGTATTTTCTCGTGCCTGCTTCAGGACGGTGAATAGCCTTCTAGTGTCATGCAAGAACGCAGTGCCGGCCGCAGTCAGTCGGGTGCCTCTACGATCCCGATCAAAAAGCACTGCGCCCAATTCATCCTCAAGTTCCTTGATAGTTCTGGAAAGCGGTGGCTGCTCAATATGGAGACGGTCTGCGGCCCTTGTAAAGTGCAACTCCTCAGCCAATACAACGAAGCAGCGAAGGTGTCGAAGTTCCATTAATTGCTTGCTACTTATTGTTTCGAATTGATGTGTGATCTGACTGCCAAGCCTCGTCAAGATCGGTGTCGAAGAAGATTTGGGTGCTACTTGTTTATTGCTTTGCCTGATTTGTTTGCGGAAAGAATTTATTCTCCAATAATGAAATTATTGACATGCATCTTATAGTCACTCCTGCCTTTGAGTGGCTTGACTTACAGTTGGATTATGTCCAGCTAAACGACTATTTTATCCGCGCTGGAACTATAGTAAGTCCCTATCTCATATTTCCATAGTGCATCTGTACTATTGATTAGGTAGTAGGAGGATGTGGATGAAACCATTTCGTAAATCATTATGAGGGCGTCTGTGCCTCGGTTAAAGCCACACCATACCTTGTTCGCATAAACAGAGGTCCATAGGCGTTCACTGAACGAAAAATCGTCTACGCACTTTTGAGCCGGTAAGGCGCGCCGAACATGCTAGTTCGCTTCTGAAGCGCGTACCGTAGGGAGGCCTGGCAAGCAGGCGTATTCCCCTGACGGGGCGAGGACGATTGATGAATCAGAAAGTGAAGACCGTGGTGATCGTGGCCGGATTCATAGCCGGCTTGGCACTTTCAACCAGCGCGTTGGCGCAGGCGTGTTGCCCAGGCGATGGGCATACCATTGCTGCGACCACTGGCTTGGGTCAAAGCATGCCGCCGGCGACCAACCTTGCGGTCGATCCATCATGGCGGGTCTATGCGTTTCGGCGCGATGGCGTGGAGTATCTGCAGGTCAACGATACCAAGGGCGTTGTGCGCGCAGCCCTAGGCCACATCAACGAAACGACGTGGGTCATGCCCATAGGTACGGACGTGAACCGCGTCACGATCACCTCCAGCGCCAATGACAATTCGGGCACTTTGATCTATCGATCGGGTCCGATTGCCATCAGAGTCTTGCAGGCAGCGCAGGGCAATTCCTGGGTATTCACGACATCCGAGAACTGATGCGATCTTGAACGGGTTCTGAGATAAGGAAGCTCAGGCTCAACGCATGGCGGCGGCGACAGGTGCCGCCATGCGTTGTGAGCCTGTCCAAAAACTCACCCTCCAGCGTCTCGTCGCCGCGCGGGACCGCATCGAGCACCGATGCGTCGGCGATGAGTTGGACGGCGACGCCCAGCCGTCCGCGCGACTGCCAGACCCGTGCTTTGACCAGATGCCGCCGTGCTAGCGGCAAAAACTCTACCGCGTTGAGCAGGCAGCGGTACGCGGCAAGCTGCAGGCCGACCGACATTCTTCTTGGATCCCCAAGCAAGCGGCAGCGAAACTCCGTGTCGCACTTGTTTGCGAGGGATACCGAAGCCAGCACGTGGTAGAGACCGTGCGTCTCGATCGCCAACGGATAGAGTACCTCGACATAGTTATCCAGCAACCGTGCCTGGATCAACCCGTTGCGGGTCATCTCCATCGCCGCAGCATAGTGGCCGCGTGTGCGCAGATACGTTATCGCGTTTCGGCGCAACCTGTTGAGCTGGACATTTATGTCCGTGTACTCGGCAACGCGGTTGCGCATTGCACGTTCGGAGGAGAGGTAGCCGGAATGGGCCATCTGTAGCGCCTGATCCCTGGATTGGCTGAAACTGCGGGCGTTCGCATACGCCGCCGAAAGTTGCGTACCGAAAGCCACCAGACCTATCGCGACGGCGCTGAGCAGCAACTGGACATTGAAGACATCGGCACTGAAGTACCCGTCGATACTCACCTTGGGCAGCGATAGCGCCACAGCCACGTTCACCACCACGATACCGAGCGCCGCACCCCGCCAGCCGTGACGCAGCGTCAACCCGATAGCGGGTGAGATCAGCGCGAGCATGAGCAATTGCTTGAGCAGCACGTCGGTGGACAAGGCGATCGCCACGAACAGCGCGCCGACCGCGGCAAGCGTCCAGACTGCGTGACGCAGAAGCGCTGCCGCTTCTTTTTCGCTCCTTGGTCGACGTTGCCAGAGCAGTGCCGGCAGAAGCAGCATCAACATGCCGAGAAAATCGCCCAGGGTGTACTTCACCAGCGTTTGCCACACCGCCGACACTTGAGGCCCGCCGAGGACGGCGTTGAAGGCCAGGCTGCAGCACGATCCCCAGATTGCCATCATCAACGCGAGCGCGAGGAGCCAATGGTTCTTGTGGGTTAGATTGGGAATGTGGCTGCGGGCGATCAGCGGCAGCAACGACACGATAGGCATGTAGAAAAATGCGCTGACGTAGGCCCATGCTAGGGTGTAGCCACGCACTTCCACCATTGGCACGCGGAGCATCAAGACGGCGGCGATGTCACCGATCAGCAGGTAAGGCCATTGGCGCCATGGCATCAGCAGCAACGTCACCAGCCTGAGCCCTGCGGGTAGATACCACTGATCGACGGACCAGCGTCGAAGCAGAAGAAACACAGCGCAGTAAACGATACTGAGCAGACATCCCCTTGCGAAATCCTTTGCAGCCATGTGCCCTTCCCTGGTACGGATACAGAGTAACTATAGAAGCCACTCCGACACGGGCGGTAGACAATTGCCCCGGTACCGTCATTGGTTACGAGGCGACCACCTCAAATAGGCGGCGGCTCGATAGCGGCACGTGTCGGGGCTCAGCGATGGTGCTGCTTTTATGTATTGGTGTCAGCGCGAGCGCACCAGCCGGTACTGGCGACGATCACCGTAGGCTGGTCCCTGCGTCTCGGTATTGGCGCATAGACGACCCTCGCACAGCGTCACGTCGGCTGCGTTGTAAGCACGCAAAAGCTCGGCGCGTAGTTGGTTGTCGCGGATGTCCTGCCGGTACTGCATAAGTAGCCAGCCGCCGCCAGCGAGCAACAGCAGCAAGCTCCCAAGCGTGATGGCGGCGCTCTTCCACAGCAGCAGGCGTTGCATGCGCTCGACGTGCTTGAGTTGGGTGGACAACGACTGCGCGCCCTCGCTGATCAAACTACCCGCGTGCTGCAGCCGCTTTTCAAAGCCGGCAACGGACTCGTCAAGGCCATTCTGCACCTGGCGAATCAAAGCATCCGGAACACGCTGCAACGTCTCCTGCACCGAACGCACGGTCACGCCCGGCAATGATTGCGTGACTTGTTCGAGGTGCTGTATTAGTCGCTGTTGTTGTCGATTGAGGTCAGCGCAGCTGCGCTCGAACTGTTCCATCAGCGCAGCGGCCTTGCTCGCCAGCGCCAGCGTGTCGAACTGGTTCATCATGATTCCTAGAACAGGACGTATGGACGATCAGAGACTGCGCGCACCGATACGCGGCGTTTCCTGTTGCTGCCTTTCAACCTGTTGCCGTTGAGTCTGCAGTGTTTGCTGCGCCGCCTGGTGCTCCTGCTGGTTCACCGTTTCGATCGCTTCAGCGCGCAGCGCACGACCAGGCTCGGCATTGGCCAGTTCCTTCGTCATCTGCCGGAACTGGCCCCGGTCGCCGCTCTGCGCGGCGGCCAGCATTCGATCCAGGAAGGCGCCGGGGTCCTCGTTCAGCGAGACATGCGCCTTGGGCTGCGCCGCCACGCCCTCGGGTACATTCAGCGGGGTCTGCCAGCCCTGCGGCGCGGTGCCGTGCTGTTTTGTGTCGTTCAACTGCTGCATATGCTCGGGCCAGTTGGGTACGCCAATGATGTTTCGCCCGGTGCCGGGCGGGAGGGGACCGCGCAATTCATCGACACCATCGAGGATCAAACCTTGCCAGCTGCGTGCGCCTAGTGTCACCCCGGTGCGAATCGACGCCACGTCGCCGCGGTATTTGTCGATCATCGGCGCATAGTGCTGCGCCAGTTGCTGCGCCGCTGGGTCTTCCAGCACCGAGCGATCCTGCTTGCCGTCGCTGTCCACTGGAAGGAAGTTATGTATGCGGTGCGAATCGCCTAAGCCTATCGCCGCTGCAAGCGGATTGCGCAGGTCGAGCGCGCTGTGGCTGTTGGCGTAGCCATCCCGCTCCAGCGTGGCGATCTCCTTAGGCACGGCATAGATCCGCACCTCGCCGTAGTGCCGGCTGGCCGCGCTGACCGGATCTCCGGCCATCACGTGATTGATGACATCGTGGCCGCCTTCGGGAATGCGCCGGTCCAGGCTGACCGCACCGTAGGCATTGAAGGTCTCCCCCTTTAAACCGAAATGGTGTGCCGTGATCTGGGTCAGGCCACCGCCAAGGGAATGGCCGGTGACGGTGACTTCGGGCCGATGGCCAGCACGCTTAGCTTGATGCTCCGCCATATTCATTGCGTGCCGGGTCAATTCGATAGCATCTGCTGCCTGCGCGTTGTGACGCGTGGCGACCATGCCACCATCCGCTAATAAACCATCTTGTATCGGCTGTCGGCCGAACTCACTACCGCGGTGCGCGACGACGATTTCGCCGTTGTCAACTCGCTGATAAATGATGCCTTGGTAGCCCGAAGGGCTATCCACATATTCGAGGCGTTTATACGAAACGCCGCCGATGTTGACGGGATTACTGCGCTCACCGACTTCTCGCGGCTTGCTATAGACATCATCGGCGAGCGCCGCATACTGCTGACTTGTTATGCTCATGGCGTTTCCTTGGTGGAGACGACAGTTACTTTAAACAGCTGGTTGCGCAATTCCTCCTTGAACCGCGATGGATCGGAGTAACCCGTGTCGGGGTAATTATCCATCTCGTCTTTTGGATATCCCCCTGACCAAAAATAGGTGACGCTAGGAACTGCGCTATAAATTTCCTCCTTGAATAGTCCCGGTTGAAACCGTGTCTCTTCGTGCTTTCCAGTTGCTCTCAACGTAATTGCGACTCCACTCAGCTCGAAATGACACACGCCTTTTCCGTAATAGTCGGAATCAACCATGCCATCGGCATAAATCGTCGCCACATACGTCGTTTCATTGGTTTTTTGAAAGCGCATGGGAATTCCATCTTCCTTCGACTTGCTCCACACACCCTCGATCGGCTCCATTGGCGTACATTGTTTATGGTTGGTCATCTGATAAAGCGCCGCGGCATCCACGAATCCAAACGGCCCCGGCGCATTCTCGATAGTCATCGTGATCCGATACGCCTGGGTGGGATGAGGATTTTTGCGGTAGATCGGATCGCCATCGGCGTCTGTCTTGCCAGGAACAGCATTCATAGGGTTACACCCCGCCAAGAAAAGAAAGAGAAGAACACCGGGAATATGAATTTTCATAGGCCGCCTCACACGACCAGCGTGCGTTGCGCAGCCTGTTGGGCCGCGGGGATTTCTTTGGCTAATTGCCGGCATGCGCGCTGGATGTTGATACGCTGCATGAGCAGTGCAACTATCAGAAATGCGAACAGCGTGCCGGTTTCAGGCACCCGCATTACAACAGAAAGTGAAATCGGAAGCGCAAACGCGCCAATGGTTAATGGCAACATAAACATCGTCGCGATCATTAGGCTCCATATCGATTTCCACAATTGCTTGGATTCCGCAGTACGCTTGCTGTTGGATTGTAAGCACTTGCAGACAAGTGCCGCCTGCACTGTGAGCCTCGACAACATGACCACTACCGCAACGTGCAAAAGTGCGCTCAAGCCGGCTACCCATTGCGCCAAAACGAATGAGATGCCGCTGTATAGGCTGTAAGTCAAGGCCGTCATGCAGGCAGTCAGAGACACCGACAGAATGACGGTGGTGAACAAGATGTAGATACGCTGAATCGATTGTTCCCAATCTGTATGTCGAGACGTGGCTTTCTGCGCCATCAGGTTTCTCCTTTACGCTGCGCTCAGAATGTGCGACTGACGGAATTTAGTGGCGTCCATCAATTACTAGAGAGGCCGATGGTATAGAAGAGGAAGAGCATGTTGTATGGGCTGAATTCATACTAGACCGCCGGTCTGAGCCAGTGACTGAACAGCCACCACGTACAACAAGAACGTCTCGAGAAATCCACGCTTTCTCATGACTCTCCCTCTTTGGGCAGGGTTTAGTGCCTTTGTCTATTTTGTATATCTTCTGGACTTCCTCAATCTGAGGTGCGATGTCATGTCTAGTGCCAAGCAAGACCAGTAATTAGTACTTCTGGAAAATTGGCTCCGAGCACGCTGCATAGATTACTCTGCATTCACCGCCATTCTCCTGCGAGCAAATACGTTCCACCTCCTTTTTAATGCTTTCAGGCGATGCTCCTGTTTTAATATGCAATGTCCCTGCTGACGATCGGCCATCGCGATAAGGCTCCGCAACGGCAGCGCATTGGTTTTCATAGGCCACCCAATCTCGACAGTCCTTTCCTCCTGCCTTGACACATCCAGCAATCGCATCTTGCTGCGCTTCGCTCTTAGATAGTTTTCCAATGGAAACACCAAGCGCTCCTACATCGGATTTATCAATTGAAACGGCACCCCAAGTTTTTATCCACTTGCCACTTGGGCGGGACTGCTGCTGAATAGGATTTTCTTGAGGGATTGGCGCGCATGCAGCAACGCCCTGTCCGCCTATTGGGTATTGTCCAGGTGGACAACCCTGCTCAGCCATCGCAGAGGACGCAAAGATAAACAGTAAAAAGGAAAGCTTATCCCATCTCATATTCATAACGCCTATCTAAATAATTAACTCTAACTCAAGCGCTACCGCCTTCATTTTTTATAGCATTGCCACGAGAGCCTGCAATTTGAGTTGGCTGCGAGTTTCCCGTTGACCCGATTGAGCGGGTTGAGTGTTGAGGGGCGGCAGCAGATGCGCGATCATCAATTTGATTGGAATTTCTAGCAATTTGCTGAGGAACATACGACCCCGCTGGCTGCCCCTGCGGCCCAGGGGACGAGGCTGCGCCATTATTGAATGCAGTGTAGGCCATGAACGTCCCCATCTGTCCCTGCCAGACTGCAGCCACCATTCCTGGCACCGTGACAATCACCAAGGTCATAATCAATCCAATCCCGCCTTGCTGCAAGGCTTGCGAAGACAATCCTTCCGCATTGTTCAGCGTGATGATTTTCGCCGCCCAATAGGCGGCGGCCGCCTTCGCGGTGAATTTTAGTACCATGCCAGTGACTACTGACAACATCGACATCGAAAACAGCGTGCCGATCACATAGAAAAGCCACCGTTTGAACAGGTCTTTGGTCTGATCGAACATCAGGAACAAGATGAAGATCGGGCCGATGCCGATCAGGAAAGCCATGGTGAACTTGAACAGCAGAAGCATCGCGCCGGCCACCATCGGCGGACCGGCGGTGCCGAAGCCCGCCATGAAGATGGCCCGGCCTTTCTTTTCCAATGCTTCGGGATCGTCGTGTACGACATTCACCGCATCCAGGGCGGTCAGCGCAATCTGCGTATAGGCCAGGTTCTTGTCTATCGCTTCGGCGGAACTCTCTTCCTCGCCCGTGAATAGCTCGTGGATCTCCTTGTCCAGATTCTGGGTCGCTGTTTGTATGGAGGAGCCATTGGCGCCTACTGCGGAGGCGAAGGTCACTATGATCACGATCTTAGCCGCCTTGGTCATCGTGGTCAGTGCGCTTTCGCGCGATTGCCCGGTTGCGATGCGATAGCCCAGCAGTAGTACCCACAGCGTGGTCGCCGTCAAGGCAATCGCGCTGACCCACTTCATGGCGCGGCCCATCACCTCGAAACCGAACTTGTCGATCTCGTTGGTAAAGTAGTTGTTGACCAGTTTGAAGAAAACGAAATCGCCGATGTTCATGTCCGCCATGGGCTGCAACCAGCTCATCGCTCCGTGGAAACTTCCGTCCATTGCTGCCTGCCTGTTTGTCGTGGTGGGACTCACGCGTCCCGGCGAATCAGTTCTCTAGTGCTTTTGCCAACGTGGCTGCTTGCACGATTTGTCCCAACGGGGCAAGCCAACCGGTCTTGTCGCCGTCCAGAGCCTTTCGAGACAAACGCGATTGGTCATCCTTGAGCGAGACGATGTAGTTGTCGTACGCTGTCATCTGGGCCTGCCAGTAGTCCAGGTCCATGGCGTTCTGTGCCACGAAGCGGTGGACCTCATTGTCGTTTGCCGCCAGGGCGCCCTGGCTGGTACCGCCGCTGTCGCGTTGCGCTTCCACCTGCTTGTTGAACTGAGTGTTTCGCTGGATCAAGCGCTTGAGCATGCGCACCGACTCGTTGTACTGCGCATTCTGGGCCAGCACCATGCGTGCGCAAATCTTGAGCTGTTCCTCCACCATGTCGCCTTCGTAGTTGGGGGCGAGCGACTTGAACTTATCCAGCAGGCCTTTGAGACCGGTGGTTTTGGCGCCTGGGCAGGTATCCCTCAGGCCGTAATCCTGCGGGCGTTCCTCAAAATTGTCCGGCATGGTGGATTCGCCAAGATTCAACCGCGGCAGCGAGATGAGCTGCTGCTTATAGTGCCCCAGCTCTTGCGTATACTGCTTGCGCGTTTCATTAAAACGTTCGGCCTGCTTTGTGTATTCCTGTGTCGCCTTTCCCATGGACATGTTGTCATTGACGAGCACCTGGGCGTTGGCTTGACCAGCGCAGAGCCCGCTAGCAAGCAACAGGCCGACAACGAAACGTGAAAACAGAAGGCGCGGGCGGCGGGAATGTTCAGTCATGACGAGCCTCAACGGTCTTGTTCGTACAGGTGGATGGCGGGACAGTAATGCGGAACCAGACGGCGCTGGCTGGCGGGCGATGAGCCTGCCAGATGGAGAAGGCATGTGCGGGATACGAGGAGGGCGTGAGTCGGGACGGCGCGAGGCGGTTTCGTTCATGCACAGATGCCCGAGCGGGCTGTTGGCCCGCAAGACATCGGTAGGTTTGGAGCCTGCTGCGGCCATCGTCCTTATGTGCAGTTGAGGCAGGTTGGCCAAACTCTGGCATAGACGAGATCAAATTTCCACTGCCGGCCACCATCGGCCAGTGTGGTCATCGCCTGTCGCTTGCCAATTCAAGGATATGGCGGGGAGGGTAGGAAAAATCTGACACGCCGCCACGGCAGTTTCCGGCCCGCCGCAAGGTGTTCGTTGCGCAGATCGGCGCACTGGACGATCTGGCTGACCGGCTCCCTGAGCAGATCGCGCAAAAAACGAAACGCGTAGGCCCAGATCCAGATCCAGATCCGGGCCAGAGGCGTTAGTGGACGCGCAGATATGGGTTGTTCGGCGGAACCTCATCAAAAAGATGCCTGGGATCTTGTAACAGGTAGCCGTGCAGCCGCCGTGATTTGCGTGGTCCGATGACATCGCAGGTCCAGATGTTCAATCCATTGTCTTGTTTGCGGTGTAGCAGCAGCTTCTCGAAGTGCTTCTGTACCCATTGCCATTCCTGCACGTTCTCCTGCTTAGCCAGAGCAGCGATCTGCGGGTGTTCCTGGGCATAGCGCTGGAAGACACCGGGACTGACCAGGTAAGCGGTATCGGCGACCGTATGCACCAACGCTTTGGCGTCGTTGATGATCAGCTTGCGTGATTCGATGCCTTGCTTCAGCCAGGCAATGAAGTGTTTGGGGGAGGGCAGTGCTTGCGACGGCTGGCCTTCAGCTGGGTCGGGTGTTTGCCTCTGTGTGGCGGTGGATTCCGCCTCGCCTGGCGGCAGGCTGGCAGATGCATCTTCGACAAGAGGCGTTGCCGGAGGAGACGGATCGCTGATCAACGACAGCAAGTCTTCCATCGCATCGACTTGAGCCGACGCGAGGTCGGCGAGTGTCGCTGAAGCCGCGTCCACAAACGAAGGGGGGCCGACGGGAGCGGGCGAAGGGGCAGGGGAGCCGCCGTTCTCCTCGATTGGTTCGCTGCCCGATGCTTCTTCGACGACGGTGCCACTGAAGGGCTGTGGGCGTTCTGCGGCTTCCCAGATCAATGCCGGGGCCAAGCGCAGCAGCGTGAAACTGTGCGACCAGCCGGTCTCGCTGGTGACCGTGGCTTTCCAGATGGCTTTGCCTTCCGGCGTTGCCTGGAGGATACCGTGGTCTTGCAACACATTGAAGACGGCGGTGTTGTTTGAAGGAATGCCATCGATGCCCTGCGCCAGCAAGTGTGCGCGCAGTTTGTCGGAGACGGTCTTGCTGACGAGCCACAGCGCATCGTGCGTCAGCCAGCCATCTGACGCCTGGGGCTGATTGAGCTTCAACTCTTCCTTGAGCAGGTAGCGCAGGCCGTCCAGCAGCTTGCGCTGCAAAGCATGCTTCGGTGCGGCCATCGCCTTTGCCGGATCACCTCCCAGTTCCTGGGCTACGGAGGCACGGTCGGCCTTCTCCACCAGTTCTCCGAGCACCCCGGCGTGCTCGTACTGTCCTGCCATGATGTACAGCAATGCAGCCCACAGCGATGGGAAGCCGCTGAGCCAGTCAAGGATGAAGCGATCAAGCACTTGGTGGTACAGCAGGCCGGTAGCTGCACTGTGCAGTCGGTACTCGCGATCCTCGCGGTAGCGGAATCGGTAGGGTTGCTTCAGCGGACCGTGCCAGGGGTGCCAGACACTGCCGTCGGCATGCTCTACATGTAGATCAACAGCGATCTTGCCGATGTCGTGAAGCAGTGCGGCGTAGGCGGTTGCCGCGGTCCAGGCTTCTGCTTGAGCGGCCTGGTCTTCGGGTGTTGTGCCAGCGGGCAGCAGATAGGACTGCCGCAGCTTGAGCGCGTAGGCAACGATCTCAAGCCCATGGTCGAGCATGCCGCCATGGTAGGCATGGTGGTGGCTCTCGGAGGCGGGGAATTGCTGCACAAGCGCGGCGTAGCGCTCCAAGGGCTTGCGGTACAGCGTGTCAAACTGCTGGCGAGACAGCGAAGTGCGCTGCCAAATGTGTTCCAACAACTTCTGACGGCGCGGGGTTGCTAGCAGAGACGCGGCCGTCTCCGGCCGTGTCAGCCCTTTCGGGAGGTCGGTGGCGGGTGCTGCCGACGGAGCGGTAGCGACCGAGGCCTGTTTTCGCCGGAACAGGGAGAGCATATAGGTGTCCTGGTGGTGGGCCGACCGGGAGGCCTTTTAGCCTTTTCGAGGTAGGGCCTTTCCCCTTGCACCCCATTCCCTTGCCTTTTCTGCCCTTGGGCCTTTAACCGTTTCGGTATAGCGGGGCATAGGTTGCGGTTCCAGCGTCAATGTGGAATCCGTTCGTGTGGATTGGGCGGTCAGCCTACGCTGCGCGGACGCCATTTCCGCCACTTGTGTTCTGGTAAAGGCGACAAAGTTGACAAAGTTGACATGTGAGACTAATGTTCGGTCTACCTTACATCGCCTGGAGATGATCATGTCCAATGCCGTCGAACTCATTGCTGACCGTCTGCCGCGCGTCACGAAGGAAGACGTGCGCCGCTTCGCCGCCATCGTCGATATCCGAGATGTCGGGGCTTTCGCGGCCGAGTTGCAGGCGTTTGTCCACGAGCGTGTAGAGGCGTTGGAGCTTCCCGCTCGCCTGGAGATGGAGACCATGCAGCGGACCTTGGAACGTAAGGCGTCCACGCTGCGCGCCGACAAGCGCTGGACACCGAATGAAACCGAAGTCCAGCGTGGCCGCACCGTGTTGTTGGAAACCTTTAACCAGCCGCATAACGTGCCGATCCCCGAATTCGCCAAGTTGGCGGACAAGTCGCGTCAGCAGATCTACAAGGACATCCTCGCCCGTCGGTTGCTGGCACTGAATGTGGGGATGCGCGGCCAGAAGCTGCCCGACTGGCAACTTGACCCGGTGAGGCAGCAGTTGACCCAAAGCGTGCTTCAGGAGGTCGAGGGCATCGACAACTGGACAATCTACGGTGCGCTGTCCGAACCGCTTGAAGGGTTGGGCGGGCGTTCGCCGGTGGATGCGGTGACGCCAGACTCGATCGACGTCGTAGCTGAGGCCGTGTTCAACGTGCTGGAGCATTGCCCTGTTCGAGCGCGCTGAAGCGAAGGTCAGGGTCATCAAGGATATCGACCTCATTGACCATGTGGACTGGCCGCGTTTCGTTGCCACCTATCGCATCGGCGTGTTGCTCGACCCGGCCCGGTGGAACCGGATGACGAAGCGTCCTGAAGCAGCAAGAGAACACATTGAAGCTCCAAGCCGAATGAATAGGACCAAGCTGGAATAGGCATTCTCGTGTAGCAGGAGACGACTATGAACACGACAACCCGCATCAGTACCGCAGAACGCCTCGGCCGCAGCGTTGGCCGTGGATGGCGCGCCTATGCGCGCGGCGAGCGACGGTTGTCGGGTTGGCTCGCCTCCAAGAGTTTGCCGATCGTTGGAGCCAGCTTGGGGTTGTGGGTGGTCAAGCTGGCTGTGCTGGGACTGCTGCTCTACTTTGCCTTCTGGTTCGCAGTCGTGGTGCTGGGCGTGATGGCCGCGGGATGGGCTGCGGCCGCCAATACTCCGGATGAGGAAGAGTGGCCTTTCACCGACCTCACCGAACTGCGAAAGACTCCTGGCTACGATCCGAATCTGTACAACGACACGTCGCACGAGTTGTACACCGACGATTGATCGCAACCGCAACCGCGCTATTTCAGCTTGCCCCCAGTGAGTGCCCCAGTGCCCTTGCCACCCGCTTGACCTGCGCCCTTGCTGCCATCTGAGAGTCCTTGGATGGCATGTCCGGCCCGAACCCCAACCCAGGTGAGGCTCGCCAGCCAAAATCCCGGAAGGACTAGGAACATTGTCCCTGTGACGAAGTTTAGCAGCATGTCGCCGAACGCATTGTTCAAGCCCACCAGCGGATCGAAGTTGTTGTGCGGCCGGTTCCAGCCCCAGCCCCATCCATAGAGCGCATCGAGGATGGTGCTGTCGATCCAGCGACCCAACTGGAGCCAAAAATCGATGAAGAACAGCGCGAACTGCACGACGCTGATGGTGACGACGGTCTTGAGGTCGTAGGTGCCCACGACCAATACTAGAGGAATGCAAATCACCAACGCCATCTTGAGCAGTGCGAGCACCATGGGCAGGGCCTGGCGCACCACGTCCATTGCGGGGAATGCTGCGATGCCCCCAACGGCCATTCCCACGTCGCCTGCCGCCCGCGTCACGATGTTCGGCAATGTCTTGTCGATCTGACCACCGTAGTCCGTATAGACCGAGCCTTGATTGAGTTTCTGCTGTCGCGGCGAGGCGATTGCACGGATCACCGAATCGTCCACGTCGGCGCGGCTCAGGAACCCAGCCCAACCCGCCAGCCGCGTGAGTAGGTTGGGGTCCACCTGGCCCAACAGCCGCGCCCGCAGGCCGTTGCTGCTATCGGCCCACCATTGCCGGCAGTTCGGGTAGCCGCCGCCGCTAGACACCTGCGCAAGCCCTGCGTCACGGTTGCTGTCGTAGGGCCAGTCCTCGCGCGGGGTGCTGGCGCGATAGCTGTCGTAGTAGCCGGCTGTATCCGTGAAGAAGCGTGAGCCGATCCACGTGACATCGTGCATCTGCTCTTCGTTAAGTTGCGGGCGCTGCATGAACAGCTTGGCACGGGCCGGCCCGTAGCAATCGTGGGTGAAATCCGCCACTTCCTGGGCCAGCACTGGATCGTCGATGCGCGTGGCGTCGATTTCGATCCGCATCTGCCTCAGATCGGTCCCGCAAGGAATTGCCGCAACAGAAGCGCCCGTGACAGCGCGCGAAAGCGCATGCATGAAGGCCCACCACACCGGCAACTTCGCGCTTTGGTTGTTGAGGGTCGAGAAGGACTGCGACCAGCCTGTTTCGGAAGGCTGCGGCACGCTGACTTGGCACTGCGCCGAGCGCGAGCTGTCGTACTGGATGGTGTTCAGATCCACGTCGATAAATGGGATGCCGGCGAACATTACCACCACGATAGCGACGAACACGCGGTTCTCGATACGCGCAGCCGAGAGCACGCCCTTGTTGCCTTCGTCGGCACCTTCCGTGCGCGCTTTGAGCCATTCCTGCACGATGATTGCCACAAAGGGCAGCGCAAACACACCGCTGGATACCAGCACAGCCCAGATCCCGTTATGGATGATCCAGGACACCAGCGTGAGGTAGTACTCCAGGTAGTCGGTTGTAAAAAGCGTCATGGCCTGACTCCCCCTCAGGTCTGCATCCGCAGGCTGATCTCCAGCGCCAGGATGGCGATGACACCGGCGATCTCGCTGCGCACCAGGCGGCGCCGTGCCTGCGCGTCGTCCTCGCGCGCCAGCAGCCGGCGGCGCATCCAGATCCATCCGTAAGCCGTAGCTCCGTACAGGCATAGTCGCCATGCCAAGAAGTAGCCTGCAGTGGCGGCCAGCCACTGCTCCCAGCCGGCAATACTGCCGACCAGGTAGATGCCGGCGACATTGGCCCCTACGGCAATCGCGACAATCGACACCGCCCACAGCAGCGCCTTCGCCGCGCGTCGGCTAAAGAGCCAGTGCGGGCGCAGCCAAGTCATGCTCATGGCCGGTCTCCTGGCTTGCCTTTCTGCAACTGATCGAGACGGTCAGGCACCGGGTCGCCTTCGTAGATACCGCGCGAACCCGCCGCGCGCGTGCCGTGGCGCTGGATGATGGCCATGGGCGAGTTGTTGGCCAACTCGCGGCGCAGTTCCAACTCGGTTTTGAGGTTGCGGATCTCCTGATCGAGCGTGTCGCTCTCGTGGTTCACGGCCTCGACCGCCAACTGGTTGGCCGCTACGTTGGGTTCGTTCTTACCCGTCAGTAACGTGCGCTGGAGCAGCAGCGCCTTTTCCAGCACTGACGAGAGCGCGACTTCGGACGCCAAGCGTCGCGCCAGCAGGTCTTGATCCGGCTCGTCGCGCAGCGCCTCGATGACGCCGCGGGTGATGGGCAGCGAACTACTGCCTGCCCCGCGCAGGTTCTCGAACGTCGTGTTGTTCGTCCCGGAGATGAGTTCTTGCAGGACTACGAGCTTGGCTTCGTACTCCTCCTGGATCAGCGGCGTTAGCCCTACGCCGGGCACTGTCTCGGTCTTGGTACAGGCATCGCAAGTGCGCTGCTCCTTCTCTCCCAGGACCCGCGTAGCCCATTCGACCGCCTGTTGCGGCGAGGTCCAGGTCTGGCAGGACAGAGTGGAGCAACTCGTCTGATCGATGGATGACGTGTCGGTCACGCCGCGGCCGTTGACCAGGTTGTAGCCCGCCCGAGTGACATCGCTGACTACTCGGATGGACGGCTGACCCACGCCGCCGGCATTGCTGCCGCCCACCCAGGGCACGCCATCGTTACCGCGCTTGGTTTCCGCTCGCTCGATCGCCGATACGGCGTCCGTACTCGACACTGCATCGCGCAGTGCCATGCTTTCCGCCATCTGGCTCCATCCAAGCTGTCCTCCCGCCTTGTCGGCCATCTTTTCGGCCATGGCGCGGCACGTCAGCTTCGAGCGATCGTAGTCCAGTCGCGCCTGCAGCACGCCATTGGTGAGCAGGTTGTACAAACCTGGATCGGCGCGCTGGATGATCAGCGCAGGCAGAGATGCCACGGCACTTGTTGCGCTCTGGATCACATTGCTCATGATCTGCTGGAAACCGTTCGTAACACCGTTGAGCTGGTTTTTCAGCGTGGTCTGGATGTCCATATCGCCGCAGATCAGGTTGCTGTTCCAGCCTGCACCGACTCCAATCGAGCGCATGCCTGCCGCGCCGCCCATAGACACCGCACTGCCACCGCCGATCGAGTACATCACCTCATCGCCGATGACGGGACCGCCCGTTTGAAAACCGGTCTGCGCCCACGCTAGGCCGCAGCCAAGGGAGAGCGCGCCAGCCAGCGCCGTGGGGCGCAGCAAGCGGCGCGCTTTGGTGGAGAGGTTCATCAATTCAGGACGTTTCATCGCCGTATCCTCAATAGAAATCGACGCTGCCGAGGAATACCTGGCCCCGGCGTTCGCAGCATGCATAGGGCCGCCACAATGCCCAGGCGTAGTCGCCTTGCTGGGCCTGTGTTAGGGAACCGCTGCGCGGGAAGACCGTGCAGGACGAGGACAGGACAGGCGTGAGTTCCTGCCATTTGCCGGTTGAGGCATCACCCTCCCTCAGTGCGCCTGCAGGCCAATAGCCGGGCCGTGAGTTCGCCAGTAGCGGTTGATAGACGTGAATCTGCCCGCGGCGCGTGACCACATCGCCAGCACGCTGAGCTACGACGGCGCCAGCCTTGTAGTCGTCCGTCTGCTGAAGGAAACCGCCGCGAGGATACAAATTGCCCCAAAGGTTCAGCGTCGAGCGCGCGCCGATCTCGCGCTTGCCCGGAATCAGCGACTCCGGGTAGGCCATCTCAGGCACGTTATAGCGCCAGGCTAGTGTGTCCAAGGTGCTGAGCAGATAAGGCATGAACGCCGTGCCCGCGCCCTCGCAGAAATAGCCCGATGACGATACGAACCGGTTAAACACTTCGACGCCTGGATGACCGACGACATCGGCGTTCTTGAATCGCGCGAGGTTGTTTTCATGGTCTTCGTTCGTGGTGCCGTCGCCGCCTGACTGGGCTGATCGGTTGGGCATGCTCATCGCCTGAACTTCGACCCAAGGGTTTTCGCCAGTGTTGCTGTAGCTGGAGACGACCGCATCCGGTATGTAATGACGTACCTTGACGGACGTGCGCACCGTGCAGCCGGTCACGGTGCAGTAAAGCCAGTAACAAATGCCCACCACCCTGTATTCAAGGCAATCGGGCGATGCCACTGAGCCGACGATGGTCGCGGTATTCAGGGCGTAGCTCGCTGTAGCGCTGGCCAACAGTAGCGAGGCCACAGCGACACGCAGGCGGCGTAGCAGGTCGAATGGGCGGATCACGGCTGTGCCCTGCGATACTGTTCGATACGCGCGATGGCGCGCGCCACGTCCGCCTCGCCATAGACCACATAGCGCTGGTCCACCACGACGGCCGGGATGCTGCTGATACCCAGGCTCCATGCGTCGGTGATGCCTTGGTAGGCGATGCCGATGCTGCGTTGAAGATCGGTGCCGTCTTGGCTCAAGCGCTGCCGGACGATGGCTGCTGCCCGTTCGGGGTCGTTTGGCAGATTCGCGGAAAGCTCTGCTTCGGTCTGGGATGCCTGGTCCAGCTCGATCAGCCGCTCGCCTCCCATGGTCTTGACCGGGTGGCGGCTGTCGGTGACGACCACCACATCTGCGGCAAAGGTGGCCGGGCTGAATGCCGCCAGGGAAGCCGGCAGCGCGATAGCCACGCCAAGGGCCCGCCAGCCTGACGCAAACTTGGAGAAAGATGCTGGCATGTCGCGTGCCCCGGAAGTTGATCAGGGCGATAGTCGAACGCCGAACTCGATGCAGCACCTACAAACAATGCGCATTGCGGGCACCCCACATACATCCTGTCTTCCTGGGGCAACAAAAGCACATCGCCGGTTAGAACGGCCTGCATCACGAAGCTTCGATCAAAGATCGGCGAGCGCCAAAAGCGTGCCTGCATGCTATCGATCAGCGACTGTGCTTCGATCTTTTCAGGACGAAGCACAGTTGTATCGGGCCCAGTGGTGACCAGGACATGCAACACAGGTCTATTTTCTGCCCTTCACCTGGCGAAAGCCGAGGGGCCGTCATTTCTGACAAGCTGGGCTATGGTTTCTTCCGCTGCTGATGTCGTTCGAGATGCTTTTCAGCTTGGGCGATGCATTCTTGTTGACGCTTGACGTAGGCATCGCCTTTCCGCAGACGGACCAGCATGCCCAGCGGGAACACGACGCAAAAATACATGGCAAAACCAACGCACAATAAACATGGCACGAGCAGCTTCATGCCGCCGTTCATGAAGGCAAGTGGCAGCAGCAAGAAGCCCATTGCTATTGCACCGAAACAGTATAGGCCCTGGATCAACAGGAAATGGGTGAGATTGGTAGGATCACTTCGGAGCCACTCGATTTTCCTGAGTTCAGCTCGATTGACGAGTAGGCCAAATTTTTTATCCAAAAAGCTGACCTGATCGAAAGCCCATTTCGCAACAATGAGCACAATCGTAGCAACAAGACTGGCCGCCACGTCCGATACATCAAAAGGAATTCCCATCTGCCAACCTCCACAAGTCAGTGATTAAGAGAGCCCATGCCCGGTACGACGCTTAACGTCCTTTGTCAGGTCTCTGATCTCACACCACTGATGTCTCAAAAGCTGCGACTGCCTCCTCAATACTTTCCCTTGTCATAGAGGTCACCAATCGGACTGTCCGGCTCACGGTCAGACGGCGACGCGAATGCGGCGAGGCCAGCGCGGTCAATCGCGTCGTAGTCTTCAAGGCCGAGGGCTACCTTGGCATGTCGCCGATGATGTCCGTAGGCATTTGCGTTGTGGGGTCCGCTGGAACGGCGGGTGTATGGATGGTCGTATCGGCCGACAGCATGTCCATGGCCGACAGCAGAGAGTCGCCCTCGATCGGCCCCTGCAGCAGGATGGCCTGACCGGTCTGGCGATCACGCAGCCGGACCGATGGCGTGGCGGTCACGCCGCTCTTCGTCGCTTCCGCGGCCTGGGCACGTATCGCAGCCTCCGCCCGACCGCTCGCCATGCATTGCTCGATAGCGGGCGTGACGTCGGGATAGCGCAGGCCATTGGGCAAGCCTTGGCCGTCGCTGCGCGTATGGGCATAGACCCATTCGATGGCCTGCCAGAAGGCAGCATGTCCGCCGGCCTCAGCGGCGCATTCCGCCCAACGCGCTTCGGCTGACGCTGCGGGCTCATGCGCTGCCAGGGGCATGTGGTGCCATTGCAGGGCCACATCCGCGTGGTCGCCCACCCAGCGCTTGAGCAGCGGGAAGTAGGACCGGCAGAATGGGCATTCGAGGTCCCCATAGAGCGTCAGCGTGAAACGGCCCTGCGAGTTACCCATCTGCCAGGGAGGCCCAGCCACCTGCGCAGTGTTGACTGGCGTTGGCGTCTGCTGTGAGGATTCGCCTGACGACCGGGACGGTAGCCATATCAGCCGGAACCAGATCAGCAGCAGCGCGGCCAGCACAGCAACCAAGGCCCAGAGCCAGCGAGACCGCCAGCGCCTGCGGCGGAACGCCTGCACCTGTATCGGAATGGAAGGACGTTTTGGCGTCATGGCTCTCTCCGGTGGCTATTGCGGCAGGTCCAGGGTCGGCGACTCGATGCCGCGCGCTTGGTCGATCGTCTCGGCTACCTTTACGGCGGCGTCCAATTCGCTGATGCCGTATTGCTGCATGAGCTGATAGCGCTCTGCTTTTTCCTCGGGCTCTGTTTGCGCCAGCGCGAGGTACAGGCTCGGCGGAACGGCTCGGAAAAGCACTTCCATCGACTTCGACAGAATGACCCCCTCTGTGAACTTGCCGGCCTCTTTTCTGGCAGACAGCATCAATGCCTTTTGAGCGGGCGAGAGTTCGCGGAATCGCGCGATCTTCTCCACCTCATCCGGCGGCATCGACAGGCAGATCCACCACTCGATCATGTTGAGCATGGGTTCTGCGGCACGAGGTAGATCGTCAATGTTCTGCGTCGCGAGCCAAAACCACGCACCCAATTTGCGCCACATCTTCGTGATCTTCACGACGTAAGGCGCGAGCAGCGGGTTCTTCGTAATGATGTGGCCTTCATCCGTGACATTGATGATCGGCCGACCGAGGTATTGGTCGCGCTCGGCGATATTGTTGACGGTGCTGATGAGGCTGATGTAAGCGATCGACAGCTGAGCGTTGTAGCCTTCACGGGCATAGGTTGCTAGATCGACCAGCGTGATGTCGGCCTCGGGCCACGGCGTACCGTCGCGGTCGAACATCTCGCCGTCCGTGCCTTGACAGAACATATCCATCGCGTCTGCCATCTCCAGCAGCCGCACGCGACGCATCTCGGGCAACGTCGGGTCTTGGCCGCGAGTGCGAAGCGCGTTGCGGACGTCGCGCGTGAGTACCGTGCGCTCTTCGTCTACGCAATACTCGGCTGCATCGAGGATGCACTGGCGGATCAGTGAGCGATCTGCCCGCGTCATTCTTGCTTCTTCTTTGTCCTCGCCGCCCGTAATCATCAGGCGGGCAGTGATCTCCAGTTCGCCGAGCACGTCGCGCTGCTCGTCCGCCTCCATGGCTAAGGCATCCGGTGGCAGGTCTTCGTCCAGCGCATCGGCATCGAGTGTCTGCATGTCGCTCGGCGTTTCGATCAGCCGGCGCGCATCAGCGAACGGCGCCAGGCTGATGCCCGAGCCAGGGGCCAGCTTGACCCGATTTACGGTCAGGCCTAAGCGCTTGGCGAAGTCGCTGAACAAGCCGAAGCTGTTGCCAGCTTCCACAACGAAGAGTCGTGGCCGGTAGAGCGCAGTGACCTGGTTGAGCAGGTTATTGAGCGTGGCGCTCTTGCCCGAGCCGGTGGGCCCGAAGAGAAACAGGTGGACGTTCATCTGCCTGTCCAGGCGATTGAGTGGGTCGAAGGTGATCGGGCCGCCACCGCGATTGAACATCGTGATGCCAGGGTGTCCTGTACCCTGGGCGCGTCCCCACACGGGCGACAAGTTCGCCAAATGCTGGGCGAACATCAGTTGCGTGTACCACTTGCGCCGATCTTTGGCGGGGTTGTAGCAGCAGGGCAGCCAGCGCAGGTAGCTGTTGAGCGGCGCGACCTCATCGTCCTCGCGCACCGGCTGCAAGCCGGCATTGAGCATCACGTTCGCCAAGTCCAAGCCGCGTCGGTCCAGTTCCGCCTCGTCGCGGCCTCGCAGATAGAACGCCAGGCTGCCTCTGTAGAGCTTGTGCGCGCTGCCGATCAGGGAGCGGGCTTCATGCACGTCCTTGAGCGTCTGCTCCGATGCCAAGGTTTCGCCAACCGCTTTCTTCGCCAGATGGTTCAAGTCCGATTCGAGGACATCCTGCGGCGTGGCAACCATTGTGAGACACATCAAAGTGTCTTCAGGCATTTGGTCGAACAGCGTGTTGATTGCATCGCCCTTGCGGGTTTCGCCTGTCAGGTGTCCTGTGCCAGGCGGTATGCGCAGCCGGTCGGTGATCAGCACGCGGTGCGGCATGCCATCGAAGTACCAGGTGCCGTGCGCCACATCGGAGCGTGGTTGGCTAAAGAACAGCCGCTGGCTGAAATCCCGCCCACTTGCCAGTTCGATTTCGCCGGTCTCGGTCTCATCTGGGTAGCGCGCTAGCGCATAGAAGCGCTCGCGGTCCTCTGCGTCAGGCCCAAGTAGCGCGGGACGCGGATTGAACCAGCGCAGTAGCCAATCGTGCACATCCGCTGCAATCATGCGCCGAGCCTGGATGCCGGCGTTTGCCAGGCCACCACACAGCCGGTCGCAGACGATGTTGAGCATCTGCTCTGGTGTCTGACCACGACGGCTCTCGTGTCCGATGGAGCGCCGATAGACGACCATACGCACGCGCCGCGTCTGGCCGCGCCAACGCAACCGCGTGACCACCGTGTCCTCGAACAGTCCTCCGGGCTTGGCCACCGCGCGCAGGTGATGCGCGAAGAATCGAAGGTAGAACTCAGTGAAAGCGGTATTGCGGGCGCGCGGCTGCACATAGTCGCGCAGAGTCTGCATGTACTGGTCGAAGCAGGGTTCGTCCTGTGCGTATAGCTGGAGCACCCAGGGGTTCTCGTCCAGTTCATCGAAGCTGTCTTGCAGGGCGTTTTCGAGCGCATCGCGGGCATGCGCAAGCCAGCCGGGTTCCCGGCCCTCGGTGCCAAGGGGCACCAGCTCGAAGAAGGCCGCCACCGACTGCCCGTCCTCCAGCAGCATGGACTTCGAGTGAGGCAGGAACTCCACCCATGGCAGCAGTTCAACGAACGATGGCGCGACGTCGTAAAGCGCCTGCTCGTCCCCTATGCTTGCCGGCCTACCGCCCTGAACCGCCGCGCCAGGTTCCGGAATGCCCGCCTGGCGCAAGGACTCTACGTGGCTCTGCCAGCCGTCCTGCTCGTCGTCGCCTGCGCCGGATGCGTTCAGCTTCGGCCAGAGGAGTTTCCAGCGCATCAGTAGTCCTCCACGCGCTCGCCCGGCATCGCGTACTGCACGCGCTGGTACAGCGGGAAGACTGTCGTGTAGCCCGGAACCGGCACGGGGTCCGTGCCCGCCAAATGCGGGAACACGTACATCACCAGGTCGGGGTTCGGCAGGCGTTGGAACTGGCGATAGACCTCGTTGCGTGCCGTGCGCGTGTAGTGCATCTGCTCTGCGGGCGCGGCCTGCATGTCGGCGTCAGTCAAAGGCCTACGCAGGCTTTGGCGCTCTTCGAGCAACTGGCGGCGCGCCACCTGACCGGCACCACCCACCGCGCCGCCGCCGGCCTCCTGCTGCCAGATGTCCATCATCGTGTGGTCGCCGTGGATCAGCAGATCCTCTTTGTTGGTGGCGCAGCCGCCCAGCAGCGCGAGGAGGAGGGCCAGCACAAGGCCCTTAGTCAAGATCGAGAGCATGATTTTCTCCTGCGCGGTGATCAACCTTGCGACCTTCGGGATCAAAGTCGATGGCGAGCGGTTCTTCGAGGTGGACGGCGACCTTGGCGCCGGGCTGGACATAGACGGCCGCGAAGGCCTGGCCGTACAGTTTGTTGACCCAGTTCGACATCTCCTTGACACCGCCCGCGAGAATCCGACCGACCGCTTCCTGACCGGTGATGCCTACGGTGCCAATGGAGCCGTCCGATCCCACGTAGGACATCTGGCCGCTGTCGCTCTTGATGAGCGAGGCCATGCCGGCACCAGCCGCCGTGATGAGGGCTTGCGAGCCGAGGTACTGCTGCGCATTGCTGCGCCGTTCGCCGCTGACGCATGGAATGCCGTAGGGATCGCTGATCCAACCCAGGCCCCCACTTTGTGAATTTTGCTGCTGATTGTTTCGCTGGTTGCCGTCGCGATCTTCGGGAATCGTGCGGATCGTTCCATCATGAAAGACGAAGGTGATGCTGCGCACCTGGCCGCGCACGCATGAAAGCGTCCAGTCCCCCGAAGCCGTGCCGCTGAACACTGCACCGGCCACGTCAGGAATGTCGATGCCGTTGGCGGTGAGATTGTCGGGGCCGACGAGGACTTTGAAGGGGTATGGGTCGTTCACGGTTCCGTCGATTGGGACGCGGCCAATCAGCGCCGTCATTGCCACCGATCCCATGAGCGTCGAGTTCGTCGGCACGGTGTATATGGGTTTGGTGTTTTTGGCCGCAGCGGAGTCCTCGACCGCCTTCGGTGCGGTTTGCTCTGGAGTGTCCAGCGTGCTCTGCGCAGGGCCGAAGCTGGTCGGAAAGTTCGTGCCGCTATTCGCGCCACGGCTGCCATTGCGGCCGTCGTCGGGCTTCTTGTCGTCCGGATCCACCCAGCGCATGCCGCCTTCCATCCCGACCTGGTCGCCGTCGTGCAGCCCCAGGCCCACTGGCAGATCGGTATTGCCGCCCCCGCGTCCGCCGATGCTATCCAAACGCCGCTGCAGGTCGGCGAGCAGACCCTCGGTCTGCTGGCGTTCACTGGTCGCCTGTTGCTGGTCGCGGCGCAGACTCGAGCGTTCGGTTTCCAGCGCCGAGTTGATGCGCTGGTCGATCGAGTTCTCGCGCTGGCGCAGGCGCTGGTTTTCCTCGCGCTGGGACTTGTTGTCTGACAGCGCGGTTTGAAGCTCGGTGCGCAGTTGCTTTACCTGGGCGACGAGCGTTGCCACAGTGTCGCGCGGGGTATCGCCCGCAATGCCCAAGGCCTTCATCTCTTCGGGTGTGAGTTGGTTACCTGTGTCGGATTGGGGCGGAGCCGACGTCCCGCCGCTGGGGAACAGCCGAATACCGACGAACAGCACCAGCAGGGCCACAGGAATCATCAGCCACTTCAGGAGTCCGTTACTGCGCATTGCGGACCTCCTTGCCGTCCATCGGGGCCTCGTCGTTGGCTTCCGGCTGCGGCAAATGTGTGGCCGGGTCGAAGCGCTGGATGGCAGGCAAAAGTGACTGCGCGAGGCCGTGCCCGCGCGTCACCAGGTACAGAACGGTAGTGTCCTCGGGCGTGCCGCGCGGGCCGAGTGCCTCATGCTGGAAGGTCGCGGTGAGGAAATCGCCTTGCAGCACGCGGGGGTCGAGCATGATCCAGCCGGTGCTGGTGTTGGTGAGGCGAACGGCCGTCACCCATTGGTCTTCCAGCCGCCACGAGGCGAGGGCGGTGGCACGTACCGGCAGCGTCGGCATCAAGGTACCAAGGTCCAGGTCCCGGCGCAGGTTGATCCGCATGACGCCCGGCAGCGGTTCGACGGTGCGCAGCGGCGCGTATAGGTGCTGCGCGGCAAAGCGTGTGAGTACCACCGGGATGGGCGTTTCTCGCCGGGGGGACCGTTCATCGGCCTGTTGATCGGCGGCCACTGGCGCCTTGTCGTCACCGGCCGGCTGATCGCCGTAGCGCGAGGGGGGCGCAGCGCTCTCGACGATGCGCACCGGCTCCAGCGCAGGCTCGCCATCCTTGGCCGGCTCGGCAGCAATGTCCAGCAGGATCAATGCCCCGGTGTTGGCGTCTTGCAGCTGCAGCCGCGTGGGTTCGATAGGCTCGTTTGCGCGCAGGTACACCGCGCCGCCTGCGCTCTGCACGCGCAGGCGTTCGCCCACGCCCGCAGGCACGCCGACGCGCACGTTCCGGTCGATGAACACGATGCGCTCCTGGCCGACCTTCAGTGGCACCGCCAGCGGCATGCGTTCCCAACGCAAAATTTCCACGGCCTGGGAGGCAGGAGTCGAGGCCATGGTCAGCAGCCCCAGCAGCGCGAGTACAGAGTGCTTCATGGTGTTTCTCCTTGAGGCGCTTGCGCAGGCAGGCCGCCAGCTGCTGGACGGGCCGACTCCGGTGCACTGATGCGCTGGGGCGTGCCGTCATAGCAATCGAGCGCCAGGCCGAATGGGTTGCGCGAGGGGTCGACATCCACCCGCGTGACTTTGATGGGGTAGCGCACCAGGGCGCGCTTGACCTGCTCCTCGCCGTAGTATTCGTCGGCGCTGATGTCCAGCGTCACCACCCATTCGCGGTCGGAGACCACGCGCACACGGGCGGTGGGATCATCGCCATAGCCGCGGCCAGGTATTTCGTAGATGCCGCGCACACGTTGCCGCAGTTCGCCCGTGTTGCGCCGGTAATCGAAGTCGGCACGCAGAAAGGCTTGGCAAGACGGCGTGAGGTACGGCGAAAGCGCATGCAGGTTTCGCGGGTAGTCTTCTTCGCCATTGGTCGGCCAACGATTCAATTGCTGGAACACGTAGAACGTGAAGGCATAGACCGATTCAGGTGGAACCTCCCACCATTTGCGAGTACTCCCCGAACGCAGGTCTGGGGGGACGTGGATCGTCAAGTCGCGCGGTGCGCTCCACCAGCCGCCGCCCATCACGAGGGCGACGATCACCAGCGCACCAGCTGCCAGACGAAGCGTTTTGATGTGCGCCTGGAGATGGGTGATCTCGTTCTTGAAACGGCTCATCGTGCGCCCCTTGTCATGGACCTATGAGTGGACCAGAAGCCTGAGCGCGAGATCAGCATATGCCCGCCCACCCAGCCAGCGGCGAGCGGATGGCGCGTGGCGATTCGCCACTGCAATTGCCTGTAAAGCCAGGTATCCGGCCGGCCGCGCTTGAGGCGGCGCAGGATTCCGCCGCCGATGAATAGGCCGAGGGCCACGCCTAATACAACGAACGTGGGCGCTAGCGCGATAGTGCGGAACACCCATGACAGCGGCGCGCCGACCAGCAGACCTACGCCGCCGGACAGAAAGCAGCAAATCCACAACTCGTCGGCAGTGAGGCCGCGCACAACCACGGGATGACGGTTGAGCCGGTGCGGAAGGAACGTCAGCGTTCCGTCAGCGCGGACGTGTTCGTGCTCGGACATGGCCAGTCCCCTTACAGGATGCCGGTGGCTTCGGTTAGGAGCCAGATACCGATCACGAGCAGCACTGCACCGATGGCGACGGTGAGTCCGAACTGACCCCAAGTTTTGCGGCCGGTGTGGATTTCCGCGTAGGTGCCGTATGCGTGGTAGCAGACGCCGATGAACATCGACGCCACGACCAGCAAGGCTACGAGCATGATGATGTCGTAGCCGTAATTGCGGATGGTCTCCATGATGCCGTTGCCGGCGCCGCGCGTGGGGTTCTCCAGTTGCGGCAGTCCCTGTGCGAACGACAGCGCGGGCAGCGCGGCTGCGCCCAGGGCCACAGTGGCACGCTGAGCAAGACGGGAAGTGAGGATGCGGCTTTGCATGGTCAGTCCTTTCAGGTCAGGAGAGTAGGAAGAAACTCAGGACGAGGTACATCGCGACGAAGCGGATGCACACGCCGAGGAACTGGCGCTGGTTGAGGCGGCTCTCGGACCACCCCACGTAGGCCGTTCGGATGGCCCAGACGCCCCAGACGAGCAGGACCGCGAAGACGACGCCGACCAGGACGGTCGCCATCGCGGAAGGCGCGATACCGCTGTTGGCCTGGAATGCCGATACCTGGGCAGCGTTCATGGCTGTTCCTCCGCGGTCGTACGCGGCGGCTCGGCTCCCCGCTCGGTGCGGTAGTCGCCGGCCAGTTCGGATGGATCGCGCGGCTGGGCACGCGAAGGATTGAGGTGATCCCGGATACCGGTGCGCACGCGCGCCAGATCAGCCTGGAGGCGCGGATAGTCGAAGTGGTAGCGCTCGCCCGGCGTGACGGGGGCATGCGCGGCGCTGTCCGCGACGGTGCGCTCCAGCGCATCGAGTTGGCGCAGCGCGGCGACCAGCTCCTGGCGCTGTGCCGGAGACTCGGCAAAGGACGTCGGGGACAGCCCCATCAAGAGGGCCATTGCGAGAACAGTGGGTACGCCGCGATGCGCGGCGCGCAGCCAGATCGAAGCTACCATCGCGCCATTCCTGTGTAAGCAGCAATGGCCAGATCGTGGCGATCAGCGCTGCTTTAAGCTGCGAACAATAGGAATCCACGGGTGACCGGATTGGTGGGCTAGTGGTGGGATCGGTGGATGCCTGCGGTATTCCTGCACCAAGGTGCTGGCACTGTGGAGCCCCAGCACATCATTCAGACTGTTGATGAGGGGGCTAAGGCGCACAAGCCGAGTGAACGGGCCGGCCCAGCGTCCTCGGTGCAATCGGACGTTGGGCGAGGCGGATGTAGAAACTCCAGATGTTGAGGTTTTTCATCGCCTCGATAGGCCTCAACGCTGCGGTTTCGGCCAAGGATGCGGCTGACTGGGCGTGTTAGCGCACGGCCCCCTCTGTGCGTCTGGTGGCCAATGTCGCGCCCACCGGCACGATACGGGTGCTGGCGACGAATCTAAGCGCCTAATGATGTGCCTGCGGGGCCTTTGGTGATCTGTATCACCAGCGCTGGCGTATCGAGGAGGTGTTCAAGCGTCTAAAGCATCGCTTGCATCTGGAGGCGGTCTCGGGATTGAGTCAACAGGCGTTGATTGTTGATGTGGCGGCCAAGGTGCTGGCGGACAACATGGATTGGCTGATGTGTGCTACTGCGCTGGATGCCTATCCTGTGGGCGAGGCCGCCCATCGCTGCAATCGGGCTTACGCGGCGGTGTGCTTGCCGCGCTTGCTGCTGCGCCTGGGGGATGTGCTTGCACAGATCAACCAAGCCTTGCAGCAGTTGGCCGCCTACACGCAGCGGTTCATGCAAGGTGGATCTCGCCCGCGGGCGCAACATCGCATCAAGCCTCATGCCCGATATGCGTCCAAGGGGTGACATGGGTTAATTCGGTGGATTCATCCAATCCGGAGGCCATCGGCATCGCCCCCAACGATGAAAACATCACCATTGAAACTCCGATGTCGTCGAATGACATCGACGAGCGACATCGCTCTTGAACATAAAAGGAGGATAAGGCGCAACCACCATCGTGGCCATTGGAGTCGTCAACTTCAATGTCGCTCAACCCTTCATCTGCGATGTCGTGCTAAAATTTGGGATAAACGTTTAAAGGCAGCGGGATAACCGGGCACATGCAACGAGGCCACCGCCATGACAGATAAGACGAATAGCCCCCATTCTCTGTGGGCCAAGATTATCTATTTTCCCCTCGCAATTCTCGCATGTTGCGAGCTTGCTTTCTGGGCTACATTAGAGACACTGCCCATACTTCAGAAGGCCGCCCTAGAGATTGACCCAGGCGGGCTTTTTTATGCTCTGTCCTTCCTTTTGCCTTTTGTCCTTTGGCCAATATATGCCGTGATCAGCGCGATTGCTTGCTTCTGGGCATTTTTCTCCCTACGGCACTCGGCGAGGCTTTTGAAGCTCGTTACAGTGATGCTTGCTGTGCTCTCCGTAGCCTTCTTCTACCAAATCTTTTGTTGGATATGATGACAGCGCGGGTTGGCCCGTGATCTGACGAAGCGCTCATTTGCCTCGTCGCAAATGTCCACAGAAGCCGCGGCTACCTTTGAAAATACAGCTTTCGCGTTTTTAACCTTTGTAAGTCCCGAAGAGGCGCGCAACCAAATCGTCCTGATGGTTGACTGTCCAGCGGCCGGAAAAGCCGACCCCTTTCCTCAACGACAGTACCGCCTCGAAACCAGCAATCGTCCGCCGTGCTGTGCTGAAGGATTGGAAGCCAGCGATATCAGTATCGATCCCGAACGGCCATCGCGTAATTCTTGGAGAAAAACGCCAGCCTACTACTCCACGAATCGTCGTCTTTCGTTCGCCGTGCGTGAGGTCAAGTTCCACTCAACACGAGATGGAGCCCATCGAAGTCAAAGAAAATGGCTTTTATCAAATTTCTTTATCTTCCTTTTGCTGTAGCAGTTTTAGGCTCGGCGTGGTTTAGCTACATGATGTTCATCAAGGACTTTTCCAGAGAACTGCACTTTGAAACCTGGGTATCTTGAGTTTAGCCTCTGTATTTGTTTTTATTTGCACATTTCAACTGTAGTCAATACGCTGGGTTTGGTAGGTTTCCACAATAATGGGGTGACCTTGCGAGGTGTCAACGCAAGAACCTGTTGGGGAAGTCCTGTCAAAAGAGGAAATTTACCTCTCCCATATGTAAAACTTTTCTTTTGGCGGGGGCAAGTGAGCAATAATGCTTGGTGGCGAAGACGTCTCATAATAAGGAGCCCCATACTTGGATATATTAATCGCTTAGCCTCTTCAATATATTTGCCTTTTAATTCGGCAACTATTTCACCCTCGCGACTGAACCGAGCTTAACCCTAGAGCTTTCGTAAGTTGTTAATATAATTAGGGGTTCTGACTTCTTTGTTCTTGCCATGAAGAGCGAATACCTTTGATTCCGTCCAGCATCTTCCGATGGAGCTGTCCCAGGCCATCGCATCGGACTGATTCGCTCAGCACGCGCGACACCCCGATTACCCAACAGCCTTCACGCGCAAGCGCCAGCTGCCGCTGCCCGCGCTGAGCTGGCTCAACGAAACCTTGCGTGCGCGCCGATCAAGCTCGGCTCCGATGATGTGTTGCTGATTGACCGGGGCTATCCGGCTGCCTGGCTAGTGCAATTGCTCCAGGAGCGGGACCATCGCTTCATCATGCGCGGTGACCAAAATCTTACCTTTGGCTCAAGGAAGCCACGGCCCCTCGCTCGGGAACGCGCCCGTAAGCATGGACATCCTAAACGACGTGAAGTAAGTGCCATTCGGGCTAGAGATACTTCTTGAAGCTCCCCGCAGTCAGACTCACGGCCAAGCCCAGCAAGGCTGCGCCGGGCAGCAGGATCAGCAACGGATGCACCGAGGTCGGCAGCGCCAGGTAGGTGACCCAGGGCAGCAAGGCCAGCGGCATCAGGCTTGCTTTTGCCCGGTGATAAATAAACCCAGATTCGCGGCCCGCGCCGAACCGGCGCACATCCCTCCGTACCAAGCCGTCGATCAGGCCCACGAATGCCGCCGTCAAGATCAGCGGCAGCATAAGCACCAGAACAAGCAGTCTCACTAGGAAAGTGAGCGTCGTGAAAGCCGAGGCAATCAGGTAGCTCTCGGTCCAGACATAGATCTGGCTGATGTAGTAGCGAAAGTTGTGCGTTTGCCCGTGGCTGGGCGCGCGGGCGTGCTCGGCAGTCAGGCTCATGCGCTCCAGCAGGCCCGAGCGCACGAACACCCATTCGTAGCCGGTATTCACCAACTCGTGCGCCGTGCGCCCTGGCTCCTGCACGACCAGGCTGCGCGTGAAGTGGTTGGAGAGGTGCCCTAGTTCGTACTGCAACATCTGTTGGGAGTGCCGCCAGCCCTGATCCTTCCAGAATAGGTGCATGCCGACACACTCCACGACGATCGAAAATAGCAGCGAGCCGATCAGCACTCCGAGCAGCCGAAACGGCAGCGTAAGGGTGCTGACGATCAGGCCTTGGCTCTGGTTCTGCTCTCGCTGCGCGGTTGAGGCGACGTCTTTCATGGCGAGGACTCGTTGCCGGCGTCATCTATCGCCCTGGCATCGGCGTTGGGCACAGCGGTGACCGCCTCATCAAGCAGGTCGCTGGGCAAGGCTGTGTCCTGTATGACCGGAGAACTGGTGAACTGCCACCACTGCGTGGTGTTGGTGTAGCTCTGGCGCATATAGCTAGCGAGCTGTTGCAGATCCTGCGGTATGACCTCATCGGGGGCAGGGGCCGGCAGCGGCATTCTGATCTTCCAGAGCTGACCGCCCTGTAGCAGCGCGAAGCACTGTCCTTTGGGTAGACCCACCACGTGCGATGGCTCGATCATCGGCACGCTGGACATACTGATACGGTCCTGCGTGTTCGACGTAAAGTCGGTCGCACCACGGATGTCTGAACTGTCGGTCGCGCCCGAGACGATGGTGGTGCTATAAACCTCGACTTTGGGCAGTTGCCGAGTCAGGAGTTCGGCCGTGGCCGTCTCCCGGACCCGCAACATGAACAGGTTGTTGAAGTTGCCGATCACCTGACCGGCCTTGGCCCGATTGCCAATGCGGGCCTCGATGTCCGAGAGCGTCTGCGTGTATGCGGTGACCTGCAGCCCGGCACCGCCGCCCTTGTTGATGAGCGGAATGAACTCGTCGCCCATCAGTTCGTTGAACTCGTCGGCGTGGATGTTGATTGGCACCCGCGCGCTGGCCGATGTCCCTGGCAGGCCGTCGTCGATTCCGTGCTTGTAGATGTGGCCTGCGACCGAGACGAGATCGCTGAACATCGAGTTGCCGACCGCTGCGGCGACTTCGGCGTCGGACAGCGCATCCAGACCCACGTAGACCATGGCACGCTTCCTGATCACCTGCATCCAATCGAAGATTGGCCGCGGGTCTGCCAGGTCGGAATAGTTCGGCGCCAAGAGCTGCGCGATCTTGCCGCTGGTGAGCTTCTCAAGCAGTGGCAAGAGGCTGGCGACGATCTTGTCGAAGTACGTTTTGTCGTACCGCACAGCTGAGCGCAGGCCATCCAGCACCGGGTCGTAGTTGCGCGCCTGGGAAAGGTACTGCTCCAGCGCCACCACACGTTTCTCGCGCCCGATCATGTTGCGGGGGATGTTCTTCTCGTTGAGCTTGGCCTCGATCTGGACGATTACCTCCCACGCCTTGGGCTCCGTCTTCGCGAAGTAATGCTGGGCGTACTCGATGAACAGCGCGTCGATATTGATGACGTGTCGCTGGATCAGCATGTAGTCCGGGCGCTGCCCAAGTTCCACCAATGCCCGGGCGATGATGTTCACGAAGCGCCAAGCGAACTCGCGGAAAGCCGCGCTGTTGCCTTCGCCGGAGAGCTGGCCGGCAACGCGGGTTGCGACTTCCGAGATGCGCCCGAAGCGCCCCACGGCGTTGTAGCGCGCGGAAATCTCCGGCCATCCCAAATGAAAAACGTAGAACTCGCCTTCGCGGCCCGCGCGTTTGGCCTCCAGGTACATCCGCTTCAGGAGATCGGCATCGCCCTTGGGGTCGATGACAATGACGACTTCATGCTCGCTTGCGGCGTTCTTGCGGCGGATGTCCTGGGTGATGAACAACTCGGCCAGTCTGGTCTTCCCCACGCGCGTCGTGCCCAGCACTAGGGAGTGCCCGACGCGTTCGCCCAGCGGCAGACTGACGTCCACTTCCTCCGGTTCGATGCCATGTAGCCGTGGGAGGCCGCCCACGAGCGGCAGCGGTCGCACCGGGTTGAAAGGCGCATTCCAGCCCGTGAGCCTGGGCAGACGCGAAAGCGGAAACGGCGCGAACTCCAGTCGCTCTTCCAGGCGCCTTGCCAGTCGATATGCGGGTGTCGGATCAACGTAGCGGCGGAACTCAGGCCGGTACGTCTGCATCAGCCGATGGGTGTGTTTCTGCTCCCACAGAAAGCCCCTGCCGATGAAGAGTCGCTGCTGGCTGACCGGCACGTCCTTGCTCGTCATCACATAGCGCGGCAGGCGGCGGATGTTGCGCCGGTAACGCAGGATGATGCGGGCATCGCGATAGCGGATCGCGCCGTAGGTAATGAATGCCAGCGCGCTGCCGACGCCCATGGCCGGGCTCAGCGCCAGCGACCACGGGGCCACCAAGGACAGAAACGCGGCGCCTGCACACGCTGCGACGGTGTATAGCTCCACCGCTGGGCGAAGCAGAACTTCAACCGGCTGTTTCCCCGACATGGCCTCATTGCTCGATGCTGGTGGCGGTGATCAGCGCCGGGTAGTGCCGCAGGCCCAGGCGTTCGGCCAGGTCGTCGCCGGACACGGGCGCGAGCGGCACGCCAGGCACCAGCGTGCGCAGCCGCGTCAAGGCCTGCACGGTCTCGACATTGACCACCAGGCCGACGGCGCGACGCTCGTGCAACGAGGCCGCATGGCGTCGCAGCCAGTCCTGGGAAGCCTTGTCGTCGCCGACGATCACGAAAGGCCGAAGGCCGGGTGCCTCGATTACCCGCCGCGCGACGGTACCGGGCGTGAGCCTGGCGCTGCGCACCGGCAGCATCGCGGCCTCGTCTGCGGGTGTCGCGGGAACCTGGGGCGTCGGGATGGGCGACCGCGCCGCGCCATCGGCCCGCGGCTGGAGGTTGAGGGCTTCGTAGTACGGCAGTGCCGACGCTCCGCCACGGTCCTCGACCACGATCATTGGCTCGCCGGCATACGAGGCCAACGGCAGGGCCGCCAGCAGCATGAGCAGGCCCCGCAGAGTCAGATGGAATTTCATCATGGGGAGATCTCCTGGCTCGCGGCGATCACCGCGGCGGTTGCACACGGGTGAGGTGGCGGGACACACTGCGCCGGTAGCGGGCGGCAGGCTCGCCGCCGGCGGGGCGGTGGTATCGGCCGATCGCGAGCAGCCAGTCTTCGCCGGGCACGTGTTGCTCCTTCAGGATTTCGGCTGCGATCGCAAGGTTTCGGTAAGGGTCCAGCAGGTCGCACGTACTGGTGAAGCGCTGCTTGTGGTAGCCCAGGTTGATTTGGCCCAAGCCGGCGTCGATGCGCGTGTGCGGCGTGGAGCGCATCGCCTGCTGCAAGCTGGAACAGGCGTCGGCGCGCGTGGCGAAGCGGCGTGACTGCCCGGCGATGTTGAGGGACCACGGCCATGGAACATTGCGTCCTTTGCGCTGGATGCCGCTCTCTTGCAAAGCCACGGCGTAGAGCACGGTCGAGGGAATGCCCGCCCGTTGCGCAGCAAGTTGGTAGGCCGGTGGCGGAACCTCTTGGGCTTGGGCAGCGCAGACACAAAGGCCGGCAGAGAGCACCACTGCTCGCAGGGGCCGCAAGAGGGGAGGAGCGGCTACGGCTGACGCTGCCATTGGCCATTTACCTCGCGCACGACGGCCGGCAGGTCGCCAGGTACACCCAGCGACAGCCAGCGACCGCCATCGTGGTTGAGCGTGATGCTGCCACTGCGCACCCGTGCCGGGTCGATCTGGGCGCGCTTGGCCCATTCGCGGATACGCGCGTCGTCCTGGCGACTGCCAACCATGTACAGGTCGAATTCGCCCCCCGAGGTTTGCAGACGCTGCACAAGCTGCTCGCAGGTCGCGCAGCCATCCTTGACGAACACCGCTGTGCGACCGCTGCCGCGCGCGGTGGCACTCGGCTTGTCATCGGGCAGGTTCACACGCTGCATACCGGGGTTCAGCCGCTGCCAGGCTTCGTCGTAGGCGCGCTGGTAGGCGAGCAGTTTCTCGACGCGACGCGCTTCGACCTGGACTTGCAGCTCCGCGTAGTGGCGCCGTTCTTCGTCCGAGCGAGCTTCGATACCTAGCGCGGTCAGTGGGTCCACGTTGGGCGATTGGATGCCCAGCGGGCCCTTCATCAGCTCCTGGTAGCGTGCCCATTCCTGGGGTTGCAGTCCCCAGTCGCGCGCCATGTGGTCGTCGAGGGGGCGGCCCGCCAGGGGGCGTTCCTGGTTGGGCGCATTACGGGACTGGGCTGTGGCAGGCTCCTGGGCCGAGGCCGACAGATGCAGCGCCGCCAGCAGCGAGAAGATCAGGATGGGATGGTGTTTCATCTCATGGTCTCTGCGTTAGGGAATCGCCACACGGCGGGTCTTCTCGCCGTCCTGGAACACGGCGGTATTCCGGTCGATGGCCTGCAAGCGCCAGGAACCAAACGCGTCGCCGGGCAGCAGTACCTGCACTTGGTCGGCGGTGAAATTTCCCGATGATGGGGCGACGGCTACGCTGCGCTGGCCGGCGCGCAACTCGGCACCCACGATGCGGAACGGCAGTGGGGTCGGCTCAGGCTTGGCGGCAGTGGGCTTGTTCTGCGAACGCGGCTTTGCAGGTGCCTGTCGTGTTTTGATCTGCTCGACCTCGGCGCGCAGTGCCTGAAGATCGTCCATGGCGGCAAGGCCGAACAGCGTCTGCTCGATATGTGCGATGCGGGCATCCAGGGCCTGCCGGATATCTTGCAAGCCAGCGGCGGTCGCGGCTGCTGGTCGCTGCTGCAAGGCTTTGGTGGTCTCGGTGAGTCTAGCGATCTGCGTTTCGAGACGCTGCATGCTGGAATCGACACGCTCCCGGTCGGCCAGATTGTTCATCGTTTGATGGTTCAGGATAGCGAAGACGCTCAGGCTGATCAGCCAAAGCCAGAGCAGGCTTTGCACGACGACGGCGGCAGTCGCGCGCCAGGAAGACTGTGAAACGTTGTTCATTGTTGGCCTCCCGCGAAAGGCAACGTCTGCATCGCGTCGGCGGCAGGTTGTCCGGGCGCCGGCGCGGTAGCGTCGCCGCTGACCTGCTCGAAGCAGACTCGGCGCGTGCGGTCATCTACACGCAGCTCCCAGGACGGACCGGCCAGCGTGAGCAGCGCATCGCGCAGTGTCAGGGGGCCCAGGTTCAAGTGCGCCGCCGGTAGCGGCAGCGCGTACAACTCGATCACGGCTTGCCCTGTCTCGCAGAGTTGGTAGCCGCTGCGCTTGAGTACATGCCGAAGTCCGTCGCCGACCGTGGCGCGGGCTTCTTCGGGCATCGAGACATCGACGGTCTGTAGCAGCAGGTCGCGCTGCGCTGCCATAGGGGCGAGTTCCACCAAGGTGTAGCGCCCAGAGCGCACGACCGGAATAAACTGCGGCGCCTCGGGTGTCGATGCGGGCGAGGTTTTCTCGAAGGCATCGGGCGCGTGCGACGCCGCGGTAGTCGCGCAGCCGCTAGCCAGCGCCGACAAGAGCAGGCCGATGAGTCCCGCCCGCAGGTTGCGTGCGGGATGGTGGAAACGGAGTGGAGAGGAGGGCATAGTCCGGCATCCTGAGACAGCGAGCCCTCACCATCACTGCTAAGGATGTGTACGGCAGCAAACAATGCGAATCACGTTGCGCCTGATTTTCCATCGCTTTCAAAGCCTGTCGGCATAGCCTGTGTAGGTAAGAACCTTGCGCCCCAGTGCCTTCCCCTGTTTGCAGGTATTGCTCAGCTCATGCTCTTTACAACAAGCTCGTGAAGCGGTGCTCTCACAGGAGATGTTATTTATAAGACGATGCATTCGCTAACTTCTAAAATAAATCAGTATTTATTAAATATAGGTTCAGAGCATGCGCTATATACAATTTCACATTTTGCTTGGGGCGTATTTTTATTATCTTCTGTGCAAATTTTTATCGCCGCGCTACTTGCCTCTGGGATAGTGGCTCGTCCAACAGCTCTGACGAAGCCGGTCGAGAATGGCTTTCCATTTATATGCGGCTCTACTATGACTGCGCACTGATTTTCGTATGTAAAAATAACTTTGCAATTGGTTTCTCCGTGTGAGGAGCAGCGCCTGATTGCGTCTTCCTCTGCCTCGGATTCAGAAAGCTTGCCAGTAGGAACGCCATAGTTTGTAGTTGAATTAATAGATCCTACTGCGATCGCGCCCCATGTTTTAATCCATTCCCCCGTTGGGCGAGGAGGCTCAGGCTGACGTTGCTGATAATAGCCTTGTGGGATTGGCCCGCAAGAAGTCATGTTTTCCACCAGCTTGCGCGGGAATTTGTCCTGGTGGACAGCCCTGCTCAGCTTGAGCGCTTTCAACGAAGCATGGGAGAAATACGACTAAAATCCCAAGAAATTTCATAGCATTCCTCTCATTCTGCATGGTGCGATTATTGCTCTGATTGGCTATACCATCGCCGCTGGAGTCGGGCCGCTCACGAATATGCGAACTGTACGTCAGGATGCGGTCTGAATAGCACGGTCGTAGGCCTCATTGTCAAATACAAAATAGCGAAACTTGATATATATGTTAATTTCATGCCGCTTGATCTCGAGTTTAGTACCTGTAGAAAAGTGGCTCTGTGCAGGCTGTGTACACAACTTTGCACGTCGTATTAGGCACTTTTTTGTTGAGCTCAATACATCTCTTAGAGGCTTCGGTACTTGCTTCGGCAATTGTTGCTGCACTTATAAATTTAATTAAGCCATCGGTAAGTGGTAATCCGTTTATTTGAGGTTCTGCGATGGCTACACATTGATTGTGATATGTGAACGCTACGTTGCAGTTATCCTTTGCACGCGAGGAACAACGCTTTAGTGAATCTTCCTCTGCATCAGACTTTGAGAGTTTTCCTGTAGTTATGCCATAGATCGTAGTTGAATCAACAGAGCCTACTGCGATTGCCCCCCATGTTTTAATCCATTCCCCCGTTGGACGCGGGGCAACTGGCTGCTGCTGAACGGAGTTTTCTTGTGGAATCGGCGCGCACGCTACCGCTCCTTGACCTCCGATCTGGTATTGCCCTGGGGGACATGCGCCTTCTGCTATGGCGTTAGATGCGAAGGCCATGATAAAGAGTAGAGGTAGGATCTTGAACATTTTGCCCCCCTTAAAGATGCTTGCGAGGCTAATCCGATAAGCTAGTATCCATCTTAACCTCATATCATCTCACCTCGAATTCAGTATTTGTGGAAAATTTGCTCTGTGCAAGCGGAGTACCCCACCTTGCATTGAGCAGAAGGTGTTTGTTTATTTTTTTCTTTACAGTCTTTGGCGGACATTTCACTTGCTTCCGCGATGGTTCCGGCTCTACTTGCACTAATCACGCCTGTAGAAAATGGCATTCCATTTATTTGAGGCTCGGCGAGCGCTACGCATTGATTGTGATATGAAATAAGAACTTTGCAATTATCCTCACCGTGAGAAGCGCAACGCCTTAGCGAATCCTCCTCCGCCTCAGATTTTGAAAGCTTACCAGTAGTTACACCGAAGCTCGTCGTGGCATCAATGGACCCCATCGCGATCGCCCCCCAAGTTTCTATCCATTCTCCGGTTGGACGCGGAGCAACTGGTTGCTGTTGACCGGAGTTTTCTTGTGGAATCGGCGCACATGCTACCGCACCTTGTCCTCCGATCTGGTACTGCCCCGGTGGACAGCCCTGCTCAGCTTGAACGCTTTCAACGAAGCATGGGAGAAATACCACTAAAGTCCAAAGAAATTTCATGGAATTCCTCTCATTCTTGCATGGTACGATTATCAGTGCTTGGGTGTGTGAGATAACAATGATCGATTTATGGCGTCTAAGATCTTATTCAAGCCAGGAAATATAGGTCAAATAAAATATTTTTCCTATAGCACAGCTGCCTTATTGACAGGCGGAGAATGCAGCTTGGTGTCTTGAAACATCAAGCCCTCTACATCAATGCTAACGACGTGTGCAAAAGCAAACAACGCACATCACGCTATATCCGATTTACTGGCCATGGCTCAAAAAAAACGGCCCCGAAGGGCCGTAAGTAGAGAGAGTCAGGCGGCGACAAGCTGCCGGGCCAGTGCGACCTCGACTGAATCACCGTCTTGGTTCAGGACATCAAGCCCCGATTCGGGCACGTCGCCCGAGGTGGACTGCGAGACCATGATTTTCTTGGCCATCAGCCCCAGACAGGTCATCTGCGAGGAGCCGGCGTAGCCAAGGTAGATCACTCGCACGTCCTCTTCTTGCCCGATGCGCCAGGAACGGCGAGCCGCTTGCTGGAGCGAGTACACGTTGTAACCCGATTGCATGAACACGATCGTCGGGAAATCCAACAGGTCCAATCCCGTCTTGACGAGTTCGGGGTTGGTGATGAGCACATCGATGCCGCGGTCCAACCGCTCGGCAATCCAGTCTTCGCGGCGGCTGGCATCTACGCTCGCGCGCAGTACCGCCACCTTGAAGCCTTCCTGTTCCAGCAGCATCTTCAGGCGCGACGTGGTGTCGCGCTTGCCGGTATAGACCGTATAGGTCAGGACCTTGCGCCCCTGCGCCTTCTCCTGCTTGCAGACGTTGATTAGCTCGCGCTCCTTGGGAGTGATCTCGAACTCGTTGAACTGAGCCGGGACGAATGCCAAGGTGTCCCGCGTGCGCGGATGCACCACGGTCTCCGACCGGAAACAGCAATCCGGCCAGGCCAGCAGCACGTTGAGAACCACCCCTAGCAAGGTCGTGTCGCGTCGCGCCAGAGCCTGCTTCAGCTGCGTGTTTAGCCGACCCGCCAGGTCGCGGTAGGCCGCGGCTTGTGCCGTGTCCATCGCGACTTCACGGAACTCCTCGTCATACGGGGGCAGAACGTCGCCACCGATGTCCTTGAGCTTGAGGAAGATCGTGAACGGCAGGATGCAGCGCAGCACGCCCTTGGGGCCGAAGCCCGGAGCCTTGACCGTTCGGACACTGACTTTCGTGCCTTTCGCAGTCTTGTGCGCCGTGCCGGTGCTCTCGGAATAGATGTCCTTGAGGACACCGTGATCGCGCATGAACGCCATCGCGGCCGAGGTCATGCTGCCGTTCGTGGTCGGGCGGTAGCCGTCTTCGATCATCCGCCCGGGAAGGGCTCGGAACAGCAGATAGAACAGGTCGTCACCGTAGCCACCCATCAGCGTGCCAGTGAGCAGCAACGTCTTGCGAGACTTTGCTGCCAGCACACCCATGGCCTGCCCTTGGGCGCTGCCGCCGTTCTTGTACTCGTGCGCCTCGTCGGCGATGAGTAGGTCGAACGTACCTTGAGGAAGGTATCTCTTGATGAACTCGGACGGCTGATAGCCTCCCTCACCAAACCCGAACTCCATGTTCGCCATCGCACGTTCCATGCGCGTCGCCTGGCGGTCTGAGAAGACCAGCTCGCCGCGGTCATCCATCAAGTTGATGAACTCATGGATGTTGTCGCCCAGCATCGATGCCAGAAAGCCGTCACCGAACTTCTGCATCAGCTTCTGCGCGGTTACTTCCCCAATTGTCGGGATGCGTTTCAAGGCTTTGAGGACGGCCGAGGACTGGTCGCTACCGGACAGGCTTCTCGGGCGGACCAGAGTCCAAAGAGGCGCGGCGCAATGGCTGCACTTCCTGCGGTACTCCTCGGCTTCGAGTTCGATCGGATTGACCGGTTCGCCGTCGAGGTCGGTGATGGCATGGCCGCAGTCCGGGCAGGCTGCTACGTCGCCGTCGCGGGTGCGCCGCCGGCTGAAGACGGGCCGCCAGTGGAAGCCCATCCGCATCCGCACGCGCCCCAGGACGAAGAACTCCTGAGCCGTGGGCTGCACGCTCAACTGCTCGCGCAACTTGATGAGCTTGACCAGTGTGTCGGGGCCGTTGAGTACCCAGACCTTTGCGCCGGCCACCGTCTCCTGAATCTCTCGCCGCCACTTGTAAACCAGATGCGGTGGCGAAAGAACCAGGGTGCGGCGGTAGCCCTCGGCATGGAGCACGGCGGCCGTGGCGATGCCGACGGTCGTCTTGCCGCAGCCCATTTCGCCGTTGACGATCGCGGCGCGCTCGCCACGGTCGATAAGCAACTCGGCGGCGGCATGGACGACTTCGGCCTGGGCCTCAAACAGTTTGCGCTTGAGGCTGGTGACAATGAGCTGACGGTGCGCCTGCGGCTGGCCCGTATAGACCGGCGGGTTTGCGCGATTGAGGGAGTCGAGCAGTTCGTCGCCGAACTCACCGACAAAATCCTGAAGGCTCAGGGTCAAAGGGGAAGATTCCGCATCGAGCAGTTCGCCCTGCACGGGAGTGTCTTCTGCGGCAGTAGAGTCGAGATCGAGGGACATGGTGATGCTCCAAAGAAAAATGGGGCATGCACCACCCCCAGCGGGGCAATGGCATGCCCCGGGGTGGGAAGATCAATCTCAATCGGCAAGCGGCCGACGGTGGATGGAAAACGCAGGCCTTGGCAGCCTGTGGGTGAAACGTGCTTAGTCTTCGGACCGCAGCACGATGAGGGTGAAATGGCGTTTCGCATCGGTGACGATGCGAATGCTCAGCTCAGGGTGGACCACGTAGTGCGACTCCAGCGATGCGCCCGATTGCAGTGCGATGCCGTTGGCTTGCCATTGCTCCTCGGTGACTTCACCCCAATCGCCACGGGCGTGGCGACGGAAGTACGGAAGCGGGTCCAGACGGCCAGAGCGGACCATGCGGTCGATGCCTTTGCTGAGGATGAGTGCGCCGATGGGAAACAGCAGCTCCCGGCAGTAGGTCTCTATGCGATGCGATGCCATGGGCTCCTCCTTGATGTAGCATTGAGCCACGACACCCCTGGCGGAGTGAAGTGGCTCCGTCAGGTGGATGGGATGACGATGTGCTGTCTTCAGATCATGTCGCGCTCTTCGGGAAGCTGGACCACCGTTGTCTGGTGGTCTTCGCTGGTCCTGACGATCAGCACCAGCTCCGGCGTGATCCGGTAGTAGGAGATCATCAGGTTTTTCTGTTGGAGTGCGGCGTCGTTGGCTTGGCGGGTCGCCTCGTCGATCTCTCCCCAATCGCCGCGCACATGACGCTGCACATAAGCGAGGGGATCGATGAGACTTTTGCAGGCCAGCCAATGCACCTTTTCGCTCAACTGCAGCGAGGCCGGTGCGAACACTGGTTGCTTCTGCTGCGCAGGCCGCTGGAACAGACGTGAGAGCATGGTGTTTCTCCTTTGATGAAGTGCAGCGGGACGTCAGGCGTCCGGGGATTAGCGGATGGTCAACACCTCGCCCCGTGTCGGGGAGCCAGGCGTCATATCCCATGCGCGGATGACGGGGACGAACTTGTCGGTGAGGATCCGGGTTTCGGCGATGGAGCCGTCGTCGCGTTCGGTGAATTCCCTCTGGAGCGTCTTGTCCTTGTGGGTGTCACCTTTGACGACGAGCAGGCGCCCTGTCTTGGAACGCACCACGCCTGATATCGCGCCCGCGGCCAGGGCCAAAGCGAGATGCCAGTGGGAAAGAGCACGCGCTGGAGGACGCAGCGACTGCTGCGCGGCCCCCAGGTGCGTGTCCAGCGATGGCCAGAGGCCTTGGAGCCGACCAACCTCATCGGCGAACTGCTCCGGCTCCATCGTCACGCGGAAAAAGTGCTCCGGCTCGGCCGGACTGGCGGGGACGATGTAAGGCTGGAGCGGCCATTCGCTCGGCAGCTCCTCGGCTTCGACTTCGCCAAGCCCAACCTGCAGCAGCAGATTGCGCATAGTCTTGACGCCATCCGGCGCCTGCTCGCGCTGGCGCATCCGGCGGCCGAAGATCACCAGCTGCTTGAACTGCGTCTCTACCGCTCGGTAAATCCGCAGGTCCGTGTAGTGGCGCGTCAGCCAGCCGACCAGCTCCGCATCCAGCACGTAGCCTGGAACGATGAAGACCAGCACACCGCCGTACTGCAGCAGCGACAAGGTTCGCTGATAGAACAGCTTTTCGAGGCGGGCGCGGCCCTGGCCCTGATACCCAATGTTGCCGTTGACGTCTTTGGACAGGTCGCCATACGGAGGGTTGAGCCAGAGCAGCCCGAAGGACTGCTTGGAAATCATCGTGTCCATCAGGTCCGCGTGCAGGCAGTGATCGGCCAGGCCGCGGGCATGGCGTGCCCGCTCCGCGTCGAACTCGACAGCGAACGCCTTGGCCTGCTCGCGCCCGAGGGCATGGGCGGCTTCAGCGATCGCCACGCCTTCGCCTGCGCAAGGATCGAGAATGCACATCGGTCCGTCGCTTGGCATGAGTGCGTTGAGAGCTCTTTCGAGCGTGGGTTCATCCGTAGGGAAGTATCCATTGCGAATGAAATTGCGGGCGAGCCGCGGGAACATGAGGGCCATCAATATCTCCTGGTTGGTGGGGATGAATGGTGGAAGCCCGCCAAGGCGTGCCTCCACGGGTAGGTCAAGCCGTTACCGCTTTGGGCGCAGAAATCTTGGCCGGATAGGCATCGGCGGTGAGCACGTCACTGCGGATCAGGGTGCCCAGCGCCAGAGTCAGCGCTGGCACGTCGATGGTGAGCTGATGGCCTTCCAGTGGCCCGAGGGCGAACGGAAGGCGGGTCAGCATCTCGCGGGTTTGCAGCAGTTCCAGCACGGTCTCGCGCCAGTGATCGAGCAAGGGCAACGGGCAGGTGTCCCGCACCAGCATCCACAGGCGGTCGAGCCGGTGGGCGCTGTCGCGTGGCAGCAATGCCAGCGCGCTGGCGTTGGCTTTGTCGGGCTTGACGCAGCGCCGGTCGAACAGCCACACGTTGGAAAGAGAGCCGAACAGCGTGCGCCGGTAGGCGCGTGTGACGCGCTTTTCCAGTCGATCAACGTTGCCGATGAACACCGGGACGCTGCCACCCTGGTCGGTGATGACGTGGAACTGGTCCAGTCCCTGCTCGTCGCCGCCAAGGGTCAGACGAGCTAGGAACTGCTGGACGGCGGTGTCGCGCGCCCAGATCGAAAGGAAGATCAGGTTGCCTTGATTGTTGCCGACGCAGGCGTCGGCCATCACGTCCGGGCATTCGTCGATGCGATACAGCGTGGTGGAAGAAGTGTTTGCGGGCATGGTGATGTCCTCGATTGACCGGGAACAGCACCGCCCTCGGAGGCTGGTGCTGCCCCTGGGCTGGAAGGAAAACGCTCAGTCCGGCTCGAACTGCCGGGTGTGCGGATTGAAATGAAGCACCTCGTCTGATGCTGTGATCGGCGTGAAGCCGTCCAGGTAGATGTTGTTGAGGTACTGGTCGCGGTAGGTCAGTGCCTGCCGCGCCTGTTCCTCGGTGAGACCGTTGTTGATGAAGTACTCCAGCATTTCCTCGTCCGAGGAAACTTCGTCGTTGGACAACTGCTCTTCAACGAATGCCAGCAGCGACCGCGGGAGCATTGCCAGGATCAGGCTCATGTCGGTTTCTCCTGGTTCAGACCATCAGCGCCGCGGCGGGTACGCAGTTTGCAGTTCGGCCTGTCGGCTCCACTCTTGCGTTTTGAAGTCCAGCGCGAAACCCAGCTCGTTCAGGCGGGCGATTTGTGCGCGCAAGGCGCGGCGGTCAATGGTCGAATCCAGCTTCACAGATTCGCCCAGCGGCCACAGTGCGCCGAACAGCGCGGCGTCCGGATCTTCTTCGCTGCCGGGGGCGGCAGACGCAGCGGGCGGCGGCGCATCCACACCGAACGGCGTGGTATCAATCAGCGGGTCCGCCGATGCCTCCAAGGGGGCAGGTTTGGCGGGTCGCGAGGCTCTGGCGGGCTTGGCCGACGTTGCCACCGGCTGCGCCCCAAGCTCTTCTTCGAGCGGATCGACATCCTGTGTGGCGAAGCTGCGTGCCTCGTCACGGCTCAGCTTTTCTATGCCGTTGAGCGTCATTCCGTCCAGGCTGGCGCGGATCTCGAACCGCATGCCGCCGCCGACCGGATAGGACTTCGGAAAGATGTACCTGATGACGAATTCTCCGTCGTACTTGCCTTCGGGGTACTGCTCCAGCTCGGGGTCTTTGACCTCGAACACACCAAGGTGTGTGGAAAGGCGGCCGACCGGGAACGGGCCGTACTTACCGCGGACGGTGCGCAGCGTGAGCTGGCCCGGGACGACGATGGGCGATACCGATCTCTCGGGCACCGATGTGACTGCCATGATGGCTCTCCTTTGAGAAATAGGAAAAAGCGGCTTGGCCCCGTGAGGGGCCAAGCCGGGTCAAAACGAAGCAACCAATGCCAGTTCCTGCTCCTCGACCGCACCTTCGTGCTCGCGCTCGGCGTACTCGATAGGTTGGTCGGAAACGGGGTTGGCGGCCGTGTCGATGATGGTGTCGGCTTTGGTCGCGGATGCGTCCATCTCCGGCGGCGCCTTGGCTTGCGCCTGGCTCGTCGGATAGACCTGGGTGCCGTCGATCTTGATCAGACCGATGTGGACCAGCGTCGATTCCAGGCTCGCGGCAGGTTCCCCGGCGTGCTCGCCCTTGGTGCGGATGTACGGATCGATCTTCATGTCGTTGAGACGGAAGGCGATCAGCACCTTGCGATCCCCTTCGATGGCCTGCACGCATCGGCGAACCAGATGCTCGGCTTCAGGGGTGGCGACGATCGTGTCGAAGTACCGGTATTCCGGTTCATCGACAGGTCCTGTCAGTGCGGCGATGGAGCACGACAGGAACGGATCGCCACCCTTGGGGGTGACGTCCTTCGGACGGTTGAGGTAGCCGATGCCACGGGTAATCAGCTCGTGCTGCTCGATCGAAGCCAGTTCGGCCCTATCGATCAGCTCGGCCTTGAGCAGTCGCGCCTTGAGAGACGCGGCGGCCTTGCCCTTGTGCTCGCCCTTGTCGCGGATGTACGCATCGCCCCAGAGGTCGCCGAGGCGGAAGCGCACCAGCGGGCGCTGCTTGGGATCTTCAACGCCGACGTAGCGCTGAACGAGCTTCTTGGCCTCTGCACCCGAGACCTTGACGTCGAAGTAGCGATAGCTGGGATCCCTGGCGGGGCCGACCAGCGCGGCGATGGTGCATGCAACGAAAGGCTGCGCACGGCGGCCGCCCCTGACGGGTACTTCACGGGCACGTTGCAGATAGCCGATGCCTGAGGTGTGCAGATCGAAGTACGATTTCTCGTTGGACGTGGTGTTCATGGTGAATCTCCATAGGGAAGAAGCGGAGACACACCGAGCCCACGCAAGCGGGGAAGGGTGCGTAACCCCGCGATGGGTTGATAAGGCGAAAGCATCCGCCACCGGACAGGCCGGTGGACGCTCGCAGGTGGATGCGGTGCGAGCTGGCTCGGTCACGCAGCGGGAGCTGCGCCGCAACCTCGAAGACCGATGGTTGCCTGGCATGTCGCTGACAACGTCAGCAGGCATGGGGGCAGCATGGGCGGAGCTTACTCTCGGGGCAGCAATGAATCGGCAACCGATCGCTTCCCTTTGTCCAGGTCGACCATCGTCTGCCACAGCAGTTGCAGCGGAAGCGACGAAATCGTAAGAAATATTCTTAAAATTCAGATGTTTAGCGAATTTCCTAGTCCAGCCCCCCGCACCGGAGACTTTCCTAAAGTTGTGGTCAGGCATAGTTTCGGTAAAGTGGTGCGGCGCGAGCCTCACTCTGGAGCACTCATGCCTAACTATGCAGATGCTTAAGTGCTACACCCCACCTTCTCGCGTAAGACTTGGTACAGAACTTCACCGCACCCCCTCAGACCGCGCCGTCCGCCTCTACGAACCGACTAAGAGCCACCCGCCATGCCGAGAACCACGCATCGCCTAATCCAGCCGACGCCACAGCAAGCGGCGCGGGCGCTGTCTCGCTGAGCCACGCTTATCGCAAGTCGCCCACAGACAAGCACGTCATTTCAATCACTACCAGGGAGGTATTCACCATGAAGCTACGCACTATTTCCGCCACTATCGCACTGGCTGCGACTTTGGGCCTTGGCCTGAGCGCTACAGCTCGCGCCCAGGCGCCGGACCCTTGCACGGTCTTTCTTTGCATGGCCAGCGTGTCCGGCTCCGGAACGCCGACTCCCGAATGCTCGGCGCCGATCGCAGTCTTCCACGCTATCCAGGTATGGAGCCCGCAGTTCAACCCGCCGGCCACGGCGGAGGCACGCCGGACATATCTGACGACATGTCCAGGCACGACCCCAGCAAATCAAGCCATCGTGGAATCCATTATCGAGAAGTGGGGCTACAGACCTTGACTGGCATCGCCCGCTGACCCATAAAAGCGCTTGTTTCTGAGAATTTGCGGGGATACCGCTACACCCCTGTTTGCATGGGTATCGCGCATTTCCTTTCTGTGCCATTGCGCTTCTATGCATCGGGCGGTGGGAAGTGAACCCACTCCCTTTTATATGTTCGTCCGCAGGAAAGCGCACTACGCTTCTACGAACCGATTAGAAACCACTCACCATGCCGAGAACACACATCGCCTAATCGCGCTGCCAAAATAAATAACTGTTTGTCTTAACCTACAGAGGAAGTTCGTTTTGCATACCGCCATCAAGATCGTCGCCATCAGTAGCCTTGCCTTTACGCTTGCTGCGTGCGGCAGCGCCAAAGACGCCAACAAGAGCAACTTCAGCAAGGCCATCCAGGCGTACCTGGACACTCAAGAAGGGCCTATGCGCTTCGATTCCTGCAAAGGGCTTGCCGTTCACCCTGGCGAATCAAGATATGCTGAGCGGCCAGAACAAGAAGCGCGCCGATGCGCTGGTCGATGCCGGACTGTTGACGAAGCGAGACACCGAAGTCAAAGCCATGTTCGGCAACAAGATGGAGCCAGCCACCGAGTACCAAATCACTGACACCGGTAAGAAATTCCTCGTCGCCAACGGTGCGAACACGCTGGCTGGGCAAGATGCCTTCTGTACCGGCAAGTACACCGTCGTGGAAGTGGACAACTTCACTGAACCCAGCGACATGATGGGCGTAAAGCTGTCGCAGGTGAACTACCGCTACAAGGTAGACGGTGCAGAAGACTGGGCCAAATCGGAAGTCATGCGTGCCAACTACAAGAATTTTGCGGAACAGACTCAGGGAGACATACAAGCCAAGGCGGCGGTCATCCTGACCAACGATGGGTGGATGCATGAGCGTCTATTCAAGCGTGGATAAAGAGCGCTGAATAAGTTCTAAAAAAAGGCCCTTCATCATAAGTGAAGGGCTTTTTTCTTCTGGCTGCTGCATCAATGCCCGGAACAGTCCGGATGCTGGCTTACTGGGGATATTGCCGACCACTGGCGAGGGCCGAGTGGCGGTTGCCGCGTTACGCGGGAGGCACCGCCTCCAGCGATAGATGCGTGGCGGTGGCGGAAAGCACCAGGTCGTCAGTGGTGTGCAGAATGCGAGTGAATAAGCTGTCCTTCGGATCAAGGTACTCGGCGAAGTCATCGCCGCCCAGTTCGGCGAGCGCTAGTTCCCACCAGTTGCCAAACGGGTCTGTATCCGGATTGCAGCCGACGGCATAGGCTAGCAGCTTCACCCGCCCATCCGGGCGGCGCTCGCCGTTCTCGGCGAGGAAGTATACGCCTTGGTCCTTGACCAGGATAAGGCGGCATTGGCTGGCGATCGCCTCGGTCAGCACAGGGCGAAGGTCGGCCCCTTTGAATCGCAGTGACATAGTCGAAATCTCCTTCGTGGACTAGAGAAAAGGCCCTCCACCCGGATGGATGGAGAGCCTGTGGGGCACAAGGCCAGAGGGACTGAAACGCCGTGATGAGGGTTCGGTTCAGCCGAAGAACCGTCTGGCTTCAGTGCGGGGCGTCATGCCGGCAGCGCTTGGCGCGGTCGAGTCGCCTTCGTGTTGATGACGCTTACGTCGATCAGGCGCCAACGCCCGTCATCGATGAGTCGCTCCAGCACTTCGCCGAGCATGTCGAAGTACACCTCGTCATGCCGATCGATCAACTCGTCGTCTCGGTGCAACTCCACCACGTAGGCATCCCCTGCGCGGTCGTACAGCACCGTTACACGGCCCTCGAACTTCGCGGTCGAGACCGTGAAGCTGATCGCCGGAGGTGTCTCGATGATCTTGGACGGTTTCGGATCGACCCAGGTGAAATCCCGGGCACCGGCATCGACCAGCATGTGGGTGATGCGCCGGAAGCCATCGGGCGCTGGCATTTCCTCCAGTTGCTCGATGAGCTGGCCCAGTTCCATGCACTGCGGTTTGGGGATAGGCAGCTTGGCCGGTGCGGAACCAAGGATGTGCGTCTTGACGGTGTAGGGAATGCCGTCGGACGTCATCTCGGTGCGTACTTCCGGGGTGTCCGCGCGCAGTCCGTCGAAACGGCGCCGCGCGTAGGGTTGGACATGCACCTTGGCGCCTTCGGAGGGAACGACGGTCACCAGTTTGGGATCGAGCACAGCGAACTCGCTGGGCTTGAGCTTGACGACGATGGCGTCATCAGTCGCCACGACCACGCGCCCATCGAAAGGCATGGGATCGATGGCGAAGCCCAATGTTGAAGACTGCGGCTGATCATCGAATACGCGGTACTTGAACGACCGCACATTGCGAGGTACATGGCCTGCGACAAGCGTAGGCATCATAGATTTGATGAGGGAACGGTCCATGGGAAACTCCTTGAGGAAGAATCAAGGGATTCCCCACCCGCAAGGGAGAGGTCCCTTGTGGGTGGCGTGGATGGACGCGTCCGCGTCCGTGGAAAGAAACGACCAGTGCGGTTTCCCGCACTTGCAGCCTTTAAGGTCTCGGCTGCCTGGGCATGTGTCGGCAACGCCGACGAACATGCAGGGAAGAATGGCGCTGCAGCAGGCTGTCGGCTCGAAGAAAATGACATCGCGCCGCACCCGCTTTTCAGCGCATTGCAGGCAAGAAAAAGACCTGATGAGTGGTTGGCAAGGTCAGGCTTCGGACACGAAGTGGCGTTTGCGCTGACGCGGGAAAGAACACATGCTGTGCTGATTTCTGGCTTTGGGTCAGGCCTTGCGCTGCGCGACGTGAAAGAGCTTGAGGGACATGGCCTAGGCGGCACATGTCCCTTGTGGGTGGGTGAGCGAAAGGCAGTGTTATTCCGGAGACCGGCTTCACCAACCGCTGTAATTCAGTATCAGGTCGGCGAGTACCTTGCGATGTTGTAGATCGAGACCGCCGAAGTCGGCAAGCCCATGGAATCCGCAACGTTTCAGAAGCGCGCCTCCCTTGCGCTCGTTGTAGAAGCTGACCATCGCGGCAAGAAACATGCGTTCCCCACTGCTCAGGACGCTAATGGCCTTGCTGATCCTTGGCACGTCGGGGCACATATCCCATTTGTCGCGTGCCAGGTTTAGCCCTTCGGGTGTGCCATCGCCAAACCATTGAGGCCCAGCGAGTTGCACACCGCGTTTCCAGGCATGGAGAAACGCATCGGACGCCGCAGCGAAATGCCGCTGCTCCTGTGCGATTTGATCGACGATTTCTCGAGGCAGATGCTGGTTCATGACGTGGCTCCTCCAGTTGGATCAGGGATTGGCCAGTTGGGACCAGCCGCCACTTTCGAGGGCGCTTTGAGCTGCGGCATAGCTTCGGAAGTACTCGCGAGATTCCCGCGAGACGGGACCTTCGCTATTGCGTGTGCCGATGTAGTGGCCTGCGGCGCTCTGCAGGACTTCGAGCGGCAGTAACTTGCCGCAATAGATCAAAGCCAATTGGCCGAAAGAGGCTTGTTGGGACATGAGTGGGCTCCTAGGAAAGCGGGGCCTTGTCCCTCACGGGATGGCAGCTCCCGCACGCGGTCGAAAAGAACGCATCAGCGTCACAAGACGCGTGTCCGCAGACTCGATGCGACGGCGGACTGGTGGGTAGCACGGGAGAACCCCGCGGCGGCCTCGAAACTCAGGCTGCTGGCATGGTGCTGACGGATCAGCGACACATGCGGGCAGCGTCGCGCGCGGGCCGGGCCAAGTCAGCGGAAAATTGGAACCCGTTCCGGTCCCGATTGATGGCCGCGAAAAAGAAAGCCCGGCATCGAACTGGCGGATGGCCGGAGTGGAACCTGCAGCAGCCTGGACAACCTGGCTGCTAGATGCTGCCGACATGTCGAGCGTGCCGTAAAGAGAATGGCGTGCCTGGGGTGGCGAGCATCAAACCGAAGCGGTCAACCTCTTCTTGTGCAGGCACTGCACCAGCCGCTGACCCAGCCACGCGACGCAGGGCACGGCCATCGAGTTGCCGATCGCCTTGTATCGCGGGGCATCTGTGGCGGGCTTGCCGCGATAAGGGACCAGCGTGTAGTCGTCGGGCATGCCTTGCAGCCGCTCGCATTCCAGTGGCATCAGGCGCCGCACCTGCCATTGCGACCAGTCTCCCAGAACGGGATCATTCCAGTCGTACCGGAAATGCGCCTCATAGTTAGGTGCCAGCACATGACTCTTGTCCACGCCATCGCCACTGATGCGCAGTGCGGTCGATATGCCGCCGCCAAGCTCGGCTGCAAGACCATGCTGCCTGCCCCGCAAAGCAACGCAGGCCACCATCGGCACCCCGTAGCCTGGCCTGCCATTGGACAGGATGGTGCAAGCCACCTGCCCATGGCCTGACTCAAATCGCACTTCGCCGCGATTGTTCTGCGCGAATGCGATAGCCGGTACCACTCCTGCGTTCGCATGGCTGTGGCGATGCCCGCCTGCACGCAGGGTTGGCGCCCAATCCACTGTCGCATCGGCTCCACAACCTTGGGCGGTGAAGGCAATGATCGGCGCACCTTTGCCCGTACCTTCTTCGCCGCTGCCCTTGCCCCCGTTGGCGGTGTCGAGGGTGTGGGTGATGCTGCCGGCGACTGACAGCGCCATGAACGTCTCCGTGCGGATGTCATGCTTGGTGTCCGCCAACAGGCATGCGGCCACATCGACAGGGCCGATGCCTTCACCGAATCCAAACGTCGTCTTGACCTTGCCGTAGTGTTGCTTCAGTCCCCTGAAGTCGCCTGCTGCCTCAGCGCCAAGTCCAGCAGCGCCGGCAGTGCCTTGCCACGGCGCGAAGCCCGGCGAAGGATGCCCGCGCAGGCCTGCACGCTCAAAAAGTATTTCGGCGGGATCGAAACCATCTCCACCACCTGCCACAAGAAACACACGCTTGCGACGTTGGGCGACGCCGAAATATTGAGCGTCGAGCACGCGCCAGGCGATGCGGCGCCTGGGGCCAGACACGTAACCTGCGTGCGTCCATTTTTCCCCTGGCGGTTCGAGCGCACGGCTTTCTCCGGCCAATGCTCCCAGGAAATGCCCGAAGGCGTTGCTGCGGTCGTTGAGGACGCCTGGGACGTTTTCCCAGACGATCGTGGCCGGCGAGCGGTGTTTTTGGTGACGGGCTTGGTCGATGGCATTGGCTAACTCCACATAGGCAAGGGTCAAGGCGCCGCGCGGGTCATCCAGTCCCCGGCGCGCGCCGGCCACGCTGAACGATTGGCATGGCGTGCCGCCGACCAGGATGTCGGGGGCCGGCACGGTACTGGCCTGAACCTGGCGAGCGATCGTGGTCATGTCGCCCAGGTTGGGCACATGCGGGTAGTGGTGTGCGAGCACGGCGCACGGGAACGGCTCGATTTCGGCAAACCACGCGGCTTCAAGGCCGAGAGGTTGCCAGGCGAGGCTCACGGCCTCGATGCCGCTGCACACGCTGCCGTAAAGCAGCGGCGCGCAAGGTTGAGGGTGCATATCGGCTCTCCTGTTCGTGTGGCCCAGGCCAATGGCCGGGCCGGGATGTTGATGGGCAGGAGAAAGGCGCCGAAGGCCGCAGGGCCTTCGGCTCGGGAGAAAAGAAGAAGCCACCCGTGGGCTGATTTGCAGGCCCGGTCGTCGCTAGAACCGTCTGCTGTCAGCAATCACACCCGGCCCATGTCGTGGCTGGGGCCGGCATCGTCTGGCGCACATCCGCGCACAAAGGGAGCCCGTTTTTGCGCCGGCGGGCACCGGCACCGAATACCGCTGACCGCAAGGGGTCTCCCGATGGCTTGTGTGAGCGGGCAAGCCATCGGGGGACCCTTCGCAGAGGCGGAAGAAATGCAGATCAGCAGCGCGCGCGTGGCGCGATTCTTGGAGGAGTTACCTTCAGGTCCCGCGGCCGGGGGCGGCTCGGCGGGACGCGCACACGGATCAAGAAGGCGATGTGCGCTGGGCGTCCCGAAAGGGCGCGGGACACGAGCCATGCCGCAGAAGGCGAGCACGGCTCACGGGGGAGAGGGGTCGATCAGGAGCCTTTGCGGCCGCCACGGCGCGGACGTGAGGCTGCGCGCTTAGACGTACCGGATTCGACTGGCAGCGTGCCTTTGCAGTCAGGGTAGCGATTGCACGACCAGAACGGGCCGCTTTTGCCGATGCGCTGGCGGGTAGGTGCGCCACATTGCGGGCATGCCGGCCCTTGGGGAACCTTGATGGACAGGGACGCGCTACCGTACTGCGCGATCAATTGTGAAATCCATGCGGCCTGCTTGCCAATGAACACGTCCAGCGTGAGCTGGCCGGCTTCGATCATGTCGAGTGCTTGTTCCCAGACAGCGGTGGTGCCTGGATCGGCAATTGCCGCCGGCACCGCGCCGATCAGAGTGAAGGCCGCGTCCGAGGCGCGGATGGCGCGCCCCTTTTTCACAAGGTAGCCACGTGCGATCAGGCCGCCGATAATGTTGGCTCGCGTCGCTTCGGTACCGATGCCGACCGTATCCTTGAGCTTCTGTTTCAAGCGCGGATCCGAGACCAGCTTGGCAACGCCTTTCATGGACTTGACCAACTCGCCCTGCGTGTAGGGTCGAGGTGGCAACGTCTTGAGCGCCTTCAGATCCACACCGGTCACTTGGCACGCCAGGGTCTCGCTCAGCGCGGGCAGCACCTGGCTGCGCGCAGCGGTATCGCCTTCCTCATCTGGCTGAGGCTCGGCCAGAACCAGGCGCCAGCCCTTGACCACGACCTGCTTGCCGGTCGCTGCCAGTTTCTGCTGGCCGCAGGAGAAGTTCGCTACGGTGCGGTCGAACTCGTGATGAGGAAGGAACTGTGCCAGGTAATGCGCGCGGATCAATCGGTACACGGCCAACTCCTTCTCGCTCATAGCCGAGAGGTTTGCCGGTTCTAGCGTTGGGATGATGCCGTGGTGCGCCGACACCTTCGCATCGTTCCAGGCACGCGAACGCACGGAGCGGTCGAGCTGGTCCATGATCGCTCGTAGCGAGGAATCGGTCTTGAGCAGGCTGTCGAGGACCGTGGGCACCTCGGAGAACATGCTTTCAGGTAGATATCCGGAATCCGAACGGGGGTACGTGGTGGCCTTGTGCGTCTCGTACAGTGCTTGGGCAATGTTCAAGGTTTCCTGCACGTCCAGCCCAAGCTGCTTGGAGCACACCTCCTGCAAGGTGCCCAGGTCAAACGGAAGCGGCGGGCTTTCCCGCACGCGTTCGGTTTCGACCGAGACCACCTGGGCGCTGCCGGCCGCATGTACCTGCTGCGCGGCCTGCTGTGCCACCGGCTGCTGCAGGCATCGGCCGGCGCCGTCGGTGCAGGCGTCGGGCGGGATCCACTGCGCGCTGAAAGCCTGGCCGCCTGCGGATAGGGACACGTCGATGGCCCAGTACGGCACGGAGACGAAGGCGGCAATCTCCCGGTCGCGGTCCACCACTAGCTTGAGAGTTGGGGTCTGGACGCGCCCGACTGACAGCACGCCGTCGTAGCCGGCTTGGCGCCCCAGCACCGTGAACAACCGGCTGAGGTTCATGCCCACGAGCCAGTCGGCGCGCGAGCGCGCCAGCGCCGAGTAGTACATCGGCAGCGTCTCGGCCGATGGCCGAAGCTTACCGAGCGCGGTGCGAATGGACGTATCGTTGAGGGCTGACAGCCATAGCCGTTCGATGGGACCGCGGTAGCCGCACAGGTCGATAATTTCGCGGGCGATGAGTTCGCCCTCGCGGTCGGCATCCGTGGCAATGACCAGTTGGGTCGTCTTAGCCAGGAGCGCTTTGACGACTTTGAATTGCGTGGCGGTCTTCGGTTTGACCTCGACCCGCCAATGCTCGGGAATGATAGGCAACTGCTCGATGGACCAGCGCTTGAGCTGCTCGTCGTAGGCTTCGGGCGGTGCCGCTTCGACGAGATGGCCGATGCACCAAGTGACAGTGACGCCGGAACCGCTGAGGCAGCCTTCACGGCGCTGCGTGGCGCCGAGAATCCGACCAATGTCTTTGCCCTGGGAAGGCTTCTCGCACAAGAATAGCCGCATGTCCGTCCGCTCGATTTCCGTGGTTCATTGAGTTGCTGGAATCGAGGATGCCGAGCGCTGCCAAGAGCAGCAGCAAACAAGCCGCATGCTGCGGCGACCGCTTTCACGGAGGATGAAATCGCTTTGGAGAAAGACGCGTAGCCGGAAGTGCGCGGGCAGGGAGCCGAGGTATACGGGAGGGCGTGGACTTCGGTGGACGTAGGTGGAGCTATCCCCTGGGGATAATTTGTGGCGAGCGGAGGAGGGCGGAGCACTGCGGCGTTCGCCCTCCATGCAGGGTCATTTCCTACGTTTCGCCTCTTTCGTCGCAGTCGTTTCCTGGGCGGCTTGGGGCTTCGTCTCTGCCTCTTGGGGCTTCGGGCTAAGGGTCACGGACTCAATGCGGTACGGCAGGATGCCGACGCTACGCGCGTTGATTTGCCAGGTTTCGCGTGGCTGATCCTCGTTGTCCGTCCAAGATTCACGCTCCATGCGGCCGACGACCAGCACGCGCATGCCTTTCTGGTACAGATCCTTCCAGTGCTCGGCATCGCGGTGCCAGAGTTCGACGGGCGCCCAAAAGCCTCCGCGATCGTCGAAAGAACCGTCCTTCTTGGGAACGGGGTTGTCGAAATAGACGTTCAGGCGCAGGAGGCGGCTGGGCTCGTCGTTGCCATTGGGGAATTCGCGATATTCCGGTGGCGAGCCGATGTTGCCTTCGCCAGAAAAATGCGTGCTCATGATGCAATCTCCGTGGTGGTTGAAATGCCCGTGCCTCTCCGGCCCCAGGCGCGTGCAGGAATGCCTGGCGCAGTCATCAATCGCGCATCGCGGCGGGGAGGGACGTGAGCCGACGCAGATAGGCGGCATCCGCTTCGCTGGCTTTGCTGGCGCATTCCTGCGCCTGCCTGCCCAGGGTGTGCAGCAGGCTGATCTGCATGTTCAACGTGATGCGCTGAAGCTCGATCGCGTGCAGATCGGCCAGCAAGTTGACGGGCGTGCTGGTGCTGGCGATCAGTTCCTGCCACAGCGCCACGCCCATGGCCGACCTGTCGTGCCTGCGCCACCGCAGAAAGGCCGTGCCTGCGCCAGTGGACTGCTGGGCCAGTTCAATGGACAGCAGGTGGAACGGGTGCCCGCACGCCTGTGACAGCACCTGTCGCTGCGCCAAGGCAATCAACTCGTCGCGCATTGCGAAGCACTGACTGGCCCAGGTCTCGAAGGCCCCTTTACCTTTAAAAGGCTTCAAAAGGCCTTTTAGAGAGGCTGCATGTTTCATCCGCATGAAAGCAGCCTGTTCCAGTGGACGGAAACAGCGCGGTTCCCGATTCGTGTCGTTCATGCCTGTTCGTCCTCGACGGTGCTGGCCTCGGCCGGATCGGCGGCAGTGCTTTCGTCGGTGGGAGGTGCAGCTGCGGCAGCGCTATCACCGCGCTGTTGGAGCCCGCGGCGCACGATGGGCGGCGAAAACTTCGAGCGTCGTGTGCCTTCGAGTACGTCTTGCGGCAGCTCGCCGAATTTTTCCAGCGCGACCCGCGCCGCCGCATTCTTGGCCGCGAAATCATCCCGAGTGCAGCCCGAGTAGCGGTATTGCTGTGCCAGGCTGAACAGGCTGCGCAGAGCATGCGCGCCCTCGTTGAGCCAGCGCTCCAGCGTGCTGCGGTCGATGAGTGCGGTGTGATGGGCAAGGATCAGCTTGCGGGCGATGTCGTCATAGTCGGCAAGGAGATAGACCGCAGCAAAGCCGAGCTGGGCGTTGACGAAGAGGGGCAATTTAACCGGCTGCACGTTGAGGTTCTCGCCCAGGCTCAATGCGGCGGGGACGCCCGCCAATGCCTGGTCCACCTGTTCGCGCAGCGATTGCAGCGTGGTTTTGGTCTGGTCGAGTTTTTCCTCGATGCGCAACATCCACCAATCGCTGTATGGGTCGTCCTGCTCCGAGCCGCGCTTCATCTTGTTCATCACGGCGATGTAGCCGTTCAGGCCGACGATGCCCGGTCGCCCCTCGGCGGCAGCGCGGCCATGCCAAATGCGGGATGCGTGATGGGTATGCAGCGTCAGCGACATCGCGCTGCGCAGCGAGCCGAGATTCAATTGCAAAGGTTCATTGGTTGCCATGGTCTGTCCGCTCGCTTTGGAAAAGGAGCAGCCAGCATTGGCATGCGGCAGAAGGCCGTCAGTCAACAAACCGAAATCGGCCAAGCCCCGGTTTAGGGAGTGGCCGCTACGAGCGACGCGAGCTATCCCCAGGGGATAGCTCCATGGCGCGCCAAGGAGCGCTGTTCGCCAAGGACAGGCCGCGCACATATGATCCAGTGCATGGCATCTCGATGCCTGCCCCATATCTGCTTGGCGTCTTGCACATCCGAGCGGCTATCCCCAGGGGATAGCGCTCCTGACAGCCACAGGCATCTGCTTCATGATCTTTCGGTCCGACAAGTCAGGCCTTGCGCAGAAGGTCGCGTAGCTGTTCGATGTTCTGCCGGGCTACCTCGGTCGGAACCACATTGCGCGGTGCCACTGGTGGCTCATTGCACGCAGGAGGAGGAGCCAGTGATGCCATCTCGGCTTGCTTGGCCCACGCATTGAACTCACCCCGGATTGCGCGCTGGATGATGCCGAACAAATATCCCGCTGGATTGCGAATGGTCGAGCCTCGACAGCGGTCCGCCCATTCATCCAGCACGGCTTGCCGCAGTGACGCATCGACCTGCTGTAACGCAACCAATGCGCCCGCCTGCTGCTCTTCCTTCAGCGCGAGGAAGCGATCAGGCATGCGAACATCCGGCGTCCCTCGCACACGCTCACCCTCATGCGCGGTAGTACGTATTTTATTATTACTTTTACTACGTACAGTACGGTCCTGCTTCGGATTCCGAAGAGTGCCGTCGTGCCTGGAATTCAGCCCCGCTTCGGATTCCGAAGAATGGTGTTCGCCATTCCGAAGAAGGCTTGAAGCCCCTTCTTCGGAATCGTGGGTGGCGTCTTCTTGTGGATAACTCTCGCATACAGCTATGCCTTGTTGAGCCAGGCGTTCGGCAAGCACCTGCAGGCGCGATGGCAACGTGCGGCCTGACAGCAGCGGGTCTTCCGCGATTTCCTTAAGCGTGTTGAGTCCAACCATTTGCACAGCCTTTGCAGAATGGCTCAGTGATTGGCTGACCAGCTCCAGATAGTCGGCGTCAAGCTGTATCGCCTCGAACGGAGTCAAGGGCTCATCGTGCAGCACATACAGGTTGCCGAGGATGCGTCCGGTCTTAGGGTCGCGGCGTCTGCGCACCAGACTCAACCAGCGTGTCAGGCGCAATAGCGTCAAGGCGCGGGCCACGGTTTCGTGGGAGGCTTGTCCTGCGCAGGGCGTTGACGCTAGCCATGGTCGAAGTTGCTCGTATGTCGGGAACGCGGTGACGCCATCCTCGTTGAGCATCATCCGGAACACTTGCCATGCATTGCGCTCCAGTGGCGTCAGACGTCGATCGAGGAACAGCCGCCGCGGTACGCTCTCATGCCGATTGCCGCTGAACAGGAAACCGTCTCCGGACGTACGCGCAGACGCGGGCTCGCTGATTTTAGGCGTAAGGTCTTTCAGCGCGCTGTCGAACAAATCGGCGAGTGCTACGGGGCCTTTGCGTGGTGCTCGCGACGTTGCGTCATCCACGGCCATAGGTCATCCCAATCCTTGGTCGATCCAGTTTTTGATCGTGGCCCACACCACCGAAAGCGGCAGTGACATGGCTTCTGCCAAGTCCATGGCCGCATCGAGAATCGAGGACTCGTCCTCCATATCGACGTGTCTGCTGCTGGTCACGGCCTTCCACTGCCGCCACAGCTCCGTGTCCTGGGCTTCGTCTAAAACGGCATGGCGCCCCTTGCGTTTGGGCAGGCCGAGGACTTCGCGGCGAAGGGCGACCTCCTGGTGGGTCAGACCGTAGAAGCGGCTCACCATCTCCGTACTTGCTGCCAGCCTGAGCATGCGATCAACCGTGGCGATTTCCTTCTCCACGTCCTTCGCCTGCTTGAGCAGCCGAAGGAGCACTTCGCGGTTGACCGTCACGGAACACCACGAGACGCTGGCGTTTGCCAGTACGCTTATCAGCACCGGGTGCTTGAGCGCATCCAGCTCTTCCTCACCGAATCCCATGGATTTGCAACGACGCAGTTGCCCATTGCGCAGGTCGTAGAGTGCCTGGGCGATGACCGCTTGGTTGAGGGGGTGGGGTGCAGACATGCTGGTCTTCCTCGTTCAAGAATCGGGAGCCGTGGCACCGGCTTCCAGATCCAGCAGGCGTCGGGCCAACCGCAGCAACCGGAACAGCTTGACCAGCGCGGTATCGCTCAATCGCCTGGTGAAGTCGCCTTGACCGTGTAGCAGTGTCGGCAGATCGGTGACGAGTTGCTCGTTGGGGCCGGCATCGGCCGGCTGCTGACCGGCTAGAGATCCCAGCAACGCCAGCACGGCATGTTCAAGCTGCCAGGGTGCCTGGGCGCGACATGCGAACCCGATGCCGTCGGGACGGTCCTCGATGAACTCGTCCAAGTCCGCCTCGCCGGCGATCTCGCGCGCGAACTGCGCGATATGGATGCGTAGCCGGTCTGGCGCGTCCAGGCCGGGTTCGATGTACCAGACGTCGGAGATGGGATAGAGGCCACCGGCCTGTACTGGGATGGACTGCAATACGTTGGCTGAGAAGTCCGGCGGTACCGCATCGCCCAACTGGTCCGCGATCATCCGTTGGATGGACTGGAGCCGCTCTGTCGTTGGTGCCGGCGAGACGATATGGTCTTGCAGCAGCTCTCCAGCTGCTGCTGCAGGGTTTCCGGCGGATGCTTTGCCAGCGTCCGTATCATTTTCGCACGTGATGGGGTCGCCCGCTGACCGCGTTTTAGGTGGCGAAGGAGTATCGGTGGACGGCGCCGGTTCGACAGGCGGTCGCGCGATGGCTCCAGGCTCAGGCAATGCGGGCGGTGCCGACGGCGGCGTCGGTTGGCTAACCAGCGCACGGTGGCGGCTCTCGGATTCATTCAGGTCCAAGGCCAGCACATCGTAATTGACGCCCAGCAGCTCTGACATCTGGCCGATCAGTTCGTCCTGCACCCGCTGAGGAGCAAATTCGTCCGCCTGGATGTCGAACTGCGACAGCACCTCCTGAAAGAAATTGTTGAAGTTCAATGGAAGGGAGCGACTTTTGGCGTAATACTCCCAGGTGCGCTCGCAGGCCTTGCGCATGACCGAAAGCCGCTCGACCTGATGACGGCCCAAGCCTCCATAGAGCACGGTCGGAATCGCAGGTAGTAGGTAGCGCACTGCATCGGCCATGCGGCTTATGTGCGACTGCTGTACGGGATAGCCGTCGGCAGCGAGGCGGCGGGCTAGTTCGGACTGGCTCAGCGTGGCGCCGCTTTCCTCTTCATAGAACTCGCGGGCTTTTTCGACGCCCAAGGCGCGCTCGATGAACGTGAGGCCGCCGCGCAGCTCGTTCTCGGCGAGGTGTCCGGTCAGCGCGACGATTTCTCCGCGCGCAGGCCAGGGCCGGAAAAGGCACGAAATACGGAAGAAGCGCTCGTCCTTCGTCTCTGTCCAGAGTTCACGTAGGATCGCGAGCCGCGTGTTGCCACCATTACGAATGATGTAGTGCTCGTCGCCCGGACGGCGCGTGATAGCAGGTGCTGCATCCAGGCCGCGTTCGCGGATGGACGCCTTGATTTCTTCATAGGCTGGGTTGCGCTTCATTCGCGGGTCGTGGTCGTAGGGCCGCAGCTGGTCCAGCGTCACGACCATCGGTGTATCGGCAATCGGGTCGCTCAAGGCCGTGACCGATGGACCGCAGCGCTCGAACCCGGCTGCAAGCAGCTTGCCGGCCATGTCCTGGGAGGATATCTCAGCCATCGCCTCGTCCCTCGGCGTTAGCGACCCTTATCATGCTGGCCTCGCGCTCGGCACGGCGGATTTGCGCACGGGCGTTGAGGGGCGCCCGATGGTCGCTTGCGGTTGAGCTGGTGTAGATGGCAGCGCAGCCGGCCTTGGTGAACTTGAGGTGTCCGCCAGGTGTACGCTTGACGTGCCAGCCTTCGCTCGTAGCAAACTCGATCAGAGCGCGCAGGCGCTTATGGCCACGGGCCAGTTCATGTACGTTCGCCATGGGGCCTCCCAGTTTCAAGAGGACGCGCTGGACGGCCGGAGACTTGGATAAATTTGTCTTGCCACTCAGGGAACAGCTCCCCGGCGAGCGTGCGCATGGTGTCGAGCGCGGCGGGCGCAATTCTGCCCGGTGGCTGGCGATGCTCGACGCGATGCACCGGCAGACCACGGGTAGCGGCGCGGGGATAGGCTTCAATGGCTGGCACGTTGGTACCCAGCACGCGAATGCCAGCATGGTTTTGAAACAGGTCGCGCAGCGCCTGTTGGATCAGCCGCGCGTTGATGGATACGGAATGGACTCGATTGATAAGCAGGTGCAGCGGAGGCGGTTCGATGCCGAGGTGTCGATACGGAGCGATGTCCTCCAGCAACTGCATGGTGCCACGCCGCAACTCACGGGCCGCAAGGATTTCCGGAGTGACGGGCGACAGTGCTAGGTTGGAGGCCAACACTGCCATCTCCAGCAGCACCGAACGCGCGCCCTGCGTATCGATCAGCACCAGGTCATAAAGTGGTGCCAGCGCCGGCAGCATGTGGCGCAGCCGCAGGCGTCCATCTGGAGCATGCAAGAGCAAGGTGTTCAGTTCACCTCGATGGTCATTCGAGAGCACCAAGTCCAGACCTGCGATGATGGTGCGGGACACGAGTCGGCCGAGGTCGCGTTCATTGAAGGCCAGCAACTCATAGATGCCGCAGGGTGCGCGGTGGGCCAGTTCATAATAAGAGGAAAGCGTGGGCTGCACGTCGAGGTCGAGCAGCAACACGCGCAGTCCCGCGTCTGCGGCGAGCCCGCCGAGATTGGCGGCCGTGGTCGTTTTGCCAACGCCGCCCTTGGTCGAGATGATGGATACAACCTGCATGGTGCTCTCCGTCTAAAGGATGGGAAAATCCGAGGAGGAGAGAGGATCAGGTTCGGTTATTGAGGCGTTCGGCGATCCACTGATCGATCTCGACCGAATCCCAGCCCACAGCCCGTACGCCGAGGCGCCGCGCCTGTGGGAACTGACGCTTTTTCATCAGGTTGTAGATGTGAGCGCGCTTGAAACCAGACTTCGCTTCGACTTCACTGAGCCGCAGGATGCGGCGCTCGTTCGGTTGCAGTACCGGTGTTTGCAACATGGTGGTCACTCCTGAACGCTCAGTGGCGTTTGTTGGCGTGACCCCTATTCAATAGACATGGCTGCGGAAAGACATCGCAAATGCAATCTCTGCAATCCCGCATACATGCTGGAAACCGTCACGCGGCTGCCCTATGGACATCCTTCTGGACATCGGCTCGCGTTGTTGCCCCACCAAGGGCCGTTGTGTCGTTATGCCTACCGGGTGGACGGACAAGACTTAGCCAGCCCTCGACCAACGAGAAACAACACGCTCGATATCAGAGGTCACGGTTCCAACGTTATGGGGGACGTCAAATCCATCAAGGCCGATTCGATATGGTCTGATACACCCATGGTTTCACTATGCACGCAGGATGGAACAGCGACAGTTCAATGCCCGTTGGATGGAAAAAAAACCAAGCATCTCATTCTGTTTTGGCATCCTGATATATCGAGATAGTATCCAGCAGTGATGTGCCATGGATTGTTTGAAACGGGTGCGTGTAGCTCCCAATCCGACGCCAGTCGGGTGTTCTACGCAGTGACGTGTCCCGCATGAGCATGCCGCGCAAGCCACGACTGTGGCCACCGCGAAGACTGAGAGCACCAAGCTTATATTTCTTGTCCTACCAGCCTTAAGCCAACCTCAATCTCTACGCGGCGCTTCACGCGCAGACTTCGGGGGAAGCGGTCGATGCTGCGATGATGGTTCTATTAGAGCTGAAGACTGTCTAGGTAGAGAATCGTAGATTTCGAAGGCTCAGGGGGAAGGCGCACATTCCATATGTTGAGCGCAATATAAAATTCAATAAATAGCTTGGCCTGCACGCGCTGATCGGGTTTCTGGTTCTAAAGGGACGCTCCACGATTTGGCTATAGCACAGTTGCACTATAGCTTCGATGCGTAGCGTGATTCTAAACTCGAGCAGACATCTGGTACTTATATTGAGTTGCCGCAGAGTGCGATGAATATGATATTTAAATACTTGCCCGGATCAGTATGTTCTTTGACTTCTGACCGCTACCGTTACTTGATTTTCGCAACGCTGTTGCTGCTAAGTGCCTGTGGTCAGCCTGATAACAATGGCCGAGACAACGTGCGTAATAATATGCCACCTATTCACTTCGATCAGACTGTAGAGCTTATTCTTGAAGGTGGCAATTCGGCGCGTGAAACCTATCAGAATACTCTTCGTAATTGTCGGGCTGCGGGGATGCAAACCAGGGAACTGACGGAGCATGACGCCGCCCTGGTAGGCATTACCCGTTATGAAGGCTGGTTTGAACCCAATAGGGAGGTGATTCGAGAGCGCAGTTGGGAGGTCGCCAACGACGGTCCGGCCGGTACCTGTTTGTTCAGGCTGAAAATGTCAGGTTTGCAGGAAACTACAACTGCTGAACACTACGAGCAACTTGATCTCGCGACCGGAGAACGCAATGTGCAACCCTCGACGCCTGATGCTTTATTGCGTCTACCTATCGGAAAGGATGAAGAACAGACAAGTGCGGGCTTCGAGGGGCCTCAACGGAAAACTGTGTTTGGTCAGCCCTGTAATGAATGGCTAAATCGGTCGAGTGGTTTCAGGCAGTGTGTATGGGCAGCAGGCACAGAGTGGGGATTCACCTCGACAGGATTGAACGACTATCGCCCACGTCGCGATTTTATCGTGTTGGAACAGATGCCATTAAATGACCAAGGTTTCAAGGTCACTACGTCCACTATCACGATCGGCAAAGCATTTGATCCATCTACACTTAAGACGCCTTCGTCGGGCGATAGGAACTGATACATAACTGACTTCTACTTAGTCATACTTAATATTCATAAGTTTCCACTTGATCGATGTTGATCGTAATTGGTTCGGTGGTTGATTTCAATGGCAATGTATGTCAGGAGTTTATTGGGTATTTATTTGGGTTTTGCTTTTTGTTTAGAATTGCTCTTGGCTTTCTAGAGAGAAGTGATTTCGGGTTGTGAGCTTTCATGACTTAATTTTTTAATTGGCTAGATGGCTGTGGCTCAGGAGGCGTCGGCCCTAATCCGACCGATCGCGGTAAGCTCGGCGGCAAGCGGCATCCGATCGTCGACCGCAATGGCATCATTCCCTTGGCGTGCAGCGTCATCTGCGCTCAGCGGCTTCCAGGGTTTTGCTAGCCACTCTAAGCCCATGCGCCTACGGTTTGGTTTCCCTCTGTAAATTGGCGAGGCCACAGGCAAGAAATGCGCACAAGGAACTTGCGATCAGGGCCCAGCGAGCCCCTTGCTGGGAGTTAAGACTCAGGAAAGCGGCTGCGATGACGCCACCAATCATTTGGCCCAGCAACCTGACGGTAGCTAGAACGCCGTTGGATCTTCCGCTTTCTTGCGCGGAACTGTAGCTCAGCAGCAGTTTTAGGTTAGGCGTTTGAAATATACCAAAGCCGGCTCCTGCCATATTGCACGTTATCTCCAATCAAGCAATTCCCGGTAATATGTGTGAGCGCCGAGATTCTGACGTTGTCCCCGATCGTGGCGTCTCGCTCTAGGCACACAAAATGTGAAATTACGCTATTAGCGCCTACTTTGACTCGGGCGCGAATAACGAAGTTGTGCCCTATGATGGAATTTTCTCCTATGCAAGCACCCGAGCACAATAGCGCCCCCCCGATCTTATCTTTGCTCCTCGCCCTATCATGATAGGCCCACTATTAACAGCCTCTCACCATTTTTCCTGATGCCAAACATGAGCAAATTAGTATTTATGAAAAATAGGCTCTGAGCACGCGTTATATATAATCACGCACTCCGCCCCCGGGGTTTCTTGATTATTCACAGAGCACTTTTCTTTTGCTAACTTGCTTGCTTCGGAAAGCGTGTTTGCTCCAATGAACTCAGATGATCCATTTGCAAATGGTTTCCCGTTTAATTGAGGCTCAGCGATAACTGCGCACTGATTTATATAAGCCAACCCAATTTGGCAATTTTTTTGCCCGCGAGAGGCGCACCGCTGTAAAGCATCTTGCTCTGCTTCAGCTTTTGATGGCTTTCCCGTGGTCACGCCATAGTTTGGAACGGAATCACTGGACCCCATCGCGATCGCACCCCAGGTTTTAATCCATTCCCCAGTTGGCCGAGGGGCGACAGGTTGCTGCTGAACGGAGTTTTCTTGTGGAATCGGCGCGCACGCCACCGCACCTTGACCTCCGATCTGGTACTGACCTGGGGGACATGCGCCCTCTGCTACGGTATTGGATGCGAAGGCCATGATAAAAAGTAGAGGTAGGATCTTGAGCACTTTGCCTCCCTCAAAGACCCTTGCGAGGCTAATCCGGTAAGCTAGTATCCCTCTTAATCTCATATCAACTCACCTCGAATTCAGTATTTGTGGAAATTTGCTCTGTACAGGCGGTGTACCCCACCTTGCATTGAGCAGAGGGTGTTTTTTTATTTTTTTCTTTACAGTCGTTAGCGGACAATTCACTTGCTTCCGCGATTGTTGCGGCTCTACTTACACTAACCACGCCTGTAGAAAATGGCACTCCATTTATTTGAGGCTCAGCAAGCGCTACACATTGATTGTGGTACGAAATAAGAATTCTGCAATTATCCTCGCCGTGGGAAGCGCAACGCCTTAGCGAATCTTCCTCCGCATCTATCCTCGTTAGCTTTCCTGTAGTGACCCCGTAACTTGTGATGGCGTCAAGGGACCCCATCGCGATCGCCCCCCAAGTTTTTATCCATTCACCGCTCGGACGAGGCGCTGGCGCTGGCTGCTGAGAGCCCTCTTGTGGTATGCGCGCACACCCTGCCACCCCTTGTCCGCCAACAGGATATTGGCCAGGAGGGCAGCCCTGTTCTGCCATGGTGACACCCGAAAGAACCAAGCATGCCACGTAAAATATCGTCCTAAAAATCATAAGGCGTTCACCATTTCCCTTGATGCCAAACATGAGCAATCAATATTTTTGGAGAATAGGACTCTGAGTCCCCCATGCCGGTAATCGAATACAACTCAGCCACTACGCGATGTAAAATGCTATCCATTTGTTCTCCCTCTACGGTCTCTTTAGCGAACGCCTGAGTTGCAATAAGTAGCATGCAAAGCTAATCATTCTACTTTAGAAAAGCAAAGATTCTGCATTCGTATAGTGCACCGCAGATATCAATACTTAGAAAGGAGAATGTGCAATAGTCTATGTGTACTGTTGTTTTTTCCTTTTGTTTTTTGCGGCATGTGATAAGCCATTATTTGCTACCAATTTTTGTTTTTAGAACGACTGGCCCTCGTCGGAGTAAGCAGTAGAAATCCCAGTCCGAGGCATTGCGGATTTCATGCACGTCTACCTGCGTGGCATCAGCCCCGCTCAAGTAGCGCCCGATGTGTCATTCATAAGTATGCTCATAGCGGGCTGCGGTGTGAACTGCATCAAGATTTATGCTGATTTTTCTTCGTCTTTTGTTTCTTCGCTTCGCTCTGTTAAGGAAGCAGCCCTTTGCCAAGACTGAAGGACTTGACCTGCATCCGGCAGCCGCTCCCACCCTTAAGTGGCTCGGCTTCCAGCGGGATGGCGTTCAGATAGGTGCCTGCGCCGTCCACGGTACAGCCAGCCGCATCGCTAGGCAATTCCACAAAGCCCCACTTCATGCCGCCGGACCACGTGCAGACGCTTTGACGGTCGTTCTGCCAGCGTGTACAGGGCTGACCTTTAATCTGCTCTTCGCCTATCAGCTTCCAGCCTATAGACTGCAAGTTCTGACGTTCTTGAATGCGCGAATCGCTGTCGATCGCTTCATACAGACCTGTATCGTCTTCATTCGCGCTTTGGTCCACGTGTGCTTCAAGCTTGATGAGGCATGTAGTTTTTGCTCCATCGCCATCAGCGCCGAATGTCCAACTAGTCTGACGTGCAGATTGACGTCGCGCGTCGATCAATATCTCAACTTCACCGGTCCCCAGTTTCGCCTCGTCCGTCGAAGACAGGGCGCGCGTGGGCATTCCCGATCCTTGGCAAGCGTCTAGTTTCGCTCGATAGTTTTTGCGCTCCCAATTCTCCCCAATCATGATCGACTCCCAAGTAAGGACAACGTGCAAAGCAGGGAGGGATTTAGAGCCGCTATTGGGAGTTGATGCAGGTTTCAATTCTTCTTTGGTTGCATCGTTCGGTGTCGCCTCATAGGCTGAGGTATCGTTCTCCTTACGAACGGTCCCGCCGGAAAAAGTGAATACGCCGATTGCTATGATGGTTGTGAGCAAAATCGTAATGGCTATATAGTTGCTAGAGCCTTGACACAATAGCTTGCTGTAAAAGCGATTTCGTTCAAGAGGTTTTTTCATCTGGAATTATCCTTGGTGGAGTTTCCTTGGGACAGGTTCTTCAATCCGTCCTAGCATAAAACTCGCAATGTCTGAGGTCGTCACCTTATTCTTAGTCGGTACTGCGCTATGCCTATGACATTGCTTTTTATACGGGCGTTTAGCTAGGGTGAGTGGCCCTAGATAGGTAAAATGGTCATCCGATATTCATATGTGGACTAGATTTAATGGGCCAAATTCGGTATGATCGGATCATTACTGATGATGATCGCCAGAGTCATAATTCCACAATTTTCTCCATCTTCCTAGCCGGAAAAATGTGTTTGTTACTGACGGTATAGTGACGCTAGATACCGATGTTGATCACTGTAAAATTTAATCACGCGTACACTTAACTGACTCTGCTTCCGTGGACTATTACATGATCTGCATAGTGCGAGTTCTGGAGTTTTGCTAGCCGCTCTTAGTCCTGCTTTACCAACTCTACCCTGCGGTTTTGCGCCTTACCCGCTTCAGTGGTGTTGTCGGCTACCGGGTTAGCGTCGCCGAAGCCGACAGCCAATAATCTGTCCGCCTCAATTCCTCTGGCGGTAATGGCGGCTACAACTGCCTTAGCCCGGCCTTCCGAAAGCGTCTTGTTGTGCGCGGGATCGCCGATCCCATCGGTATAGCCGTTGACAGCTAGTTTGAGTGCTGCGTCGTCCTTGAGCAACTGCGCGACCTGCGCGATTTGCGGCTGCGAATCCGGCAGTACGTCAGTCTTGTCGGTGGCGAAGTTGACGTGCAGCGCGACCTTGCCGTTCTTGTCGATCTGCGTCTTCAGTTCGCTGGCAGGCAGCAGGCTGGCGGTGACCTGCAGCGGCTTGGTCTCGGCGATCAGCAGGCCGCCGCCGAACTGGTAGCTGCACAGGTGGATCCAGATATCGCGATCGGCGCGATGTACGACGAAGACCTGCGCGGGGTTGTTCCAGATATCGCCCAGGCCGCTGTTGTACTTGCTTGCGACATTGCGCGGCCATTCCTCGATCTTCTGAGTAGCCGCTTCAGTAAGCTTGCCATCGAAGATCTTCTTGCCGCCGAGCGCGGTGACGACAGCCTCGATGTTGCGTTCCAACTCCAGGTCGGAGAAGGTCTTGCCCTGCGCCGCGTCGATGTGCGCCGACCAGACCTTGCCCTCGACCGGCTGCAGGCGATCGCCGGTCCAGAACGGCACCTGATCGAAATCGGCAATATCTGGTGTGGCTCCCGCGACATAGCCGCTGGGTAGGGCAATGTACGGGAAGTCTCCCAGCGGCGCGCTGGACACTGGCAGGCTGCCGGCATCGAATACCTTTTTGTGTGCTGCCTGTGCGGATGATGTGGCCTGAGCACTAAGGCCGAGAATCATGGCTAACGCAAGTGTAACCGCTGCTGTTTCTTTCAATAACGGCATCTTTTCGTCCATACATCAAATTTGTGAATGTTGACCCTATTACTAACACGTTACCGATGCAGTATTACGATGCCGATGCTAGCCATAACACGCAATAGTACATCTGTCCTATTGCCTCGCCTTTCACAACGGGATCACAAATGCTTCGCCGTTAATCTATACCCCGCACTTAACTTTCACGTAATTAATCTTTTCATCGACGTCAACTAGAACTTTTTTAAATATAACTATCTGAAAATTCGAGCGATCTATCGCATTCGTTGGCCTCAACCACAATCCCTATCTGCATCTGTCCGAGCTTCCCGCCTCCCTCCAGAGGCTCAGGCTCTATAACTCGATGGACCGCAAACCCAGCTGGGCATTCGGCTGTTACTTCTTACTGAGGTGCGGACCAGGGAATTGCGGTTGCCTACCTCGGATCAGATTGACTTAGATCTCATCACTCTGCCGCAGCTTGTCAAGTAGTTTCAGAGCGAAATGCCAAAGGCCTGCAAGCGTCCGGAGGATATGTCGCCATCCATCGTATCCCTGTCTGTCTATGCTATCGAGATCGTGAGTTACCTACTGAGCGTAATGCGGCCTGCTAAAATGCTCTTTTCGACGCACCGCATTGCGATCAAGTAAACCATCAGCGAGGATTGCTATTGCGCGGGCTTTTGCTCAACGAGTTGCGGTGCGTGTTGTGGCGTATTTGCGTTATTTGGGGGACTGAGTGCCGCCGGGCTCTTTTTTTGCAACCTGAGCCGGCCCGACAAGGTGGGAATAGTCTGGATCTCTGTTCTGGCGTGGGGTATCAAAGGGAAATGGCTCAGAACTGTTTGAAATCAACACGGAGATCTGCTGCATTTCCACGTCCCGGCTGCCGCTCCAGACCAGGTCATAACCAAGGTTTTTGCCACCACGCTGTTCATAGCGGCGGTAGTATTCTCTGGTGCCGCGATAACCCTCGATGATGAACAAACGGCCTTTTCTGGATGAGTGGGTTACGGTGGTTTGACCGTCACTAGTCAGGTCGTTATACATCCCGTCGATAGCGTCGGGTTTGACGTTATCGGCACGTAATATCTCGATCGAAACACTTTTGTCTTCGAAATCAATATCGACCAACGTGACCAAGTTCGACTCTGGATGCGTGGTTCTGGTGAGTAACATCGAAGGGTAGGCCAGCTTTACGCCGGACTTGGGCTCAATGATGGTCACCCAGTCCCATTTCATCAGGTTAGTCGCCGCCAAGTCTCCCAAGCGCACTGCGAGGTCGGCATTTAGTATCCCGGTGCCAGGTTGCTTGTATTGCCGCTGAGCGGTTGCGATAGCTTCCCGGGTGTCTTTACCAAACTATCCATTAATCCAGCCCTTGTAAAAACCGCCCCAAACCAAGCCTTCCTGAATCAGCTTTCGTTCATCGATATTTAGCATGCCTTCGGTGTTGTCGGCATTCTGCGAGGCGTAGGGTTTAGCCGGAGTTGTCACACCGGCAAGCACGCCTGCAGGATGCGAGGCAAACGTTACAACAGGCGTGATGACTGCTGCGCGCAAGATCCGACTTCTCCAGCTCGTCAAGGAGCGGGTTGCTACGGTCGCTTTCGTCAATGGAATAGCCCCTAAAGTGCGCTTGCCGGAGAAAGTAAGCTTGTCATTTTGTTGTTATTCAGTTATGGGTGGTGCCTCTTAGCACGTCCATTGCATAGCCGCTGATACTCGTTCCCGTCAGGTCGGCTTGATCGCAACTTTAAATTCGCCGTTCGTGACTGTAGAAAGTGGTATCTGCTTTATAACGTGCAGAGGACGCCGGAACTCCCAGCTTTCGTCGACTTCGTAAGTCAGGTGTTTGTGATCAATGGCGATCACACCTTCGTAGCAGATCAAAGTCTGCCTCAATTCGTCGTCACTGAGTAACGGCTGCGGATCGGCTTTCTGCTGATTAGTTCGCCAGCGCGCATTAAGGAAAGCACGGCAGGCGGAAGCGCTGGGCGGCTTGCGGTCTTTGATCGTATCCGATGGCAGTTTTCCACTGGCATTGACGCAGACACATAAGGAAAATTACATGTGCGCCCATAAAACCTGCCGTTGCTTCACAAGGTGTTGCTGCCCAGACGGATGCAGTAGTCATACTCGTTTTTATCCTTGAATACTGCACTATGGACGGCATTTATGTCGGTTGCGAAGTCACGCTATCGGTTGAATCTTCAAAGGTTTGTTAATAGCAATTTACGGGGGAGCGATAAAATTGCAATAGCACATCTGTACCATAGGTGCCGCGACTGCGAGTGTGCTTATAACGAAAGTTAACAAGAGAAATGATGAAGCGGAGGAGTGCGCGAGGAATTGTCGTCCGAAAATATTCTGGCCGAGCCTAATACTTACTATCGGATTGTTGAACTTTATGGTGCTATAGGTCATGGACCATTCAGGTGCTGTTCGTGGTCGCTTTCAGCATCGGGGTGGCGTGCCCACACTTTGGGCGACCGTAGTTTTTTGCTGCGCCAAGGTACCGAGATTAATGCGACGATTACTCATGCGCCGGGTTTTACAAAGAACAAGGGCGGAAAACGTTACCTGATATACATCATGCGAAGAAAGCAAATCCATATTTCTTTGGGATGAAAGTGCACCTCGGTGTCGATGCTGAATCTGGTTTTGTGCATAGCTTAGTGGGCACGTCGATGAATGTCGCGGACTTAAACCGGGTCGATCAATTACCGCACGGGAAAGAAACTTACGTTTCTGGCGACGCGGGTTACACCGGCGTAGTAAAGCGCCCCTAGCATCAAGATCGCCAAACGATCTGGTCGATGCTGCTCGGCCCGTCAGCTATATAATAAAGCATACAAATAAGAGCCTGATCGGGCGCATGCGTCGCAGCATCGAATACACGATAGCTCAAGTGCGTGCTGAGGTTTCCCCTAAGGTATAAATGAAGTCTTCGCAGGCAAGAGTTGCGTATGACGCGCTTATTGAACCCGCTCTCTTACCACCGCAGCAATAGTACAGATGTTCTATCTATAGCGGTGGCATTATGCTGTTAGGTCATGTGTGCTATTGAGGTTGACGGTCGTCAAAGCTCCAATGTCCACCCTATGAATCAAAGCCATTTTCAGCCGGCTCGTACATCTATATCGGTTAATCAAGTTACGGCTGCATAGGCTTCCAAGCATCAGCTTGTCCTTTTATTGAAAAATATGGAGGCAGAATTGTTTTTATGGTGCATTCCTCATGATTGACGCGCTCTACAGTCATGCTATTTCGGTCTGAAGCACTCGACGCGCAGAAGCGCAGTATGTTGGGGACAGTCTTATTAGTCAGCCCTATGTCGATGCGCTTGGCGGCCGCCGTCGCGCTGCTGTTCTGCATCTGCATGGGCCTGTTTCTGACCTTCGCTACCTACACCAAACGTACTGCTGCAAGCGGTGTGCTGCTGCCTGAAACAGGCCTGATCAGGATTTATGCGCCACAAGCCGGTGTGGTCAACCATCTGCGCATTACCGAAGGACAGCCGGTGAATGCCGAAGCCGTGTTGATGGCGTTGTCCAGTGATACGCAAAACGGCGAAGCGGGCGGTGCGCAACGGGCGATCAGTCTGTCGATCAAACGCCGCCAGGAAAGCCTGACTCAGGAGATCGACGAGACTCTGGCCTTGCATCAGCAGGAGCTGGAGGGCAAAAAACGTCAGGTCGAAGCGCTGGAAACCGAGCAGCAGAAAATACTCGCGCAAATCGACCTGGCGCGTCAGCGGCTGGCGTTGACCAAAGGGATTGCCGAACGCTACGCCAACCTGCAACGCCAGGATTACGTATCGCGTGATCAGCTTCAGGAAAAAGAAGACGCTGTGCTGGACATGCGCTTGCGCGGTGAAGAACTGAATCGCTCGCTGCTGACCGTGCGCGCCGAAAGCACCAGGCTGCGCGCGGAGCTGGTCGAGCTGCCGTTCAACCAGAGTAAGCAACTGGCCGACCTGCAACGCAGGCTGGCGGAGAGTCAGGACCAACTGGTCGAAAGTGAGACCAAGCGGGAGATTCTGATCACTGCGCCAACCGACGGTGAGGCAACCGCCCTCTCGGTCGCCAACGGTTCACGGGTCGACAGTGCGCGGCCGCTGCTGAGCATCGTGCCTACCGATGCAACACTTCATGCGGAGTTGTATCTGCCCAGTCGCTCGGTAGGCTTTGTACGCGTGGGCGATACCGTGATGTTGCGTTACCAGGCCTATCCCTATCAGCGCTTCGGCCTGCAGCCGGGCACCGTGTCGTCAATTTCCCGTACCGCATTGCCCGCTGATGAAGTCATGACGCTGGGCAATATCTCCGAACAGATGCGCGAGCAGGGCCCTTTCTATCGGGTCACGGTCGCGCTGGCGTCTCAGACCATCGAGGGTCAGGGCAAACGCGAGCGTTTGCGCTCCGGTATGCAGCTGGACGCCGACATCATGCAGGAAAAGCTACCGCTCTATGAGTGGCTGCTCGAGCCTTTGCGCGGAATAGGAAAGCGCCTTTGAACCTCAAAAATGCGTTCACTTTCGGGGTCGGAAGAAAACTGCCGGTGGTGCTGCAGGCCGAAGCCACTGAGTGTGGCCTGGCGTGCATGGCCATGATCGCCAGTTACCACGGACAACACAGCGACCTTTTTTCTCTGCGTGAACGTCTTTCGCCGTCGATGAAAGGCGTCAACCTCAAGCAGCTGACCCGCATGGCCGCGCAACTCGGACTAGGCAGCCGGGCACTGCGCGTCGAATTGAGTGCGCTGGGTCAACTGCAACTGCCTTGCGTGCTGCACTGGAACTTCAACCATTTTGTGGTGCTCAAGGAGGTCACTGCGCACGGCGTAGTGGTGCACGACCCAGCGCGTGGCCTGTGCAAGCTGTCGCTGGATGAGGTGTCGGCGGCCTTTACCGGCGTGGCGTTGGAGATGTGGCCGGAGAGTGATTTCCAGCCGGTCGCTGTCCGGCCGCCCATTCCGTTGCGCAAACTGCTGGGGCGAGTACGCGGCTTTGGCCGGGTGCTCACCCACGTGCTGCTGTTGGCGCTGGCGCTGGAGCTGTGCACCATTCTCAGTCCGTTCTTCATGCAGACCGTGATCGACAAGGTGCTGGTCAGTGCCGATCTGGATCTGCTGGCGGTGCTGGCCATCGGTTTCGGCATTCTGTTGATCATTCAGCACAGTGTTGCGCTGGCCCGCGGGTGGGCGCTGATGTACCTGGGTACGATGCTCGGTTCACAGTGGCAGATTAACGTGTTCACTCATCTGCTGCGTTTGCCGGTGGCGTTTTTTGAGCGCCGCCATCTGGGCGATATCGTCTCGCGCTTCGGCTCTCTGAAGTCGATCCAGCAGACGGTCACCACTTCGTTCATTGAGGCGATGCTCGACGGACTGATGACCGTCATCACGCTCGGACTGATGATTGCTTACAGCCCGAAGCTGGCGCTCGTCGCCGTGGTGGCGATGGTGATTTATGCCCTGGCGCGCTGGGCCTGGTTCGGGCCGTTGCGGCGAGCCAGCGAGAATCAACTGGTCCATGCGGCTCGTCAACAATCGCACTTTCTGGAAAGCGTGCGCGGCGTGCGCACCATCAAACTGTTCAATCGCCACGAGCAGCGCTGCAACGCCTGGAGTGCCTTGCTGGTGGAAGAAATCAACGCCGGTCTGCATCCCCAGAAACTGCAACTGGCCTATCGTACCTTCAACGGCGTTCTGTTCGGGCTGGTGACGATCATTATCATCTGGCTGGGCGCCAGGCTGGTGCTGGAAGGGCAGTTCAGTGCCGGAATGCTGATTGCATTCAACTCGTACAAAGAGCAGTTCAACGGCCGCGTCGCCGGGCTGATCGACAAGATCGTTGACGTCATCATGCTGCGCCTGCATGGCGAGCGCCTGGCTGACATTGTGCTGCAGGAGGCCGAGCCGGTTTCTGGCCTTGATGCATTCGATGACGCCAGCAGTGAGAAAGCGCCCAGCCTTGAAGTGCGTGATCTGCGCTTTCGCTATTCCGAGTATGAACCTTACGTGCTGGACGGTGTGTCGATCCATGTCCGCGCTGGCGAGTCGGTCGCTATCGTCGGTCCATCGGGCGGCGGCAAAAGCACTTTGCTCAACGTCATGCTCGGCATCCTGGCCCCAAGCGCTGGCAGTGTCCTGCTGAATGGACTGCCGGTCGGGCCTGAGCATGTCAACACGCTGCGGCGCCTGACCGGCACGGTACTTCAGGATGATGTGCTGTTCGCCGGGTCGATTGGCGACAACATCAGCTTTTTCGAGACCGGTGCCGATCAGCACTGGATCGAGCAGTGCGCCCGGCTGGCCGCTGTTCACGATGATATTGCTCAGATGCCGATGGGCTACAACACGCTGGTGGGCGACATGGGCACGGTATTGTCCGGCGGCCAGAAGCAGCGGGTATTGTTGGCCCGGGCGCTGTATAAAAAACCGCAGTTGCTGTTTCTTGATGAAGCGACCAGCCATCTGGACATTGCTCGCGAAGCGGCGGTCAATCAGGCGCTTCAGGCGTTGAACATCACCCGGATCATTGTTGCCCACCGACCAGAAACCATTCGCTCGGCGGATCGGGTCGTGGCGCTTGCCAATGGTCGAATTGCCTACGACGGCCCTGTGCTCGAAGAGCCTTCAGCGCAGGGCTCCGAGCCGTGATGCGCGGTGTCGGCGGGTGGGCTTTGTTGAGTGCCGCCGGTATGTTGCTGGCGTCGCTGTGCATGGCGGATAACCGCGTGGAGGCTTGCCCTGGTTCCAGTAGGCTGCCGGATACCCTGAACCTCGCAACGGCGGTGTCTGTCGCGTTATGTGCCGATCCCAAGCTGCGTGAAGCGTGGCTGACCGAGCTGGCGCGTCAGGCGGAAATGGACGCTGAGCACTCGGCCTACTACCCGAACGTGGAAGGGCAGTTTCAAAAAGGTCGGGCTGGCAAGACCACGCGTTATCCGGGTTTCTCCGAAGCCAATTCAAGGCTGAACGCCAGTACCAGCATCTACGGCCTGAACATGAGCTGGGTGCTCTTCGACTTCGGGCTTCGCGCCGCAAAAGTCGAAAGTGCCCGCCAGTTATTGAACGCCGCCAGTAGCAGCCGCATTGAAGAAGTGCAGAAGTCGATGCTTGCCACCGCCAGGGTCTTTTACCAGGTGCAGGCCAACACCGCGTTGTTGCAGGCCAAAGTCAGTGCTGAACGTCTTGCCGACAACAGCTTGAAAGCTGCTGACGCGAAATACCGTGCTGGCGCCGGCGAGCAGACGGATCGTCTGCAGGCGCAATCCAGTTTTGCCGAAGCGCAGCTGGATCGGGTAATGGCGGAAGGTGACCTGGCCGCGGCGAGAGGCGAATTGGCCAGCCAGCTCGGGTTATCGCCTGCTGCCCCCCTCAAACTGGTTGCGCTGGATGAACCGGGCAGCGAAGACGTGGCGTTTCTGGGCGACGTCAATGCGCTGATGGAGCAGGCCAAGGCGTTACATCCGGCCATAGAAAAAGCCCGCGCAGACTGGGCGGCGAGTCAGGCAAAAGTTGAGGCAGCGAAAGCCCAAGGCCGACCTACCGTCTCGCTGTTCAGCAACTACAGTCGTCAGGACACGCCCGTCGAGCAGGTTTCGACCCGGCAGGAGATAGACACCTGGACAATCGGCGTGCAAATCACGGTGCCGATTTTCGATGGCTTTCTCAATCGGCGCAGGGCGAGGGCTGCCAGTTACGAAAGTGCTGCTCGCGAACAGGCGTTGCATGAGGTTGAAAACAGTATTGCGCTGAGCGTCTGGAAGAGTCAGCAGGCGTTGGAATCCAGAACCCGCGCACTGGCCATCAGTCGTCTGTTTGTCGAAAGTGCGAGTAAGTCTTATGAAATTGCTCAGGGTCGTTACAAAGCTGGTGTTGGCAGTATTCTGGAGCTTCTGCGTTCGCAGAATGATCTGGCTTCAGCAACGCAGAAACGCGTGGAATCTTTGGTCAACTGGCACAACGCCAAGCTGCAACTGGCATCTGACCTTGGCAGTCTGAACATCGGAGACTGAATATTTTCAAGCGCTTAGTAGATCGCCAGGCTGTAGAATTGCGCTGCGGCGGCTCGAGTGGATATGCCCAGCACCTTGAACAGACTGGACACGTGCATACGCACGGTGAAAAGCGATATACCCAGGTCCCTGGCGACCTCCTTGTTGTTTTTTTCGCGCCACCACGCTAAGTATTTGCTTGTGACTGGCAGAAAAGGGGGGTATTGAATTAACGGCCGATTCGATGAAAATCGAGGCTTCAGATGTGTAATTGACGATTGTCCCCCCTGACGGATGGCGACGATGGATTCGGCTATTTCCTGCGGATTGATATTTTCAGCAATAAAGCCGTCAGCACCGTATGTCATTACCTGGGAAATAGTTTCTGGATCGCAGGTCATCGAAACTATGATCATAGAGGTACGTTGGAGTTCAATGCATAATTCTACAATTTTTGCATCGAGTCTAGTCCGGAAAAGTACAGGTTTAGCATGCGTGTATAAACTTCCATTTGCAGAGCGTGCCACGGACAGGAACTCATTAATTTTTCGGGCTTGCTAGATGACGGTCTCTGGCGGAAGATGTTCAGTGGTACGCAACACGCTTTCACAAAAGAAGGAGAGGTTTGGGAGTCACCACCTATGAGGTTACACACTGATCTTATTTCAGATTATAAATAGCTTCATCGTTATTCTCAAAAATTATGTTTATCTTTTGCGACACGCATTCAGGCTGATTGTTTTCGCTAACATCTCAGTTATCAAAAGGCAGGGCAGAATCACAAGAAGTGGAATGGCGCTAGAAATCCGACTAATGTTGAAAGCTTTTTATTGAGTACTTGTTAGAGTCGGCGGGACGGTTGGAGTCCATAATACGATCCTGTCAGCGCTGGTTAATAGTCGATGCAACGGTTTGCCACGCTGGTGCCGAACACGATCTCCAGGTATTCAAGTATCCACTTGGCCACCCAGTGCTGATCGCTATACTCCGCCACAGGTTAGCCTTGTTTATCGGCACAGCCAGTATGCATAATCAGGAGATTGGCATTTGAGCCAAAGAACTATCGCTAATGTGTTACGAGTGCTCTGGATTCAGCATGTCCGCTAAAGTATGTAACAGAGTGCAAGGTAGGTAAGCGTATTTTTTGTCCAAACTGCCGCGGCTTTCAGAGTTGAGTTCGCATTTGTTATTGGTTCGGGAAAGACGCGTCAATACGCCCTTACCTGAACAACGGTAAGGGCGTGTAGCAGATCAGCTCACGAAAGGCCCGCGAATGTCTGACGGCGGAGGTACATCGGGAAACGGGAAGGTGCAGATAGGTTCAGGTTTGATCGCGCCGGGATCTGGCACTGGCAAGATGGTGTAATCTGCGCCACCTGCAACGCAGTGCAACTCCGTGTCAGTCAGTTCATAATCTTGGGACGAGCTGATGCCTGCTAAGGTCTCGATGATTTGCTCGTTGAGAATAATCATTTCAAACCTCCTCACGCTGGTAGGAAAACGTCTTTCCAAACAGTTTTATAAAAAGGATGCCCGAGGCTCATTAGCCATAAACTTCATATCTGGCGGCTAGCAATATGTGATTTCTTTAGCCCGATCGTGAGTTGGAGGCAATATGAGACCCAGGCAAATCCAGCTTACCGTTTTTTACAAGCGTACAGTTCTAAGGGTGAATTTTATTTCTCCTATTATACTCCCAAAGCTGTGTGGTAGTGGCCACTGCAGCAAACATTCCCACTGACCAAAGTTCATTCCAAGCCAGGTCTATAAGTGCTGCAACAAGGAAGCAGATGGCGGCAAGCCAGAACATCTTTGGCGAATTGACGGTTTTTCCAAATAGTTTTTCACGATTAGGAATCACAGCTACACTCCACTTTTATGTGGTTTGAACGTCGTCACCAATACTCTGAGACCTTGCGACTGATGTTCTATAGCGTCGAGTAGGTCTGGTAGGCGTCGAATGCACTGACCGCTGCCACGCCAACCAGTATGGCGCCAGCTCCGACAGCAGTAACCGGCGCCAATGCTGCTGCTGCAGCCACCACGCCAACCGCTTTTACCCCGTCGCTCACTGTCATGGCACCGCCAATTTGTGACATTTCATTATCGCTGAGTTCACGTACAGTCAATTTCTCGCTCATGTCTCATTACCTTCATTTAAAGTTAATAAAAAATGTTTGATAAGTTGGCGACTGTCACTACGAGTCGCGTTGATAATAATCAACTGGTGGCTCGCGGATTTAAATAGTACAGATGTACTAGTGGCTGATTGAGCAATGATTTTCGCATGGGGGCATCTTGTGAGAGCTGTATTGGAGGACTTTCAATTTTGGTGAGATGCACCAGTTCGAAGAAATAAAAGGTCGAGCACGGATGACGCAGAAGCGCGTCGCTGACGCTTGTTAGGCAGGTGAGAGAGAAAATGCCGTAAGCACTTCCTGATCGGGATAGATAGAAATCGTACTCTGAAAGAGCTTGATAACACTGATCGAATCCCTCCACATTTCATCTGAGCGTTGAGCCAGCATCGAAGGCGATACCAAGACGGATAAGGCTAGCCTCGATCGCGCAAGCCGAATCGTTTGATTGAAAGGGCAGGTTATTGATCGAGTGAGTGATTAAGTGTTATGTTTAGTACTCAGACTGCTCTGTCGGAGGTCGAACTGCAAGTCCTTGGTGCTACGAAACGGTACATCAGAGGTTGCTGACGTATGGCGCAGCCAGTGCGCATAGGCCCGCCCCTTCCCAAGCTCCTGCGCGAAGGCACCAGCATTACCGTACGACTGGGCGTAGGCTATTTGCTTTGGCTTGGCGTCAAAGTGCTACGTTCTCGTAGCCCGATTTGCTTCCGACCAGCCGCTCAACAACCTCTGCCGAGCATTTTGCTCACTGGATTCCTCCTGGCAGCACTCAGTCTGAAGCCTGTTTAAGGTTTAGTGAGTTTTCAACTCTTCTTCAATGAATGCAGAGATCATCGCTCTGTATACCCGCTCCACGACATCAGGTGAGGCGCCGGAATCGGTTGCAATTCCGCGCACTTTGCTGATGACCTGCTCAACCCTCGCTGGAGCGCGCACATCATAAGTGGTTTTTTTGAAAGCCGCCGTTGGGTGACGAGGTTGCCGCGCCTGGCGAGGAGTGCAACCACATCGCGGTCGAGGCGGTCTATGTGTTGACGAACTTCTTCGATTGATGTGCAGAGCGTACGTCCATGCGTGCAGTGATTAAAGGCTGTCTTGGGCACCTCTGGCGACGCTTATTGCGGATTTTGTCCATTCTGGCCATTGCCTGAACCGCTGATATTTTTTCATAACGCGGTGCCAGGTATGGCTACAGGATTGCATCAGCTTTGAACGATACTAATGGGAGCCTCAATGTATATTTGAAGACGTTATGATGGATTCTCCGATCGAAGCAGGAAGCCATATCACCATTGGCAAAGCACTGACACCGCTACGCGACGAGGGCGTCCTGATCATCGGCAGTACCGTCAGTTACCACGGCGGGCTGCGCCGCCTTGGCCAGGACATAGCGGGCGCCACGCGGCGCTTCGATTACTGGCTGGCGGCAGGCCTGCAAATACCTGACCCCGTCGCTCGCGCACGCGCTTGAGAAATAGGAGGACGCGGCGGACGCACGGATTTGCCATCCTCTCAGCGAGCATTTAACGCCCCTGTTCGTTACGATTGGTACTATCGGCAGCGACATAGGGTGACGTGTTTTTCACGATCACCTGTTCGGTAACATGAAGTATTCGGCTTACCCATTTGGTTGATCTGCTGCGTAGATTGCATCTAAAACTCTAGGTCGCGTGGTCTTAGAGAGAAAAGCCTGGCCAGATCCTGGCATGGGTGCCAACCGTAACCGATGAGCCAGCTCATTGCGTATCTTTGGCCTTGCGGCGTTGTCACTCGGAACACTTGGGAAATCAAAATCAATGGAACGATCACGGAAGTCTCGGCAATCGGGATTGATGATATCTTCATCCCGGAAGACATCATTATCCCCCTATAAACCGGGCACTGGCGAAAACTCGATCATTGCCCAAGCGCTCAGGGAGCGCCTGGAAATAAACTCAATTTGATTCAACCACCGCTGCCACACGATCAAAGTTCTGGACCGCCAGGTCCTCCCTGGCGATCCAGAAAGTCGCTTGGCCACAATCCCCAAACTTGAGGTTGATGGCGGGATCCCAGGCGAGCTGCAGCAGGCATACCGGCTCCCCCTCGATATCAGGCATGGCGCCCTGCAAAAGCGGAACATGCCCCAACATCTGATGGACTCTTGCCCTGGCACAGTACCTCCGTCCATCGGCATGCTTGCGATAACTTTCCTCATACGGCAAGTGCTCGCCTTCAAGGTCACGATAGAGCGGTGATGGAATCAACCTGGCGGAATCAGGTGAGCCAGCGACGTACGCAATAGAGGCCAGCAGACCTTTTGTGAAGACTTCACCCATTCTTGCATCGGTGATCGTGGTGCCTTCATTCTCGTCGCCGATCTGTCCAATAATCCAGTTTCGGAAGGCCTCCCTCGTGGCCTTATCAGGGACGTTATCCCAGCCGAGTCGACTGGCGTGTTCCACCCAGTCCAGCACATCCTGATCAGCCGCGAAACTGCGTGTTTCCTTGTTTCGGGAATTCCCTGCGATCCGCGCCAGGCGATCTATCATGATACCCACCTGGGGGAAATCAAGCTGATAGCGCAGCCACTGGGCAGGGAACTCCCAGGATTGGGACAGCGGCCGCTCCCAACGGAAAATGGCGTCGGCGTTGGGCATTAGCCCGGTCGCCGCCACGGCTGCTCCCAGGCTCAGTTCTGACCATCGTTGGTGGTAGGCCGCCACGGCTGGCCTTGAGCTGTCTTCCGGCGTTGGCATGTCGTATGGCCAAGTGTCCATCCGCCGTGCAACCAATGACCACTGCACATGGAGGCGCGGTCCACTCTCACCGGGTAACAGCCACCCCGGTCCAGCGTATGGGCTGTCCGCTTTATTCACGTCTTGAATCGGACGCAGATGTTCCGGTGCCGGGCGCTCGGGCTGGTCCGCTGGCACAGTTGGCGCGTACAGCACACGGACGCGTTCCCGGGGGGCATCTGTATCCCATATCTGTTCTTCGTCGTTTACAGCAAAGAAAAACAACATGCCCTGCGTTGGCATCAGCGACTCTACGCGTGGCAACTCCGCGCAGTCGATCTGGGCGAGGAAATGCATGGGAGTTGGCTCACCGTAACTGACACCTGTCGGCCATTCAAAAGTCTGCGGCAGTTGCGGCAGACCGCCCAGCCGACTGCGTACTTTGGGGAATGCGGTGGGTGGATAGACCCGTTGCAGCACGATACCGGTTTTGCGGTACTTGTGGATGTAAGTCTCAAGCCTGGCTTCCGCTTGGTGGTCGCGCAGGCTCGCGTCATAAGGGGACTGTGTTTGAGCTTCCATTTCCTGAGCCTCTACGTTGCAGCGTTAGGACGAAGCCACGACTCGTCAATGCTCGTAAAGAACCACGCCTTTTGGGCAAGTGCCGGGTGCGATGCCGTGAGCATTAACAACTACAAGAAAAAATAGCGCGGGGCCTTTAGATAACCGTGGTTAGCGAATCCACAACCTTTGTCCTGGAATTTAAAACATAATTGAAGGATTGATGAATTTCGATAGCACAGGTGTGCTATTGAAGTGCGGGAGGTCTTGGGTGATCTTCTGATGAGTGCTTTTGTGAATACTCGGCACTGGCTGTCGTTCGATGACAGTGGGGCATTGAGTTGTGCACGTTGGCTCATGGGTTTAAACGGGTCCGGTTTCGCAAGTGACACGCTGCCAATAGAGGTGTCCGCAGTGGACCATGTTTCGCCGGTTGGAAAGCAGCTTGCTCCACGACGCCAAGCGCGTAGCAGCTTGGTTAATTGCTGCGCCGTCGCACTATGGGCCGGTGCGCTGCAGGCTTCTTTCGCGAGCCCACAGCCCGAAATCATGCCTGCTACTAATGCTGTTGGGCAGGCTGTGCTGGAGGTGACCCCAGAGGTGCTGGCGCAACGTATTGTGCGAATGATTATTTCGATCCAGGGCAAGCAGGATGTGGCACGTTTACAGGTCGAGAAAGAATTCGGCGTGAAGTTGAAATACGACGCTAACGATCCTCAGGCGTTCTGGATTTCAGGCGAACTGGTAGGTGGTAAGCGCTACTCGCTGGAGTCAATATCGGACGCGAACGGCCAACTTGCCAGCCGACTGGGCTTTGAGTTCTTTAGGAGTGCTGGGACGCCAGACCAGGTAGCCTGCGCGCAAACCATCGCGCTGTATCGCCAGTCGTTGGTCGATGGCGGCTTCAAAGCACAATGGGTCGGCTCGCCGCGTCGTGGAAGTCCTGCCAGATGGCGTTTCGAGCGCAACAGTGTCGTGGTGACGGCCCTCGACGGCGCCGATACGCGCGAGGATAACGCGCAAGCCTGTGTGTCGAAACTGATGGTTCTGGTTTTATCTTTTCAGCGAGTTCCTTGAATGCCGCTGACGAACTCGCACACTCTTTGAGTTTTAAATCCGTTCCTTGCAGGAGCTGCCCAAGGCTGCGACGCGGCAGTTTTAACGGTAGAGTCGCTCCCGTGGCAGGATCCCTCGCGATAGGCACTGGCTGATCGGCAGGGTTTAGACTGGTGGTATGTGCGACTGCCGACGTCCCGACAGTCATTGCTGCAAGAGTGAGCGGCAGCAGTATTATTTTGCTCAGTACTAGATGTCCATTGTTTCAGAACGCGTACTGGTTTCTAAAGTATTTTTTTCAAAAAAAGTTTCATTGTCTGCGTCCGCTGGCAATCATCAAGAGTGAAAGTACAGTGAGGAAGAGCACGAATACCGGCAATGCGAAGCTGAAAGGCGCAGCCTCGGAATAAGACAGAAGCTGTGTAATCATGAGTCCAGGCTCGGCGGTTGGAGGACTGACTCCGGCGCCTAAATAGGACAGTGTTGCTAAAGCCAGAATGGCTGATGCAGCACCAAGCGCGGAGAAGGTCATGAGTCTTGATGACAACTCAGGCCATAAATGTCGGCGTATCACGTAGAGTGGACGGTGCCCCTGCTGGCGGCTGTCTGACCCTGCTGGTGAAGCTAGCACGGTGCGTGAAAGGGCGCGTGTCATGCTGAAGTATTCAGTCCATAGCACCAGTGCGATAGCGCCATATATCGCCAGAAGATTTCCCGGAAATATCACGACAATCAGTAGCACCAACAGTAATCGGGGCAGGGCCAGAAAAACTTCGGCCAGCAGGCTGAGACATTTATCTATGACACCGCCTGTCCAGCCGGCAAGGATGCCCAGAAGTATTCCGGGTACTGCGGCTGTGATGACAGTAAACACAGCGAACCCTAGCGATAAGCCTACAGCGGCGGCTAGCCGCGCTAGCATGTCACGGCCCAGTTCGTCTGTGCCCAGGGGATGTCCATGCATGGGCCCTGACAGCGGCGCTGTGAGATCCATTTCTACACTGCCCACTCCCCAGATCAACGGCACCAACACGGCAAACAGTATCAGCGATGCGAGAATGGATAATCCTATGAAGCGAGACAGGGCATGCATCGCTGGAGAGTTGCTCTGGATAGCGGCTTCGTGGCTCATGAGTTTCTCCGAGGAGAATTGATGGAGTGGTTCACCAGGTCGACAATAGTATTGAGGAGCACGAACATCAGCCCGATCCCCAAAGCGCTACCCTGCATCATTCGTGAGTCGCGATCGGCGATAGCATGCACCAGTTCCATGCCGATTCCAGGCCAGGCAAAAACTGTCTCAACGACGATGATGCCTTCCATCAGATACACGAGTTGAGCGCCGAGAGCGGTGACTATCGGGCCCCTTATATCGCGTAAGCCGTGCAGCCTGAATACTTCGAATGCGCTGAGTTCTTCAAGTCGTCCGGAGGCGTAATGGGGTGCTGAAGTGACTGCTAATGTGGCGTCTCGCGCGGCAAGCGAAGACACTGCTGCCAAACCCAAAGCGAGGGTGATAGTTGGAAGGATTGAGTGAGCGAATGTTGCGTGCCCTTGAGCCGGCAGCAAACCCATGGGCACAGCGAAGATCAATACAAAAATAATCGCCAGCACAAATTGCGGAATTGCGCGTATTGCTGTGCTCAAGAGCAAAAGCGTGCGATCCGCCCATCCACCCCTGCGCAAGCCTGCAATGATCCCAAGCGGTGGCCCGATCAATAGGGAAAGTATCAACGCACCGACGGCCGGGGGGATTGAACTCCCCAAACTTTGAGCAACCCTGTTCAGTACGGGCTCCCCCGAGACTATCGAACTGCCGAGATCAAAAGTCAGGACGTCACCCAGCCAGCCTAGAAAAAGCCACGACACAGACTGATCAGGGCTCAACGGCGTACGAAGCTGAAGGATTATGGATATGAACGTCAGTGTCCCAACCAGCACTGCAACCACGAATGCATGCAACAGGCGAAGGCTCAACAAGCGAATCATGCTGCGTACTCCTCGGCGCGATCAGGTTGAGGATTGCCAGTGGCATACACCTTCACCTTGCTGATGTAACGGTAGATGCTGTACGGGCGCGACGGCTTTGACGATGAAACCGCTCCAGTGGCCGTATCTGTTGCGACAGGCGCACGTTCGCCGACGGGGTTGGCACGGGTGGTATTAAGCATTGGATGTCCATGTCTTGTGAATACGGAAGTCTGCTAGAGCCAGGCCCGTGCAAACCGTGCTTATGGGAATCACAGCTCTGCGGTGCCCCGCAGTTAGAGGGTGCGGGGCCATGCACCCTTCGCCTAGAAGTCTTCTGAATGCATAAAGTAAATCAGCGGACAATATTTGAAATAGTACACCTGTACTATGTTTGCCTTTCGCGGGAAGTGTTAGGTTCAACCCATTAATCGGTGGCATCGCCTGCTACAAGTATTAAGGATCTTGATTTACAATAGGCATAAAGTTCACAGTAAAACTACTGAAAGGGGAATGTTCATTCTTGAACGGCATCATGAAAGTCTCGGCGGCAGTTGGTTTGGTCGCATCCGCAGCGTGCATGACACTGCCCGGTTTGGCCGCGGGCAATAATCCTGCTCAACCCAGTGCTGCCGAACTTGAAGCTCTATTGAAAGACGTGATGAATTCGGCGTATGGCGCTGATAATTACGACGCGTCGCGAAAGTGCTGGAAGCACTCTTTTCAGGCAGGTCAGGACTCTTTGGATTACTGCATGCTGGGTACTGTTTCCAGAGTCGTCAGTGCTAACAACGGCAGCACTGTTTACGTGCAAGCCCACAGTGATCCTGAAGCTGAAATATATTCCCAGGTTGATCCCGGACTGGAAGGGCTTTTTTTGGCTGTGCTGGATGCTGACCAGAACCTGAAACTACTGGCTTCCAGGCCGGCAGCTGACAAAGGGCAGGCAGGCAATTGCGGATGTCTTGATGCCAGAATAATCCAGGTCGGACCTGATCGATATGGCTGGCTGTCCACCACTGGCGGTATCTGGCAGGGCGTGCAAGTGACTCGTTATTCACTTGAGGTTCCCGTTGGCGATGAGATTCGTGATGTTTCGGGGATTCCGCAGATCAGTGAAAACTCACCGGATGAAACCCACGAACTGAAGATCAAGAGTGACGGCGGTGTGGTAGCAGGCATGTACCCGGTGCAAGTCATCAGCAAACGCGGCGATGAAGTGCTCGACACACGTTTGGTGCAGTACGACGAAGCCAAACGGATTTACCAGTGGGCTCAATGAGTCGCAGCCGCTAAAGCCATGCAGCAAATATTTGCCGCATGCTACAGCGATATATCAGCTCAATGCAGGCGTCGCGTAACCCACGTCTTGCATCTGGTTCATTTTGAAAGTCAGCAGTAATGAGCGGAGTTCAGCAGGGCGTACGGGCTTGGACAGTATCGGAATATCCGGATCGTTGAGTGATTGCTGTACATGCTGTAAATCATGACCGGTAATCACGATAGCGGGTATCCGTCTGCCGTGCATTTCGCGCAGATAGGCAATGCTGTCAGCACCGGACGCGGTCCGGTCAAGGTCGAAGTCGGTGATGACAAGGTCGCAATCCACTCGGGTCTGGGGGATCGCTGACGCGGTCTGCACATCGCAGCCCCATTTTCGCAGCAACATTGCGGTTGCTTGCAGAACGTTGTGGTTATCTTCAATCAGCAACACACGCAAGCCTCCGAGCAGGCGTTTGTTCCAGTCTATATCAGGCGCTGGGGCCACTACATTTGCGGGTACGATAGGCAGGCCGTCAACGATCACGGATGTACCGCGGCCCGGGCGTGACTTGATGCTGAGTTCCAGTTTCAGCAATCGGGCAATACGGCTGACAATACTTAACCCAAGGCCGACACCCTCGATGTCTTGATCACGCTTTTCACGAACCCGATAGAACTCATTGCACAGGTGCGGTAGATGTTCCGCCGATATCCCGCGGCCAAGGTCATAAACGCCAATGCTCAGCTTGCCTTTATGCTGTCGGCAGCCAATCAGGACCGGTTTGTCTGGCGCATATTTGAACGCATTTGAAAGTAAATTCTGCACCAGCGTGCACAATAACGTGGCGTCACATCGAACATGTTGACGACACGGTCGCAGTCGGACTTCAACGCCTGCCCAGTTGGCCGCTTCACTGTTCTGACTGACCAGACTACTCAATAACGCGTCGACATCGATGGTTTCCAGATGCGGCTTCATATCGCCCTGATTGAGGGTGTAGATATCCAGCAACGAGCGGAAAAGTTGCTCAACGGCGCTCAACGCCCGGTCGATGTTGTCGACCAGTTGACGCTCATCAGTGCCTAGTTGCCCGTCGCGCAGGCAGGCAGTGAACAAACTGATGGAGTGAATCGGCTGACGCAGGTCATGACTGGCTTGTGCCAGGAAGCGTGACTTGGCTTCATTCGCGGCCTGGGTTTCCTCAAGCGCGATATGCAAACGCGAGAGCAGAAAGTAAACGAATAACGGCAGCACCAGCATCGTCAGGATCATCATTACCGCGACGGCAGGGTGTTGCTGCAGGAAAGGTGTGAACTGGATGATCAGCGCCAGGGAGGCCAGGGCAAATCCGGTGGACATCAACAGGTAAGTGCGCCCGTAGCGCATGCCGTAGCCTACCGTCATGCTCAACATGACTGAATAGACGGGCAGCATCGTTTCGCCCCCGACAGTAATCGTGACAATCCCGGCCATGTTGTCGACCACCAGGGCAAACATCCTGCGCGTCGTTGAAGCGCCGGGCTTTTGCGCGATGCGTATGATCAACCCCGTATTGACGATACCGAAGGCGAAGCAATAAGCCAGAATGACCCACGTCCGCGTAGCCGTCATATCGTCCATTTCATAGGCGATGAGTGTGTACAGCGCGGAGGTGGCAATTACCGCCATGCGCAATAGAGCCTGGATCATTTCCAGGTCTTTGCATTTGGTGAGTATCGATATCATTGACATCGCTGCGCCTTATCCAGGTATTGACTGAAAGATTGCCAGGTTGGATCAAATAATGCGGTTATAGCACCGGACTCTTTTGTCTTCCCTTGCAAGGGGGGCCGTATGTTTTTAGTGGCCCATGCGCAAGCACGAGGGGGCGCTGGTCCTCTGGAGCGTTGAAGCCGAAATGGAGTCATTCCTGCATTTACTTGATGACCAGACGGGAAAACTGAGCTGCGGCCGCTGAACGTGTCGGCACGCCCAGTACCTTGAGCAGACTGGAAACATGGATGCGTACAGTAAAAGGTGACACACCCAGTTCCTTGGCGATTTCCTTGTTGGTTTTGCCAGAGGCCACCAGACTCAGGACCTGCTTCTGGCGAGCTGTCAGGTGGCTGAGAATCTTCACGTCAGCATCGTCAAGGATCAACCCGCCGGGTTTGTATTTGACGACAATCTCACCTTCGCGGATAGCGAGGATGGATTCTGCAATTTCCTGGGGGTCGATGTTCTTGCCGATAAACCCGTCCGCGCCATTTGACATGACGAGGGAGATGGTCTTCAGGTCATCGACCATGGACACCACAATGATGGACGTGCGTTTGAATTCCGCGCGCAGTTCGGCGATAGCCTGAATCGAACTCAAACCGGGGAAATGCAGATCCAGAAATAACATATCTACTTCAGCACCGGACCGAGCCAATGCCAGCACTTCATCGAGATTGCTGGCCTGCTCAATGACCGACCCGGGCAGCAGTCGCTCGATGGTTCGAAACATGCCTTCACGAAACAGAGGGTGGTCGTCAGCCACGATAATTCTGCACGACATTCGTCTGTCTCCGTAATTCAGGGGAGCATCATACCTACGAGGACGCGATCTGTATCAAATTGATACGCAGTCAGAGTGTGGTTTCGTCGCAAAGTTGCACTGACAAGGGAACTTTTCAGACGAAAATGTGTGTGCGATTGTAGCGGTCTAATGATTCTCGGCCGATTTGCTTCGGGCAAAACACAACCGCAGAACCGCCAAGGCTCTCTTCAAATGGCTCAAAGCCGAGGGCTACGGCGGCTACAGCCAGCTGACCGCCTTCATCCGCGCGTGGCGCGGCTCGCAAGAAAATTCTTGCGAGCCTTCGTTCCGTTGACGTTCGCGCTGGGCGAGGCTCTTCAGTTCGACTGGAGTGAAGAAGGTCTGCTAATTGCCGGGCTGTATCAGAACCGGCAACGTCATGCGTCGAAGCGCATCCCTGTAGATCGTTTCGTAGAATGCATGCCTGCGCCTTGAGGTAGGTCTGAATACCCAGTGCATCGCTATTACGAAGCGTCAGTAGACTCGGCAGTTGCGAGACTCGTTACTGTATCGAATCGACGCGCCCAGTTGGACCACTTACAGTGGTACTTGCGTCACTCTCGTTGCACATCGACGAATTGTGACGCGTTAAGCGCTTATCAGGAGAACCACATGAAGCCTCGGTTGAAAGCCCTCACTATCATTAGCTTGGCGATCTCACTAGGAGGATGCAACGCGTTCTTAGCAACCGCGAAGATCCCAACAGCTTCCGATCACTTGGCGATACCTCGTGATCTTCCGAACCAACGTCTGTTTGACTGCGCCGAACTCAGCATCAGCAGACTCTCTGCCACCGATAGTTCTTGGAGAGAGGTCACTCATAAGGACAGCTCCAATGGAGTACTTGAATCCGGAACCTTTGGCGACAAGAACCGCACCGGTTTCCGTATGCGCATCGAACGTGCACAAGGGGCGAACCAGGCAGATATAACACTTAGAGGTGGTGGCCCTTACTTTATTGACCTAGGGGTTACACAGGCGATGAAGAGCCTCAAGACGTTGTTAGACTCATGTGTCTCTGGCAGATAGCAATAGCAATAGCAAACCACTCATGGATTGAACACAACATGCCCAAGTATACGATTGAAGCGAGATCCCTCGATGTTTTTGGTGTCGCTGGACACGATTTTTGGGTTTCGTGCGATGAGGAAGGTAAAGCCCTAGCTGAATTGCATGGCCTAGCGGCGAAGGGCTGATATTGCGCCCGCGGGGGAGGGGGGGCGAAACGACGCATTCGTGACAAGTTGTAGCTCACACCGCTAATCGAATGATGGCCTGGATCGACCAGATAAATCATGTACAGCGTCCGCCTGAAAACCACTTGGAAGTAAGTATGGTTTGGGTCGTCCTCATCGCCGCGGTTTTTTGTGTCGTACCCCACCTTGAATATCGAAGGGGCGCGCGACGTATTCGTCCACTCGGTGGTGCCCGAGCGCATTCTCAGGAAATTGGCGATGGCAGTACTCAATAGCGGAAATGGATGTGAGCCAAAATATTCCCAGTGCTCTCCATCACCCCTATTCGGTTCCTATTCGGCTGCTACTTCAGAGCTTCCTGAACATAGGCTCAGTCCGATCGGTGTAACTGAGTCAGGACCGCATGTGGCTGCCCGGCGCTACTCAGGCAGGTCGCGCCGTCTGACCAAAGGCGGAGTGAGAAGCCAAAATTACGAGCAACCAACACAGCCCGGTGCGACGCATTACATGCCTGCTCAAAGAAACTGAGTCAATCGGTCGCATCGGTAGCGACTGTCTGGCGCTTACGTTAACGCCAGATCAGTCCCGTGAACAATAGTACGCATGTGCTATTGATGCGCTCTGATCTACGGGCTCAATATGATCAAATGAATATTGATTGAAAGAACATCAGGCTGCAGTAATTAATTTTTTGCGTCCGGCATCCTGGCTTCCTGATTTAAGCAGAGCTGACGTTGCGCGGTATGGACTTAGCGTTTAATTCGCATAGAAAAACAGGGTGCTTTCATGCGCGGGATCAGTGACAAGCTGTTTGGAAGCGCCCCGGTGTGTTGTGTGCTGGTGCTCACTTTTGTATGGGGGAGTACGGCTAGCGCCGAGTCATCCTCTGCGCTCACGGAACCTGTGGGCGGCTGGCGTTACAACGGCCTTCTGGACCGAAGTGAAGCACCGCGAGTCGCGTACCCGACGCCTCCCATCGACCGCGGTGAGCAGCGCAGTCGCACCATGATCGAGGGCCAGATCAAGGCCCTTGGCAAGCAACGCGGCCCCAATGTTCTCGCGGTCAACGGCAACCCTTTGAACCTTTACACCGATGAGCAGGGGCGCTTTGCTCGGCCATACGCCTTTGGTGCGGGGTCCAACAGTGTTGAAGTGCGCAGCGCCGAAGGCAAATCCCTCAAACGCGTGCAGTTTTACGAAGCCAATAACCAGCGCACGCCAGCACGCATTCGAGTCGTGCTGGGATGGGATGATCCAAATGCCGAGCTCGACTTGCACATCGTTACGCCCGACGGCCAGCACGCGTTCTTCGCCCATCCGGTGCTGACCAACGGCGGCGGTCTGGATACCGACAGCGTGGATGGACCTGGCCCCGAGATGTTCACCATGACTGCGCCGCTGCAGGGCACCTACCTGATTTACGTGAATTACTGGGGCAACTACAGCAGTGGCGGCGGTTACAACTTCGATGAAGCCAGTAACGAAAAGGAAGTGATCACTTCGCAGATAAACCTGGTGCTCAACGAAAATACTGTCAATGAAAAACGCGAGACATTCATCGTGCCTTTGCGTGGCATCGGTGACCTGCTCTTGGTCAAAACATTCAACTATTGATCATCCCCTCCCACGGATGAATTGGGTTTTGTGAACATGAGCGATAACTCGACTTCAGCGACTTCCGAGCCAACCGGCACGCCCGTCGTAAAACCTGTCCGACGCTGGCCATTGCTGTTGGGCGGGCTGTGTGTGGTCGCCGGTGTTGCCGGTGCAATGGGTTGGCTGATGCTCAAACCCAAGGGGCCGATGGTCGAAATTGCCAGTGACAAACTGCACTTGAGCCGTCCGGATGGTTTGCTGGAAACCACATCTTTGAGCCAGTTGCCCAAGGATTTGCTGGCGGTACCGTTCCTTAAGGACACACTCACCGAAGATTTCGTTTTTTATTACGAAACCCATACTGATCGCCTTGGATTGATCGGTAGCCTGCGCAGAATCATCTACGAATATGAGCTGACATTGCAGGACACCCTGATTGAGCAACTCCTTGATCAGCCTGCGGACATCGCGCTGTGGCGCGGCAAGGACGGGCGACTCAAAGACTTCCTTATGGTCATTGATCGTGGCGGCATGGCCAAGATGCTGGAGCAATTGGTCAAAGTGCTCTATGACCCGCAACTGAGCGAAATCGGTGTGGTGAAGATCGGTTCCGATGAGGTTCCGCTCTATCTTTTGAATTACAACGCAAGCAAGTCGCTGGCGTTCGCCTCCTATGGCGACAAGCTGGTAGTAGTGTCAAACCCGAACAAAATCGCGGGGCGTGATTCGACCCTGTATGGGCAGGCGCCGTCCAGCCTGAGTCAGCCTCTGGGGCAGGAAGACGGAAAGTCTGCCCCGGAGTCGGGCAGTATTTCGCCCGAAGCCCTCGCCGCATTACTCAATGGCGAAAAACTGTTTACCGAGGCATTTGGGCTGCAGCCGCGCGCGCCGCAGGTCAAGCAACGGCTGTCGGTCAACGCCAGTGTTCTGGCCATGGGGTATCAGCGCTTTATTCCGAACTTCGCTGGCCTGCGTTTCGAAATGGACGAGAAGGGCTGGCACAGCTTTCTGGCGATGAACGAAACCGAGCATCAGCCAGGTTTTGATTTCAATCCGATCTGGCAAGCGATGCCCATAGGTGCCAGCGCGTGTGTGGCTTTGCCCCTAGCGGCCGCGCAACAAAAGCCATTGCTGGTAAAGCTCGGAGCAGAAGAGACGGTTGCGCAGGCGCTCACTGCGCACATCTCTGATGCAGCGGGTCTTTGCTGGTATGCCGATTCACGTTTGTACACGCCGTTGCTGGTTGCTCATCTGACCGACAAGAACAGCGCCAGCCTAGATGGTGATCTGGGCAAGCTGTTCGGTTCCATGGTCGGCTCCTACGAGGCAAATACCGAAGGTCATGTGTTCCCGGTAGTGGAGAAGCAGCAGGGCGACACTCATCAATGGCAGCGACAGGTCAGCACCCGTTTTGGTCCGTATCTGGCCAGAGAGGCGGAAAACCCTGACGCGGTCAGCGGCAATGCGTTCATGAAGGTCAGTCTGGCGCGGCACGGTTCGACACTGCTGTTCTCCTTGGACGACCAACTTTTGGACAAAGCCGTCGGCACCCTCGACAAACGGTTCCCGCCGCTGGCTGACGTGTTGCCGGCCGATCAACTGGTTCCGGTCTATTTCAACCCGAATGCCATTGCGCAACTCCTGCAACAGGAAACTCTGGGCAGTCTGCCCAAGGACATGGAGCCGGTTTTTTACAACGCCGCGCAGACGCATCTGATCCCGAAATTGCAGAAACTCGGTGGGTACGGCAAGTACGCACTGACGCTGCCGCAAGGCACTGAACCCGATGGTCGATGGCAGTGGTTGCCATTGGAGTGGAAGCCGCTGTGATTGCTCTGGGGCGAGGCCTTGCTCTGCTGGCGATACTGCTCGGCAGTCCCGCGTTTGCCAGTCAGATTCCAGCGCTCGACGCGCAGCAGTCTCAGGTATTTCGTGCCTGGTTTGTACGCATTGCTCAGGAACAACTGGCCCAAGGCCCCAGCCCGCGTTGGTATCAGCAGGATTGCGCGGGCTTGGTGCGCTTTGCCAGCAACGAAGCACTGAAGGTTCACGACGACAAATGGCTGCTCAGTAATGGTTTGTCCAATCGTTACCTGCCGCCCGAGATGCAATTGAGCGACGCTCAGCGGGGGCTCGCCCAGCAATGGCAGCAAGGCAACGGACAAACCGGCCCCTACGTGAATGCGATCAAACTGATTCAGTTCAACAGTCATCTGGTAGGGCGCGACATGGCTCAGGCCCGACCCGGTGACCTGATGTTTTTCGATCAGGGCGATGACCAGCACCTGATGATCTGGATGGGTCGCTACATCGCCTATCACACCGGCACCACGACACCCACCGACAACGGCATGCGCTCGGCAAGCTTGCAGCAACTCATGACATGGAAGGACACCCGATGGATACCCGACGCTGCCAACCCGAATTTTATCGGCGTCTATCGACTCAACTTTCTCTCCCAATGATCGGTGCCCGCATGCCGCGTATTTGCTCTCTGATTACATTGTCGCTGGCACTGTTGCTGCCTATGACTGGCGTCAACGCCGATGACAGCGTCGAGCCAAGCGGCTACGGCGCAGTACCGGGAGAAAGTTTTTTTCTGCTGGCGGACAGCAGCTTTTCCAGCGATGAGCAGGCCAAAGTGCGCCTTGAAGCTCCGGGCCGTGACTATCGCCGGTTCCGCATGCAGCCTTATGGCGGCGCAGATATCCGCGTGTATCGCATCGACAAACCCACGGACTTCCTCAAGCGCCAGAAAAATCTGCACCGCGTGGTCAGTGAGGGGCAGTTCAGGGGAGAAGGGTTGTCCAACACTCTCGCGTATCTCTGGGATAGCTGGTATCGCCAGTCCCGGCGTGTCATGCAGCGTGCGTTTTCCTATGAGTCCCGCAAGCAGGTTACAGAAGAAGTACCTGAACTGAAGATGGGTAACGCGATGGCTGCGCCTACACCGTACGAGGCGCAAGCGCAGTTCGCTTTGATCCCCGGCCTGCCGGTGGTGAGTCAGTTCCGTTACCCGATCTGGGAAGCAAAACCGATCCAGCCACCGGCCGGTGTTGACCTTAACGGCTCGTCCAGCAAATTCATCAAAGTCGTGCCCGGCAACGTCTACATCCCGCTGGGCAAGTTAAAGCCCGGGCTGTATCTCGTGGAGGCGCTGATCGGCAAGTACCGCGCCACGACCATGGTGTTCGTCTCCAATACCGTTGCAGTGAGCAAGGTTGCCGGTGAGGAGCTTCTGGTGTGGGCTGCCCGCAAAAACGAAGGCAGTCCAGTCGAGAAGGTAAACGTGCTCTGGACCGATGGCCTGGGCGTCATGAGCAGTGGCGCGACTGATGCGCAGGGTTTGATCAGACTCAAACACGTCAGTCCCGAACGCTCATTCGTGATCGGTGAAGACCAGGAGGGCGGTGTTTTCGTTGCGGAGAATTTCTATTACGATAGCGAGATCTACGACACCAAACTCTTCGCGTTCACTGACCGGCCGTTATACCGCCCAGGAGACTGGGTCTCGTTGAAGATCGTCGGGCGGGAGTTCAAGAATGCCCGGGATTCCGTGGCACCAGCGGCAGCGGACGTAGACGTGACCATCCTCGATGCCACCGGTACTGCGCTGCAGTCCCTGGCGCTCAAGCTGGATTCGGAGGCAGGCGCCCAAGGCCGCTTTCAGCTCCCGGACAATGCCGTTGCCGGTGGTTACGAAGTGCGTTTCAGGTACAAGGATCAGGCCTACAGCAGCGCGTTTCGTGTAGCAGAGTACATCAAGCCGCACTTTGAGATATCCCTGAACCTGGCCAAACAGGACTACAGCATCAACGAGCCGGTGAAAGGCAACCTGACCTTGCTCTATCCGGACGGCAAGCCTGTGGCGAATGCAAAGCTGACTCTGAGCTTGCGCGCTCAGCAGCTGTCGACTGTGGATAATGAGCTGCAATACCTCGGGCAGTTTCCGGTTGAATTGAAGAGCGCCGAGCTCACCACTGACGCGAAGGGTAACGCGACGCTTGACCTGCCTCCTGCGTTCAACCCCAGCCGCTACATGCTCACCGTGTTTGCCAGTGACGGTGCGGCGTATCGGGTCAGGACCACGAAAGAAATCCTGATTGACCGGGGTGCCGCTAGCTACCGGATTACCGCCCCACAACGGTTCAGCGCAGTCGGCGAGAAGGTTGTCTTCGGCTATACGAACGAAGGTGGCAGCGAGCAAAACCGGTCCGTCACACCCGCCAGCTATAAATGGGTACGACTGGAGGACCAGAGCAGCGGCGGTGACAAGCTCGTCTCCGCGAATGAGGCTTTCAGCGTGACCTTTCAGCGCCCAGGTACTTATAACCTGACGTTGATGGATGAAAACGGTCGTTTGCTGGGGGCCACCGGCCATTCGGTAAGCGGTGACGGCGTCAAGGCGGTAGCGGGTACCGTTGAAGTGATTTTCGACAAGCCCGAGTACACCGTCGGCGACGAAGCTACTGCGCTGATCACCTTCCCTGAGCCCGTCAGCGATGCGTTGCTGTCTCTAGAGCGCGACAAGGTTGAAGCCACGGCGTTGCTGTCCAAGGGCGGCGACTGGTTGAAGCTGGAAAAGCTCAACGATATCCAGTACCGGGCGCGAATTGCCGTGAAGGACAACTTCGCTCCGAACCTGACCTTCTCGGTGCTGTACACCAAAGGCGGGCAGTACAGCTTCCAAAACGCCGGGATCAAGGTCGTTGCACCGCAGATCGACGTGGCCATTGCCACCGACAAAGACGCTTATCGGCCGGGCGACACCGTGTCCGTGGACCTGACGACCCAGTTCGCAGGCAAGCCTATCCCGGCACACCTGACGGTCAGCGTGGTTGACGAAATGATCTATGCGCTGCAACCGGAAATTGCGCCCGCCATCGACCAGTTTTTCCACCACCCGCGCCGCAACAATGTGCGCACCAGTGCCAGCTTGTCCTTCATCAGCTACGACGTCGCGTTGCCCGGCAGCCCGACGGCACCAGGCAAAGCCAATCGCAGTGATCGCAGCGTAAAAGTGCTGGAGCGGCCACGTCGTGAGGACGTTGACACCGCTGCGTGGGAGCCTGAACTGGTGACCGATGCAAACGGCAAAGTGCGCTTCACCTTCAAAATGCCGGACTCGCTGACTCGCTGGCGCATCACTGCCAGGGCCATCGATCAAACAGGACAAGTCGGTCAGAAAAGGCAGTTCGTGCGCTCGGAAAAACCGTTGTATCTGAAATGGAGCGGGCCAACCCGATTCCGGGCCGGAGATAAGCCGGACCTCGGCGTGTTCGCGTTCAGCCAGGCCGACCAGCCGGTCAAGTCAGAACTCTTGACCCACTACGCTGGAGCCGAGCAGCGCATACCGGTGACCCTGAACAAAGGCATCAACTACATCGCGTTGCCTGGATTCCCGCTGGCGAGTGGCGAATGGAAGGCCGAGTTGGTGCAGGACGGTAAAACCGCCGATGCGCTGGCCGTGAACCTGACCGCCACCGGTGAGGGCTGGCAAGTCACGCAGAGCCAGAATCTGGACGCCGTCAGTGGTGATACGCCGCTGACCTTGCCGACCGACGCGACCGCCATTCGACTGCGTCTGGATGACAGCGCACAAGCGCTGTTTCGTTCGGCGCTGGATGATCTGCTGAGCTACCCCTATGGCGGTGTCGAGCAGATAGCCAGCCGTTTGCTGCCACTGGGCATGGCGTATCCGGTGCTGTCATCTGATCCGCAAATCAGAGACCGCTTGCGCTTGATTATGCAGAACAGCCGTTTACGTCTGGTGCATCTGGCGGGGCCGTCGGCAAGCTTTACCTGGTGGGGCTATGGCGGTGAGCCCGACGCGTTCCTCACGGCTTACGCTTACTATGCCGACTGGCACGCTAGCAAGGCGTTGGCATTGTCGCTGCCGCCAGAGCATTGGCAGCGCGTGCTGAATGTCTATGCGAAGCAGGCCGGTAAAACGCCGCTGTTGCAACGTGCGCTGATCCTCTCGTTTGCCAGGCAAATGCAATTGCCGATCAATACGTTGCTCGGTGGCTTGATGGATGACCTGGCGAATGCAGGCGAGGGTGCTCAGGCCAACGTGATTGACATGGATGAGGGCAGCATCGTCATGAATGCGCCGGACTCTGCCTTGGGCCTTGCAGCCGCGCGGGTCATGACGGCTTCGCTGGCCAGGCAGAACAAGGTGATCATGCCGGAGGCGTTCAGTCGCCAGTTGCCGGGTGCCCAGCAGCGTCTGGATGTCAGCTCCGAGCCATTCGTCGAAGCCTTGAACCTGTCGCTCAAAGCTTTCGATCAAGAGCGTGCGCGTGCGTTGTTGCAGCGTTTGCTGCCTCAGCAATCAACCCTTGAGCGTGCTCTGGCGTTGAGCTGGTTGCAGCGCAGTATCGATCAGGCGTCGCCGACCATCGCGCTGGCACCAGGCGAAGGCTGGAAGAAGCGCTACGGTGCCAGCGGTGAAATGTACTGGACCTGGGAGGGTGCCAATCCCATACCTTCGTCGTTGTCATTGGCCGGAGCCCAGGAACGCCCTCTGCGTGCGTTGCTCAGCTACCAGACCCGGCAGCCTGCGGTGGAGCCCATGCCTGTGACCGTCACTCGCCGACTTTCTCGTCTTATGCCGGGCACTGAAGCATTCACCTTCAGCCTCGAAGCCGTGGACGGCAAACCGCTGTCCAGCGACAGCCTCTATCTGGATGAAGTCATCATCACCAGCAAGGCTGCCAAGCCACTGCGCTACGGCATGATCGAAGTGCCACTGCCGCCCGGCGCTGATATCGAGCAAACGACCTGGGGTATCAAACTCCAGGGCAAGGTGGGCACGGAAGCGACGGCGCTCGAGAAAGCACGCTTCGAGCCGGGCCAGCTGGGCTACGCGATTCCGGTGGATGCCTTGAGCGGTGAGTTGCGCATGCGGCATCTGGTGCGCTTCTCGCAAAAAGGCCAGTTCAATCTGCCGCCGGTGCGCTTCACGCAGGTCTACGCGCCGCAGCATCAGACCCTTGAGCAAAAACCTGCATACGGCCAGATCAAGGTCAACTGACGTGCGTTCACGCTGGCTCTGGATGGTGCTTTTTTTACTCCCTGCGCTGGCCTCGGCGCAGGAAGACCCAATTCAGGTTGCGTTTAAGGGTGAGCTGTTGTCCCTCAACCGCACCGGACTTGTTTCTAAAGGACCGTTGCCCGCTGATTTACAGGCACCGCTGGGCAGTCTGTGGAAGTTATTTGTCTACGCCTGGTTGGCAGACACCGGCGCCACCGAGCCCGCCTACGAGTGCCGAGGGCAGTCCGAAGAAGAAGTTTATTGCTGCACGGCCGGTAGCAGCATTGGCCGCGACCAGGCATTGGTGAAATCCTGTGGCTTGTATTTTGAGCCTCAGCGTCTCGGCATTTCCGATCCGGACTGGCGGGCTTATTGGCAAGCGCGCAAAGCACCGCCATGGCTGCTCAGCACTTCCACATTGCAACCGCAGACAAAAGTGCCTGTTGCGCAATTACTGGAAACTCTCGGCACGCTTCCGGCACAAGATCAGGCTCGACGAGTGCTGCTTGATGTGGTGCTGGGCGCGGCGGAAAGCAATGTCGTTGGCGCGCTGGGTGGCCTTCTGCGGATCAAAACCTGGAGCTGGTTTGCCGACGACGCCGCTGCGCAACGTGAGGGCGGCTTTGCCGGCTGGACCGTGGACGGCACGCCCATCTGGGCGCAGGGGCGCGGCACCAGCCAGACGGTCCTGCGCAATTACAGCGAGGTCCTGGCGTCGGTACTGCCCGCAGGCTGGCCTGCCGAGCCTGGACGTTGTGTTGAAGTCGATCTGTTTTCACGTTACCCGATCGGGTACGTGCTCAAGGCGGGCCGCGCCGTTGATTCAGGCCCCTTGCAGGGTGACTATCGCGTCGAGTTTTTGAATGGCAACCAACTGGACATCCACAGCGACGGCGAACTCTTTCTGGTGAAGGACAAACTCGTCGCCCGGCTGGACCGCGAAGAATATGTGGCGCGGGTGCTGCAACGCGAAGCCAGGGCAGAGCCCGCCGAAGCCGCCAAGGCGCTGGCCGTCGCGATTCGCACTTACCTGCTGCAAAACGCCGGCCGCACGGGTGAATGCCTGACCATTGATGACAGCAGCAACCGACAGCGCGTAGCGCCGCGCCCGGCGAATGCCGAATCACGCGGTATAGCCGCATTGACCAGCGACCTGATCCTCGTGGGCACGAATGTGACCTATCACTTGACGCAACCGGGTGCCGACAAATTGTCCTGGGAGCAAGCGGTAGAACAAGCCAACGCGGGCCAGCGATACGACGCGATCCTGTCCCACGCCTATCCACGCGCAAGCCTCAGTCGCTGGGACAATCCGGTCGCGTCCTGTACAGCATTGCCCGACGCTCAGGAGTGGCTGCAAACAAAGCGCCGGGTCTGGCGTCAACGGCTCGAAGGGGAGGTGGGTTACAACGAAGTCAGTACGTTTGCAGTATGCCGTGTGGCCTTCGGTAATCCTCATGTCGACCGCGAACGCAACCGGATCTACGTACGCGGCGTGCTGTCGCTCCAGGACCGTCTCGACCTGACACACGAGTACCTGCACCTGGCGTTCGAGGCACATCCCAATGGTCAGGATGAAGCGTATATCGAAGGGCTTGCTCGGCATCTTTTGCTGGAATAGCACCCGTTAACTTACCAGCAATGGCCACACAAACTATCCCGCAATAATTAAGGGTCGTTGGTCATGACGAGGAAGCCGATAGCACACCTGTACTATCGAAAAATTTCAGAGCGTCGAATATGATTTTTTCACGATTCGACCCATTTCAGTAATTTTGAACGAGACGGTATATGACAAGCATGATGAACGAAAGGTCTGAGCCGCCGGTAGAGCTTTCCGTCCAGCCAGCCGCTGTCAGAGTTTTAAGAAGCGCAGCCACAAAACATGCGCTTGTCGCCGCTCTGCTGTCTTCATTGGTGGGGTGTACTTCGATTCCGAGTCAGGAGCTTAGTAGTGTAAAAAATGCCCAGGGGAAAGATGTCAATGAGGCCATCGCAAAACTTGCGCCTCTAATGGGCGGCCCGCCGGATTGGGTACAGCCTAATAGTAAAAATCCGGCGAACACCGACTATGGATGGACCCGATATAAGGGTACGTTTTCGGAGAATAAATATATGGGCTCCACTGATGACCGGAGCGCCGGGTATCTGCAAATTACCGATCATTACCAACAACAAACGTGGAGAGAGTATTGCTCCGTCAACGTCACCGCTGACTCTAAAGACATCGTAGTGGACTACAAGGTGGAAAACTGTGGTTTTATGGACGCTTTTTTTGGAAGTGGTGAACTTAAGAAAAATTGTGGTCTGTGTAAGCTGGCTGAGTAACATTAGTTCAGGACTGTAGGTCTCAAGCTTGCCAATAGTTGGGGGGGCTACCCGTGAGTTGGTGAGCGGTTGATGATACTACATTATGAGATAGCTCTATGAGACGTAGGGTCTATTACTTAGTTATTGTATGCGGTGTCCTACCCACGTGTTTTTTCTCATCTCGTTTGCTACCTCTGTTAAGTCTGTAAGCATACTAAATGCACAACATAACTTGCAGCGCTGTTTGCTACCGTCGTCAATTGTGCTGGTCGCTGCATGTGGGTCTGACTGATACTTCATGGTGTTGCGGCGTATATTTGCTTATTACTCAATGAATAGTCGTCGGCAGGGTACTGGTATAGCTGTTTGACTGAAAGTTTTGCGTTTCGAGTTGTTATACCCATGCTAAAAATCAAAACCCTTTGAGCGATAACAGTGGGAGATCAACTATGCTTGCGGGCGTCCTCAGTATTGCACAGCACAGAGCAGTGTGTGTATTGACTCTATGGCTAAGCGGCGCACTTGCTCCGGCTATGGCGCTGTCGCCTGTAGAGCAGCCCATTGATGCCATGGAAGCGCTGGAGGATTTCCGCTCAGCGGATCTTGCGTGGACATCGCCCAAAATGCGCGATTTTATGCAGGTATGGTTCGATGTGACCGAGCTGGACGAGCCGCCTTGTGGGCCCGCTGACATGAAGTTATCGCCGATCACGACGGTCTGCGAATATAAACCAGACAATCAGACTGATCTGTCAAGGCCGCCACGATTATTGGTTGGCATCGTCGGCAAAGACGCGAATACCGCCCGTATTGTCAGTGTCGTGAGTGAACGGGCGCTCAACGACGTCTCTTGGAATTGCCGTCCTTCGCAACTGAATACAGTTGTGTGCACGCCTGTTGGTGGTGACAGTGCTGAGGATGACCGGTTATTTACCCAATGGGATAAATGGCTGCCCCGGACGGAGAGTGAGTGGTTTGCCTGGCACGCAACAGATCCTGAGATGAGGTACATCCAAAGTGCAGTCGCGTCAGGCGGAACAATGCCGGCTGATGTCCCGCGATTGCTCTCGTGGAAAAATTGGCAAGGCGAGGCCATGAACACTGTACGGATCGAGCGATTGGTCATGATCGGTCAGTTATGTCGGGTGTTGGATCAGGCTGACGCTGAAACCATTACGCGCAATGCTCGCGTGCAACTGAGCTATAGCCAGTTCGCATTGGCTGATCAGGACAGGCGGCGCGCCAAAGAATGGTTGAAGGCGCTGCGTATCGGTGCAACTCAGTCTGCGAGGTTGTCTGACGCGACCGATGAGGCATCCTGCAAGCGTTTTGCTGCGCCCTATGGAACCCTGTCAAAACTCCTGACCTGGACAGACAAACAGCAGGAAGCGAGTCCGGGCGTACGAGCAAGTCCCAGAACATTGCCCTGAGAAACGGCTGGGCGCATATGGATATGTCCTGTTTGAGCGACCGGGGTGGCGTTCCACTTCACTCGCGATAGCGTAAGGCAGACGGTAACTTCTCACGGCGGAATAAGCGTTTTTCTGTTGGAGCGATGGACACCGGGATCTTCAGGACAGCCGTTATTCAGAACAATCCTGCCTTTATCTTTTGCTCAATGATCTGACCTAACTCACGCCCGGGGGATTGATAAAGCAATGAAGAGTGCGGGCAGTGTAGTGCATGTTTGAACGGGTGTGGATCAATCAGATGTTGTGAATAACCACAATGCTGGCAGTACACCAACTCGCCCCAGAGTCTCCAGTGCTTGTTCCATGCCTGCAGTGGGAGATAAGGTATAGTCATCTGGGCCTACCGTATATTGAAAGGTGAGTCGCATGCGTTTAACTGAGTTCGTACGGTTGGCCATCTCCTCAATATCGACGTCATGTGTGGCCGGTATTTAACTCCACAGTCAATTCCTGCATAAAGGACGCCATGATGTCTGCATTAATCTGCCGCTGATCTAACGAAAATCATTCGTTTTTTTATGGCTGTCAGGTTAAGTTTCATATAATGAGTCGCGCAATAGTACGGATGTACTATGCGCTATTACACTCATGTAATCTTCCAGCAAGATGTTATAGGTAGTTTCCCATAGGTCCGCCCGAGGCTGCTGATTACAGCGATTCATCCTGAATGCGGTATAGCATCCAGCACGCTTCTCGCTTGAAGAACAATGAGAGTTGATAGCCCGTATCTGGTTTGGTCAGTTTGATCACTGCCTGGTCTGGTCCCTTGAGCCGCTTGGCAAGCGTCAAACCTTGATCGTGCTGCTGCTGATCGCTGGGCATCAGCGGAAACTCCAGTTGAGACTTGTCCAGTAGCTCAGAGACAGGACGAGGTTCCGGTTGCGCCTCGGGATCGATGTACTCGCTCTGCAACGGCATACTGACAAAGGCTTTCTGTACCTCAATGTCGTTGGCGAAGCGTTTCAGGAAGCCATCGAAATCCTGAGCCGGGCACGCCGCCAAGTTTGCCTGCGCAGGCAGTTGAGTATTTGCGGCGAGTGATGGCGCACTGTAAAGCGTAGCGGCAGAGATCACCGACATAGCCAGCAAAACGGCTCCGCGGGTTCCTCTGTAAGCAAGCGTATTCATCAAAGCGCCTCCGACCATTCTTTGTGGATAGCCGCAATGCGCGCTGCGTACGCCACTGCGAGGCAGACGGCATCCTTGCACGCGCGGGCCAAGGCATCGCGCCACTCTTTCTGTTGTGCGCCCATGGGGTCCAGAGCCTTACCGGTCTCACCATCGACCCCTTTGGTTTCTGCCCTCACGTCGTCGACCAGATTCAGCATTTTGGTTTCCTGAGCTCGCAGGCTGGCACTGGAACAGGCGATATCTTCGAGCGTGGTCAACTTTGCACTTTCATCGTCGCAGCGCTCGGCAAACCCAAAGTTGGAAAAGCCGGGTGGAATATCGTCGGCTCCGGCATTTGCGTGCAGGATCAAGACAAGGAGAAGGGCGCTTGTAACGCACAGGCCAGTCCTTTTTTTCATCTGTCTGCCTTTTTCGATGGTGATCGACACAATAGAGGATCTTTCGACGAATTTAAAAAATACTACACCTGTACTATTGAAAAGTCTTGGGCGTTGGGAAATGCTTAATCTTTGAAACCCCTCATTGAACCGGATTTAAATCATGATGCGATGCCTGGCTGTATTGTGCGCAGTAGTATTCTCCCTGCATGCATCTGCGGAGGACAAATACTCTGCGGAATATGATGCGTGCGTCGAGAAGTCTGAAGGTATTACCTCCAACCTGAACGACTGCAATAGCAAGGAACTGGCGTTACAGAATACCCGTCTGAATGAGTCCTACAAGGCCGCGATAGGCGCACTCTCGGACGAGCAAAAAACCCAACTGCGCGATGCGCAACGGTTATGGGTGAAATACAGGGACGCCAATTGCTTCATGTATTACCACTTTTCGGGCGGCACCATGGATCAGATCAATGGCGCTGGCTGCATGTTGACCATGACCATCGACAGAACTGAGGAGCTCAAGTGGTTTGCCGAAACTGGAGAGTGAACTGAAATGCCCTGATGGCGTATCACAAACGGGTGCGAAGGCCCCATTCAGGATGGGGCCGCTGTTCATCAAGGAGAAGACAGCTTTTTCGGCACTGGATATTGGCTGCCGTCATATTCCAGCGCGAAACGGGTAACAACCGGTTCGGCAGAGATTCTTTCGCACTCTTCGCCCTTGGGCCGGTTCTGGGTGTCAATAACTTTCTGCTCAATTTCCAGGGCCGCGAGACCTTTATTGCTTTTGTCCGAGATGGAGATTGTGCGCTGCGTCTCGGTAAACTCGCCAGCGCAACGAGTGTCCCATTCACCGTTGCTTCTTTTAACCTCCAGCCCGCTCATCACCGGCTGCAATTGAGCGCCTGGCAGCGCTGCGTACAACGTCAGGACTTTACTTTCGAACGGATTGGGACGCGATGAGCCCCCATAGTTCACTCTCACACCAAACGCCCGCAGCTTCGGTGCCAACTGATAGCGGGCAGTATCCAGCTCCAGTCCGTAAAAATAGATGGCGTCTGAACTGATCGCGGCCGCTTGATAGTGCTGCGAGATGATCTTGCCATTGCTGGCGTTCGCGACGATTACACCGAGGCCATAGTCGCCCTGGCCATCCTCGGTGACATTTTCGGCGAAGGGCATAGCTGCCAAAACCTGGCTGGAGTTAGCTGGATTGCTTTTGCACACCGCGTGCTCGCTGTCGAGCTTCAAGTCCGGGCGCAGCGTCTTGGCCCATCCCCGAATGTGGTCTGTACAGTTGGCCGAGGCAAACAACGGTAACGCAAGCAATGGGAAGAAAAGCAGGGGTAAAACGGCAAGTTTACGCATCGAGCTGTAATCCGTTAATAAGGATAAGAAGAATGAGTGCCTGCGGATACCGTCTCGTCAATCTCCACCTCTTGAAGTAGCTCGGATCTCACGATAAGGCATTCTTGTCTGAGTACCCGCTATCAGCGTAGACAGGCGGAATGATACGACCACGACCAGTGTTTTCTGCGGCTGCGAAATAAAGCAGTCAGGATCTTGAGCGGGTTCATTAAGATTTCTTCACAGAGGATTAACGTATTCTCCGGTTAATTTTCTACGGTGAACAAAGGCAGGGCGTTGTAACAGCGCTACTGCATTGACTCCCCCCTCCACCCTGAGTCGAGTTAAGGCCCCCAGCGCTCATCCACAGTTTTTCGGATATCTGTGTCGTAAACCAAGGTCACGTTATCTGTCTCACTAACGGCCTTGGCCAGCGCAAGGAATATCGTGTTGCACGTGTGATGACCCACTCGCAACTCGCCGAATTCAGGCTTCGCCCCCAGTGTCCATATACGACCACGAACTCCATCGTCATGGCTCAATTCTGACCAGATAAAAACCGATGCTTCCGGTTTGCCATCCACATTGAGGTTGACGTTACTACCCACGCGCGCCCCCTCAAACCGCACCTGGTAATAACCCTCGAGAGCTTCCCACTCACCCGATGGGGTTCTTGTGAACAGCAGAGGGGATTCATCGCCATTAGAGCCGGCCCTAGCCTTTGACGGCGAAGCGCGCAGCGTACTGAATGCCATCCAGCCAAGCAAAATAACGCCCAGCACTAGCACCGACCAGAGTCCGATACGCTTCCAGTCGATACCTGATGCGTCATCCGGTGACATCGGGATCAGTTTGACCTGCATATTCTCGGGCTCGGCGCGGCCCAGGCTGTTCATTTTCTGCGCGCTATAGTCCGGGATTAGCGTTGCAAGCGGCAGATTGGCGGGTTTTGCTGCGGAGTTGCCGGTAGCCAGCGTAAACGGGCCGTCGCCCCTGGCCAGGAACACCACCTGCGGCGCACGCAACGCGAAACGCAAGGCGGGCGACGAAGAGCCCAGTCCGCCGCCGCGTTCGTCGAGTTCGAGTTTCACCTGACGCACGATTGTGCCGTTGGTCTCTACTTCATTCTGGATAACCTCCTTACCGTCTTGCGCCAGCCGGTAAAGCAGACCATTGCCGATGGATTGCCAGGGCGCCTTGCTGTCGGTTCGACCGTAAAAGCGGCCCGGGGCGACGCTGTTAGCCTGGGCCATGTCGACTTGCAGGCGCTCGACGGGTAGGCCAGTCGGTAATTGCCAGATATAGCTGCCGGCTTTTTCAACGCTGCCAATCACGGGTTCCGACCAGGCAAGCGGTAACGGCGGGGTGTCGGTATTCACCGTCACCAACTGCACTGACGTGAGCATCGGTGCTTCGGCCGAGGAGCGCCATATCAGGCGCAGATAACGTGCGGTGCGACCGGGCAGGGTGACTTCGCGCTGTTCTACTGTTTGATCGTCGAATGACAGACGCGCTACCTGGCTTGCGCCCCATGGACTCCAGTTCTGCAAATCATCGCTGGCTTCGATGCTGAAACGCTGAAAGCCGTCTTGAGCGCTATCCCAGTCAAGAATCAGTTTTTGCAGAGGTTGTCTGATGGTGCTCGTGTCCAACAACCATCCGCGCAAAACCTGTTCACCGGGGGCTGCGTCATCCTGAGGTTGAACCTCCACGAGCGTACCAGTGGCGCTGCGCTCGACTTTGATCCTGGGCGCTCTGTCGAGCTCGTCCGCTCGGTTGTAGAGAGGGAACCACTTCACCATCGTCGGCGCTTGTGATTGCTTCGCCTGAGGCGGATTTTGGTCGAGGGCATACGCCTGAGCCTGGCCCTGAGCATTAAAAATGCGCAGATCGCCCAGATCCTGCTGTCGAGAATTGAGCTGCACATTCATGGGTAGTTCAATGCGATACCACGGGCCGTTACCGCTTAATTTCAAGGGGGTCTGGCTGGCGAAATCTGCCTGGGTGTCATCAGCGCTGGCAAGTGTCGAGCCAAGCAATGCGACACCACACAGGGCAAGCCGGAACAGCTGCTTATAACTCAAGAGTGTGCTCCTCATAGTGACAGATCCGGCTTGCCGGCACCTGAATCAGCTTTTTGCGCTGTAGTCTTTTTTGGCGGAAGAGGGGCGAAGTAGCCCACCACCAATAGCAGGATGCCGACCCCGATGAAGGAGATGACACGCGCCATACCGCCACGGTCGCTCAGCTCTACCAGGAACAGCTTGGCAACCACGACACCGATCAGCACTGCGCCGGTAACCCACACTTCACGCTGTCTGCGAAGATGACCGCCGATCATCAACGCCAGTGCTATCAGCGTCCAGACGATGGAGAGTGCCGCTTGCAGGAGTGCGGGATCGATGGGGCTGCGGAACACCATCCCGGTGATCAGGGCGAACAACGAAGCCCCCCCCGTAATAATCGCCAGCCGTTCGGCATGCTTAGCCTCAATGCCAAGCAGCGGCAGGTTATTACGGGTCCAGTTCACGATCCCTAACAGGGCAAACAACATGCCCAGTTCCAGAGGGTTGAGCAATGGTATGTAAGGCAGCGGGTCGGCTTTGACGTAGCTGTCATAGTTCATCAACCAGAACCACCCCAGCAACCAAAAGACAAAGGGAACGGCGGCCCAAATGCGATATACCTTTGGATACGCGTCGACCGGCCATGGCCAGCGTCGGCTCGCGGCCATGGCAATCAGGTAAAAGCTGGGGATCAGCGAGCCCGCAAGGGAAAACCAGGCGCTGTAAATAGCATTGGAATCGACAAGGTTGTCTACGCCGTATGCCAGCTCAATGCTAAGCAATACAACGCATAACCAGGCACCCAGAATGTGGGCACCCGCCAAGGCCCTGCGAGGCAGCAAGTCAGGCAGGCGATGCAATGAGAGCATGTGCACCACCAGCAATGCGGTCCACCCCACCCACGCCCAGTGTGCAAACGGGTGCATGTACTCGGTCGCCGAGAAGACAAGTACAAGCCAGCTAACCGGTGTCAGCCCCAGGCATAGCGCAGCCAGGCCGGGCCAACGCCAATGTCTCGCCCCAAAAGTCCACAAACCGATGCTGATCGCGACTGACAGCGGTAACAACGAAGCGAGCAGGGTTCGAGGTGCCAGGTGCATGTTCGCTACGAGTAACGACGTTCCCCACCATGCACCGCCCCAGACCAGCAATAGTGCGGAAAACGCATTCTCATTCATGTAGCGCAAGGTCTTGATGCGGTGCACCTGCAGGGCGCTGAACAGACCGGAAAGGGCGATAATCATGGGTGTCCAGAAATCACCCCCTTCTGTCGAAGGGAAGTACCATGTTGTCATATCGCCCATGAATGCCACACCGGCAGCACCTTGCAGCAGCACGCCAAAGCCACGAGCCAGCAGACGTTGTTGGCGCATGCCCAGCCAGAAGATTGCCGCGCCTTCGATGGCCCAGGCGCTGGTGGTCCATTTCGCGCCCAGCCCCAGCGGAATAGCGAGGGTGGCAAACACGATACCGAGTGCGAGGCAGGTTTCCACCAGTAACAAGGCACGCCCTGGCGCCCGGCCAGAAAGCAGGCGGGCGATTCCCATGTAAAGCAGGCCCAACGCCAACGCGCTGAACGCCGAGCCGAATTCGAGATCGGCTGTCAGTGCATATTGCAGACCGAAGCCTACCAGTGGCGTACCCAACAGCAGCGTGCCGTCAACGTAGTTACCCTGGCGTCGGGACCATTGCAGCATCGCCTCGCGGCTGGCGTCTATCGGTGCGTCGCTGAGCTCCTGCAGTTTGCGTCGGGCAAACAGAAGGCCGATGGCCAGATACATCAGGAAGAACAGAATCAGGAACGGCTCGACGCTCCAGAACATATCCGGGGTGTAGGAGCGCAACCCCCATGCTACGCCAATCCCGAAAGTGCCAAAAAAACCGATCAGGTTGAGCAGACGCCAGGTCTTGAACCAGGCGATAGCGAAAATCCCGACGTTGAGCAAAGCGAAGTAGCTGAACAGCGTGACATGACTGCCCTGGCCTGTGGAGGACAGAATCGGCGCGGCAAAACCGCCCAGTGTCGCCGCACAGGCCAGCGCCAGGGAGTTCTGAGTAATCGCGAGCATGGCGGAGAACAGCATGATGACCACCAACAGCGCAAAGCCCAGCGTCGGGTCCAGTAACTCATGCACGCGAATGGCGCCGCTGACGGTCAGGTACAGCACGCCGACGCCGGTGCCTTGCATCATCAGCGCGAAGGCTGGATTGCGGTGGCGCAGCCACCAGCCCAAGCCGAGCAATGCGATTGCGCTGCCAGCAACCCCCGCGTATCGGGTTTCGATCGGCACTACAACGCCTTCGGTGGCGTAGCGCAACAGAAAAGCGAGCCCCAGAAAGAGCACCACAGCCCCTATTCGCAGCACAGTATTGCCGCCCAATAACCAGTCACGCGCAGCCATGAAAACGACGTTTACAACGTTCGGCGTAGCGGGTTTTAGTGGGGTTGGTCGAGCGGTCGGCTGGCTGGTAACCGGCGGCTCTGCTGGCTTTACGGGTACGTCCGGTGTTTGCGAAGGAAGGTCCCAGACGAACTCCATCTCAGGCACTTGGCGGGCAGAAGTGGAAGTCGTGTCTGGAAGCGGAGCAGATGCGGCGGTTGGCCCTGACGATTCTGATGACTGTACTGGCATCGACTCCAGCAGGGAGATGCGCGCTTGCAAGGTTCCAATCTGTTGCTGCGCTAGCGCCAGCTGTTCGCTTTGCCGGGTAGACTCCAGGCTCAGCGTTGTGACACGACGATTGAGCCATACGCCCAGTGCAAGTAACAGCAGGGGGGCGCCAATGACCCAGATATAAGCCGGATTACCATTGAGAAATTCGGCTATCCCCAGACCCATTTCCAGAAGAAGAGACAGCACTCAATAACATCCTTTTTGGTTGGCAACAGGGGAGCATTGATGGCTCGCTATTAAGCGCCAGTGCGTGACGAGGCAGTCGAAAAATCTGCGAGCCGTCGCCTGAAAGTTATGGCTAAGCGTGAAGTTTGAAATCTGCACTTATTTTCAATAACTTAAAGCGTTTGAGGCGCGTATAAAATAGTACACCTGTACTATACCGTTCTGAGGTAACCCGCTCGTATAAGTGTCAATACAATGATCTTTTATAAACGGAATTTGAATGCACACTTCACCGCTGGCTTTGCCTTCAAGGCCTGTGACCATTCTCGGTTCCGGGCATGCGCTGCCGAAGAGAATAGTCACCAGTATAGCCCTCGATCATGAGTTGGGTCTGGCGGCCGGGAGCGTCGAGCAGATCAGCGGGGTCGTTCAGAGGCATGTCGCGTCCAGCACCGAAACAGCCGCGAGCCTGGGCGCGACTGCCGCGCGAAATGCTTTAGCGGCGGCCGGCATCAAACTGGACCAGATCGACTTGATTGCCTGTGCCAGCGGCACTATGGACCAAGGCATGCCGTGCAATGCTGCGTTGTTGCAACGTGAATTGGGCATTGGTGACTCGGGCATTCCCGCCATGGACATCAACGCCAGTTGCCTGGGGTTTATCGTCGCCGTCGACACCTTGTCATGGCCCCTCGTCGCCGGTCGTTACCGGCGCGTTCTGCTGGTTTGCTCCGACATCGCTTCCTGCGGACTGGACTGGCAGCATGTAGAGGTCAGCGGCATTTTTGGCGACGGTGCAGCGGCTGTGGTCCTTTGCGCTAGCGAAGGCGGGGCAAAAATTATCGCCTCGAACCTCAAGACTTTTTCCGAAGGTGCGCATTTATGCCAGATCCCGGCCGGGGGATCGCGCTTTCACCCCCGGCGTATCAATATCCCGTTTGAACCTTTGACCCGTTTTTCCATGCAGGGCAAAGGCATATTCCGTCTCGCCGCGAAGCACCTGCGCACGTTGATGAATGAGCTGCTGGATCAGGCGGGCCTGACTCAGGAGCAAATTGATTGGGTGATCCCTCATCAAGCCAGTCAGCTAGCGATGCAGCATGCGGCCAGACGCCTGGGTTTTGCTCCGGAGAAAGTCATCGACGTGTTTGCTCACCACGGCAACCAGGTGGCCGCCTCGCTGCCGACAGCGCTGGACATTGCGATTCGTGATCAGCACATCCAGCGCGGGCAGATCCTGATGTTGATCGGTACCGGTGCAGGGTTATCGATCGGCGGCATGATCCTGGAGTATTGATGAAGATTCTGGTGACCGGTGGCACCGGTTTCATTGGTCGGCATATCGTCTGGCGACTTGTCTCCCAAGGTTGTGAAGTGCTGTTCAGCGGCCGCAACGCGGCAGCAGCAGCCGATGTCATTCGCCATAGCCCTGGTGCGGCTCAGTGGCTTGCACTGGAGCACGGTTCTCCAACCGGGGCGAACGCGCTGATCGAGGCTACGCGTGGCTGCACGGCGGTTGTCCATTGTGCCGCGTTGTCCTCGCCTTGGGGAACGACAGAAGCGTTTGCGCGAGCCAATCTGCTGGCCACCGAAGAGGTGCTGAACGCCTGCCGCGTCAATCAGGTGAAACGCCTTGTGCACCTATCGACGCCCAGCCTGTACTTTGCCTTTCTTGATCGGCTCGACATCCATGAAAACGAACCTTTGCCTGCGCCCGTCAACGATTACGCGCGCACCAAAGCGCTGGCCGAAACGATGGTGCAGGAAGCATGTCTTGCCGAGGCGGTGATTCTGCGCCCGCGCGCGGTATTCGGCCCGTGGGACGGTACGTTATTACCGCGCCTGTTGCGTGTCATGCAGCGCGGTCACATACCCCTAATGCGCGGCGGCAGGGCCCAACTGGACCTGACCTGTGTCGACAACCTGGTACACGCCATGGAACTGAGCCTCAATCAACCGTTGCCCCGCAAGGTCTGCACTTACAACGTGAGCAACGGTACGCCGCTGGCCGTTGAAGATCTGCTGCAACGCATTGCCGAACAATTTCAGCTGACGCTGCGAACCCGACGCCTGCCGTGGCGGCTGGTGGATGCCGTGGCGCTGGCGTTCGAAACCAACGCTCGCCTGCGGCAAAGTGGCGAGCCTTTATTGACTCGCTATGGTGCTGGAGTGCTTGCATTCAGCCAGACCCTTAATCTGGACAGAATACGCAACGAGCTCGGTTACCGCACGGTGATCACTCTGGATGAGGGCATTCGCCAACATGCTCAGTGGTGGCTTGCGCAACAGGGCGTTAAACAATGAGCCGGACGGTGAGCCTCAACGTTTTGCGTGCCGGTTGGTGCCGACACCTGGCATGCATGGCAGATCGCTGCGCTCGTTGGGCGCCCACGCGTTTCCCGTCATTGTGCGGGCTGATTCGCCATCCCGTTGCTGGCTGGATCCTGTACGACACGGGCTACGCTGAGCATTTTTTCAAGGCCACCCAGGCCCTGCCAGAGCGCTTGTATCGCACAGCGGTGCCGGTTCAATTACCCGTGCAGGAGCAACTGCTCGCTCAACTGAACGGCTTCGGCATCCAGCCGGACGATATCCGCACGGTGATCGTTTCGCATTTTCACGGCGACCATGTCGCCGGGTTGCGAGACTTCAATCAGGCGTCATTCATTGCCCTAGATGCTGACTGGCAGTACATCGAAAGCCTACGTGGCTCGTGTTGGCGGGCCACCCTTGGCGGTCATTTGCCTGTCTTGTTGCCGGACGATTTCGCCAGTCGGCTGACCCTTGCCGACCGTTGCAGGCAAGCAATCTTGCCGGAATGGATGGCCCCCTTCACTCATGGCCTCGACCTGCTGGGTGACGGCAGCCTGATCGGTGTGCCGCTACCGGGACACAGCCATGGCCAACTGGGTCTGTTTATCCCTGATGCCCAGGGGCGTCCGGTGTTTCTGGTGGCCGACGCCTGCTGGTCCGTGCCTGCTTGCCGCGCAGAGCGGCTGCCTGCGGCGCCTGCGCTGTGGTTTGCCGGTCACGACGCCGGACAATACCGACAGACCTACGCCAGCCTTGGCATGCTGATTCGGCGAGAACCCGCAGTGGCGGTGCTGCCTTCGCACTGCACCCACGCCTGGGAGGCGTTCAGCAATGAGCAGTGAACGCTTGATCGGCAAGCTGCGCAGCGCACTGAGTTTTCTCAACAGTCGCTATCGCTTGCGGTTCACCCGACGAGAGCAACTGGAGGCGTGGCAGGCACAACAGTTAAAGCGTTTTTTGCAAGACATGGTGCCGACAGCCGAGCGCTTCAAAGACCATCGATTCACCCGGCTGGCGGACTTTCCACTGATGGACAAAGCGACAATGATGAACGACTTTGCTGCGTTCAACACTCGCGGTCTTGGTCTGGATCAGGTCTTGCCGCTAGCGCGCCGGGCAGAGGAATCCCGCGACTTCAGCCACACGCTGGACGATATAACCGTGGGGCTTTCAAGTGGCACTTCCGGTAACCAGGGCGTGTTTCTGGTCAGCGCCCTTGAGCGTCAGTGTTGGGCAGGGATTCTCCTAGCGCGGACCTTGCCGGGCCGCTTCCTTCCCCGTCTGCTGTGCTTCTGGCAAGCGCCACTGCGGATCGCTTTTTTTTTGCGTGCCAACAGCCGCTTGTACACCACACTGAGCAGTCGCCGTATCGACTTCGTTTTTCACGACCTGACGCTTGGGCTCGATGCGTCACTTGAACGTCTGCAGACGCAGAATCCTGATGTGCTGGTGGCCCCAGCGACCTTGTTGCGGGGGCTCGCTGAAGCCTCATTGAACGGGCGTTTGTCGATACGCCCAACGCATATTCTTTCGGTGGCCGAGGTGCTTGAAAGCACGGATGCAGATGCCGTACTCAAAGCCTTTGGGGTAATGCCGCAGCAGATTTATCAAGCCAGCGAAGGCTTTCTCGGTTACACCTGCGAGCAGGGGACTTTGCACCTCAATGAAAGCCATCTGCACATTGAGCCTGAGTGGCTCGACGCCGAACACACCCGTTTCCAGCCCATCATTACCGACTTCTCCAGACGCACGCAGATGATCGTGCGGTATCGCCTCAATGATGTGCTGCGCGTTAGCGACGCCGATTGCGCTTGCGGGCGTGTTGAACGGGCGATTGCCGCTATTGAGGGACGTGCCGACGACATCCTCTGGCTTCCTGATTTGGCAGGGCGTCAGTTGTGCGCGCTGTATCCGGATGTCGTGCGCCGGACCTTGCTGATGCATGGCGCTAAGCTGCAGGAATATGAGATCCACCAGACTGGCCTGAACTGGCAGATCAACGTGCCGGCCAGCCGCGATCATGACGCGCTGTGCAAGGTAATCAGCGAAAATCTTCATCAGTTATGTGCCGGGCAGGGCGTGCGTTCACCGGAGTTCAGCTTCGGTCACTGGCGAGCGCCGCCCTCGCACGTCAAACGCCGACGTTTGAAACTCCTGCAATTGCCTGAGGGACTGCCATGCACGTACTGATTCTGGGGGCTCGTGCACCTGCATGTCTGGAGTGGGCGAGGGCCTTCAACGAGGCTGGCTGGTCTGTAAGCGTGGGTGATTCGCTGGGTCAGCCGCTGAGCCGTTTCAGTCGTTCAGTGCACGACTTCGTTCGTTTACCCGAGCCCAGACTCGACCCTGCAGGCTGGATCGAAGCGCTGGCCAGCGCGATCAAGGCACAACGTATCGACCTATTGCTGCCAACCTGCGAAGAAGTGTTCTATCTGGCCCATGGTCTGGAGAGCCTCAGGCCGTTGTGCCGAGTGCTGACCAGTGATTTTGCGCTGTTGCACCGACTGCATCACAAGGGGCATTTCGCGGCCATGATTCATGGCTGGCCGTTATCGACACCCGAAACCCGGCTGCTGACGGATCACCAGGCTGTCCTTGCGCTCAGCACGGAGATTGCGCAGTGGGTGTTCAAACCGGCTTACTCGCGTTTCGCTTCGCAAACCCTGATTCAGCCCGACGCGAGGCAGTTGAGCAAGGTTCAGCCCAGTATCGAGGCGCCGTGGGTTGCGCAGCGTTTCATTAAGGGCCTTGAGTTCTGTAGCTTCAGCGTGTTGATCGAGGGGCAGTTACGCGCTCATGGCGTCTACCAGCCGCGCTATCGGGTGGGCCGGGGTTCGGGGATCTATTTTGCGCCTGCGACGCCCGAACCTGTGCGTCGATTCCTGGAGCAGTTCGGCGGTGAAACCGGCTATACCGGGCAGATCGGTTTTGACTTTATCGAAGATCAAGCAGGCCGTTTCCATGTGCTGGAGTGCAACCCGCGGGCGACCAGTGGCGTACACTTGTTCGACAATCAGCGCCAGGCGTTGGTGAAAAGCCTTGGCGAAGCATCGAGCGGCGTAATTGAGCCTACCCAGGAACCGCGAATGATCGCACTGGCGATGCTTTTACTGGCTGCGCCTTCACGTGCGTTGCGTGCGGGGTTCTGGCGCGATTACCGGCTGGCCTGCGACGTGATCGTTCAGCAAGGAGACGTCCTGCCGCTGGCTGCCCAATGGCTGAGCCTTGGGGAAATCATCTATCGCGCTTCCTCCCGCCGCTGCGGATTGCTGGCCGCGTCCACCGCCGACATCGAATGGAACGGGCAGGCATTAGAGGAGCCACCACAGTGAAGCTATTGTTTCAGGAGCAACTCCTTCAGGAGCCGGTGACCCCCCACGACAGTCCAGCCCGACAATACGTCCGCGGCTGGAGCGAGGCAGGACTGATCGCCAATGTCAGCACGCGGATGGCGCTGCTGGACACCGGGACGCAGCAGCTTGCGGTGAGCATCAATGACGGACACGGCCCTGAAGACAACTGCTATGTGGTGTCGCCCCGTACCGCCTACAGCGGTTACGCCCGCGAAGAACTCAACCGCATTGGCCGCCCGTGGTTGACCCGACCACTGAGCGCCCTGACCCAAGGCGTCGATGCCTTGTTGAGCGCAGCCAAAGTCGACAAGCTGGTTCAGGTCAACAACTGGCTGCTGTCGACCAATCTGCATCCCGCTGACTGGGATCTGAACGAGCTGCCGCAGATCAGTGCTTTTTTGCAGCGAACATTTCCTGATCACGCGCTGTGTTTTCGCTCGATCAATGAGTTCAGTAACCGTGAACTGAAACAGCGTTTGCAAGGGCTCGGCTTCCTGAGTATCCCTAGCCGACAGGTGTATGTATTCGACGGCCGGAGCGGGGCAGATGCACCGTTCCTCCGGCATCACAACACCCGACTCGACCGCACACTGTTGCGCCGCAGCCCCTATGAGGTAGTGCCTGGCTCTGCCCTGAGCGACAGTGATTTTCTGCGGGTAGAACAGCTGTATAACCTGCTGTATCTGGAAAAATATTGCAGGCTCAACCCTCATTACAGCGCCCGCTGGATGCAGCGTGGTCAACGTGAAGACTGGCTGGAGCTGCGTGTTCTGCGCAACCCGGATGGTCGTATTGATGGCGCGTTGGGCTGGTTTGCCAATGCCGCTACCATCAGCACCCCGATTGTGGGATATGACACTGCATTGCCACAGAGAACCGGCTTGTACCGGCAATTGACCTGTCTGTGCCTGCTGGAAGCCGCCGAGCGCCGCACCGTGCTGAACTTCAGCTCTGGCGCTGCAGGTTTCAAACGCCTGCGTGGGGGCCAGCCGCAGATCGAGTACAGCCTGATCAAGGTCGCCCATTTGCCTTGGCAGCGTCGCTGGATATGGCGATTGCTCAGCGTTTTGCTGCATGGAATAGGTGTGCCCCTCATGAGAGCACTCAAACTGTGAATCACCTTACTCAATGGTGGCCGGTAGCGCTGAGCCACAAACTGAAAAAAGACCCGATGGCGTGTCAAGTTCTCGACATGCCACTGGTGCTGTTTCGCGTCGACGATGGACGCGCTGCCGCATTGCCGGACCGCTGTCCCCATCGCTTTGCGCCATTGAGTCAGGGCCGGGTTCGCGATGGACATATCGAATGCCCTTATCACGGTTGGCGGTTTTCCGCAGACGGCCGTTGCACCCGAGTACCCGGCACTGATCAGTGCCCCTCAAGCAAAGCATTGCTCAACAGCCTGGCCTGTTGCGAAGCCCACGGCCTGGTGTGGGTCTGCCTGAGTGATCAGCGTCCAACTGAGGTGCCGGTTGCCCCGGCCCAGCAGGGGCAAAAACTCGATACGTTCTGGATGACGGATCAAGTGCAGTGTTCATTGCAGGACGCCGCAGAAAACTTTCTGGACGGATTTCACACCCATTTTGTTCACGCCGCGTGGATTCGTCACGATAAGCAGCGCCAACGCATCTCGGTCCTGGTTCGTGCGCTCGATGACGGTATCGAAGCGATTTACAGCGATGAGGGCAAACAGTCAGGGCTTATCTCGCGATTGTTCGAAGGGCAGCGGGGCGAGAGCATGGGGCGTTTTCGTCTGCCAGGGCTTTCGGAAATCGAGTACCGCAATGGCAATGATTGCCTCAATCTGCTGGTCAGCGCCTGGATGACTCCTTGTGCTGACGGGCAGCTGCGGGTTTTCGCGCGAGTCGCGACGGCCCGGGGTAAAACTCCCGCCGTGCTGAAACGTGCCGTATTGCGGCAGGCGTTCAAGGTCATCTTGCGGCAGGACCGACAGATTCTGGAGCAGGTCAGTGCCAACAGACGACGCTTCCAGCAATACCCGGTCAAGCCGCTGGATGGCCCGCAAGACTTGCTGGGGCCTGGCATCCGGCATTTGCTTGAGCTGGGGCAGTCGCTGGTTTTTGACGAGCGCTCCGTTGATATATCGCTGTGAGGCAAACCCAATCCGGTAGGACCGAATTCATTCGGGTAGGCGGTATTTCAGTCTATAAAAAGGCTGCGAATGTACCGGCCCCTTCGCGAATAAATTCGCTCCCACGGATTTGTTTTTGCAGGCCAACATTGAATCTCCCACTGGTAAAAGTCTCAGGATCTGCGGTTGGAAAAACTCACTGTCGACTCTGCGCATCCTGGCGATCGACTGAATCGTTGGCGTCTTTCTGGTAGCGCGGCGCGAAGTGCGGCAACAGTAACCGCGCCCAGGCGGACACAATTTTACCGGCTTCTTGAGGACAGCGTGCAGCCCTGGATTGTGGAAGCAGCCCTCGATCAACAATTGAGGCGTACTCCTGTGGATTACGGCCATACACCATGCAGAGCAAGTTGTAATACCGCTGTTCGTTCAGGGAGTGCTCGTCCGAGAATGCATCGTGGAGTGCATCGCTATTTTGCAGTGACGCATTATTTTTGAACCAGGTGGCGGTCATCGACAATACCCGGGTGAGCTGCTCAGGGGTTTCATCACGGTTTACATGCATCAGGATCATGGTCGCCGCCATTTGATCAACTGCGTCTTCTTCGCGGCCGGTAGAGGGCAGGTTCAGCAAGTCGATAAATGCATGGCCGGTTTCATGCAGCAGAATAAAACGCAGGTTGGACTTCACGTAATCGGTCGGGAAATCCGGATCGTTGTTCGTATTCAGTTCATCGGCCTGACGCAGCAAGTAGTTAACCATCTCATAGCAGAGGAAGACCGCCGAGTCTTTCGGGCTGTAGAACGAATTCACCATCCCGCACTCCATGGCCACATAGTGCAGAGGGCGAGGCATCATGAACATGCCGTCCATGGCGTCAATTTCGACGTTACCAACCAACAGGTCGGCCTTGCGTGTGAAACGATAGGCTTCTTCCAGCCTGGCATCGCGAGGGGCTTGGTACGTATAGGAAAAGCGTGTGCCCTTGCCGTCCGAGACATCGATTTTTTGCGCATTCTTTGCTGCAGGTTGCGGCTGGGTGGGTTGCACAGGTTGCTGTGCGGGTGGTGGAGTATTTGCGTTGTTCTGAGGCGGGTTGCCGCCAGACTCGTTTTTCGCAGCCTGAGCCAGCCCGACAAGGTAGGAATAGTCAGGCTCTCTGTTTTGGCGAGGGGTATCAAAGGGCTCGAAGCTGTTTGAAATCAATACCGAGATCGCCTGCATTTCTGCATCCCTGCTGCCGCTCCAGACCAAGTCATAACCACGGACTTCGCCACCACGCTGTTCATAACGGCTGTAGTATTTACCGGTGCCGCGATCACCCGCGATGATGAACAAGCTCCCTTTTCTGAACGAGTAAGTCACGGTGGATTTACCGTTGCCGGTCAGGTCGTTGTACAGCGCGTCGATGGCGTCGGGTTTGACGTTATCAATACGTAATAGCTCGATCGAGACACTTTTGTCTTCGGCGTCGATATTGACGAAGTTGGGTTCCGGGTTAGTGGTTCTGGTGAGCAACTTTGAAGGGTAGGCCAGCGTCACGCCGGATTTGGGTTCGGTGATGGTCGTCCAGCCATACTTCGTCCGGTTATTCAGCGCCATACCACCCAGATGCACGGCGAGGTCGGCATTGAGCATTCCGGTGCCAGGTTGCTTGTATTGCTGCTGAACAGTAGCAATGGCATCCCGTGTGCCTTTGCCGAACTGGCCATCGATCCAGCCGTTGTAAAACCCGCCCCAGATCAAGCCTTCCTGGATCAGCTTTCGCTCATCGAAATTGAGCGAGCCTTCGGTGTCGTCGGCATTCTGGGTGGCGTAGGGGTTCGCGGGTGCCGTGACACCCGCGAACACGCCTGCAGGCTGCCAGGCAAAGGTTGCAACAGTCGTGATCAACGCCACGTGCAGCATTCGATTTTTCCAGCTCGTCGAGGAGCGGGTAGCTACGGTCCCTATCGTCAATGGAATAGCCCCTGAAGTGCGCTCGCCGGATAAAGTAGGTTCGTCATCGTTCAGTTCAGTTGTCAGGTAGTGCTTCATAGCCTTCCAGTGCATAGCCACCGATACTCGTGCCCGTCAGGTGAGCGTCATCGCACCTGTAACTTCGCCGTTCGTAACTGTAAGAAGTCCGTGTCTGCTTTATGTCGCGAAGAAGCTGCCGGAATTGCCAGCCTTCCTCGACTTCGTAAGTCAGGTGTTTGTCATCAATGGCGACCACGCCATCGGAGTAGATCAACGTCTGCCTCGATCCGTTGTCACTGGGCAGAGTATGCGGATCGGCTTTTTGCTGATCGGTTCGCCAGGTCGCCTCAAGGAAAGCACGGCAGGCGGAAGCGCTGGGCAACGTCCGGTCTTCGATCGTGCTGGGTGGCAGTTGCCCGCTGGCATGCGCGCAAATGGGCAGGACCAGAAGTACAAGTGAAACCATGAAGCCTGCTGAGGCTTTACGAGGTGTTGTTCTCCAGACGGATGCAGTAGCCATACTCCGTAGTTATCCTTAAATGCTCCACAGTCGGCGGCTTTTAATGTCGGCTATGAAGTCACGCTATCGGCCGCAATTGCGAAGGTTGGTTATTAGCAATTTACGGGGAAACGATAAAATTCCAATAGACATCCGTACTATAGGTGCCACGATCGTGCGTGTGCTAATAACTAAATTTAACAAGCGTTTTTTTAACGGCTCCGTGAAGATACCGAGATGCTCAAGGTAAGCGCGCTGTTTGTTTTCCTGGCATTGACGGTTGATATAAGTCGCCGCCAGGCGTGCATGGATTAAAGCTTCGGCTGATATTAAAGTCAGCCGCTTCTTGCATGACAATGGTGAAGGTTGCTTCATCCTCGCTTTGCCAGTGCTCCAGTAGCGCCTGGTAACTCGGGACGAGCGTCTTTGGAGCCGTGAAATCCGTTTCGATGTTGAACGCCTGGGGAAACAAACCAATCAAGAAAGCGTCACTCGTGCCGCGCTTTATTCTGCGCATCTCACGCATCGTGTTAATGCGCTGGTCTTTCTCGGCTATTTCGATAAATAAACGGGCACAGATCTTGGCGCGGCCCCACCAGGAAAACATCGCCGCACCGGCAGCCCTCATGCCATATTTAAACTCTCTTGACCAGTTTCCCAGATCCTGACGCATATGGCTGTACATACCGTCCCAACTCAGCAAGAGCGTTCTTAAGGATGCGGCACGCTGGAGCGTGTGGCTGAGCATTGGCCTGTCGCCGCGAAGAAACGCGTTACAGCTGGCCAAATCGTAGTAATGAGCCAGGCTGTCCAAAGGCAGTCCTGTCTTGGCGTGCATTGGCCCTGGAGCATCTGTGTAGCCCTGAACAGCCGCTGTGAAGCGCTCGTATTTGCCACTAAGCCCGGCGTGTTCGTTCCACTCGCGACAATCCAGTGCGATGGGCTTTAGGGAAGGATGGATATTGCTTTGCATGCGAAGCGGCACTCCTGAGTCTGATGATGTGAATGCGATTATTGAGGGTTTTGCAGAAACACCACATACCCCGAAAATCCCTCACTGCGCTCCAGATAAGCCGGTGCGTTCCACTCACCGCCCTGAATCAGTCCCACTTTGAAAGGCAGCCCTAGGCGACTCAGTCGTGGCAGATAGGCTTTGTAATCCGGAATGCTGTGCCTGCCCTGATAGGTTTGAACCACTACCTCATCGATCACGCCTTTGAGCTCGCCGATGACTGAAGCGTCGGCGTTGCTGCTCCAGTCCATCAAGCCCGTGATGCTCAACTGATAGTTGTCGGGAAGGCGCTGGCGCAGATCGCGCAGGAAATCCACATATTCGTTGAGGTAACGCGTACGGGCGTCAAAGTCTATCTGAATGCCGACAACGTTATTACCGGCCTGCTGCCATCTATTGAGTTGCCCGAGCAACTGCGTGTAGACAGATTCCGGCCAGCGTAGGGTATGTGCACGATAAACAATCCAGAGCTCTTCCTGAGGCAGCCTGGAGACTGGCATGCCCTGAGCGAAAAAATTCACGCGCCGATACCGCTCATTGCGTGAACTGCTGATTTGTCCTTGCAGCACATACAGCGTTTTGGCCTTGGCGAGCACGTCTTGCGATGACACTCCTCCCCATAGCCAGAACGCATCATATCCGTCGGCCTTAACTGCGGCAGATGCCGTAGCAACATGCAGCAGGCTGACCAAGGTCAGCCATAACAGCGCCCGCATTTACCAGTAATACTGTTGGGATTTCGCCCAACGCGTATCAGCAAATTCCTTCTTGAGGTCCTGGAACCAGAATCTACGGACTTTGGGTTCTACATCCTCTCCGCCACAACTATTGATACCGGTTGGCCCATAGCAATTGATGCCGCGGTAAAGCGCATAAGCGACGTCTGTATGGGTGGCCTTTGGATCGTTGATGACCGTGACATAAGCGGTATGTCGCGAGAACGACTCGCCCGGGAAACCCGAGGGACCGTTGCCCAGCACGCCATCAGTCGGCCTTTCATTCAGTGGCGAGTCGTCCAGATGGTTACGCAACATGAACTCGCCCATACAAATCAAACCCTGGGAGTCGCCCGGGTTTTTGTCCAGTGCTGCCGCAGTTTCGGCAATGCCTGGGCAACGGTAACCGGACTCTGCCTTTTCACCGTTCCACTTGAACAATGCCAGTGAATGGCCCTGATCATATTGATAGCCCAAGCTGTAACTGAGCTTGGTGTCAGGCACTTGATCAGGCAGTTGTTTCAGGTCCTTGGCAAACGCTGCGAACTGACCGTGCACCAATTGTTTATAGAGCAGCAGGAAGAGGGCGGTGTCGCGTTCAGTTTTGCTGATCCCTTGACTAATTTGTTGACGAAGCAGGTCTGCATTGGCCGATTTGGCTAGCAGGATATACCGCACTTTCTCGTTCTTGATCGGTGAGTCTGCGCGGAATGCATCTGCTACCTGGCCGTTTCGCTCATAGTTCATTGCCAGCACGAGTTGCAGTTGCTCTTGCTGCAAAGGCAATTGGGCCTTGCTCAACAAGTGCAGCCAGAGTTGCTGTGCCTTCTTGTCGTCCTTGATAGCTTCAAGGGCTAGGCCCCGCAACATTTGCTGGCTGAACGCGACATAGCTCAGCGTGTCGGGCACCTCGGACGGCAACAATTGCAGCGCGCGATTCGGATTTTTTTCGGTATAGAAGGCGACCGCTGCTTGCAGATAGCTGAAGAGTGCTGGCTGTTGAGCAAAAATATCCTTCTGCTGAAGCAGCGCCGGTTCAGTCAACGTGTTCGAGATCCCCACCCGCATCCACATCAGGTCATTGACAGCCGTAATCAGTGGCGAACTGACAGGCGCTTTGTTGGGGGTGATCAGCTTCAGATCCAGTTCGCGAATCAGCGCATTGTAGGCGGTGCTGTCGGCTTGAGTGACTTTGTCGATGTCGGCAAACATTGCTTCGTACTCGGCAGCAAGCTTGTTGGTGTCCTGTAACAGCCAGTAGACACGGCGCAGCAGCCCTTTGGCGGTGGCGGAATACGTGCCCGACGGGAACGTTTCAAGGTACTTGTCGAAGGCATTCTCGGCGCGTTGGGCAGCCGCTTTATCGACCCGGTCAGGCTTCAACTCGCCGTAATCAAAGGCCTTCTCCTGAGCCAGGTTCAACTCGCTGCGGCCGATCATGTACAGCGATGTGTCTTTCAACCAGGGGTTGGGATTATCCGCGAGCGACGTGAAGCCATAGGTGGATTCAAGGAACCGACCGCTGTAAAAATCTCCCGCAGCCTCCAGATAGGTAGCAAAAGACTTGCCTGCAGTGGACTTCACATCCACGGGCAGCATGCTTTTAACTTGCTCTCGCTCCCAACTGCACGACGAGAGCATGCGCAACCGACTCGCGCCTAGTGCAGAGCGTTCAGCAGGAGATAAGTCCGCAGTCTTAACCAGCGCCTGAATAAAATTTGCAGCTGTCTGTTCATTGTTGCTTCGGCAACGACTGCCTTCACCGTTGACCAGTGTCGAGCTGGCGACCTCTGCCTGCTCGCGCTTGATTCCAAGGCTTGTCAGCAATGCATCAAGGCTCTGACCTTTTACGCTATCGGGAGACTTCTCGTCCGCATCGTCTGACCCAGGTTGAAGGCGGTAGTAGGCGAAAGGCACCTCACCATAACCTTCTGCGATGTCATCTTTGCTCAAGGGCGCGGGCGTTAGCGGCAGTTTGCCGGAGTCTGCCAGTAACAGGCGCAAGTTGACGGTGCTGTCATTACTGGGGCTGAGAAAAGGGAGATTGCTGCAAACGCTGAATTGATTCTTATTGACTGACCAGGTCGGCGCGCACGAGTCATCATCACTTGCCTGAGCCTGGAAAGCAGTGATCGCACTTACAGCAAGAGCCAGAGTAGTCAGCAACCGATGGTGCATAGAACATCCTTCATAGATAACTAACAGATCAGCGATGCGCATGAGTGGCATTGAGAAAGGCTATACCGAGGGGCCACACGAACAAATAGCACACATGTGCTATTGAAAACGGCCTGGCATGAATGAATTAATTGCTGTCATTGGGTACATCTTTTCGAAGACGATCACCAAACGCGAGTCATAACAGGCGAGCACGATCAGAATCCATCAAGGGGTTGTCCATGGAACTAGCTCCTGGACTGAACGTTAGAAGATTTTTTCGACATGCCGCGCTATACAGTTCAGGGGTCGTCATCGGAGTTTTCATCTTTCTGATGTGGGACTCGGTGCGTTCGCCATCTTTTCTAACTGATGGATTACCCACTTCATGGAACGCCGCGTCTGCGGAATTTGACAGCCGACTGCGCACCCGTTTTCCATTGGGTATGCCCGCAGGTGATTTCATTCGCGAACTCAACAAGGAAGGTTTCAAGCCCACGTGGTTTGAGAGGGCAGGTTATTACGGTGCTGTACGACGCGAGGGATGGATACCGTGCAGAGTGACTGCCCGGGTCCGCTGGCAGCCTGGGCCGGGTGATACGCTGGCTTACGTTGACGGCAACTACCGGGAGGAGGGCTGTCTGTAAAACCCCATCAACAGTTTCCCGGGAAACATCAGATCAAGAATTACCAAGGATTCCCGTAATGAAGTACCCCGCGGTTGCAGTTCTTTTGCTGGCTTTCTCCTCTCAGCATGCTCTGGCGCGATTCATGGATTGTGGTAAGGCATCAGCCGAAATAGAGCATTTGATATGCGCCGACCCCCGCTTGGTGGCTGCTGACGCGGCAATGGGTAAAGCCTATGCGGAGATCCTGAAGAGCACCGATGATGCCGGAATTCGCAGCATGCTGATTTCGAGCCAGCGTCGCTGGATTGCGGCAAGAGATCAGGGGCTCGGGGAACTGCGTAACAGTGTTAATGAGCGGACAGGTGTGCCATACACCCGGCAGGCACGTAGCAATATCGTGCTGAAAGCGATGCAGGAGCGTACTCGGCAACCGGGCCGGACTTCAGATCAGGCATCGGCGAAACCTGGCCTGGTTCAGCGAGCGATTGACCAGCGTACGTTTGATGCAGGATTTACAGGTGGCCAGTTTGACGGAAGTATCGTTGAATGTGAATTTGTGCCACAAGCGGATGCGTATGCTTACGGTTGTTTCGGGACTCGTTTTTTTCAGAATAACAACCGGGTCTGCAGTGTTTCTCAGGACTGGGCCAGCGGGGAGCTGTATCAGACCCGCTCTGTTGCGGACGTCATTGGAGGTAAGCCGAAGATGATTGCCACATGCAAGTCGGGTATCAAGGATTGCGCTGAAGGCAGTCATGGCTGGAGTGCAAGGTCCGGGCAGCCGGATGCAGATACGCAACGTATCTATGACCAGATTGGTAAACAAACGCTGACCAGTCTGGACGTCGAACTCTGGGCCGAAGAGGGCAATGAGCAGTGGTTGAAACAATGCCTGACAGATCCCGGTTTTCCATGGGGCGCGTCTGCAGACCTGAACGCCATGTTTGACGAGATTTACGCGTCGAGAAAGCCAGTCGGGTTTGAGCAAATCGATGTCAGCGATGTGGTCACCCGATATTTTCCGCTGAATACCCGCCATGCTGCGCTCATCCAGTCATTCACGCCACCCGGGACATGGACGATTGTTGAGGATCTGCCAGACAGACTTGTCGTTCGGGATAACCGGGGGCGAGCTATGATTGAACCTGATGCCAGTTCCGTTGTGATGACCTTCGCGTTCAGTAGAGACAGTACGCTTAGTCAGGTAACTGCCGTTCTCATAAAAAGCCAGTAGAGAGAAGCTGGTCTGGATCACATCGCAACTTGGCGCAACATTGAACGCTTTCCCGTGAGCGAGCAGGACACTTCAGTTTGCCCGCCCATACCAACCTTCAATACGTGATGGAGTTATAAATGTCTAAGCTTGCAGAGTTTCGTTTGCTGGAAAGAAAATTGGCCGAACAGCTCAAAGAGCTGGATGCGCTGAAAGGCGATGAAGAGCTAAAGAAAGAGATCGAATTCGAAACCAGATTACGCAACCTGTTGGCTGATTACAGTTTCAGCCTAAAAAATGTGGTGGCGGTGCTTGATCCCCAGGCCTTTGCTCTCCGACTCGAGACTGAAAAGCCCGTCAGCGCGCGTAAAACCCGTAGAGCGCGAGTAATCAAAGTGTTCAAGAACCCTGAAACCGGGGAGGTTGTTGAAACGAAAGGAGGCAATCATCGCACCCTTAAAGAGTGGAAGGCCAAGTACGGTGCAGATGTCGTGGACTCGTGGCTCGCCAACTGATTTGAATAAGCAGACACCCAATAGTGCGCCGGGGTGCGGCCGTATGATTTTTCATACATGACCCCGGCTTTTTCTTCGATACACCTTAATTGCTTTATTCCCTTCCATAGCACATGTGTACTATTTTTTAACGGACTGGTAGCGGGTATAGTCTGTTTTATATCGCTATCGCTCTGGAGACGAAACTGCATGTTAAAAAAAATCGCGTTGACGCTTCTTATTGCTTCAAGTCTCGCAGGCTGCAATGTCATTGCCAGCAAAACCAATGTGCTGGATGACGAGAAGATCAAATCGATTGGCGCTGGAGCTTTGGGTTATGCGCCAGAAGATTTGACCCTCGTCAATCGTCGTACCGACGGCACTAACACCTACGCCAACTTCAAGACCAACGATAAAAAAGAGTTCGTTTGCATTATTAACGGTGGCAACCTGCTGACCATGGGCATGACCAATCCGCCTTCATGCTCGAAAAAGGGCGAACCCGTCAAGCAATCGCCTTACTAATATCGACAGTCACTCGTTCAATTTTAATGGGTTGATCTCGGTGTATGACACGGTGATCAACTCAGGTTTTTTTCAACGCTTAATAACCCTCGTTTTCATAAGTATTAACCATCATGAAATAGTTAATTCTTCCAGCATTGTTAATTATGAGGAAGTCGGGCTGCAGTACGATAAACCCGGAGAGAGGCATCGCCAGCGAGCTGGTAGGGCAGAATGTAAGTGAGGCTTTGAATCGTCTGGTACTCTCCATGGGTAGCCCAGATATATCACTCCCTCGATCAGCAATCCTGAATATACCTTTTATGAGTGGATGAGCAACGAAAGTTATTGCGACGTCCCACGACTCGCCGGCTCATACACTAACGCCTCTCGAGGCCAAGTGCAGGATGTAGCAAATTGGACCTCAGATCGCAAACACGGCCTGCAGGATAAATATGACCGGTAACTCCAAAGGCCTTATCGAGTACTACTAAACCATAGGCTGTGGCTTTATGGGGATGGGTAATGCTGGATCGCTGCACAAGTGGAGGGGGATTAACTAAGGTTACTCGCAATTCAGTTTTCGGGGCCTAATCGACATTGGTCGATCGGCTCTCTTCGGTTCTCATCAAACAGCATGCAGACTACTGGATTGAAAAGTATTTTCTGTAGGATCTGCCGAAGGCTGCGAAGCATTTCTCCTAATCCACCGCGATCGCAGTCTTCGGCAGCTCAGGCCCAATGTTTTCCGCGAGACAGTGCGGTGCCATCGATACCGGGGTAGCTCTCATCAACAAGCTACAACTATTGAGTTTGGAATGCTTTTCCGAGCTCACGAGCACCGCGGGGCGGCGGTGGCGATCTGTCTGATACACCGCTATCGCGGCCTTGTGGTGCTCGATGGAGCGCCAACCCGTTCGTTCCTACAGTCCAATATTTGCTCCGGATACAGGGGCGGCTCCTACGCAATAAAAGCCCACATCTGCAGCATGGTCATATAGCACATATGTGCTATTGAGCGCGTTTGTAGCGACTGATACCGTCCCAGGTTTGTCTTTGCGTCGACGCAGCCAATGATTCGTGCAGCGAGAGCCAGACGGAGGGCGTTTATTACGGGCGAAGAGGCGGTCCATGGGTGAAATCAGTTTCAGGCGTCGTCATTCAAAACAAGCGACGCGCTTGCTAGCTTTGCTGGTCGTGGCCTGGAGCGGGGCATTTGCAGGCTCTGCGGTGGCCAGCGACAAGTCATCAGGGATATGTATTGCCAAGGCCGATTTTCGCCAAGGTTCGCCAGTCGAGACTCAAACGCGGATCAGCAACGCGCGCGGCGTACCTGGTCACAACAAAACCGAAACCCTCGACCGTCAGTCATTTGCCGGCGCCAATTCGCTGGTACAGGTACATAACACGCTGATTAATAACGCCACTGAGTGCACCGGTTACGCCTTCGTCGACCTGGTGGATGGCAAGCTCGTCAAATCCGGCAACCAGCACGGCAGCGGTGCTTCGCTGGTCACTACTTATAACGAGTCCCCACTGGCTGTCCCGAGCGATCTGCAGCCGGGGCAAACCGTCACGGTCAGCTATCTCAGCAAAACTGTCACGACCGGGCCGGGTGTCGAGTACGAGATCACTGAAAAGCACACCTATATCGGGCGAGAGGCAGTAACGACCCCGCTGGCCACCTTCGATGCCTGCAAGTTCCCCAATGAGATTTCCTCAGGACTAACTAACAGCAAAGATGGGCAAAATCTGGCCGTCATCGAGAGTTGGTTTGCGTTTGACGGCAGTATCGCGGCGGCTTATAGAAACTTTTTTCCTGCCCATGGTGGATTGCAGGGCGCGACTAACGAAACGATAAAATCGTCACGACCTTGCAATAACTTGCTATGAAACTGCGCGCTTGATTTATCGGATTGTTGCGTGAACGGACTCGCCTCGGCCTCGCGCCGATTCATGTTGGAAGAAGGCATCGTTGATGATCTTCCCCGGCACTTTTCAATAACGGGTTCTGAAGAAAGAAATGATCATGCTCAAGACAACTCTTGGCCTTGCCGTTGCAATCGTATCGACTCAAGTTTTTGCTGGCGGCTTCGCCCGAACCGAACAAAGCATCAGTTCCATGGGCAGTGGACAGGCGGGGCGTGCATCTGCCGCCAATGACGCTGGTACCGTGTACGGGAATCCGGCAGGCATGGCGCGCCTGGAGGGCACACAGATTACCGCCGGCGCTACGTTTATCGACGCCTCTACGGATATCAGCAATGTCAGCGGTCGTTCCACTGGCAGCAATGACGGCGATATGGTGCCGTTCAGCACTGTGCCCTTTGGCTTCTATACACAAAAGCTCGATGATCATTGGTCCTTTGGCTTCGGAGTCTATGCTCCGTTCGGCCTGTCGACTGATTACGAAAAGGGATTTCAGGGGCGGATGTTTGCCAGCAAGAGCGACATCAAGGTCATCACGCTGCAGCCCACCGTCAGCTACGCCTTCAACGACAGATTGTCGATTGGCTTAGGCCCCACTTTCAACCGGATTGCGGGCACGCTCGAGTCAGATGTAACACTGAATCCGGCCATTCCTGACACCAACGTCAAGGTCAAAGGTGATGACACTGCAGTAGGTTTCAATCTGGGCGTCTTGTTCAATGCCACCGATACCACCCGGGTCGGGCTGACGTACCACTCCAAAGTGGATTACAAACTGGATTGCCACACTCAGGTCGCGACGGGCGCAGGAACCCCTTCGGTATTGCTCGCGAGCAACCGCTATGACTGCACGCTGAAAGTGACCACTCCTGAGTCCTACGATTTTTCGGTTACCCAGGAAGTAACCGATGCCTGGAAACTCTTCGCCAGCGCGACCTGGACCGGCTGGAGCAGCATGCAGGACCTGAGTTTGCGCAATCAGCCGATCTCGGCGGCACAGGGTGGTGTGTTGGCGTCGGCTTTGACTGGCTCCATTCAGGAAGGGCTGAACTGGCATGACACTTGGGCTTATGCCATAGGCACTGCTTACCAGCTGAATCCGCAATGGGTAGTGCGCGCCGGTTTGACATTCGATCAATCGCCGACTAGCAACACCAATCGTTCGCCACGAACGCCAACGGGTGATCGGCAGATATTCAGTGTCGGAGTCGGTTACAACGTGACGCCGCAACTAACGATTGATCTGGCTTATTCCTACCTCAAGGAAGAAAGTGTTGACGTCAGTCGCTCCAATGTCTTAGCGAGTTACAGCGCGACTTATGAGAGTCACGCTAACTTGTTTGGAGTAGGGGCTACCTATCGGTTCTGACCTAGCCCGATTCGCCCTGAGAGCGAGAACCGATGCCTTATCAATATTTAAAAGGCATCGGTCATTGATCAATAGGTTCTGAACGCTCGTACCACGTCACCTCTGAAATCAATATGTATCTCGGTAATTTTTACCTTTTTACCTGGGGTGTTGCTGCCTGAGAGTGTGCCAGCGTCATTCACTACTTCCTGCGCTTCACCCGCCTTGATTTGTCCACCAATGATGGCGCTGCTTGCAGAACTTCCGCCCGCGCCCGAGTACCGACTGGTATATTTATAAGCCATGTCCGCGAGCTTACCTAATTTTGAATCTTTGCTGTCATACACCCACTGAGCAGTGTTATCACCTAAATTATCACGCACAGAGGTAGGGTCACCGAACTTTTCACGAATCTGTTCCTTTGACGATTTTCCAACAATAATGTTCGCCTTGATGAACTCAGGAGCATACTTGGAATCGCCCGTCAAAGAATCCAGTCCCGGAATTGAATTCCCGACACCGCTTGAACAGGCCGTCAAGGCCATCGTGATCATCCCCGCACTTATTAGACCTTTAAATTTTGCCAGTTGGCAATAAGTACCCATGACTGTTACCTCTGATCTAAGAGTAGTGTGGTGTTAATATTTTTTGCGCCGGTGCGACTGCAAATGGCACATACTTGTAATGTGGAGTGACCAGTCAAAGCATACCTTTAACGGTGAGTCGGATTCCGTCTATTGCGCTAGCTTAAAGGTGCTGTTGCAGAATTGCCTATAGTACAGATGTGCTATTGCCTGAAAGAAATGGCAAGCAATAACCTTTGCGCATCTACCCTCAAGTTTTGATTTTTGCTGAAGTGATCAGTCGCCAAGTTGCTGCCACCTGTTGTGGTCACGGACCCCAACAGTGATCAATAGTAGATGCGCGCCAATTTCAACTTTCGCAAACCAGAATGCTACGAGCGGTTGCATCGGAAGGCTTTACTTGCTTAGAAAATTGCTGGCCGGTGCGATTGCGATTCTGTCAGTCGTAACCGGGATGATGGTGCTTTTCGTCGTGTTTCTGTTTAAACAGTTCACGACAGACCGCACGCCAACCTGTAGCGTTGGATATGCAGTACAACAAATCTTGAGGTCTGGGTGACGGAACCAGGTCGTTATGCCGTGACGCTGCGTTACCCCTACAGCGATGGCGTCGAGCGGGAGAAAGCCTGGGCTCTGGCGGGAGGTGATACCCTTGAGAACCACACATATTGTGAGTAGGAATCTCCGTTAGTGTTTCAAGGCCTCATTCAGGAGATACCCAGCGGCATAGAGACGCTGAACCAGCAGGTCATGCACCCTAAATTAAACTCATGGGAAAACACCTATCTGAATGCCGATCTGGTTAAGAGAAACTTGAGACGGGTCATTATCAGGTGAATGTGCAGCGGGGAGGAAGCCTGGCCGATACGCCCCCAGCCCCACTCGAGATCCAGTTTGGCAAGGCTCATCAGGGAAAATAAATCCGACTTTGCGACTTGCTTTATGAGTCTTCCATGCCTCATCTTTAAAATTATACGAAGCAAGATCGGGCATCACCGCCAGGCTAACGGCAGGGTTACTCATGAAAGACCGGAAAAACGCTGAGCTGGATCAGGCCACGCTGAGATTAACTGTGGCGACGGTGGCGATCACTTATGTATCGTTGATAGGTTTTTTGCCGGGATACTATGTCGCGCAATATGAACCGATCATTGCTTACTATGCTGGCTTTCTGGTGGTCTCGTTTATCTTGCGGCAATACATTATCAGTCACCCTGGCGTATTTCCGGCCCGACGGGTATTCGGGATGGTGCACGATTACACCGGAATTTCAGTCGGACTGGTGGTCGGCGGGGAGGCGACGCTGCCGATCTTCAGCGTCATGGTCTGGGTCACGCTAGGGAACGGTATGCGCTACGGCTCGCGCTACCTGGCCATTGCTTCGTCCCTGGCACTGTTGGCGATCCTGATTATTTATCAGTTGACTCCGTACTGGCAGGCTCAACCGTTCATGGTCCTGATGCTGGTCGCGGTCACCATTCTGGTGCCGGGCTACGCTCACATCTTGCTGGTCAGGACACGCCAGGCGTCTGAGCAGGCGACCGTTGCCAATCAGCAGAAAGAACGTTTTCTTGCGCAGGCCAGTCACGACCTGCGTCAGCCCATTCACTCCATAGGCATGTTCACCGCCTGCCTGCGTTCAAGCCCACTTGGGGATTACGAGCGCAAGCTGGTAGACAACATCGATCGGTCGCTGCACAACGTAGCACAACTATTCCGCTCGATCCTGGATATCTACACACTGGACAGCGGAAAGGTGTCGGCCAAATCAGACGTGGTCAATCTGGGCGAAATGCTCGCTGAAATCGCCCAGCAGAATATCGCCGCGGCGCGCTGGGCCGGTGTCGAACTCAGAATCCGGCCATGTAACAAGTGGGTGAGGGTAGACGTTACGCTGCTTGCCACCATGGTTCAGAACATACTGTCCAACTCGCTCAAATACGCACCAAACCATCCGGTACTGATCGGTGTACGCAGCCATAATGGAGGGCTGTCGATCAATGTCCATGATCAGGGGCCGGGCATCGCCGCCAAGCATCTCCCCAGCGTCTGGGATGAGTTCTATCGAATACGTCACGAGCGTGACAAGGATGTAGAAGGCGTGGGATTAGGCCTGTCCATTGTTAAACGACTCAGCCAGATCATCGGCGTGCAGATTCAGATTAAATCCAAGGTGAATCGCGGTACGAGCGTGACCATTCACGGCCTCGAAGAAGTCGCTGCGCCCGTGCAGCAGCCGCGGAAGAAAACACTTGGGCACAGCCTGCTCAAGGGTGTCAAAATTTGCCTGGTGGAGGACGACAACAACGTCCTCATGGCCACCGCAGCTCTGCTTGAACGTTGGGGCTGCGACGTACAGACCGCAAGTTCGGCAGAAGGGTTGAGCACCAACTGCGACATTATCGTGGCGGATTATGATCTGGGTACGAAGGCGAACGGCCTGGATTGCATTGATAGCATCCGGACCGCTCGTGGCTGGGACGTGCCGGCCTTGATTGTCACAGGCCGAGAAGTAGACATGGTCCAGGAGGTTTCGCAGGCGCGGGACATCTCTGTGCTGTCAAAACCGCTGAGACCTTCGGAACTGCGCCTGACGCTGCTGTCGATGTGTGAGAAGCCTGCGGAGCGTGCCTGATCAACATAGCGGCGAATGGTCGCCACTCCACATCTGGTTAACGTGAACAGTATTGAAGATAGGTAAGCATTGAATGTCGCTGAGAGTCATGGTGGTTGGCGGGTACGGAAATTTCGGCACGATTGTTTGCCGACACCTGATCAACATGCCCAACGTTGTGCTTGTGATTGCAGGGCGCAACCCTGAAAGGCTGGCTGATAGTGTCAGCACGCTGCAAGGCCAATCGGGCGCTGTGTGTGAGAGTTGGTGTGTTGATGCCATGGGAGTAGAGTTCGGTTCGGCATTGCGCGGGCGGGATATCCAATGGGTCATCCACACGGGTGGGCCATTTCAAGGGCAGTCCTACGCCGTAGCAAAAGCGTGTATCAAAGTCGGTGTCAACTACTGTGACCTGGCGGACTGCCGCGCTTTCGTCAACGGTATCGACATTTTAGACGCAGCAGCCAGGCAAGCAGGTGTAACCTTGCTCAGCGGCTGCAGCTCTGTACCTACGCTGTCATCAGCCATCATTGATCAGTACCGTCACCGCTTCAGCCGTATTGACGTCATTAAACACGGCATCTCCTCCTCGGCAAAAATGCCAGGATTGTCCACCGTTGAAGGTGTACTCGCTTACGCTGGCAAGCCGATCAAACAGCTACGAGGCGGGCAGGTCCACGAGGTTTCGGGCTGGCAGGATCTGACCTTACGCAAAATGCAGCATCTGGGGACGCGCTTGCTGGCTAACGTCGACGTGCCAGATATCGACATTTTTGGTGACCGTTACGGCGCACACACCCTGAGTTTCAAGGCAGGCTCTGGGCTCAAGCTTGGCGGCATAGCCAATTACTTGTTGGCGGCCGGCTTACGTGCAGGGCTTCTGAAGGACCGGATGGGATGGGCCGCACGACTGCATCGCTGGGGGACGCTATTCGAGCGCTTCGGTGACGGTCTCAGTGCCATGTACATCGATGTCGAGGGTGTCGGATTGGACGGTGAATTCCTGACCATGAATGCCCAGCTAACGGCGCACAACGACAAAGGTCCGGAGATTCCCAGTTGTGCAGCGGTAGCGTTAATGGCTAAAGTCGCTCAGCAGTATCGTCCACAGCCAGGTGCCCGACCCTGTGTGGGGGAGATTAATGTTGACGAGTATCTGGCGGCTATGAACGATCCGCAGAATATACAGCTGGCTGTACGCTTTTCAGATGAGCAGGGTTGATCAATGCTTTATCTGGCGATGAAGTATTTACATGTGATCGCGGCGATCTTCCTGTTCGGATTCGGCATGGGCTCGTTTCTCTATCTGATCGCTGCCAATCGCACTCGCAACCCACAAGTCATCGCTCATGTCTGTGCGATGGTGGTGCGTTTCGATACCTGGATTACCACGCCCGCCGGCTTTCTTCAGCTCGGTACGGGCTACCTGCTGGTGACATTTGCGGGGCTGTCGATGACTTCGCCTTGGTTGATGACTTCGGTGGCGATCTTCATTGGCGTCGGTGCCCTCTGGCTGCCGGTCCTCGTCCTGCAAAAGCGGATGCAAGGGCTGGCATTGAGCGCGGTTGAGCAGGGCCTGTCGCTGGATTATCGATACCACACTCTCTATCAGAAATGGTTCTGGATGGGCATTTTCGGATTTCTGGGCATGTTCGTCGTGGTGCTAATGATGGTGACTAAGCTGACCCCGTGGCAGTGGCTTGAGATATTGGTGGCCTGATTATTTACGGCAGTTGGCTGAGCTGCTCGGCCGTCGGGAACCCGTCGACCCTGAACCTGATCGGGTAGAGCGTCGCGGGCTTCATCAACTCGCCGAACCTTCGTTCAAGTTCTTCCCATTCCACAATGCGAGGATGGGTAGATCCATCCTGTAGAGGTTGCACAAGCGAAACCCAGTCTGTTTTGGGTAGTAGCGTGATTACGTTTTCTGTCCAGCTACAGATAGAAAAAGTGCTTTCGCTGGACTCATCCGATTTGTAGAGCGAGTAAGACGCAACGAACACATCCTCCTGGTGTTCGTCGTGGATCGCATCAAGAAGCGTCTTTTGTGAAGCGTACTCATCCTGAAGGAGAACGCGTTCCAGTGTGGCGAGAAGGACCCGGTTGTCCTTGTCCTGAGGCAAGAACGTGACGACCTTCTCGTCCTGATACGTATATAACTGGCTTGAAACAACGCATTCGCTTTCCGTCACCTGGAAACAGACCTGAATCATGTGGCGAATCGCTTGCTCATCCTCGTCGCCGGCCACCATCAAAACATCGCGGGTCGGAATCATGAAAACGGGTTGTCCCTGCAAGGGGATTCGCTGCAAAACGTCAGGCAGTAGTACCCGACTGATGTCATAGCCGTCGCTCCAACGACCGGCATGAAGTCCCGGCGAGATTTCTTCGAAGCGGTACTCGGTGTCCTCACGCAAGTTTTGAATTGCAATCGATAATCCTTCGTCCAGCGTGATGTCCCAGTCATCGGGTATACCGTTAAACAAGATTGATCGCGAGTCGGGGTAGTCGACGGCGAGCAGTACAGCGCAATCCTTGCCAAAGGCTCGTTGGGCTATTTCGAACGGAGCATCCCAGCCTTTAGTGCGGACCTGGTTCAAGCGAATTTCCTCATACGTCGTCAGGTTACGAATAACCGGTCGCAGCAGGGATCTGGCGTCCTCGAAAGTCCGGCGTGATGCCGAGGGGGCGGAGTTGGCGTGGATAAAGGCCGACACATACTTGACCACTATTTGAGTCTTTTCGGATTTATCAGCGTTCTGATATTCCTCAAAAGCATTATGAAGGTTCAGGTAGCTGTTATCGCCATGCTGGATCCTGAACTCTTCCGGACGGTAGTCAAGGGGGCCAGTGAAGCCTTTTTCTCGCGTAGCAGCGATGAGGTATTCGGCGAACTGCTGTTTCGTCAGCGGACGATTGAGAAGGCGGTTGAGCAGTTTTTTGAGCATGCTTTTCAATCCCTGCAATTATATTTTCGAGACCTGCACTCTAGCTGCCAGACTTGTCGTGTTGAATAGTACAGGTGTGCTATTGAATGCTAAAGAAGGTATGAGATTATCAGGGGCGATTCAAAGTTTGTTCGGTTCTTATTGTCAGCAACTATGGGAGAAACCTTTGGTGCTTAACTACGCTTTGGTTGTGGCGGTCCTATCCCCACTCGTAATCACCCCTGGCATGGCTGTTGCCGCAGAGCCTGACTGGTGGCTAATTTTCGGAAGTGGTGATCAGCCAAAAAGGCAAGTCATATATGCCGATGCTCTTTCCGTCGCGGACACTCCTTCGAAATCAGCATCTGAGCCCTCTCGCTCAGTGGATGTTGTTTATGTATTCGAAGAGAAAGACAAACCTCTCTTCACCCTGTACAACATTTCCTTTCAGTGTAAAGCTGGCCGGTACAGCGTAGAGGCGGCGAATTCCAAAATGCGTTCGGGCGAAATCACCCAGGGACCTACAAGCACTCAGTGGGAACCGGTTGCCCGCACTGTGCTGGAGCGGCCCTATGATTTCGTCTGTAACGCAAGCTCTCGGCGAACTAACGGCATGATCAAAATCGGTGGTGGGCCGGTGACGGCGAGTATGTTGCAGGAGTTCACGTATGAGGCGTTCTGGGATCCTGCGAATAACGTCCCACGTCAATGAACAGGTAACGTCAGGTCAGCGCTGCCATTCCGGTACGCTGAGCGGAAGTCTAGTTCGTTAGCTCATAGTCGACAGAAAAACTTAATATTTGCTAAAAATCGGATCAGAGCAAGCGGTGTATAGGACCTTACACTCACGGCCACCGCTATCTTCTTTGCAACTGTCCATCGCCAAATCATTCGCCCGCTGTTCCGAAGCGGAGCATTGAACGACGCTGTTGATTTCACTTTAGATCAGTGCGACACACTGACTTTTAATTGATTTATCGACTGCAGTCCGTCAGTTGGTTACCAGAAAAAATGCCAACAGCCAGGAAGTGTCGTGCGCACCTGTCGAACGTTTAGGCGCGCGAAGCTCGATGGTGTTTGTTTACGCGGTGGCGCAGTTTCAGGTGCCCATGCATCTGATACGCGGCGTCATTAAATAGGCACAATCCTCCATGAGAACGTAGTGATGAAGCGAACTATTAATATTTGCTATGCTGCTTTTTGCGTTACCGCGTTGATGGTGCCCGTCTCAGTCAGGGCGCAACAGTCACCGCCACATGCAGGCACTTACGCCACCGAAGGTGGTTGGGGCCAACTGGTCATCGGATCTGTCGATGCGAAGGGTATTCAGACGTTTTCGCTGGACACCGAAAACGCCGGTAGTGGCTGTACGTTTTCCGGCCGGCTGAACCCCGGAGGAGGAGCGGTTGTTTACGAAGGCGATGCCCCAGGCCAATGTTCACTGGATCTGACTATCGCGCCCAAAGTGTTGATGGTGAGTTCATCTACAAAAGAACAGTGTCGAGAGTATTGCGGCAGCAATGGAAGTTTCGAAGGTGATTACCACTATGTGCCTGCCTTCTGCGCTCACCCCGCGTTGGACAAGACGCGTCGAGCGTTTAAAAAGCTCTATGACGAGAAAGAGTACGCCCAGGCCGAGACGGCCTTAGCGCCTGTTTATCGTGAGTGCCTCGGCACAGTGGGGATGATTGATGAGGGCGGTCTGCGCAATGACTATGCACTGACGCAGTATAAATTAAATGACAAGGCCGGATGCTTGGCGACGCTGTCGAAATATCGTTATGACGCAGCGAGGGCAGATGACGCAATTACCCAAGACATGGCAGCTGCCGTCGCCGACGATTACTTGAGCATGATCCATGCTGCGCGCACGAACCTTACGCTCTGCGCTCAATAAAGGGGTGTTCAAGGGATAGGCAACTCAGGACGGAAAGTGAGTTGCCAGAGTAAAATGTGAGTTGGCCCGCTTCTTATTGCATCAGTCAATATATGCCCCCAGTCAGGCCCGCACTGAGGGCCTCCGGGGGGAGCGACGCTGCCCGGTCAAGCCGTCTTTGCAAATGCCGTCATGATGGGCCTCAGCCACCTCCGATATCAGAAACAACTCAGGTTGCAGGAATCTAGGCGGCTTCTGCTAGCCGGTGAGCATCGTGCGTCCGGCGTAGCATTCGCTCTTAGTTATGAAAGCGCATCGCAGTTTAGTCGCGTATTCATGGCAGTTCGGTGCGTCGCCTGCCCGTGATGTGCGGGAGATACGGCAGGCGATTGGAATTCAACAAGGTCCTGACGCGAAGCACTGCCCGCGTTGAGAACAGGCAGACCATTCACTCAGGCTCGGTGGCGAGATTAGCGATGGTGACCTATCTTTTCTCAGCGGGGCATTGGGTAAGCGCAGGCGAACACGATTACAGTGTAGGCTTGGGAACGGGAGTGTTAGGAATAAACTTGGCATTTTCAGGTCTTACCGGACAGCCGTCGGACAAGCCCCACCGCGTGATGACGCCACCCTCGACAAGGAACTTTTGAACGCACCAGACATACCTTGGGTTATATCCACCGGCGCCTGCAAGCCTCAGGTACTCATAAGAAAGCATCGTGGAACCGTTCTCCATTTTATAGCTGTTGTTTGGCGTTCCCCATGACATGACCAAATCATCTGCCGAGGATCCTATCCATGAGGCCTGCACATCCTCAACTGTCTGATAACGCTGGTTAGAGCACCCGGAGAGCACGACCCCCAACAACACGACACCCAATAACTTCATACCCTGACTCCGTTAATCAATCGCGCGATAGGCTTGTCGTAGCGCTGAGTTATTCTTGGTTTTCAAGTTTTAACCTGAATGAAAAATTCCACTTTCATCTTGCGGTGTTAAAACTCGCCAGTAGGTTCAGGCTGTTAGATCAGTCATTTGATGAACCGTTATACGCCCCGTCGTCAGCCTGAAAAATAGTACACGTGTACTATTTTGCTGAACGCAGAAACGCTCTAGGTTGAAGAAGAAAATTCTGTCATTCACCTCGGATCTCTGATGACCGCGCAGTGCTGTTGGTTATTTCGACGGCCGTTAAAGTGCTGGGTGAGCGTTCCGGAGCGGTGTGGTGCGATGCTGCGAGTCTCGCTAATCGTGAGTATTACAATCGGCAAAGGACAGTAGCTACGATCCCCAACAAGATTCGTAAACAAATCGAATGGACTGCTAAGCATGGCGGTATAGACAAATATTGGGGCCGCCCCAGCATCACATTGCTGGCTAGCAGGGGATGGCGTTTCTGGCGTTACTGGAAATCGACGAGCTTACAGAAGGGAAGGATTGGCCAAGTTTGCTCAATCCTTTCTGCAGCGGCGATCAGTTGCTATTGTATAAAGGATGGTTAAGCCGCGTTAAAGGGCCCGAGCGTATGCCAGTAGGGCATTACGACAGGATCAGGGAGGCAATATGTACGATTTTATAGGCGACATCCACGGTCAGAGTGAGCGTCTGGAAGCATTGCTGGTACTGATGGGGTACACCAAACGCGGAGGTACATACAGCCACCCGAAACGCAAAGCATTCTTCATCGGCGATCTGATCGATCGAGGTCCTCGACAAGTGGAGACGCTTGAGATCGTAAGGCTGATGGTAGAAGGCGGACACGCTCGAATCGTTCTAGGAAACCACGAGTTCAATGCCTGCGCCTGGGCAACGCCTGACCCAGAAAATGCGGGTAAATTCCTGCGCGATCACAACGAAAAGAATCGCCGTCAACATAGAGCCTTCCTAGACCAAGTCGGAGAAAACAGCGCACTGCACCACGACCTCATCGCGTGGTTCAAGAAAATGCCGGTGTACGTGGAGACGCCTGAGTTCAGAGCGATTCACGCCTGCTGGCATGCGCCGCTTATTGAAAAGTCAGTACCCTATTTGGACGCAAACAACGCCATTCTTCCAGAGTCATGGGCACCGATGAGTCGCAAGGACAGTGAGCCCTATCTCATTATTGAAACGCTGCTGAAGGGCACTGAAATCGATTTGCCCTCCGGCCTGAGCTATCTCGATCCTGATGGTACCGAGCGAACCCGTACCCGTACGCGGTGGTGGGATGAATCAGCAAAAACATATCGCTCAGCCAGTATGCTCAAAAGCAGCTTGCTGCATCAGCTTCCCGAAGACCCGATTCCTGAGAAAAATCTCCTTGTTTACGACAAGGCCGCGCCTTTGTTCATAGGCCATTACTGGCAGACCGGACGTCCCACAGTCCTTAATCCACAGATCGTTTGCCTTGACTACAGCATCGGCAAAGGGGACAAAGGGAACGAAGCTATGTGCTTATCGATGGAATGGGGAAAGGTTGCTTACGAACGTTGCTTTTGTATGGGTTGATGCACTTGAATGCGAGCTCTCCCAGCATTCATTAGCTGAGTAATAGGGCCAGAAGGCAGGCTCACAGGGCTCTGTCACTAGCGAATCTGGATGCAAGCCGACAACTTTTGCTTGCACCTTCGGCGGGCTCAAGACTCGTCGAACTCACATGGCTGATGGTCGATACTAGGTTACGCTCACTCTACGCCATCGCCGTGAGGCCTCAAAAAGCCATTGGCTGGATCGAGGCATCTGACTTAGTTAATAGGCGTGACAGATATTACCGGCTTCTTCTGGCAGCTTCCCCACACCCAAACTTTGTCAAGTGGTCGACGCCTGCGCCTGTACTTTGTCAGAAAAAAGTGTCCGACGAAGTGGCTTTGGAGGTGTTCTGTAACGGCAAGGAGGCGGCCTTATCAAGACGTTGAGCGGTATAGCGGACGACTGCCGGTGACGACCACCACATCTGCAGCAAAGGTAGGATGATCGTTGTTGCACGGGTTGCTGTACGGGTGGGGGCGTATTTGAGTTACTTGGGCGACGGGTTACCGCCGGCGTCGGTATTTGCAGCTTTAGCCAGCTCGACAAGGTGGGAATAATCTGGATCTCTGTTCTGGCGTGGGGTATCAAAGGGAAGGGGCTCAAAACTGTTTGAAATCAACACGGAGATCGGCTGCATTTCCACGTCCCGGCTGCCGCTCCAGACCAGGTCATAACCAAGGATTTTGCTACCACGCTGTTCATAGCGGGCGTAATATTTTCGGGTGCCGCGATGACCCTCGATGATGAACAAACTGCCTTTTCTGAAGGATTTAGTTACAGGGGACTTACCGTCGCTAGTCAGGAACCTGTACATCTCATCCATAGCGTCAGGTTTGACGTCATCGAGACGGAATATCTCGATCGAAACACTTTTGTCTTCGGAATCAATATCGACCAACTTGGCCGGGTTCGATTCCGGATACGTGGTTCTGGTGAGTAACATCGAAGGGTAGGCCAGCTTTACACCGGATGTGGGCTCGAGGATGGCCACCCAGCCGCAATTCATCCGTTTAGTCACCGCCAAGTCACCCAAGCGCACCGCGAGGTCGGCATTTAGCATCCCGGTGCCAGGTTGATTGTACTGGCGCTGAGCGTTTGCAAGAGCGTCCCGGGTGTCTTTACCAAACTGGCCATCAATCCGGCCGTTGTAAAAACCGCCCCAAACTAAGCCTTCCTGAATCAGTTTTCGTTCATCGACATTGAGCGAGCCTTCGGTGTTGTCGGTATTTTCAGAAGAGTTGGCGCGCTCGGGTGCTGCGACATCCGCGAACACGCCTACAGGCTGCCAGACAAAGGTTGCGACAATCGTGATGAACGCCACGTGCAGCATTCGATTTTTCCAGCTCGACGAGGAGCGAGTTACTACGGTATGTATCATCAATGGAATAGCCCCTTAAGTGCGTTTGCCAGATAAAAAATTCGTCATCGTTTGGTTCAGTTATCGGGTATTGCTTGATAGCACTTCGAGTGCATAGCCACTGATGCTTGTTCCGCTCAAGTGTGTGTCAATACACCTATAACTTCGCCGATCGTAAGCCCGGACAACATGTGGTCTTTGATCGTACTGGGTGGCAGTTGCCCGCTGGCATGGACGCAGATGGGCAGAATCAAAAGTACGAGCGACGACATGAAGCCAGCCGTTGCTTCACGAGGTGCCGCTGTCCTGATGCAGGCAGCAGCCATACTCCGTATTTATCCCTAATTGCTGCACTGTCGACGGTTTTTTCTCGGCTGCGAAATCACGCCACCGGCAGAAATAGCAGATGGTTGTTATTATGAATTTACGGGGAAACGATAAAACTCCAATAGCACATCCGTACTATAGGGCGCGCGATAGTGAGTGTGCTAAAAACTGAAGTTACTCCAATTCGCCGAGCACGTCGCGCTGCTCGTCCGCCTCCATGGCTACGGCATCCGGTGGCAGGTCTTCGCCCAGCGCATCGGCATCGAGTGTCTGCATGTCGCTCGGCGTTTCGATCAGCCGACGCACATCAGCGCGCCAGGCTGATGCCCGAGCGAGGAGCCAGCTTGATCCGATTTACGGTCAGGACTAAGCGCTTGGCGAAGTCGCTGAACCACAACGAGAAGCCGTGGCCGGTAGAGCGCAGTGACCTGGTTGAGCAAGTTATTGAGCGTGGCGCTCTTGCCCGAGCCGGTGGGCCCGAAGAGAAACAGGTGGACGTTCATCTGCCTGTCCAGGCGATTGAGTGGGTCGAAGGTGATCGGGCCGCCACCGCGATTGAACATCGTGATGCCAGGGTGTCCCGTGCCCTGGGAGCGTCCCCACACGGGCGACTGTGTGTACCACTTTTTCGCCCAAAATTTTCACATAAGTTTCTAGTCTTCGGCCAAGGCTACTTCTTGAAATAAATCCTGCAATAGCCTCTGTGTACTATTTATTTTTTGAATAATCTATGGGGAGCTGGGAAGATTTTGGAACAGACAGTGGGTGGTTTTGTTGCGGTCAGGCCTGACTTGGCGCCGCAATTGGTGATGATCTACGATGAGAGCGGCACTGCCTGGAACCTGCCCTCCAAATTAGTTTTCTGGCCCCGCCCGAGCAATGGTCAGCCTAATGGCGATCGAAAACGTCTGTTTTTCTTAGCTAATACGTTTCTACTCAGCGGCAAAACGATATGAATCGAGTGCTCTTTCGAAATCTCAATGCGCTCTACAGCTGGACTGTAGCGATAGCATGGTGCGCCATATCAAACTATGCGGCCATTGCACTTTTGCTGAATAAAAGTGGCACAACCGATGTGACCGTTCAGACGATTGTTATCCTGTTCTTGCTGATCGAGCCATTTATTTTCTTTAAATTTACGCAGCCCCCTATCATTTCCATTTGGGAGGAGGGCAGTGATAATTTGTTAATCGTACGCCGATGGCTTTGGAAAGTTCAAAAAGAACATGTCAATCGTCAGCTTCTGCCGATGCCCGCGATTGAAGAGGAAAGCGATAATGAAGGTGGGAAAATCTATCGATGCCTCCTTCGTACGTCTGCTGACAGGGTCGAATTCGGAACCTATCGCCGACGTGAGCGGGCTGAAGTCGCTTGCGACAGAATGCGGAAAATCCTCTCAAGACGGCCGTAACGTTTGCTCTGTTTGCCCTCATGTCTAGGTACGGAGTTTTTCCGGAAGCCTAGAGATGATTTCCTTTAGTAACGGCGCTGCGTTATTCGCGATGGATTCCAGCCTCCGGTGAAGGCCGATGAAGGCGGCATCCTCAACCCATGCTTTCCGTATGCGTACGGGCAAGTCGCCTTGAGCTACTGGGTCAATAAGGTGTGTGGTCCGGACTGTTAGGGTTCAACAGCTACTGTTACCTAAGTTACCGAACGGGAGCGCACCCCAGGTTTTTATCCATTCTCCACTTGGACGAGGAGGCTCAGGCTGACTTTGCTGATAATACCCTTGGGGTTGGCCCGCATGACGTCATGTTTCCACCAGCTTGTGCGGGAATTTTTCATGGCGGACAACCCTCATCAGCTTGTGCGCTTTCAACGAAACATGGGAGAAATACGATTAAAACCCGAAAAAATTTCATAGAATTTTACTCCTTCGTGCTATAGGAATTAATGCTCGAATTTGCTGTGTTATTGCGCCTTGACTTGAGCTGCGCACGATTATACTAATGTGCATGAGGAAACTGCCTAGATACATCAGGCTCCAGCTCTTCAGAGGTACGACGCAGGCTTTTTATTATTCGGGTCGCAAGTAATCGATTGGGTAACAGGGGATATGGCTTTTGTATGTTAACCAGAAGGTATGTCGGGCAAACGCTAACGTAGGGGCCACCCCCTTCTTCTCGCTGCTGCAGCGCGTTCAGATTGAACGCGCTTGTCACAATCATGCTGCACCGACTCAGTTCACTCCGGGGTGATTGAACCCGCCTGCTCTTGATACCCTTTTCGGAGTTTTTCCGCGATCAGCTTTTCTGCTTCACGCAAAGCGCGTTCGGGACTGTCGAGGGACTTGATCAATGTCTGGCCCTTGGTGCCGATACGGCCAAAACTCACCGTGACCTCGACCTCCGCCACGCCAATACGCCAGAACTTGTTGGAGTTGCCTTCTCCAAAGGTGAACTCGCGCATCAAGGGTGACGCTTCAGTGGTGAATGGTACGTCGGCCGCAATTTCGACGGTTCCCTCTGTCTGTTCCAGTTCTTGCAACGCATGCGTTTCCTCCCCCCTTATCAGCCATTCGATGCGATTGAGCACGTCCTCCGAATCGCGCAGCCAATCATGGCTGAGCACGTCGATAATCTTCCAACCGAAACTGCGCAGTACCGTCGGGCGAAAGATATAACGCTCACGCACGTCAGTTGCAGCTCTATCACCGTCCAGCAGCACGCCGAGGCTGAAGTGTTCGCCGCTGGCGTCACTGATCGCCAGGTCACAGCGGAACTGCGAACGTCCAACATATTCCTGGACCGAATGCCCGCGTTTGCGCAACTCGGCTGCGATGGCGCCGCGCAGGTGGTCCTTGGGCAGGCTGACGGCAAAGGACTGCTTGGCGCCTGGATTGAGGTTGGCAAGGATACCCTGGGAGCGCAGCCCATCCCCGCTGGCACTGGCCTGGGCGAATTGCAGGAACGCACGCAGTGCGGCGGCACCATCGTTGTGGGTGTTGGTGATGGCTTCGGACTCAATGCTGGAGACAATTGCCATGCGCTTGCGGGCGCGACTGAGGATCACATTAAGGCGTTTTTCCCCGCCACGCTGGTTGATTGGGCCGAAGTTCATCAGCATCTTGCCGTTCGGTCCTGGCGCGTAGCAGATGCTCAAGATGATCACATCACGCTCATCTCCTTGGACATTCTCCAGGTTCTTGACGAAGAGGCCATTGAATTGCCCGGCATCTTCACGCACGTACTCACGCTCAAGCCGGGTGGCAAAGGCCGAGTCGCCGCTGGCCAAGTCTTCCAGGGCCTGCTCGATGGCACCTTGCTGGGCCTCGGAAAAGGCCACGATACCCAAGCTAAGACCAGTCTCCCGTTGCAGCAGCTCCCGTACCAGGTTGGCGATATACCCGGCTTCGGCCAGGTTGCTGCGGCTGAGGTAGACACCGTCGCTCATCTTCAAGAAGCTGATCGGGTTTTCCAACAGAGTGTCGGCGCCCTGGATCACTGCCTGGGCGTCCGTGGAGCCAAGGGCTGCGTGAGCCGGGGCAGGGCGCTCGATACGACGGTCGGGAATGGTGATCAGCCGCCCTTCGTAGAACGCTGCATTGGAGAAACTGATCAAGGCTTCGTGGCGACTGCGGTAGTGCCAAGCCAAGAGGGTTGCCGGCAAGTTTCGCGCGGCTTGGCTCAGCAGGCTGTCGGCATCAAGGTTAATTGCGATTTGTTCGCCATCCTCCATGGCAATCAGTTCGTTATCGTCCTGATCGCCCGCGCTTGAGAAGAAGTTAGTCGGTGGCAGTTGCATCTCATCACCGACCACAATCACCTGCTGAGCACGGCTCAGTGCAGGCACTGCTTCTTCGCTGGGGATCTGACTGGCTTCGTCGAAAATCACCACGTCAAACAGGTCCGGTGTCAACGGCAGGGTGTCGGAAACCGACAGCGGGCTCATCAACCAGATGGGCTTGAGGTCGTTGATCACGCGGCCACTGTCGCCACTCGCCATTTCGCGAATGGAACGATAGCGCATGGTCTTGCCCAGCTCATGTTCCAGTTCACGGCGGCCTTTGGCGTAGGCTTTTTTGAACTCACGAGCCTGGGCGTCGAGTTGAGTCACAGACATCGTCGATTGCTTCACATGCTCCAGAAAGCGCTGGTGCAGCGTCGCGCTAAGCACTTGGGCATTGCTTTTGAGCAGGTTGCATTCAGCCTGGCTGACCTGGCGCGCGGCCAAACTCAAGGCCGGGCCGTCGAAGCGAGCCAGCTGTGGATTGGCGCGATACAGGCGGGCCAGGTTTTCCTGGGCAATCAAACCGTCCAGTGCGCTTTGCGCCAAGGCGTACTGTTGCACAACCGCCAGGCAGACAGGATCTGCCTGGTGTAGCTCATTGAGCAGGGGCAGGGTGTCTGGCAGCTCGTCGAGTTCTTCACGCAGGTCGCGCAGGTACTCTGCCAACTCGCCCAGGCTCAGCGCCGGGTCGAACACACAATGTTGCGCGACCATCTCGGCCAAGCGCGCCACCGGCTGGCGCAGGCCGGCTTCCTGGCGTACACCGGACAGGGCGTCCGTATTACCTCGCAGGCCCTCAACCCATTGGCGCAACAGCGGTGATGCGCTCAGTTGCTGGAGCAAGGCTTGCAGGTTGTGCACGAACAGGTTGATATCCGGGATGCCATAACGGTCTTGCAAACGTTGCTGCTCGGTATGCAGCTCGCCAGTGGCGCGATGCTCGCCGGCCAGGTTTTCCAGCACGCTCCGGAAACTGGGTCGAATCGCGTGCTGACTGAAGTCGTAGCGTCGTCGCAATTCACCGCGCAGCCGCCACCAAGCGGGTTGCAGCCAACGCAGCAGCGAGCCTTCCAGCCGCTGTACCAGATCGATGGCAGCCTGGGTGTCCTGGGGCGCGAGTTTTTCACGCCAGTGCTGCGTGAATTCACGGGCGTTGTGTTGCTGTACGGCGAGTGCTTGCAATGCCGCCTGCTCGGCGTGCAGCGCTTGCCCTCCCGATGAGTCCGGTTCCAGCAGGTCGAGGTGCGCTGCCAGGTTGGCGCTGGTCAACTGTTCGGCGGCCTGGGTCAGCACGCACGCATCCGCCAGGCGGGTGTCCCCGGACAACAGGCTCGAAGAAGATTCCAGGAATTGCTCGACGCTGTCCATTAGCTCACTGGCTTCATCTAGAAACGCCTTGAGTTGGCCGTACGCATGTTCGTGGGTAATCAGGCTTGAGGCCAAATGGCTAAAAGGATGACGTGCCAAGCTGTCGAGGCCAAAACGTTCTTTGATCGCCTGATACACTCGACCAGTCAGCTCGCTTTGTGCCTGCCAATGGCGCCATTCGGGTAAACGTTCCAAGGCTTCGGGGGGCAGCTTGGCAGCAACGGGCGGCAGCTCGATCAGATGACGCACCAACTCGCGTACCGAGCATGCCAAGGACTCCGGCATACCGCGCATTGCCTGTTCAAAACGCTCTATCAAGCCCAGTTGTTGGCTCAGGCCGGCCAGTAAGGTGTCGCGCCGTGCTTGCAACTGCGCCGACTGCGCATCACCGGCGATCCAGCGCTCATAGCAATCGCGCAGCTTGTCCACGAAGGCCTTCTTGTCGGTCTGGGAATCGTGGATCAGGCAGCACAACTCACCCAGTTCACTTTGTTGCAGACGGTGGAACACCACGTCCAGCGCTGCACGTTTTTCACAGACAAACAGCACTCGCAGGCCGCGACCGGCATAGTCCGCGATCAGGTTTGTGATGGTCTGGGATTTGCCGGTGCCTGGCGGTCCCTGAATGATGAAATTACGCCCGGTACGGGCCAGACTAACGGCAGCATTCTGCGTAGCGTCGCCAGCAACCACGTTCCATTGTTCGGGTAACGGGATCGGGTCGGGGGCCTGGACCTCGACGTCCCGAGGCTCGATGGAGAACATCCGGTCAAACGCTTCGTTCTGCGCCGATTCGTCGATCAACTGTGCATAATCACGCACCAGCGACATCTTGCGATAATTGAAGTTGGCCAAGGTCACCTGGGTCAAGTCTATGTTCCAGGCGTAGCGATGCCCCTGGTTCTCGGGCATGGCGAAGGTGCTATTTTCGGCGCTGCTGGCAACCATCTGAGGGTGTTGGTTGCGCAGAGCGGGCTTGGCGCCTACGGCCAGGCGCAGCGGCAACTCGCTGGGCAGCACCTTCTGCTGGAACAACTGCACGCCCAACGGACGGAAATCTTCGCGGTCGTAGCTGAAATCTGGCTTCATCAAAGGCGCAGACATGCGTTGGCGGGCACGACGGCGCTGGAAGTGGTGCAGATGCTGCACAGCCTTCTGGTGGATCAGCTCGATTTGCGGTTTACTTTGCAGGCGTAACTCGACGCCGGGCTCCGTCAGTTTGATCTGGTGCGCAATATCGGCATGGATGTCTTCCAGCGAAGTCTTTTGTAGGTCGACTGTTTCCGGCAACTGGATGTCGTAGAGCTGACGCAATTGATGACGCAGTACCGGGTTGAATTCGGCCTCGGTTTCATCGCACTGCAACACGAATTGGTCACGTACCCCTTTTTTGCGACTCAATTCCACCGGCAGCCATAGCAGCGGAGTGACGATGCGTTCTTCCGGCGTGTCCTTGAGGTTGTGCCAGCGCATGAACGCCACCACCAAACGAAGATTACTGAAGCCGAATTCGGCGCGGTCTCGGCGGGTTTCCTGGATGATGCGCTCCAGCGACGCCTGCAACCAGCTCTGGTCTTCGAACCGTAGCCATTGCTGCAGGCCGACAGGTTTACCGCTCAGCAATTGTTCGGAGAATCCGCCGAAGGTGGGCTGCCAGGTGCACAGCGCTTCGGGCCGGATACTTTCAATGCGCATCACCAACGGAACACTGGCCACGGTCAAGTTGACAGTGGCCTGGGTAGGCCGGAAATACAGCAGGCGATTGCGACGTGAAAGGTCAAATAACCGGTTGCGCAGATGTTCCAGCACCACAGTGCGCCGCGAAGCAGGGCCTTCGGTCTGGGCCAACACTCGCTCGACATCGAGGCTGACGGGCTGGTCGCGCCAGGACTCCAGACGGCGTGTCAGCGAGCCTACATCTGTGGCGCGCTCATGGCGGTTGAGCTCAGTCATCTCGACGATTAGGTTGGCCAGCACCGGGTTGAGTCGGCCATTTAGCTGGAACAGATTGCGACGGTGCCGTGCAAACGTCTTGAGATCATTGATATCGGCGAAATCCAGCCCGCACGCCAGGCACGCCAGCAACTGGCCGAGCTGGAATATATCGGTGATCTCATCGTGGTGCCCGAGGCGATGCTCCCAACTTTGCAGTTCCGGGAGGAACACCGGGTAGTCGATGGGTTGATGCAGGTCTTCTTGGACTTGCAGGTCGGTAATGGCAACGCCGCTTTCCGAATCCCGAATCAGGCGGACTTTGCCGACGACATTAAGCGCCGATTCCGGATTGGGTTGCACCTGCTTGATTGCTTCCAGCGCCAGTCGCGGAGGGACACCCTCGGGATTGCGCAGTTGCAGCGTGCGTTCCGGCCCCTGCATCACATCGAGATAACCGAGCTGGGCGACACGTCCCAGTTCATGCAGTTGCGCCACTTGACGTAAAAGCGGTAGCGCGAGGAACAACACATCGTCGATGGGCACGGCAGCGCCATCGTGGCTATTCAGTAATTGAGTCAATGTGACGGGCTGAATTACTGGGTCCATGTGTCGACCTCCGCTTTGAGCGTACGAACGATCGGGTCGAGCTCACGTTTTGGTAATTTAATATCGCGCTTAAGCACTTTGATAAAGTCGTCGGCGCTGCCGAGTTTCCTGGCGGTGCGCGCGGCGTGCAGGAGGGCTTCATCCCGCAGGTCGCGGTCCACCACGCTCAGGTCGAGCATAATGAAGTGCAGGTATTCATGGATGCTTGTGTCGATACGCTCGGCATTCAGCGTCGCTAGGTCGAGTGGCGTTTCATTATCTCTCCAGTCGGGAAAGAAACCGCGCACCTGGTTGAGCACAACCTCTGATTGCAACACGGACGTGCCGATGAAATGGGCAATAAAGCTGCGGGTTAGGTCGGTCAACTCGACCTGACCAGTCACGTCCAGGCGATTGAGCGACAACGGCCCGCGCAACCGGCGATCCAGCCAGTTATCCGTATCCGGGAGTTGCTGCCACCAGCTGTCGACCGCCTGGGCGCGTAGAAACGTCTCCGGATGGGAAATGGCCTTCGATAACTGTGCATCCTTGCCATCAAGCTCGCGGGCCTGCTTCAAGTAGCTGGCGGCATCAACGCTGACAATTCCGGTGTGAATCTTGACCAGCGAGGTAATCGACGCTTCTGGCCCATTAGCCACCAGTGCCGCGCCGCGGTCCGCATAAATTTCGGTGTGCAGGCTATATAGACGTGCAGTCTCTTCCAAGCTGGGCGGCGTATTCACATCGGACATGGCATGATTGAGAATCCGCTCGGCGGTGAGAAAGTCGCCACTGTGCTCAGACCATAAACGGTAATGGGCCAACTCATGTCCCAGCAACGCCGGTAACTCTTGGGCGTCCAGCCTCTCAAGAATCGGCCCGTAAAACACCACATGCACTTCACCGGCCAGGTAATACAGGCTCGCATTCATCGCGCCGTCGCCAGCTTGGTAAAGGGTGGCGGGTGCCGTAATCTGCAAACACTGCAATGCTGTTTCACAGGCCTGATAGGCCTGCGGATGGGTTTCGGGACTTAAGCGATAGGTGTCACGCAGCAATTGCGCACGTACATCCTGGGCGTGTTCCTGCTGAACGCCTAAGGACGAGGCCCATTCCCATACTACAGGTTCATGGGCTTTGAGGTAGTCGACCACACGCTGGTGGTAAGGCAGTGGCGTCAGGCTGCTGATATCCAGCACTGGGGTACTCATCGCATTCAAACGTCCTTGAGAGGATACGGCTCCATACACTGCGTGGGCAGCAGAGACTGGGCTGGCATCCCGGTATCAGTGATCGGCAATAAACGCGTAGCATACCTAGGGTGTGGGTAAAATACTTGTGAAAGTATATATATCTGTGCAGCGTCGCGAAGCGGTGGGGGGCTATGGCTGAGCACGTGTGGCAGGAATACCCAAGAGTTATTGCTCAAGGCTATTATTCGATTTTCGGATGATCAGGCAAGGAATCGCATGAACGCGGCAGCACAGTTTCGCAAGATATATTAGCGCAGCTCCCTGATATCGATGCCTGATACACGCTTGAAGGCGACAAGGAGATCGGCGAAGTTAGTGGCTTTGGTACTGTTTGACGTGCGCACGATCACTGGATTGGTTCGAAGGTCGCCATTAAATTTAGTGTATATAATCTCTCGGATAAAGTTCGACTCTGCCGTGAGATTGATGGGAAGACGGTTTGGGTATTTTGATTTCTATAAGGAAGTAAATGGCTGGGAGGCTTATAGAAGTCTGCGCGCGAAGACTTCCCGGTTCGCCAGAGTTTTTAAGCGTCTGAGCATGCCGTCATGCTTCTGTATGCCGATTACTGACGACCCGAATAATAAAAAGCTTGTCTCGTCCCTGTGAAGAGCTGGAGCCTGATGTATCTAGGCAGTTCCCGCCTGTATCCGTACGGTGCAGGATTGGGTAACAGGCGATATGGCTTCTGTATGTTAACCAGAAGGTATATTGGAAAAATGCTAACACAACAGATGCAGATATTAGTGATCTTCTGGGTCGGCAACTGCATCATTCTATTACGTTAAACAGTAATTCAAGGCTGATCGGCGCGAGCGCGCTTTGAGTTAGCAACTTCACGTAAGACTCGACATTGCAAGGATGAGTCCATGTCGACTTCGTAATCGACGTATTTGCCCTCGCATCGTTGGCTGGAAGGCGTCGTTCTCAATGCAGACATCTTGCTCGACGCCTTCGAACGGACGCTCTACGCGAGGAAGCCGGATTGCTCTAGTTGTCTGATTCATCACAGCGACCGAGGAGTTCAGTAGGTATCGATCTATTACATGGGGGGGCACCGAGGTTGGCAGTCCCTGTACGTTGGTGGAAGTCTCTGTATGAGCGTTATTGCCTAGGAAGGAAAACGAGGCTACAATTGAGTCCTTCGCTAACGAAGCAGGCGAAGAAAACAGTTGGAAAACAATGACTTAGTGCTTCAATGCATGTCTCGTTTCCCGCTCCATATATAGCGTTACAGGATTCGAATGAATGTTGTAGCGATGAAATAAAGGACCTTCGGGTCTTTTTTTTCGTTTCCGCGAAAACGCGTCTATTTAGAGCCATCCTCAATTTCCCCACGTCAATCCACGTGCCCGACAGGGTGCTTGAACGCGCTTGATCGGTCACTCGACTAATACGCATCGAGCAGGACCGGCTTAAATATTTCTCAAAAGCATACCGAAGTGTACATTTTAGATTGACGAGCTCTCGTTGAACGTCTAAAACTGTACTCCTTGGTACAGCTTTGATGAGGTCAGCCCTCTTGGTGTCCACACTCCTCAGCTGAACAACGTCAACGTGCATTCCCGCCCGTTAATGCTCTGCGTTGAGCACTGCCGGCGAACGTCTGAATTTAAATGACCCGATTGTTCTGGAGAGTTATGCATGCGCGACCATATGAATCTGACCTGGCTGTTGCTGTCTGGGTTTCTTGTCACGGGGTGTGCCAGTCATGAACCCTCACCTTATTCAGGCGTAGGGTCTTCGCTTGAAATGCGGCCCAACCAACAGGACGGCACCGGTCGTATGCCATTTAAATATTCAACGTCAGTCAACTGGCACAAATACGACCAGATCATGCTGGAGCCAGTAGTGATTTACTCCGGAGCAGACGCGCAGTTTTCAGGCCTGGAGCGTAAGGACAAGACAGTTCTGGCCAACGACATGACGGTCAAATTTTCGGAAGCGCTGGGGCAGCATTTTCGGTTCACGGCAACTCCCGGACAGGGGACATTGAGGATTCGTCTGACACTGACCGGGGCAGAGACCACAGTGGCGGGTTTGTCGACGTTCTCCAGATTCGATATCGGGATGGGGTCCTACAACCTCGTCCAGGCTGCAAGGGACCGTGAAGGTACATTTACCGGGTCCGTCAGCTATGCGGTCGAGATCTACGATGCGTCCACTTCGCAACTTTTGGAGTCTTATGTGAGTCGCCAGTATCCGAAAGTCTATGACATAAGCTCCACGTTCGGGCGCCTGGCGGCGGCGCAGGCAGGCATATCCCGCGGGGCAGAGGAGTTGGTTGATATTTTGCTTTCTGATTGAAGTCGGGTGGTACGTCTTGATCAGATATCCATTCTTATTCCTGTTCGGCACGTTGATCTTTTCAAGTATGCATCGATCAACATTGTTACGTTGAGTGGAGGTTATGCCTGCCCGGCTTCAAGTAAGCTTTCCTGGACGCCACTTCAAGCTGCCCATGGCTTGGAGCGCTCACTGAAGAGTGCACCTATGTTTGAATTGTCGAGTTTTTTCGCAGCGTTGTGTGTCTACGTGATCGGCACCGTCAGCCCAGGGCCGGCTAATCTGGCGATTGCCAATACTTCCCTTAATTACGGCCGTACGCCGGGCCTTGTATTGGCGGCTGGGGTAATTTCCGGTTCGTTGTGCTGGGGGGCGATGACCGCTGCCGGGGTTTCTGCGCTGTTGATGTCCAACCCGCAGATATTGCTGTGGCTGAAAGTGCTGGGGGCCTGCTACCTGTTCTTCCTCGCCTGGAAGTCGATTCGCGGGGCTTTGTCCCCGGACGCCGCTTCGGTGTCGCGGGTAAGTGAAAAGCAGGCCCGTTACCTGGGGTTCTATCTTCAGGGCCTTGGCATTCACCTCACCAATCCCAAAGCGGCTTTCACCTGGTTCACCGTGACCACCGTTGGGCTCAGCGCCAACGCGCCTGCGTGGGCCAGCTTCATGCTGGTGGCGGGTTGCGCGCTCTTGGGATTGCTGATTTTCTGCACGTACGCGCTGGCATTTTCCGCACAGTCGGCGGAGCCGTTCTTCACCAGAACCCGCAAATCGTTCGGGCTGATTTGCGGCGTTTTCTATTCGATCATTGCCATTGGCTTTCTCGGCTCGCTGTTCTGAACATGCCAGGGCAGTAGTTCTGCTGCCGGGCACCTTTCCAGTGAACGTCCGGAAGAAAGGTGCGTGTGTTTCCCGTTTGTTCAACGCCGACCAGCTCGCGTACTCACATCCACCCACACCGCCAGCACCAGAATGCCGCCCTTGACGATCATCTGCCAGTAACTGTCGACATCGAGCATCGACATGCCGTTATCCAGGCTGGTGATCACCAGTGCGCCGAGCAGGGCACCGTAGACGGTTCCTGAGCCGCCGCGCATTGACGTGCCGCCGATGAAGCAGGCCGCGATGGCGTCGAGTTCGCCCATGTTGCCAGCCGAGGGCGAGCCCGCCGCCAGGCGCGCGGTGTTGACCAGCCCGGCGAAGGCACACATGACCCCCATGATGCCGAAGATCCACAGTTTCACCGCTTGCACGTTGATGCCGGACAGGCGCGTGGCTTCCATATTGCTGCCGACGGCGTAAACCCGCCGGCCGAATACGGTCTGGCTGGTGACGTAACTGAACACCCCGAGCAGCACCAGCAACAACAGAACCGGAACCGGAATACCGTCGTAGCTGTTCAGGATGTAGACAAACCCGGCCAGCACGGTGCCAATCAACGCTACGCGCAACAGGTCTCGCACCATCGAGTGCGGCGCCAGACCATGCAGGGCGCGGTTACGGCGCTGTTTCCAGGTCAGGAAAATCGTCAGCGCCATCAGCAGCAGGCCCAGTCCGGTGCCTACCGCGTGCGGCAGATAACCCTGACCCACATAGACCAGCGACGGCGATACGGGTGCAATCGTGGTGCCTCCGGTAATCCCCAGCAATACGCCACGAAACGCCAGCATGCCGCCGAGTCCGACGATGAATGAGGGAATGCGCAGGTACGCGGTCATGTAGCCGTTTGCCAGGCCGATCATCAAACCGCACAAGGCCACCACGCTCAGATTCGCCAGCAGCGGGACGTGATAGACCACGTCGAGAATCGCTGCCAGGCCACCCAGCAAGCCAAGCATCGAGCCGACCGACAGATCGATCTCGCCGCTGATGATCACCAGCACCATGCCGCAGGCCAGGATTCCGGTAATGGACATCTGGCGCAACAGATTGGAGAGGTTGCGCGGGGTCAGAAACCCGCCATCGGTTTGCCAGCTGAAAAACAGCCAGATCACCGCGATGGAAATCACCAGTGCGAGCATCTTGTAGCGGGTGAAGAACTGTTTGACCTGATTCATTTACGCGGTCTTCCGCTCGTTATTGTTAGGTGTGTTATCAGGGGCGTCCGGGTGGCTGAGGGCGGCAGCAAGCACCTGTTCCTGGGTGAGTTCGTGGTTGATGAAGTCGCCGCGCAGCTGGCCTTCGCCGATCACCAGCACGCGGTCGGAAACACCCAAAACTTCGGCCAGTTCCGACGAGACCATGATGATCGAAACGCCTTCAGCGGCCAGCGCGCCCATCAGCTTGTAGATCTCGTATTTGGCGCCTACATCGACGCCTCGCGTGGGTTCATCGAGAATCAGCACGCGAGGTTTGGTCAGGAGCATCTTCGCCAGCACGGCTTTCTGCTGATTGCCTCCAGACAGGCTGGTGATCGGCAGGAACGGGCTGGCGGTCTTGAGGTGCATCCGCGAGATTTCCCGGTCGATGCTGCCCAGTTCGGCTTCGGCGTCGATGCGGGTCATATTGGCGTAATTGTCGAGAACGGCGAGAGTGATGTTCTGGCCCACACCGAGGTCCGGAATGATGCCTTGACGCTTGCGGTCTTCGGGAACCATGCACAGTCCGGCGCTTATGGCCTTGCGCGGTGTACGCGTATCGATGAGCCGGCCGTCCAGCCATACCTCGCCGGTGTAGCGGCCCGGATAGGCACCGAACAGCGCCGAGACCAGTTCCGTACGGCCAGCACCCACCAGCCCGGCAATGCCGAGAATTTCCCCGCGTTTCAGGACAAACGAAATGTCGTCCACGCGTTTGCGTTTGGGGTTATCGACGTCGTAACAGGTGATGTGCCGTGCCTCGAAAATCACCTCGCCGACCTCGTGCGGTTCGGTGGGATACAGGTTGCTCATTTCGCGCCCGACCATCTGGGTGATGATCTTCGGGATGTCCATTTCCGTCATGGCGGTGGTGGCAATGTGTTTGCCGTCGCGGATCACCGAGATGGTGTCACACACGGCCGCCACCTCATCGAGTTTGTGCGAGATGTAGACACAGGCAACGCCTTTGGCTTTCAGGTCGCGAATAATATCCAGCAGCACCTCGATTTCCGAACGCGTCAGGGCCGAGGAGGGCTCATCAAGGATCAACAGCCGTGCCTGCTTGTTCAGCGCCTTGGCGATTTCAACCAGTTGCTGATAGCCACCGCCATACTGCGAAACCGGCAGCGCCACGTTCATGTCGGGGACTTTGAGCTCGCGCATCAGGGCTTCGGCACGGTGGATCATGGCCGGGTAGTTCATGCGGCCGCCCGTCAGGGTCAGCTCGTGGCCCATGAAGATGTTTTCAGCCACAGAGAGGTCCGGGACCAGTGTCAGTTCCTGATGGATAATGACGATCCCGGCGGCCTCGGTTTCGCTGATCGACTGCGCTCTCAGAGGCTGACCGTCCCAGAGAATCTCGCCCTCCCAGGTGCCATAGGGATAGACCGCCGAGAGGACTTTCATCAAGGTCGATTTTCCGGCACCGTTTTCACCGCACAACCCCACGCATTCGCCGGGTCTGACCTTGATGTCGATGCCGTTCAGAGCGTTGACGCCGCCAAAGGTTTTGATGATGCCGTTCATTTGCAGCAGATAGTCGGACATGGCGAATAACTCGGACACAAGCCACGGGCTGGCGCAGGCAGGACACCTGCGGGTCCGATTCAGCGGATCCCGCAGGGTAGCGCTCAGGTTCTCTGTCGATGCTGTTCAGCCCGACCGGTCATTTCCCGTCAATCTGTTCCTTGGTGTAAAAGCCGTCTGTGACCAGCAGGTCGAGGTTGTCTTTGGTCAATGGCGTCGGGGTCAGCAGGATGGTGTCGACCTTTTTGCTGCCATTGTCGTACTGCGAGCTGAAGGCAGGTTTTTCGCTACGCGCCAGTTGCACCGAGAGCTTGGCCGCTTCAGTGGCGATCAGCTTCAGCGGCTTGTAGACCGTCATGGTCTGCGTGCCATCTTTTACCCGCTTGATCGCGGCCAGGTCAGCGTCCTGACCCGAGATAGGCACCTTGCCCGCCAGTTGCTGCGCTGCCAGCGCCTGAATGGCGCCACCGGCTGTGGCGTCGTTGGAGGCTACGATGCCGTCAATCTTGTTGTTATTGCGGGTCAGGGCGTTTTCCACAATGCTCAGCGCTTCGGTGGGGTTCCATTCCTTCACCCACTGTTGGCCGACAATCTTGATATCGCCCTTGTCGATGGCTGGTTGCAGCACTTTCATCTGGCCTTCGCGCAGTATCTTGGCGTTATTGTCGGTCGGCGCGCCACCGAGCAGGAAGTAATTACCTTTGGGTGCCGCTTTGAGCACGCCACTGGCCTGCATCTCGCCGACCTTTTCGTTATCAAACGAAATGTAGGCGTCGATGTCAGCGTTGAGGATCAGCCGGTCATAGGACACGATCTTGATACCGGCCTTCTTGGCTTCGGCAACCGCGTTGGTCAGCACCGTGGCGTTGAACGGCACGATGACAATCACATCCACGCCACGGGAAATGAGGTTCTCGATCTGCGAGATCTGCTTTTGCTCATTGGCATCAGCCGATTGCACAAACACCTTGGCGTCCATTTTTTCAGCCGCTGCAACGAAGTAATCCCGATCTCTGGACCAGCGTTCCAGACGCAGGTCATCAATCGAGAAACCAATTTTCGGGTGGGCGGCGTCAGCCATCACAGGCAGGGACAGGAGTGCCAGAGCACTGGCGAGTAGTGTACGTTTCAGGGTGTTCATGAGGGTGCGTCCTTTTATTGTTGTTTGAAGACACTGGCATCCGTTGTGATGCCGATACAACTGTAGAGCGTTACCGGGTGCCGCGTGCATGGATTTGTCGTGAGAATGTCACAGCGCCCCGGCCTTGCCTTTCGTCAGGTGTAGATAAAGCGGTTGACCACACCTTCGAGCCATTCCTGACGGCCGCTGACCGGCTGCGGGTTCAGCTCGTGGGTGAACGCATGTTCGGCCAGCGAGGCGAGACTGAACTCACCCGCAAGCACCGACTTGCCGAACGGCTGCTGCCACCCGGCGTAACGTTGATCCTTGAATTGTTGCAGCTTATCGTTCTGCAGCATGGCCGCAGCCCGCTCCAGTGACAGGGCGAGCACGTCCATCGCGGCAACATGGCCGTAAAACAGATCTACCTCTTCGAGGCTCTGGCGCCGGACCTTGGAATCAAAATTGTAGCCGCCATGGGTGAAGCCACCTGCCTTGAGGATTTCATAGGTGGCGAGGGTCATTTCTTCGATGCTATTGGGAAACTGGTCGGTGTCCCAACCGTTCTGCGGGTCACCACGGTTGGCGTCGATGCTGCCGAAGATGCCCAGCGAGACGGCGGTGGCGATTTCGTGATGAAAGCTGTGCCCGGCCAGCGTGGCATGGTTGGCTTCGATATTGACCTTGATCTCGTTTTCGAGACCGTACTGTTGCAGAAATCCGAAAACCGTGGCGCTGTCGTAGTCGTACTGGTGCTTGGTCGGTTCCTGGGGCTTGGGTTCGATCAGCAGATCACCTTTGAAACCGATCTTGTGCTTGTGCTCGACCACCATGCGCATGAAGCGTCCCAACTGTTCGCGCTCGTGTTTCAAATCGGTGTTGAGCAGGGTCTCGTAACCCTCGCGACCGCCCCACAGTACGTAGTTGGCTCCTTTCAGGCGCAGGGTAGCGTTCATGGCACTGAACACCTGAGCGGCAGCGTAGGCGAACACCTCAGGGTCCGGGTTGCTGGCAGCACCTGCGGCAAAGCGCGGGTTGCTGAAGCAGTTGGCGGTGCCCCAGAGCAGTTTGATCCCGCTCTGTTCCTGGTGGCGCTCCAGGTGATCGATCATCTGCGCGAAGTTATTGCGGTACTCCTTGATTGAAGTGCCTTCCGGGGCGACATCAGTGTCGTGGAAACTGTAATAGTCGATGCCCAGCTTGGAGAAGAACTCGAACGCCGCCTCGGCCTTGCCGATTGCCACTTCCATCGGATCACCGGCACGTTGCCACGGGCGCTTGAAGGTGCCGACGCCGAACATGTCCGCACCCGGCCAGACGAACGTGTGCCAGTAGCAGGCAGCCATCCGCAGGTGCTCGCGCATGGGTTTGCCGAGGACCAGTTTGTCGGCGTCATAGTGGCGAAAGGCGAGGGGCGAGTCGCTGTCGGGGCCTTCGTAGATAACCTTGTCGACAGTGGGGAAGTACGGCATGTGCGATTTCCTTATTGTTCTTGGATTGATCGTCTGTTGATCTTGGCGATGTCTCGATACTAGCAACGGCCTCATGGCTGCTGATTATGAAAATCATCAACCGGCAGTGCGATTTTGAGTATTGAGATTCGCCTTTCACGCGCCTAGTCTGTTGAAAAGCATCGCGCTTCCCGGATCGGCATAAAAACAATGAAAACCGTACCTCCTGTGCACCGCATCGCACTGTTGTTCAACGGCAGCAAGATCTACGATCGCGGCATTATCAGCGGCATTGGCAATTACCTCAGCAGCACCCGTGTGTCCTGGGACCTGTTCCTTGAGGAAGACTTTCTCTGCCGTCTGAAAGGCATCGAGCGCTGGCAGGGTGACGGGATCATCGCCGACTTCGATGACCCGCTGATTGGCGAGGCGCTGGCCGGCATCAGATTGCCGGTCGTGGCAGTCGGCGGCTCCTACCAGGATGAGCGCGCCTATCCAAAAGGCATCCCCTATGTCGCCACCGACAATCACGCGCTGATCAAGGCCGCCTACGAACACCTGATCGAAGCAGGGCTGACGCGGTTCGCCTGCTTCAGTCTGCCCGAGGCACAAGCCAACCGCTGGGCGCAGGAACGGGAAAAAGCCTTTCGCCGGTTGCTGCACCGCGATGGCCTGCACGCCGAGGTCTATCGCGGCATGGGCACCAGCGCTCCACTCTGGGACAGCGCTGTCGAACAGCAGATCGCCTGGCTGCAAAGCCTGCCCAAACCCATCGGCATTATCGCGGTGACCGACGCCCGCGCCCGGCAGTTGCTGCAGGCTTGCCTGACCGCTGGGATTGCCGTGCCCGAGCAAGTCGCACTGATCGGCATCGATAATGACCCGCTGACCAGAACCCTCACACGTGTGCCGCTGAGCTCGGTGATCCAGGGAACCGAGACTATGGGAAGAACTGCCGCGCGTCTGCTCCATCAAATGTTGCACGGCATGCCGGCCACCGGCACCCAGATCCTAATCCCGCCGGAGGCAATCAACGTGCAGGCCTCTAGCCTGCATCAACCGCTGGGTAACCCCTACGTTATGCAAGCGATGCTGTTCATCCGCCAATACGCCTGTCAGGGCATCAAGACCGCACAAGTCGCCGCCTACGTAGGCGTGTCGCGCTCATCGCTGGAGGCGCACTTTCGCAAAGCGCGCGGCTGCAGCGTGCATGACGAAATCCTGCGCTTCAAACTGGCCGCCGCTGCCAACGGGCTGGAAAAAACCGATTCGGCCATTGCAGAGATTGCCCGCAACTGCGGCTTCAAATCGGCGCAGTACCTGCATACCGTGTTTCGCCGCGAGTTTGGGTGTACGCCGAGGGAGTATCAGACGGGAAATGCGGTGACACGCTGAATGCCTGCGGGAATCGGGTTACTGACCTCCCTGAGCCCCGCCCAGAAACATTCCCACCGCCTGATTTACCAGCATTTCCACCTCGGACATCGGCATGGGAGCGGGCTCCTGCTGGAACAGGCGCTCGCCGGTTTCGGCAGTCAACAGTGACAGAAATTGTCTGGCTCTTAGTCTGGGGCAGGCTTTTGTCAGCTCACCGTTGGCCATCGCACGTGACATCAGGTCCGAAAGTGCTTCTACGCACTGACTGGGACCCGTGTCATGGAAACGCTTGCCAATGTCTGAGCGTCCGGATTCCGACAGGACCAGCCGGTAGACATTGATGGCCTTTGAGTCATGGGTCAGGACCTTCATCATCTTGCGTCCAAAGCGGACCAGTGATTCGTGCAACGCGATGTCGTCCGCGGACTGCAGCAGTGAGGTCAAGGCGTCGTACAAATGAGAGGTTGCGTACATCTTCACCACAGCGCTGAACAGATCCTCCTTGCAGCGAAAGTATCCGTAGAGCGTCGCCTTCGACCCACCCAGTCGGCGTGACACCTCTGTCATGGAGGTGCCGTCATAGCCGAGGTCGAGAAATACCCCGGCGGCGACCTCGACGATGGCCAGACGACGTGCTTCGGTGCGTGCTTTCATCATTCCTCCATAAGCGTACTGAATGGTACGTTTAAATTGACAGCGCGTCAGCTCCCAGCTAAAACATACACCACCGTACACTTATGAATACCCGACTCCCGGAAGCAGTGGCTTTTAACTGTGCAGCCAGCAATCGTCGAATGTGTGATCGAGTGATTTTGCAAGAAGAAGAGGTAGAGCGATGGAAACCATACAGTTACATGAAATGCTGACTGTTCACCTGCACATCGACACACCGCAAGCGCTACACCAGCCTGGACAGGGGCCACGGAGCAGCAGTGAAATACTCGGAGGAGAATTCCATGGCCAACGTCTGCAAGGGGCGGTCGTGCCGGGAGGGAGTCTGTTTCTTGTACCGCAGGATGAGGAGCTTGTGCGATTCAGCCTGTATTACACCTTGCTGACCGACGACGGAATAAGCATGCATGTTGTTGGAGAAGGCCTCACGGCGGTTGATACCATTGCCGTGCAACATCTGAAAGATGACGGGTCGCGGGTAGCAAGATCCTTGGCTCGCTGCACATGCAACATTCAGTTCAGTGTCCCTGAGGGTGTTCATGAGTACCTGCAGAAACACCTGTATATCGGCAGGGTCAATGTCATGGCGGGTAGCGACGGGATGACGATCAGTATTTTCCAGGTTGACGAGACTTGAAGGTCTCGCCAACAGGTCACGCCTGATCATCACTTCCCTGCAAAAAAGCTCATCCCCTTGCCAATCGCACACGTATAACTCACCGCCTTGCCCACCGGCTGATAGCCCGGAACGCTCAGCGTTGTCATGCTGAAATCCGCCGTGCCGTTGGAGCGCACCTGATAGCGGATGAATTGCTCGATGGGTTTGTTATCGCGGTCGAGGGTGAAGTGGGTGTCGGAGAAGGCCAGGGTGCCGTCTGCAGTTATGCGGTAGGTTTCTATGCGCTTGCCGCCCCTGGTTTTCGAGGGCTCTGCGCCTTCGACCGAGGATTTGCATTGCCCCAGGTCAAGCACCACGGCGACCGACTCCCCGGTGTTCAGTGCCTGGGTAATGGCGGGATAACTGACCAGTGCGTCGCCCGCATGGGCAAGGGCAGGCAGTGATAATGCAAGTAACGCGGCATAGTAACGTTTCATGGCTTCTCCAGTAATGCTGACTGGCTAATGGCTTCCAGTCATGTCCGGGGGGTTAAAAAGCAGCACGAACCCTAGCACATGGTATTTCCCAAGTGGGCCGAAAATTGCAGTGGCACAGCTGTGGATCCGTATTCTTCATCCTTTCCTACCTTTAGCCGATAGCGTTAACGGTGTTAATCGTATCGTCAATTAAGGGAAGGGGACTGAACATGCTGAGACAGCTGAAGATTGCCGCGCGGACTTCCGTCTGCTTTGCGCTGATGGTCGTTCTGGTACTGGGGCTCGGCATTTTCAGCCTTGTGCAACTGCACGGTATTCGAGAGCAATCATTGGAGATCGAAAACGACTCTCTGCCGGGCGTCGCGCTGGGCGATGACATCGCTCTGGCGTTCGAGAGAACCCGTACTGCCGTCGTCAAGATGCTGGTTAGTCAGGGCGCCGCGCAGGTTGCCGAGGCCCATGCTGATTTCATCGATAAAAAAGCCGGATTTCAAAAAGCCATACAGGCTTACAGCCCGCTCATCACCGCTGACGACGAGCAAGCGCTCATTACCGGACTGACAACTGACTATCAGGCCTACGCTGACAAGGCCGAACAAAGCTACAAACTGGGTAAAGACAACCAGGCCGCGTGGGGCGATATGAAGGCCATTGCTGACGATATCGAGGCCTCGCTGCGCAAGCTGGAAAAACTCAACGACGACTCCGAGGCCGATTCCAGCGCGTCCTCCACAAAGGTCTTCGAGAATGCCTTGATGGTGACGCAATTGGTCATGCTGTTCACGGTACTGCTGACGGTGCTGCTTGCCTGGCGCCTGACGAAAAGCCTGGCAGTGCCTATCAGCCAGGCGCTGCAGACCTCTGAAACCATCGCCGCCGGTGATTTGCGACCGATTTTGATCAACCGCGAGGGCGTCGATGAGGCGGCCTTGCTGTTGCAGTCAATGGAACGCATGCGCGGCAGTCTGAGCAAGACCCTGACGCAAGTGGGTGATGCCGCCCATCAACTGGCGTCTGCCACTGAGGAAATGAGTGCGCTGATGGTCAACAGCAACGCCGACCTTGTGGTGCAGAACAGTGAAATCGAAATGGCTGCCACAGCCGTCACCGAGATGAGTCAGGCAGTGGACGAAGTGGCACGCAACGCGGTCGCCACTTCGGAGGAGTCGAAAGCTTCTTCGGAGTCTGCCCGCAAGGGGCAGGATGAGCTGAACCATACTGTAACCTCCATTATCGAGCTGACCCGCAACGTGAGTACTGCATCAACCGAGGCCCAGGCACTGGCGACCCGCACACTGGACATCAGCAAGGTGCTGGATGTCATTCGCGCCGTGTCCGAGCAAACCAACCTGTTGGCACTCAACGCGGCAATCGAGGCAGCGCGGGCAGGTGAGGCAGGGCGCGGTTTCGCTGTGGTCGCTGACGAAGTACGTGCGCTGGCGCATCGCACCAGCGAATCGACCCGCGAGATCGAAACCATGGTCGGGCACATTCAGTTGGGCACCAAAAGCACGCTGGCGGCGCTTGAAGTCAGTACCGAGCAGGCACAACGCACCAAGCAGCAGGCAGAGTCAGCCAACGCTGTACTGGCGACGATTGCCCATTCGGTCATGGTTATCGACGAACGCAACACGGTAATCGCCAGCGCCTCCGAAGAGCAGGCACTGGTTGCCAGAGAAGTGGACCGCAACCTGGTGCGAATTCGCGACCTGTCGACGCAATCGGCAGTCCGCACCGGCCAGACCGGCAGCGCCAGCCAGTCGTTGGCAGAGCTGGCCAGCGGGCTGACGACCACCTTGAGGCAGTTCAAACTCGGTTGAGACCGGCTGAAGCTGTTGGCTGGGCAACAGCCAATCGGCAATCTGTTCTGCAGCAGGGTCTGATAACGCCTGTTGCCGGCCGGCAAGCGACTCTCGCAATCGCGGAATAACGCCTGCCGGCAGGGCTTGGCCTGGTTGCAGACCAGCGTGACAAGGCTTTGGGCATGACCTGTGCACTGCTGATCGGGATTGTTTTCCTGAGCCAGTGGAGCTACCCGAATGCCTGATGCCATCCCGCCTGCCAAGCCAACTCGCCTGAGTACAGTATGGCGCACTCTGGCGCTGACACTGTTTGCCACCAGCCTCGTCGCAACGGCACATGCCGATGACGGCAACGTGCCTTCGCTGGCGGGTAAACGCATTGCGATCAGCATGACTGGCACCAGTCATTACTTTGATATCAAGACCTTTCAGGCCCAGGTCGATGAGGTCAAGCGCCTGGGCGGCACGCCGATCACCCTCGACGCGGGCCGCAATGACAAGAACCTGGTCAATCAATTGCAGACGGTAGTCACGCAGAAGCCCGATGCAGTGATCCAGACGCTGGGCACGCTCAGCGTCATCGATCCCTGGCTCAAGCGCATCAGCAAGGCTGGCATTCCGCTGTTCACCATTGATGCACCGTCGCAATACAGCCTCAACAACACCACCTCTGACAACGTCGCCACCGGCAAGGCGCTGGCCGGGCAGTTGATCAAGGATGCAGGCGGGAAGGGCAATGTGCTGGTGTTCAATGGTTTTTACGGCGTGCCGGTCTGCGCCATTCGTTACGACCAGCTCAAGCTGGCGCTCAAAGATCACCCGGAGCTGAAAATCATCGAGCCTGAGCTGCGCGATGTAATCCCCAATACGGTTCAGGATGCTTACTCGCAAGTGTCTGCACTGCTCAACAAATACCCCAAAGGCAGCGTTTCGGCGATATGGGCGGCCTGGGACATTCCGCAACTGGGTGCCAGTAAGGCCTTGATCGATGCCGGGCGGACCGAGATCAAGACTTACGGCGTCGATGGCACCCCGGAGGTGCTGGAGCTGATGCGCCGCGAAGACTCGCCGATAGGCGCCGTGGTCGCTCAGCAGCCGGTATTGATTGGCAAGACCGCTGTGCAGAATGTCGCGCGCTATCTGGCCGGGCAGCGTGATTTGCCCAGGGAAACCCAGGTTCCGACGTTGCTGACCACCGCTGCCAACCTGCCGGAAGTGCAAAAGCTCCGGGGCGATAACTGACACGGGGGATTGATCATGTTTTCAGCGAAAACGCAGGGTGCAGCGGTGCCTGCCTTGCACCTCACAGGCATCAGCAAACGTTTTGGCGCTACTCAGGCGCTCGACGGCGTCAATCTGCGGGTCGACTCGGGCACGATTCACGGATTGGTCGGAGAAAACGGTGCGGGCAAGTCGACGCTGATCAAGGTGCTGGCTGGTATTCATCGCGCTGACGCAGGCAGCCTGAATATCCACGGTCAGCCTTTCGCTGCTGTCACGCCGCGCCACGTCGAGGCCATGGGCGTGCATTTCATTCATCAGGAACGTCTGCTGCCGGGCAGCTTCACGGTCGGGGAAGCGCTGTTTTTCGGTCAGGAGATCAAGCGCGGTCTGTTGGTCGACCGGCGCGCTCAGGATCGTGAGGCAGCGCGGCTGCTGGAGGATTACTTTGCAATACGCCTGCCGAATGGGGCATTGGTACGCGATCTGGACAGCGCCCAGCGACAGATATTGCAGATTACCCGCGCGCTGCTGGCCAAGCCCAGGGTTCTTGTGTTTGACGAGCCCAGCGTGTCACTGGTCAAACAGGAGGTGGATCGCTTACTGGCCATCGTGCGGCGTTTGCGCGCCGAAGGCCTGACCATTCTGTATATCTCCCATTACCTTCAAGAAATCGAATCGCTGTGCGATCAGGTCACGGTGCTGCGCAACGGGCGTGATGTGGCCGTGGTCGATCCTGCAATGACCAGTCCCGCACAGATTGCCCGGTTGATGGTCAATCGTGACGTGGGTGAGCAGTACATTCGCTCGCAGACGGTTCCCGGTGCCGATGTTTTGCAACTGCGCGGGCTGGGGGCAGGGCGTTACTACGACGCGGTTGATCTCCGCGTGCGACGTGGCGAAGTGCTTGGCTTGACGGGGCTGGTCGGCTCGGGGGCCAAGGAGCTGCTCAAGAGCCTGTTCGGCTTGCTGCCCCCGGATCGCGGCGAGTTACTGCTCAATGGCCAGCCATTACGCCTGAAATCACCTCGCGATGCGGTGCGCCAGGGTATTGCGCTGGTCCCAGAGGAGCGCCGTAGCCATGGCGTGGCTCCGGCGCTGTCAGTGCTGGAAAACATCACACTGGCCAGTCTTGGGCGATTCAGCCGCTGGGGGTTCCTCGATGGTGCTGCTCAGGCTCGCGAGAGCAAAAGACTGATCGATGAGCTGGCAATCAAGACGCCAGGTCACGAGTCGGCGGTGCAACTTCTCAGTGGCGGCAACCAGCAAAAGGTCGCGCTGGCCAAGTGGCTGAGCCGGCATTCCTCGCTGTATTTACTGGACGAGCCCAGCGTAGGTGTCGATATCGGCGCGAAAGTGGAAATCTACCGGCTGATAGCGCGGCTTGCCGAGGGCGGTGCGGCGGTACTGGTGTTGTCGTCGGACTTGCCAGAACTGATCGGCATTACCCATCGCATCGTGGTGCTGCACCGTGGACGTGTGGCGGGCGAGTTCAATTCCAAAACCACCGACAGCGATGAGCTGCTGGCCTGCGCCACCGGTGCCAGTGAAGGCCGCCGTAGTGTCGTCGAAACACTCCCTGAGGAGGCTGATCATGCCCACGCTTGAAGTGCTTGACAGTCTGGAAGCCGAGCCGCCGCACCAGTGGCTCGTGCGCCTGGCGCGGCGCGGGTCGCTGCTGGTGTTCCTGGCGATTTTGCTGGTGTTCGCCATCAGCGCACCGAATTTTCTCAGCGTCGGCAATATCAGCAACGTGTTCGCTCAGTCGGCCGTGCTTGGCATTCTCGCGCTGGGTCTGACCTGCGTTGTGATCGGTGGTGGCTCCAACGTGGTCAGCGGCGGGCTGGACCTGTCTTTGGCGGCCAACCTAGGCTTGTGTGCGGCGGTCTACAGCAGCCTGAACAACGCCGGTTTCGAGGCCTGGCAGTCAATTGCGCTGACCTTCGCTTGCGGCCTGCTGGTCGGCGCGTTCAATGGCCTGGCAGTGGTGCTGTTACGTCTGCCGCCGCTGTTGGCGACTCTCGCGAGCATGAACCTGATCGCCGGGCTGGAACTGGTGCTGACCCAAAATACCGTGCTGGCCACTGATTCGGAGCTGCTAGACAGTCTGGCTTCAGGTATCTGGCTCGGTATCCCGGCGCTGGCATGGGTTTTACTCGGCGTCGCCGGGTTGCTTTGGCTGTTGATTCAGCACAGCGCCTTTGGCCTGCGTCTGTATGCCATCGGCGAGTACCCGCAAGCGGCGAAGGCGGCCGGCTTGAACCTGCAACGCTATGTGTTTGCCAGCTACGTGATTGCCGGTGGCTGCGCCTCCATTGCGGCCTTTTGCTCCGCTGCGTTTTTCAGCGGCAGTACCACGGGCTCTGGCGACCTGCTGCTGTCGGTGGTGGCCATCGCCTTCCTTGGTGTGGTGTTCTCGCGCCGTCTGACGGCGAACATTCCCGGCACGTTGTTGGCGACGCTGTTATTGGGTTTCCTGATCAATGGCTTTCAATTACTGAACATCTCCAACTTCTGGGTCAACGGGGTGCAAGGCCTGTTGATTCTGCTGGTTGTGGCATTTTCCGGCGCACTTGACCGACGGGACGGTGAACAATGAATAGCTTGACCCTGAACACCTCTTCGACGCTGGTAAAAGTGCTGCCGCGCTTGCTGCCAGCGGTGCTGCCGCTGTTGGTACTGATCATCCTGCTGTTCTTCGCCATCAATGCGCCGGGGTTCCTCAGCTGGGGTAATCTGTCGAGCCTGGTGCTGAACAATTTCGTCCTGCTGGCCATCGTTGCCATTGGCATGACCTGGGCGGTCGCGGTGGGTGGTATTGACCTGTCGGTGGGCACTGCGCTGGATTTTGCCAGCCTCGGTTTCGTGGTGGCGCTCAACGCCGGTCACGGCCTGGGTGTAGCCATTGCAATTGCCTTGCTGGCGGGCGTTGCGGCTGGCGTGTTCAACGCGCTGCTGATCGCCGGGCTGCGTATTTCGCCATTTCTGGCGACGTTGGGCACCTTGTTCATCGGCACCAGCGTGCAGCAATTACTCTCCGACGGCGGCCAGCCGATCTACATTGCCCAGAGTGCGCTGCCTGGAATCAGCGGCGTGTCGATCCTCGGCGCGCCACTGCCGCTGGTGGTCGTGCTGCTATTGGCAGGTGTTTACGGGGCGGTGCTGGCGCGTGGACGTTTGGGGCGGGAAATTCTGGCCGTCGGCACGCAGCCGCAACTGGCTTACTACTCGGGGCTGTCTACGCGACGTATCGCAGCGCTGGTGTTTGTCGGCAGCGCGCTGGCCTGTTCGATCGCGGGTATTCTGCTCAGCTCCACGGTCAATGCCTACGTGCCGATGTCTGGTAATGCGTACCTGATCAATGCCATTGGCGCCGTGTTCATTGGCACGACGCTGAGCCGCCAGGCACGACCCAACATCGTAGGCACGTTGCTGGGTGTGTTGTTCATCAACGTCATTGCCAATGGCTTGCTGTTGATTGGCTGGAACTTTTACTGGCAGCAGGTGGCGACCGGGGCGCTAATTTTCATGGTTCTGGCTTTCAGCTTTGCCAGTCGCCACCTGCTGCGTAATGCCGCCTGAACGAGGCTTCAGGCTTTATCGGTGCCGCTGCCGATCTGCCAGACAAAGGGCGGCTCGGTGCCGTTGATACGCCAGTCGCCGACAATCCGCGCCTTGTAGATCAGCGGATTGTGTGAGGCGGCCGTGCGTGCATTGCGCCAGTGGCGATCCAGTGCCTTGTTGACGCTGACGCCCGAGGCGCCCAGTGCGTTGAACAGCTCGGTGGCTGAACGCAGCACCAGCTCCGAGACAATCACCTGCGCCTTGGCGGTCTCGATTTCGGCGGCGATATTGGCGTCCTTTTCCAATTGCGGGTCATTGCCAAAGCGTGCCACGTACGCCCGTTGCAGTGGCTCGGCCGAACGCAACGTGGCCGCTTCTGCGGCATACACCTGCGCGGCGATCTGCCCTACCACCTGTTGCACCTGTGAATCCTGGCTGACGCTGCCGGCATTGCCGTGGCTGAAGATACGTTTGCGGTCACGCACCTCTTGAGCGATGTCACGCTCGACCGCCCGGCCAATACCTGCCAGCACCGCCAGCAGCACCAATTGATAAAAAGCCGTCTGGTATTTGAAGCGTTGTTCGAACGGGATGACATGGCTCGCAGGCAGCGGCACATTGTCGTAGACCGACGTGCCGCTGCCGGTGGTGCGCTGACCGAACCCGTCCCAGTCATCACTGTGGCGCACCCCCGCATGCTTTGCGTCCACCACCGCAATCACATCGGCACCGGTGTCTGCGCGTTGGGCGTAAACGTCGATCCAGTCGGCGAAAATACTGCCGGTGCTGTAGTACTTGGTGCCGTTGAGCACAAAGCCATCGCCCTGAACGCTGACCTTGGTAATCACGTCACCGATTTTCACCGCGCCGACTTCGGTCCAGCCATTGCCTACAAGGTCACCTGCCACGAAACGCGCGAACCAGGTGTCACGTTCCGCGGCCGGCGGCGCATTAAGCCGGTCTTCGACAAAGGCGAAGTGCGCCCGCAAGGCCTGCGGAATGTTCGAATCGGCCTCGGCCAGTTCTATCAAAAGCTGAAACAGCTGGCCGATCGAGGCACCCGCACCGCCGTATTCGGTGGGTACCCGGACTGCGCCGAAACCTGCTTGCTTGAGCCAGGCAATCGGCTCATAGGGCAGGGCGCGGGCCTTTTCGCGCTCGACGTTACCCGCGCTGATCTCGCGGAAGATAGGGCGGAAGCGGTTGGCGAGGGTTTCATAATCGGTGCCCAACGAGAGTGGGTTAGAACCGGTTGATTGAGTCATGCAGTACTCCTGAGCAGGTCGGCCAGTGAATGGGTCGTTCAGTTCAGTGCATGCTTTGTGCCTGATCATAAGCTTTTGAATTCAATGATTATTTTTCTTAATGACCGGTCTGCCTGTTGTAAGGGCAACAGCGGCCCAACAGCTTGTCGGCAAACCGCACATTCTTAACCGCGTTCCGTGGGGCACTGTTCAATCTGCAACAGCGTCTGCACATTTTGCGTGGTGTGATGCTGCTGGTTATCAGGATATTTACGTAACTAACTGTTTTTAAATGTAAATAATTTTCGGCATGGGCTGTGCAATGTTCAGGGTTACGTGTGTTGAGTGTTTTTCAACCTGTCGCCAACGATCAGGAGCCGTTCATGAGTAACCCATCCCCGACGCCGCCCAGCGCAAACGTGATTGCCTCGGACGCCGAAGCCATCGCAGTCGCCAGGGCACTGGCCAGCCGTTTTGCCGAAGAGGCTTCGCTACGTGATCGCGAACGCCGTCTACCGTTTGCCGAGCTGGATGAATTCTCCGCCAGCGGCCTGTGGGCCATCACCATTCCCAAGGCCTATGGCGGCGCTGGCGTTTCCTACGTCACGGTCGCAGAAGTGATCAAGATTATTTCGGCCGCCGACCCTTCGCTAGGACAGATCCCGCAAAACCACCTGGGCGTGCTCGATATCCTTTTGCAGACCGGCACCGAAGAGCAGAAGCGTCATTACTTCGGTAAGGCGTTGGCGGGTTACCGCTTCGGCAATGCGTTTTCGGAATCGAAAAGCAAGAACGCCGGAGCCTTCCAGACCCGCATTCGTTTCGAGGGCGAGCAGGCCGTGCTGGACGGTGAGAAGTTCTACTGCACCGGTGCGTTGTTCGCGCACATCGTGCCGGTAGCCGGTGTCAATGAACAGAATAAGGCCTTCATTGCCTTCGTCGAACGCAACAATCCGGGCCTGACCATCATCGATAACTGGGACGGATTCGGTCAGCGCACCACGGCCAGTGGCGGCGCGGTCCTGAAAGACGTACGGGTGCCGTCGAGCGCGGTGATCCCGGCGCATCGGGCGTTCGATGAACCGACCGCCGACGGGCCTATCTCGCAGATCATCCAGGCAGCGGTGGACACCGGTATCGCCCATGGCGCATTTGAAGAAACCCTCAAGCACGCACGTCTGGCGCGGCCGTGGATCGACAGCCAGCAGGATTTCGGCTGGCAGGACCCATTCAGCATTGCTGCCATTGGTGACTTGCAATGGCGACTGCACGGCACCGACGCGATCCTTGCCAAGGCCGGGCGTGCCATCGATCACGCCTTGGCTGAACCGAGCGAAGCCAGCGTCGCGCAAGCGTCGGTGGTGGTTGCGCAGGCCAAAGTGCTGTCGGCGCAGATTGCCTTGCTCGCCAGCAGCACACTGTTCGAACTGGCCGGTACTCGCTCGGTATTGGGCAAGCTCAACCTTGATCGCTATTGGCGCAATGCACGCACCCACACGCTGCATGACCCGGCGCGCTGGAAATACCACCTGATCGGCAATCAGGTGCTCAACAACATCCCGCCGCCACGTCACGCCTGGAACTGATCAAGGAGCAACCTCATGCCTCATCCCGCTATCACCGCGCAACTGGCCGTCGCCACCGAAGACCTTGGCCACGCCCGCCAAGGCTTGCAACAAACTCTTGATTACCTGCGCGAGCAGGGCCAGCCGTGGTCATTCAGCAATCTGCACCGCATTGTCGATGACCCTTATGTGATCAGCAAAGTCGGCGATCTGCAGATTCGTCTGGACGTTGCTGCTGCCTTGCTGGAGCGCGCGCAACGCCTGGAAGGTTCGTCAGAGCAGCGCTTGATCGCCAGCAGCGAGGCGGTTATCGCCAGTGCCGATGCGCTTCAGGCGGTCGGCAACATTCAGTACGAACTCACCGGGCAACGCATTTCGCTGCCAGCCCAGCCCCATCGCGAACCGTTGCGCTGGCACTACCAGGTGATCGGCAATCAACGCCTCAACGGCGTCGTGCCGCCGCAGCTTCAGGAGTAGCTCTATGTCTCGTCAAATACGCCTCAATGCCTTCGACATGAATTGCGTAGGCCATCAATCGCCAGGTCTTTGGGCGCACCCGCGTGACCGTTCGTGGCAGTACAAGGACCTGGAATACTGGACTGATCTGGCCAAAATTCTTGAGCGTGGCAAGTTCGACGGGCTGTTCATCGCTGACGTGCTGGGCATCTACGATGTCTATCGCGGCAATGGCGAAGCCGCTATCCGCCAAGCCACGCAGGTGCCGGTCAATGACCCGTTGCAATTGATCCCGCCCATGGCATTGGTCACCGAACATCTGGGTTTTGGCTTGACGGCGTCGTTGTCGTTCGAGCATCCGTACCCGTTCGCGCGCCGTATTTCTACGCTGGACCACCTGACCAAGGGCCGGGCGGGCTGGAATATCGTGACGTCTTATCTGGAAAGCGGTGCGAAGAATCTGGGACACAAGACCCTGACTGAACACGATGCGCGCTACGACTATGCCGAGGAGTACCTGGAGGTTTGTTACAAACTGTGGGAGGGCAGCTGGGAAGAGGGCGCCATTCTGCGTGACCGCGAGCGGCGGGTGTTCAGCGACCCGAGCAAGATTCATGAAATTCGCCACGTCGGCAAACACTTTCAGGTCCCCGGCATCCATTTGTGTGAGCCTTCGCCGCAACGCACACCGGTTCTTTATCAGGCCGGCGCTTCAAGCCGTGGCAAGCAGTTTGCCGCCGAGCATGCCGAGTGTGTGTTCGTGGCTGCGCCGTCCAAGGTGCTGCTGAAAAAGACCGTTGCTGATATTCGCCGCCGTACTGCCGAAGCGGGTCGTGACCCGGCCAAGGTGCTGATCTTCAATTTGCAGACGGTGATCCTCGGTGAAACCGACGCAAAGGCGAAAGCCAAATTCGAAGAGTACAAAAGCTGGGTCAGTTACGAGGGAGCCATGGCGCTGATATCTGGCTGGACCGGTATCGACTTCAGCCAGTTCAAGCCTGACGAGCCGCTGCGGCATGTGCACACCAATGCCATTCAGTCGGCCGTCGAGACTTTTTCCACCGCCGACCCGAACACCGTCTGGACCCCGCAGGCGCTGGCCGATTGGGTAGGTATCGGTGGGTTCGGTCCCTTGTTTGTCGGCAGCCCGGAAACCGTTGCGGACCTGTTGCAGGAGTGGGTTGAAGAAACGGATGTCGACGGATTCAATCTGGCCTACGCGCTGACCCATGAAACCTTTATTGATGCGGTTGAACTGTTGGTGCCGGAACTGCAGAAACGCGGCGTCTACAAGACCGAATACGCCTCAGGCACGTTGCGTGAGAAGCTGTTTGGCGACGGCCCGCGCCTGGAAGCAGACCATCCGGGGGCTGCCTTCCGCGACCTGGCAGCACTGAACCGTAACCGGCAGACCGAGAGTGCCTGACGGCGTACTGACTGTCGCCGCGCAGTAAAGATCGGACGCAGAGCGTCCAGAACGGCATACCGACGCCTGCGCTCCAGCGTGGGGGGGGGGGGGGGGGGGGGGGTTGTGGCGGCATGATGAATACTCTTGTTCCTGCCTCTTTCCTTCAGGCAATAAAAAACCGACCCTGAGGTCGGTTTTTTAACAAGCGTGTCGCTTAGGCTGCAGCAGCAAGGCTCAGAGCCTTGATGTGACCGTTCAGACGACCTTTATGGCGAGCAGCCTTGTTCTTGTGGATGATGCCTTTGTCGGCCATACGGTCGATAACAGGCACTGCAAGAACATAAGCGGCTTGCGCTTTTTCTGCGTCTTTTGCGTCAATGGCTTTAACTACATTCTTGATGTAGGTACGAACCATGGAACGCAGGCTGGCGTTGTGGCTGCGACGCTTCTCAGCCTGTTTTGCACGTTTTTTGGCGGAAGGTGTGTTGGCCACCGTCGAGCTCCTCGAAAGACTTTGTGAAATAGCAAACAAAATAGGCCGCGAATCATGCCGATGAGTTGAAGTCTTGTCAAGGGCAGTTAAGGTGTTCCGCTGAGTGGTTGCTACATTTGACCGGAGGATTTATTTCCGGCCTGTGACCTGTAAACTCGCGGCCTTTGCTTCGGGCGTTTTTGCGGCGCGAAGTATCGCATAAATGGCTGGCTTAATCGCCCATCCTTTGCCAAGGCGCACAACTCTTTCCATGAATCTACTCAAGTCACTTGCCGCCGTCAGCTCTATCACCATGGTTTCCCGGGTTCTGGGCTTCATTCGCGACACCATTATCGCGCGCACTTTCGGCGCCGGAATGGCAACGGATGCGTTTTTCATTGCCTTCAAACTGCCCAATCTGCTGCGGCGCATTTTTGCCGAAGGGGCTTTTTCCCAGGCATTCGTGCCGATTCTGGCTGAATACAAGAGCCAGCAGGGCGAGGAGGCGACCCGCACGTTTGTTGCGTACGTGACCGGGCTGCTGACGCTGGCGCTGGCGCTGGTGACGCTGCTGGGCGTTATTTTCGCGCCTTGGGTGATCTGGGCCACGGCGCCAGGCTTTGTCGACACGCCAGAAAAGTTTGCGCTGACCTCGGATCTGCTGCGCGTGACCTTTCCTTATATATTGCTGATTTCCCTGTCCTCGATGGCCGGTGCGATTCTCAATACCTGGAACCGCTTCTCGGTGCCTGCATTCGTGCCGACGCTGCTCAACGTCAGCATGATCTTCTTCGCGCTGTTCCTTACCCCTTACTTCGATCCTCCGGTGATGGCGCTGGGCTGGGCAGTGCTGGTCGGCGGCTTGCTACAGTTGCTGTACCAGCTGCCGCACCTGAAAAAGATCGGCATGCTGGTGCTGCCGCGTCTGAATCTGCGTGATACCGGCGTCTGGCGGGTCATGAAACAGATGCTGCCCGCCATCCTCGGCGTGTCAGTCAGTCAGATTTCTCTGATCATCAATACGATTTTTGCCTCGTTCCTCGTCGCCGGCTCGGTGTCGTGGATGTACTACGCAGACCGCTTGATGGAATTGCCATCCGGCGTGCTGGGGGTTGCGCTGGGTACGATTCTGCTGCCGATCCTGTCCAAAACCTACGCACAACGGGATCGTCAGGAGTATTCACGGATTCTCGACTGGGGGCTGCGTCTGTGTTTTGTGCTGGTGCTGCCTTGCACGCTGGCGCTGGGGTTGCTTGCCGAACCGTTGACCGTTTCGCTGTTTCAATACGGCAAGTTCGATGCGCTGGACTCGGCCATGACCCAGCGTGCGCTGGTCGCCTATTCGGTCGGGCTGCTGGGGATCATCCTGATCAAGGTGCTGGCACCCGGCTTTTATGCTCAACAAAATATCCGCACCCCGGTGAAAATCGCGATCTTCACCCTCATCGTCACTCAGTTGCTCAACCTTGCGTTTATAGTGCCGTTGCAGCATGCAGGGCTGGCGCTGGCGATTAGCGTGGGCGCGTGCATCAACGCCGGCCTGCTGTTCTGGCAGTTGCGCAAGCAACAGCTGTTTCAGCCGCAGCCGGGCTGGACGAAGTTTCTGCTGAAACTGGTCGTTGCAGTTACCGTGATGTCGGCCGTCCTGCTGGGGATGATGCATTTCATGCCCGCGTGGGACCACGGACAAATGCTTGAGCGCTTTCTGCGTCTCGGTGCGCTGGTGGCGGCGGGTGTCGTGACCTATTTTGCAATGCTTCTGTTACTCGGCTTTCGCCTCCGGGATTTCGCCCGCAAGGCGGTCATGTAGGTCGCTGCACAGCGGTTGGCTGTCGGTTTTTTTTTCATTGCGCGCCACGAACCGCTGTCCGGTCTTGGCGTGTTGCCTGTCGTCCGTGGCCTTGTGTGGTTATAATCGGCCACTTTATGAGCAAGAAGTGCGTTATGCAGCTGGTTAGAGGCCTTCACAACCTGCGCCCCGAACATCGGGGCTGCGTCGCCACGATTGGCAATTTCGACGGTGTACACCGCGGCCACCAGGCTATCCTGGCGAGGTTGCGTGAGCGTGCCGTCGAGTTGGGTGTGCCCAGCTGCGTGGTGATTTTCGAGCCACAGCCGCGTGAGTTTTTTGCGCCCGACACGGCTCCGGCACGCCTGGCGCGTTTGCGCGACAAGCTTGAGCTGCTTGAAGCCGAGGGCGTTGACCGGGTACTTTGCCTGTCCTTCAATCAGCGCCTGTGCAAACTCAGTGCGGCGAGTTTCGTGGAAACCGTGCTGATCGACGGTCTGGGTGTTCTGCACCTCGAAGTGGGCGACGATTTTCGTTTTGGCTTTGACCGGGTCGGTGACTTTGACTTCCTGCAACAGGCCGGCACAACTTATGGCTTTACCGTAGAAGCGGCGCAGACCGTTGAGATCGATGGCATCCGGGTCAGCAGTACCAAAGTGCGTAAAGCCCTGGCTGCGTCGGATTTTGCCCTTGCCGAGCGTATGCTGGGTCGTCCGTTCCAGATAACCGGACGGGTATTGCATGGCCAGAAGCTGGCGCGGCAATTGGGTACGCCCACCGCCAACGTACAACTCAAGCGTCGTCGCGTGCCGCTGAGCGGGGTTTACCTGGTCAGCATGGACATCGACGGCAAGGCTTGGCCGGGGGTCGCCAATATTGGTGTGCGCCCGACAGTGGCCGGTGATGGCAGTGCCCACCTTGAGGTGCATCTTCTGGATTTTGCCGGCGACCTTTACGGCCGGCGTTTAACGGTGGCTTTCCACCACAAGCTACGTGATGAGCAGCGTTTTGCCTCGCTTGAGGCGCTCAAGACGGCGATCAATGCGGACGTCGCCGCCGCCCGTGCCCATTGGCATGGTTAACCTGATGGACATGTATCAAAAATAGTCGACCGAACGCAGACATTTTGCATGCATAGCCTAACCAAGAGCCTGAAATGACCGACTACAAATCCACGCTAAACCTTCCGGACACCGCCTTCCCTATGAAGGCCGGCCTGCCCCAGCGCGAGCCGCAAACTCTGCAGCGCTGGGACAGCATTGGCCTGTACCAGAAGCTGCGCGAGATTGGCAAGGATCGTCCCAAGTTCGTCCTGCACGACGGTCCTCCGTACGCCAACGGCAATATTCACATCGGTCATGCGGTCAACAAGATTCTCAAGGACATGATCCTGCGTTCCAAGACCCTGGCGGGCTTCGATGCCCCTTATGTGCCGGGCTGGGACTGTCATGGTCTGCCGATTGAACACAAGGTCGAAGTGACCCACGGCAAGAACCTGTCCGCCGATCGCACGCGTGAGCTGTGCCGCGCCTATGCAGCCGAACAGATCGAAGGCCAGAAGTCCGAGTTCATCCGTCTGGGCGTGCTGGGCGACTGGAGCAATCCGTACCTGACCATGAATTTCGCCAACGAAGCCGGGGAAATCCGTGCGCTGGCGGAGATGGTCAAGGGCGGTTTCGTCTTCAAGGGCCTGAAGCCGGTCAACTGGTGTTTCGACTGCGGATCGGCATTGGCCGAAGCCGAAGTCGAATACCAGGACAAGAAATCCTCGACCATCGACGTCGCGTTCCCGACTGCCGACGAGGCTAAGCTGGCCGCAGCGTTCGGCCTGCCTTCGCTGGGCAAGCCTGCGTCCATCGTCATCTGGACTACTACGCCTTGGACCATTCCGGCCAACCAGGCGCTGAACGTTCACCCGGAGTTCGAATATTCGCTGGTCGATGTCGGCGACAAACTGCTGGTGCTGGCGTCCGAGCTGGTCGAAAGCTGTCTGGCCCGTTACAAGCTGGAAGGCACGGTCATCGCGACCACCACCGGTCAGGCGCTGGAACTGATCAATTTCCGCCACCCGTTCTACGACCGTCTGTCGCCGATCTACCTGGCGGAATACGTCGAACTGGGTGCGGGCACCGGTATTGTTCACTGCTCGCCTGCCTATGGCGTGGACGACTTCAATATCTGCAAGCAGTACGGCCTCAGCAACGACGACATCATCAGCCCTGTGCAGAGCAATGGTGTGTATGTCGAGTCGCTGGAGTTTTTCGGTGGCCAGTTCATCTTCAAGGCCAACCAGAACATCATCGACAAGCTGGTCGAAGTCGGCAGCCTCATGGACACCGAAACCATCAGCCACAGCTACATGCACTGCTGGCGCCACAAGTCGCCACTGATTTACCGCGCCACCGCGCAGTGGTTCGTGGGCATGGACAAGCAGCCTGAGAGCGGTGAAACGCTGCGCAAGCGTGCGGTCAAGGCCATCGAAGACACCGAATTCGTACCGGCCTGGGGTCAGGCGCGCCTGCACTCGATGATCGCGAACCGTCCTGACTGGTGCATCTCGCGTCAGCGCAACTGGGGCGTGCCGATTCCGTTCTTCCTGCACAAGGAAAGCGGCGACCTGCACCCACGTACCGTCGAGCTGATGGAAGAAGTGGCCCAGCGCGTCGAGAAAGAGGGCATCGAAGCCTGGTTCAAGCTGGACGCCAGCGAGTTGCTGGGTGACGAAGCCGGCAAGTACGACAAGATCTCCGACACTCTGGACGTCTGGTTTGACTCGGGCACCACGCATTGGCATGTACTGCGCGGTTCGCACCCGATGGGCCATGAAAGCGGTCCGCGTGCCGACCTGTACCTGGAAGGTTCCGACCAGCACCGCGGCTGGTTCCATTCGTCGCTGCTGACCGGTTGCATGCTGGACGACCACGCACCGTATCGCGAACTGCTGACCCACGGGTTTGTGGTCGACGAGAACGGTCGCAAGATGTCCAAGTCGCTGAATAACGTAGTCGCGCCGCAGAAGGTCAACGATTCGCTGGGTGCAGACATCATGCGCCTGTGGGTATCGGCAACTGACTATTCGGGCGAAATGGCGGTTTCCGATCAGATCCTGCAGCGCAGCGCCGATGCCTATCGTCGTATCCGCAACACTGCACGCTTCCTGCTTTCGAACCTGACGGGCTTCAACCCGGCGACCGACATCCTGCCAGCCGAAGAGATGCTCGCGCTGGACCGCTGGGCCGTGGACCGCACCCTGCTGCTGCAACGTGAGCTGCAAGAGCATTACGGTGAATACCGCTTCTGGAACGTGTACTCGAAGATCCACAACTTCTGCGTGCAGGAGCTGGGTGGTTTCTATCTGGACATCATCAAGGATCGCCAGTACACCACGGCTGCCGACAGCACTGCGCGTCGCTCCTGCCAGACCGCGCTGTTCCACATCTCGGAAGCGCTGGTACGCTGGATCGCGCCGATCCTGGCGTTCACCGCCGACGAGCTGTGGCAGTTCCTGCCGGGCGAGCGCAACGAATCGGTGATGCTCAACACCTGGTACGAAGGCCTGACCGAAATGCCTGCCGAGTTCGACATGGACCGCGCCTACTGGGAGCGGATCATGGCGGTGAAGACCTCGGTCAACAAGGAGATGGAAAACCTGCGCGCGGCCAAGGCCATTGGCGGCAACCTGCAGGCTGAAGTGACCTTGTACGCAGAAGATTCACTGGTTGCTGACCTGTCGAAGCTGAGCAACGAACTGCGTTTTGTGCTGATCACCTCGACCGCCAGCGTTGCACCGTTCGTGTCGGCTCCGGCGGATGCGGTGGTCACCGAAGTAGCGGGTCTGAAACTGAAGGTGGTCAAGTCCAGCCACGCCAAGTGTGCCCGTTGCTGGCATCACCGCGAGGATGTCGGTGTGAACCCCGAGCATCCGGAAATCTGCGGCCGTTGCGTAGACAACATCAGCGGTGCAGGCGAGGTGCGTCACTATGCCTAACGCCTCGTTTGGCCGGCTGGCCTGGCTGTGGTTGACCGTGCTGATTGTGGTGATAGACCAGGCCAGCAAGTATTACTTCGAGAATGCGTTGAGCCTGTATCAGCAGATCGTGGTGATTCCGGATTTCTTCAGCTGGACCCTGGCCTACAACACGGGTGCTGCCTTCAGCTTTCTGGCAGATGGTGCCGGTTGGCAGCGCTGGTTGTTCGCCCTGATCGCGATTGTAGTCAGCGCGGTACTGGTGGTCTGGCTCAAGCGTCTCGGTCGCGATGACACCTGGCTGGCCATTGCGCTGGCGCTGGTGCTGGGCGGCGCGTTGGGTAATCTCTATGACCGCATCGTATTGGGTCATGTGATCGACTTCATTTTGGTTCACTGGGAAAACCGCTGGTATTTCCCGGCCTTCAACGTCGCCGACAGTGCAATCACCGTCGGCGCGATCATGCTGGCGCTGGACATGTTCAAGAGCAAAAAAACCGGAGAGACCGTCAATGACTGAGCAACCTTCGACTCAAGGCTCGTCTGGCGAGCTGCGCATCGGTCAGAACACACAGGTCACCTTGCACTTCGCCCTGCGTCTGGAAAACGGTGATACCGTCGACAGTACGTTCGAAAAGGCGCCTGCCACGTTCAAGGTCGGCGACGGCAACTTGCTGCCCGGTTTTGAAATGGCGATTTTCGGTTTCAAGGCGGGCGACAAAAAGACCGTGCAGATTCCACCGGAAAACGCCTTTGGTCAGCCCAACCCACAAAACGTGCAGATCATGCCACGCTCGCAGTTCGTGGGCATGGAGCTGTCCGAGGGGTTGCTGGTGATCTTCAATGACGCGGCCAACACCGAGTTGCCCGGCGTGGTGAAAGCCTTCGATGACGAGCAGGTCACCATCGACTTCAATCACCCGCTGGCGGGCAAGACCCTGAGCTTCGAAGTGGAAATATTCGAAGTGCAGGCGATTCTGGCTTCCTGATCTTCGCCATCAAGCCCGGCTTCGGCCGGGCTGTTCCGCACATGAGGCACAGCATGCAAATCAAACTCGCCAACCCCCGCGGCTTCTGTGCCGGAGTGGATCGTGCGATCGAAATCGTCAATCGTGCTCTGGAAGTGTTTGGTCCGCCGATCTACGTGCGCCATGAAGTTGTTCACAACAAATTTGTCGTCGAAGACCTGCGCTCTCGCGGTGCGATCTTCGTCGAAGAACTGGACCAGGTGCCGGACGACGTCATCGTTATTTTCAGTGCCCACGGTGTTTCCCAGGCCGTTCGCACAGAAGCCGCAGGTCGTGGCCTGAAAGTGTTCGATGCCACCTGCCCGCTGGTCACCAAAGTACATATCGAGGTCGCCCGCTACAGCCGGGACGGTCGCGAGTGCATTCTGATCGGTCATGCCGGTCACCCGGAAGTCGAAGGCACCATGGGTCAGTACGACGCCATCAATGGCGGCGCGATCTATCTGGTCGAGGACGAAAGTGACGTCGCGAAGTTACAGGTCCGCAACCCGGACTCGCTGGCCTTCGTGACCCAGACCACATTGTCGATGGACGATACCAGCCGTGTCATTGACGCCTTGCGCACGCGTTTCCCGGCCATTGGCGGGCCGCGCAAGGACGACATCTGCTACGCCACACAAAACCGTCAGGACGCCGTCAAGCAACTGGCCGACGAGTGCGACGTGGTATTGGTGGTGGGCAGCCCGAACAGCTCCAACTCCAACCGTCTTCGCGAACTGGCCGAGCGCATGGCCACCCCGGCGTACCTGATCGATGGCGCTGAAGACATGCAGCAGAGCTGGTTCGACGGCGTGCAACAGATCGGCATCACCGCCGGTGCATCGGCTCCGGAAGTGCTGGTGCGTGGGGTGATTCAGCAACTGCACGCCTGGGGCGCGACCGGCGCGGATGAGCTGGCGGGTCGTGAGGAGAACATCACCTTCTCGATGCCCAAGGAGCTGCGCGTCAAGTCGCTGCTCTGACATCGCTCAGCCGCACAAGGCTGTTTCCCTTTTTGTGTCTTCGATCCTGACCCGGCCGGTGGCAGCCACTATCACGCGATAGCGGCTGACCGGCTGGTCCCTGACGCAAACATGCAGCGTATCGTTAGTCCTGCCCCGCAACCCTCCAAGGCCATTGAAGCTCAGCTGTCTGGCTCGCTTTGGGCTGCCAGCAACCCGTGTCTCACCGCCATTGGCGCGTTCCACCAGTAACGTATCGTTTTCGTCAGGCCCTTTGCCATCTGTGTCGAGTATGATCCGCCAGCCATTGCTCCAGTCTTGCTCGATGGCGTAAATCGTCACGATCTGATTGCGCGTGATCGCGGCGACTCTTGCCGAGCGGATGCCGCTGGCCAGCTCCTGAGCCGTTGCGAGTCCACGATTTGATTCGATCAGTTCCTTGAAAGAAGGTGTTGCGATGTTGGCGAGAATGGCGATCAGTGCAACCACGATGAGTAATTCGACCAGTGTGAATCCTGCATGCTTCATGTGCTTTCCTCCCTGGAAAACGCCGTTTCCGAACCTTGCGGACGTTCGTCGTCGCAAAACAACCGTACGTCTCGCTATGGATTTTCCTGCGGCGTTGCTGCCTTATAGTCATAACGTCTAGGAGACACTCAATGCGTCATATAGCCAAGGGATTCAGCCTCATCGAATTGTTAGTCACTGTGTCCCTGGTGGGCATCCTGGCGGCTATCGCGATCCCGAATTTCACCAGCTCCATCCAGAGCAACAAAGCCGACACAGAACTCAGCGATTTGCAGCGAGCGCTCAACTATGCGCGACTTGAGGCGATAAACAGGGGAGTGACAGTGCGAATTGCACCGACCAGCGGGACCGCCTGGACCGGCGAATTGCAGGTGTATCTGGCTTCCGACACCAAGACGCCGCCTACTGCGCTTCGTACCATTGCCGCTATGAGCGGCGGGGGGACGCTGGTATCGAACCCTAACGTAGCGGCATTTGACTTCAATAATCTGGGCGGGCTTATAGCCCCGGCTTCGGCGGTAACCATGACCTACACCCGAGGCAGCACGACTAAAAACATGAGTATTTGCCTGACTGGGCGGATTGTCCTCGGTGGAAGCTGCTGATGCTTTACAACACCCGACATCGCCAGACCGGCATGACCTTGATCGAGGTACTGGTTTCGGTACTGATCCTGGCTATCGGGCTGTTGGGGGCTGCGGCTATTCAGCTTAATGCGCTCAAATACACCGACAGCTCGACCATGAGCAGCCAGGCCAGCTTCATTGCCTACGACATGATGGACCGTATTCGCGCCAACGTTGATGGTAATGCGAGTGCCAATGGGTCGAACAGCAATGTGTTGGCGACTTATGGTTTGGCAAGTCTGGATTTGGCCCCTGTTGCCAACCTGAACAAGGCCAGAGATCAGGATCTGTCTGATTTCAGAGCCAATATCATTAATTTTGCAAGCACGAGCGGCACGGGCAGCATTGTGGTCAGTGACTCTACGTTGGTGACTATTACCGTTGGCTGGAGCGACACACGTGCCGCCGGTGCGAGCAATCAGGCAACAGGCAGTGCGACTGTTACGCCGCCACCTCAAAGCTTCAAGCTAGTCTCGCGCATCGGGGTCTCCCCATGAGAAAAGCTTCCAGAGGCTTCGGACTGGTCGAAATCATGGTGGCACTGGTGCTCGGGCTGGTAGTGAGCCTGGGCATCATCCAGATATTCACCGCTTCCAGAGGCACGTTTCAGAGCCAGAACGCTGCCGCGCGCATGCAGGAAGATGCCCGTTTCATCTTGAGCAAACTGGTACAGGAAATCAGGATGACCGGTATGTATGGCTGCCTTAGCTTCAGTGGTTACATACCTGTTTCGCCAGCTATAACCTATCCCATAGCGATGGATAACCCGATCCTGTGGGATAACGCGAACAATAAACTGACGCTGATAACTGCTGATATTGGCACTACAGGAGGCTCGCCCACCTGGACGATCATTTCGGATTGCCAATCAACGCTCCAGCTATATGCCGGTGCGCGTGCTCCAACTGCCGGGCAAACCGCGTTTCCCTTGCGGCAACTGGTTTACACACTGAGCGGCACAGACCTGACTATCCAGGCCACCACGGGTGGTAAGCCAGAGCCGCTGCTACAGAACGTGGTCGGACTGGATTTTCTCTTCGGCATGGTGGGCAATCCGATGACTTACACCCGGACCATTACCGAAGCCAATGCCGGCGATATACGCAGCGTCCGCATCCTCTTGACGCTGAAGGACCCGGATGGACGCGTCAATACTCAGCAGTACAGCGTCGTCGCCTATTTGCGTAACCGCTTTTGAACAGGCCGAACATGAACAAGATCGTGCGCCTTAATGTGCCCCATGCCTTCGCTGCCCGACAGCGCGGCATGGTGTTGCTGGTCAGTCTGGTATTCCTGCTGCTGCTGACGCTGCTGGGTATTTCATCGATGCAGAACGCCACGTTGCAGGAGAAGATGGCGGGCAGCGTAATGGTCCGTAACCAATCCTTTCAAATGGCTGAAGCGGCGTTGCGCCTTGGGGAGTCGGAGATTAAAAAGGCGGGTTTCTCAATGGCTGTGTGCTCTCAAGCCAATTGTGCGCCACCTACCGACTTCAATACGGTGCAAGGCAAAGGTGCAGGTAGCGCCGGTGTGACGTGGTTTGAAGCGGCGGGCGGCGGGGTGTATGCCATTCAGAATCTGGGCACTACGATGACGCCGGTAAAGTGTAAAACTTCAAGTGCCGCGACGCTTTATCGGGTAACTGCTGTTGCTCCCGTTTCCAGTCAGACCGCCCCGCGCACGGTGCTGGAGAGCATTTATGCCAACTGTTAAGGTGCTGCGTGGTGCATTGAGGTACATTTACGGCGCATTGTTTGCGTTGTACATGACGACGCCGGTTTACGCGTTTACCCCCGCGCAGGTGCCATTGCTCAGTGCATCGGCGGTGGCGCCGAATCTGATGCTGCTCGTGGATAACTCCGGGAGTATGTACAACATCATCTGGGCGGCAGGGTTCGATCCGACGATTAAGCGGTCGGACATCACTTATTACTCCACTCAATGTATAAGTGGTTTCATCACCGTTGTCTGTCCTTTTGCGAGCACGATCTCGGGAGACGATACGTTGTCGTTGGGAGATATCAACGGCATCAGTATTTTCGATCTGTCGCTGCTTTGCCCGTCGGGAGGGCGTCCCGTTTTTCGCGGTAATATTCGATACTGCCTCGCCCTTCCTGATCCTGCCGGAGGCGGGCTAACGCGTTATACCGCCAATTACCTGTCCTATCTGATCGATCTGGTCCAGCCTAACTTCGGAGTTCGCAACTACCTTACTGGTGTCATCCCCAACGATTACCGGATGAACGTTGCCAAAACCGTAGCAACCAATCTGGTGACCAACAATACGTCGCTAAGAATCGGGCTTGCCACGTTCAACGATCCGAATAATTTCGACCTCGGACCAGGTGGCAAGATTGCAAGAGTCGTCACCGATCTATCCCCGGTGGCAGGCACCACCAATGGCGTCACTCAGGCCCAGGCTAATGACAATATTACGGCCCTCAAGCAGGCCATTGCCGACCTGAACCCGACAGCCAACACCCCGCTGGCTGAGACCTATTATGAGATCACGCGGTATTTTCGCGGCATGTCACCGTACTATCAGAACGGTTCGAACTATGTGAGTCCGATTCAATACCGTTGCCAGAAAAACTACGGTGTCGTGGTTACCGATGGCTTGCCAACCTACGATCGAACCTTCCCGACCAACGACCCAGACGATGTTCTGAATACCACTCGTTCGCTACCCAACTGGGATCTTAATGCGGCCAACGATGGAGACAATCTGTCGGGTGATGGTGAGGGTGACACGCTGTATCTGGACGATCTGGCCAAATTCGCTTACGACATTGACCTGCGACGCGACGCTGTGAATCCAGGCGGTGACCTGACTGGTAAAAGTTGGGATAACGCAGGTTTCACCAAGCAAAACCTGAGTACCTACACCATCGGTTTCACAGCATCGAACCAGATGCTGATTGATGCTGCAGACGACAACCATGGGCATGGAAAGTATTTTCAGACCAACGATAGTGCTGGTTTGAACGCTGCATTGAACCTTGCGTTGAGTGATATTTACGCGAAGGCGGGTTCTGGCGGAGGTGCGTCATCGAACTCCTCGTCCTTGGCGTCGGGCACGCTTTTCTTCCAGACGCTGTATGACCCGACTGACTGGCACGGCACGGTAAATGCCTTCAAGCTGGATGCCAGCACCGGGGCTACAGGTGCTCTCGCCTGGTCTTCCGACACAACGATATTAGCGAGCTCTACCCCTCCGCCGACCTACGAAAGCTGGAATACGTTATCGTCTGCGGTCATTGCGCTGAATTTCACTGCCCTGTCTCCTGCCCAGCAAACTGCATTTACTGCTACGTTGCCTAATGGCGTGAACGGTTCGCAAATGATCGCCTGGGCCAAAGGCACTGCAAATGCGGCGTTGCGAACTCGCACGCGAGTGCTGGGCGATTTGATCAATACCAATCTGCTGGTTACGAGCCCTTCGGAGAAGACGTCCACAGATTACGGCACCGGCACGTCCTACTCTGATTATCTGACCATCAAGGCCAACAACATGAGCTCAAGCCTGCTGGTCAATGCCAACGACGGTTTCTTTAACGTGATTACTCCCGGCACAGGCAAGCGCACTTACGGCTATATGCCATCGACGGCGCTGAACTCGCTGGCCACTATCGCAGCAAGCAACTATGGGGCAGGGGTGCATAAATTTACAGCAGACGGGCAGATAGCTGTATTTGATACCCAGAATGGCAGCGGTGCTACGTGGCGCACAGTCGCTGCAAGCGGACTGGGCGCCGGCGGCAAGGCGTTCTTTGCTATCAGGCTGTTTGAGGGCACAACCAATAACGTAGGTGCTCTTTGGGAAGTCAAAGCGCCTGACACCTCTAACACCAACAACAAATTCAATAATCTGGGGTACACCTACTCCAGGCCTGAGGCCGCCCGAATGAATGACGGCACCGGGATAGTCGTGGTCGGCAATGGTTACGGCAGCTTTACCGGCCGAGCCTCTCTTTTCGTGCTGAATGCGTCGACGGGAGCGCTGATCGCTGAAATCCCTACTCCGGCCATTGGCAGCGAAACGGATAACGGGCTGTCATCGGTAAAGCTGCGCGTGAACTCGCAGAACGTGGTTCAGGCGGCTTACGCAGGCGACCTGAAAGGGCGCATGTGGAAGTTTGATTTGAGCTCTAATGCTGCCAGCGGCTGGAAGGTTGCATTCAGTGGATCGCCTTTGTTTACTGCGCCACGAGGCGCGGGCCAGCCGATTACCGTACAGCCCTATATTCTGGACCACCCTCTTAACGGAAAGCTTATCTATTTCGGGACCGGCAAGTTTCTTGAAACGGCCGACAAGCAGACAACTGCGCTACAGGATTTCTATGCCATATGGGATGCAGACGGAGGAGTTGGAGGTATCGTAGAGGGTAACCTGCAGGCCCAGCAGATCGTTTCGAGTACGACCGGATCTGGAGCAACCTATTTTACCTCCAGGTCGAATAAAGTGGATTGGACGAGCCAGAAAGGCTGGTATTTGCCGCTCTCTACAGGCGCGCCATATGTGGGTGAACGAATTATCTTCCCGGCACAAACCATCAGGGGGCGAATTGCGTTCACTACAGCGGCGGTAAACTCAACTGATCCCTGCGAAAGTACGGGGACAGGTCGACTGTTAGAGCTGGAACCGATAACCGGCAGTATGCTCACTTATCGCTTCCTTGATACCAATGGGGACGGTGACATCACCACCAGCGATATATTGGTGTCTGGCATCGGTTTTGGCGCGGGTATTCCAAATCTGGCTTCGGTGGTTTCTTCGTCCTCCAATGCAGTGACCTATGTAACGGACAGCAAAGGAAATATCTTCGGTTTTATAGAGCCCTTATCTGCGACGGTCTTTCAACGCATCATGTGGCGACAAATCCAATAGGGAAACTAATCATGCGCGCGACATCCAGGGGCTTTACGTTGATCGAACTCATGATCGTCGTGGCGATTGTCGGTATTCTGGCCGCCATCGCTTATCCCAGTTACACCGAGTACGTAAAACGCACTCAGCGTTCGGCTATCGCCAGTCTGCTGTCGGAGCAAACGCAGGCGCTGGAGCGCTATTATTCTAGAATCAGTCCGGCTAGCTACGCCGGGGCGACGGTGGTGGCTGCCAATACGTACTACAAAATTACGCCGGTCCTAAACGCCACCGATTTCACCCTGACAGCCGACCCCATCCCGGGCTCGATGATGGCTGGCGACAAGTGCGGCAGCTTCGTGATCACCAACACCGGAGCGCGCACCAATCCAGGCGCCACAGCCGGCGTGACCCCGAAAGACTGTTGGGGCCGCTGAAACCGTTTTCCTGTCCCGAGAGCAAGATGTCCAAGCAGAAAGTAGTCATCGTCGGCGGTGGAGTCATAGGTCTGCTGACCGCCTTCAATCTCGCTTCCGAACAGGTCAACGTCGTATTGCTTGATCGCTCCGCCGTCGGCCAGGAATCTTCATGGGCCGGTGGCGGGATCGTTTCGCCGCTTTATCCATGGCGCTACAGCCCGGCGGTCACCGCGTTGGCGCACTGGTCGCAGGACTTCTATCCGCTCCTCGGTGAGCGCTTGTTCGCGCAGACCGGCGTCGATCCCGAAGTTCATACCACCGGCCTGTACTGGCTCGACCTCGATGACGAACAGGCCGCGCTTGAGTGGGCTGCCCGCGAAAAGCGGCCCTTGAGCAGTGTCGATATCTCGGCTGTGCATGATGCCGTGCCGGTGCTGGGGGAGGGGTACTCACGGGCGATCTACATGGCCAATGTGGCCAATGTGCGCAACCCCCGGCTGGTCAAATCGCTTAAGGCGGCCTTGCTGGCGATGCCCAATGTCGAGATTCGCGAGCAGTGCGAAGTCAGCGGCTTTGTGCGTGAAGGCAGCAGGGTTTCAGGCGTTAACACACCGTCAGGTGCTGTCATCGGGGATCGGGTGATTCTCACTGCAGGCGCCTGGAGCGGTGAGCTGCTCAAGACTCTCGGCGTGGACCTGCCGGTCGAGCCGGTAAAAGGTCAGATGATCCTCTACAAATGCGCATCGGATTTTCTGTCGAGCATGGTGCTGGCGAAAGGGCGTTATGCAATCCCGCGTCGTGACGGGCATATCCTGATCGGCAGTACGCTGGAACACGAAGGGTTCGACAAGACCACCACGCAGGCTGCTCTGGAAAGCTTGAGGGCATCGGCCATTGAGTTGCTACCAGAACTGACCAATGCCGAACCCATCGCCCAGTGGGCCGGGCTGCGTCCAGGCTCACCCGAAGGCATCCCCTTTATCGGGCCGCTTGCCGGTTTCGAAGGGCTTTGGCTGAACTGCGGTCACTACCGCAACGGGTTGGTACTGGCCCCTGCGTCGTGCCAATTGCTCACCGACTTGCTGCTGGACCGCAAGCCCATCATTGACCCAGCGCCTTACGCACCGGCAGGCCGCCTGCATTTCTGACTGACTGCATTCACTCAGACTGTACAGTCATCGGCCTGTTGTTACCCTGCGCCCTGATCCTGAACCAGATCGAATACATGGCGGGCAAGAACACCAGTGTCAGTACCGTACCCGCGAAGGTGCCGCCGATCAGCGTGTAGGCGAGCGTGCCCCAGAACACCGAATGGGTGAGCGGGATGAAGGCCAGAATGGCCGCCAGCGCCGTCAGTATCACGGGGCGCGCACGTTGTACGGTTGCCTCGACCACCGCCTGAAACGGATCAAGCCCTGCCTGCTCGTTATGATGAATCTGGCCGATCAGAATCAGCGTGTTGCGCATCAGAATGCCCGACAGGGCGATCAGCCCGACCAGTGCATTGATGCCGAACGGTTGCTGAAAAAGAATCAGCGTAGGCACCACTCCGATGAGTCCCAACGGGCTGGTCAGGAACACCATGACCATGGCCGATATCGAGCGCACTTGCAGAATGATGATGATCAGCGTCACCGCCAGCATGATGGGGAACAGCGGCAGCATCGCGTCCATCGCCTTGCCGGACTCTTCGATTGAGCCTGCCTGCGTAATCCGGTAGCCACTGGGCAAGGTGTCGATTATTGGCTGCAACTGCCGGGTGATGGCTGTCGACACATCGGGTGGTTGCAGGCCGTCGGCGATGTCGCCGCGCACTGTGATGGTCGGCACGCGGTCACGACGTCGCATTACCGGCTCTTCCATGCGCACGTCGACGCTCCCCACCTGCGACAGCGGAATACGCTGCCCGTCGGCGCCTGCGAGGGTGAAGTCCATTATTTTCGCCGGATCGAGGCGCGTGTCTCCAGCTGAGCGGGCGATCACCTGCACCGTGCGAATGTCCTCACGCACCGCAGTAACGGGCAGGCCCGTCAGAAGGAACTGCAGCTGTTGCGCGACCTGGCTGGAGCTCAAGCCGATGGCCTGCATGCGGTCCTGTTGCAGGGTGAAATGCAAAGTCGGTGTGCGGCTGCCCCAGTCGGTATTGACCGTGCGCATCATCGGGCTGGCGGTCATGACCTGCTGCACCTGCGAAGCAATGCTACGCAGCATGTCCGGGTCCTGGCCGCTGACACGATAGGCAACAGGGAATGCTGAATACGGGCCGAATACCAACTGTGTGACCCGCACACGCGCTTCCGCCGCCAAGCCTTCGGAGATCGCCTGGCGCAATCGGTGTTTCAGCGTTTCGCGTTGTTCCTGGCTGTCAGTGCGGACCACGATCTTGGCGAATGACGGGTCAGGCAATTCCGGGCCCATCGCCATGTAGAAACGTGGCGCACCCTGGCCGATGTAGGCGGTGACGATGGTAGCTTCGGCCTGCTCGGCCAGCCAGTTTTCCACTTTTGTGGCGGCGGCACTGGTTTGCGCGATTGATGTGCCGTAAGGCATCTGCACTTCGACCAGTACTTCAGGGCGATCAGACACCGGGAAAAACTGCTTCTTGACCAGCCCCATGCCCAGCACGGCCAGCACAAAAAGCCCGATGACCGAACCTGCGACCATCCATTTGCCAGCGATGATCCTGGCTAGAATCCGGCGGAAACGGTTGTAGCGCGGTGTGTCGTAAAGCGCTGCGTGCCCGCCTTCGACCTGCTTCACGTCAGGCAGCAGCTTGACGCCCAGATACGGTGTGAAATAAACGGCGACGACCCACGAGGCAATCAGTGCAATGCCCACGATCCAGAACATGTTGCTGGTGTATTCGCCCGCAGTGGAACGTGCGAAGCCGTTGGGCATAAAGCCGACGGCGGTGACCAGCGTGCCGGATAACATGGGGGCGGCGGTGTGGCTCCAGGCGTAGGCAGACGCGGCGATGCGGTCATAACCTTCTTCCATTTTCACCACCGTCATTTCGATGGCAATGATCGCGTCGTCGACCAACAGTCCTAGGGCCAGGATCAGCGAGCCCAGTGTGATGCGGTCAAAATTCTTGCCGCTCATGGCCATGATCACGAAGACCATCGCCAGGGTCAGCGGTACGGCGGCAGCGACCACCACGCCGACACGCCAGCCCATGCTGATGAAGCAGACCAGCATGACCACCAGCAGGGCGACGAAGAACTTGATCATGAACTCGTCGACCGACGAGCTTATGTTGACGGCCTGATCGGTGACTTTATTCAGGCTCATGCCTAGTGGCAGCTCGGCGTTGATCGCGCCGACTTCTCGATCCAGTGCCTTGCCCAGGTCCAGGCCGTTCCAGCCGTCACGCATGACAATACCCAGCAGCAGCGCGGGTTCGCCGCCACTGCGAATCATGAACGTCGCCGGGTCTTCGTAACCGCGTTTGACCGTTGCGATGTCCGCCAGCTTCAGCGTGCGGCCCTGCGCCACGACCGGTGTGTCGCGGATTTTCTGCAACTCATCGAACGCGCCATCCAACCGAATGAACACCTGCGGCCCACGGGTTTCAACCGAGCCTGCCGCAGTCAGCGCATTCTGGTTGTTCAGTGCGGTGAATACGTCCTGAGGGCTGATCCCCAGCGTTGCCAGTCGCTCATGCGAGAACTCAACGTAAATCCGTTCCGGCTGCTCGCCGACGATATTGACTTTCTTCACGCCTGACACATGCAGCAAGCGTTGGCGCAGAGATTCGGCGTCCCGGACCAGCACGCGCTGTGGCTCGCCTTTGGCCTTCAGCGCGAACAGTGCAAAAGTGACATCAGAGTATTCATCGTTGACCATCGGCCCGATGACTCCGGATGGGAGTGTCATGGCCTCGTCACTGATTTTCTTGCGCGCCTGATAGAACTCATCCGGGACCTGTGAGGGCGGCGTGCTGTCGAGCAAGGTCAGGGTTGTGAACGCCATACCCGGTCGGGTGTAGGTTTCGGTACGGTCGTACCAGCGCAGTTCCTGCAGGCGTTTTTCGATCTTTTCCGCGACCTGGTCTTGCATCTCCTGCGCAGTTGCGCCGGGCCAGACCGACACCACGGTCATCACCTTGACCGTGAAGGCGGGGTCTTCAGCGCGACCCAGTTTGAAAAACGCAATGATTCCGGCCAATGAAATCAGGCAGATCAGAAACAGGGTGATCGAGCGCTCACGCACCGCCAGTGCCGACAGGTTGAAACGATCACCGCTCATGGTTGCGCACTCTCGGCCACGCTGGCCGCCGCTGGCGCGATCACTCTTACGGGCTGGGCGTCATGCAGCAGGTGTGCGCCCAGGGCGACTATCGGCACGCCGGGGCTGAGCTGGGTGCTGATAAAAGCGTGCTCGTCATCAAGGTGGCGGACGGTTACCGGCGTCCAGTAAGCCTGCGCCGACTCGCCTTTGATGACCCAGATGCCCGGTCCCTTGCCCGCGTCGTACAAGGCGCTGATCGGTACCTGGAAAACGTCCTGTCCGAAGGCGTCTGTGCCTGGAATTTTCACGGTGATGGTGGTGCCCAGCGGCGCATTGGCCATATCGCCTTCCAGCACATAACGCGCCTCGAAGGTGCGGGTCTGGCGGTCTGCAACGTCCGAGAGCTGTCGCAGCCGAGCGCTGGTGTTGAGGTCCTGATTGCCGAACAGCGTGGCTTGCGCGGCAGAACCTATGCGCGGTCGCAGGTTCTCCGGGAGCTGAATGACGGCTTCACGAGGCCCTGCATGTGCAACCCGCACTACCACTTGTCCGGCGCTGACGACCTGGCCAGGTTCAACGAGGGTTTCCATGACGATACCGTCGGCATCCGCGATGAGTTCTGCATAACGGGTCGCATTGAAAGCAACTTCTGCCTGCGCTTCGGCGGCGCTGAGTCGAGCCTTGGCCGAGTCGGCTGCGGCTTTGATCTGGTCGTAGTTTGAAGCCGATATTGCGCCGCTGCTGCGCAGGTTTCGGTAGCGCGCCTCATCATCCGCCGTCTGCCTGGCCTGCGCTCTGGCGGCAGTCACTGCCTCGCGTTGCGCCTGGGCAGCCAGTTTCAGGTCTGCAGGATCGATACGCATCAGCGGTTGCCCGCGTTTTACGGCTTGCCCAGTGTCGACAAATCGCTCCAGTACCTTGCCGGAAACCCTGAAGCCCAGATCGCTTTGCACTCTCGCCGCCACAGTCCCGGTGAAGGCGCGGGGTGCTACGACAGCCTCTTTGAGGGTTGCGACGCGCACCAAAGGCGATTCGGTGCGCGGGTCCGATTGCGTCTTTTCGCTGCAGGCGGTCAGTGCGATCGGTAGAACACAGGCAAAAGTGAGCAGGGCGAGGCGGTGCCGGAGCATGGGAATCTCAACGTGCAGTGATCGAGACCTGCACTTTGATTCTAGTGACCAAATTAGTCAATAGTCACAAATCTGTTTTACTCACGGCGACAGGCTGCGTAGCACCAGGCTGGACAGTTGGGCGGGGCCTTCGTCTGTGTAATCGAAGCTGTGCTGCAGGAGCAGCGGATTGGAGTAGGTTCGCATCACCAGGTAGATCGCCGCGACGGTTTCATCAAGCGGCGTCTTGCGCTCGAAGTCGCCGGTTTGCCGACCTTCCTGGAGAATCTCCTGAAGGATTTCCTGGAGCTGTTCCTGATAAATCAACGTTGCCTGCCAGTGCTCAGTGGCTGCCGAAGCGGCGATTTCGTACAGCTTGCGATCTTGTGAGAACAGCCGCACGCTGGCGTCGACAACCGACTTGAACATGCGTCGCAGCTTTTCCGGTGGGGTGCTCGCGTCGTTGACCGCTGCGCGGACTTCAGCCTCGATTTCGCTCAGGCAGTTGGCGCAGATCATCTCGCCGATGGCCTGTTTGGACTCGAAGAACTTGTAGATATACGCCTTGGAAAAACCGATGGCCCTGGCGAGATCAGAGACAGTGGTCTTGCCGTAACCGTATTGGCTGAAATGCTCCGTGGCCGCAATCACGATCTGATCACGAATCTCATGGTCTGCCGGACCACGGCCTGCTGCGGGATTGCTGATGGTTTTGTTCATGGGGGGAGCTTACTGGCATTGATAGGAGTGGACAATGAGTGACTGCGCTTGAGAGTGGTCATGATTATTGCTGCTTCAATACTTCGCAACACCCGAGCTAGACCGGACGCGGAGCGTCCAGAACGGCATACCGACGCAGAGCGTCGGCACGATAGGTGTTCCTTCGGACATTCATGATCATCGTTCCTCACTCCAGCGTGGGAACGCCTTTCTGGACGCTCCGCGTCCGATTCTCAGCGCTCGGCGCTGCGTGCCTCACAGCTCCAGCCGATAACCCACCCCATACCGCGACTGAATCGGGTCCTGCCCAGGGCAGGCCTGTTCCAGTTTGCGGCGCAGGTTGCGTTTTCCCCCTGCATTACCCTCACGGCCAGCGCGGGCCCGAGCAGCACCAGCCTGTCCGGACTGTTCAAGTCAGGCACCGGAGCCTGGAGTTTTGCGCCGAGGGAATCGTTGAAAGTTTTCTCGATTGCACTTGAATAACTATGATGCTGGAACTTTTCAACCGTACCCAGTGTGTGGCCATTGACGGGGCGCACTGCGGTTTTGATCCTTCATGAACAGGAGTTCTCATGAAACCCACGCTACCCCGATACACCCATGTCCTGATATTGCTGGCCAGCTCAGTCCTCTTTCAGGTTCCGGCTCAGGCCAGAACTTCGCTTTCAGCGGCCAGCGGCAACATCGCTCAACTCGCAGTGGTCAAGCCGGTAAAGGCCTGCGCTGCGTTAAGCGATCTGGAGCTCAGCGACATTGGCGGGCAGGGTAGTCGCGTAGTGTCAGCCAGCGAATCCACACGCGCCGGTATTGCCGTCTGTGTGGTGGAGGGACGGCTGGCACCGGAGATCGGTTTCAGGCTCGAACTGCCGACCGGCACCTGGGCGCAACGTTACCTGCAAGTCGGATGTGGCGGGCTGTGCGGCAACATCAACACGACAGTGCGCGCCGCCGAGCGCTGCAGGCCGCTGAATACTGGCGCGTTCGCCGTTGCAGCCACCGACATGAGACATCAGGCATCGGACACCACCTTTGGCGATGACCCGCAAAAGCGGATCGACTTCGCCCATCGCGCCGTCCACCTCACGGCGCTGGCGTCGAAGAAGCTGATCAGCGCCTTTTACGGGCAGCAAGCCGAATATGCCTATTTCAGCGGCTGTTCCGATGGCGGACGCGAAGCCTTGATCGAAGCCCAGCGTTACCCCGATGATTTCGACGGCATCATCGCCGGCGCCCCGGCGCTCAACTTTCAGGTGCAGAAAACGCTGTATCACGGCTGGATGACCCGCTCCAACACCGGGCCGGATGGCAAACCCATCCTGCTGGCCGCAAAGCTGCCGCTGCTGCACAAGGCGGTGTTGGCCAAGTGCGACGTGCTGGATGGGCAGATTGATGGCCTGATAGCGGACCCGCGTATCTGCCACTTCGATCCTGCTTCGCAGCAGTGCAAGACTGCAGCGGACACCAGCAACTGCCTCAGCGAGCCGGAAGTCGCAGCGGTCAAGCGTTTCTACGAAGGCCCGAAAGATCCCGCCAGTGGTGAGCGCTTGACCCTCGGTGGCCCACAGCCTGGCTCGGAACTGGCCTGGGCTGGCGTGTTCGTGCCGGTGGCTGCTGATCAGATCGCATACAGCGAAAAAGCTGCATCAGAGGCTATTCGCAACGTGGTATTCGAGAAAAACCCCGCAGCGGATTTCGACCTTCGCACGCTGAACATCGATAAAAACACGTTCGATAAACTGCGCCCGTTGCACGCGTTGTATGACGCTACCAACCCCGATCTCTCCTCATTTGCCAACCGTGGCGGCAAGCTGATCCTTTGGCACGGCTGGTCCGACCCGAACATCTCGCCGCTCAACACGCTGGCCTACCACGAAGCAGTCGAAGCGCAGATGGGCAAGGCGCGCGCTGAGTCGTTCGAACGCCTGTACATGCTGCCTGGCGTCTACCATTGCGGTGGCGGGGAAGGGCCGAGCCTGGTCGACCTGCTGACACCCATAATGGCCTGGGTCGAAAAAGGCCAGGCACCCGACGCCATCGTCGCCAGGCAGGCGATGCCCGACAAGGCGGGCAACAGACAGATCCCGGCACAGCAATCGGCGGCCGCGTTCCTGATCAATGATGATGTCGCCAACCGAGGCCGCACCCGCAAGGTATTCCCGTATCCGTACATGGCCGAGTATGACCACAAGGGCTATTCGAAACGCGCCAGCAGCTATCGACGCGCAGAGCCCTTGACCACAGAAAAAGCGCAACAATGGATGGGGTCAGCGTTCTTTCGGCCATACACACCTATCGAGCGCTAGACCGGCGGGGTAATTATTTTCGCCTCGTTCTTGACATGGCATGCGAAGCAGTAGAGAATTGCGTCCATTCCTGAACGAGGAATTGAAAAAAACCCTTAAGATTCAATGGGTTGGAAGCCAAAGAAATTGTGGTTTCCCATGCAGTTCAAAATACGTTTGATGTTGCGGTAAAACATTTGACGTTTGAGGCCGAGTAGCAAAATGGTTATGCAGCGGATTGCAAATCCGCCTACGCCGGTTCGATTCCGACCTCGGCCTCCACTATTTGAAAGCCCCGCAGATTAAAGTCTGCGGGGTTTTTTATTGAGCGCGGAAAAGGGGTTCCGAAACTTCCTCATTTGACTCTCCCGCCAATGCTCCGCGCTGGCCATGCTGGAGCGCGGAACGAGAGGTGCCCTGAAGAGCACCACTCACCCGCACAGTCACTCAAACCGACTCGCATTGATGTAGCCATACTGATTCTGCTGATAAATCGTGTAAGGCAGCAGCACGGTATCGGCGATTCCGGATGCACCCATGTCGAGCAATACCCACGCAAGACCGGCGCGTACCTGATTAGGGCTGGCTGATTGCGGCCCAGCGTTCAAATTACAGAAATCGAGCATGACCCCGCTGTACACCCGGGGTATCGATGAGCATGTTGATTTCCAGCGCGTGAGTTTTTCCCCGGCTACAGAGTCCGGCCTGAACACGGTATTGATTGTTCCGCATCCTGTCAGGGCCAGAGTGAGCAATAATATGCAGTGGATTTTCACCTGATGCGCACCGGTCATTGCCGATTTTTTTGATGCCACGCAACTCGATTTCATAACAACGTTCCTTGTATTTTCAGTGCGTTTGGGACGCCAGGTCGATCACCTTCGGTACAGTGCATTTGTCACTACTTGATTCAGCGGGTGGTCATACCTATACGGGCAGTAGCACGATTATTGCTTGCCAGGCCTGTCCAGCCAGTAAGCTCAATCGAGGTGATTTCCATGAGCAAGCCCCTTGTCCGGTGGCCGATCAACCCGCACAGAACAGCAGTCATCGTCGTTGACATGCAAAAAGTCTTTTGCGAGCCGCAGGGGGCGCTGTACGTCAAGCGCACTGCTGATATTGTCGAGCCTATCCATACTTTGCTGCACGCCGCCCGTGCTGCTCAGGTGGCGGTGGTTTATCTACGTCATATCGTGCGCGGTGATGGCTCGGACACCGGGCGCATGCGTGATCTCTACCCCAATGTCGACCAGATCCTCGCGCGCCATGACCCGGATGTCGACATCATTGAGGCGCTGGCGCCCCGGGCTGGTGATGTAATCATCGATAAGCTGTTCTACAGCGGCTTTCATAACACCGACCTGGACACCGTATTACGTGGCCGTGATGTCGACACCCTGATTGTTTGCGGCACGGTCACCAATGTCTGTTGCGAAACCACCATCAGGGACGGCGTGCACCGCGAGTACAAAGTCATTGCCCTGAGCGATGCAAATGCGGCCATGGACTACCCCGACGTGGGCTTCGGCGCCGTGTCGGCAGAAGAGGTTCAGCGTATTGCATTGACCACCATTGCCTATGAGTTCGGCGAAGTCACGACCACTGCTGATGTGATTCAACGTATCGAAAGCGCTTAGCGGCGCAGCCACTGTGCGCGGTTCTGGCCCGTTTTCAGTGCTCACGCATTCAAACCATGCGCTCTGTTTCAGACCGTTTGATCTGAAAAGCACGCGCAAAATGCTAACTCCTTGTAAGCATTGTGGAATTGATCAATGGCACAGTTTCTGCTCATGCCTCGCTGACCTTCACCCTCGCCGGTGAGCCTTTTCCGTGTTGTGTCAGCGAGAGGAATCAGCCGTATGACTCTGCAATATGTGCCCATCATCAACCTTGCTCCCTATTTTTCAGGAACACCGGACGGCAAGGCCGCCGTGGCGCAGGCGGTCAATCAGGCGTGCAAGGACCTCGGCTTTCTGGTAATCACCGAACACCAGATTCCAGATGAGTTGATTGAGCGGGTTTCACGTCTGACTCGACAGTTCTTCGATTTGCCACTCGCTGAAAAGCGCAAAGTCGACCGGCCAAGCCCGGAAATGGTGCGGGGTTACAGCGCAGTGGCTGAGGAGAGTCTTTCGTATTCACTGGAAGAAAGTGCGCCGGGCGACCTCAAGGAGTCATTCTCCATCGGGCCCAGTGATGTGCCCGCCGAGGACTACTACCACAACGCCGTGGCAGGCCCACACTTCGCGCCCAACGTCTGGCCAGCCGAAGAGCAGGTGCCAGGCTTTCGACAGGCTTACAGAGAGTATTTCGAGGCGATGAGCCAACTGGCCCAATCGCTGATGCGCCTGTTCGCGCTGGCACTGGAGCTGGACGAGTGTTTCTTTGATGACAAGATCGATCGGCACATCAGCATGTTTCGCAGCCTGAGCTACCCGGACATCAAGACCGAGGTCGAAGCCGGGCAGCTACGCGCCAGTGCGCACACCGACTACGGCAGCCTGACCATTGTGCGTCCCGACAACGCGCTGGGCGGTTTGCAGGTCCGCAACCAGAAGGGCGAATGGGTCGATGTGCCCTATGTCGAAAACGGTTTCGTGGTCAATATCGGTGACCTGATGATGCAGTGGACCAACGATCAGTGGATCTCCACCTTGCATCGCGTCGTCAACCCGCCCATGACCAGCGAGCAGGACAACCGACGTCAATCGCTGGTGTTCTTCCACCAGCCAAATTACGACACCCTGATCCAGTGCTTGCCCGGCTGCCTGCCACCCGGCGCAACGCCTCGCCATGCGCCAGTCACCTCCGGCGATCACCTGCTGGCCAAGTTCGTCAAACAGACGACCTTCGGCGGCAGCAAGGTGGCCTGACATGAATACATTGTCTTACGTAAACGTGTTTGCTCAGGACGTAATTGCCCTGAGCAGTTTTTATTCGGAGTTGTTTGGCTTCAGTGAAATTGAGTCGATCAGATCGCCGATCTTTCGCGGGCTGGACACCGGCAAATCCTGCATCGGCTTCAATGCGCTCGATGCTTACGAATTGCTGGGGCTGGATGAATTCGAAGGCAGCACCGGCTGCCGGTTCCTGCTGAATATCGATGTTGATGAACAGGAGGATGTGGACCGTCTTGTGCCAGTGGCGGTGGATCTGGGTGCCAGGTTGGTGAAGGAGCCGTATTTGACGTATTACAACTGGTATCAGGCCGTGTTGCTGGATCCTGAGGGGAATGTGTTTCGGATTAATTATATGTTTTGAGCGCCTGCCGACGTAGCGTGCGAGTGAAATCGCATAAGTGGCAGGCGGATTAATAACGCAAGGCAGGATACTGGGATGCTTAGTGGCCGCAGGTGAGGTGATTGCGTGCAAATGACTCTATTCAGGTTCGACGGCCTTTACGAGCAGATGGCTGGGAAAGCTCTCTATCTATCGAGTCTGTCGAGCGCTTCGTTCAGCGCCGAAATGGCTGATAGAGCCCATACGTGATGCTGTTCTGTGCTGTGGCCGAGCGTCACGTCGTATCCGAGCATTGACGATGCATGAGCGCGCAGACGCTCAATGTTTTCGCCAGCGTACGGGGCGCGCTCTTCCAAATAGTCACCCAAGCCTTTCACAAGGATGGATATCGCACTGAATGCCGCAGCACGCTGAAACAGATCATCCGTCCCACGGGCAGCGCTGAGAAGATCCTCTATTTTGTTGAGAGCCTGTTTTGGATCGTTCATTAGCAATCTCGGTGGGTGAACCTACATAGCCAAAAGCTACTACTCGATGTCCCCTGACGCTACTGTCATTCCATCCAGTCTGTATGCCTGGCCAGCGCGACGGCAGGACGACCATAGCTTACAAAGACGGCTTGATCGCCTATGACTCTCGCGCTGGGCACTAAACGACCCTTACAGACGACGATTGCAATAAGCTGCTGTAGACGGTCAAGGGCGCTCACTTCCTTTGTACAGGCGCTGCCTGCGACTTTGATGCCCTGATCGCCGCTACTTGTTAACGCAGCATCGGCACCGCTTGAGGCGTCTGATTATGTGTACGAAGGTGAAACGCTCTGGCTGATCCGTCATGACGAAAAGACCGGGTTCTGGAAGAGCAGGATCAGGCTTGATCGCTCAGCCGCTATCGGCTGCGGATCGCCATTAGCCCTGGCGGCAACGGACATGTGCGCCGCTGCCGCGGAAACCATTGAGGTGACCAAGATGCGGGATACGTGCACTGGTGGTTTGGTGAGGCCGCTGGTTATTCAGGGGGCGAGCGTTCAGTAGGTCAGGCTTTCTTTTGGTAGGGACTCATCTTCACAGCTAAAAGAGCTCGCTCCTTTGTCAGTGGCTTCATCACCCCCTTGGCGTCATCAAGCAGCATGTACAGAAAGTATCGGTCGTCCTGATCTCGTAATATCCGGTAAACCTCTGCATACACTTTCGAGCCAGGGGCTACGGTTCGATCTACAAGCAATTCATAGCTAACGATATGCAGGTTCTTCAGCGCCGCCTGGAAGTCTGCATTGATTCCGGCTTCCCACCGGTTACCTCCGCGCACGCTCAAGATGACTCCTACCAGCAGAATCAGCGCGAATCCCGCTAGCTCAAAAAGGTTCGTTCCCTGCTCCACGCGCCGATCTCCCACGATTCCTGATTCGCTGTTAGTCACTAATCTGCGGATATGGCCGGGATTATGGAGAAGGACCTGATGAAGCTACAAGCTTTCGCGTTGATTGCGTTTGCCCTTTCCGGGTGCGCCAACCACCCGGGCGATTGTGCGTTGGGGGTTATGAGGGATGACGATGACTGTCTGCCCGGGACTAAGAGTTATTAGCGACGTCATTGGGCATACGGAAAGTTTAGGAGCCCAACGAAAACGATTAGGTCGGTAGCTCGTGTAACTGGATGGCCGGGAGCGCAATGCATTGCACGTCATCGCTATGAAAGATACTTATGTGTTCATTTGAATTGGTAGAAGTATCTTAATCACTCGGTCGAGTTGTTTTTGTATGGAGGCTTAAGGTTTAGCATGAAGTTATCTTGTTAGGTTTTGCACGAAAAATCGGTGTGGGTAGAATTGCCGTCATGATTCTCTGGAGGTCCGCGCGGTAAAAGTAAGCAGTCGGCCTGCTTCAGTTTTCAATCAGCGTCAACACGGAAATTAATTATATATAAAATTTAATACAAAATATATCTTATTAAATATCAGGTAGTTAACTTGATATTAGGCCTTAATGCACCTCATGAAAACATTAATTTCTCACAGTACAAGCAAGAGGTGTCACTATGATGATGGCCAAGTGACATTATCTCTGCAGGGAATGAAGTCTGTAGCCGCTGCATGACTAAAATACCCCAATCATGCCAAGGAAAGGCTTGTTTTTCAGGACTGATAGAATGTTCGACAAACTCAGTATTTCGCAAAAGCTTTACTTTAGTTTTACCGTCATTGTCCTCTTCATAGCTGCTTTGGTCGCAAGTTCTTATAGAGGATTTGGACAGGTCGAAGATGCGACTGACTATAATCTCCATAGTTATCAGGTTATTCGCGCGTCACAATCGGCACTTGAGCAGCTTATAAATATAGAAACCGGTATGCGAGGCTTTGTCATATCTTCGAAAGATGTTTTTCTGGAACCGTTAATATCCGGTCAGAAACGCTTTTCTGAAGAGCTTGACTTGCTCAAGCGCTTGACGGCGGATAATTCAGAGCAACAGCGACGACTTGCCTCGCTTGGCGAGATGCAGAAACGTTGGCTTGATGAAGATATCAATCCAATCCTCGCCATGCGCAGGGATCTGACCGCGCGCAACACTTCCTCTGACGAAGTGGACAAGCGCGTTACATCAGGCGCCGATAAAGCGAAGATGGACGGCATGCGAGCTACGCTTGCCGAGATCACTGCTGAGGAGAACAAGCTACTTGTGACGAGAAGCCAGCAAATGGTCGACGCCAAACATTTTGCCATACTGGTATTGATCTACGGTGGCCTTGCAGCAGCGCTGCTCTCTGCAGTCCTTGCTACTGCACTGGGGCGTAGCACTACCGCACGCCTACAACTGGCGATTGATGCTGCCACCGCAATTGCCAACGGCAAACTGGATACTGTGATCGACACAAGCAGTCGTGATGAGCTGCCCAAAGCCTTCGACCGGATGCAAATCCGCTTGCGTGAAATGATTCAACAGATAAGCCAGGCAGCCAATCAATTGGTAGTTGCCGTGCAGCAGATTTCCGGGGCGTCCGAGCAACTTTCCGGGGCGATTCAAGAGCAGTCAACGTCGGCATCTATGATGGCTGCTACCATCGAAGAGCTGACGGTCAGTATTCATCATGTTTCTGAAAACGCCGATGAGGCTCACCAGCTTGCCAGCCGCTCAGGTCAGCAATCCAAAGATGGTGCACTGGTCATCGAAAATACCCTGTCGAGCATGAATGGTATAGCCAAGACTGTGCAGCTCTCGTCTGCTCAAGTTGCAGATCTGGGTCAGCACTCCGAGCATATTTCGTCAATTGTCAGTGTTATCCAAGGCATCGCCGATCAGACCAATCTGCTGGCGCTTAACGCCGCCATTGAAGCTGCTCGTGCCGGGGAACAAGGTCGCGGATTTGCTGTGGTTGCCGACGAGGTGCGCCTGCTGGCTCAAAACACCGGCAAGTCGACCAAAGAGATCGCTGGCATGATCGAGAAAATTCAGGCGGGTGTCCGGGAGACGGTCGAAAGCATGCGCACTGGTGTAGTGGAAGTCAACCAGGGCGTCGAGATGGCCGGGACTGCGGGTCAGGCCATCATCGAGATCCGTGACAGTTCAAGCAAAGTACTACAAGTGGTTGATCAGATTTCCTTCGCTTTACGTGAGCAGACTGCAGCCAGCCAGGATGTAGCACGTAATGTAGAGCGGTCGGCGCAGATGTCCGAACAAAACAACATGTCGGTTCAGGAGCTGCTCAAAACCAGCGGAGGTTTGAAAAGCCTCGCCATCAGCCTGCAGCAGGAAGTGAGCAAGTTTCAGCTTTAAGGCTTTTAATTAGAGTTCCTGTTTTAGTCTCATTGAGCTAAGCGAATCCATAAAACTAATTGTGCGTGCTGCTTAATCATCTGCTCCTGGGTGGGGCAAAATGGCCAGTCGTCTGTGTAGTCGATACTCATGACGGGGGAGTCTCGAGTACTGTATTTGCATACAGTATTTGAGTCTTTCGGATTTGGTGAGTGGTGTTCGTCGGCAGGACGCCGGGGAAGGAGTTTTTAGGAGTTGCGGCAAGAATCTAAAATTGCGGCAATTTAAACAAAAAGGGCCTACGCACATACAGCGCGTAAGCCCTTTATCTATATATGGTGCCCCGAGCCGGGGTCGAACCGGCACGTCCAAAGGACGAGGGATTTTAAGTCCGTAATTTTATCCTTTATAAACATATAGTTAGAGATAATCCTGCACCGCATGACACGTTAATTACCTGCCTTGCAGCCCTTTAAATTCAAGGGGGTAAAAATAATTGCGGTGCAGAATTCACTTGGTTGGAGTGACCTTTTTCCCGATCCTTTTGCGGATGTAATTCTCGGTCATCACCACGGTGGTGTGCCCGAGCTGATCGCGGGCTTGAAGGATATCGCCGCTCGACTCAGCCTTATCCGTGCCGGCTTTCGCTCGCAGGTCTCGCATCTGAAATTCTCCCTTCTCCACACCGGCCGCCTCGCGTGCCGCGTCAAATCTCCCTCGCAACATACTGCTCGTCATGGGCTGGCCGTTGTCCATAACGATCAGCCTGGAGGTGCGCATCCTGTGTCCTTCCTTTCTGGTCATAATGCGGTCAATGACCACCTTCAGCTCACCTGTAATTTCAATCCTCCTTTTTGCATTCGTTTTGCCTTGCTGAACCCATAGTCTGCCGTCGCGTATATCGCGCTCATCCATTTTCAGCGTGTCCGCGATCCGCTGCCCGGTCAGATAGAACAGGTCCAGAGCATCGCGCAACGGCTGTTCTGCGTGGCTGTAAACTAGGGCAAACATTTCGTCCTCGATGTAATGGTCTCGCCCAACTTCCTTGTGACCCTTAACACCCGCACACGGGTTGGCCAGCGCCGTGTAGCCGGCGCTCCTTGCAAAATTCCAGATAGCACTCAGTAGCGCCTTCTCCCTGTTTGCCCGGACAGGAGCAGTCTTTCCTCGCTGGCGCAGGTACTGCACGACGTGTTGAGGTTCGATCGCTTCCAGCGGTGCTGGAGGATCGTCGAAGAACTTCAGAAGCTGCTTCAGCTCCCTGGCGTTGTCTTTCTGCGTGGCCGGGCTTTTGGTCGGCACCACCTCGATCATGTACTTCTCCGCGACATACGCGAAGGTCAGCACCTGCTGTACGAGAGCCGAGGATGTTCGGCTCTTCTCCAGCTTGGCGTACTCGACGATTGCCATGCCATAGTCAGAGCCGAGTGGGATTTCCTTTCGCGGTGAACCTCCGATGTCATAGTAGTAATAGACGACCCCGCTGCGCTGTTTACGCTTTCTGAGGCGTGTGACGCTGTCGGGATTAATAGGCTTTCTTCCCATTTATCCCACCAGCCGTGGCTGCCATTTAGGTTTGCCTGTAGTCGTGGTGGTCACGGCTTCGCCTGTCAGCGCCGATGCAATGACGCACGGCCAGCCACTTCGTTTAATCGTGTGCCGAATCCCGTTCCGCTTTAACACTGTTATTTGCCCGGCTTTCGTTTTGGCACCGGTTAGGGTGCACACCTCTTCGTGCGACAGAAAATGAATTTCGCCCATCAGTAGCTCCTGCAGCCCGCTCAGGACTGCCATTTTTAGATATTGAAATGAATGCGGGCCGCGCTGGGCGGCGGAAGGGGTTATAGATTGACGATGAGGCTGTTGGGGTCGAACGGCTTGCCCTCTGGGTCGTGGACCAGCTCAGGGACGTGCTGGCGAATGAACTCGTCGAAACAGACCGGGCAGTAAGTTCGATATTTAGTGGTCAGCTGGCCGTGCCCCTTGTAATCGCACTTGGGACACTTGATCGCACTGGGGTGGACGAAAGCCATCGTGATTCCGGCGCCGCTCATTTCTACTTTCATGGGCACGTCTCCGCCCACCGATCCGGCAGGCTTTAAATGGAAAGGGGATATCAGGCAGGTGCTGCTTTTCACTGCTATCTTTCAACGACCGTCAGCGGACGTTCGGTTGTATGACGCAAATGGCTTTCAGGATTCAGCCGCGCATAGCCTCATAGGGGTAGCGTCATGCAATGCACCACAGTCACGAACGAAGTCTACGGACCGTATAACGCCCAGCTGGGTCGGCGTGCTGCCGACGGCAACATATGGCTGGGCAGGACTCTGGTATTCAGAATCATCGATGACCGCGTCTACTCGATGCACGAGCAGTACCTGGGCAGGCTCAAGTACGGCATGGCGATGACTGATAGGGGGGAGCTGATCTTTGTTGTGAGGTAGGTCACGTAGCTGGCCGCTGCCATTCAAGATGAATGCAGTGTTACTTCACACGGAGGTAGAACCCTTGCAAGAGCCCATGTTATTGCTCGGACTGGCCGCGTTCACCTGTGCAGTCGCTGCTGCGGTGTTCGCAATCATGATTCTCAAGGGCAAGTAGGTTCAGGGCGTCACGCGCTTGAACTCGACGACCCACACCCATAGGTTGCTGTTCCACGAGTCGGAACCGTTGATGAATGACCAAAGGCAGTAGAAGAGCTGCGCAGCGGTCAGCGTCTCATCGAGGTCTGGTGCTGCGCGCAGGAAGTCGACGCCTTCTGCCTCTGCCTGCTCTTCGCTGATGTCCTGCAAGCGCTCAACGCGCACGTCGGTTATCTCCAGCAGGATGCGGCTGACCCAGCGCGGCATGTGAATGGATGGCCGAGTTTTGCCTGGCGTGATCATCGAGCATCCGGTTTGCCTTGAGGCGCCATCCGCCGGGTACTGAATCGGCTCTCCGTGGCTCAGCTCTCGCGGCGCTACCTCATTAACCTGCGCATCAGCCTGCCAGGCCTCTCGCACCCATAGCCGGTCACCGGGTTTTCCGTGCGGGCAGTTACTGCTGACAAAGTGTTTTGTCACCGGCTTGCCGTAAATGTCTTGCCCGTAGTTGGCACCACCTACACAGAAATTACCGCTCGCATCAATGTGCGGTTGAACCTTGAGCGTCCGCCGCGTGACTGTCTTCTGCCCGGACAAGATTGCGCGCACCATCGGCGCACTGAACAGGATCGGTCTTTCCTTGGCCTGGGTCATGGCGTTACCACCCGCCGTGCCCACCAGCAGACCGGGCCATCGTCTGTGTCATGAATAGCCAGGCAGAACCAACCTTCACCATCAGGGCGATCCGGCTCCCAGTAACTGCAGTCAGGGTCGCCCGCTTCGAAATAGCGATCAGCAACAGCTTTGTCGCTTGCATACTCAAGTTCGACCATCCCCACTTCTAGCGCTTGTTCAGCGACCCAGGCTTTGCATTTCTCGCCGTCGCCCTCGTCGAAGTCCGGCATATCAGGATGTTGAAAGAAACCATTTTCGTCGCGAATGACGGGGGCTTGCTGGATGAACACGATCTTTTGTTCGGGCATGACTTCGTCCTTGCCGCTATAGCGGCTTAATGGATTGATTTCCAGATTATTTATGCCAACATCCGGGGCTTTCTTATAAGGAGTAGTTATGAAGTGGTCTGAGGTCTTGTCAATTGTTAGCTCGATTGCCTCAATTACCGGGATGTCACTATTGACAGCGGGCACCGTTATAGGGGAGGGGAACCCTAGGCAATTAGCTTGGATAGTGACGACAACTATATGTGCGGCAATGTTATGTATCGGATGTTTATACGCCGTTGCTCAAGGGTTACGATGGGCTGACAGGGTCTATTTGCTGGATGAGCCCCCGTCGGTGCGATTCATTCTTTGGTGCTTTTTTGGATCGTTCTTATTGATCTTTTCTTTGTTTTTTTTGATTGGCGCTTGGTACGCTCTTGAAGAGGTGTGGACCTTGCAGATCCCTTGAAAGCTTTTAGAATCGTGAGCACATCACTTACGCTGCTAAATCTTCATCACAAAGTACTTTCCAAGGGTTGTTTGCTCGAGCAAGTGCAGCCATCGGCGGCGGGCTGACGCTGTTGCCGCACATGTGAACCTGTTGGGTTTTGGTGAACGGCTTGCCGTCGGCGCCGTGGGTGATGACGTAGTCGGCTGGGAAGCCCTGAGCCTTGTACAGCTCGGACGGCTTGAGCATCCGCAGGCAGATGTCGATGATCACGTAGTGCGTGCCCTTGACCATGACGGTGACCAGCGCCAAGCGATCCTTGGTCGTGATTGTGGGCGCTGGTTCGCCTGCGCCGCTGACGTTCTCGGTCCCGTAATAACTGATCAGGAATGCGGCTACGCGTAGTGCACCTTCCTCATGCTCCGGGGAGAGCTTGAGCGATACGATAGAGCTTTTACCGCCGCCACCGGCAGTAACGGTAGGCGCTGGCTCATCCAGATGCTGGCCGACGCTGGCACCGAACTGCTTTTCCATGAACGCGGTGACCAGTCCGTGGTGCTGGCCGCCGGCGCTGATCGTGTGCAGAGGTTCGGCGGTGTCCCGCGCGTCACAGTTGCCGCGAAGGTGCACCAGGCTTGCGGCCACCAGCTGCTGCTGGCTTCCGGTGTTGGTGACCGTCGTCATTGGCTCGTCGACGCCCTTGGCGTGCGTCGTGTTGAAGCCTCCGTTCATCTGAGCCATGAACACCGTAGACACTCCCATCGCGTGGGCTGCACCTGCAGGCCGTTGATAGTTCCCTCCACTGGTAATGGTTGGCAGGGGGTCATCCAGCGTTTTGCCTGCATCATCAAATCGAAACTTCACCAGGTGCGCAGCGGCAATGGCGTACTTTCCGCCCGATGCCATGATCGTACCGAGCGGGTCATGCATATCGGCGCGGCGCGGCGCGGCTCCCGGCTTATCTCCGTTCCCAAGCTGCACGAGACTTGCCGCTGCGACACCACGGTGGTTCTGGGCGAGCAGGGTCCCCATCGGCTGCTCGGCAGATGTTGGCTTGCCCGAGTATTCAGGCCCTCCAGCACCCACCATTACAGGGCTGACTACTGAGAATGCGCCACCCTTTGGATATGAAGTCACCGTTCGCAGCGGCTCGTTGGCCGATTGCACCGTCTCGCCTGACCAATTTGCAATTGGGACGATGAACGGGGCCAGGTTGTCGATGACGAACTTCTTCATGCCCTTGGCGACTCGGCGCAAGGTGGCGGGGGCCAAGTCTTTCTTGCGTCCGAATATGCTTTTGCCCAGGTCGGTGAAGTCGATGCACTCTGCAGCGGTCTTCCAAGGCTTCTGGCCTTTGGCGGGGCGCTTGGCGTGGGTCGGCTCCGGCCACACAATCGGCTGCCCATCGCAGCGGGCAATCATGAATAGGCGTTCCCGACTGGTAGGCGCGCCGAAGTCACACGCTCGGATCACGCGCCAATCGACGGCATAGCCCAGGCGCTTCAGTTCGGCCACGAACACCGCCCACGTCTGGCCGCGCCGCGTAGGGTCTGGCACCAGAAACTGCTGATCGACCGGCACAACCTCACCAGGTGCGGCAATGCCGCCGCCCAGTTTCACGACCCGGCCGGTTGACTTGCAACGCTTGGCTACCAGCGGGCCCCATTGCAGGATCTGCTTCACATTCTCCAGGCTGATGACACGGGGTTGCTTCTTGCCTGCCCACTTCAAGCCGATCCACGACAGGTTACGGATCTCGCGCTTGCGTGGCTGCCCGCCAGCGGCCTGGCTGTGGTGGGTGCAATCCGGGCTCATGTGGAACCAGCCCACTGCCTTGCCACCGCATTCGGTATCCGGATCGCCGTCGAATACATCGGTCGTGAAGTGCTTCGCACTCGGGTGATTCACGGTGTGCATGCTGATCGCTGCAGGACTGTGATTCTTGGCCACGCTGACGGTGCGCCCAAGGCCCATTTCAAGCCCGGTACCAGCGCCTCCGCCGCCGCAGAAGAAGTCCACAACGATCTCATCGTCTTGCGGACTGAAGCCAAGGCCGTACTGGGTTTTAAAATCGAAGGGGTGTTTCTTCTGGTGGGCGGACATAGATTATCCTCGCTGGTGTGGCGCAATTGTTTAAATTGGGGTACTTCTTATCCGCGCGGCATGAGGCCGGGATAGGTGTAGGTATGCAAAGAGATGATATAGAAGCGGCCGTGTTGCTTTTCCGCAGCGGTGTTCGCCCATTCAGCTATCGCAGGCCGAATTGGTTTTTTATAGCAGGAGATGGTATTGGCTATCCATTGAAGTATATCTATGCTATGGCTCTAGGGATTGGATCTTTAAATACAAATACATCGGCAGCTAAACGACAGCTAGTTGAATTGGGTTATGATATTTTTCGCTCTGCTGATAGAAGTTTCTCAAGAGTTTTTTCGTCTGAAATTGATTTGAGCGATGATTCTGGTCTAGCCGAACTCCGCATTCCAGCAGAGCAGCTACGAAAAGTTACTGCTGACCATATTTGGGCCGCTGTTCAGGCACTTCTCCACGGCGTCGAGGCTATAGGCTTTGGTCCATCCGTAGATTACGATCTACTGGTCGAGGACGGGGTTAGGTTAGCGCCCAAGCAGGTATTTGGGCTCGCGGCAACCTTAGCTTTGGGATTCACGGTTGGGCCAGGCCATTTTCACGGTGGTTTGAATACGGTTTGTTTTGAACTGTTAGAGGCCGCGGGCTATACGGTTATCGCCAAAGGTGAACAACCCAAATTTCAGGATGCACCCATCGATATTGAAGAGAAAGTTTGGCTAGAAGGAAGTAAAAAACTAGTTTCTCACCTTCGCAGGGAGCGAAAGCCAGGGCTGGCCCAAGCTAAGAAAGCGTCATTTATAAAGAAGCACGGCAAACTTCGTTGCGAGCAATGCTTACTGGATCCTGTAAAAACGTATGGTGAGTACGGGGACGCTTGTATTGAGGTGCACCATGACACTGTTCTAATTTCCGAAATGAACGATGATCATGCAACGACCTTGGACCAAGTGCGGTGCTTGTGTGCCAACTGCCACCGTGTAGTGCATCGCGCATTGAGGGAGCAACTAAAGAGCGATTCATCCACCGCAGTAGCCTGAATCGCACTTGCCTGCGGGAAACAGCTGCATTTGGTCCCTCGACCTAGGCGCGTCGGCCCACTGGATAACGGCCCGTATGCCGACAGCGTTTTTTCGACGTGCTGATCTGAACATGACCCGAGGTTTGCCCTTGGCGGTGAACCCCAGTTCGCGCTCCGTGACATCGATGAGCTCAATCCGGTCTTCGGACAGAAGCCGCAGCTCGTCGATGTTGGCGTTAATGCACGGCTCGCATTCGCGGGACCGATGCGGCAGGACCTTGAAACCCGCGCGAGCTAACAGCTCGTTGCGCATCCCGTCGTCGTGGCGCACCAGCGGCTGCCACAGCTCACGGCCTCCATGTCGCTCCGATTCCATCACATGCTCTGGCGCATCTGCGCGGTGGGCGCTTTCCGACCGGCGAACACCGGTCATGGTCGTGGCCAATTTTTTTGGGTCATGCTCATCAAGCCAGCGCAGGGCCGGTAGCACCTTCAGCTCGGCGGTGCAAAACTGGCCTTGGCCCCCAGCACCAGGCCAGCCGCACTTGCGTTTCACCAAGGCAACCATACCTTCTGATTGGGTTTGGAACGTGCGAAAGCCATAGGATTGAGCCAGTGCCTCGCCCTGCGCAACCCGAGCTGGCCACTGCACCGCAGCCCAGCCGGTGTCGGAGTACAGGCAGACGACGTCTTTGAGCTGCCGTTCGTGCGCCCATTGTATCAGCGCGATGGAGTCGTTCCCGTAGCTGCAGAAAAGGACGTGCATTGCAATCTCCAGTGCAGGTGCCGCCCTCCGTGTCCGGTGGTGGCAAATTGGTTTGGGATGGAGTATTACGGATGCCCGGCATGGAGCCGGACAGGGAGATTTAAATGTCTGAAGATCTATCGAAAATTTACGAACAGGCTCTTGTCGCGGTCATGGCGGTGGCTCAAGCAAAGGGCGTTACCTTTGAAGAGTTGTCCGACGGCGCGAGCGAGCTGCTAGCTCAGGAGGGCAGCAAGGTTTGCTTCATAGATCGTCGTGATGTTGATGAAGTTACCCTTGCGATCACCCTTGGGCAGGCGAGACTCAACGGGTTGGTGCAGTAACCCGAGCCGCTCAATGAGCGGCTTTTTTATGCCACCTGCGTAGGCGGGTTCATGGCGAAGTAGATACGGGCGCCGCCCTCCGGTAGCCGGTGGTGGCAAATAGCTTGGGGGTGAGCTATAGATGATGACCGGCATGGAGCCGGGCACTAGGAGCTGTACTTTGAAGAAGTCGATTTTTGCTTTATTTGCCGCCGTAGCCGTGTTGGCTGGCTGTTCAACCGCAGGGCCTTACGTGACCAACATCTCAAGCGATGGCAGAAACGGCCTGAATATTGAAAAGTGCTCTGTGCAGATGAATGCTTTCATGGGCACGGTGACTAACATCAATTGCATCAGCCAGAACGTTCAGCTCAGTCGCAGCAATTGATGGCGAGCGGTGAGATGAGCTCGTCTGATTCGTCTTGGTCGGCGCTCCGGATATTCCTGACGCCCGCGTCGTAGATTGCCCGCGCCACGGATTCGCTAACCACGATTTCGTGGCGCGGATAAGTCAGGAAGGCATCAAGCTCTTCATCATCCATCAAATCCATCTTCATGATCGCGATCTGCAAGACCTCGCTGATGATGGGCATCTTGCCGCGCTGGCGAACCCGATTCAGGGCCTGCTCAATGCCAGGCCGAACCCGGTGGCGCAGCTCTTTCTCGGCGACCAGTTTCCGCTTCAGCGCCGTCTTGGCTGATCGCTCTTCTTGATCCATCGCCATTAAACCGCTCCTGTAAGCCGCTGGGCGGCAAGTGAATGTGATGCTGGCGTCTGCCGTGGCGGACGCGGCTTTGCAGGCGATTCATGCTGCCTTGACCTGATGCCAGGCCCCGGCCGCATAGAACAGCTTCGCGGCCTGAGCCTCGTCGAGCGAAACCTCGGCGGGGATCGCAATCCAGCCAGACGCCACCAGATGGTTCTGGTTACAGGTGCCGCGTAGCTCCAGGTAGTAATGCTCGATGGCATCAGTGAGTCGGTCGACCTTGTGCAGGCCCTCGGGCGATATCTCAACGGACTTCACATACTCAGCACCGCGCTCGTCTCGACACATGGCGCTGATGTAGATCGTCCATCGGTATGAGAAGTCGAAGAGGGCGTTCGCGATGGCCAGGGTGCGGATCTGCTTGTGGCTCTTCCAGTTCACCATGACCTGCAAACCGCTTGGGTCGATGTTCACCACGGCGACGTGGTTGGTGCTGAGTAGGGCGCGACAACTGCGTTCGGCGCGGGCAAAGCAGTTGTTTTGCTTGCGGCGCTTCATATCTCGGCCGCCATTTTGCGCAGCGCGTTCCTTTCACGACGACTCATGACCGGAGGCTTGCGATTCAGCACCGTGGCCGGGTCGATCCAGTCCTTGCGTGGCGGCTTGTGTGAAAGCTCAAATACGCCGACTTGCTGAATCTCCCCGCCACGGCTTTCGTAAGCGGCCATCAATGCAGCCAGGCGCGCCGATTCGACGCTGTTGCGCTGGATGGCGCTCAGTTCGGTAGTCATCATGCTGCCACCTGCGTGATGGTTACTCCGTCCATTTGGAAGTCAGCGCCTTGAATATGGACCAGGTCGTCCAGCGCGCCCCAGTTTACGGTGAGTACCGATATTGGAGCCCGGCCCTCATAGACGGCTTTCACCAGCGCATGAAGGTCGGTGACGTTCGCTTCGAGCTTTGTAGGCTTGGGCGGCACCTTGGCGGATGGGGCGACGGCGGACATTCTCGGAGCTGGTTGTTCCACCGGTTTTGGTGCCTCAGCGGCCTGCGGGTCGGGCGCGTTGGCTTTCGCTTTTTCAGCTTCAGCGACTCGCTCTGCTTCGGCCGCAGCCGCAAGCTTCGCTGATTCTTCAGCACGAATACGTTCACGCTGCGCCAGCTCTTTCGCTTCCTCGGCCTGCTTGTGCTCGTTGATCCGCACCTTGATGAGGGCCACCAGGTCATCATGGTTCTTGAGCACGATCTGCTGAGCATCGTTGAACAGAAACGCATGATCCACGGCAAGCGAGCGCAAGCTTTCCAGGTTGGCGCGGATACCGTCGCCGATCTGGCTGGCCTCGATCTTGGCCCGGGCCAGTTCAGAGTCGGCGGCGTCACGCAGACTGGCGATATTTTTTTTGCCTTTGATCGCGCCGACGAAGTCCGCAGGGATCTCCGGCAGCCGCACTTTGCCGCCGAACGAAGTGTTGATCTTGTCCAGGTGATCGCGCAGAGCTGCCTTCGCTTTCAGGACGATCTCGTCGCGAATGGCCCCCTTGCGAGCTTTCACCAGCTTGTCCAGCTCAAGGCGTTTGCGTCGAGCCTGCTCCGATATCTCGTCGATGGTGCGGAAGAGGGCGTCGATGGTTTCCGTCTGGCTCAGCGCATGTTGCTTGGCCGCCTCCAGGCGCTCCTCGACCTCGCCGCACCACTTCACTGTTTTCTCTGCGTCAGCGAAGTGCTGGTCGGTCTGCAGGTCAGTGTTGATCGCCGAAAACACGGCCAGTGAGTGGGCCTTGAACTGTTCAAGATTGCTGGCCGTGACCATGCCGGTGACTTCGATGCGAAGGGCTGGCAGCGCGTCCGGGGTCTTTCCAACTGCCTCCACCACAGCCTCCGTTGGCTCATACGCTTCAAGGTCGACTTCGAACTGTTTCCAGCCGGCGACCAGCTTCGCCGCCCGGCCTTTTACCGGGAAGTACTCCATCGAGACGAAGTTGTCTTCGGTCCCGTCCGAGCAAACGAAAATCACTTTCTCGGCACCGGACACCAGCAGTTGCTGCTCCAACTGCCAGTAGTAGTGCGCATCCAGATCACCCGCACGCACGTCGGCGGCGAGCTTCTCGTTCCACATTTTGTGTTCGAAGAGGATTTCTCCCATCATTGTGCAGCCGTCGAGGGAGGCCAGCAGGTCGCCTTCGGTGCCCACAACCGGGAACAGGTCTTCGCCGATTCGACCTTCAAGAATCGGACGGGCCAGCGCTTCGGCTTCGTGCCCCTTATCGAACAAGTACTTCTGGACCCACCAAGAGATGTCCCGGTCCAGACCGGTCTTTTTGGCGTGAAGCAGCTCGGTGCGCTTCATCTGCTTGGATGCGCCCATCATCACCGGAGCTTCAGAGGCGGTGCGATAGTTGGCGCGGAGAGCATGCCATTCGGCACTGCCCTGGGTGACTTTATGCGTCTTCATGCGGTTTCTCCGGCGATAGGAGCCATCTGGTTGATTCGGTCGATCTGATCGGCACTGAGGGTGTATTTCGATTCCAAGAAGGCGATCAGGCTTTCGGTGTCGGTCTTTCCGGTGTCGATACCGTCCTGCCATTTGGGAAGCATCGTTTTGAATTTGTCGTCCTCGTAGGCGGGAAGCTCTGACCCTTGCTGCTCAGGTTGCGGCGAAACATCACGGTACCGAGGGGCGCTTTCCTCCAGCTCATCTGGGCTGTAAACGCCCAGAATCACGTCCGGGCAGTAGAGGCGGGACCAGCGTTTGGTTGCCAGGTACGCGAGCTGCTGTCGAGGATCGTCGGCCCAGAGCGTGCTGTTGCGTGTACGCGCCTGGGCCAGCAGCAGCTCCAGTACCCTCGGCTCGTCTTCTCCGCGGAACGTCGCCCAGACCTTCACGCCCAGGCCTTCCTCGTCGGCAAGCTTCCAGCCGGGAGTGCGGTACTCGCCCTTGTCCCCTTTTTTGATCTCGAACTTGCCGATCACCTTTTCCCAGTTGCCATACCACTCGTAGTGCAAGCGATCCACGACAGGTGCGCAGGTTGTGATCACGGCGTTGACCAGTTGCGCTTCGTAACCCAGCACGCCGTTTACCAGATGGGTTTTCTGTGCGACGGCGAAGGGGTTCATCCTCCACTGCATGGCCTGCATGACGACGGCCAGGCAATCGGCGGAATTGCCATTGAAGTGCTTCGGCAGCGTTGCTCGCCCGGTGGCCATTACTTCAGCCAGGCGCATCATCTTGTCCAGGCTGTCGCCGTCCAGGACCAAGGCGCTGGTCGAGGTGGCCGCATGCGGAAGCACATGCAAATTTTGATCGTGCGATACGGACGCAACGTTTCTTGCGGACATAGGAAATCCTCGCGCTCCATGCGGGCGCTGCGATTGGATAAAAAGGGCTTACTGAGTGATGTGCGATGCGTAGGCGCTTGCGAGCATCCAAGCGGTTGCGAGGGCCAGCATTACGAACGAACCACGCCATGTGTAAACACGGAGCTGGCGTTGCTTACGGGTCATTGCCGCGCACCCATCGGCCGACGCTTGAGCCAGTCAGCTTTGATCGGGTAGGGCAGGTCAGCAACTCGCATGCCGACGGGGTAGGTGATCGTTCCCCGAACCTGGGCGCGTGCTTTCACCTCGTCAAGTTGCTCATCGATGAGGGATTTAACGATTGGCTGGCTCATGCCGCCTCCTTGCGCTGTTGGCAGTGCCTCAGCAGGCGACTGCAGTAGTGGGAAAACTCTTCGAGGGTGATGAGCTCGTCGGTCATCATCTTCGTGATCATCTGCTGGACCAGAACAACCTCGCCGCGTGTGCTGGCTGGGTGCTTGAGGGTTTCGAGCGCCTCGTCGATCAGGATGTGCGGGCTCACAGCTCTTCATCCTCGCGCTGGGCGATCACGCCGTCTGCCGCCAAAGGCCGAAGCAGGCCCTCTGCGACTTCGAACAGGGCATCTTTAGGGTTGGGGCAGTTCAACACGGCGTCTGCTGCCTCTCTGGTGCAGGCGGGTGAACCGAACTTGGCCATGTAGACCAGTCGCCCCAGCGCTGACTGGCTCGCACCAGATGCGCCGAGCTTCTCCATGGCGAACTCGTCGACCGCGATCAGAAAGCGCTCGAATGTCACGCCTTGAGGATCCTGCAGGCGGCGTTTGAACTTGATGTCGTCTCCGTGGACCAGAGCGTGTGCGCTGTTGGCAACCCAAAGTCGTTCGGCGGGCGTCAGTTGTTTTACTGGCGCGCCCGGCAGAGGCAACACCTTTGCTGCTGCGTTCATGATTGCCTCCAGGGGCTGGGTTATGCGGTGAGCAAGGTAAGTGCCGCCTGGTGGTCGGCGACGTCTTTCTGATGAGCTTTGCGCCATGCGATCTGCAATTTCAGAAGATGAATTTCGCCTGACTTGGTGGTTTTGAAATACTCGCCAGAGTCGTCTGTCCCACACAGGTGAATGTCGCCTTTCTCAACGAGAGCCTGAACCGTCCTGTGAAGGTCTGAATCGATCTTCTCTTCGTTCGGGCCAACGTGGAGCGTGCTTTTCTGGTTGGCGAAATACAGAACCTTTTCAACTGTGTATTTGGTTCGAGCCATGATCTTCATGCTCCTTGAGCAGTGAACCTCTTCGACTGAACACTCAAGAACGGCTAGAGGCCATACAGGCACCGGAGAGGGTTCAGTCGGAGAGGTTCGCGGGATGGAGGAGGGCAGATGGCCGGGCGCGAATCCGGCGAGAGCGGAACCTTTCGGCACGACCGCTCGGAGGAGCAATCAGCTAAAGCTGAAGCCTATTAACCGCGTTTCTCCAGGGCCGCCGAAGCGTTCAACCCAGCTTTCAACGCCGCATCTGCTTTGCTGGTTACGTCTCCAGCGCGGACTTGCACCGCCGTGTTGATTCCCAAGGGTTGACGCAGGGGGCCGCTTTCGCGGTGTGTACTCATCCGCATCGGGGTGTGATCTACGCGAGGTCGTCACCTCTGGCTTTGCCTGCGGCCGTACTACGCCGACCGTTCTCAGTGGCTCGCCTGATTACGAGTCAGGTGCCTTGCTCCGCTGCAGATCACACTCCGATGCAGCCTGGCGCTATGACAGGGTTCGGGCAGTTTTCGTCAGGCTGACGCTGGCGCTGGTCGTTCAGTCGTCGAAACCGTAAGAGAAATCGCTTTCCTCGCAATCGATCAACAGGACGGCATTGCCAAAATAAAGCGAAGCGAGAATCCGCTCCCATTTCGTACGCAGGTTCATCGTTACCGAAATTTTCTTATCGGCGAGCTGTGCGCTGTATACCTTCCCGAATTCGACTTTCGGCCTCCAGCGGTCGCCAGTTTCTCGCTCACCCTCAACCATCACTTGCAGGTTGTGCTTCAGGCCGTAATCGCTGCGTCGTTCACTGCCGAGGCTGTACCGGTTACCACCCTCGGGCTGCGGGTCGAAGTAAATGTGGTAGAACTTGCGAGAATGGCTGTCATCCTCAGTGATGCGAATCTCAGGCGCGCTCCACCGCTCTTCAGCGGCCTCTTCCTTGTGCTCGTCAATGAACGCTTCGAGCAAATCCTTCAGCGAAATCTCACCGGTTAGCAGGCCTTCACCGGTCAATACCTCGGTGATGGATGTGTCGGCCTGTTTTATGATCGCCGATTCCATACCGGAAGCCTCCCAGCGCTCACGCAATGCATTAGCGATCAAAGCGTTGTAGCGCTGAAGCTCGAACATGTCCGTGACATTTGCCGGAAAGGCTTCTTTTACCGCGGCTTTGATTGACTCACCGATGGTGCCGTAGGACCTGAAAGCATCCTCGACGACACTTTTAAACATCTTGTCGATGCCTTCATCGATCAGCTCGCGAGGGCGATCTGATAGGGCGTAGGTGCTGACGCGCTCGGCCAGAAGTTGCTCAAGGGTTTGTTGCATTATTCATTGCTCCGTGCGGGTTCGGTTGATTTCCCGTCTGGCCCTGGTGCCAAGGCCAATCGGTGAAATCCCGGCCTCGCTACTGGCGACAGGCCGGGGTACTGCGTCAGCGGTGTGGTTGCTTCTGGTTCCTAATCCCCGCTCACTGATTGCAGGTTTCGGCATCGTGGTGTGGCGGCGGGCTTCCCTGTTCACAGCAGCTCGATCAGCGTTGCTGGTGTGGTCGTCGGGCATATACAACATGCGACGTGCAGCCCTGTGCCTGGTTGAGTTTTAAGGTACATCGCATGAGGTCCGGCGATCCTCATAGCCGAAGCTCGGAGCGCTAATTCAGTTCGGTATCTATCCCTTCTGCCGCTGGGATTCGCGGGGCACATTGCTTGCCAGGTCATTCACTCGGTCAAGGCGTTTCACCATCGTCAGCCGTACAGGGTTCTCCCTGTCGTGGGCAGCCTTTCGGGGCTGTCTGATCGCCGGTCGCCGGTAGAGGCAATGCGGTCTGTTGTTTGTTGCGCAGGCTGTTAAAGAGCGACTCGATCCGCTGGGCCTGTTCAGGGGCTGTTACGTCTCGATAGGCGAACAATACGCAGGCGTATTAATGCAGTCAATACGTTAGCGTATTATTTTTTGCGCGCCCACAAAAAAACCCGCTCGGAGGCGGGCTTCATTGCAAGATTGAAGTGGCTATGCGGCGGGCTTCACCCAAAATACTTCTCCATGGAGCGCAAGCTTCATACCCAGCGCTTTGCGAGCAGCGGTGGCGTCTTGCTTGTTTGCATATGCGCCGACGCTTAGGACCGAGCCGTCCGGCTCTAGCATGGGATAGCCTGCTGCATGAATTAATGTGGCAACGCGCTCTATATCGGGACCAGGCCTACAAGGTATGCGCACGACCCATCCATGTACCAAGGCCGTTGGTTCGGCAGCCTCTACATCGGCACCACAGAACCGGCACTTCACAGCAGCAGCCTTGATTGTCTCGGCGCAGAAAGGGCATGCCCGGGTATCCACAGCTTCTTGGGGCACGGGCTGAGACGTTTTGCGCCCGAAGATCACCATCAGTAAGCCAGCGATCGTGATGATCCCGCCCGTGAGCGTTAAGTTTGATCGGTCGGACATCAGGCCCAGGTTATTGACTCTGCCCAAGCCGGTAGGCACCGATATATCCATGCCGATGGCATAGATCAGACACGCAATACCCGCAATCAAAACAAAAATGCCAAAACTACGCATCGCCAGCTCTCCCTGAATGATTTGGGATTCTACCATGCAGGCGAACAGCGGCCGACGATCCGCCACCGCAAAATCCCGCTCAGCGGCAGGTCGGGTCAGATCGAACAGGGGCAGGCTGTGCAAGGGCGAGTAGGGCACTGAAGGCGCATTAGGCATAATGCCCGCAGTATCCAGTTTCCCGACTACACTCCGCGAGATGTAGGCCTCAGGAATTCTCCTGGCCTGCGACAAGGATGGTCCGAATGACTTCCAACATGGATCTGAGGCCTATCATTGAGGCTGCTTTTTTGCCGATGAAATGCGTATGCGATTTCGTCTCGGCAGGCTTGATGACGATCCGGATATCCAACCCGGTCACCGAGACGGAAGAGTTCACCTTCACAGGTATCGATACGACCGCACTGGTTACGATCCGCGATATCGTCGGGCTTATACTTGAGGTGAAAGCGGAGATGAGGCTGCGGCGCTCAGCGTTCTATCTGCATCCAAGAGGAAGGTAAGCGTAGGCTGAATAAGAAGCCCGCTCAGTTACGAGCCTTAGGAATTAATGCCGCTCTGATACAATCCTCAAACTAAAATTTTGGAGTTGGAAATGAAACGGATTATCGCCTTATCTGTGTTCGCTTTTTTCCTTGGCGGATGTGCCTCTGGGGCTGTATGGAAAGCCACTGGCAGCACTGACGAATTCACTGACAAGACCACCATGATGGTGACGACCGGGGACTTTTCTACGAGTAGCGGCATTATTACAAGTACGCTGAAATTCTACCCGGTTGTGCGAAAAGAGGGCGGGCAAGTTTATGTAGGCGTCATGTCTGGCGGCAGGTTTAAGATCCCTGTAGGCACCGTGCAGCTGCGGATCGATCAAAACGAAGCTTGGACTATCACGCCACAGGAGACGCCAGTGAGCTTAATGCCTGCTGCGCCGCAGTACGTTCTGAACCTGCCCCCCGAGCAGGCTGCCATCGTCAAAAACGCACAAGAACAGGCCATGATCAACGCCACACAGATGATGAGCCCTTACACCATCGCAGGCGGCGATAAGGCCAAGAATATTCTCAAGCAGATGCTTGCTGGGAAGGTTCTCAAATACCGCACAGTAGGAATCAATCAGGCAGCCTCGACAACTGGCGAGGTTGCGCTCGATCCTTCTCTGGCCGAATCGCTAAGGCTGGTAGGGATAGAAGCGGCGTCGCTGTAGTCCTGGCAGCAAAGCCTGCTCGATTGCGTACCGGTCAGATAGGAAAGGGTAGCAGGTAGAATGAAAAAGCCCGGCGCAGGGCCGGGCTCCTGTTACTTACAGGTCCCACCTTTGTGGTGAGAGCCAGTACCGCCAGTTGGATGCGTGCCCTTGGGGCATGCTGAGGCAGAAACTGAAACGAATGAAAGTAGTGCGATGAGCCCAGCGATAGCTATCTTTTTCATAGAGCCTCCTTGCACTGCGAGATGCAGTACAAGGATATCGGCGCAATGAACTTCTTCTTGAAGAAAGCCCGATGCGGGGCCAGCGTTAGGGGCTATGGCTTGAATAACCATCCTCTTTGCTCTGCAACGGCTCTAAGCAATTTGGCTTTTCTCCTGACATCATTGGGGCTGTAACCACTGAAATCTATAATAGCGTGCTCTGGGAACGGCTCAGGATCCGGTCTTACTTGCAGGCCGTTGTTTGAGCACTCATCCATCGTTACGGAGAGCACTCCTGTAGACTTCAGTCCAAGCCCTTCAACAAAATGAACGTAGGCAGCAGGTGCTTCAATTAAGTCGCCATCGTAGCAAGATAGTTTCAGCTCGTCCTTAGGGGTTGGGCTGAATGCTTGGGATGTAATTTTTCCGTCTTGTATAAAGCTTGGGTTTATCTGCCTCAAAAGATGAGTTTCTTCCTGCATTAAATCTCTCCTTTAGCCGCCTGAGAAATAGTTTCGATCAAAGCGGCAACATCATCTTTATCGTTCAGTGATAGCCTAAGGAAGATTTCCTCAAAGGTAACTGTATTCAGTCCGTGTAGTTCTGCTGATCGGTCCGGAAATAAAATTTCCAGGCTCAAATCCTGATTTCCCGTCCGCCATTCAAGCTGAATGCCGCCTTCTTCTGTGGGGTATAGGTAAGGGACAGGCAGAGCGGATGGATAGGATTCTTCAAAAAAAATTTCCAACCAATCAAAATCAGCGCGTGCAGGAACGCGGCCGATCCCGTCCAACCAACCTGGTCGGAGTAGTCTCAGTTCGTCCAGCCTCGCAAGAGGGTCGATGCTTTCGATGATGGCTGCGTCCTCAATCATATCGAAAGAGTCTAGACGTTCATTTCGATCAAATCGACCAATACCAGACACCGAGACCCTTACACCCGACAGGTAACCGTTCATGGCCTCAAGGATCACGTCCAGATGAATAGCGTCAAGCCCTGCGGCAATTTTTCTCCCATTTGCTGTTTGAAGCTCGAAGCTCATCTTGTCCAAGTCGAGCTCGGAAACCAGCCCCCTCACTGTAATTTCGTCAGTGAGAATCTCATTCTCTGATGCGAGTAGAAGCCTTCTCCGGGTTAGCTTGGAAAGTCTAGCTGGCCTCTCGCGACCAGGGAAAAATTCCAGAATTTCTCCCTCCCTCAGGCCTCGCCCAAAGCGATCAAAATAGCCCAAAAGGTTGGTAGGTAGATGTCGCGTGATATCTTCGTTCCGCTCTGCGGCATCAATAGCATTCCCAATTGCCTCTGCAGCTCTGAAAAAGTAATCTTCATTCGCTGCGGGAAACAATCCTGCGGAAGGGTCATTATATTCGATGGCAATTGCAGCTTTAGCGCTCCCAGGATTTACGGCTGATAGGGCCAAGCTCAGCGGGGCTGTAAACCCTTTTGGCGTTCTAATCCGATCGTTATCTTGGACATATTTCCACTTAGCTACGGCGATTAAAAATTCTTCAAGGACGGATAAGTCTTTAAGCAATTCCAGAGGAATTGTGTGGTCGCTAAATCTTGCCCCTACAAGTCGGGGCTCCATAATCGGTCTTTTCATGAGCATTCCATCTCTCGTTAACATCAATAAAACCGATTGCCGGGTCAGCAGAGATGAGCTACAGAAAAACGCCTCCCCCCAAACAGAATCATGCCCAAATTATTCCCACAACTGCACAATCCGTCCAGCCTTTACCGCACCCGCATACCGTAGAAGTGATTCAGCGCTATCAGCTCAATCACAGCCACGAAAACGCACAATACGACGAAGCCCGGACTGAAGACGCGCTTGCGGCCGGATGATCCTCCGCCCAGCCAGGCCGAGTCGGAAGCGCCGGGAATCACCATGAGTAACGCCAGCCAGGCAATGGCCCCGGCCTTGCTCCAGAAGTGCTGTTCTCGCCATGCGCTCATCACTTTAGCAAATTAAAGCTAGGGCAATTCATTGCATGATGGCGTCGCATAAGCGCTGGATACACTGACTCATCGTAAATCGGGAAGCCAGGGCCAGGGTCTGTGCGCTGGGCGTGGTGAAGCGCGTCGTCCATAAAAGCCGATCTTGCGAGATCCTGAACGGCCCGACATTGCTCAACTCGCTCGGCTTCCGTCGCCGGCATTGGGAGTGCTTCGATTTTCTTTTCGTATTCAGTTTTTGGCTTGCTGGCGCAGCTTGAGACAATAAAGGAAACGACTATCAGGACCGAAACTCTAAAGACATTCATTTCACATTCCATAATGATGAACCAGATGACCCGGCTACTCAGATCGTTCCCGTACAATCCGTCCTTGCCTAACCTCATCTACATACCCAGCCAGCTTGTCCTCGTCGGCCTGGAACAAAATGATCATCTTCAGGACGGCTTGGGCATCAGCCTCGTTACCCGCCAGGCTCAATCGCTCGACGATCCGCAGCAACTCCACGGCCGACCATTTCAAGTCAGAGGCGAGGCCCTGTAGGTCGCGTGCCAATTGTTGATTCGGCTTCGTCAATCCCATGACTGGTACTCCTACGAATTCCCGCCGCGCCATATGGCTCGGCTTTCATGCAAATTTCGTCAGCGCTCTGACCACCACACCGATGATCCTACAATCGTCCGCGCACTGTACCGTAGGGTACGCCGCGTTCAGCGGTTTCAAAAACCTGACGCCACCGTCTTCTACCAGCTTCTTGAATGTTGCCTCATTGCTCCCGGCCAGCTTGGCTATCACAAGCTGTCCAGGGCGCACGTCTGCCTGGGTGTCTACAAGGATCTGGGAGCCCTCAGGAATCGAAGGGGCAGTAGGCGCCGTCATCGAGTCTCCTTTGACCAGCAGCCAGAAAGCCGGGCCTTTAGCCTTGTAGTCAGACATCTCGTGATCATCAGAGGCACCAGGCGCGTAGGGCTCAACCGCTTCGGACCACGCACCAGCAGCTACCCAGCTCACTACAGGGTAGCGGTACATGCGCGGTGGCTGATCAACGTGAGCGACATTGGATTGCTCTGCTGATTCTGAGGCCGGTCGCGGCCCGCCGTCCCAGAGCCATTTGCTCGGAACACGCAAAACCTTCGCAATCCTCTCGATGTTTTCACGCTTAGGGGATTTTGATTCGCCGGTAATTATCCTGTGAATAGTCGGCTGCGTGACGCCAGCCTGACGCGCCAGCTCGCCCTCGCTCCAGCCGCGAGCATTCATCTCCGAGAAGACTCGGTCCCCGATATGCATTTTTCACCAATAAGAAAACGTATTACGGGAGTGTATTGCCTGTTCCAATACGTACGCGTATTATTGGTTCAATACGTCGCCGAATTGGAGGCACCTATGACGATTCAACAGATGCTTACCGGCTTGTTCGCCATGGGCTTTTCCCAGAAGGCGATCGCCGAAAAAGCTGAGACCACTCAGCCAACTATTCACCGGGCCAGTAAGGGTGCCGGGGTTCGCTACGAGACAGGGAAAGCTATTGAGACCCTGTACGAAGAAGCCATTCAGAAATCAGCCGCTTAAACCCCTTCATCAGCTACGCGCCGCTGGCCTAAATGGCTGATGAGATGTCGCTGGTCCGCCGCGTCAATGAACAGATATTGCCCTGCCTCAACGCCAGGCACTACGGAAACAGAATCGAGGTTTTACGAATGGAAAATTTCTTGCGGTCCTGCCAGAGCGCCGTCCTCGAAAACGAGGCCAAAAGCTTGGCAGCGAAAATGGGCGTTGCTCACGTGAGCCTGCTCCAGCGCGCCAACCCGGACAACGATGCTCATCACCTGACCATTGAGCACCTGTTCGGGATTCTGCTGCACACGAATGATCTGCGACCGTTGAAAGCACTTGCTGACGAGTTCGGTTGCGATGTCGTTGCACGCCAGCGGCCAGCACCGAAGCCACTGCTTGCAGCCCTGGCACATCTCGCCGCCGAATCGGGTGACGTAAAGCGCCTGGTCTACGACGCCACCATCGACAACCACATCAGCCAGCACGAAAAAGCCCAAGGCGACAAAGCCATTCAAGAAGCGATCGACGCGCTTCAGGTGCTTCGCGAATCGCTGAAGGCTGCCTGATGAGCCGGACCAAAAAGGTCGGGAAGTCCTGATATGCAGTACACCGTCACGATTAACCAGGTGAAGGCGTTGGAATGGGGGCTGAACTCTCAGCAGGCCCTGCTGTTTGCCTTCGTCTATGGGTGCCCCAGCTGGACCAAGCCAATCAAGACCGATGGCGGGATTTTCTTTGCGCTGAGCAAAGCGAAGATCATCGAGGAGCTTCCGCTGCTCACTGACAAGCCTGATACCGCTTACCGCATGTTGAAGGCTCTGGAAGAGGCGGGTTTGATTGAGCTACGCACCGAATGCTTTCGACTCACCGAAAAAGGCTGTGAGTGGAACCCGAACCGCATGGGCTACGCCACCGCTTATCAACCTGCAGTTCTTCCGCCTCGGCGCAGGACAAAAAAGAAGCCTATTCCTTCCGGTCTGCGCGCGCAGGTCTTCGAGCGAGATGGTTATGTGTGCTTGCGATGCGGCTGCGCGGCGCGTTTTCGCCTGAGGGCCGACCACGTTATTCCTGAAAGCCGGGGCGGCGAAGCTTCGATGGCGAACCTCCAAACCCTCTGCATGTCCTGCAACAGCTGGAAAGGCGTGCAGACGATTGATTTCCGCGCTTCCGCTGGAGGTGCAGCATGAGCATGACACTCATGGTCACCGCGATGAAGCTTCGCGTGGGCAACCCATTACGTAAGCTGGTACTGATCAAACTGGCCGACAACGCCAGCGATATAGGCGAGTGCTGGCCGTCTTACCAGCACATCGCTGACCAGTGTGAGATCAGCAAGCGCTCTGTCATGAATCACATCACTGCTCTGTGTGATGCGGGACTGTTGCGCAAGGAAATCCGTAAGGGTGGACCGAAGGGTAACTCTTCAAATGTCTACTTTCTGACCCTTGATGGTGGTGCACCTCCTGCACCAGGGGTAGTGCAGGAGATTCACCAGGGTGGTGCAGCAGATGCACCCCCTAGTGAATCTGCTGCACTAGGGGGTAGTGCAGGAGCTGCACCCAGAATCAGTCACTCTTCTGAACCAGTCATAGAACCGGTCATTGAACCAATTACGCCCCAGGCTTCCGCTGAGGTCGTGACGGGGCAGGTCGTGCCATTCCAGCCTCCACGAGTTGAGATTCCGGCCGATATGCCTGGGCCGAAAGATCGAACCTGCAAAACCTTCAAGGTCTGGGCGAATTACGCGATGGCCTACCGCAAGCGTTACAGCGCCTGGCCGGTGTGGAACGCCAAGGTCGGCGGCCAGCTCGGCCAACTGGTCGACCGTCTCGGCGCTGATGTCGCTCACCACGTCGCTGCCCACTTCCTGAAGACCAGCGATGCTGCCGTTCTGCGCAAATGCCACAGCCTCAACGAGCTGCTGGCAAACGCAGAGAGTTATCACACCCAGTGGGTAACCGGTCAACGCGTCAACGGCACTACTGCCCGCCAGATGGAAAGGACCGAGGCGAATCTATCCGCAGCGGAGCAGGCCGCCCAGATGGTACTGGCCAAACGCCAAGCAGGTGACCGCAATGAATACCTCTGAAATGAACGATCAGCAGGTCGCAGGACTGGCGGCCGCCATCTGCGCAACCGCTGAAGCCATGGGTCAGGAAATGAATCCCGGCACGGCAGCGATCATGGCCGAAGACCTTTGTGCTTACTCGGTGCCGATCGTCAAAGCCGCGCTGAAGGCCTGCCGTTTCGAAGTGAAGGGAAAGTTGGCCATGGCTGACATCCTTCAGCGCGTCCAGTCTTCCGACGGCCGCCCGGGCAAGGACGAGGCATGGGCCATCGCCATGACCACCCACGACGAATACGAGACGGTGGTGCTTACCGACGAGATCCAGCTCGCTCTGGCCGCCGCGAAGCCTGTTCTCGATGCTGGCGACAAGATCGGCGCACGCATGGCCTTCATCAGCGCTTACGAACGACTTGTGAGCCAGGCCCGCAATGATCAAAAGGGCGTCAGCTGGCGCGTTTCAGTCGGTTTCGACGCCAATCGCCGTGTTGAGGCCATCACCAAAGCCGTGCAGATGCAGCGCATCCCGCAAGAGCGCGGGCAGTTGTACCTGGCCGATTTGAACGTGGTGCCCATCACGCAGGACGGCCAGGCCATTGCTGGCTTGATCACCGGCCAGGTTGCCAAGCCAAGCCCGGACGTTCGCGAAAAGCTCAAGGCTGTGAAAGACAGCATGCGCGAAATGAGCAAGGCCTCGGCCAAGCGCAGGCACGAATTGAAGATCAAGGCCGCCAATGATTTGGCCGAACGCCTCGCGCTGCTTCAGCAGCAGGCCGAGGAATTGCAATTGAAGAGGGCGGAGTTATGACCGACAAAATCAGCGTGAACTGTCAATCCAAGCTCACCGAAGCCATCACACGTATGTCGGCAATGTTCCGCGACAAAAAGTTCGTCGTCGTGTCCCTGCGCCCAGGCAAGGACCGCACGCTCGACCAGAACGCGCTGTGGTTCGCGTTTTACAAGCGAATCTCCGAGATGACCCAGATCGGCGACGCCAGCGAGGCGCGCAAGTACTGCAAATTGCACCATGGCGTTCAGATACTGATAAACGAGGACGAGGACTACCGTGCAGCTTGGCACCGAACGACCAAGCACCTGACCTACGAGGAAAAGCTCGATCTGATGGGCGACAACAAGCTGTTGGGGCCAGATGGTTTCCCGGTCACCAGCCTGTTCAATCGCGCCCAGGGCATCGCGTACACCGACCGCATCCTGACCGAATTCACGGCGCTGGGCGTCTTTTTCGGTGATCTGATCGGTGAGGCGGCTGCATGAAGCGCACCTCACTGCAACGCAAGGTGCCGCTCAAGGCCAGTGGCATAACCCAGCGTACGCCACGCGCCAAGAAGTGCGCCCACTGCGCTGAGCTGTTCCGGCCGGCACGCCCCGGGCAAAAGGTCTGCGGACCAGCCTGCGCCATTGCCATGCCCGCCGAGAACCTTCCGCAGGCTCGCAAGGCGCTGGCTGATATCGAGCGCAAAGAAATCAAGGTCCGCAAGGAGAAACTGAAGTCCCGCAGCGACCACATGAAGGACACCCAGCAGGCGTTCAACGAGTGGGTGCGTCATCGTGATATGGGCGAGCCATGCGTGAGCTGCGGACGGCATCACAACGGCCAGTGGCACGCCGGGCACTATCGGTCCGTCGGTGGTCACCCGGCCCTGAGATTCGAACCGCTCAACGTGTGGAGGCAGTGCGCTCCGTGCAACACGCACAAGTCCGGGGATCTGGTGAATTACCGGGCTGAGCTGGTACGCCGTATCGGCATTGTCAACGTGGAATGGCTAGAGGGACCGCACGAGCCGCAGAAGTGCACCATCGAAGAATTGAAAGCCCTGACAGCCAAGTACCGGGCACTGACAAGAGAATTGAAAAAGGGGCAAGCAGCATGAAAATCCACTCGGCACGTCAGGCGTGGCATGACTGCACCTACATTCCAGCACCTGGCCAGTCCTCTGACGTCGTTCAACTCGGAGTAGTGGTGCAAAGCACCGAGCGTGGTCCGACCGCCAACCATGCGATGCATAGCGCCTTGGCGGGCCACATCCAGTCAGTAATCGCAAAGCTTCACCCGCAAGTGCGAGTGTTCGGTGAATACATGTATGCCGCCAACCGCGACGATGACATCAACGAGGCAGCAGAAGGCGTTGTGTTCGGCATGGTGATGTCGAAGTCCAAGCGCATGACGGCCGGCAAGCGGGAAAAGCTCGAGTATGTAGTGAAAGGCGTGATGCGCCGTTATCGCTATATGCACCAAGGCGGGCAGTCGGCCAATGACGATCCGCTGATCAAGCCGGAGGCGTTCCGTTCGTGGTTGATGGGTGAGTACGGAATTCGCATTGAATCCTGTGCCTGGGCTCGCGATTGGGAGCCGGTTATCCAACTTTCTTTCGAGTGCTGCGAGGACCTGGATCGCATGGCTTTGAGCCCGATTGGTGCCGTTATCTACCAGATGCGAGAAGCCGCTTGACTTCCCGCACGGCTGACGGCATGATTTCGCTATATTGAGTATTTTGCCTACGGCAACTTACCTAGGAAGTAAAAAAAAGCCCGGCAAACGTCCGGGCTTTTTCTTGAAGGATCAAAAATGGCCGCGTCCAAGCTTTCTTTTGGAAATACTCTTCCCTTTTTAGCGCTTTTTGGCCCTATCGTTTACGTCTCTAACGCGATGATTGAGCTTGGTAGGCTTGAATACTTCAATGCGCCAAGTGGCTTTGTTCAGCTGACCTCTTTCGGGTTTAGCTCGATAATCGGTAATTCATTAGAAATTCTTTTTATCCTTATATTAAATCTGTTAATACTTTTTGGAACAAGATATCTTCGAGGGTGGGCTCAGATAGGACAATACTTCTTAGCAATCTCTTTTACTTGCGGGATAGCTGCTTACTACTCTCTAACACCGACAGGCTGGTGGGGGTTTGGCTCAGTTTTCGCGTCTGGGGTGATATACGGAATGTCGAGAGATTTAAAACCCTTCAAGATTAAAGATGAACCAGTAGTCAGCGATGCCGATACAAGCGTTGATGACTGGAAAGATTATGCGGATCTTTCCAGAAGGCTAATCTTTATTAGCGTAACGCTTTTGCTACTTTTGGGCCTTTTTTACAAGGTTGGACAGCATTCTGCAGCTCACCAAACCTCATATTGGATTTCTGGCGATGAGGTCATATTTGGTTTTTATGGGGATCATGCTTTGGTTGGGGTAAGAGACGACCATGTTGTTGGAGTAACATTTAAGTTGAAGTTGATCAGGGAGCTGGTGTCCGGTATGACTCGATTAGACGTTGGTCCACTTGTGCCGGCCTCCCGCTGGGTAAAAACACTTCCATAAATAAATTCGTTAAGCAAAAACCCGCCGTCGAGCGGGTTTTTCATTTTCAAGGATTAGCAATGGACCCAACCGACCTCGGCCCAGGCACAGCTACCTGGCTGGGCGGTACGGGCACAATCCTGCTGGGTGGCTTCCTGTGGCTGAGGAAATTCCTCTCCAGGGATGCGACCGACCGCGCCATGGACAACGCTGATATCGGCACCGTCCGCCGGCTGAACGAACTGCTCGACTCTGAGCGCCTGGCTCGCAAAGAGGCCGAGGCCCGATCTGACCAGTTCGCCAAAGAGCGCAACGAACTCGCCGCAGCTGTTGGCCGCATGGAAGGGAAGATCGAAGCCCTGACCAGTCAAGTGGCCCAGCTCACTGACAAGGTGACCACGCAGAGTGACGAGATAGCTCGACTGCGTTCGCGCCTGGGAGGACTCAACTGATGGAAAGATGCGCAATCAATTTCGTCGCCCGCCACTGGTGGAGACGAGTCGAGGTATGGCTGATGGCGACCCTGCTGATTGCCGGTGGTGCGATGCTGGGCTTTCAGGTTGCCGAGTGGCGGCTGTCCAGCTGGTACACCGCACAGGTGACGGAGGTTCGCCGTGGATACGACGAGGCCACCAAGCAGCGTGACATGCGCCTGAACAAGCTCGCCAACACCGCTACCGAGGCAGCAGGAAGAGTGGAGGACGCCGCAGGCAAGGCGACGGAGGCCGCAGACACAGCGAGCAAGGCCGCCGACAAGGTCAACGAGGTGCTGGAGCGGAACGCTCCGTAACGCGCCACAAATTCAGGCACTGCCATTTCGTGGCGCGAACCACAGAGGAAAGATCATGGATAACCAGCACAAGAAAATCACCGGCTACCGCGACCTAAGCCAGTCGGAGATCGACGGCATGAACTCGATCAAGGCCTTGGAGGCTGATACCGGCGAGCTGTTCAAGCAGATCGGCCAGATTGAAGGTGTTGATCCCCGAGTACTGGCTCTGGCTAAGACCAATCTTCAGCAAGGGTTCATGTGGTTTGTGCGCTCCATCGCCAAACCAGCCGACCCCTTTATCTGAAAACCCGCTGCGGTACGGAGTGACCATGCCTCATCCCACTTTCCACAGTGCCGGAGACGGCCGTGGTCTCAGACGCGTGTTCGTGAATGGCAATGAGATCGACAATGTTCTCTGGTGCGATACGGCTATTGGCATTGTGGTCTACGCGCCCAGGCCTGTGAGAGCAAAGCGGCCTTCCCGTGAAGAGGTCTACACCCGGCGCTTGCGCGGACGAGTAACGGTTACCCCTCGCGATGGTGAGTGATCATGACCAAGAAGAACTGGATGGTCATGACACCCGGCCACAAACCATTCCCGATGATCCTTCTTGAGTGCGACCTCGATCACGCAGGCGCGCTTGCCTTTGCCCGGTCGATCTGGCCGCGCTGCACAGTGGAGTAAAGCATGAAGATTGTTGAGCTCAAGCGTGAGGGGTGGCGTGATGCCGCGAAAACCCTGCGCAAGATTGCTGACGACCTCGATGCGGGTGAGCATCCAGAGTGCACGGTAGGCGTATTGACGCTGATCGGACCGAAGGGTGAGGTGACAGTATTCGGCCTTGGCCCGAAGTGTGACGACCTGCAATGCCTGGGTGCTATGCGCCTGGGTGAGCAGAAACTGATTGATGTGTTGCTGGATATTGATGACTGAGGGTGTGCCGCGGGGTTAGTGCGGCACAGCAAATCATTGTTTTTTGATAGCTGCCTGTATCTGGTCCGCGTAATCGGATAGGCGGCTCATCTCGCCCTCAAGTAAACCGCCAACGCTTGAAGTGCTAACGCGAGCATGGATCAGTTCAAGCGCCGCGTTAACGGCCATGATGCGCTTGTCTTCATCGTCGCCATTTCCGTAGTTTGAGTAGGGGATAATGGGCATGTTGCTCTCCTTGCGTTGATTGATTCTCACCAATACCGACAACCAGCCACTATTTCAATATAACCTTCGTTTTCTGAGATTTCTCTATGACAGCCACGCAACCCGACTGGGAGGCGCCATGAACAGGCCAAATCCTCCGGCCGAGCTGCTGAAGCTGTCTGATGAGTCCGACGTGTTCATGCGACTGGTTCCAGCCAAAGGCGTATGGAAGTGGATACAAACCGAGATCCTTGCCGATACCGGCAGCATTCACAACGAGGACCATGCCCATCTGATCGATGCTGACATCTGCATCATGTGGGCCTCATCTGCATTCACGAAGCAGGGGCGCACAGTGCTGGGCCAGGCCGAACAGGTCGCGTTCCGTGCTGGGGGTTGGCAGAAGGCAAGGATGGAGCAGCAGATGCGTGACTGGTTCGGCTTCGTACCGAGTTACATCATCACCCTGGCCGCCGATTACTGCTCACAGTGCAGCGATGCAGACTTCTGCGCACTGGTTGAGCATGAGCTTTACCACATCGCCCAAGCGGCGGATCAGTACGGCACACCCAAGTTCAGGCAAGACGGATTACCGAAGCTTGAGATGCGTGGCCACGACGTCGAAGAGTTCGTCGGTGTGGTCCGTCGCTATGGGGCAAGCCCGGATGTCCAGCTGCTGGTTGACGCTGCAAACAAGCCTGCTGAGGTAGGTAAATTGAATATATCGAGGGCCTGCGGAACCTGTCTGCTCAAGTCGGCCTGAAATTTGACAGGCATTAGACGGAATCCAACCTATGGCAGCCCTGAAGCATGAGGTGAAGAGCTTCATCGTTCAGGCGTTGGCTTGTTTCGACACCCCCTCGCAAGTCGTAGAGCAGGTCAAACAAGAATTCAGCATTGAGATATCCCGCCAGCTGTGTGAGTCGCACGACCCTACCAAGCGTGCCGGGGTGAACCTTGCGGCTAGATGGGTGACCCTGTTTCACGACACACGCAAGCGTTTCCGTGAAGACACGGCTGAGATTCCGATCGCCAACCGTGCTTATCGGCTGCGCGCCCTCGGCAGGATTGTTGAGAAGGCAGAAGGCATGCGCAACCTGGCACTGGCCCTACAGGTCCTTGAACAGGCCGCCAAAGAATCAGGCGATATGTACGTCAACCGTCACCGCAAGGATGAGCCGGGCGACGAGCCAGCGATTCCGACTCGCATCCAGGTCGATGTAGTGGACGCGAGGAAGCCTGATGCCCAGCCTTAACGTCCCGCAATCGAAATTTCTGCTGCTAACCCACAAGTTTCGTGCATTCGTGGCCGGTTTCGGCTCTGGGAAGACCTGGGTCGGCTGCTCGGCGCTGAGCAAGCACTTCATGGAGTGGCCGGGTGTCAACGCCGGTTACTTCGCGCCGACTTACCCGCAGATCCGGGACATCTTCTATCCGACTATGGAAGAGGTGGCCTACGACTGGGGGTTGAAAACAAAGATCAACCAGGCGAACCATGAGGTTCACATCTACAGCGGTCGGCAGTATCGCGGCACCGTGATCTGTAGGTCGATGGAGAAGCCGCAGACCATTGTCGGTTTCAAGGTCGGGCATGCGCTTGTCGATGAGCTGGACGTTCTGACGTCGATCAAGGCGCAGCAGGCCTGGCGCAAGATCATCGCGCGAATGCGTTACAACCTGCCCGGCCTGAAGAACGGCGTGGACGTCACCACGACACCGGAAGGCTTCAAGTTCGTCTTCCTGCAGTTCGTAAAGCAGCTGCGCGACAAGCCGGCGCTCAAGGAGATGTATGGCCTTATCCAGGCCAGCACCTTTGACAACGAGCTGAACCTGCCGGACGACTACATCCCTTCGCTGATGGAGTCGTACCCAGAGCAATTGATCAGGGCGTACCTGAACGGCCAATTCGTCAACCTGACGTCTGGGTCGATCTACCACGCTTACGACCGCAAGCTGAACCAGTGTTTCGACACGGTGCAGGCTGGTGAGCCTCTGTTCATCGGCATGGACTTCAACGTCGGCAAGATGGCAGCGATCACGCATGTGAAGCGTGACAAGGGGCTGCCCCGAGCCGTGGACGAGTTCATGGACGGCTACGACACGCCCGACATGATCCGGCGCATCAAGGAACGCTACTGGCGCCACGATGGCGATAAATACATCAAGTCCTGCGAAATCAGGGTTTACCCAGACGCCTCCGGCGACTCGCGCAAGTCAGTCAATGCCAGCGTCACGGATATCGCCATGCTCAAGCAGGCAGGCTTCACGGTGATCGCCCCTGCGGCCAACCCGCCAGTGAAAGACCGTATCAACGCGATGAATGCCATGTTCAGCAACGCTCAGGGCGAGCGGCGCTACCTGGTGAACCCATTTACTTGCCCGACATACGCGGATGGCCTGGAGCAGCAGATATGGGCCGCAAACGGTGAGCCGGACAAGTCGCAAGGCAATGACCACGCAAACGACGCCGGTGGTTACTTCATTCACAAAGAATTCCCGATCGTGAAACCGGTCGCTTCTCTCAACCTGGGATACGCCCGATGAACAACGACGTTTCCTTCAAGCGGCCCGAATACATTGAGGCGCTGGATCGCTGGCTGACTGTCCGGGACGTTTGCGCCGGTCAGCACCGTGTTGTTGATCGGCTGCCTTACATCAACCGGCACGACAAGTCAGAAGAGAACGTAGAGCGCAACAACGCGTACCGCGAGCGCGCGGTGTTCAAGAACGCCACCGGTCATACCCGAAACGGGCTGATTGGCTTGGCGTTCCACAAAGACCCGACGCTGACGGTCCCGAAAAATCTCGAATACCTTCAGAACAATGCCAACGGCGCAGGTGTGAGTATCTATCAGCAGTCGCAAGGCTCGCTTGAGAAGGTCTTGGAAACCGGTCGTCATGGTCTGTTCGTGGACTTCCACGAAGACAGCGGCATCGGTGGACATTCGGTCATCCTCACTTACACGGCTGAAGACGTCATCAACTGGCGCACCGGCATGGTAGACGGCCACAACGTGCTGATCATGGTCGTCCTGCGTGAGATGAATGAAGAGCCAGATGGGTTTGGGCTGAAGTGCACTGAGCAGTTTCGCGAGCTGGCCCTGGACGAGGCTGGACTGTACGTCTGTCGCGTCTGGCGTCGTAAAGGCCCGCGCGGCGGTGGCCCTCTTGAGGTTGTGGAAGAGTACATGCCAGCCGGGAAGGGCGGACGTCTCAAGGAGATCCCTTTCACGTTCATCGGCGCCCAGAACAACGACCCAAGCATTGACGAGTCGCCGTTGTACGACATCGCGATGATCAACCTCGGGCATTACCGGAACAGTGCTGATTACGAGGACAGCGTGTTCTGGTGCGGCCAGGCTCAGCCGTGGATCAGCGGCGTTGACGACCAATGGCTCGAGATGGCCCGCAAGGAAGGCGTTTACGTCGGCTCCCGCGCTCCGATCCCTGTGCCAGCTGGCGAAACCTTTGCCTTTGCCCAACCCCAGCCCAACACGCTGGTGAAAGAGGCGATGGCCGACAAGAACCAGATGATGATTGAGCTGGGCGCGCGCATGGTTGTGTCGTCGATGACGGCAAAGACGGCTACAGAGTCGAGAGGCGACCAGTCGGCGTCCACGTCGGTGCTCGCGATCTGCGTATCCAACGTCAACGAGGCCTACACCCGCGCGCTGGGTTGGTGCGCTCAGTTCCTGGGTGTCACCGGCAAGACGGCTTATCTGGTGAATCAAGAGTTTGTCGAGCTCAGCGCTGACCCGCAGATGATCACCGCGCTTGTGCAGCTATGGCAGAGCGGCGGCTTCGCTAAGGCCGATCTGCGCGGATACCTGCGCAAGTTGGGGCTGATCGCACCGGAGCGAACCGACAAGCAGATAGACGGAGAGCTTCAGGAGCAGACCGACAACCTTGGTCTGGATGACGACGAGGACTCAAACGATGGCCGTCAACCAAGCGGTGCTTGATGCCACGATTCGGCACTCGGTGTTTCTGGAGCAACTGAAGGCTGGAGAGGTCGAGAAATTCGCTCCTTTCCTCAAGGAGATCGACCGTGCGGTGCGCGAGCAGCTCACCAATGCCGACCTGAGTGAGTACAACATCAAGCGGCTGAACCAACTGCTCGACGAGGTCGACAGCCTTCTACTCGGCATCTTCGACCGCTATACCACGACGCTGAATCTTGATCTGATCGACTTGGCCAACTACGAGGCTCAGTTCGAAGCGACGGCGCTATCCCGGTCCGCGCCTGTGGGTGTCACCTTTGATGCAGTGGTCCCGCCAGCACGCGCTATCCGCTCGGCGGTGCTTAACAACCCGCTCAGCGTGCGCGACAACGGCGGCGGCAAGCTGCTGGAGCCATTCATCAAGGACTGGGCAACTACCGAGCGCGAGCGCGTCAGTGGTGCAATCAGGCAAGGATTCTTCGAGGGGCAAACGAACTTTCAGGTCATCCGCAAGATTCGCGGTACCAAGGCTGCTGGGTACAGCGACGGCATATTGGCAACGACCAAGCGCAATGCCAGTGCAGTCGTGCACACGGCTGTGCAGCATGTAGCGTCGCAGGCTCGGATGGAGACCATCAAGGCCAACCCTGACGTCGTTGCCGAAATTGAGATCGTCGCCACGCTCGACAGCAAGACAACCCAGACCTGCAGGTCATTGGATAAACGCCGCTTTCCAGTCGATTCTGGGCCGCGACCACCGTTTCACATCAGGTGCCGGACGACCTTCGTGCCCGTGACCAAATGGACCAAGTTCCTCAGCAAGGATGCTACTCGCGCCTCGGTGGGGCCGAACGGCGGAGGCCAGGTCGCGGCCGATCTGAGCTATTACGACTGGCTGAAGCTGCAACCGGAAGCTTTTCAGGACCAGGCGCTTGGCCCGACCCGCGCCAAGCTGTTTCGTGATGGTGGACTGACGCTTGAGCGCTTCTCTGAGCTGCAACTCGACCGCAACTTTAAGCCGCTGACGTTGGAGCAGATGAAGACTTTGGAACCACTAGCGTTTGAGCGTGCAAAAATCGACTAGATATTCGCTAGAGCCTCGAGACGCGATTACTCACTACTAGAAATGGCGCTCCAGCAGGGTCTTTGCCTTCAAGTACGATCTGTTTTTGATCCTGCGACAAAATTTTCAGCTCATCCGAGTTGCCTGGTAAATAGTGCTTATTCATGTCTGGCAGCGAAATGCCGGTGAGTTTCTCGAGCAAAGGAATCGGCATCTCAATGTCGCCGCTCTTGTAACTCCCAGGTTCAGTGCGTAAGCCATTCAGTGTGAAGGTGAGGAATTCGTCGGTGGCTGTCCATGTCCCTACGCCGCGTGCGAGAACAACCGCAGTAAACGGCCTATCAGCGGCTTCGCCAGAGAATTCAAATGTTCCGTTAACGTTGTACTTACCATTCCGGAAGTACTCGGTGACGCCGTTGAAGGTAAATGTCCCTCCAGGAATTGGATATTGATACTTGCTCTCCCAGCGACCTAGGAATGCTGGATTTAGCTCAGGACCTGCGGGGCGAATCACCCCGTACAGTGTTGCGAGGCCCGCTAGAACGGCTATGAGTCCAGCTACCCTGATGTATCCCTTACGGCAGTATCGTTTGATTGTTTCAAATTGCATGTATTAAAACTCCTCCATTAGTTTTGGGCATATCTGCCGCATTTTACCCAAATCACTATTTTCGGGTAGGGAAGTTAATCCTGTTTCCAAGCCTCGCAATCGCGGGGCTTTTTCATGCCTGTTAGGCGGGCCAACCATACCCAAGGGGTGCATCACCGTGGCAGAAGAAAACGAAATCGACCTGGAAAACCCGGCAATCAAGGCCGCTATCGCGACTGCCGTTGAAGCATCCGTTTCGGGGCTGAAGACCAAAAATACCGAGCTGCTGGGGAAGTTGAAAGACACCTCCACCAAGCTGACCCAGTTTGAAACCCAGTTTGAAGGCATCGACATCGACGCCGTCAAGGGGCTGCTGAGCCGCGCCGGTCAGGACGAGGAAACCAAGCTGCTTACAGAGGGCAAGGTGGACGAGGTGTTCAACAAGCGCACCGAGCGTCTGCGAGGCGACTATGACAAGCAATTGAAGGCAATCAGCGAGCGCGCGACGAAGGCTGAAACATTTGCCGCCAAGTTTCAGGGCAAGGTCCTGGGCGACTCTGTGCGCGGCGCAGCCCTCAAAGCCGGCGCGTTGCCTGAAGCAACTGACGACATCATCCTTCGCGCCAAAGGCGTGTTCTCACTGAACGAGGAGGGCGAAGCGGTCGCCGTCGATGAGTCTGGTCAGACCATCCTCGGCAAGGACGGCAAGACCCCTCTGACCCCGCTCGAATGGGCGGAATCCTTGCGCGAAAGCGCTCCTCACCTGTGGCCAAGGGCCTCGGGTACGAATGCCCCGGGCGGGGGTGGCGGCCAGGCTGCACTGAAGCGCTCCGAAATGACAGCCACGCAAAAGCGCGACTACCAGCGCAAGCACGGCCAAACCGCATACCTCAATTTGCCCAAGTAAGGGGATTCACCCATGGCAACAACTGTGAACAGCGATCTGATCATCTACAACGATGAGGCTCAGACCGCATATCTGGAGCGTGTTCAGGACAACCTGGATATCTTCAACGCGTCCTCCAACGGCGCAATCATCCTCGACAACGAGCTGATCGAAGGTGACTTCCGAAAGCGTGCCTTCTACAAGCTGGCAGGTTCGCTGGATCACCGCGATGTGAACTCCGAAGCCAAAGTCGTCGCCAAGAAAATCGGCGCAGGTGAGGCAGTCGGCGTCAAGGCTCCGTGGAAGTACGGCCCTTACCAGACGACCGAAGAGGCATTCAAGCGTCGCGGTCGCCCGGTAGACGAGTTCTCCCAGATCATCGGCCAGGACGTTGCCGACGCAACCCTTGAAGGCTTCGTCCAGTACGCAACTGCCGCACTGCGCGCGTCGATCGGCTCCAACCCTGCAATGGTCGTTGAGGCCAGCATCGAGACCGACGGCAAGAAGACGCTGACTCGCGGCATGCGCAAGTTCGGTGACAAATTCGGCCGTATCGCGCTGTGGGTCATGCACTCTTCCGCCTACTTCGACATCGTCGACGAAGCCATCACCAACAAGCTGTACGAAGAGGCGGGTGTCGTGATCTACGGCGGCCTGCCAGGCACTCTGGGCAAGCCGGTACTGGTTACCGATACCGCTCCGGTTGACGTGATCTTCGGCCTGCTGCCAAGCGCCGTGACCATCACCGAATCCCAGGCGCCTGGCTTCCGCTCCTATGAAGTCAACGACGAAGAAAACCTCGGCATCGGCTACCGCGCCGAAGGCGTCGTGAACATCGATGTTCTGGGTTACAGCTGGAAGGAAACTGCCGGCGGTGCGAACCCATCGCTCGCTGCTGTCGGCTCGTCCGCCAACTGGGTCAAGCACTCTGCCAGCGACAAGGTCACTGCTGGCGTGATGATCGAACTCACTCCGGCTGCATAAACCATCCGACAGGTGCGGTCAGAAATGGCCGCCAGGGAGAACATCATGGAACTCGTTTACAGCAACCAGCGCGGCGACTTCGATCCCAACAAGCGCTATCGCAACCCGGATCTGTTCCGGAACGTCGAGCGCGGGGTGACAAAGGTCACCGTGGTTGGCGATTACCCGGAAATCGTCGATGCCTACAAAGCGGTCGAGATTGAGGTGGAGATCGAGACACGCAAGACGCCGGTGAAAGGTAAGGCCAAGGCCGCTGACAAAAATCCTGCAAAGCCGGGCAAAGGCCCAGCCAAGCCTGAGTCCAATGGCACCCAGAAGGATGGCACCAAGGAAGAACCGGTCTACATCCCCAAGCTGGAAGCGGACAACCAGTGGATCATCATCACCCGCGACGGTGTACGATTCAGCGACTTTGCTGGTGATGAAGCTCAGGCCAAGGCCGAAGCAGATCGCCTGAACGAAACCAAGGAATAAGTCATGCTCATCATCGAGGACGGCACCGGCGTACCGGATGCTGAAAGCTACGCCACTGCCGCTGAACTGGTCATCTACGCCGGGAAATTCGGTGTGGCCATTCCGGCTGAAGAGGCTGCGCAAGAGGCTGTTTTGCGCCGGGCCGCCTTGGTGATGGACGGCATGACCTGGAAGGGACGCAAATCCACCGGCGATCAGGCACTGTCTTGGCCTCGTCGGGAGATTCGCCTGGACGGCGAGAACAAGCCGGAGCGGTACCTTCCGGCACGCATTCAGTACGGTCAGATGGCTCTGGCCGCAGAGATTCATGCCGACGACATTGATCCTATCGACAAGCGCAAGGGCGCGGTCACGAAAGAAAAGGTCGACGGCGCGGTGGAGCGTGAATACGCGACCATCAGCAATACGAGCAAGCGACTGCTGCCTGCTGCGCCGGACAGGCCCAGCGCTACGCAGTTTGCAGATTATCTTCAACGACGCGGGCTGTTCGCAGTTCGCGCATGATTGACTTGGAGCCACCATGGCCTTCTACGATGAGATGGCCGCGATGGCCCTTGATCTGATTACCGAATACGGCCAGGCAGTCACCATCCGCGACTCGGTTAAAGGCGGGTACAACCCGAGCTCCGGCACCACATCACCAGATACGGTCACGGAGCGAACCGCCCAAGGCATCCTGCTCGACTTCACCGGTCAGGAGTTTCAGACCAATACCCTGATCAAGGTTGGCGACAAGAAGCTGAAGATTGCCGCGAAGGGCCTTGAGCAGCCACCGACGCTGCTCAGCAAGGTGGTGGTCCAGGGTCGCACCTGGTCGATCATTCCACCGCTGAAAGAGATCAATCCGGCAGGCACACCACTGCTCTACGAGCTGCAGGTGCGCTCATGAGTCGCGCAGGTACTGGCCAGTCCGGTAGCTTCGCCCTCGACCTCGCCAAATTTGCCGAGCAGGCAAAGGAAGCGGTCGATGTCAGTCTTCGCGAGATCATCATCGAGATCGGCAGCAGCGTCATCCGAATGTCTCCAGTGGGCAGTCCTGAGATATGGGCGGCCAACCTGGCGTTCCGTGATACCAACACCCGCGCAGCCGATGACTACGACTTCAAGGTTTCCGTGCGCAATACCGCCATAAACTTGACCGAATCGAACTTCACGAAGTCCGGCAATCTGAAGCGAGGCGTAAAATACGCCAAGCCGTTGACCAAGACAGAGCGAGACCAAAACTTCAATGTGAATGGCCTCGTAGCTGGCCAGGGCTATGTCGGTGGCCGATTCCGCGGTAACTGGATGTTCGGCATTGGCGCTCCAAACGACTCGACCACAGAAGAGCTCGATCCGAGCGGCAGCAAATCCAACGCACGCATCGCCAACGGCGTGCTGGAGTTTCATGCCGGCGACGTCGCTTACATTACCAATAGCCTGCCATATGCCATCCCGCTGGAGTTTGGACATAGCACGCAAGCGCCAAACGGGATGGTCAGAGTTACGCTCGCGCATTTTCAAAAGACCGTAGAAGACGTCGTCAGGAATCATCAGGTATGAGCCACAAAATAATCCGCTCACTGTTCGAACAAAGACTCACGGTGTGGGCGGGTGGGCGCAACCTGAGAATCGCCTATCAGGGCGTCAGCTTCACGCCAGAGGCAGACGAGACGTATCTGGCAGCGTTCATGCTTCCGGCTGGTACCGGTACCGACACCTTGTCGGGTGATCACCGTGTCTATACCGGCGTGTTTCAGGTCAACGTTGTTGCCCCAGCAGGCAATGGGACTGGCGAAGCTGAAGGCCTTGTCGACGACATTGCCGCTCTGTTCTCGGCCTATCTCAGGCTCAAGCAAGACGCGTTCGAAGTGCTGGTGCTCACGCCAGTTGAGCCCGGGCCGTCGATCACCGGTGACAGTACGCTGACAGTCTCTGCCTCGTTTCAGTACCGCGCCGATACCAACTAATTCGCCCATTGGGCAAACCCAGAACCCGCCATTGAGCGGGTTTTGTCATTTCTGCACAGAGGAAAACCAACATGGGCTTCAGACTCCCCAACGGCGCAACCCTTCAGATCGCCTCCGCATATGGCGCGGCAATCCCTGTAACTGCGCTGAGCAATGCAAACCCGGCTGTTGCCACTGCTGCTGCGCACGGCCTGGCTGACGGTGACATCATCGCCGTAACGTCGGGCTGGACCCGGCTGAACGATCGAGCAGCGCGCGTCGATAACAGCCTCAGTGGCTCTTTCGAGCTGGAGAGAATCAACACTCTCAACGTTCAACCTTACCCGGCCGGATCAGGCGCTGGCTCCGTGCGTGAGGTGACCGCATTCGTCGAAATCTCTCAGATCACGGACGTGAGCACCAGTGGCGGCGACCAGCAGTTCACAACCTTCGGCTTTCTTGCTGACGACGACGACCGTCAACTGCCGACCAGCAAGAACCCGATCAGCATGTCGTTCACCGTGGCTGATGATCCAGATCTCCCTTACGTCGCCGTGGTCGAGGAAGCTGATGAGGACAAGCAGCCCCGTGTGCTTCGTTTGAATCTGCCTGGTGGGAGCGTCATCCTCTACAGCGCCTATGTTTCTATCACCGCAACCCCCACGCTGAGCCGTAACAACGTGATGTCTCGAACCATCACCATTTCGCTGGCAGGCCGTTCAACCCGTTACTCGGCATTGGTGGCGTAACCCATGGCCAAGATCAAGATCGCCCAGAACCCGACGTTCAAAGCGCCAGTGATGATTCCTCGCATCGGCGAAGAGCCGGTGAAGGTGGAGTTCGAATTCAAATACATGGACCGGAAGGCGCTTGCTGAGATGTTCGAGCGCTGGAACACGGCCCGCGCAGATCTGAATGCCAAGCGCATCGACGACGGCATTACCTGGCAGGAAGTGACGGCCTCCGAGATCGCACTCCAGGTCGAGCAGGTCAAGGACGTCGTAACCGGCTGGGCCTTCGACGACAAGTTCACCGACGAGGCCGTTGCCGCACTGGTGACCACTTGCGTTGGCGCGCCTCAAGCAGTCATCGACGCTTACCAGTCGGCCTACGACCCGGCCCGCCTGGGAAACTGAAGGCGGCGGCCCGGGCGCTGTATGAGCCTGGTCCGTCGGAGAAGGAGCTCGCCGCTTTTGGCATGACGTTGGCCGACATTCCCGTCGAAGAGGTCGAGGTCTGGCCTGACTCATGGAAGGCGTTCCGTCTGTTCGAATCGCTCTCCACTCAGTGGCGAACCGGGCCGGGCGGCGCATCTGGCCTTGATTACTCTGCCATCCCGGCCACGGCGCACATGGCGGGCATCAAACGGCATGAACTGCCTAGCATCTTTTCCGACCTCCGCACACTGGAAGTCGAAGCATTGCTCGTGATGAGCGAATCGAAATAACGGAGCGCTCATGACGACCATTGCAGAACTCGGGATCAAGGTTGATTCCGGCGATGCCGCGCAGGCCGCTACCGATCTGGACAAGCTGGCTGCCGCTGGCGGCCGGGCAGAGAAAGCCGCTGATGGGGTTTCCTCGGGCTTCGACAAAGCATCGACTGCGGCGTCGAGCCTGTCCTCGGCCGAGGGGAAGCTCAACGAAACTACGGATCAGGCGATCGCTCGCCTCACAGCTATGGCCAAGGCTTCGCTGGATTCGAGCGAGTACTACCAGCGCCTGACAACCAGTGTCACCGGAAACACGGCGGCTGTGGACGCCTCAAGCTCTTCTGCCAGCAGTCTGGCAGCGCTTCGGCGTCGATTGCAGGCTGATTCTGATGCCTTGGTGGGTTCAACCGACCAACTTGCTGAATCGACGAAGAAGGCAGCGGCCGCTACTGGCATTGAGGCTGAAGGGCTCCAGGCGCTTCTGGGTAAAATCAACCCGACGCTTACAGCGCTCGGCAAACTTGATGAGCAGCAGGCGCAGCTCCAGAAATACAAGAACGCCGGACTCATTGATGCCGATACATTCAAGGAGTACTCCACCCGGATTGACGCGTCCCGTCAGAAGCTTGGTGATTTCAGTGAGACGCTCAAAAAAACCACCTCATCGTCGGCCCAAACTGAGCAGGCGCTGAAGCAACTGCCCGAGCAATTTACCGACATCTTCACCAGCATCATCGCGGGGCAAAGCCCGCTGCTGGTTTTGCTGCAGCAGGGCGGACAGATCAAGGATTCGTTCGGCGGCATCGGACCAACGCTTGATGTGCTGGGTAGCAAGATCAAATCTATCCTCGGCATTGGTGGGACCGTTGGTGCGGTAGGTGAGGCGTTCGAGAGTGTTGGTACTGGTGCCAAAGCAGCGGCCGAAGGAGCTGAAGCGGCAGGTGAAGGCCTGGGCGCCATGGCCGAGGGGGCAAACACGGCCGCTGACGCGGCGAAGAATGCCAAGGAGGCTGCTGGAGCACTGAACTCTGCAACTCCACCCCTAACCGTTGGGTTTGGTCTTGTAGTCACTGGCGCGGTCGCTGCTGTCGCAGCTATTGGCGCTTTGATCTACGGCTACAGCCAGGGCACTAAGGAAACTGACAACTTCAGCAAGGCGCTGATTCTGACAGGCAACGTCGCAGGCACTACTTCCGCCAATCTGTCGGTAATGGCGCGGCAAGTGGCGGCGGTCAACGGGACTATTGGCGAGGCGGCTGCATCCCTCGCACAGATCGCGAGCAGCGGAAGTATTGCCAGCGGCAGTTTCAAGACTGTGGCCGATGCCGCTGCGGCAATGGAGGATGCAACTGGCAAGTCAGTTGAGAAGACCGTCGCTGAGTTTGCCAAAATCGGAAAGGACCCTGTTGCTGCCGCAAAGGATCTGAACGACCAGTACAATTTCCTTACTGCGTCCGTTTATTCTCAGATCGTAGCGCTTAAAGAGCAGGGCGACACCATTGGCGCTGCGAAGCTGCTGACCGACTCTTATGCCGATGCGATAAATGACCGCTCAGGTGAGATCACAAAGAATCTCGGCCTATGGGAGCGCGGATGGAAGGCTGTAGGTGACTCGGCAAAAGCAACGCTCGACTCGGTCAAGAACATTGGCAGAGAGCAGGACGATGCGCAGAAAATCGTCGCGCTGCAGCAGAAGGCTGCCTATGCCCAAAGCCAGTTAAATTACGACCCTACAGACACCGATGCGGCTCAGCGCCTCGGCACCGCGAAGCAGGAACTGGCGTTCCTTACCCAGCAGCGAGAAACACAGGCGGCGATCGCAGCCGCCAAGGGTAACGAGGCGCAGCGCCAGAAAGAGGGTATTGCTGCCGAGCAGCGTCTCAAGCTGATCAGTGATTCAAATCTTACCAACGCTGAGAAGCGCGACAAGCTGACTAAAGCCTACCTGCGCGATGTTGAGGTGCTGAAGAAGGCCAACCCGGACGACCCCAAAGTCCAGTCTGACTATGTCGCCAAGACCCTGCAAAACATCAAGGACAAAAACAAAGACCCTGCCAAACCTGCTACAGCGATCGACCTGACTGCATTTAACGATGCGCAAAATCAGCTGAAGTCGATCACCGGTTATTACGACGGCATCCAGAAGGAACTGGAGGCATCGCAGAAAGCTGGACTGGTGTCGGCCGAGTCCTATGCCAGTCAGCGCGCGGCGATCATCGAGCAGCAGAAGGGTGATGTCACGTCGACCTATGAGGCGGAGATAGCGGCTCTGGAAGCGGCTAAGGGAAAGGCCTCGACCAGCGCTGAGCAGCGCATCCAGCTTGACCAGAAGATCGCCGATGCACGCACCTCAATGGTGGAAGCCCAGAAGAAGGCCGATACCGAGCAGGAAGTTCTCGCTACGGCAGAGACGGGGAGGCTTGAGAAGCAGCGGCTAGCTGTTTCCGCCTACACCAGCGCGCTGGAGCAACAGGTCAAAACGCTACGCCAACAGGGGCAGCGCTCTGCTGCCACGCTCGGCATGGGTGATCGCCAGCGCGGATTGGCGGACCAGCAGAACTCTGTAGATGACCGGGCCAACCAGCAGAAGGTCGAGCTTGCCAACCAGTATGGTGACGGCTCGCGGGGCATGAGTCTCGACGAATACAACCTGAAACTGGCAGCGCTCAACAAGAACCAGCAGGATCTGCGCGATACGGTTCAGGCCAACTACGACGACATGACCGTTGCCCAGGGCAGCTGGAGTGCTGGTGCATCGTCCGCCTTCCAGAACTACCTGGAGTCGGCGAGGGATGTCGCCGGGCAGACCAAAAGTCTGTTCACCAGCGCGTTCAGCAGCATGGAAGATTCGGTCGTCAACTTCGCGATAACTGGCAAGGGGTCTTTCTCTGACTTAGCCAAATCTATTCTGGTCGATATGGCCAAAATCGAAACGCGCAAAGCCAGCTCAGCCGTGCTAGGAGCCTTGTTTGGCGCGGCCACCAGCTATTTCGGCGGCGGAGCATCTACAGCAGTATCTGCGGGTTCAACGGCTGCGGGCTACAGCGACGCAGCGCTGAGCGGCTGGTCTGGGGTTGCGCAGGCGAAAGGCGGTGCCTGGTCCAACGGCGTGCAGATGTTCGCCAATGGCGCTGCGTTCACCAACAGCATCGTCAGCAAGCCGACGGCGTTCGGTATCGCTGGTGGAGGTGTGGGAGTGATGGGCGAGGCGGGCGACGAGGCCATCATGCCGTTGACTCGCACGGCCGGCGGCCAGCTCGGCGTCCGAGCGCTGGGCGGAGGTAGCGGCGGCGGAAACAGCTATAGCTTTCCTGTGACCGTGCAAGTTGACGCCTCAGGGCAGGGTGGAGGCGGTGCTGATAATGCCCAGTCTGCCGAAGTTGCCGGACGTAACATTCAATCAGCGACCCGATCTGCTGCGGAAAAAGCCATCGCTACAGGGCTTCAGCCGGGTGGTTCTATTTGGCGAGCTATAAACGGGAGAGGGTAATGGCGTTTGATTACGATCGCAGCGAGCTTTTGATGTCGCTGACAGGTTCGATCTCTGAGTTCTTTTTTAGAGGAGTAACTGATGAAACGAAAGCCGTTGAGCTCAGGGATAGATCAAGGGCAATGGGGCTCGCCATTGGGCGAATCCAAGCGGTAATCATGGAGCCTTCAGAGGTAAGTCCTGACATATATGGCGAAATTAAACGTCTGGAAAAACTGATTGGCGACTCTGTCGCAGACGGTATGAGTAGGCAGATTCAGCCTGGCAGTGAGCTTTGGAAGACGCTGCAGGGGAAGGCCGATGGCGATTGAAACCTTTACCTGGCCTACCCAGCACGGAGACGCGCCCGATATCACTTATCGGGTGCGCACCTCCCAGTTCGGCAATGGCTACAAACAGGATGTTGGCGACGGGCCGAACAACAAGGAGGACTCATACCCGATCACCTTCACGGGCACGAAGGAGAGAGTCTTGCAGATCATGGAATTTCTCGATCGGCACGCCGGAGCCAAAGCATTCCTCTGGACCACGCCGCTCGGCCAGCTCTGCCTGTTCACCTGCAAAAATCCAGTGCCCACCCCGATGGGTGGCAGCGTATTCAAATTGACGGCCACGTTCGACCGGGCCTTCCACCCTTAAGGACATCTCATGCCGTTGATTGCTGACATCCAGGCGCTTGAGCCAGGCAGCGAAGTGTTGCTGTTTGAGCTCGATGGGTCTGAGTACGGCGCGGACATTTTGCGCTTCCATGGTCACGCCATCCCGCACACTGCTGCTGAGCTGATCGCCGTCGGCCTTGACGCTGATCAGTTGCCGGCCAAATCGATCTGGTGGCAAGGCAACGAATATGGGGCCTGGCCTATGCAGATTGACGGCATTGAAGCCAATGGAGATGGCACGGCAGTTAGGCCTACGCTTTCGGTGGGTAACGTCAACGGACGTATCACGGCGCTTTGTTTGGCATTCGAGGATCTGCTCGAGTTCAAACTGACGATGCGGCATACGCTCGGCAGGTATCTGGACGCCGAGAACTTCCCTGGCGGCAACCCCGACGCTGATCCGACTCAGGAATCTATCGAGGTCTGGTATCTCGATCAGAAAACCAATGAGGACGGTGAAACGGTCAATTGGGAGCTGGCCAGCCCGGGCGACGTCGGCGGCGAATCGATTGGCCGGCAGATGACCACGCTTTGTCACTGGTGCCTCACTGGCGGATATCGCGGGCCGAACTGCGGATACACCGGGCCATATGTCGACAAAGACGGGCTGCCCACAGACGACCCCGAGCTTGATACCTGCAACGGCTTGCTGACCACGGGCTGCACCGCCCGATTCGGCGCAGGCAACGAACTCCCATTTGGCGGGTTTCCCGCCGTATCCCTGATCGCGCGGAGCTGACCATGCTGAAATACATACTGGCGGCCGTGCAGGCGCATGCGGAGGCTGAGTACCCGCGCGAATGCTGCGGGCTGCTTCTGAGCGTGGGGCGAAAGCAGCAGTACTTTCCCTGCTCCAACACGGCGACCGATCCAAACGAAGAGTTCCGCATCAGCCCCGAGGATTACGCGGCGGCGGAAGATATGGGCGCCGTCATCGGCGTTGTCCATTCGCACCCGGATGCGACCAGCAGGCCTTCACCACGCGACCTGGCGATGTGCGAAGCGACGGAGATGCCCTGGCATATCTTGTCGTGGCCCGAAGGCGATCTGCGCACCATCGTGCCCACCGGCAATACGCCGCTGTTGAAGCGACCCTTCGTGCATGGTGCCTGGGACTGCTGGCAGGTCTGCGCCGATTGGTACAAGAGCGAGTTCGGCCTGGAGTTTGAAACATTCAATCGCACGGACGGCTGGTGGGAAAGAGCAGATGCGAAAAGCCTGTACGAATCCAATTACGAGGCCGCTGGTTTCGTCCGGGTCGATCAGCCGCAGCGCGGGGATATGATCGTGATGGAGGTAGGGCGGACCAAGCACCCGAACCACGCTGGCATCTATCTCGGCGCGGACGCTTCGCTGACCGGTAAAGAAAGCGGGGTTTTCGGCCCCGGTCCTTTTCTGTTGCACCACCTGTACGGCAGACCGTCGGAGATCATCGTTTTCGGCGGTCCGTGGTTGGACAGGACGCGCCTGATCCTCAGGCACAAAGATGCACAACCAACAACATGATGCGGCAGGCCGCTGGAGAAAGGCATGAATAAGGCAGTTAGTAGTGAAGCGTATAATTCGAGCGGTAAGCAGATGTGGATCTGCATGCCAGATGGCAGCTTTTTCATCAGCCAAAAGGCTGTTGATCAGACTAGCATCCAGCACTTGAAGCTTAGATCTTAGATTCGGCCTGCTTCGCAGCAAATTCCTCATCAGTTAAAACAATCGGGAGATTTTTCCCCGGGAATACCTTGTTGAAAACCTGAAGGGGATAATAGTCACCGACCCCCTGTTCGCGGCAGGCGTAGATGGCAGCGCCAATCCGCGCTGCTGCATGATCAGGGCTGGAGGCAGCCTGAGTGTGCGCTAGAGCCAGCACCAGGCTAGTGAGTTGGGCAATTGCATGCTCAGTGCTTATTTCTGGTTGAGACATATTTGAAGCTCCTTGCGTTATCCGCGCCGAAATTGGCGCTACCCCAGTCCTTGGGCTTACAGGCGAAGGGCTGGGAAATCCTTCAGCGTCTACCGGTTTTTTTCTCGATAGCTTTATTGAGCGCCGACTCGACAAAATCGTACGTTTGGCTATATGCCTCCATCCCAATCTCCCCCAGATGCTCTGTAGCAAGCCCGTCGTGTTGGGTTCGATTGAACTCGGAAGCCATGTGAGCAAGTTTGTGATCTGGGACCAAGTCAACCAGCACAGCGGCAAATGTTCTGAGAATTCCGATGGTGGCGCTTGTTACGCCAGCCTGAGCGTCCTGAACCATTGCAAATTCTTCCGGATCCATGCGCATCGCCTACAGGATAATGTGAGGCGCAAAGCTACTATGCCGATGGCGAGCCGCGTTACTGGTCATTCGACCACGCTGGATGGGTGGACAGTTCAAATGTGGAACCTAATAGTTGTAGGATCAGGCGGAACCCCACAACGGAAAGTATCACCATGGATGATGAATGCGGATTTATGATTTTTGAGATCATGCCTACGGATCTTGAACTCGTGATCGAGCGATGGGAATTTGAAGGGGCGCTGTCTTGCTCTGTCAACGCCATTTATGACACTAAATATGCGGTGTTTCGTCATCAGGAGGGCGTGAAAGCTGTCGTCACTATTGACAAGTGGCTCAAGACCCCAGGGTCAGAGGGATTTTGGAGTTTCAGATTTTCATCTGCAATCTATGACGATGGAAAAAACCTTCCAATGAATACTCATTTTTCTGGGTCTAGGTGGCGGTCAAAGAGCCAAGTCAATGAGCTCAAAGATATTCTCGCTAACGTCGGCCTTGAGCGTATCAGGCCATCGCCTATGCCTCTAGAGCTTGGATTGAGAGAGGCAGCTTTAGCCCTTGCACAGAGGTTTGACGTAATGCCTGATAAGGTGAAAATTCAAATTCACAACTGACTAAACCGCCTCCGGGCGGTTTTTTATTGCCCGGAGAAACACATGGCAGCCATTCATTACTCACCCATGACCACTATCAAGTTGTCGGGATCGCTGGCCCGCAAGTTCGGTCGTGTCCATCGCAGGCAGATTGACTCAGGACAGACTTGGGAGGTGTTCAAGGCTTTGAAGGCGACCCTTGACGGGTTCGCGGATGAGATTCGCCGACTTGACCGACTGGGCATGCGATTCGCGATATTTCGCAACGGTAAAAACGTCAGTGAGAATGGCTTCGGACTCGGAGGTTCTCGCGAGGTCAGGGTTGTGCCGGTGCTGCAGGGCAGTAAGCGGGGAGGTCTGATACAGACTGTCCTTGGCGTTGTCCTGATTGCAGCAAGCTACTTTGGAGCGCCCACGGCCCCTGTGGGCTTTGCCTTGCTGGCTGGCGGCGTGATCCAGATGCTCAGCCCGCAAGCCTCAGGCATAAAGCAGAGCGCGGCTCCGGAAAACCAGCCGTCCTACGCTTTCGGCAGCGCCAAGAACACAACGGCCAGCGGAAACCCTGTTCCGATCTGCATCGGTGAGCGGCGCTGGGGCGGGGCTATTATCAGTGCAGGCATATACGCTGAGGATAAAACGTAATTTACAGCTGAGATTGGCTTGGAGACGTGACCTTAAGCCGCCTCTTGAAACTTGATGTCCTTATGTATCGACCAAGCAACCAAAAGCCCCCGGCAACTACTATGCCGATTATTGAAAAGACCAAGTCAGCAATTTTCTCACCGGATTCTTGAGCTGTTAGGGGAGCGTTTAACATGATCAACGAAGTAGCTATAAAACTCATTACGGCTATAAGCCATAGATAAACTGACACCACATAGAAGGGTATCGACAAAACCGGGCGTATCCAGACGCGGGCCTTTCCCATAAGAAGAGACTTCCGTGATTCGTTAAGTGGGTGGGGCCCATGATAACCGTAATTTTTGCATCCCAAAAGCACGAATGATATCTAAACGCCATTGCCACATTCCGCCCGAGAGGCGGTTTTTTTATGCCTGGAGAAAAGCATGGGCGCAGCACTGAAGATCGATATCCACGGTGAGAAAGGCGGCAGCGCAAGTCCGAAGTCGCCGACCGAGGCTTCCGATAGCCTGCGCTCCACCAACTTGGCAAAGCTGCTCATCGCTGTGGGCGAGGGCGAGTTCGAAGGAACGCCGACGGCTGCCGACATTTACCTCGACAACACGCCGATCAACGATGCCAGCGGCAACGTCAATTTCCAAAACGTTAAGTGGGAATGGCGCACCGGCTCGGTTGATCAGTCGTACATCCCCGGCATTCCGTCCATCGACAACGAGACGACCGTCAATGTCGAGTTGCGAAACGCCTCGCCGTGGGTGCGCTCAATCACCAACACTCAGTTATCTGCCGTGCGTGTGCGTCTCGCATGGCCGGCGCTCCAGCAGCAGGACGATGAAGGGAATGTCGGCGGCTACCGCATTGAATACGCGATCGACGTGGCCACGGACGGCGGCAGCTACAAGGAGGCACTGCTGGAGGCCGTGGACGGCAAAACCACCACGCGCTACGAGCGTTCGCGCCGCATCGATTTGCCCGCCGCGACATCAGGCTGGCAGATCCGCGTCCGCCGCCTGACCGCCAACCAGAACACCAACAAGATTGCCGACACCATGCTGGTGGCCGGGCTCACAGAGGTCATCGACGCAAAGCTGCGCTATCCGAACACGGCGCTGCTCTACATTGAGTTTGATGCTGAGCAGTTCACCAACATTCCCGCAGTGACGGTCAAGTGCAAAGCGCGGAAATGGCAGGTGCCGAGCAATTACGATCCGTTTAACCGCACCTATTCGGGCGTGTGGGACGGCTCCATGAAAGAGGCATGGACCAACAACCCTGCCTGGGTGACATATGGCGTATGCACTCAAGACCGGTTTGGCCTCGGTAAACGCATCAAGCCGTGGATGGTCGACAAGTGGGAGCTGTACCGCATCGCGCAGTACTGCGACCAAGATGTCCCAAACGGAGTTGGCGGCTTAGAGCCTCGTTACCTATGTGATATGAACCTGCAGGGCAAGGTCAATGCCTGGTCCCTGCTGCGCGATATCTCCGGCATTTATCGGAGCATGACCTACTGGGCGCAAGGTCAGTTAGTTACGCAGGCCGATATGCCGCGCGCCCAAGACTTCGATTACGTCTTCACCCGCGCCAACGTCATCGACGGAAAATTCACCTACGGCAGTGCCTCGGCGAAGACACGCTACACCCGGGCAATCGTCGGTTACGACAACCCTGACAACAATTACGATACAGATGTCATTCCATTTGCCGATCCGGTGCTGCAGCGTCGATTCGGCGACAAGCCGACCGAGCTTACCGCGATCGGCTGCACGCGCGCTTCCGAGGCGCAGCGCCGCGGCAAGTGGGTCGTAATGAGCAACAACCAAGACCGCACCGTAAGCTTCAGCACCGGCATGGAAGGGGCTATCCCGCTGCCCGGTTACATCATTCCTATCGCTGATTCTCTACTGGCTGGGCGGGAGATCGGCGGACGCATTGCTGGTGCTGCTGGAAAAGTAGTAACGCTCGATCGCGACACCTTGGCAAAGGCCGGTGACCGTCTGATCGTCAACCTGCCCAGCGGCCAGGCTGAAGGCCGGACCGTTCAGTCCGTGGCAGGCAGGGCGATTACCGTCACTGTCGCTTACAGCGAGACGCCTACCACCCAGCTGCAATGGGCGCTGGATGCCGATGACCTGGCTATCCCTCTGTACCGGGTGCTGAGCGTGAAACGCAGTGCGGAAGGCGAGTACGCAATTACCGCTCTTCAGTACGAGCCAAGCAAGTTTGCCTACATCGACACCGGTGCCCGGCTGGAAGAGCGTCCGATCAGTGTCATTCCGATCACGGTCGTTCCATCGCCTGCCAGCGTTTCGCTGGCGTCAACGACGGCGATCGCGCAAGGCCTGGCTGTTACAACAATGACCATCAGTTGGCCCGCCGTGGCCGGCGCGGTTGCTTATGACGTCGAATGGCGCAGGGATAACGGCAACTGGATCAAGGTTCAGCGCACCGGTTCAACCAGTGTCGATATCACCGGCATCTATGCCGGTGCCTATCTCGCTCGCGTGCGCGCAGTTAGCGCTTACGACATCTCTTCGAGCTGGCGGAATTCGATCCTGACTCAGCTCAAGGGCAAGGAAGGGCTGCCGCCTGCTGTCACTTCGCTGACTGCCTCATCGTTGATCTTCGGCATCAAACTGAACTGGACCTTTCCGGCAGGTGTAGAGGATACGCAGCGAACCGAAATCTGGTACGGGCCAACGACCGACCTGGCCAAGGCCACCAAGCTGAGCGACCTGGCCTATCCCCAGTCGGAACACGTCATGCAGTCCTTGAAAGCGGGCGTGACGTTCTTCTTCTGGGCGCGACTGGTGGACCGGACCGGCAACATCGGACCGTGGTATCCGGTCGGTATCGGCGTCATGGGGCAGACCAGCAGCGATGCAGGCCCTGTTCTGGATCTGCTGGACAAGCAGCTGACCGAAAGCCAGTTCGGTGAACACCTGCTTGGCAGGCTCGAGCTCATCGACGGCGACGGACCTGGTTCCGTTAATGAGCGACTTGAAGAGCTCAAAGCCAATATCGGAGAAATCACCGATGCACTGGTATACGTGCCGACCGATGCCTACGTGCGCGATAACACCGTGCGAGTAGGTGACAACCTATGGACGGCCATTGCGGCAGTACCTGCGGCGGCCAACGGATCGAACGGTCCGCCGAACCCGACTTACTGGGTCAACACCGGGCAGTCGATTCGCTCGGCTAATGCACAGGCGGATCAGGTATCCAAAAACACAGCCAACATCGCGACGGTCGACGGCAAGACCACTGCGACAGCAACCCAACTGAATGCGCTGCAGGCCTCGTCGAGGGATGAAGGCGTAGAAGGCGAGATGGCCGCTGCTCTCAAAGCCTGGGAGGAAACAGCCAACTACGCGCAGGAAGTCAGGGTACGAACCGAAAATGATTTTGCGCAGGCTCAGCGCACAACGTTGCTGGATGCTCGGGTAGCGGGCAACGACGCAAAAATCAGCATCGTTGAAACAGCGCAAGCCACGGACAGGGAGGCGACTGCACAGCAGATCACGAACCTGACAGCGACGGTTACCACGAACCAGACAACGGTTCAGGCGGCCATTCAGTCCGAAGCGGCCACAAGGTCTAACGCTGACGGTGCGCTGTCTACCCGGATTGAGACGGCGCAGGCCAAGGCAAACGACGCGACCGTTGCGGTTCAGCAGACAACCAGCGCGCTGGCCACCACCAACAACAAGCTGGCCGGGATCTGGTCGGTGAGGATGGAGCTCACACAGAACAACATCCCTTACGCGGCGGGGTTTGGGCTTGGTCTTGAGAGCGGGGCGGCTGGCACGACTTCGCAGTTTGTTGTGCGGGCCGATACTTTTCTGGTGATGAATACCAGCTCGCAATCGCCGCAGTCGTTTTTCGGCATCACTGGCGGGCAGACATTCATTCGCTCGGCATTTATCGAAGACGGTTCTATCAGCTGGTTGAAAGTTGGAAACCTCCAGTCTTCTGACTATGTGGCGAACGTTAGCGGCTGGCTTTTTCCAAAGACCGGCCCCTGGCAGCTCAACGGAAGTATGGATGATGGGCGTAGGTCAACCATCAGCAACTCATCCATCAAGATGTATCACGCCAACGGTGTTCTTGGCATCGATTTGAGTCTTTGACATGACGGGGATAACGCTAAAAACCGCTGATGAACGAGTGCTGGTCGACATGACCATGAAGCTCAGTCAGACAATGGGTAGTGTCGATACGAACGGCGTTAATGGGGCAGTGACGATTCCAGCGCCGCCCCCTGGGAAAGCGGCCTACTTTATTCCTGTCCCGCTGGTGGATCTCCAGCGGGAAAAAGGAAAGAGGCCAGGCATTACGTTGTCTGGCACTTCGCTGTCTTGGGCTTATTCCTACAACACAAACGGTTGGGGTTACTTCTCGGCGAACTGTCGAATTTATTACGGGTATTACTGATGACTTCGTTGGTGGTAAATAAAGATACCGGTGAATTGTTGTTCGATACTTCCAGAATATGTTACGGACTGATTAAGAGCGGCTATCTGGTCGCCGGAGAGGTCTGGCAGAGAAAGGTGCTGCGGTCGGTTACAAACGATCCCGATCAGGGCGGTAGTTACATCGACAGCGCGCGAACAGGCGACCAGATGTTCACGACAACTGTAAATAGCCCTCGATCACCGATTGTGTTTCTCGTTGGTAAAGGGTGCCTGCAAGGGACGTCGATCAGCGGTTCAACTATGACGCTCCACTTCAGCGCAGCAAGTACCGCAACAAAGGCTTATGTGTTCGATCTGATGGCCGACAATATTCCCGGATCACCGTACCTGAAGACGTACACCGATCAGGGCGTATGCACCTTCAATTCCCTCCAGCCTCCCTTGAACGTGGTTGCGTCTGTCCAAGCTCCTGCGCCAGGCGCGGCGGACGCATGGAACCGTAGGCCTCTACCTTATGCGGGAGGGAGCTGGCAGGCCATCCGGCCCCAGACGGCTTCTGTCGATTTTCAGACTCACTTCGTGGTTGATATAGCGCTGGGGCAGGGAATCGAATATGCCGCTTGCTTGCCTTGGTCCCGCGCTGCTGCGGGCTATATTGATGCATCGATTACGGGCGTAAACGCCAAGGTTATCGGTTTCTCTGAAGGGGCTTATGGGCGCAACGGTGGTATCAGCTTCATGTTTGCACCAGCTGGCGCTACTTCCAGTATCGACTTGTCCAGTAACCAGTACAGCATCCCCGGCTCTCTGGCCAACCTTCCCTTGGATCGATATCCGCAGGCGCTTGTTGTTCCGACAGCGAACTTGCCATTCCCTTACAACTGAATTTTAAGGAACCTTATGCCTTGGTCGAGAGGCGGCACAGTTGCCGTAACCCAAAATTCCACGACTGTAACTGGCACTGGCACAACGTTCACGTCCTCAAGGATCGGCGATGCGTTCAATGCACCAGACGGCCGACGTTATGAAGTGTTCAACATCATCAGCGACACCGTGTTGGCAATTATCCCTGCTTATACGGGCGCAACTGTCAGTGGCGCTGCCTATTTCATTGAGCCAGTCCAGGGTTACCCGAAGGCGCTGACAGATGCTTTTAATACGGTAAACCAGCGCTGGGGTAATTCACTGGCAGCGCTGGGCACCACCGGCAACTACGACACACTGCCTGTTTTCAAAGGCGGCACAGGCCGCACGGACGGGAGAGCGCTGCTGCTCGAAGTCGGGGTACAGCAGGCGAGCGCCCTTTACAATGTCCAAGGCTTGTATATGGGGTGGAACTCCGCTGGAACCGGTGAAGGACACTTTATTGTCAACCGTGGTGGCGGCACCGGCGGGTTCACTTGGCGCTCCGTCAACGGTGCCAACACAGCGACCGGGCCGAGCATGACCTACAGCTACGACGGGCTGCTGACTGTGTCGTCGCTGTCTGTAACTGCGGCACCTATCGGCATCGCATCTGGGGGGACTGGCGGTAACAGCCAAACCACCGCGCGGAACGCCCTGGGCGTAGGACCCGAACAGGCACCGACGTTCGGCGGTATCGAACTTAGCAACACCAGTCCCTACATCGACTTTCACTACAACAAAACCGCAGCAGACTATGACGTCAGGCTCATAAACGCTGCCAACGGCGTCCTCACGCTGCAGGGGGCGTATGAGGTGACGGGACGACTGGCGTCAGCAGGCACCTGGTGCAGAGCAGGTCTGAGCGCCGGTCGAGGCGGCACGGTGTACAACTACAACTGGACCGGCTCTAACGTCGACGTCTGGATCGACAACACCTATGTCGGGACCATGACGCTGTTCGGGTCTGATTACCGGTTCAAGAAGTACATCGCCGCCGCCAAAGTGAAGTCGTACCTTGATCGGATCGATGCGTACAGGATCGTCACCTACCAGCGCAAGATTTTCGGCGCAGTGTTTAGCGGCGATGGCACCACCTACCAAGGCCTGATCGCGCATGAGGCCCAAGAGGTAAACCCGCTGGCCGTAACGGGCGTGAAGGATGGCGTAGACGAAAACGGCCAAGCACGGATTCAGCAGCTAGATCCGATGGCACTGATCACAGATGTGATGGGCGGCACCAAAGAGCTTCACGCCGAAACAATAGAGCTTCGCGCCGAGCTTGGAGCGCTACGTGCAGAGTTTGAGGCGTTCCGCACCGAGATGGCAGAGTTCAAGGCATCGATTCAGCAAGCACCCGAACCTGCCGCCGCGTAACACCTGCACAGCGACACCCGCATCCCGCCATCGAGCGGGTATTTTTTTGCCTGGAGAAACCCAAATGCCCATCACCACACAGCAGTTGCTGCTGATCCTACCGAACGCCGGCCAGAAAGCCGGCGTTTTTGCACCCGTCCTGAACACGGCGATGAGCAAGTACCAGATCGTCACCCGCCTGCGCATCGCGGCTTTCATCGCCCAGGTCGGTCATGAGTCCGGTCAGCTGCGTTACGTCCGCGAGCTTTGGGGGCCGACGACGCAGCAGTTGGCATACGAGGGCCGCAAGGACCTCGGCAATACCGTTGCGGGTGACGGCTCGAAATTCCGTGGTCACGGCCTGATTCAGGTGACGGGCCGGGCCAACTATGCCGACTGCGGCGAAGCGCTTGGGCTGGACCTGATCAACCATCCCGAGCTGCTCGAGCTGCCGCAGCACGCCGCGATGTCAGCGGCATGGTTCTGGCACCGGGCCGCGCTCAACACTCTGGCCGACAAGGGCGACTTCCTGACCATCACCAAGCGCATCAATGGTGGCACGAACGGCCTAGCTGATCGGCAGGCTCTGTACGCCCGAGCGCTTGAGGTGCTGGCGTGAAGGCCCTGCCGTGGAGGGCGGTGGGTTTGCTGCTGATTCTGCTGGCGATGGCTGGCGCACTGTACGGCGCATACCGGCACGGCGTGAGCGTCACCGATCTGGCCTGGCGGGCGAAGTGGGCCAAGGAAGTCGGCGCCCAATCCGAAGCGGTCGCCACCACGACTACCGAGTACCGAACCGAAGAGCAACGCCGCCAGAAAGCGGCCAACCAGGTGGCAAATGATGCGAGACAAGAACAGACCGCTGCACTTACTGATGCTGTTGTCGCTGACGCTGCTGGCGACCGGCTGCGCGTCGAAGCCGGAAAGCTGGCAGCCACCGCAAGTTGCGCCCCCGGTGATTCCGGAGCTGCCGAGCGAGGCAAGGCAGCCACCCGCGCCGCAATGGTGCTCTCCGACCTGCTCGGCAGGGCTGACGCGCGAGCGGGAGAACTGGCAAAGGCTTATGACCAGTCCCGAATAGCTGGGCTGGCGTGTAACCGCTTTGCCGATGAGCTATCCAAATCCTCGATTACCTCTGAGTAACGGAACAACAAAATGGCGACGACCCAGCTGATTCAGAAATACATGGGCCAGACGATGCTGATCGTCAAGGCGAACGGCGGGACTGTGATGGTCGAGAAAAAGGCCGGCGATATCTGGGTGGTGACTGACACCTTCACCAAGGACGGCGGCTACCTGCTGCAGCTCGGCAATTCTTCGACTCGTATTACACCCAATGGTGGCGCTGTCTTCGAGGTGACGCGATGAGCCTTCTGGTAAACCCTATCCCACGCCGGCAACCTATACGGCGTGGCCTGGGCCTGCTCGGCGATAGCTTCTCGGGCAACTGCCACACCATCGCTGCTACGGCATTCGGTACCGAGGCGTATGGCTACGCGGCTTGGATCGCGGCGCACACCGGTCTGTTTCCCAGCTACGTCGACAACCAGGCTGCTGCTGTCGCGCACGAACGACAGCACCACCGCAGGTATGAGCCTGGCTGACACGAAAGCCAACGTGATGAAGGTCGTCACCGCGTTCCTGAACACGCCTGGTAAGCACCTAATAGTTGGCACTGGTACGCCTCGGTTCGGTAGCAGGGCACTGGCCGGGCAGGCGCTGGCTGAGGCGATCGCCTACAAGGACTGGGTGCTGAGCTATGTCAGCCAGTTCGTGCCGGTGGTGAACATCTGGGACGGCGGCTGAGGCGATCGCCTACAAGGACTGGGTGCTGAGCTATGTCAGCCAGTTCGTGCCGGTGGTGAACATCTGGGACGGCTTCACCGAGGCCATGACGGTGGAAGGTCTGCACCCGAACATCCTGGGTGCCGACTTCATCAGTTCGCGAGTGGTGCCGATCATCACCGCCAACTTCGAATTCCCGGGCATCCCGCTGCCCACCGACGCTGGCGATATCTACTCGGCCATTCGCCCGTTCGGCTGCCTCAATGCAAACCCGCTGCTAGCGGGCACCGGAGGTTCTCTGCCTGCTGGCGTGAATGCTGTGGCCGGCTCTGTGCTGGCGGACGGTTACAAAGCCGTTGGCTCTGGCCTGACAGGGATCATTACGCGGTGGTACAAGGAGCCTGCCGCCTATGGTGAGGCGCAGTGCATCGAGCTGCGTGGCAACATGGCGGCGGCGGGTGGCTACATCTACGTGCAGCCCACGGCCAACGTGGTACAGAACAACCTGGCGGCCGGTGACGTTATCGAAATGGTGTCGGCGGCAGATATCGTTGGGTCGTCGCGCGGCATACTGGCCTGGGAGGCTGAGTTGACCATCACCAAGACGGTCAATGGCGCATCTTCCACGTTCTACTACCGTTCGATGGACAAGTACCAAGAGCCGTTCACCATGCCCGCCAGCTTCTCCGGGCAACTGGAGACCCAGCGTGGGATGATTGATCTGAGTGAAACCGTGATCACGTCACGCATGGGCCTTTACCTGGCTGCCGGTGTGGCGCAGAACTCAACTGCCAAGGTCGCGCAGTTCGGGATCCGCAAGATTTAAACCTCAGGCATGACGCCTAAACATTGCCTTGCCCAGCCCAGTTCTCGGAGCTTACGCCCGCGTCGAGAAGCAACGTTCGGTGCTGATGCAAAATGCGCTTTAGTGAGTCGATCTTCCCCCAGGAATCACAAGAGTCACGAAGTAGATCCGATATCCGGCTATCAGCAGCTTTTAGCTTGATCCTGAGCTTGTCACGCTCGAGCGCTGCATCGTTGTGCATGTCGACGAGCTTCGTGACGTGCTTGCGATATCGGTCTACCTCATCGCGCAACAGCCTATTTTCTTCCGATACTAGGTGCGCGTGTTGCTTGAGCATCTGCTCCTCCGTGGGGCAGAACGGCCAGTCTTCGGCGTAGTCGATGTTCATGATGAGTGTTTCTCAATTGCTGTATAGGCATACAGTAGTCGAGTACTTCAGGTTTGGGGAGTGGTGTTCGTCGGCAGGACGCCGGAGGATAGGTTTTACGACGAATTGCGGTGCAGCATTAATTATTGCGGAGCATGAAGCTCAAGGGGGATGTGACTAAAGCCACGTAACCCCTTGATTTTAAATGGTGCCCCGAGCCGGGGTCGAACCGGCACGTCCAAAGGACGAGGGATTTTAAGTCCCTTGCGTCTACCAATTTCGCCATCGGGGCGGTAGCGCCAAGGCAGGGAATATATACACCCGGCCCCTATGAAGCAAGCATGAAAGCACCTCAAATGCCTCGAGATATCGCTTTCCTGCCTGACAGAAATGCTTGGCAAATCATGAAGCTACACATAATCACTGCCTCAACGTCTGAACTGCGTACCCGATAGTGCTCAGGATTTGCCTTCTTTCGCTACTACGCCCACCTTGTCCGCCAATATTCGCAGGTAGCTGGCCAGTGCCACTTCTTCCAGGCGTAGCCCTTTGCGCTGCCTGGAGCGCGGAAGCTTGGCCAAATTCCCTAGCAGAAAGCCTTCCAGCACGGCCGGGTGGATGTAGCATTTGCGGCAGATGGCGGGGGTGTTGCCCAGTTGTTTGGACACCGCCTTGACCATGTCGACGATGTGTCTTTTGGCGTCGGCTTCCGGTTCCCAGTGCAGCTTTTGCAGGGTGGCCAGTGCTAGTGCGCTGGCAGCCCAGGTGCGGTAGTCCTTGGCGGTGAAGTCGGCGCCGGTGAGGCTTTGCAGGTAGGCGTTGATGTCCGATGAGGTCACGGCGTGGCGCACGCCATCTTCGTCCAGGTACTGAAAAAGATTCTGCCCCGGCAGTTCCATGCAGCGTTTGATCACAGCGGCCAGTTTGCGGTCTTTTACGCTGACCTTGTGCTCAACGCCGCTTTTGCCGCGAAACTCGAAGAGGATCTGGCCGCCTTTGACCTCGACGTGTTTGTTGTGCAGCGTGGTCAGGCCATAGGAACGGTTTTCCTTGGCGTACTGGCTATTGCCGATGCGGATCAGCGTCGCGTCCAGCAGCGAAACGACCGTGGCCATGACTTTTTCCCGGCCCATGCCCGGCTGGGCGAGTTGTGCTTCGATCTGCTTGCGCACCTTGGGCAAGGCGTGGCCGAAGTCGATCATTCGCGAGTATTTATCCTGATCGCGAATCTCGCGCCAGCGCGGGTGGTAGCGGTACTGTTTGCGACCGCGAGCGTCACGTCCGGTGGCCTGCAAATGCCCCATCGGGTCGGCGCAGATCCACACGTCGGTGTAGGCGGGCGGCACCGCGAGGGCGTTGATGCGCTTGATTTCTGACTCGTCCTTGATGCGCTGGCCCTGGGTGTCGAAGTAGGCGAATTTGCCGCGCAGTATTTTGCGCGTAAGGCCCGGCTGAGTGTCGTCTACGTAATGCAGGTCACTGGCGGGCTGGCTGAGGGCAGTCGAGTCAGGCATGGCTAAATTCCGAAGGCAGTTAAAAACACTGACCGCGACGTTTTACCGTGGTGCCGTTTATTTCCATGCAGCGCCAGGCCATGGCTATGCCAGTACGGCAACTGCCTTGATTTGCGCCCACAGTTGCTGATCCCGGTGCAGCCTCAATTGGTCTCGTGAATAGCGGGTGATGCGTGCCAGCAGGGGCGTGCCGCCTGCGTCCAGTTTCACCAGAACATGTGCTGCGTTGTCGGCGGGCATCTCTTCAAGCACGGTGACCGGCAGTCGATTGATAATGCTGCTCTGGTCTTCGGGTTGCAGGTTCAGGCTGACGTCGCGGGCCTGCACCTTGATGCGCAACAGGGTGCCTGATGGCATTTCGGCATGGGTGACGCGCATGCACAGTTCGCTGCCGGGCAGGGTGACGCTCAGCAAGTGGTAATCGCGGTCATAGGCACTGACCAGGCCTTCGATGACCACGCCCGCGTCGTCGCCCATGGCCAGCGGCAAGTCGAGTCGCGCCAGGGTTTCCTGAATGGGACCACTGGCAAGCACCTTGCCTTCTTCAAGCAGTACAAGATGGTCGGCCAAGCGTGCGACTTCGTCCTGGGCGTGGCTGACATACAGCATGGGGATTTCCAGCTCGCGGTGCAGGCGCTCCAGGTACGGCAGGATTTCGCTTTTGCGTCTGGCGTCCAGCGCTGCCAGCGGCTCATCAAGGAGCATCAGGCGTGGACTGGTCAGCAGGGCGCGTGCAATTCCGGCCCGCTGGCGTTCTCCGCCTGACAGCTTGTCCGGGCGCCGCTCCAGCAGGTGGTCGATACCGAGCAGTTCGGTCGCCTGCTTGAGCTTGATGCTGCGCTGTTGGCGCGGAATGCGGTTCATCCCGAATTCAAGGTTTGCCCGCACCGACAGGTGCGCGAACAGGCTGGCTTCTTGAAACACGTAGCCAATAGCGCGCTTGTGCGGCGGCAGGAAGATGCCGTTGTCGCTGTCCTGCCAGACTTCATCGTGAACGCGAATAAAGCCTTGTTGAGCTTTCTCCAGGCCTGCGATACAGCGCAGGCAGGTGGTTTTTCCCGAGCCGGACGGCCCGAACAGCGCGGTGATGCCCGAGCCTGGTAGGGTCAGATCGGTACTGACGGTGAAATCGGGGTAGGCCATTTCCAGGCGCACTTCAATCGGCGAGGCCATGAGTCAACTCCATCCCGCTTTGGATTTGCCGCTGGAATAGAGCGCCAACAGAACCACAAATGAAAACAGCAGCATCGCACCGGCCAGCCAGTGCGCCTGCAGGTACTCCATGGACTCGACGTGATCGAAGATCTGCACCGAAACCACGCGGGTTTTCTCGGGAATGTTGCCGCCGATCATCAGCACCACGCCGAACTCGCCGACGGTATGAGCAAAGCCCAGAATCGCGCCGGTGATAAAGCCGGGTTTCGCCAGCGGCAGAATCACGCTGAAAAACGTGTCCCAAGGCCCGGCTCGCAAGGTGGCCGCCACTTCCAGAGGGCGGGTTCCAATCGCCGCGAACGCGTTTTGCAGCGGTTGCACCACGAAGGGCATCGAGTACAGCACCGAACCGATCACCAGGCCGGTGAAGCTGAAGGTCAGCGTTCCCAGGCCAAGACTCTGGGTCAGTTGGCCAATCGGGCCATTGGGGCCGAGCAGCAACAGCAGGTAGAAGCCGATCACGGTGGGCGGCAGCACCAGGGGCAGGGCGACGATTGCACCGACCGGCCCCTTGAGCCACGAGTCGGTGCGCGCCAGCCACAAGGCGATGGGCGTGCCGATGATCAGCAGGATGACAGTGGTCAGTGACGCCAGTTTCAGCGTCAGCCAGATCGCCGCGATGTCGGCACTCCCCAGCGGCATTTACAGCTGGTATCCGAAGGACTTGATGATCGCCGCAGCTTTCGGGCCTTTCAGATACTCGACCAGCGCCTTGGCGGCAGCGTTGTCCTTACCCTTGGTGAGAATCACAGCATCTTGCTTGATCGGGTCATGCAGCGAGTCCGGCACGATCCAGGCCGATCCGCTGGTCAGCTTGCCGTCCTTGTAGACCTGCGACAGCGCGACAAAACCCAGCTCGGCATTGCCGGTGGAAACAAACTGATAAGCCTGGGTAATGCTCTGACCTTCGACAATCTTCGCTTTGGTGGCCTCGGTCAGCCCCAGTTTGCCCAGCACCTGAGTGGCCGCCAGGCCGTAAGGCGCGGTCTTGGGATTGGCGATGGACAGATGCTGATACTGATTGGCCTTGAGCACGTCACCCTTGTTGTCGACGTAGCCCTCTTTGGCTGACCACAACGCCAGTGTTCCAACGGCGTAGGTGAAGCGCGAGCCCTTCACGGTATCGCCTTCCTGCTCAAGCTTGGCGGGCGTTGTGTCGTCGGCTGAGAGGAACACTTCGAATGGCGCTCCGTTCTTGATCTGTGTGTAGATCTGGCCAGTGGCACCGAACGCGGCGACCAGCGTGTGGCCTGTGTCTTTCTCGAAGTCTTTGGCAATGGCCTGAATCGGTGCGGTGAAGTTAGCGGCTACGGCAACCTGTACTTCATCGGCGAAAGCGGAGCTGGTTACGAAGGCGGTGAGGGCAAGTGCCGAGAACTTCAGTGTGGCGCGCAGCGTGGTTGATTGCATGAAACAGCTCCGTGATGAATGAGAACGCACGCCATGTGAAGGAGGCGAATCGCTATATATTTAAATATATAGCGATTGTGCCTTGTTCCGAAAGCGATCTTTCAGCCGCCACTGAGGATTTTCAGCGCGTTTTCAGCCATTTGGCGTGTTAACTCAGTGGCGCCCCGTCGATGTTTGATCCCGACCGACTGGCCAGCCCAGAGGTTTGTGAAGTCGCCGCTGCCCTGTTTTTCCGCGATTGCACGCAATGGCATCAAGGCCCCGCCGGCTAGAGGGAAGGTCGGCGCGAGGGGGCTGACCGGGCCGATTTCACGCATGATGCGGTTGACGATGCCGCGTGCCGGGCGCCCCGTGAAGATATTGGTCAGCGCGGTCTGGCTGTCCGTCGCGTGTTGCAGTGCCTGCCTGTGAAGGGCACTGACGTTTGCTTCCGGGCAGAACAGGTAAGCTGTGCCGGGCTGCACGGCCGACGCTCCCAGAATAAACGCCGCCGCGACACCGCGCCCGTCGGCGATACCGCCTGCTGCAATAACCGGAATATGTATGGTATCGGCGATCTGCGGCACCAGCGCGAAAGTGCCGACCTGGGTGTGCAGTTGATCACTGAGAAACAGGCCGCGATGGCCGCCTGCTTCGTAGCCCATGGCAATCACCGCATCGCATCCATGCTGCTCCAGCCAGACGGCCTCCTCGACAGTGGTGGCCGACGAGATTATTTTCGCGCCGGTCGCTCTGACCCGATCCAGCAGGGCTTGCTCAGGCAGGCCAAAGTGAAAACTCACCACTTCAGGCCGGAAGTTCTCGACCAGTGCGCAACTGTCGCTGTCGAAGGGCGCACGGTTGGAAACCGGTGTGGGTGCGTCGAAGTCAGCGCCCAGTTCGTCGTAATAAGGTTTGAGTGCCTGCTTCCAGCGTTCAGCGCGGACAGCGTCGTGAGCCGGCGGTTGATGGCAGAAGAAATTCAGGTTCAGCGGGGCGTTGTGACTGTGCTGCCGAAAGGTCGCCACTTCCTCATGGATCTGGTCCGGCGTCAGCATGGCGCACGGCAACGCCGCCAGTCCACCGGCCCTGGCGACGGCAATCGCCATGGCTGAGCCGGTTGCACCCGCCATGGGGGCCTGGAGAATGGGCAGTTCTATGTTGAACAACTCTAGAATGCGGGTATCCGGCCAGCGGCTCATGCCTGTCTCCGTGTTTATTGCGATGTGCAAAAAGCCATTGAGCGTGAGGCAGGACGATTTGGCAACCGCAAGGGTCGATTGACATTAAAGACGATCAGTCTAATATTGCCCGCATGACTGAATTACCCCTCAAAGCCAGACGACCCGGCCGGCCACCCAAAGTGGACCGTGACAACCTTGAGACCCGTGAGGCGCTTTTGCGTCGCGGTCTGGAAGTGCTCACCGAGCAGGGCTTTTCGGCGACCGGGCTGGATTACATCCTCAAGGAAGTCGGCATACCCAAGGGGTCGTTCTATCACTACTTCGCCAGCAAAGAAGCGTTCGGCAGGGCGGTGCTGGATGAATATGCCCGCTATTTCGCGCAACGCCTCGAACGCTTGCTGCTGGACGAGTCGCTGTCGCCACTGGAGCGGCTGGTCGGTTTTGTACAGAGCGCGAAAGGCGGCATGGCGCGCCATGATTACCGACGCGGTTGCATGGTCGGCAATCTGGGGCAGGAAATCTGCCTGTTGCCGGACGGATTCCGTGAGCGTCTGGAGCAGATCCTGCTCGATTGGCAAGCGAAGCTTGCCTGTTGCCTTCGCGCTGCTCAGGAAAGTGGCGAGCTGTCCCGAGATGCTGATTGCGACGAGCTGGCAGCTTTTTTCTGGATTGGCTGGGAAGGGGCAGTGTTACGCGCCCGGCTGGTGAAAAGCGATGTTCCGTTGAACACATTCATCGCCGGTTACCTTCGCGGTCTACCTCAATGATCGTTCAGCACACAATTTCTCGGGGCTTATTAAAGACGATCGGTCTAAATTGGAGGCGCACATGTTCAAAGGCATTTTGATCGACAAGGACGAAGCAGGGTATCGAGTCAACCTGACCGATATCGACGAGGCCCAACTGCCGCACGGCGATGTGACCGTGCGTGTGTCGCACAGCACGCTCAATTACAAGGATGCACTGGCGATCACCGGTCAGAGCCCGATTGTGCGCAGTTTTCCAATGGTGCCGGGTATTGACCTGGCAGGCACAGTGGAAGCCAGTGAAACCGACGTGTTCAAGGTTGGCGACACAGTTCTTCTGAATGGCTGGGGTGTCGGCGAACGTCACTGGGGCGGTCTGGCGCAGAAGGCCCGTTTGCAAAGCGCATGGCTGATCCCGCTGCCGGAAACCTTTACTCCCGCGCAGGCCATGGCCATTGGCACTGCGGGTTATACGGCCATGCTCAGCGTGATCGCGCTGGAAAAGCATGGCCTGACGCCGGAGCATGGCGAGGTGTTGGTGACCGGTGCCAATGGCGGCGTGGGCAGTTTTGCCATCGCCATTCTCGCCAGGCTGGGCTATCGAGTGATCGCTTCCACCGGGCGTGTTTCGGAGAGCGAGTACCTGCAAACGCTCGGCGCATCGCAGGTTATTGATCGTGAAACCCTGTCGCAGCCAGGGCGACCGTTGGCCAAGGAGCAATGGGCGGCGGCGATTGACTCGGTGGGCAGTCACACGCTGGCCAATGTCTGCGCCGGGATTCGTTATCGCGGTGTGGTGGCGGCCTGTGGTCTGGCGCAAGGCATGGAGTTTCCGGGTTCGGTCGCGCCCTTCATCCTGCGCGGCGTTACCCTCGCTGGCATCGACAGCGTCAATCGGCCACGCGCCGATCGACTGGAAGCCTGGTCCAGACTGGCGGCCGACCTGGACCCGGCGCTGCTGCCGCTGATCAGCCGTGAAGTGGGTTTGAGTGAGGTGATCGACATCGCTCCACAACTGATTGCTGGTCAGGTGCGTGGGCGAGTGGTGGTGGATAACGCGCGGTGAGTCGGTCCCGCTCAGGCACTTTCAAGCGTGGCCAAAGCTCGATGCGCCTGAGCCGTGCCGATCCCGGTTTCACAGGCTTGCAGTGGAGTGCGTCCGCCGAGCGCTACATTCAAGGTGATCATCCAGTGTCCGGCACGCTCGGGCGTCTCAAACACGCGCAGGGCATGACTGGCGACCATCGCCACGCGGTCCAGACGCTCTGATGCAATTGCATCCAGTGACTGCTGCTGACGCTGGCGACGTTCCAGCGTCGAAGTCGAAAGGTTGAACAGACTTTCCATTTGCCTGGGCCCCATCGTGAAGGCGTCACGCATCGCGCGGACCCAGCCAGGTGCAAAACCGGCCTGAATGTTCGCCAGTCGTTGCGCTTCGCTGCATTGACTGAGCTGGAGGGCCAGCAACCAGAAACCGGCCGACGCCCGGCGACGTTCAGGGAGTGGGGTGGCAAGAGACACAATGAAGAGACCTGTTCGACCTGGGGTTTGAATATCGGCGAAAAGCCTACCCCAGGCGAGGTTTTGTTCAAGCGTCAGGATGTTACCGAGGATTGCTCTCAGGGCCGTGCTAAAGTCAGGTGCTTGAATACAGCTGTCTTGAACATGAATCAGAAGTGCGGGAGCCGCTCGCCTGCGCTTGCACCAGAAAAGGCGTAGTTGCACATGCCGGAAGACCCTCACACCGCCCCGTCCGCCCCCGTCGTCAGCCCGTTTTCACTGCCGGATGTCAACAAGCCGCTGCGGCTCTATCTTGACCGTCTTGCTCCCTCAAGCCGCTTGACCATGACCTACGTGCTACAGGATGCCGCCGACCGACTGGGTATGGCCGATGTCGATATCCATGACATCCCCTGGCACACTTTGCAGCCGGGCCACGTCACTGCGCTGGTCGCGACGCTGCGTGAAGACGACTACGCACCCAACACCACCTCGTTGTACGTAAACGCCATTCGCGGTGTGATGAACGAGGCTTGGCGGCACGACCTGATCACTCATGACCAGCTGTTGAAAATCCGTTCGATCAAGCCGGTCAGCGGCACGCGGCTGGCCAAAGGGCGCAATATTCGCCGCACCCTGATACGTGAACTGATGCAAGCCTGCGCGGCGGACCCGCGGCCTCAAGGGCGGCGAGATGCTGCAATCATCGCCATTTTGTATGGATCAGGCATGCGCAAGTCCGAGTCGGTGAACCTCGACCTGTCACAGATCGATTTTGCCGAGCGCAGCCTGCGGGTGCTGGGCAAAGGCAATAAACAGTTGATCAAATACGCCCCGGAATGGGCGTTCAAGGCGTTGAATGACTGGCTGGAATTGCGCCGCTCGTGCCTGCAACCGGGGCAGGGCGATGACCCGTTTCTGTTCAACCGCATTCGGCGGGGCAGCCACATCACCCGCGAGCGAATCACCAAACACGCTATCTATTTCATCGCCAAGCAGCGTGGCCGTGAGGTCGGGGTCAACATCATGCCTCACGACTTTCGTCGCTCGTTCATCACCCGGGTGATCGAAGAATACGATTTGTCGATTGCCCAGAAGCTGGCTCATCACACGCATATCTCGACCACCGCCAGCTACGACATGCGCAGCGAAAATGAACGTCGCAACGTTGTGGACGGGTTTGATCTGTAAGCAGCCTGACAGCCGAGCAAAAAAAAGCCACCTCACGCAACGTGAGGTGGCTTAAAGATCTAACCAAAGGAGTGATGAAGCAGAGCAGAGATTCAACGGCCTTGCGACGCGGATTCGCAGGGCCGGGAGAAGTGTTCGTTTCATCGCCGCCAACGGTAACATCACCACCCTCGATTCAATTATTAGCGTTATTGATACCAGCCATTAGCAAAAAAGATAGCAAGCCTGGTGTTATCGACAGCCATCCGCAAATTCGATTTCTCGCCCCTGACGTACCCGCCAATCAGATAGCCAGCATCCAGTAACAATTTCATGCTTTGCCGCACTTGGAAACGTACGGAAAAGAGCATGGAAAAGTTCGATATACACCGTAAAACCGCCTTTGATGCGCTGGTGCCAGAATACGGGCTCGATGGCAGCCGCCTGCTGCCGTGGGACGGCTACCCAATGCCATTTGCGGGCGGCTGGTGCGTGGTTCGCCCTGGCACACGCAGCGAAACGCACACGCAGGTCGACCAGGAAATCTTCATTGCCATCAAGGGCAGCGCCCGGCTTGTGGTGGGTGACAGGCAGATGGATTTCAACGTAGGCGATATCGCCGCGATTCCGAAGCACACCCACCATTACGTCATTAACGATTCTGCCGATGACTTCCACTTTTACGTGGTGTGGTGGGACATGAACTACGTCAACGCCTTTGTCGCGCAGCACAGCGAGACCACGGGGTGCCTCGATGACTAAGTTCATTGTCACGATCACGCCGCCGACCCCGAACGGCGATCTGCATATCGGCCATATCGCCGGGCCGTTTCTGGCGGCTGACGTATTTACCCGCGTTCAGCGTCAGCGTGGCCACGACTGTGTGCTGGTGTCCTACTCGGATGACTACCAGTCTTACATGCTGCGCAAGGGGCGGGAGCTGGACGTCGACCCGGTGACGCTGGCCAATCGCAACTCGGACCGCATCGAGGCTTCGCTCGCGGCGATCAATATCCAGCCTGATCACTGGATGCGCCCCTACAACAATCCATGGTTCGCCGAGGCGGTCGCTGAAGTCTTCAATACGCTGCGCGACGCAGGTTTGATCGAATTTCGCGACGCCAGCGAACCTTACTGCCCTGGCTGCGAGGTCTGGGGTTACGAGGCGTTCGCCCGGGGGCAGTGCAATTACTGCGGTGCCGAGTCTGACGCCAGTCAATGCGAAAACTGCGCCCAGGCCCCGGATGCCGAGCTGATGACCGGGCTGCACTGCAAGCTCTGCAAACAGCCGTCGCACTGGAAAACCGCTCATCGCGCCTTTCTCAAGCTGGCGGCCTTCAAACCCCAGCTGAGCGAACGGCTATTGGGGCGTCAGTGGCGCAAGCCTCTCGATGGCTGGCTACGTGACACGCTGGAGCACTTGCATGACTGGGGCGTGACGCGTCCGGGTGACGGAGGTCTCGACCTGCACGCCGACGGCTCATGCCGCGTACACACCTGGTTCATGGGGCTGGCCGGTTACATGGCAGCGTTTCGTGAATACGCTGACAAGGTTGGACGTCCGGAGCTGTTTCGCCAGTATTGGCAGTCGGGGCAGGGCACGCTGGTGCATTTTCTCGGCTTCGACTGTGTGTTCAGTCACGCCGTGGTCTACCCGGCGCAACTGTCGGCGCTGCGTGACATCAAGGTCCAGCAGCGTTTCATCCCCAATCAGTTTCTCAAACTTGATGGCCTGAACCTGTCCACCAGCCGTAATCACGCGATCTGGGTCGGCGACCTGGCACGCGAAGCCTGTGCCGACAGTGCGCGCTTGTACCTGGCCAGTATCGCGCCCGAAGAAACTGAAGGCGATTTCCGCCTGCAACACTTTAAACAATGGCGAAAAGACCTGTTCGAGGAGTTTTTCCCTGCCTTGCTGGAGGCCGGGAAAAACCACGATCACAGTTGGTGGAGCGGGATCTGCGGGGCGGATGCCGGGCTGCTTGAGGCGCTGCGCTTGCAGTGGAGCAGGGCTGCCGAACCTGCGCAGTTCTCCATGAAAGGCCTGGCTCAGGTGCTGCTGGATGTGATTGCCATCACCCGCACGCGGCTCGCCGAAGACCGTCCGGTCAGTCATTTGGCCGCGTTCATTGCCCTAGCGGGCAAGGCGCTGATCCCGGACATGTCAGCGCGCATCGTTACCGCGTTCGGGCTGCCCGAAAACCGGGTCAACGCCGCGCTCATGAACGGCTCGGCCGCTGAATACTCCATCTGAAGGGATCCACCACCATGTTCCTCGATTATGAGATTGCGGTGATTGGCGCCGGGATAACCGGTGCCAGCATCGCGGCGAAACTGTGCAGCGCGGGTGTGTCTGTGGCGCTTGTAGACAAGGGCTGTGCCGCAAGCCTGGGGGCCAGCAGCTATTCCGGCGGGCTGGTGCGGCTATACGACACTGATCCGCTGTTGATGGAGCTGGCCGCCTTGTCCATCGACCGGATGCGAGAGGGCGTCTTTGCCACCACCTACGCCAGCGCATTGCGGCGCACCGGGGTCATTTACCGTGCCGCTGCCGATCAGCTGGAGACGCTGTGCAACGCTATTGAGCAGCATGCCAGCCCGCGTTATCCGATGCGTCTGTTAGCCAGTCACGAACTCAACGGCGGTTGCTACCCGCGGTGCGCAGACGAAGCAAGAGTCAACCTGTTCGAACCGAACGCTTGTGTCGGTAATGTGCGGCTGGCCGTCTCGGCGCTGTGCCAAGTGGTGCGCCAGCAAGGTTTGTTGCTGGAACACCGCGACATCAAGGCAGTCGAGCGCCGCGCAAGCGGCCGGGTGGACATCGAACTGGGTGACGCGAAGCTGCGTTGCAGGGCCGTGGTGGTCGCGGCGGGAGCCTGGACCCGGCATCTGCTGCCGCAGGCTGAGCTGGACGTACGTTCGATCCCGCTGGCACGGGTGATGACTGACAGCGATTGGTCGATGCCGATCATTGATGCCGTCACCCAGAGCTATGCCATACCGCTGACCCGCAACATCGTGCAGGCCGGCTGCGGGCTGCGCGACAGCGCCCTTTGGCCGGAGGATCTGGCGCAGCCCGATGCGCGGCATGCCGAAGATGCCTGCAAGCGCATCAACCAGCTGTGCGGTTCAGCAACAAATGCCCGTGTGCTGGACGTGCTGCCGGGTTTCGACAGCTATAGCGTCGATGGCCGTCCGTTGTTGGGCTTCTGCGATGAGCAGAGCCCGGTGTATCTGGCTGCGGGCATGTCGGGGTTGGGTTTCAAGTTTGCGCCCGGCATCGCACAGATTGCCTGCGACCAGCTGCTTGGCCGGTTGCGTGGCAGTCAGGGGGCCTGTTCCGGTTGGTCAGCGCTGTCGCCGCAGCGTAAGAGCGTGCAGCCGTGACGCTGCCGTTCATGCCCGTAACAACCAGGCTACGCGTCGGCGTCAGCGCGCTGTTCGACCCTGACGCTACGCCGCATGCGCGGACCTTCATGCGCGCGCTGGCGGTGGCGCGTAATTTCATACCGAACCTGGCACAGGTGCAATGGCACTTTCTCGACGATGGTGCCGACGCTGTGCGTGGCGCTGACGTGGCGCAGCGCATGATCGACTGGCAGGCCGATCTGGTGATCGGTCACTTTTCATCCGACGCGGCAGTCAGTGCTGCGCCGCGCTATGAGCAGGCCGGTATTGCGCTGCTGACTCCGGCGGCAACCATCGACAGGTTGACCCAGGAACATCGCAATGTCTTTCGTTTCTGCCCCTCGGACCGGCAACTGGCAGCTGACCTGGTGCGCTGGCTGGTGGCTCGACAGTGGGCGTCTGTGCAGGTTGATGCTGATGGCAGCGCACACGGTCAGGCACTGGCTGTAGCGATTGGCGAGGCACTTGGCGCCGCAGGCTTAAGGCGAGTCAGCGACCGGGACAGCGCTGATGTGGAGGTATTTGCCGGACGCCTCAAAGCCAGTCGCGAGCACTGGCAGGCACGCCGGCAGGCCGGCAGCGTTCGGCCACTGGTGCTGACCGACGACGCTGCGTCGCCGCATCTGGGCTGTGCCCCAGCACATGACCGCAACACCTTCGTCATCGGTTTCGGCACGCCTGACAGTCACCGCTGCCCGGCAAGTGCATGGCACCGGGCGCTGTTTGCCGCCGAACCGCACACCTACTTCCGCGAAAGCCTGCTGATGCTCCACGTACTGGCCGTTCTGGCCGGTAGCACCGAGCGCGGACAGGCACTGCTGAACGCGCTGCATCACAACACCCTCAGCGCACCGCTTTTCAGCACGCCGATGGGCACGGTCAGTTTCGATCAGGGCGAATGCCGAACGGCGTCGACCTGCCTCTGGAAGCTCGGGCCTGCCGGGCTGGGCGCCGCTACCGACTGACCACTCAACGTTTCAAAACACTTCTAAGGACCGGAACCACATGGGCAACTCGACACCACATTCTTTTCATTCGGACGCCATCTGTATCGGGTTCGGCCCCGCCGGGATCGCGCTGGCCTGTGCGTTCGAGGACGCACGGGAAGCGAATGACCCGCTGGCCAGACTCTCCCTGCGTTATCTGGAAGCCGCTCCCGACAGCCAATGGCACCGCGAGCTGCTGCTGGCTGGAACAGACATCAATCACCATGTCTTTCGTGATCTGGTGACGCCACGCAATCCGCGCAGCCGTTTCTCCTTCGCCATGTACCTCAAGGATAAAGGGCGGATGTTCGATTTCGGCTTGCTTGGCCGTCCGGCCAGTCGTCATGAATGGTCGGATTACCTGGCCTGGGTGTCCAGGCAGGTAGACAGCCAGACGCGATTCAACGCACCGGTCTCGGACATTGATCCGGTGATCCGCAACGGCCGCTTGTATGAAGTACGGGTTCGTACGCCGGACGCCAGCTTCACTACCCGCAATCTGGTGCTGTCCAGCGGTAGCGCGCCGCATATCCCTGAGCCGTTTCGGGCCTTGCTTGGCCCGCGGCTGTTTCATACCTCGCAGTTTCTGACCCGCCTGCAAGCGTTGGGCGAGCAACTGCCACAGCGCTGGCTGGTACTCGGTTCGGGGCAAAGCGCCAGCGAGTCGGTGCTGGAGCTGGTCAGCCGTCGCTCCGACATTGAAGTGCATTCGGTGCATCGCTCTGCCGGATTCAAACTGACGCAACTGGGCCAGTTCCCCAACCGAGTGTTCGCCCCGGATCATGTCGATTACTTCCACTGCCTGGACGCTGCGGCACGCCAACGCTTCCTGGACTGGAGCCGTTCGACCAACTACGCCGGTATCGACCCGGATGAAAGCCAGAAGCTGTTTTCGCTGATCTACGAGGACGCCATCGCCGGTCGTAAGCGCTTGCAAACCTATGCCTACAGCGTGATTAGCGGCATCGAGCAAACCGCCGACGGCTACCGGATCGTGCTCACCGACACCTTCAGTCAACGTACTCAGGTACTCGAAGTCGATGCGCTGGTACTCGGCACTGGCTACCAGCAATACCTTTTGCCGCCGCTGCTGAGTGGGTTGCAGCCGTGGCTGAAAACCGGGATGGACGGCGGCTTGCTGATCGATCGTGATTACTGCGTCGCAACCGAGGGCGAGTGCGACGTGAATATCTGGGTCAATGGCCTCTCCGAGCGCAGCCACGGGATCAGTGACAGTCAGTCGTTCTCGCTGATGGCGCTGCGTGCCGAACGTATTGCCAATGCCCTTGGCCAGGCCGTCGAACCGGCAGCCGATGCACCCTTGCTGGCACAGTGGACATGACTCTTATGCACACAGCTTCCGAATACCAAAGCCTCTGCGAAATCGTTCACGATCAGGCCTTTTTGAAAGTCACCGGCCTGGGGCACGACTTTTTCCTGAAAATGGAGTCGCTCAACCCGGCGGGCTCCATCAAGCTCAAGACGGCTGTCGGCTTGATCAATGACGTGCAGGCGCGCGGTCTGCTGGGGCCCGAGACGATTCTGATCGAGTCGTCGTCAGGCAATCTCGGCGTGGCGCTGGCGATGATCTGCGCCGAGCGTGGCATTCCGTTTACCTGCGTGGTCGATCCCAACAGTTCCAGCCACAACATCCGCATGATGCGCAGTTATGGGGCCGAGGTCATTCAGGTGGAAACCCCGGATGCCAATGGCGGTTTTCTGGGCACGCGTATTCAGCTGATTCGCCACAAGGTGGCCAGTGATGCGCGTTACGTCTGGCTTAATCAGTATGAAAACGCTGCCAATCCGCGAGCCCATGCGCGGACCACGGCGAGTTCGATCAGTCGGCATTTCGGTCATGTGGATTACCTGTTTGTGGGGGCAGGCACTACCGGCACGCTGATGGGCTGCATTCAGCATTTTCAGCGCCATCATCCGACCACCAGGATCATTGCCGTGGACAGCGTCGGTTCGGTGACCTTTGGCACACCGGCAAGTCGCCGTTTCATACCAGGGCTGGGCACCAGCCAGCGTCCGCCGATCTTTGACTCAGACGGCATTCATGCGCTGGAAATGGTCCCGGAAGCACACACCGTTGCCATGTGCCGAATTCTGGCGCGCAGCAAAGGCATGCTGGTCGGCGGCTCGACCGCGACAGTGATTGCAGCCGTGCATGCCTGGCGCGAGCGTATCGAGCCGGGGGCGGTGGTGGTGGCGTTATCGCCGGATTGGGGAGAGCGCTATCTCGATACGCTGTATGACGATCACTGGGTCGAGCAGCGTTTCGGTCGCGACGTGCTGAGCATGACCCTGGCAGACCTCTCAGTGCCACCCGCAGCCCCTTGTGGCAGCGAGCTTGCTCGCGAAAGCGGTGGTTCAGGTGCGACGCCTTCGCGAGCAGGCTCGTTGCCACAGGATTTCTCGTCATGGACCGTTTGGCTGTCTGCCGAGCGGTTGAAGCGTGCGCCGTTCCATGTGGTCGACGGGGAAGTCGTTGCACGCCTGCTGGCCGCTGATCCTCTGGCCTGTATCGACGACGTGCAGACGGCTTATCTGGACCACGAAGCCGGTCGCACGATCAACCCTGACAGCTATTTCCTGCGCTTTCCCGAAGCACCGGCCAATCGCATTATTGCGCTGCCGGCCAGCCTGACGGGGGATCAGCCAGTCAGTGGCATCAAGTGGATCTCCAGTTTTCCGGGCAATGTCGAGAGTGGTCTGCAACGTGCGTCTGCGGTGCTGATTCTCAATGATCCTCTCACCGGCTATGCCTTCGCTTGCCTGGAAGCCTCGCGAATCAGCGCCATGCGCACCGCAGCGTCTGCCGTACTGGGTGCGCGCTGGATGAATCGGCAACAGCGTCATGTCGGGCGCATGGCCTTCGTGGGGGCCGGGTTCATTGCCCGGACCATCCTCGATATGTTCGTCAGCGACGGCTGGAGCATGGACGCGGTCAGCGTCTTCGATCAGCACGAAGATTCGATGCTGGCTCTGATCAAACATGCTGCCGGTTGCCATCAACTGCGCTGCGAAGCGGCTGATTTACACGACTGCCTGCAAGCCGACGTGGTGGTGTTCGCCACCACTGCGCCCAGCCCTTATGTACTGGAGCCGATCTTCCGGCCGGGGCAATTGCTGCTGAATATTTCCCTGCGTGATCTCGGGCCTGAGGTCGTTGCTCAGGCCAACAACATCCTGGATGACGTCGAGCACTGCCTCAAGGCGCAGACTTCCCCTGATCTGGCCGTTCAGCAGTACCGCGACCGCTCGTTCATCACCGGCACGCTGGCGCAACTGATGACCGGGCAGGTAGAACTGGCGCCGGATCGGCCCTCGATTTTCTCGCCGTTTGGCCTCGGCGTACTGGACCTTGCAGTGGGGCAGCGGCTGTATAAGCAAGCGCTGGCCGAGGGCAGTGCACTGCCTGTGCCGCGATTCTTCCATGAATCGAGTCGCTGGTGATGGCCATGCACACGCATACCGTTGCGATTATCGGCATGGGTTCACGAGGGCTGAGCATTCTGGAGCAACTGATCGGCATGAGCCGTCACGCCGATCAGCAGCCCCTGCATATCGAAGTGTTCGATCCGCAGCCGCCGGGCAGTGGATTGCATCATGCGCAGCAGCCGGATTACCTGATGCTGAATACCATGGCGGGCCAACTGTCAGCGTTTTCCTCGGCATTTCCTGCCTGTGAGCCAGCAGGCTGGACCTTTTTGCAGTGGTGCAGCGCGCGTGACGTTCGTCTTGATGAGCGCGGCCACGTCAGCGTCGACGGGCAGGGCAGGCCCGTCGGGTTCGGGGATTTCGTGCCACGTCGCTTACTGGGGTGCTACTTGCAGGACAGCTACCGCTTTCTGCTGCAACAGTGCCCGGCACACGTGCGGGTGCGCCATTACGCCGAGCAGGTGACCGCCTGCCGCTTGCTGCCCGACGGGAACGGTTTCAGGCTACGCAGCCAGCAGCGCCAGATGTCCGTTGACGCCGTATTCCTGACCAGCGGGCACGCCGCAGAAACCGTAAAGCAACAGGTGATCGGCGAAACGGTTGCCATTGAAGGTCTCGGGCTGACCGCCATGGATACGCTTGCCAGCCTTACCCAGGGGCGTGGTGGGCGATACGTAGGCGATGGTGGTTTTGCAGGCTGGCGATACCTGCCGTCTGGACGCGAGCCCAGGGTGTTTCTGTATTCGCGTTCGGGGCTGCCGTTTCACGCCCGCCCGCAAGGCCCTCCCTCCAGCGAGGCGGCGCTGCCAAGGCTGTTCTTCACTGCAGAGGCCATCAACGGGCTACGTCAGCAAAGGCCTGCCGGACAATTGGACTTCCGGTGCGACGTGCTGCCGCTTATCAAGGATGAAATGCGCGCGGTGTTCTATCAGGCCAAGGCGCGTCTTGCTGCGCCCCGGCATGTGCAGTCAGTCCAGCAACTGCTGCGTGAAACGGCGTCGAGGCCCGCGCTGTTTGCCCGGCTGGCCGAGCAGTGGGGTGATTTCGACCCGGACGAGTGGCTGGTAACCGAGCGCTGGTCTGGGTCAGCAGAGGCTTATGCCGCCTGGTTCGTCGATTGGATCAAGCGCGATCTGGCGTTGAGTCGGCTGGGCACGGCACAGAGTCCGATCCGGCTGGCCCTGGAAGTCTGGCGCGATTACCGCGATGTGCTGCGTCTGGTCGCCGAACGCAACGGGCTGACCGAGGCATCGACCCTGGACTTTTATGGCACGTGGGCCGGGCTGTCGAACCGTCTGGTCGGCGGGCCACAAAAGGAGCGCCATGAAGACCTGCTCGCGCTGATCACGGCGGGCGTGGTGACGGTATTGCCGCCGGTGGACGCTGCACCGCAGTCAAGGATGCCTGCCGACAGCGTTATTGCGGCGCGGGTTGCTCATAGCGGGCTGTCGCGTAATGCACAGGGCGTGATTGGCGATTTGCTGAAGCAAGGGTTGATCCGCGCCGCACATGCCTGGCCCGCTGACGGTATCGAAACTGATCAAGCTGGCCGTGCGCTTGATCGTCACGGTTCGCCGCAGCCAAGGCTCTGGATACTGGGCCCGGCCATCGAAGGCTGCACGTTTTACAACCATTACGTGCCTACGCCAGACCCCACCTGCCACGCGCTGATTGAGGCGCGGCGGGCAGTCGAGTCGTGCCTGGAAATGCTCGCAGCTCACGTATCAGAAGACTTCACACACTCATTTAAAGAAGTGCTTTAACTCACTCATAAAAAAGGAATTACCCATGTACGAACTGACATTACTGACGGCGCTGGCTGGCGCGTTCATTGTGCTGATCATCAGCCCCGGGCCGAATTTTCTGGTCATCACCCAGCTGTCATTCAGCCAGTCCCGGCAGCAGGGAATCTGCGCCGGGCTGGGCGTTGCCTCGGGGAGCATTCTCTGGGCATTGCTGGCCGCCACCGGGCTGGGGCTGATCTTTCAGCAGTTGCCTTGGCTGCAACCGGCCCTGCAATTGCTCGGCGGTGCTTACCTGACCTGGCTCGGCAGCAAAAGCCTGCGCAGTGCGGGCAGCCAGCCCAAGCCGCGGGATATCGGCGCGCTGGGCATCGGCAGCCTGGGGCGCGCCTATCGCTTCGGCCTGTTCACCAACCTGACCAACCCCAAGGCGCTGGCGTTTTACACCAGCGTCTTCACCACTGTCACCACGCCGGGCATGCCGATGTGGGTGCGCACGGCAGGGGTATCGATCATCGCGGTGCTGGCCATTTCGTGGTTCGTGTTGCTGGCCACGCTGTTTTCGATTCCTGCCGTGCAGGTTCGCTATCAGCGCATGAAAAAAGCCATCGACATTGTCACCGGGCTTTTCATGATCGCGTTCGGCCTGCGTCTGCTGATCGGTCTGCTGCCCGCTGGTCTCTTTCACTGAAGCGCTGACTGACTCGATTTTCAAGGGAATACCTCAATGCACAGCAACAATTGGCACTATCCGACTTCAATCCGGGCCGGCGCAGGGCGCGTCACAGAACTGGTCGACGCCTGTCGGGTGACAGGCATCAAGCGACCGTTATTGATCACCGACCACTTTCTCGGCGGTACTGCCATGATTGCCTCCGCCGTGGAGGACTGCCGTAGCCAATTGGGCCACTGCGGGCTGTTCGACCGGGTCAAGGGCAACCCGACCGGCAGCAATGTTGCCGAAGGGCTGGAGGCTTATCGTGCCGGTGGCTATGACGGCGTCATCGCGTTTGGCGGCGGCTCGGCGCTGGACGCCGCCAAGGCCGTGGCGCTGATGTCCGGCCAGACCCGCCCGCTCTGGGATTTCGAGGACATCGGCCAGAATCACCTGCGCGCCGACCCGCAAGGCATAGCGCCGGTCATCGCCTTGCCTACCACCGCCGGGACCGGCTCTGAAGTGGGCAGGGCTTCGGTGATCACCGATGAGCTGGCACAGGTCAAACGCACGATCCTGCACATCCGCATGATGCCGCGCATTGCGATTCTGGACGCCACGCTGACTCTGGACCTGCCGATGCATTTGACTGCCGCAACCGGTGCCGACGCGTTGACCCACTGCATGGAGGCCTGGTGCTCGCAGGTCTGGCACCCGATGGCCGAAGCGGTGTCGGTCAAGGGCATGCAGATGATCAAGCAGTATCTGCCCCGCGTAGTGGCCGACGGGCAGGATCTGGAGGCGCGTCAGCAGATGCTGGTGGCCTCAAGTCTGGGCGCCGCCGCGTTTCAGCGTGGCCTGGGCGGCGTCCATGCGATTGCTCAAAGTCTGGGCGCGCTGTATGACCAGCACCATGGTTTGTTGAATGCGATCCTGCTGCCTTATGTGCTGCAAGCCAACCGTTCGGCGCTGCTGACCCAAATGGAGGATCTGGCGGTTTACTTGCGTTTGCCCGAGCCGGGCTTCAACGGCGTGATGGCGTGGGTGCTGAACCTGCGCGAGCAGATCGGCATTCCGCATACGCTGGCTGCCATCGGTATTGATGATCGTGATGCGGAGCGGGTCGGGAAGATGGCATTTGCCGATGGTTGTTCGCACACCAATCCGATTCGTCATTCGGCGGCAGACTACGCGCAGATTTTCAGCCGTGCGGTTCATGGGGACTGAGGCATGCAGCAACTGGATGAAAGCGCCGCGCAGCGCCTGGCGCAGGTCTGGCAGCGCTTCATTGATCAGGGGCGGATCGTCGGAGGTGTTGTGCTGCTGGCTCAGGGCGGTGAGCTGCATTACGCCTGCGCCAGCGGCTTGGCTGATCGGGAGCGGCAGATTCCGGTCTGCCGCAACACGCGCTTTCGTCTGGCGTCACTGACCAAGCTGCTGACGTCCATCACTGTGATGCGCCTGTGCGAGCTGGGAGTTCTGGGCCTTGACGCTGCGCTGACTGACTGGCTGCCAGCCTTTCGACCACGGTTGGCCGATGGCCGTGAGCCGGTGATTACCCTGCGGCATTTGCTGTCGCACACTTCCGGCCTGAGCTACGGTTTCGAGCAACCGTCCGGCAATGCCTATCAACAGGCTGGCGTCTCGGACGGGCTGGATTGTGTCGCGTTTGACCTGCACGAAAACCTCGCGCGACTGGCGCGCTTGCCATTGCTGTTCGAGCCCGGCAGCGCGTGGGGTTATTCGCTGGCCACCGACGTGCTGGGCGCGGTGATCGAACAGGCCAGCGGCATGCCCTTGGCGCACGCCGTCGCTCGATGGGTCACTGAGCCTTTAAGCATGAGCAGGACCTCATTCCGCCACGAGCCGGGTCAACTGCTGGCCGCTGCGTATAAGGACGGCGCTTGCTGGCCGCAGCTTATCGGCGACAACGAGGTAGTGATGCTCGACAGCGGATGGGCACGGTTGTCCTCGGTCCGTGCGTTTGACTCGACGGCCTATGAGTCGGGCGGGGCTGGCATGTTGGGCACGGCGGATGACTATCTTCGCGTGCTGGAATGTTTGCGTCTGGGCGGTGCGCCGTTACTGAGTCCAGTCAGTACCGGGCAACTGTTGGGCAACGCGATGGGCCAGACGACGGTTGAGAACCGTGGGCCGGGCTGGAAATTCGGCCTGGGGCCGATGATTCTGACCGATCCGCCGGCCGCCAGGCATCGGCAGGGGGCGGGCACCTGGTCATGGTGCGGCCTGTACGGCAGCCATTATTGGGTTGATCCGGTGTCGGCCATCAGCTTCGTCGCCATGACCAACACCGCCGTAGCGGGTGCGTGGGGCGAGTTTGCCGAGGCGATGGTCGACGCGCTGTATCTCATACCCGCGCGAACTGCTTGCGGTAGCTGCTCGGGCTGATCCCCACCAGATTGCGGAAGTGGCGGCGGAAGGATTCTTCGGAACCGAAACCCGCCCGGTCTACCACTTCGTTGAGGCGCAGTTTCGAGGATTCAAGCAGCTCCTTGGCGTAGGCCACGCGCTCGCCAAGCAGCCAGTCGATGGGTGTCAGACCGGTGCTTTCCATGAAGCTGCGGTGCAGGGTGCGGGTACTGATTGCTGCCCGCGAAGCCATGTCCTTGATGGTATGCGGTCGCTTCAGGTCGCTGCGAACCCAGTCCATCAAATTGGAAATCGGCCCGTCGCTGGCGGTTACCAGTTGCCGGGAGGCGTACTGCGACTGTCCGCCTTCGCGATGCGGCGGAATCACCATACGCTGCGCCACCATGTTGGCAACACGCGCCCCGTGATCGTTGCGCACCAGGTGCAGCATCATGTCCAGCCCGGCAGCCGAGCCGGCAGCGGTGACAATCGTGCCTTGATCCACATACAACTCGTTGGGCTGGATGGTCAGGCCCGGATACATGCTGGCCAGCAGATCGGTGTAACGCCAGTGGGTGGTGACCTTGTGCCCGTCAAGCAGACCGGCCGCCGCCAGCACAAAAGCGCCGGTGCATATCGAGCAGATCCTCGCGCCTCTTGCGTGCGCAGCCTGGAGCTGTTCGATCAAGCACTGTGGAACCGCTGATTCAACACCGCGCCAGCCCGGCACGATGATGGTGTCGGCACTTTCCAGCAGCACTTCGCCTGGCGTTGGCACGATGGTAATACCGCCCGCCGCAGTGATCGGCCCGTCGTCGACCGGGTAGGTCGCAAACTCATACCAACTGACCCCGAGTTCGGGTCGTTTGAGGGCAAATACCTCAACCGTGCAGCCAAATTCGAAGGTGCAAAGCTGGTTATAGATCAGGGCGACAACGAGATGATTTTTCATGGCGCGATGTTACCGGATATTGGCATTTCAGCCAGTAGTTTGACTCGATGCTACTGCGTAACCTGCGATCCAGGTGAAACATTAACATGCAAGCGGTCTGGCAAGCAGACCCTGGAGCCAACTCGTGCCACTCAATATCGGTATCTACGTCTACGACGACGTCGAAGTCCTCGACTTCGCTGGCCCCTACGAAGTATTCACTACCGCAACCCGCATGCACGCGCGCACCAGCCGTGATGACCGGGCGCTGTTCAACGTGTTCACCATTGGTCGCAGCACTACGCCGGTGCGTGCGCGTGCCGGCCTGAAAGTCGACCCGGATTTTTCGATCAGTGATCACCCGCCCATCGACTGCCTGATCGTGCCGGGCGGGGTGGTCAATGCAGAGCTCGAAAAAGACGACGTAATCCGCTGGATCAGCGAACAGTCAGTACCGGGGCGTGTGGTCGCGGCGGTCTGCACCGGAGCCTTCATGCTGGCCAAGACCGGCAAGCTGGCCGGCAAGCAGGTCACTACGCACTGGGAAGACATCGACGACCTCAAGGAAATGTTCCCCTCGGTGGACGTGCTCAGCACGCTGCGCTGGGTAGACGAGGGCTCATTCGTGACATCGGCCGGTATTTCCGCCGGTATCGACATGAGCCTGCACTTGGTCGAGCGCATGCACAGTCGTGCTCTGGCCGAGCGCACAGCGCTGCAAATGGATTTTGACTGGACCGAAAACGACTGATTCATTTGCGTTCCCCGCTGCGACTTCCCCGGTGGTCAGGGAAAGCATCGGGGTCGATGTTAACAGCGGCTCGAAGACATTCGTCTTGCCCTGGATATCACGGATGACGGCATGCGCCCGAAACGTGCATAGCGAAGCCCGTTTCGGGAAGACCTGCCTATGCACCACCCCAGTCTGACGCGTATCTGCCGGCTGCCGTGAAGCCGGCAGTCTGGCTGATCAGCCAGGGATTCCTGCATTCCCGATCACATTCCCCGATCACTTTCCCGTCCAGCGGCAGGCCGCCCCCAATCTTTGCAAAACCAGAGTGCAGGACACATGAAAACCCACTTCTTCAAAGTCGTTCAAACCGTCGCGCAGCACGGTTCTTTTTCCGAGGCTGCGGCCATTCTGGGGTGCAGCCAGTCGAACATCAGTTATGCGATCAAGGAGGTCGAAGACTTTTTTGAAAAGCGGCTGTTCATCCGTAGCCGCACTGGCTGCACCTTGACCCCTGAGGGAAAGGTCATCACCCAGACGCTCGGCAACGTTTTGGCAACGCTTGAACAACTAAAAAAAATGGGGTCAGTGGCAGTGTAACCGTTCACTACCACACGCATATTCGCGAGACCAGCCTGCCTGCATCACTGGATTTTCTGGCCCATCACTATCCTGATATCCATCTGAATGTGCTGCACAGCAGCGAGCAGAATCCGTCACTCGACGCGTTAAGGAAGGACATCGCCGATATCGTGATTCTTCCGGCGACCGTCGTGGGCGAACATTATCTGGAACATCATCAGTGGTCGGATCATTACGTGCTGGTCGCTGCACGCAACGAACAGGCTGCACAGCGCAGCTTTGTCGAGCGGGTGCAGAATGCGCGTTACGTGGCCTGGCGGCATCCGGGCATCGAGCGCCTGCACCAGCAACTGGCTGCAGCACAGGTGCGGCTTGTTCATCGTGGCGAACTCAGTTGTCTGGAAACCCTGCTGGATCTGGTTGCCAAACGGCATTGCATTTCGATTCTGCCCAGTGCGCTGTTGAGCGCTCATGCTGGCGACGTCCAGCAGATCGCGCTGCCATTGCCGGTCACGCGTCAGATCAGCATTGTGGCGCGCCCGACTTCGCTGCTTTCCAATGCTGCCAATGCGGTGATTCAAGCGCTGAAGAAACCGCCCTGCCTACCTGTTCAGCGCTACTGATAGCAGTCGCTGCCAGACACTGATGCAACGTTTTCGGTTCAAAGAGCTCATACCCATAGGTAAAACATTCAGAACGCTCCGTCTGCGGAGCGTTTCAGGTCGCCGATTCAAGAGGAAGACTGAACGCTATGACGATACCGGACAAGCAGTACGTGGAATGGCTGGTCGAGCAATCGATGCTTAACGCCGCCAGGCAGCGCGCCAAGACCTATTCGGGGCAGGGCAGGCTCTGGCAGCGTCCGTTCGCCCTGGCCCGTCCGCGAGATGCTTCCGCTATCGCTTCGGTCTGGTTCACCGCCTACCCGGCGTCGATCGTCACCCGAGAGGGTGGCTCGGTGCTGGAAGCGCTGGGTGACGAAACCTTGTGGCATGCGCTGTCGGAAATAGGCATTCAAGGTATCCACAACGGGCCGCTCAAGCTCTCCGGCGGGCTGCAGGGCCGCACTCGCACGCCGAGTATCGACGGCAACTTCGACCGTATCAGCTTCGGCATCGATCCGGATCTGGGCACCGAAGCGCAATTGTTGGGCCTGACGCGCATCGCGGCCGCGCACAACGCGGTGATCATCGATGACATCATCCCGTCGCACACCGGCAAGGGCGCTGACTTCCGGCTCGCCGAACTGGCTTACGAAGATTACCCCGGCCTGTTCCACATGGTCGAAATCCGCGAGGAGGACTGGCAACTGCTGCCCGACGTTCCGGCAGGCCGTGACGCGGTCAACCTGATGCCCGATGTGGTCGATCAGTTGCGCGACAAGCATTACATCGTTGGTCAGTTGCAACGGGTGATCTTCTTCGAGCCGGGCGTCAAGGAAACCGACTGGAGCGCCACGGATGTGGTGCAGGGCGTCGACGGCAAAGCGCGGCGCTGGGTCTACCTGCATTACTTCAAGGACGGCCAGCCTTCGCTGAACTGGCTGGACCCGAGTTTCGCCGCACAGCAGATGATCATCGGTGATGCGCTGCACGCGATCGACGTCATGGGTGCTCGCGTGTTGCGTCTGGATGCCAATGGCTTCCTCGGTGTCGAACGCCGCGCCGAAGGCACTGCCTGGTCGGAGAGCCATCCGTTGTCTATCACCGGCAACCAGCTGTTGGCTGGCGCGATTCGCAAGGCGGGCGGTTTCAGCTTCCAGGAGCTGAACCTGACCATCGACGACATCGCCTCGATGGGCAATGGCGGCGCTGACCTGTCCTACGACTTCATCACTCGCCCGGCCTATCAGCACGCGCTGCTGACCGGCACCACCGAATTCCTGCGCTTGATGCTGCGTCAGGTTCATGCGTATGGCATTGATCCGGCTTCGCTGATCCACGCCTTGCAGAACCATGACGAGTTGACGCTGGAGCTGGTGCATTTCTGGACACTGCACGCCCACGACACGTTTCACTACCAGGGGCAGACATTCCCGGGCAACATCTTGCGCGAGCACATTCGGGAAGAGATGTACGAGAAGCTGTCGGGCGAACACGCGCCGTACAACCTCAAGTTCGTCACCAACGGGGTGTCCTGCACCACAGCCAGCATCATCACCGCCGCGCTGGGCATTCGCGACCTGAACGACATCACCGACGCAGATATCCAGCAGATTCAGCACATCCATTTGTTGCTGGTCATGTACAACGCCATGCAGCCGGGCGTGTTTGCCCTGTCTGGCTGGGATATGGTGGGCGCCTTGACGCTGCCTGCCGAGCAGGTCGAACACCTGATGCAGGACGGCGATACCCGCTGGGTCCACCGTGGTGCGTACGACCTGGTCGATCTGGATCCGGAAGCCGAGTTCTCGGCGGGCAACATGCCGCGTCCGAAGTCGCTGTATGGCAGCCTCGTCAGCCAGCTGAAACGGCCTGATTCGTTCGCCTCGCAACTGAAGAAGATTCTCGCCGTGCGGCGTGCCTATGACATTGCCGCGAGCCGTCAGATTCTGATTCCGGACGTCGAGCATCCTGGCCTGCTGGTCATGGTCCATGAATTGCCGGCTGGCAAGGGCACGCAGATCACGGCGCTCAACTTCAGTGCCGAAACCATTGTCGAGACCCTTAACCTGCCTGGCATAGCGCCCGGCCCGGTGGTGGACATCATCAATGAGCGTGTTGAGGGGGATCTGACCGAGCAGGGTGAGTTCACCATCACCCTTGATGCCTACGAAGGTCTCGCGCTGCGCGTGGTCAGTACTTTGCCGATCTAAGCAGCTTTGCGCAGCCGTTCTGGCTGCGCACTGCCTGTTGTCGTTCAGGCTGTCTTGAACCGGTGCTTTTTCAGGCGATAGGCAAACTGGGCGCGACTCAGCCCCAGCAAGCGAGAGGCAGCCGCCAGGTTGCCCTCGCTTTTTTGCAAGGCTTCATCGATCAATCGTCTTTCCAGATCGTCAATGGAGAATGGGTTTTCCGGCTCATGCAGCGTATCCAGTAATCCCTCGTCGGTCGTTGCCGTATCAACCCCTGTGTCAGCCGCTGTGCCTGCCTCGGATGTCTGCGAAAGTGCGCCAGCGTGATTCAGCGAGTACGAGTCCACTGGCAGCGATTCATTGCGAAAAATATGCACCAGATCAATAGCCTGACCTTCGTCGCTGGCGATCAAGCCGCGCTCGATCAAATTCTGCAGTTCTCGCACGTTACCGGCGAAGTCATAACGCACCAGTGTTTTCAAGGCGCGCATGGTCAAGCCGGCCGGGGTTCTGCCGTATTCCTGGCAAAACCGTTTGAGAAATGCACTGATCAGCAATGGAATGTCATCACGACGCTCGCGCAACGGGGGCAGGGCGATCGGGTAGACATTCAGCCGGTAGAACAGGTCTTCACGAAAATCGCCGCTGGCCACGGCCTTGCGCAGGTCAACGTTGGTCGCTGCCACCACCCGGACATTGATTTTGATGCCATGCCCACCGCCGACGCGTTCGATCTCGCGTTCCTGCAGGGCGCGCAGGAGCTTGCTTTGTCCGGCCAGACTCAGGGAGGTGATTTCATCCAGGAACAGCGTGCCGCCATTGGCGCGCTCGAAGCGTCCGGGCCTTGAGTGGGTGGCGCCGGTGTAGGCGCCGCGCTCGACACCGAACAGCTCCGCTTCGATCAGGTTGTCCGGAATGGCCGCGCAGTTCAGCGCGATAAAAGGCCCTTTTTGCTGACGACTGAGCTGATGCAGCTGGCGAGCGAACATTTCCTTGCCGACGCCGGACTCGCCGCTGATCAGCACCGTTGCCGGTGTCATCGCCACGCGCTGAAGGGCCTGGGTGGCCGCTGTGAATGCGGCGCTGGCACCAATCAGTGTCTGATCCGTCTCGATGGCGGAGCCTGCTTCATCAGGTGCGCTTGCCAGCAGTCCAGGCAGCGCATGCCTGACCGCGTTCGCGACATTAAGGTAACTCAGGTCGCTCTCCACATCGCCCCATTGCTCTGCGGTCTTGCCGACCACCCGGCAGGTCGCGTGACCCATGCCACGGCATTCGACCTCCCGAAAAATTACCATCTGCCCGAACAGGCCGCTGACGAAGCCGATGGCATAACCGATTTCGGTCCAGCACACCGGGTCCTGCGCGATGCCGTAGGCCGCTACATGCTCGTCTGCCTCACAGGAGTGATGCCAGAGAAACTCCCCTTCGTAGAAACCGGACTCTGCGTCGAACTTGAAATGCAGTGGCTCGACCTTGGTCATGCCTTCAAGGGTGTGCAAGTGCGTCCCGGCGCGAAACGCCGAGGTGGCATCGGCCAGTGGCCAGCGCTCACGAATCAGTCGTGCATCCCGTGCACCGGACAGGTAACCCGCGCGGGTGAACATTCCGCGTGCCTGCTCCCGGCCAAGACGTTCGATGATCTCGCGGCGCAGGTTGCCGAAAGACGAACTGTGGAGCAGCAGCATGCGCTGATCGTTGAGCCAGATGCGGCCGTCCTCGGGCGAGAAAAACAGGCAGCCGGTCAGCTCTTCGGCGGTCGGTGAAGCGCTGGCGCCCGGCTGTGTGCTGTCGCCGCGCGGCGAGAAGTGCTCAGTGGCGACGCTGTGATCGGGAAGTTGGCAGTGAGGAGTGTTCATGGTCTGACCTCGGACCGGCGATAGTATTCAAATGATCATGTGGCTTGCAGGTTATTAATCACGAGCTGATCAAATGAGCAAGTTCGGGGAGCCGGTCTGGTTATCTTTTTAGTTTTTAAAAAACGTTTAATGGTCGCAAGGCCCTTTGCCAGAGCGGCTCAGCGCTAATATGACAACGTCGTGGCAATCCCGGCACAGGCTTTGCTCTGGAAGAATTACGGCGCGTGCTGTCCAGTTGAATGGAGTGCAGGCGATTACAACCATAAAAGCCGGAGTCTGAACATGTCAGCGTCTGATGCCACCCCTCTTTTGCACTGCGCGATTGAAGCCGAATGCGTCTTCAATGGCGGCTGGATTCCTTCTTCCGCGCCAAGCGTGCCGGTCATCGAACCGGCAACCGGCGAATTACTGATGAACACTGCCATGGCAGACGCAGCCGATATTGCGGTTGCCTGCCGTGAAGCCGCGCTTGCCCAGCCAGCATGGGCTGCCATGGGGCCGCGCGAAAAAGCCGAAATATTTCTTCTCGCGGCTGATCATGCGGTGTGTGCGTACGATGAGTTGTCACTGTACGTGGCCCGCGAAACGGGAGGCAGCCTGCACAAGGGGCAGCATGAAGTGAACGAATGCATCGTACTGCTGCGTCAGGCGGCGGGCATGCTTTCACAGGCGCATGGCCACGGCTTGATGCTGCCCGGTGCAGCAGGTCGTCTGTCGTATGCGCGTCGAGTTGCGCATGGCGTCGTGGGGGTCATCTCACCGTTCAATTTTCCGCTGGTACTGTCCCTGCGCTCTGTAGCCCCGGCGCTGGCCGCGGGCAATGCCGTGGTCCTCAAGCCTGACCCGCAGACCCCGGTCAGTGGCGGGTTCCTGATCGCCCGGCTGTTCGAGGAGGCGGGCCTGCCCAAGGGCTTGCTGCACGTTCTGCCGGGTGGGGCGGACGCAGGTGAGGCGCTGTGTCGCGATACCAACGTGCGGATGATCACCTTCACTGGATCGACTGCCGCAGGACGTAAAGTCGCCGAAGTGGCCGGGCGCAATCTGAAAAAGGTCTCGCTGGAACTGGGCGGCAAGAATCCGCTGATTATCCTCGAAGACGCCGACCTGGACTTGGCCGCCAGCAATGCCGCGTTCGGCGCCTGGCTGCATCAGGGGCAGATCTGCATGGCCACCGGGTTGATTCTGGTTCACGAGTCGATCGCTGCCAGCCTGACCCGCAAGCTGGCGGACAAGGCCCGGGCGCTGACAGTGGGTAATGCGGCGCGTGGTGAAGCTGCGCTGGGCCCCCTGATCAATCAGCGCCAAGTGCAGCACGTTCATCAGGTGGTCAGCGACAGCCTGCACGCGGGAGCTCAACTGGAAACCGGTGGCGAATACGACGGTCTGTTCTACCGGCCGACCGTGCTCAGCAACGTGAAGCCCGGCATGCGTGCGTTCGAAGAGGAAATATTCGGGCCGGTGGCCGTGGTGGCGAGTTTCGCCAACGATGAGGAGGCCATCGAACTGGCCAATCGTTCGGAATACGGGCTGGCGGCTGCTGTCATTTCTCCCGATGTGGGACGTGCGACGGCGATTGGCGACCGGCTCCGGTGCGGCATGCTGCACATCAATGATCAGACCGTGGCGGATGAATGCGTCAACTCGTTCGGCGGCCGGGGTGCCTCGGGCAACGGTGGTAGCGCAGGCAGCCCTTCGGACTGGGATGAGTACAGTCAATGGCAGTGGGTAACGGTCAAGCAAAAAGCTCCGACCTATCCTTTCTGAGCTTCGCGGCAGTTTCTGTTTTAGACAGGATGTGTTTCAAACAAGACGTGATTCACAACAACAATAAGAGCGCGTGATTATGAACCTGAACAGCAAAACACTGATCATCACTGGGGTGTCATCCGGCATTGGCGCGGAGGTGGCACGACTGGCCCGCTTCCAGGGCGCCAGGGTTATTGGCATCGACCGCCATGAGCCACAACTCACCGTGGACGGCTTTTTTCAGGCAGACCTGGGCGACCCGGACAGCATCAATGCGCTGGTCGAGCAGCTGCCACGGCAGATCGACGGGCTGTGCAACATTGCCGGCGTGCCCGGCACCGCACCGGTCAAGGCTGTGGCCGAGATCAACTACCTCGGCTTGCGGCATCTGACCCAGTGTCTGCTGCCGCGCATCTCGCCGGGCGGCAGCATCGTCAATGTCTCGTCGATACTGGGCTCGCAGTGGGCCGAGCGTCTGGAGCTGCACAAGGCGCTGGCGACCACTGAAAGCTACAGCGAAGGGCAGCAGTGGCTGGCGGCCAATCCGGTCGCGCAGGACAGTTGTTACCAGTATTTCAAGGAAGCATTGATTGTCTGGAGCTTTCAGCAGTCTCAGGCATGGTTTCGCGAGAAATCCGTCAGGGTCAACTGCGTCGCACCGGGGCCAGTGTTCACGCCTATTCTGGGCGATTTTGTGAGCATGATCGGTGAAGCACGGGTAGCTCGCGACAGCCTGCACATGAAGCGCCCGGCGCTGGCCGATGAAGTGGCTGCGGTGATCGCATTTCTCTGTTCTGACGCGTCGCGCTGGATCAACGGCGTCAACCTGCCAGTGGACGGAGGGCTGGCAGCGTCTTACGTGTAAAGGCCTGGCAGGCTGCCCCCCTGACGGCGCGGTCGCGACGTCGGGGCGCTTGAAAATAACAACAATAAGTACAGGAATCACAAGATGCAGAAGTCTATCTTGCGTACCGTTGCGACCACTTCACTGGTTGCGTTGTCATCGACTGCTTTTGCCTATGACTTGCCTGGCCTGAACCTGGGCAACACCAGCTTCTACGACGGATCGCCAGCCCCGGCGGGGCCAGGCTGGTATCTGGAGGAGTACCTCAGCGCTTCCAGGGCCGACCGTTTCAACGACGTCAACGGCAATAAGCTGCAACTTCCCAAACAGGACGTCGATGCTCTGGCAATGACGACGCAGATTATCTATGTCGGCCAGCCGCTGGCCAATGGCGCGATGCCGGGGATTACCGCGATCAACACTTCACTGGCCCATGTCGATGTGGACGATGGGTTGGACAACACGGTGCTGAGCTCGCGAGCTGGTTTTGGCGATGTGGTCATCGGGCCGTTTCTGCAACTGCCGACCCTGACTCGCGCTGACGGCAGCCCGTTGCTGACTCAGCGCATCGAAGCGGATATCTCCGTTCCGGTGGGCGCCTACAACCGTAATCGCTCAATCAATCCTGGCAGTAACTTCTGGTCCTTCAACCCTTACTACGCTGCGACGTACTGGTTTTCGTCAAAATGGTCGGCCAGCGGGCGTTTCATGTACTTGTGGAACGGCAAGAACGACGACCCCCAGGCAGGTTTTGGTAATGTCTCCGACACCCAGGCGGGTCAGGCACTGCATGCCAACCTGACCCTGCAATATGCCGTGAACGAGCAACTGTCACTGGGTTTGAACGGTTACTGGCTCAAGCAATTCACCGATACCCAGGTGGACGGGCACGACGTCAGCGGCCGCAAGGAAAAAGTCTGGGCCATCGGGCCGGGGTTTTTGTATGCGTTCAACAAAGAGAACGTGCTGTCGGTCAACAGCTACTTTGAACAGGGCGCGGAAAACCGTACCGAAGGCAACAAACTGGTGCTGAATTTCCTGCACAAGTTGTAGCCGTCACACAGGACTCTCGTGCCGATGCGCAGCACTCAGCGTGATACACAAGTATTCTGGCCCAAGGCCGTAGGAGCGAACCGGGCGACGCTTTGCTCATTCGCGAAGACCCAGGTAGGAACTCCCTGCGTCTGGCGGCGGTACCGGCCTCTTCGCGAGCAAGCTCACTGTGTATAACGCTGAGTGCGGAGCACCGGTACGAGATCCGGCCGCGATCAGCCAGCCGTTTTGAACGCGCGCTTTTCGACTGGCAGTGATCGTGACAACACCGTGATCGCCGCCAGTGCCGCAATCACCAGGCCTGGCGACGTTGCCAGCAGCACTCCAGTAGTTCCGGCTCCAGCCGCCAGCAGTTGTCCGGCAGCCAATGGTCCGGCGACCGAGCCCAGGCGACCGATGGCCACCGCAGCGCCGACTCCGGTGGCGCGTACCGAGGTGGGGTAGGCGGGCGGTGCCAGGGCATACAGCACCAATTGCGCAGCGATGACAAACACGCCGGCAGCAAAACCGGCGACCGCCATCGGCACTATGCCGACCGACAGCCCGACACCTGCCAGCGCAGCCAGCAGGCCTGCATAGACAAACAGCACCACCTTGATGCCGTTGCAACGGTCCAGCAGCACGCCACCCAGCAATGAACCCAGCGCTCCGCCGATGTTGAACAGCATTTGCACCATGCCCGCCTGCGGCTTGCTGAAACCCTGGCCGATGAGCAGCGAAGGCAGCCAGTTGAGCAGCATGTACATGACGGTCAGGGTGAAGAAATAGCCAACCCATAGCGCCACTGTCGTGCGGCCACGGCCTTCGCCAAACAGCGCGTTGACGGCTGAGTGTCGAACCGCCGATGTCTGCTCTTTGAAAACGCTGGATTCAGGCAACAACAGAATCATCAGCGGAACCACCAGCAGAGGCGCCAGGCCACCAATGATAAAGGTAGTCTGCCAGTGTTCGCTGGTGAACATCGCCACCACCGCGGCCAGTGCGCCGCCCAACGGAACGCCCGAGTACATGACGCTGATGGCAACCCCGCGATGGCGTTCGCTCACGGCCTCTGCGCACAGCGCAATCAGGTTGGGCAGAGCAGCACCCAGCCCCAGACCGGTCATGAAGCGCACCAGCAACAGGCCTGAATAGGTTTCGATGTAGGCAGTGCTCAGCGAAAAGACCCCAAACAGCAGCACTGCACTGACAAGGATATTCTTGCGACCAATGCGATCAGCGATCCAGCCGCCGAAAAAAGCCCCAGGCAGAAGGCCGATGATGCCGGCGCTGAATACCCAGCCCATCATTTTTGGATCAAGTGCGAAGGTCTCGCGCAGGCCTGCCGCTGCTGTACCGGCAGCCTGCAGGTCGAATCCTTCGATAAGCGCGACGATAAAACACAAGACGATAGTCAGCGTCGAGCGACGCAGCGAACGGTTCATGGCAAGCCTCATTGTTGTTTTTGTCGGGTGGCGAAGTCTGTAAGTGAGCGCTGATCACAGCGTCGGTACAGGTGCTCATCAAGGTAACAAAAATAACTAAAAAATGAAGCTGAGCTTTTTATTCGTGGGATTCAGGATTTAACGCTTTAAAAGCATTGAGTTAAGGGGCCTATCTGCCAGGCCCGTTTAAATAGTTAATTTTATTAATGTTCGATTATCGATCACTCTGCATTGACGGCGACGCCGATTCTCTCAATTCTCTGCCCTCGGGCCAGCGTCATGCGGGACCGAATCCAAAAACAACAACAATAACTGGACATCAATCATGCCGAAGCTCAACAGAGGGGCTGTATCCGCCGTCAATTCGTCTGCTACCTGTCGAGGCATTGCACTCGGCCTGTTGGGTATCAGCGTGTTTCCCGAGCCATTGCTAGCCGAGGGCTTTCTGGAAGACAGCCACGGCACGCTGACCTTGCGCAACTATTACATGGATCGTGATTACAAGGATGAGGGCGCGAAGACCGCTACGCGAGAGTGGGCGCAGGGCTTCATCATGAATGTGGAGTCGGGTTTTACCAACGGACCAGTAGGTTTCGGTCTCGATACGCGGGGCCTGGTGGGCGTCAAGCTGGACTCTGCGCCGGATCGCAGCGGCACCGAATTGCTGCCGGTTTCCGCCAGCAGCGGGCGAGCCGCTGACGAATATTCAAGGCTGGCGTTGACGGGCAAGCTCAAGTTCCGTGAAACCACGGTCAAGACCGGCGATGTGTCGATTTTCCTGCCTTTTGCGTTTGCCAGCCCGTCGCGGTTGCTGCCCCAGACCTTTCGCGGTACGACCATCACCTCAAAGGAAGTCGATGGGCTGACCCTGAACGCGGGCTACATCGATCGCCTCAACAAGCGCGACTCCAGCAACTATCAGGCGATCAGCATCGCCTCACCGAATCGGCGCTTCAATGGTGCGGCAACCTCATCCCACATGGGCTATGCCGGGGGTGACTACCAGATCAGCAAGGAGCTCAGCGTGCGCGCTTATCACGCCGAAGTGGACGACCTCTACACCCAGGATACGCTTGCCATGCTGCATAAACTGCCGGTGGGTGACGGCGTATGGACCACGGATCTACGCAGCTTTTTCAGCCGTGATACGGGCAGCGCAAAGGCTGGCGAGGTGGACAACCAGAACCTCTCGGCGCTGTTGGGCTATAGACTCGGTGGGCATAGCGTCAGCCTCGGCTATATGCATTCCAGTGGCGATACGGCGACGCCTTACGTGTCCGGCACCGAACTGATGGGGTTGAGCGAGATGACCATGAGTTCGGACTTCCTCAATGCCAAGGAGCGCACCTGGCAGGCCATTTATGATTACGACTTCACGGCAGTGGGCATCGTCGGCCTGCGCAGCCGGCTGCGCTATGTGCGCGGTGACAACATCGAGCTGGCCGCTTTCAATGCCGATGACCGCAAGGAGCGCGAGTTTCAGATGGAGCTGGGTTATGTGGTGCAAAGCGGACCGCTGAAAAATGTCAGCCTGCTGGCCCGCAAATCGATCTATCGCAATGACTTCCCGGCAGGTGCGGCCTTTCGCGATGAGAACCAGACTCGCTTTGTGGTGCAGTACAGCCTGCCCATCTGGTAAAGGGCGGCGGGCGGCTTATGATTGGTAAACCTTTTTCAGCAGACGCAGCAGGTCCTGGCGTTCCTGATCGTTGAGTGCTGACGTGGAATCCAGATCGCTGTCGATGGCGATCTGTTTCAGTTCGCGCAGCAATGTTTCACCGGTCTTGCTGAGAAAGATGCCGTATGAACGCTTGTCCGGCTTGCAGCGCACCCGTACAGCTAACGCACGGTTTTCAAGTTTGTTGAGCAATGGCACGACCTGCGGCGGCTCAATCGCCAGCGCCTTGGCAAGATCAGCCTGCATCAGACCGGGGTTCTGTTCGATGATCGCCAGCGCGGAGAACTGGGCAGGCCGCAGATCGTGCGCTGAAAGGCGTCCGATCAGGTTCTGGAAGAGCTTGAGTTGTGCCCTGCGCATGGCGTAACCGATCAGATCATCCAGTGCGGAGTCTGTAGGCGACGGAGACTCTTCAATCTGTGCAGTCGCCTGGCAGACATCGTCGAAGTCGGGTGGCTTGGCCATTGAAAATGCGGTCCTTTCATTGTGGGTTCAGCAGATAAGCCATGTAGTTTGCCGGGGTTGGCAGATGCTGGCTATGGGCATACGCGGTTGTGACCGCCATATCCAGAGTGAGTGCCGTGATTTTACTCGATCTGAATAATAGTTAATTGACATAACTATATTTGTCACCTAGTTTTGACTCATCCACGAATCAAGAACAAGAGAGCACCGCCATGAGCAAGTACGAAGGTCGCTGGACAACCGTCAAGGTCGAAATCGAGCAAGGTATCGCGTGGGTCATTCTCAACCGGCCGGAAAAACGCAATGCCATGAGCCCGACCCTTAACCGGGAAATGATCGATGTGCTGGAAACCCTTGAACAGGACCCTGACGCAGGTGTTCTGGTGCTGACCGGTGCGGGTGAAGCCTGGACGGCCGGCATGGACCTCAAAGAGTACTTTCGAGAAGTGGATGCCGGTCCGGAAATCCTCCAGGAAAAGATCCGCCGCGAGGCTTCTCAATGGCAGTGGAAACTGCTGCGCATGTACGCCAAGCCGACCATCGCCATGGTCAACGGCTGGTGTTTCGGCGGTGGTTTCAGCCCATTGGTCGCTTGCGACCTGGCGATCTGCGCCGACGAGGCAACCTTCGGTTTGTCGGAAATCAACTGGGGCATTCCACCCGGTAATCTGGTGAGCAAGGCGATGGCCGACACCGTGGGCCATCGACAGTCGCTGTACTACATCATGACCGGCAAGACCTTCGACGGTAAAAAAGCCGCCGAGATGGGCCTGGTCAATGAAAGCGTGCCGTTGGCGCAACTGCGTCAGGTGACTATTGACCTGGCACTCAACCTGCTGGAAAAGAACCCGGTGGTGCTGCGCGCCGCCAAGCATGGCTTCAAGCGTTGCCGTGAGCTGACCTGGGAGCAGAACGAAGACTACCTGTACGCCAAACTTGACCAGTCGCGCCTGCTGGACAAGGAAGGCGGTCGCGAACAGGGCATGAAGCAATTCCTGGATGACAAAAGCATCAAGCCCGGGCTGGAGGCCTATAAAAGGTAGCCTTTAGCTGCAAGCTGTGGCCTTGAGCTTGAGGCTTGCGGCTTGAAACGTGAAGCTGTTCCCCTGATAAGAGGAATTACCATGCTGGACGTGCCCCTGTTGATTGGCGGCCAGTCGTGCCCGGCGCGTGACGGACGTACGTTTGACCGCTGTAACGTAAGCGCTCCACAAACCCCATCTAACCAAAGACGACGGTGCGTCTAGGAATGCAAACGAGGCGTACAGTTCCACGGCAGCAAGGCTTCGTAATCTTCAACCGAGGTCGCCAGTGGTAGCCGTTCTAATGCGTGGCGCAGCCACGCATAGGGCTCCTGGCCGTTGGCTTTAGCCGTCTCGACCAAGCTGTAGAGTTGAGCACTGGCCTTGGCACCCTTGGGGGTATCGCTGAATAGCCAGTTCTTGCGTCCGATCACAAACGGTCTGATCGCACGCTCTGCCGCATTGTTGTCGATGGGCAAAAATCCAGCTTCGGTATAGCGCAGCAGCTTTTGCCAGTTGCTGGCTAGATAACTGATCGCCTTACCCAGCGCATTTTGCGCCGTGACGTGAGGCAGCGTTTTCTCCATCCAGGTGTGCAACTGAGTCAGCACCGGTACGCTGTTTTGCTGGCTAGATAACTGATCGCCTTACCCAGCGCATTTTGCGCCGTGACGTGAGGCAGCGTTTTCTCCATCCAGGTGTGCAACTGAGTCAGCACCGGTACGCTGTTTTGCTGGCGAGCTTCATAACGCTGCTCATCGCTGCCTTCTTTCAACGCCCGCTCGATACCGTAAAGCTTGTTGATCAAATTCAGGGCAACATCAGCCGCCCGGTTTTGCCCTTGGGCTGCACTTTTTGTGCTTCTACGAACTTGCGACGAGCATGCGCCCAACAACCCAAGCGCTCGACACCGGCTTGCGCTCCAAGCGCGTTGTAACCGGCGTAATCATCAGTCATCAAGTAGCCACGATAGCCTTCTAGCAGGCGCGTCGGTACCTCCTGCGCACGGCTGGTTGAGTAGTCGAAAAGAACAACAGGCTGATTAGGCGGGCCTCCAGTTTGTACCCACATCCAGGATTGACTGGCGGGCTCTCGATCAGGCTCTTTATTAACCTGCACTCGCGTCTCATCGCAGTGGATGACACGACTTTCCAGCAGTCGATCCCGCATCAAGTTGAGCAAGGGTTGCAGATGCTCGCCGCACTGAATCACCCAGCGCGCCAACGTTTGTCGAGGAATATCCATGCCGTGGCGGCCCAACACTTTTTCAAAGCGGTGAAGCGGTAAACCATCTACATATTTAGTGGTAAGCAGCATCGCCAAAACGCTAGGGCTGGCCATGCTCTTCTCGATCACTTGCGCAGGTTTATCAGCAGTGACCGGGGCTGTTTCGCAGTCGCGGCAGGCATAGACTTTTCGGATGTGTTTGATCACGCGGATCTGCATCGGCACGATTTCAAGCTGCTCGCTGACTTCTTCGCCAATGGTGTGTTTGCGGCAGCCACAAACGCAGGTCAGTTCGTGCTCATGCAGTTCGTGGATGACTTCGACGCGGGGTAAATCGGCAGGCAAAGGTTTGCGCTTGCCACGGCGCCTGGTCGGAGCAACGACCTCTTCATCTGAAGCTTCGTCCACAGGCTCGATGACGCTTTCTACTTCATTGAAGAGGGCCAGTTGCGGCGTTGCCGCATCAGCTGTTTGCTCGGACTTACGTCCGAACAAACGCTGAAGCAGGAGGGCATTCTGTTCTTGTAGCCGAATAATCTTTCCCTTATCCAACTGACGCTCGTCGAACATCTGCCCAAGCAGTTGCTTGAGCAGAACGGGATCATCTGGAAGGTTTTCGGGCACGGAATTCATGCCCTGGATTATACCGAATCAGGCTACGAATCGCGGCGTCAAAACTTGATGAGGACGGTTGCGCCAGAGGTCAAAGCCATCGAGCATCCAGTTGAGTTCCTGAACCGTCAGGACAATCGCTTCGTCGGTGGCGTCTGGCGATGTTTTGAATCGTTCGGACTCCAGACGCTTGAGCCAAAGGCAAAAGCCATTGCGCTCCCAGTACAAGATCTTCACGCGGTTGCGTGGCTTGTTGAGGAAGACGAAAAGTACTGGATCAAAGACGGCGACCTTGATGTCCAGTTCGACCAATGCCGCCAGACCGTCGATAGACTTTCGGAAGTCCACAGGCTTGGGTACAGATACACTTTTTCGACTTTGGCATCGGGTCGCATCATGGCGAGCTGGCTCCTGAGGGAATCGGGATCACAGCTTCCGGATCAGCTAAGCACTTTGAATGTGGGGTTTATGGAGCGCTTACGCTGTAACCCGGTAACTGGCGAGGTGGTTTCGCGGATTGCTGCAGCGACTGTCGAGGATGCAGATGCGGCCGTGGCTGCGGCCCAGGCTGCTTTTCCCGGCTGGGCGGCAATGGCGCCCGGCGAGCGCCGTGACCGTTTGCTCAAGGCTGCCGAGCAGTTGCAGGCTCGCAGTGCCGAGTTCATTGCGGCTGCCGGAGAAACCGGAGCAATGGCCAACTGGTACGGTTTCAATGTGCAGTTGGCCGCCAACATGCTACGTGAAGCCGCGTCGATGACTACTCAGATCACTGGCGAGGTGATTCCCTCCAACGTTCCTGGCAATTTTGCCATGGCTTTGCGCCAGCCTTGCGGTGTGGTGCTCGGCATTGCTCCGTGGAATGCACCGGTGATTCTCGCCACTCGGGCCATCGCCATGCCGTTGGCCTGTGGCAATACGGTGGTGCTCAAGGCATCGGAGATCAGCCCCGCTGTGCATCGGCTGATTGGCCAGGTGTTGCAGGATGCCGGGCTGGGTGACGGTGTGGTCAACGTGATCAGCAATGCACCTGCCGATGCAGCGGCGATTGTCGAACGCCTGATCGCCAATCCTGCGGTGCGTCGGGTCAACTTCACCGGTTCCACCCATGTGGGGCGCATCGTTGGAGAACTGTCGGCACGGCACCTGAAACCTGCACTGCTGGAACTGGGCGGCAAGGCACCGTTTCTGGTGCTGGACGATGCCGATCTGGATGCCGCAGTCGAAGCGGCGGCATTTGGGGCTTATTTCAACCAGGGCCAGATCTGCATGTCCACCGAGCGCCTGATTGTCGATCAGAAAGTCGCCGACAGCTTTCTCGCCAAGCTCACAGCAAAGATCGAAACCTTGCGTGCCGGTAATCCGCATGACAGTGATTCGGTGCTGGGTTCGCTGGTGGATGTCAGCGCTGGCACACGTATCAAAGCACTGATCGACGATGCCGTCGGGCTGGGTGCGAAGCTGGTGACTGGCGGCCAATTGCAGGGCAGCATTCTGCAACCGACGCTGCTCGACGGTGTGACTGAGCGCATGCGCCTTTACCGCGAAGAGTCGTTCGGGCCGGTCGCTGTGCTGATACGCGGGGAAGGGGACGAGGCGCTGCTGCGGCTGGCCAATGATTCGGAATTCGGCCTGTCGGCGGCGATTTTCAGCCGTGACACCAGTCGTGCGCTGGCATTGGCCCAGAGGGTCGAATCGGGCATCTGCCATATCAACGGGCCGACCGTACACGACGAGGCGCAAATGCCCTTCGGCGGGGTCAAGTCCAGCGGTTATGGCAGCTTCGGCGGCAAGGCCTCAATCGAGCATTTCACTCAGTTGCGATGGGTGACCTTGCAAAACGGGCCACGGCACTACCCTATTTGATGTTCCTTGTGCTGACAGCAATGTCTTGTAGCCGATACGTTGCCGTCAGTTAGCCATACATAACAATAACAAGGCTGCAGCCAGGTGCTGCTGCGCTCATGTCAGCCGGCCATGTGCCGGCTGGCGAGCGCGCCCTTGATGGAGAGAGCGCACGTGAGTTCCGAAATCAGATCGTCATCCCAGCAGAGTGAAGCCTGCGAGCCTCGCTACCGTGAGGTTGCCATCGGCCACCCGGCCATCGAAGTTCGCGAAGAACAGGGCATTCTGCACATGCGTGCACTTGAGCCGCTCGCGGAATACCCCGACCGATTGCTTGAACGGTTGGTGCATTGGGCCAACGTGCGCCCACAACAGACATTCATCGCTGCCCGCGATAGCCTGGGCGGCTGGCGCAAGGTCAGTTACGCGGACATGCTGACTGACGTCCGGGCCATTGCACAGAGCTTGCTTGATTACGGTTTGTCAGCCGAAAACCCGCTTGCGCTGCTGTCGGGCAACGACATCGAGCATCTACAGATAGCCTTGGGAGCGATGTACGCCGGGATTCCCTATTGCCCGGTTTCACCGGCTTACTCGGTCATGTCCCAGGATTTCGCCAAGTTGCGCCATGTCTGCGACGTTTTGCAGCCGGGCTTGATCTTTGTCAGCGATGCAGCGCTTTTTCAGCGCGCCATCGAGGCTGTGATTCCGGCCGACACCCCCCTGATTGCTGTAAGAGGACAACTGAGTGGCAGGCGCCAGGTGAGTTTTGCCAGCCTCCTGGAGCAGCCCGGAGGCCCTGAAGCCGAGGCCGCTTTTCAAGCCAGCGGGCCGGACAGTATTGCCAAATTCCTGTTCACGTCGGGCTCGACCCGACTGCCCAAGGCGGTAGTCACTACTCAGCGCATGTTGTGCGCCAATCAGCAGATGCTGCTGCAGACTTTTCCAGTGTTTGGCACAGAGCCTCCGGTGCTGGTGGACTGGCTACCGTGGAATCACACTTTTGGCGGCAGTCACAATGTCGGCATCGTGCTTTATAACGGTGGTACGTTTTATCTGGATAACGGCAAGCCCACGGCTCAGGGCTTTGCCGAGACGCTGCGTAATCTCAAGGAAATCTCGCCCACGGCGTACCTCACCGTGCCCAAGGGCTGGGAGGAACTGGTCAGCGCGCTGGAGCAGGATGGCGAATTGCGTGAGCGGTTCTTCTCCCGCATGAGGCTGTTTTTCTTCGCCGCTGCCGGTCTGTCGCAAAGCGTCTGGGATCGTCTGGACCGCGTAGCCGAGCAGCATTGCGGCGAGCGTATCCGCATGATGGCAGGGCTGGGCATGACCGAAGCTGCGCCGTCCTGCACGTTCACCACCGGGCCGCTGTCAATGGCTGGCTACATCGGGCTGCCTGCGCCGGGTTGCGAAGTGTGCCTGGTGCCTGTCGACGGCAAGCTGGAAGGGCGTTTTCGCGGGCCGCATATCATGCCGGGGTACTGGCGATCGCCGCAGCAGACGGCCGAGGTGTTCGATGAAAGGGGTTTTTATTGCTCTGGCGATGCAATCAAGCTTGCCGACCCCGCTGTGCCGGAACTGGGGCTGATGTTCGACGGGCGTCTGGCCGAGGACTTCAAACTGTCGTCGGGGGTCTTTGTCAGCGTCGGGCCCATGCGTAACCGCGCGGTGCTTGAAGGCTCACCTTATGTTCAGGACGTGGTGATCGCGGCGCCGGATCGCGAATGCCTGGGCGTGTTGGTGTTTCCGAGGCTGCACGAGTGCCGTCAACTGTCTGGATTGGGCACGCAAGCCACTGACGCCGAGATCCTGGCCAGTGCGCAAGTGCGCCAATGGTTCAGCGACTGGCTAACGCGCCTGAATCATGGGGCCAACGGCAACGCCAGCCGCCTGGAGTGGATGGTGTTGCTGGATGAACCGGCTTCGATTGATCGCGGCGAAATCACAGACAAGGGGTCGATCAACCAGCGCGCCGTACTGCAATGGCGTGCAGCGAAGGTCGAGGCGTTGTATCGCAATCAGGACCCCGACCGGCTGAGTGCCAAGCCGCAGACGTGAGCGGCGACGGGTGAGGTATGGCCCTGCTATCGAAAACCCCGAGTGACGTGTCAGCCCCGGTATAGGGGCTGACAGCGATCACAAAGCGTCAATTCTCGACGTTAAGCGCCACATCCGGTGCAGATCATCTGTTACCACTTGACCGGATCGGGGCGAACGAGGAATCTCCCGCCTCTGAATACTACGGAGCCTGGTCCATGCGAGCCCTCGCTGAGCTTTCTTTCGATTTCGTCTGGCATTTGATGTTCACGGATGACGATCAGCTCGACCAGGATCTGGCGGTACGCTCGCTGGAAAGTCTGTCTGACTACTTTTCGCAGATGTCCCTCGAAGAGAAGAGGGCGTTCATTGCGGTAGCGCATGCACGCAAGGCGCGTTTGCTGGCTGTGCCTGATGCCGATGGTTACTCCCCCAGGCATCGGGTGACGGAGGACCAGGCGCAGTTTCTGGAACATGTTGTGTCCGGGCAGTTTTTTCAGCGTTTCGAAGAGCCCGTTGAGGTTACCAGCGACTGCGTCGTACCGATCCGCAGCCGCTAGGCGGAGCTTGCATCATGCCGCTGTGTTTGCAGGCAGCCTGGCAATGACCTTGATTTCAAAATCGAAGCCATAAAGCCAGGTCACGCCCACGCCGGTCAGCGTCGGGTGTGGTGGGTTGCCCCAGAATTCCGGGAACACACTCCAGATCCGCTCAAACTTCGCTTCGGGATCGACAATGAACACCGTCACGTCGATCACATCATCAAACGTGCACCCGGCCGCCAGCAGAATCGCGTTCAAATTGGTGAACGCGAGGCGCACCTGCTTTTCGAGGTCCGGTTCAGGAGAACCGTCTTCTCTGCTGCCAACCTGCCCGGACACGAACAGAAACCCGTCTGAGCGGATTGCCGGGGAATATTGATTGCGTTCGTAAAGCGCCTGGCGACCGGCCGGGAATACAACGTCACGTTGGGTCATGGGTTATCTCCATCAAGCGTTGGGAGCGCCCTGGAAACAGGCGATGGAGCGACTGTAGGGGCTTGCACTCGGGTGATAAACGAGCAACCGTGATCATCTCTGTTTGGAAAGGCCAAACAATCCAGCAGGCAGGTGAGTGAAAATGGACCGTTTCGACGCGATGCAAGCGTTTGCCCGGGTGGTGGAAACCGGCAGTTTCACCAAGGCTGCCGGTACGCTGCACATGAGCAAAACCAGCGTGACACAGCTGATTCAGCAACTCGAAGCGCGCCTGCGTGTCAGGTTGCTGAACCGCACCACGCGCAAAGTCAACGTGACCGCCGACGGTGCCGTCTATTACGAGCGGGTGGTCAGGCTACTGGCAGACATGGACGACGCCGAGACCAGCCTGTCCAGCGCCGCATCATTGCCCAGAGGTCGCTTGCGGGTGGACGTGCCCAGCCCGTTCGCCAGCTTGCTGCTGATGCCCGCGTTGCCTGAGTTCCATGCCCGCTACCCGGATATCCAGATCGACATGGGCGTCAGCGACCGGATGGTCGACCTGATCGGCGAAAATGTGGACTGCGTGGTGCGCGGTGGTGAAATAACCGATCAATCCTTGATGGCGCGGCGCGTGGGCGACTTGCAGCTGGGGGTATACGCCGCCCCGAACTACCTGTTGCGAATGGGCACGCCGACTCATCCACGCGAGCTCGAAGACTCGTCTCATCGTGTCGTCGGCTACCTGTGGGCGCGCACCGGCAAGGCGCTGCCCTATGCCATGCACCGCAACGGCGAGCAGGTCCATGTTCAGGGGCGTTACACATTGGCTGTGGATGACGGCAACGCCTATATCGCGGCCGGGCTGGCTGGAATGGGTATTCTCTGGCTACCGGACTACATGTCCCGACCCCATCTGGAGAGCGGAGAACTGGTCCGCCTGTTCGAAGGCTGGCAGCTGGAAAGCATGCCGATGTACGTGGCCTTTCCGCCGAACCGGCATGTCAGCATCAAGGTGCGTGTGTTCATTGACTGGGTCATGACATTGATGGCTGAGCACGCACCGGTCGTTCCGCGCCACGCTCAGATAAATGGATAGCGCCAATTCCGGCTTTTTTGGCGACTTGCAGCTTCGGTAATAATGTTAAATTCCTGACCGGAATGAATAAGCCCTGGGGGGTGAGCCCTTGCGGTCAGACCCTGACGCAGGCGCTCCTGCGCATTTTGGCTAGGTTGTATGGAGAATTACTTAATGACGCTTATGCGAGCTTCAGAAACATGCTGATTTCGATTGAGCTGAAAAATTTCAAGAGCTACGAGAGCGCAAGCCTGCCGTTGGCGGCCATGACGTTTCTGATCGGTGCTAATGCGTCGGGTAAAAGCAACGTGCTCGAGGCCATCCGCCTGCTCAATTGGCTGGCGAAAGGCAGTCGTCTTGAAGACATAACACGATCTATTCAGAGTGGCGACGCGGTGGTCCGTGGGCAGGCAAATGACCTGCTACGCGATCCTGTTGTGAGTTTCAGTCTTGGAGGAAGATTCGAAGGGCTGCCACAGGGCTGGGATCATTTCGAAATTTCGATTGGTCTGGTGGCCGATCAATTAGTGGTCACTGCGGAAAGTGTTGTGAAACCCGACCAGACAGTCCCACTGTATCAGGTCGACGGGCTGGCCAATACTCATTCTGACGAGATCAGAGTGGCCTATAACAACTTCAAGCGCGGAAAGAACAAGCCTCATATCCCATGTTCAAACCGGCAAGCCATCTTCTATCAGCTTGAAACGCCAGGTCGATTCGAATCGGGTCATCATGAATCACAACGTGTCATCCCGGCTGTCACAAAGGCCATACGCGAAACGCTACGCAACGTCGTGTTTCTTGACCCGCAGCCTGTGATGATGCGTGACTATGCCTATGTAAAAGACGACCTTATCAAAGAGGACGGCAGCAACCTTTCGGCTGTGCTTTACCGGATTTCCCAAGTGCCGGAGCAAAAAGCCAGGCTGCTTGCGTTCATCAGGTCTTTGCCTGAACAAGACATCACTGACATTGAATTCATCAAAACTGATCGCAATGACGTGATGGTTCGGTTGGTAGAGTCCTTTGGGCAGAAAAGCAGGACAGTGGATGCACCGTTACTGTCTGACGGAACCCTGCGCGTGCTGGCGGTAGGCGCGGCGCTGTTGACGGCTCCTGAAGGATCACTGGTAGTTATAGAAGAAATCGACAACGGCGTTCACCCCAGCCGCGCGGAGTCTCTGGTCAGGCAGCTTCGGGATACTGCCGCCGAGAGAAAGTTGCGAGTCCTGATGACATCGCACAACCCTGCGTTGATGGATGCACTGCCTGATAGTGCGCTGGCTGATGTTGTCGCGTGTTATCGCGACCCCGAGCAAGGAGATAGCCGTCTGGTGCGTCTGGGCGATCTTGATCGATACCCTGAATTGGCCGCAAAGGGACCGTTGGGGCAACTCATGACGCGGCGCGTTCTGGATAGATTCCTGAAAGACAGCACTACCAGGGATGAGCGCAAGTCGCAGGCGCTGGACTGGTTGGCAGACCTCCGGCAGAGTACAAAAGGAGAGGGGGAATGACAGCTGTCTGTTTGATAGATACTTCAATCTTCGTTGAAATCCTCAATGTACCGATGAAGGCCCAGCAGCACGAGGAAACGCTACTGCAACTGGAACAACGTATTAACGAGGGTGAAGCACTGTTTTTACCAATGGCTACGATATTCGAAACGGGCAATCACATTGGGCAGAACGGTGACGGTGGCACCCGGCGAAGTTGTGCGGAGCATTTCGTGGTGCAGGTTCAGGCAGCGCTAGAGTGTCGTTCCCCGTTCAAAGCGATAAGCTTTTTGCAGGACAATGAGATGAGTGCGTGGTTGCGTGAGTTTCCGGAGCATGCAATGCGCGGTAGCGGACTCGGCGACCTATCCATCATTCATGACTGGCAACGGCTCTGCTCTCTGAACCCGTCGAGAAGAGTTTATATATGGTCGTCAGATGCCCATCTCACGGCCTTTGATCAGTTACCTCGATTGTAATCGATCTCAGCGTCGCGCCGACAACTGCTGTGGGGCCAAAAACGCGTCGTGGAAATAGTTACGGAATGCCTGCATCGCCGGACTTAACTCACGCGCTCTGTGCCAGGCCAGGCCGACGCTCATGGGCGTTACCTTGTCGGTGACAGTCCGGGTCTCGATGCGTTTGCCTTCCAGTGACCAGGGGCGATGTACCAGGTCAGAGAGGATCGCCACACCGCTGCCATTGGCAACCATGCTGCGCACTGCTTCGACCGAGCTGGTGCGCACGCGGACGCTGGGTTGCTGCCCGGCCATTTCCCAGTAGCGCCGCGCACTGTGCTCGGCCTCGTCGACAGTCAGCAGGATGTAGGGCTCGTTTGCCACGTCGGCTAGGCTGACGGAGGCACGCTGACACAGCGGATGATGGCTGGGGAGCCATAAACGGCGCTCGGAATTGAACAGCGTTTCCGAGACGATATCCGGGTGAGTAAGGTTTGCGGTGAGCACCACGGCCATGTCGAACCGACCTTCCAGCAAGCCTTGTTCGATGGATTGCCGTTCCTGCTCATGCACTTCGATGGCGACGTCTGGATGCCAGTGTTCGAGGCGTTGCAGGTGGTGCGGCAGAAAGTAGCCGATGACGGTATAGCTGGCAGCCAGGCGCAATACGCCGCTGGCACGTAGATCGGGCATGGGGCTGTTCAGCGCGTCGTCGACACTGCGCAGAATGACGTAGGCGCGATTGAGAAAGTGCCGGCCGGCGTCGGTCAGGTTCATGCCCTGCGCCGAACGCTGAAACAAGAGTGTGCCGAGCATGCCTTCCAGTTCCTTGATTGCTGTGGTGACGGCCGACTGGGAGATGTTCAGGTGGATGGCCGCCTGCGAGATCTGCCCGATCTCGGCGGTTGCTACGAAATAGCGAACCTGGCGCAGGGTCAGGGACATAAGTACTCCAATCGGTGAGGTATCTGTTTTTCAGAAGGCAGCGTATCTGTTAATAGATCTTCCCAAGGGGTAGGTGTGAATCTAACGTGGTTTCCATCAACTCGATAGACCCTGGAGCAACGCCATGCAAGTGGATTTCAACTCGGACATGGGTGAAAGTTTTGGCGCATGGACCATTGGCGACGGCGTCGATACGGAACTGATGGCGTTCATCAGTTCGGCAAATATCGCCACCGGTTTTCACGCGGGCGATCCCGGCACCATGCGGCGCACGATTGAACAGGCCAAGCGTCTGGGGGTCGCCATTGGCGCGCATCCCGGGTTCCGCGATCTGGTGGGTTTCGGTCGGAGGCACATCAATGCGCCAGCGCAGGAGCTGGTCGACGACATGCTCTACCAACTGGGCGCCCTGCGCGAACTGGCGCGGGTTCAAGGCGTGGCTTTGCAGCACTTCAAACCCCACGGCGCGCTGTATATGCATCTGGCTCGCGACGAGCAGGCGGCCCGGCTGCTGGTGGAAAACCTGCAACGTCTGGAGCCTGATTTGCTGCTCTACTGCATGCCCGGCTCAGTGATCTGCAAGATCGCCGAGGAACTGGGTCAGCCGGTGGTCCGCGAGTTCTATGCGGACCGTGACTACGACCTGAGCGGTTCGATTGTGTTTACCCGTAACGTGCGTGCCCATGACCCGGCTGAAGTTGCGGCACGGGTGGTACGCGCCTGTCAGCAAGGCCTGGTGCGGACCGTTGAGGGCCAGGATCTGGCCATCGAATTCGATTCCATTTGTCTGCACAGCGATACGCCGGGTGCGTTGGCGCTCGCCGAGGCCACACGGACCGCGCTGGACCGGGCCGGGATCGAGGTGCGCGTGCCACGTTGAATTATCAAGGCATCGTGTGCACAGACACACGAGCCAGGTTACTGATCTTTGCCTGCCTTTCTACAACGATTCCAAAAGGAACAGACATGGCTGATCCGATTCGCTACAGCTTTGGTGCCGACGAGCACTTGTTTGCCGAGGTCAGTGACAGTATGTCGCTGGAAGCCTTTTTCACCGGTATGGCTGTGACCCGCGCAGTCGAGCGTCTGGCGCTGGATGGCGTACTTGACGTGTGTCTGGCAAACGCCTCGTTCCAGATTCGTTTCGACCCGGACCGTATTGCCCCTCACGCCCTGCTTGAGGCGGTGCGTGAAGCGGAGTCCGGGGCGGTCGCCGAGCGAACCCTGCAAACCCGGATCATCGAGATTCCCGTGCTGTACAACGATCCCTGGACTCACGAAACCCTGATGCGTTTTCGTGACCGTCATCAGGACCCGAGCGCCACTGACCTGGAGTACGCAGCGCGGATCAACAACCTGGCCGACGTGGATGCGTTTATTGCCGCGCACAGCGGCGCGCCGTGGTTTGTCTCGATGGTGGGTTTTGTGGCCGGTCTGCCGTTCATGTTTCAGATGGTCGAGCGCGAGCGTCAGTTGCAGGTGCCCAAATACCTGCGTCCGCGCACCGATACACCAAAATTGACGCTGGGCCATGGCGGTTGCTTTGGTTGTATCTACTCGGTGCGTGGGGCGGGCGGTTATCAGATGTTCGGCGTGACCCCGGCGCCGATTTATGATCCGCAGCAGAAGTTGGCGTATCTGAAAGAGCACATGGTGTTTTTCCGGCCGGGTGACATCGTGCAGTTCAAACCGCTTGATCGTGATGCTTATGATCTTGCCGTGGCCGAAGTGGAAGCAGGGCACTTCGACCTGCGGATTCGTCCGGTCGAGTTTTCACTGGACGCCTTTCTGGCCGATCCGATCGGTTATCCAAAATCGCTGCAGGAGGTGCTGGCATGATCAAGGTCATCAAACCGGGCCTGGCCACGTCAGTTCAGGACCTTGGCCGCGAAGGCTATTACCACCTTGGCATTCCGCCTTCGGGCGCGCTCGACCAGTACGCGCTCAGTGCCGCCAATCAACTGGTTGGCAATCCGCCAGGTGCAGCAGGGCTGGAGTGCACCCTGGTTGGGCCGGAACTGGAATTTCAGTGCGACACACTGGCAGCCGTCTGCGGTGCCCATATGGCCGCGCGTCTGGACGGCGTGGAAATGCACCATGACACCGCGTTTTTGATCAAGGCGGGGCAGGTATTGCGTTTTGATTTTCCCAAAGACGGCGCCCGCGCCTACCTTGCGGTAGCAGGCGGTATCGATGTGCCGCTGGTGCTGGGCAGCCGTTCGACTTACACGCTGGGCGCGTTGGGCGGTTTTCAGGGGCGCAGACTGGAGGCTGACGACCAATTGCCGATAGGCATTCCCGGCGGCAATGGGCGTGCAGGGGCGAGCCTGCCGATGGCGTTGCGCCAGTCGCTGGGCGGCGAAGTTTATCTGCGTGTGGTGCCGGGCCTGTATTACGAACGCCTGACCGAATTTGCCGCGACCAGCTTTTTCTCCGAGTCGTGGACAGTAGGTTCTGAAGCAGACCGTATCGGCTATCGCTTCAAGGGTGGCCGTGCATTGACCTTTCAGCCTCGCGAGCAGCCGTTTGGTGCTGGCTCTGATCCCTCGAACATTGTCGACAGTTGCTACCCGATAGGTTCGATTCAGGTACCGGCCGGGCTGGAGCCGATTGTGTTGCACCGTGACGCGGTCTCGGGCGGCGGCTACGCGATGATCGGCACGGTTATCAGTGCTGACCTGGACCTGATCGGCCAGATGCAACCCAACCAGAAAGCCCGTTTCGTCGCGGTCACCCTGGAAGATGCTTTGCTGGCGCGAAAATCCTACAAGAAGAAACTGGCCTGCCTGAGCAAGCTGTTTCCGTCCTGAAGAGATCAGCGGGCAGGGCGCAATGGACTTGTCCTGCTCGCTGCCTCGAGCGAACCGGTGAGTCAGCCTGCACTGGCTTTCAATTGCCTCTGCATGCTGGCGCGACAGGCGTCGAGTATCTCGTCCGCCAACGGTGAGTCGTCCGGGCAACTACGCGACAGCAGCACTGCGCCCAGCGCATGGGCAAACATGTCAATGGTTTTCGCCCGTGCCCGCTGGCGGATTGCGTCATCGGTCTGTGCATCGGCAGGCGCCAAGGCCGTCAGCATCCGCTCTATGCCGTCAGCAAACGTCTGTTTGACACCGTCCGACTGACGCGCAGCGTCTCCGCCGAGCGCGGCCATGGTGCAGCCAGTGCCGGGATTGTCACGGTGTTCTCTGGACAGGTAATAGTCGATGAACTGCGCAGGGTCGATACCCTTCGACTGTTCTACAGTCTGCGCAATTGCGCAGGCCGCCGCTTCTGCCATCAGGTCAGACTTCGAGCCGAAGTGTTTGTAAAACCCGCCATGGGTAAAGCCCGCCGCTGCCATCAGGTCAGCCACCCCGACACCGTCGTAGCCGTGCTCACGGAACTGAACAGAGGCCGTCTCGACAATGTGTGCCCGGTTGGCTTGGGCCTGCGCCTTGGTGACTTTCATGTGCGTTGCCTCGTTTGCCTGCTCCATTCGACAGGTCGCAAGAATAGCATTGATGTTGACCGTCATTAAAGTAATGGTCGATCAGCCGCCTTTAGCCTCGCATAAGGTACTGATCACGTTGCAAGGGACGCGGATCTTCGCCTGAGCGTTGAAAGTGTTTGCGCATTTCCCTGCGTTTTTCTTTGTAATGAAAAAGACCAAACTACTCGCAGTCTTGTCTATTCCACATCCTTGAGCAGCGTGTCTTGATGAACGTCATCACACGTCGTGCGCATCAACCTTGATACCGACGGGCGGCCCGGCTGGTCCGTCAGGAGAGCAGCATGCACCGAAAGACCATGTCCGCAGCACTTGCCATCATTTCGGCAGCCAGTCTCACTACCTCGTTGGCCTATGGCATGACTGCTACCGAGTTGCCTGCCAGCGCACCGGCTGACAAACGCATCGGCAAGCTTGAACAGGTCCATGCCTTCTACGACGCGATGCCTACCGGCGTGACGGTCTCCGAAAAGGGGCGAATCTTCGTCAATTTCCCTCGCTGGGGTGACAAGGTGCTTTTTACGGTCGGTGAGATCCGTGACGGCAAAGTGGTGGCCTACCCGGATCTGGCGGTCAACCGGGAAAATCCGAAAGACCCCGGCGACGGTCTGATCAGCGTGCAAAGTGTGGTGGCCGACGGCAAGGGACGCGTCTGGCTTCTGGACACCGCAGCGCCGGAGTTTTCCTCACCGCGTCCAGGGGGCGTCAAGCTGGTTGCGGTAGACCTGGCCAGTAACAAGATCGTCAAGCGACTGGTATTTCCGGATAACGTCATATTGCCCGGCACTTATGTCAACGACATGCGTTTCGACTTCCGCAAAGGCTCGGAGGGCACGGTGTATGTTACCGACTCGTCGGTGAGCGGTCCGGGCGCGATCATTGTCATGGACATCGCCAGCGGGCAAGCAGTGCGGCGCTTGAGCGGGGCGAAGGCAACGTCCGCAGACCCTGATTTCGTACCCGTCGTTGAAGGCGTGCAGGTGCTTGGCCAGGGGCCGGACGGGAAGCACAAACCTGTCACCGTTGCGTCCGATGGCATTGCGCTGTCGGCAGATGGCAAGACGCTGTATTTCTCACCTTTGTCCAGCCGCCATCTTTACTCGGTCGCCACCGACCTGTTGAACGACAGCAAGGTGACTGAGCCGCAACTGGCCGCAGCGGTCAAGGATCTAGGGGAGAAGGGCGCTTCCGATGGTCTGGAATCTGATGCAGACGGTGCTGTGTATGCAGGCGACTATGAGCACAACGCAATTCGCAAGCGTCTGCCGAATGGCGACTGGGAGACGGTCGCGCACGATCCGCGCATGCTGTGGCCTGACACCCTGTCAATTGGCCCGGATGGCTATCTGTATTTCATCGTCAACCAGTTGCACCGTCAGGCAGGCTTCAACTCCGGCCAGGACAAACGGGAAAAGCCATACAGTTTGCTGCGCGTGAAAATCGGCGCCGCACCTGCACCTACGCATTGATTGAATTGGAGAATTGAGAGTGAGTACACAGACAAAACACGTGGTATTGATCGCGGTATTGAAAGCCAAGGCAGGCAAAGAGTCGGCATTGAAAGAAGCATTATCTGCGCTGGTCGCGCCAACCCGATCAGAGCCGGGGAATATCGAATACGTGTTATTCGAGAAGCGTGATGAGCCGGGGACGTTCTACATGCGTGAATGTTTCAAGGATCAGGCTGCTCTGGATGCGCATGTTGCTGCGCCTCACTATCAGCAGTTTGCCGCTGCAAGCGGCGAGTTGTTTGCAGAAGCGCCGCAACTGATATTCCTTGATCCGGTATCGAACTGAGTCGGTGCAAGGGCTCGGCACGTCCGAGCCCGGCTCGGGAATGTCTGGAGCACAGTTAAACGTATGATGAGCAACATCTTTCAAGATATATGTATCCTGGCCGATACCTTTGTCAATCCATACTTGAGAGACGCTCACATGCTTACTATCAACACAAAGACTTTGAGTGGAAGTGAGCTTTCTTTGCTAAAGGATGCTGCCAAAGCAGAGTCCGCAGATCAGGCGAGCGCGGCATCGACGGGCTCGGCAACAGCGGCGGCTCCAGCGGCGGCTCCAGCGAGCGTTAAAGTTTCTCTATCGAGTGCAGGCATCACCAAAGCTGCTGCTGATAGCGATCCAAACCGCGATATCAAAGAGAGCGATCTGCCGGGTAACGTCAAGGACACGCTGATCCGTATTCGCGAGTTGAAGCAGCAAATCGCTGAAAAAATGGCTGAGCTGCAGGCAGTCATGGCCGATAGCAGCCTGTCTCCGCAAGCCAGACAGGTTAAGGCTGGTGCACTGCAAACGGTCCTTGCGGGGTTGAATGCCGGACTGATGAGTGCCAACGCTGCGCTGCAGAAAGCGTCAAGCAATGGCGGCATGTCAGACGGTCAGGCAAAACAGGCCGCGATAATGGCGATGAAGGGCTGAGAAACGATCCGTTCACATTTGCCAACACGACGGGCAGCCGGGATTTCTGGCTCTCGCCGTCTGGAAGTCGTTAATACTGTCCCCGTACCGTCGCGTTGTATCGCGAAACGAGCTGATCGTAGTGTTGCTCTGCTTCCAGCAGGTCTTTGTTCAACTGCTCGACATCCGCGTGATGGGCCCAGTGCTGTTGCAAAGTCTCCAGCGTGAGAAGCCAGGCTTGCGCGGGGTCCTTGATCACCGTCCATACCGGGTGTTTCTGGTTGGCAGACTTGAGATTCGGCATTTTTTCGAAATAACGTTCGGCGTCCTTCAATGCATCGGCGAGTTTGCCATGCAAGGCTTTGAGCTCATCCGGGCTCAGGCGAGCGTTTTCGCCGGTCTGGTCCAGGTAGTTGATGGTTTGTCGGGCGAGGATCATGAAGTTGAGCGTATGCCAATGCTGATCGTGGCCAAGTCGATACTCGATGGCCGCGAGTTGCTCGTTGCGGGCAAGGAATTGAGGCTCTTCGAAGAGTTTTCGAATCACAAGCCCGCGTTGTTTCAGTTCTTGCATACCCTGGGCGATGTCTGCATCCAGCTGCTGGGCAAGCTCGATATCGGGATGTGGCTGATTATAGAGCGTCTCAGCCTCTACTGTTTTGTCGCGTAGTGTATTGAACGTGTCGTTATACCCGGTCACGGCGTCAACCAGCGGATCAGAATTGTCGTTGAACAGTTGTGGATACAGGATATGGCAGGATGGGCGCTCATAGTTCGCGCTGGAACTACTGCGACCACCCATTGCAAAGCTTCGGATAAACGGCAGCTGACTTTGCGTGCCATCGACCAGTATTTGATAGTGCTTGCGATAGTCGGCATAGCGCTCAGGCAGAATAGTTTCCTCAAATACCAGGCATGCCGCTGCTTCCCGCACGATTGAAGTGTCAGCGATTGGGCCTGTCGGAACGCGGCTGGTGTTGGTCAGTCTGTGGTGAGCCCAGACAATCACCACGAAAACGCAGATAGCGGCGGCGAACGCGCGGTTACTGATCATGGTCAGCCTCCAGCGATGACGAAGGTGCATACCACTGCTGATGAGAGGGAGGCTGACAGGATTGGCGTGTATCGAGTAGGGCCGCGCACAGTCTCTTCGGCCATGCCTGCAGGCCCTGATTCTCCTGCAAGGGGCGGTAGTTGATGACGGTGCCGGCGATGAACAGCAACGACACCGCCAGCCCGGTCATTGTGCCGATCAACAGCTCTCTGGTCAGCGAGCCAGGAGCGGTTGAAAATCTCCCTTTCAGCCATTCCGGCCAGGCAATGCGGGTCCTGACAGCGGCTATTGCAAGCACGCTGCCGTACACCAGCAGTGCTTTCCATCCGCCGATCATGTATGCCGGTACGGCAGGCAGCCAACTGACCGTGCTTTCTCGTAACAGCAACGGGACCGGACGACGCAGCGTAAGCCAGTGGCCAACACGCTGGGTGATTAGCTCGTCAAGACGCCACGCAAAGGCGCCGACTAGCTGGCAGCCGACGTAGAGCAAACCTGCCAGCAGGCCAAGCGCACCCATGATCAGCAACAGGGCGGTCATTGTCTCGGCCGGATCACTTCCCAGGCGGTAATAGCCGTCCCATGCGCTGACGGACGCTGCGCCCAGGATTGCGAACGGCAACGCCCAGAACGACGTCTTGCGACGCAGCGGACGCCAGAAGTACAGATCTTCACCGGGCACGTTACTCGCCAGGCCCGGGTAATGTCGCTCTACGGCATTGGCCAGCGACTCACAGGCTTGCCAGTCAGCCGGGGTAAAGCGCGCGGCCAGCGAAACGCGAGCATTTTCGCTCATGGGCAGAAACAGCATGCGGGCTGCACGTGAGCCAGTACTGTCGATTTTCTGCGTGGCCATACGCAACTGCTCTTCCAGAAACATGGCCTGTCGGCTGCGGGCCAGCAACTGACTCCAGAAAGGCTCTGGACACAATGTGCGGCTGCCGGGTTCTTTCCAGCCTTGCAGCTTGCACACTGCGTCGAAGATGGGACTGGACCAGGCTTCAGCGTTGGACAGCAATCGAGCGAGGTATTTGTTGAGCCACATGCGCCGATCCAGCGTCTGCATCCACGCCGTTTTGTCGAGGTGTTGGCACAGACGGGTAAAGGAGGTGGTATCGCCACTGTTCAGCGCCGCCGCCAACTGCTGTTCGGTGTTGCGTAACAGGTTATTCAGAACAGTGTGCGTTGCATGCAGGGACAGATCGTTACGCTGCCACGCGCTCAGCCATTTGAAGTGCTCAACGGCGCGCTCTGCCAGTTCGCAGGCATCGACGGTGCCTGACTGGCAGTGTTCAAGCAGGCCTTCTTCGAACGCCTGCTCGCACTGCATGGCTCGGGCTTCTTCCAGTCGCTGGTCAAGATTCTCGACCGTGACACCTTCGAGCAGCGCATCAGCCTTTCGACGATCAAGAGTTGACGTGCTGAGCGCCTCGGCCCACGTCGATAGCTCGGGAGCGGGCGCAAGCAAAGGGCTTGGCTGTTCTGTCAGCTGCTCCTCGACTTCGGCAGTCCAGCTCAGTGCCTGCTCGTAGGCATCACGCAGACGCTGAAAGCCTGCCGGATCTTCGTCCGGTCGGTGCTGTTTGAGCAGCGCAGCATAACGGCGTTTGATACTGCGCAGGTCAGAAGGGGCGTCGAGCCCCAGAATGGACCAGCAATTCACTGCGTTACGCTCACGTCTGTGCCAGCAACCATGGGGCCAGGAACTCCTTGTATATAGACAGGCATGTAGAAGCGCCCGGGCGAGGTGCCCGGACGTTCAATTAACAGCGGCGGAGTTTAACAGGTGCTTAGACGGGAGGGGCTACGACTACACTACGTCCACATACTGTTTGCGCCGTATCAGAAAATCCTCGTGGCAGATGCTCAATACCTCGGCTTCACGGCCTTCCAGTCCGGCTGGTACTTCTGCATCTGCTTCACATCATCGCGCTGACGAATGCCGCAGCTGTGGTATTGGTCATTCAGCTTGCCCAACTGGTCGTAATCCAGTTCAAGGCCCAGGCCAGGTGCGCGGGTGATACTGACGCAACCGTCGACAATCGGCAGTTTGCCGCCTTTTATCACTTCCTCGTCCGGTTCCTGCCACGGGTAGTGCGTGTCGCAGGCGTAATCCAGATTGGGCACTGAGGCTGCCACGTGAGCCATGGCCATGAGGCTGATGCCCAAGTGCGAGTTGGAGTGCATCGAGACACCGACGCCAAAGGTGTCGCACATTTTCGCCAGCACTTGGGTGTCGCGCAGACCGCCCCAGTAATGGTGGTCGGCGAGCACAATCTGCACGCTGTCGAGGGCCACGCTACGGCGGAATTCGTCGAAATCGGTGACCACCATGTTGGTTGCCAGCGGCAGGCCGGTGCGCTTGTGCAGTTCGGACATGCCGTCCAGGCCTGGCGTCGGGTCTTCGTAGTACTGCAAATCATCACCCAGCAGTTCAGCCATGCGAATCGAGGTTTCCAGCGACCAGTTGCCGTTGGGATCGATGCGCAGCGGATAACCGGGAAAGGCCTTTTTCAACGCCTTGATGCACGACACTTCGTGTTCCGGTCGCAGTGCGCCGGCCTTGAGTTTGATGCTCTTGAAACCGTAGGTATCGATCATGCGCCGGGCCTGCGCGACGATCTGTTCCTCGTTCAGCGCTTCGCCCCAGCTATCCGGCTTGTAGGGCGCATCGGCGTGTTGCGCATATTTGAAGAACAGGTAGGCGCTGAAAGGAATCTGTTCGCGAATCGCACCGCCCAGCAGGTCCACCAACGGCATGTTCATCGAACGCGCCTGCACGTCCAGAAACGCGACCTCGAAGGCCGAGTAAGCATTGCTCACCGCTTTGCTGGCGTGTGAGCCTGGCGCCAGTTCGGCACCTGCCAGGCTGGCCGGTTTGTGCGCCGCTACGGTGGCCTGAACGATGCTGCGCAACTGGTTCAGGTTAAAGGGATCAAGGCCCAGCAACTGGTTTTGCACTTGTTGCTGAATCGCCAGTGCCGGTGCATCGCCGTAGCTTTCACCGAGGCCGATGTAGCCATTATCGGTCTCTACTTCGATGATCGAGCGCAGAGCAAAGGGTTCGTGGATACCGCTGGCGTTGAGCAGCGGCGGGTCGCGAAAGGCGATAGGGGTGACGGTCACACGTGTGATTTTCAAAGGGTGGTCTCCCGGGATGTCAGGGCTTGAGGCTGGAAGGGGTCGCGAGTGGGGCGGCAGTGTGCGGCCCGGTCAACCCGGCTTTCGGTGGGTGACGCGTGTCGCCTCGCGGGGTGGTACGTGCGAAGAAGATCACCACGGCAGCCAGCAGCGAAGTGGCGGCAAGCCCATAGAGGCCACCCTGGATCGAGCCGGTGGTCTGCTCAAGAAAGCCGAAGGTCGTGGGTGCGACGAAGCCGCCGAGGTTGCCGATGGAATTGATCAGCGCGATGACCGCTGCGGCGATGCGCGCATCCAGATAGCCCTGCGGGATCGGCCAGAACAGCGCCGATGCGGCCTTGAAGCCAATGGCGGCGAAACAGATGGCGACAAACGCGAAGACAGGCCCGCCAATGGTGGACATGAACATGCCGAGCGAAGCGATCACCAGTGTGACGGCGACCCATGCCTGTTGGTGCTTGAAGCGTGCAGCGAGGGCGGCAAAGCCATACATGGCGACAATCGAGATGATCCACGGCACCGAGTTGAACAGCCCGACCTCGAAGTCGCTGAAACTGCCCATCTTGCGGATCATGCTCGGTAGCCAGAACGTGGCGCCGTAAATGGTCAGGGCTATTGAAAAATAGATGAAGCAGAACAGCATGATTTGCCGGTCCGCCAGCAACCTGAACAGGGTCGGCCGCACAGTCTGCGTGGCCTCGCGCAGCCGTTGTTCTTCGGCAATCGCGCTGGTCAGCGCAGTTTTTTCTTCATCGCTGAGCCAGGTCGCTTCGTGCGGGTGTGACTGCAACCAGAACCAGACAAACCCGCACAGCACGATGGAGGCGAAGCCCTCGATCAGGAACATCCATTGCCAGCCGTGCAGGTTCAGCCCTTCGACGCCCAAGAGTGCGCCCGATAGCGGGCCGGAGACCACCGAAGCAATCGCGGAACCGCTAAGAAACAGCGCCATGGCCTTGCCGCGATCAGCCGAAGGAAGCCACTGCGTGAAGTAATAAATAATGCCTGGAAAGAAGCCTGCTTCAGCCGCACCCAGGATAAAACGCAGTACGTAGAAGCTGGTTTCGCCCTGCACGAAGGCCATGGCCATGGCCGCTGCGCCCCAGGTAAACATGATGCGGGTCAGCCAGGCGCGGGCGCCATAACGTTGCAGCAGCATGTTGGACGGCACTTCAAACAGCGCGTACCCGACAAAGAACAAGCCTGCGCCCAGCCCATAGGCCGCAGCACCAATGCCCAGATCGGTTTCCAGATGACTGCGTACAAAACCGATGTTGACCCGGTCGATATAGTTGACGATGAACATCACCACGAACAGCGGCAGTACGTGGCGTTTCACCTTGGACGCGGCACGGGCTAGCACCGTGACGTCCGTAGCGTGAGGGACGGTATTCAAGAGGCGACTCCCGTTCATTGTTTTTTTGGGGATGAGCCGATCATGGACTCACTGATTATTCCCGTCTAATCTAGTTACTGACTTGATTGATACCCGGAATGAATCAATGTTTGAGCTTTCCCAGCTTCGCTGCTTCACCACGGTGGCCACCGAGCTGAATTTTCGGCGCGCCGCCGAACGCCTCAATATGACTCAGCCACCCCTTAGCCGGCAGATTCAGCTACTGGAACACAACCTGGGCGTTGAGCTGTTCACCCGCAGTACCCGGAGCGTCGCCTTGACTGCCGCAGGCCGGGCCTTTTTCATCGAGGCGCAGACCTTGCTGGAGCGCGCGCAGCAAGCGGCGATGTCGGCGCGGCGCTTTGCAGAAGGCGATATCGGTTCGGTGACGATCAGCTTTGTCGGCAGTGCGGTGTATGAATTTCTGCCCAGGGTAATCGCCGAAGCGCGGCTCAAGCAGCCGCAGGTCAAGATTTCCCTGACTGAAATGAATACCTATCAGCAGCATGAAGCGCTCAGGGCCCGGCGCATTGATCTGGGGATTATGCGTGCGCCGCTGTTTCAACCGGGTTACGAGAGCGAGTGCCTGGTGCGCGAGCCATTTGTACTGGCGGTGCCGGGGAATCATCCGTTGGCCCATGCACAGTCGGTCAGGGTTGAGGACCTCGATGGTGCGCCGTTTTTGATGTACTCGCATTCGGCCTATCCACCGTTCAACGAACTGCTGACCGGTATGTTTCGTTCCGCACGAGTGGCACCGGAGTATGTCCAATGGCTGGGATCGTCACTGACTATTCTGGCGCTGGTCAACGCCGGGATGGGGCTGGCTCTGGTTCCGCGTTGCGCGACCAATGTGGTTTTCAAGGATGTAGTGTTCCGCGACATTGATCTGGGCGAAGGCGTGCAGAGTGAGTTGCATCTGGCCTGGCGCTCGGGCAATGACAACCCGGCCTGCAGGATGCTGCTTGAAGCGATCCGCGCAGCGGTCAGGGCGGATGAAAGGTGAAGCGAAAGGCCTTGCACTGCGTGGGCATCAACTATCATTGGTTAAGTCGATAGTCATCATTAAGCAAGGCAAGTTTTGTTTTTCCGGCAAAGGAGGAGGATGGCGTCATAGCCACTTGCTCCAAAGGGAGACGCTGCGATGAGAATGTTCAATCGGTTGACGCTTGCTGCCGTATTAGCCACTGGCTTTGCGATCAGTGCGCCAGTCAACGCCGCAGTTTCTCCTGCATTTGTCTCCGCTGGACAGTCTTGCCACTTCACGCCGGTAGTCGACAGCGCCGCCAGCCTTCAGCACAGTCAGTCCGTTGGTGTGCTGTACAGCGAGAACACCGTCAGCAACCTGCAATACCTGAATAACTACCACTCGGTCGCGCTCAGAAGCGGCCAGAACGGCGCACTCGATTCGCGCATTCGTAACGCGTTCATCAACAGCTCTGATCCGAAACTGGCCACCGACTGGCTGATTGGCTCATTGCAGAAGCAGTTCGCCACCGTGACCGTCTACGACAATCTGGATGCGTTGATGAAGGCACGTCCCGACGTGATTGTGATGCTCGACACTTACAACCGTCTGGTCACCAAACGCAACAGTCAGGTTGACGCGCGCTTCATGGCTCGTTTCTACGATAACAACCTGCAATACATCGGCAAGGCAGAAGGTGAGGTAGTGCGGGAAATGACGTCGGTCTGGGTGCAGGGCAAGGCCGCCCCGGAAATCGCCGCGCAGATCGACCAGCAGCGTGAGTTTCAGGTCAATGCCCTGAAACAGTTTGATGCTTCGCTCAAAGCGTTGGTGGTGCAGGCAGATCGTGATCAGGTCGCGGCTAATTAGGTCTTCTGCCTGAGCATGCAAGGCATTTTCACACTGGGCATCCAGGAAATAGAGGTGTTCAGGTGTCTTGTTCAGTTCATCAAATCGATGCATGGCTGCTTTTCGCTGTAAAGAATAAGCCACACCTGCCGAGAGCATGATGAGCGGCATACCACTTGCGCGCTTTAAATGTGGTAACGAGAAGCCTTCCGATGCCGAGAAAACGATTGGGTGCCTTGCGCATCCTGATGTCTGTGTCCAACGATAATCCAAGGCTTTTGCAGGCCCAGTATGTTGCGTTGTCCCGTCAACTGCCGTTGATGTACTTCGTGCTGTTGGTCAATACCTGGGCATTGGCCTACACCCATTTATTGATCGCACCCAAGTGGCTGACCCTGATGGCTCCCGCGCTGCTGACGGTTATTTGCAGCATCCGTGCGCGCAAATGGTTGCTGACGGTCAACAAACCAACGCCTTCGCCGCAGCTCATCCTCAAGACATTGCGTGGCACCAACGGTCTGGCTGGCGTCATCGCCGCCGGGTTTGCAGCCTGGTCACTGTCGCTTTACCCCTATGGAGACGCTTACGCGCAGGCGCATGTCGCCTTTTTCATGGGTATCACCGTTATCGTATGCATCTTCTGCATGATGCACCTGCGGCCTGCTGCGTTGACCACAGCAGTGGTCGTCAATACGGCGTTCGTGATCTTCTTTGCCTCTTCCCACAATCTGACGTTTATCGCCACCGCCGTGAACATCGTGTTGGTGTCGATCAGCATGTTGATCATTCTTCAGTATCAGTACCGCGATTTCACCAGACTGGTGGACGTTCAGGTCAAGACCGAACAACTGGGCAACGAGAACCTGCAACTGGCTAACCAGGACAGCCTGACCGGCCTGCCTAACCGCAGGCAGTTTTTTCAGACGCTGGATACCGCGATGCAGCAAGCCGTGCATCAGCAGACAGGGCTGGCGGTGGGTGTTCTGGATCTGGATGGGTTCAAGCCGGTCAATGACCTTTACGGGCATCGCACCGGCGACCGGTTATTGATACTGGTGGCCGAGCGCCTGATGACAGCGTCAAGTGACACTGTGCATGTATCGCGTCTGGGCGGTGACGAGTTTGCACTGGTCATGAAAGGCGATGTCAGCAAGGAAGCGCTCGTGGCATTCGGCAAGCGATTGTGCGACCTCATGCATGAAAGCTTTGAACTGTCGGATATGCCGATCCAGATTGGCGCGACGCTGGGCATGGCAACCTTTCCCGGCACTGCCGATAACGCGACACAGCTGTTCGAATACGCCGACTACGCGCTGTATCAGGGCAAGAACCACAATCCCGGAACAGCCTGTCTGTTTTCGGTCGCTCACCGTGAACAACTGCACGCTGACGGTATCACTGAGCAGGCACTGCGACGGGCCAATCTCGACAGCGAGTTCCACGTGCTGTTTCAGCCGATCATCGAAAGCTGCACCCGTGAAACGGTAGCCTTCGAAGCCTTGGCGCGCTGGAACAGTCCGGAACTCGGTCCGGTGTCGCCTGCGCAGTTTATTCCGATCGCCGAACGTATCGGCATGATCAACAAGCTCACTGCACCGTTGCTGACTCAGGCGTTGCAAAAAGCGCTGTCCTGGCCGGCGCCAATCAGGTTGTCATTCAATCTATCGGCGCATGACTGCGCGACCTGCGAAAGCGTCAATCTGATTGTCGGGATCATCGAGACCAGCGGCTTTGATGCTTCTCGGCTGGATCTGGAAATTACCGAAACGGCCATCATGCAGGACATCGCTCAGGTGCAGCAGGCAATTACCCAGTTCCGCCAACTGGGTTGTGGTATTTCGCTGGATGACTTCGGCACAGGTTATTCGAGCCTCAGCCAGTTGCACGCGCTGGCCCTGACCAAGCTCAAGATCGACCGCAGTTTCGTCACAGGCGTACACAACAATCCGGCCAGCTACAAGATTGTCAAATCGCTGGTCGCGCTGAGTCTGGACATGTCCCTGGGCTGTGTGATCGAAGGCGTTGAAACGCAGGACGAGCTGAACGCATTGACTTCTCTGGGATGCACCTTGGTGCAGGGCTTCTTTTACAGCCCGCCGATCAGTTTCGAAGAGACTCTGATCTGGCTCGACACACCGGATAACGAGCGCACATTCGGTGGCGCCGCCTCCTGCCGGATCTGATTTTGGCGTGCTTGTCGCCTTTACCCGCGTGCGCGTGGGTTAATATGCCTCCTTCGATGCTTTGGGAATCCCTTTTATGACCAAGCCCGGACAGACTGTCCTGGTCGCGCTGCGCAAGATGATTGCGTCGGGCGAGCTGGCGGCTGGCGAACGATTGATGGAAGTGCCGACCGCCGAGCTGTTTGGCGTCTCGCGCATGCCGGTGCGCATCGCGTTCCGCACGCTTGAACAGGAAGGGCTGCTGGTGCCGTCTGGCGGCCGCGGTTTTCAGGTGCGCTCGATCAGTGCGCAGGAAATCGCCGGGGCAGTGGACGTTCGCGGTGTGCTGGAAGGCCTGGCAGCGCGGCAGATGGCCGAGCGCGGGGTGACACCTCAAGCCAGGGCTGAGCTTGAAAAGTGCCTGGTGCAAGGAGATGAGTTGTTCGAAAAGGGCCATGTCACTGAAGACGACCTTGAGCTCTATCACGACATGAACATGCGCCTGCACCGGATCATCGTCGAAGGCAGTGGCAACCGTGCAATCGCTGATGCCCTGGCCCGCAACGATCATCTGCCCTTTGCTTCGGTCACCGCGTTGGCGGTGGACCGTAACAATCTGATTCGTGAGTACCGTCGGTTCAATTTCGCGCACATGCAGCATCATGCGGTGGTCGACGCCTTGATCAATGGCGAAGGTGCACGTGCCGAAGCGATCATGCGTGAGCATGCCAACGCCACGCTGCGCTACGCCGAGATTTTCGGTGCTGGCATGCATGAACGCATCAAGGTCATCCAGCGCGCAGACTGATCAGATGTCGAGCACCAACAACGGGGTCTTCGAGCGTGAGCAGCAGGGCGTGAACTGGTCGTTGAGCGCCTGTTCTTCTTCACTCAGAAACAGGTCGCGGTGATCAGGAACGCCTTTCAAGACGCGTGTCAGACACGTCCCGCACACGCCTTGCTCGCACGAAAGAGGGATATCGATACCCTGGCTTTCCAGCACCTGAGCAACAGTCTTGTTGGCCGGGATGGCGATTACCTGGCCGGTACTGGCTATTTCGATTGAAAAGCTGCCGTCAGTGCTGGTGTCGATCGGCTCTGCGGCAAAATATTCGCGATGCAGATGGTCTTCAGGCCAGCCTGCGGTGCGCGCGGTGTCGAGGATGTGCTGCATGAAGCCGCTCGGCCCGCAAACATACAGATGGGTGTCGGGTTCAGGATTGGCGAGCACTTGCGGGGCATTCAGCGCGGTCTCCGGTTGCTCATCCAGATGCAGCGTTATCCGGTCGGCGAAAGCTGATTGCTGCAGACGTTGAATGAACGCACCTCGTTCGGCAGAACGGACGCAATAGTGCAGCTCGAAATCGGCGTGATCCTGTGCGAGCTGTTCAGCCATGCACAGGATGGGCGTGATGCCGATACCGCCTGCAAACAACACGCTGCGACGCGCGCCCTGAGTGAGCGGAAACAGGTTGCGCGGTTCGCTGATGCGTAACTGCGCACCCGAGTGGATCATCTGGTGCAGGCTCCTGGACCCTCCACGGGAAGCCGGGTCGTTGAGGACGCCGATCAGATAGCGGTGACGCTCGTGGGGAGGGTTACACAGTGAGTATTGCCGGATCAGCCCGTCAGGCAGGTGCACGTCGATATGGGCGCCGGCAGTGAAGGGCGGTAGCGGCTCGCCATTGGACTGCACCAGCTCGTAGCTGCAGATATCCAGCGCTTCGTCGTTGCGTGATGACACAGTCACGTCAATCATGATGTTTCCTCGGGTGACCGCAGCAAGGGTCACTTCTGCTTGTTTTCCGGGCATTTCGGCGTAGTGATTCTCGTGACTGTCATTTAGTCGCCATCACGGGAATCTGCTCGCCTGTGGCATCCTGCTCGGCATCGATCAATCGTTGTAAAATCTTGCGCGACTGCACGCCACCCGCGTCTATGTTGAGCTTGAGAAGGTTGCGATGAGGGTGCTGGAGCAGATTCTGTTGCTGGCGTTCGAGCATCTCCAGGTCTTCGCTGAAAATCTTGTGCTGGCCTTTGAGAATGGTCGTGGTCAGTGCTTCGTCGGCCGGATTGAAGTTGCGTGCCATGCCCCAGAAGTACCAGATAGAGGTGTCGGTTTCCGGGGTGATGAAATCAACAACGATGCTCGATGCCTTGAACTCTTTCGGGGCGTGATAACCACCTTTGCCTGCATGCGCAACGCCCACTTCGATCATGACGTGGCTGGGCGGAGTGAAGCGGCAGATCTGCCAGCGATCAACCGGCACGTCATCGGCCAGGTTGTTGCCACGCAGTGCCATCTTCCAGAACGGCGGCGGCATGATGTTTTCCATGTGCCGTGCAGTCACCACTTCTTCGCCTTCAACCGTGGTAACGGGCGGCGCTTCGTCGATTTCCTTCTGGCCAATGCTTGATGCATGCACATAGGTTTCGTGGGTGAGGTCCATCAGGTTGTCGATCATCAGACGGTAGTCGCACTGAATATGAAACAACCCGCCGCCATACGCCCAGTCGTCGCTGACCGCCCATTCCAGATGGTGAATAAGCGCGGGATCTGCCTTTTCCCGGTCGCCTGGCCATACCCAGATAAACCCGTAGCGCTCTACAGCGGCGAACGTCTTGTTGCAGGGAAAACCGCGTACCCGCTGGCCAGGCATTGAAACCGTCTTGCCGTCACCGCCCATTGTCAGACCGTGGTAGCCACACACCAGTTGCCCGTTCTCCACGTAACCCAGCGAAAGCGGAGCACCGCGGTGTGGACAGAAATCCTCGACGGCGGCGATCTGCCGATTCTGGTCGCGATAAAACACCATTTTTTCGTTGCAGATCTGGCGTCCCAGTGGCTTGTCGGTGATTTCATCCGCTGTACAGGCGACGTACCAGGCGTTTTTGGGGTGCATGAGGGTTCTCCACGGCTAGATTATTGGTCTTATGGATCCATTGGCGATGTGCTTGCGATTACCTTGCGTTCATTAATGCCATAGCAGTGGAGTAAAGCCAATGATTAATTAGGTTAACTATTATTTAATGGATCCACCATGTCACGTGCCGCTACTAGCGTTTTCAGCTGGGAGAAGGGCCTCGCGCAACAGCGGCGCCAGCGCTTCAAGCAAGGTCTGTACACAACGCAGCGCACGACAATCCGGACGCGTCAGCAGCCAGAGGTCAGTGCGGCAGCCGATCAGCGGTTCGCTAAGGCGGGACACACCTGCAAGGCCTTTAACCGTGAAGTCGGTCATGGCGGCCACGCCGAGCCCGGCGGCGACCAGTTGCGAAACGGCGGACATGCTGCTGCAGCGGTAGCGCGGCACGACCGCCGGGAACGCCTGTTTGCGCCAGATTACCGAGGTGTGATCCGGCATCGAGTCATCAGGGCTGATCCATGGCACGGAGGCGGGATTTTTCTCCAGTGCATCGCGAAATTCGGGGCGACCACAGATTGCATAGTCGGCGCTCCCCAGGCAACGGCCGATCAAGTGTTCGGATGGCGTATTGGTCAATCGCAAGGCGATGTCGGCATCGCGGCGGCTGAGGTTGGCGAAGGCGTTGGAGGTGGACAGTTCAAGCGTGATGGCGGGGTATTGCGGCATGAAGCGGGCCAGCGCGGGTAACAGCAGGCTGTGCAGTACTGCATCGGTACAGGTCAGTCGCACCGTTCCGCTGATGACCTGCTGACCTTGATGCAGGGCAACGCGCGCAGCAGCGAGCGCCAGCTCCGCATGTTCAGCCTGTTCGGCCATGGCCTGTGCGGTATCGGTGGCAATGTAACCGCGTCGGTTTTTTTCGAACAGCGCCGTGCCCAGTGCCGCTTCGAGGCGACGTATCGAGCGGAATACCGTAGAAATGTCGACATGCAGCAGCTCTGCGGCCCGCGCCAGCGTGCGACCGCGTACCAGGGCCAGCACCAGTGCAAGGTCCGCGTGAGTGATTTCATATTGCATTGCTGCACAGTTCCTTTGCTGGATTGCCTATGTAGATTGCGTTCACGACTATCCTAGACTGGTTTCATTCATACTGGTTAGCAACGTGCCTGCACGCCAGTTATTAGACTTTCAGACAGGACTCAAGTATGTCGCGACCCCCTTTGATCGGTGTCACCGCCTGCCGCCAGCAGTTGGGCAAGTATTCTTCTCACACCGCAGGCGATAAATACGTCGAAGCCGCAGCCTTCGCAGGCGTACCGGTCATTCTCCCGGCACTCAATGTGCCGATCGAACCTGAGCAGCTGTTGGCATCGCTGGACGGGCTGCTGTTCACCGGCTCGCCATCCAATGTCGAGCCGCGTCATTACAACGGCCCGCCCAGCGCGGAAGGCACGGCGCATGACGTTTTCAGGGATCGCACTACGCTGCCGCTGCTCAGGGCAGCCATCGCACAGGGTGTACCGGTGTTATGCATTTGCCGTGGCTTTCAGGAGTTGAACGTGGCATTGGGCGGCAGTCTTCATCAGCGGGTGCAGGACCTGCCGGGATATCTGGACCATCGCGAGCCGCAAAGCGAATCGCTGGCTGTGCAATATGCGCCGCAGCACGCAGTGTCCGTGCAACCGGGCGGTTTGTTGGATGCGCTGGGTCTAGCACCTGGCTTCGAGGTCAACAGCCTGCACAGTCAGGGCATCGACCGGCTGGCAGCCGATCTTAGCGCCGAAGCGCTGGCGCCGGATGGCCTGGTGGAGGCGGTTTCGCTGCCGGGTGCGCCAGGGTTTGTACTGGGCGTGCAGTGGCATCCGGAATGGGAATTTCTCGACAATCCGGTATCGATGAGCCTGTTCAAGGCGTTTCGCGACGCATGTCTTGCCTACGCCCAGCGCCGTCAGGGCGTGTGACACGATCAGCTGCTGAGCTGCGCTGGCAAACGTGATTTAATATCCGCATTGAGGCTCCCGGCTGATGGTCAAACCATTGTGTCGGGAGTCTGCCTCTTTCAATGGATATTCTTCTTACAAGGCCACTATGGATACGGGAGCACGACTGAAACTGGTGCGTGAAAGCTACAAGCTGTCGCAACGCGAACTCGCCAGACGCAGTGGTGTGACCAATGCCACCATCTCTCTGATTGAACAGAATCGTGTGAGCCCTTCGATCAGTTCCCTCAAGAAGTTGCTTGAGGGCATCCCCATGACGCTGGCGGATTTTTTCACATTCGATCAGCCGCCAGGTCCGGATCAATACGTCTTTCGTGCAGGCGATCAACCTGATCTGGGCCGTAACGGGGTGCGCCTGCTGCTGGTCGGGGCAACTCTGCCCAGTCGGCAGATGCGTTTTCTGCGCGAGCAGTATGCGCCGGGTGCCGATTCGGGTGAGGAGCCCATTGTCCACAGCGAGGGCGAGGAGTGCGGGCTGGTGATACGGGGCACTGTGGAACTGACCATCAATGGTCAGGTGAACATTCTGGGTCCCGGAGACGGTTACTACTTCCCGACCACGCTGCCGCATCGTTTCCGCAATATCGGCCAGGACGAGGCCGAGATCATCAGTTCCAACACGCCTGCGAACTTTTAAGCAGCTCGAGGTGCTGCTCGACGGCTCCTATGAGCGGTTCTGACGCAACGACGGGCTTGTTTCGATGACTCAATCCTTCCATATGGATAGCAAAATCCCGCTCAAACGGATTTCACTGAACTATTTTGCAATCCATACGAATATTTATGTGTTTTTATCGCACAACCCAGAACCCTTTTGAGTGGGCACCAGTCCTAGCTATTAGGTAGCTGCTCTCATTCATTTAATAGCCATGGAGTTTCTGGAGTGTCGGAAAATAAAGCCCGTGTCGATATCTTTGCAACGGGAGATATCCAGCATAAAGGGCGGGATATTTTTTTCGCGGCGGTAGAAACGACCCGAATGCCGATGATCGTGACCGACCCTAATCGGCCGGACAATCCCATTATTTTTTCCAACCGTGCGTTTCTGGAAATGACTGGCTATTCATCGGAAGAAATCATTGGTACCAATTGCCGGTTTCTACAGGGTCCGGAGACCGATCTGTCTGTGGTGCAGTCTATCCGCGACGCGATTCGCGAACGTACCGATATCTCCGCAGAGATTCTCAATTATCGCAAGGATGGTTCGTCCTTCTGGAATGCGCTGTTCATTTCACCCGTCTATAACGACGCGGGCGATCTGATTTATTTCTTTGCGTCACAACTGGATATCAGTCGCCGCAAGGACGCTGAAGAAGCCTTGCGCCAGGCCCAGAAAATGGAAGCCCTGGGGCAGCTTACCGGCGGCATTGCTCACGACTTCAACAACCTGCTCCAGGTCATGGGCGGCTACATTGATCTGATTGGCAGTGCTGCCGAGAAACCCAGCATTGATGTGCAGCGTGTTCAGCGCAGTGTGCAGCACGCTAAATCAGCGGTAGAGCGTGCCAGTACTCTGACCAAACAATTGCTGGCTTTCGCCCGTAAACAAAAGCTTCAGGGCAGAGTGTTGAACCTCAACGGACTGGTTTCCACGACCGAGTCCATGCTTGAACGCACCTTCGGGCCGGAAGTAACCATCGAAACCGATCTTGAGCCAGCACTCAAGAACTGCCGCATAGACCCGACGCAGGCAGAAGTTGCCCTGCTGAATATTTTTCTTAATGCCCGGGATGCGCTGATTGGCAGGGCCCACCCCAAGGTGTGCATCGAGACGCGCAACCTGGTGGTTGAAGAACTGATCAACGTGTCTTATGACGGTTTGTTGCCGGGACGCTATGTCAGCATCGCGGTGACCGACAACGGTATAGGAATGCCCGCCAGCATCCGTGACCGGGTGATGGACCCGTTTTTTACTACCAAAGAAGAGGGCAAAGGCTCCGGGCTGGGCCTGTCGATGGTGTACGGCTTCGCCAAACAGTCGGGCGGTGCCGCGCGTATTTACACTGAAGAAGGTGTTGGCACAACGCTACGTCTATATTTTCCGGTCGATGAGGGTGGGTTGACCCACACTGAGTCGTCTCAGGCAGTAGAACGGCGCCTTGGCAGCAGTGAACGTATTCTTATTGTTGAAGATCGCGTTGACGTTGCCGAGTTGGCAAAGATGGTGCTGGATGACTACGGCTATGTGTCCGATATTGTGCTGAATGCCCGTGAAGCATTGAAGAGATTCGAGTCCGGAAGCGTGTATGACTTGCTGTTTACCGACTTGATCATGCCGGGCGGCATGAACGGCGTTATGCTGGCCCGGGAAGTCAAACGCAGGTACCCGAAGGTCAAGGTGCTATTGACCACAGGGTATGCGGAAAGCTCGATCGAACGAACCGATCTCGGCGGTTCCGAGTTCGACGTAATCTCCAAACCGTGCCTGCCCCACGATCTTGCCCGCAAAGTTCGCCAGGTGCTGGACGGCCCGAACGGCATTGCCTGAGTGTGGTTCCATGCGTCATTGAACAGCCTGTTCTGCATCACGGCGGGCTGTAGTTTCAATATTGATCAATGGTCTTTTCAGGCTGAACGATTTCGCACGCTCTGTTTAAGTGTCGTTTATGCCAATAGACAACGGACAACCCTTGTCGACGCTACATGATCCATTCCCCGCATGCGCCATTATTGGCAACTCATGGGCCATGAGTGAAGCATTAGGTTCCATTAACCTGAACGCTAACTCCACGTTTTCAACAGCTGAAAAAGTTAAAAGAATTTTAAAACTTCTCGCGCATCGCTTGAGTCATTGAAGTGTACACCAAACAATTTCGCGTTCACTGCCAATGACTCAAAGGACGACTATTATGATTCGCGACGACCGTATCGCCCCAGGTGCCCCTGTGTACCAAGAAACTCATGCAATGGCTCCGCTGCTTAAACGCATTTCCTGGAGTGCGATTCTTGCCGGTGTAGTACTGGCGATGGTTGTTTCGCTCTTGTTGAATTTGTTGGGTACTGCCATTGGCAGCGCCAGCATTGATCCGATGCAGGAAGCCAATCCACTTTCCGGTATCGGCGCCGGCGCAGGTATCTGGGTAGTGGTTAGCTCGGTCATCTCGCTGTTCGTTGGTGGTTGGGCTGCAGGGCGTCTGGCTCAGCGTGAAGGTGCCTTCCACGGTCTGCTGGTATGGGCATCGGTGTCGCTGATTACTGTTTATCTAGTGTCCAGCGCAGTCACAGGCGTGGTGCGTGGCGGCCTCAATCTGGCAGGCAGCGGCATGTCGGCACTGGGCAGCGGTATTGCTCAAATCGCTCCTGCGGTTGGTGGCAAGATTCAGGACCAACTGCGCGCACAAGGCATTGACTTCAATCTGGACGATATCCAGGGCGAGATCGAAACTGCAATGCGCCAGACTGGCAAGTCTGAACTGAACCCGGACACCGTCAAGCAAGAGGCGCAAGCCACTCAGCAGGATGCGCAGGACACCGCTAAACAAAGCGCGCAGAACCCTCAGCAAGCGGATGAGCAGCTGGGCGGTTTGATGGATCGCATCAAGGCCAAAGGCGACCAGGCCTGGGATGCTGCCGATCGTCAGGCGCTGGTCAATCTGATCAAGGCGCGAGGCAACAAAACCGACGCTGAAGCCAATCAGATCGTTGATCAGGCTCAAGCCAGCTACCGTCAGGCTTACGCCAAATATCAGGAACTGAAAGCTCAGGCAGAACAGAAAGCCCGCGAGGCGGCTGAAGTCACTGCCAAGCGTGTTTCCCAAGGTGCCTGGATTCTGCTGATCACTCTGGTGATTTCGGGTCTGGTAGCTGCAGGTGCCGGTGTACTGGGTCGCCGTACTCAGCCGCCAGCCAAGGTGGTTGCTGCTATTTGATGTAACGCAAACAGCTTGAACTGAAGTACCGGATGGGGAGCGTTTATCGCTCCCCGTTTTTATTCCGGGATATGTTGGCTGACAGGTGAGCAGTGAGAGTCAGTACATGATTAACGCTGGCCCTTACAGCTTAGTTGAGCGGTTTTTCAGGCGCAGGTTCGATTGGTTGCGCCAACTGCCGCCAGCCATAAAAGGCAAGCGCAGTGAGCAGCGCGCCGAGCCAGACAATGACTCCGGCCCAAAGCGTGTGGGACATGAAGTGCCAGCCCTGAACCACCCGTGTTGTGCCGTAGATCGCACCCAGTAGGGTCGATGCGTAAAGAATGACGTTTGCATGGCGCCAGCAATAGCGGCGTGCAATGAAATACAGTGCCACCATGGTGAATCCACCAGAGGCATGGCCTCCTGGCCAACACCGCCCAGCACCAGCCTCATGAAACAGGGTGAAGTTCTCGAACCATTCCTTTTTCTCCATCGCACCGCCGTACAGAGTGGTTTCCACCGGGCAGTAGATACTTGTATGACTTTTGAAAAAGTGAATCATGCCGGTGATCACGGCGAAAGAAACCACGATAAACAACAGATCCCGACGATGACGAGCAGTGAAGCGTAGCAGTGGCGCTGCTCGAAGGGTCTCCAGCAGGCCGATCAGTCGATCATTGCGTCCCGGCTTCAGCAGCGGCCATATAAAGGACAGCACCAGCCCGATAACCGCCGCTTCGCCCGTCCAGTTTGGGATAATCCGGGGCCAACGATGGGTCAGGTTTTCAAAAAGGCGATCATGCTGAAAGGGAAAAACCTGATGGGGGTAGTACAGCCAGTTGCTGATGGCTTCATCGAGCGAAGTAAGGTCGAAAACGACAAACGTCAGCAACGCTATAGCAAGGGGCACACCGAAGTTCCACGCATAAAATCTTGATTTCTCGCTTCGCACTCTTGTTATTCCATAAAAGTCGAATGTCAGCCCAGCGGCACCTTTAGTCGGTAGCGCGATGGAATCGATACGACTACCCTCCCGCTCAATGCAAAGCGGTCACAAAGCCGCTTGCAAAGTACGGCAGATATCACGGCAGTCGGCACAAGAAGATAGCAGTATTTCAACGCCGCTAAATGTATGTTTATTTCACGCGCCTTTGCCGCCACTTGGCCTACTGTGGCAGCGATAATGCTTATGCAATGGTTGTGATTGCCCGCGTGAGCGATAACCGCCATGCCAGCATTTTTTTCACATCTCATTGACCTGGTCAGCACGCTGCGCTGCTTAACCTTGCCGAGAATGACGTACTGAATCGGCAGGGAGACGGTTCTTCGAAAGATCAATGTAGTCGGAGCGCAGTGATGAGGCAGGAAAGTGGTTCTACTTTCACAAGAGCCACCCCCCACGCATCATTTTGGGGTGGTAGGGTCAACGTTGTTGTGACTGTCGCTGCTGTTATTATTTTTCTGGTGCTTTTGACCGGTTACACCTATTGGCCGCGCTCGCCGGTTCATCTTGTTCAGGGCGACAGGATGGCCTTGTCCGGCCTGTACGACAGCTGGGAGAAGGGGGAGGTGATGGTACTGGTACGCCATGGCGAACGCTGCGACCGTTCCAGTAACGACTGCCTTGGAGAAAAAGACGGCATCACTCGTTTCGGCAGCTCCGTTTCGGCCGATGTCGGTCGGTCGTTGAGTGAGCTGGGACTTACGCAGACTGATGTGATCACCAGTCCTTTGACGCGCACTGTCCAGACGGCACAGTCGATGTTTGGCCATTCGGTTGAGGCTCAGGAATGGCTATACAACTGTGACGAAACGATGCTGGATAAAGTGATGGCGCACAAATCAGCGAATCGAAATCTGATTCTTGTGACGCACAGCGGTTGCATTGGTCAGTTGGAAAGCCTGCACGGGTATCCGCATGCGGCAACCAGCGAATACGACAGTGCACTTTTCATTTCGCTGAACGGTCAGGGCAAGCCCGTTATCCGCGGGATTATCAACCCCGAAGACTGGAAGAAACACCCGTTTCGTCCGCAGTAATAATCCAGTCAGGGTTGAACGCCATCCGGCTTCCAGCTGAGCAGTTTGTGTTTGAATCCGTAACTCGCGACCTGATAGTAGGCGATGGCTCGGGCAATCAAAGGGTCATCGCGAGTTGCCCTGCTTTCGACACTGTCCCCCCATCCCGTTGTCTTGACGGCACAGGCCTTGGCCAGGGCTGAGGATGGCGAGGTTGCTGCCGTCGAACAAACCTGGCAAACAAATGAGATCAATTCGGCTTGTTGTCAAACCTCTGTAACTATTAACACAGACCCAAAAAAACTATGTGGCTGTTTTCCTGCGCGTGAGTATTGATTGTCCTCAAACGAGGGTGGTTATCACTTTAACCAGCCGTGGAAGAAGTGTTGGCGACAGGTTCAACAATTATTCAACAACACACCGTTTATACTTCAACGGTCTCGACGTTTCTCTGTGTTCATTTCCTCTTCAATCGGGTTTCTCCTTGATGACTTCTCGTACGCTTTCGCTGTCCTTGCTGCTGCTGAGTGTCATGTTGTTTTTCGTCGCGCTGGGAAATCACCAACTGCAAAACTCCACTGAGCCGCGAGTCGCCGGCATCGCCATGGAGATGCACCTGAGTGACAACTGGGTGACACCAATGCTGAACAATCAGCCCTTTCTGGAAAAGCCGCCGTTGAGTGTCTGGCTGGACGCGGCGGCTATCCGTATGTTCGGTGGCACGCCATGGGCGGTGCGGCTGGCTTCCGCATTCGCCGGGCTGTTCAGTGTGTTGTTGCTGTTCCGGATGTTGAGACTGTTTGGTCGGCCAGCGGCGGTGGCGGGGATTGCCGCATTCATGCTCGCCACGCAGGCCAGCTTCTGGAGCAACTCTCGGCAGGTGGGCGAGGATGCACTGTTGGCATTGGGGGTAAGCACTGCGCTGCTGGCCTTTTTTTACGCCAGCGCCGTTCGCAAGAACAAACCGGCAATCGGCGCCTGGCTGCTGTTTTCCCTGGGTATCGCAGTGTCGACCCTGAGCAAAGGGGTGTTGGGGCTGGCGATGCCTGGCGTGGTGATTTTCGCGTGGCTTGTCTGTGAGTCAGTGCAGCACAGGCGCTTGGTCATTACCGACTGGTTGCGTCCGGCGATGTTTACTGTACTGGCTCTGATACCGCTGTTTATCTGGCTTTATCTGCTGTACGGGCAGGGCGGGGTGCCGTTGCTGAAGGAGGTGCTCTGGACCAACAGCGTCGGTCGCTTCAGTGGCTCGTTTGAAGACGCAGGGCATTACGAACCTTTCTACTATTACCTGACCAAACTTCCTGAGGCATTTTTGCCATGGAATGCACTCGTCTATCTGGGCCTATGGCATTTTCGCAAACAACTCATGGCTAACCGTTATTTACTGTTCTTCAGCCTGTGTCTGGCCGCGCAGTTCCTGTTGCTGACACTGGCTTCAAGCAAACGCATGGTTTATCTGATGTCCCTGGCACCAGCAGCGGCGGTGCTTGCAGCTGAATACGCTTTCGTGTTGGGCGAACTCGTTCAGGCGCGCGCTGCACGCTCTGCGATGGCCGCATTTTTCGTGCGAAATCGACGAGTAATTATGACGACAGGTATGTTGCTGGTGGTAGCAGGCTATATGAGCGCGGCGCAATGGCTTGCGCCGCGCGCGGACAAACAGCTGTCATTTCTACCTCTGACTGACAAGGTCCATGCCTTGCAGGTTGAGGGGCGCCATGTCGCGTTGTACCAGCCCAGCGAACGGCTGGCAGGGGCCAGCGTGTTCTATAGTCAGAGCTTGCTGGACACAATGATCTCCAGCAGCGACCTGAGCGCTTTTCTTGAGCGCAGCGAAGATAACGTTGCACTTATGGAAAGTCTGTCAGCGCCAGAGCCGCCGCTGCGGATCATTGACCGCGTCAAGGTCGGAGATCGCACCTACTATTTTGTCACTCAGGCAGCGGCTGCCGCTGATTAACACGACAGCCCGAGCGAGCAGGGTTACACAACCTGACTGCTGGCCAGCGGGTTAAAGGGGGTCCACTGTTTCTGCGGGATCGGCAGGTCGCAAGATTCACCACGGCCGATGGGGAAGTAGTGGAAGCCATGCCTGGCCAGCCGTTCGGTGTCATACAGGTTGCGGCCGTCGAAAATGACCGGCGCAACCAATCGCTGCTCAATGAGCTCGAAATCAGGGGCTTTGAACTGCTGCCATTCCGTGCAGATGATCAACGCATCGGCTTCATCAAGTGCTGACTCAGGCGTGCCCATCAGAATCAGATCCTTGCGATGGCCATAGATACGCTGGGTTTCCTGCATGGCCTCGGGATCGAAGGCCCGTACCTTGGCGCCAGCGGCCCACAACGCTTCCATCAACACCCGACTGGGGGCGTCACGCATGTCATCGGTGTTGGGTTTGAACGCCAATCCCCACAGGGCGAAGGTCTTGCCGCGCAGGTCACCCTGATAGAAGGCGTTGACGCGCTCAAACAGTTTGCTCTTTTGCCGTTCGTTGATGGCTTCCACCACTGACAACAGGTCGTTGGAACAGTTGGCCTCTTTTGCGCTGTGAATCAGCGCACGAATGTCCTTTCCGAAGCATGAGCCGCCATAGCCGCAGCCAGGGTAGATAAAGTCATAGCCAATGCGCGAGTCGGCACCGATTCCCAGGCGCACGGATTCAACATCCGCACCGAGGTGTTCCGCCAGCTCGGCGATCTGGTTGATGAAGCTGATCTTGGTGGCCAGCATGCAGTTGGCGGCATACTTGGTCAGCTCGGCGCTGCGCAGGTCCATGAACATGATCCGGTCATGGTTGCGGTTGAACGGCGCGTACAGCTCGCGCATGACTTTCTGCACCGCCTCGTTTTCGCAGCCTATGACGATCCGGTCCGGACGTCGGCAATCATTGACCGCCGAGCCTTCTTTGAGAAACTCCGGGTTGGACACGATATCGAACTGCAGTAGCCGGCCCGCCTGGCGCATGGCCTTGTCCATGTGCGCGCGCAGGGCGTCGCCGCTGCCGACCGGCACAGTCGATTTTTCAACAATGATCAGTGGTTCGCTACGGTGCCGGGCAATAGCATCACCAACCGCGAAAAAGCCGCTCAGGTCAGCCGATCCATCTGCTCGGGAAGGCGTCCCGACAGCAATGAACAAGACTTCTGCATGCTCTACGGCAGCCTGCTCGTCGGTGGTGAAGTGCAGGCGTTTGTGATCCAGATTTTCACGTACCAGGTTAGCCAGCCCCGGCTCGAAAATATGCACCTGGCCCTGACGCAATTGATCGATCTTGGCCTGGTCGATGTCCATGCAGACAACGTCGTGGCCGACTTCGGCAAGCACGGTTGCCTGTACCAGACCTACATATCCGCTACCGAAAACGCTGATTTTCATTGGAGAAATCCTGAGGTGATGGGCCGGGGATGCGCCGGAGGTTGATGGTCAATACACCTGCCACGATCATGGTGACACCCACAGTTTTCGATACTGTGAATGCCTCATGGAAAAATGGCAGCGTTGCGGCCAGTGCATACACCAGCACATAGCTGATGCTGAGCAACGAATAGGCACGGCTCAGGGGCAAACCCCGAAGGGCGAGCAGCCAGAAAAACATGGAAAGTGCATACGCTGTGATCGACGAAAAAATCACCACAACAGCGTTGAAATCGATCTGTCCAAAGTCCTGTAGCTCGATCCATTGCGCAGGCGAGGGCAGGCGGCTCATGCCCCAGCGCATACCCAGTTGCGCCGAGCTGACCAGAACCACGCTGGCCATGGCGCACGTCGTCGCGCTGGCGCGGCTCATGCCTGATGCCCCAGCAGAAACACTCCGCCAAGAATCAACGCAACGCCGATCCAGTGCTGTGAGTCCACTGGCTCCTTGAACAGGTAGCGCCCCACCAGGGTGATCAGCACAAAGTTAGCGCCCAGCATGGGGTACGCGATACCGACCTCCATGCGTTGCAAGACCATCAGCCAGGTCAGCAGGCTTGCTCCCAGGCAACTGATGGCCAGCCAGAGCCAGGCTGAGCGCAGGGCGACAAGAGCGCCGGGAAATCGCCCGCGCCACTGTTCTACGGCGAACTTTTGCGCGACCTGGCCCAGGCAGGTCAGCACACATGCAGTGATAAGCAAGAGCCAGGTCATAACGCCGACTGCTCGTAAATCAGAATGGCCAGGTTGCCTTCGTCGTAGCGCTTTCCATCCTTGGGTAGCAAGTCAAGCTCGCGCAATTCTTCATCGCTCTTGCCGCGCATGATCACGCCGACCTGGCCTTCGCGTCGTGCCTGGGTGATCCAGGCATTGATATCCTGCATATGGACTTCCCGACCTTGAACGTCCGGATAGCGAAGCCCGTACTCCAGCTCGCCCCAGGTATTGAACAGAGCTATATCGGGCCGCCCGAGACGCCATGAAAGCGCTGACGCGGTCCCCAGGTCGTTGCTCAGCAAATGCGTGCTGGCTGAAAGTTCTGCTTGATGCCGGACGATAAACGGGTCTGGAGTCTTGTTGTAGACCACATCATTGGGCAACGCTGCGGGCAGCAAGGCAATCAGCAACCAGCTTCCGGCTGCCGGCATTGCCCAGAAGGTCAAGGGACGCATGCATTGCAGGGCGTTGCTGAGCGTCCATCCGACCAGTAGAACGACTGCCAACAACAGGTGAGTCGATTCGTCTTCATACACTGGCTTTTTCAGTTGCAGGTAAAGCAGTACTCCCAGCCCGATAAGGGCTGCCAGCGCATTGACCAGTCCGTTCACACGCAGCGCTGTCACTCGGCGTTGCCGTAGCCGCTCGACCAGAGCATCGGCCATCAGCAAGGCCAGCGGCAGCAGGCACGGCAGCAGATAGGTTGGTAATTTACCTTTGCTCAGGCTCAGAAATATCAGCGGCACCCACAACCAGAGGGACAGAAAAGCGGTGTCTGGCCGACGCTTTTGTTGCCATACCTGTTTAAAGGTCGCTGGCAGCAACAGCGTCCATGGCAAGCACGCCACGACCAGCAACGGCAGGTAAAACCACCATGGTTCTGCGTGCTGGGCGTTGTCCCCGGCAAAGCGTCGAATGTGCTCATGCCAGAAGAAATAGCGCCAGTAATCGGGTTCTTGCAGGTGCACCGCCAGTGCCCATGGCAGGCTGATCGCAATGGCGATCCCGACCGCGAGCGGGCCGAACTTGAGCAACTCAGTGAAGCGTTTTTGCCAGAGCATGTACGGCAGCACGATGATCACCGGCAGCACCCAGGCCAGAAATCCCTTGGTCATGAATCCCATGCCACATGCCACGCCAGTCAGCGCCCAGGCAATCAGCCGTGTTCGCCCGACACTGTGGACGGCGTACCAGAACGCTACCATCGAGAGGTTGGTCCACAGCGTGAACTGCGGATCAAGGTTGCTGTAGCCGGCCTGGCCGGCGACGAACCCGAAACTCATGAACAGCAGGGCGCTCGCGAAGCTTTTGCGTGGGTCGTTCCACATCTTCGCTGCCAACAGGTAGGCGAGGGTGGCGCTCAGGCCGGTGCAGAGCGCCGATGCGATCCTCACACCAAACAGGTTTTCGCCGAACACTGCTTGCCCGACTGCAATCAACCAGTAACCGGCAGCGGGTTTTTCAAAGTAGCGCAGGCCCATGAAGTGCGGTGTAGTCCAGTTCCCGCTGTGGAGCATTTCCTGGCTGATCTGGGCATAGCGGGTTTCATCGGGAATCCACAGGCCATGGGAGCCGAGCGGCAGCAGGTAAGCAAGCGCGAAAGCCAGTAGGAGGAGTGCGATGTAACGAGTTCTAAGCTCGATCACTGCTGCACCCCTAGCCAGCCTTCGCGGCCATCAAGGGCACCACGAACAATCTGCCCGGAAGGCAGCTGCTCGCTGGACTCAGGCAACAGGCTGCCTAATGGTGTGAAGTCAACGCCCCGAGCATGGGCCAGCTTTAACAACTGCCTGAAACCCTCGGCCATGATGATGCCTTCTACTTCGGCGTGAGCGGTGTAGACGTTGAGCGTGTGTGCTGTAAAGCGCTGCAGGATGTATTCGTTGAACGCATCAGCTTTGAGGTTAGGGCCCACCAACTCATCGAAGGTTGGCAAGTCCACCGGGATCTGCGGTGTGCCGAGGCTGCCATCGACCAGCACTGGTCTGAACAACGATGTGCCTCGACAGTCACTGTTGTAGCTAAAACCAAAAGCTTCTTTTGCCTGTACGACGCGTTGATCAGCCCGCCAGCCTGCTGCTGCGGAGCAGGTAACCGGGTGGCCCAGAATATTGCTCAGACAATCGACGCCATGTCGTATCTGTGCGGTCAATTGTGCACTGCTCCAGTGTCCGGCATTGGCTTGCCAGCCGTGATGATCCCAGGCATGCAGCCCGACTTCGTGGCCTGCCTCCAGAGCCTGGCGCATCAACGGACCGAGATCCCGGCCGATCTGTTTGCCCGGCCAGGCAGTACCCGCCAGCAGGATATCCCAGCCATACAGGCTTGCCGCCCGAGACCTGAGCATCTTCCAGAAGAACTGTGGCCGTGCGAGACGCCACAAATGACGGCCCATGTTGTCAGGGCCGACGCTGAAAAAGAACGTCGCCTTGACCTGCGCTTCGTCGAGCATGTCCAACAGCTTCGGCACGCCATCCCGGGTGCCGCGATAGGTGTCTACATCGATTCTAAGGCCTGCCTGCATCAGCACTGGTCCGCTTTTTCAGCCATGGCTTCACGCAGGAAGAAATCCAGGGTCTTGCCGATGGTTTCGCTCAGCTCGATGTTCGGCGTCCATCCAATCAACTGACGAGCGTTGTCGATGCTCGGCTTGCGGTGGCTGACGTCCTGATAACCCTTGCCGTAGAACGACTGACTTTCAACATCGCGAAAGCCCGCGAACGGAGGAAAATTGTTGCGCAGTGGATGGGCCTCGAACTGGCGCAGCAGCTCCTCACCCAACTGCCGAATGCTGGCTTCGTTGTCCGGGTTGCCGATGTTGATGATCTGACCGTTACAGCGCCCGTCGCGATTTTCGATGATCCGCGCCAGCGCCTCGATGCCGTCTGCTACATCGGTGAAGCAGCGCTTCTGGGCGCCACCGTCCACCAGCCGAATCGGTGTGCCTTCCACCAGGTGCAGGATCAATTGGGTGATTGCCCGCGAGCTGCCGATACGTGCCGAGTCCAGTCGGTCCAGACGCGGCCCCATCCAGTTGAACGGCCGGAACAGCGTGAATTGCAGGCCTTTCTGCCCATAGGCCCATATCACGCGATCCAGCAATTGCTTGGAAACCGAATAGATCCAGCGCTGTTTGTTGATCGGGCCAACCACCAGATTCGAAGTGTCTTCGTTAAAACTGGCGTCCTGGCACATGCCATACACTTCGGACGTCGACGGGAAGATCACTCGCTTGTTGTACTTGACGCAGTAGCGAACAATTTTCAGGTTTTCTTCGAAGTCCAGTTCGAACACGCGCAGTGGATTGCGGGTGTATTCAATGGGTGTTGCGATGGCCACCAGCGGCAGTACTACATCGCACTTTTTGATGTGGTACTCAATCCACTCGGTGTGGATGCTGATGTCGCCTTCAATAAAGTGAAAGTTTGGTTTGGCACGCAAGCGTTCTATGGCGTCTGAACCAATGTCCATGCCGTAGATTTCGTAACGGTCATCCTGCAACAGCCGTTCCGACAAGTGATTGCCGATGAAACCGTTGACGCCGAGGATCAACACGCGAGTACGTCGAACCGGCCGCTGCTTTTTCGTGTCGAGCAACTGTGAGCCGTCTACCAGACCGAACTCGCGGGCCAGTTGCGCGCCGCTGAGGTACAAGCCTTCATCGCCGCGTTGTCCGGCATTGATGATCAGCGAACCCTGGCCACACGCGATGCGTAACGGATCGTGGCTGATGACCGTGCCTGGCGCAGCACCGTTATTCGAGGGCTCCACACTGGCCGTCCAGATGATCAGCTTGTGGTCACCGACCGGACAAAACGCGCCGGGGTAGGGCTGCGTGACCGCGCGAATCAGATCGTACAGACGAGTGGCCGGAAGTGACCAGTCGATAAGGCCGTCGGCCGTGGTACGCCGACCGAAACAGGTTGCCTGGGATTCGTCCTGGGGCGTGCCCGACAGCCTACCTTCAGCGAGTAGCGGTAATGTGTCCGACAGCAGGTCAATGGCGGCTTCACGTAGTTTGCCGTGAAGCGTCAGGGCGGTGTCGGTGACGCTGATCGAGACTCGCTGCTGAGCGAAAACGGGACCTGCGTCGGCGCGCTTGACCATCTGATGCAGGGTCACTCCGGTTTCGGTTTCGCCGTTGACCAACACCCAGTTAGCGGGCGCCCGACCGCGATAGTGCGGTAACAGCGAACCATGCAGATTGAATGCGCCTCTGTTTGCACAGGCCAACAGGGGTTCACTTAGAAGATTGCGGTAATAGAAGGAAAAGATGAAATCTGGAGCGAGCTTGCCGATTCGTTCCACCCACAGCGGGTGGTTGGCGTCTTCGGGCGCATGCACCGGAATGTCATGCTGAGCACACAGTTGAGCCACTGACCCAAAGAAGGTTTTTTCCTTCGGATCGTCTGCATGGGTAAATACTGCAGCGATTTCATAATCCGCGTCGAGCAATGCTTGCAGACCGACACAGCCGATATCGTGATAGGCAAAAACGACCGCTTTAGTGCTCATGGCGCAACCTTGTTTATATAAGGTGGTACAACGCTATCGTTGGCAGTGACAGAAGAACTGCGCACGATTTTTTCGATAAAGAAGCGCGGGCGCGCACGTACATCGCTGTACATCCGGCCGAGGTATTCACCCAGCAAACCCATGCCGATGAATTGCCCGCCGGTGAATACAAACAGCACGGCAAACAGCACGAAGGTGCCGTCACCAGCCCAGGTCGCCCCGAAAATCAGGCGCAGGACGATCAGCAACACAGCGAATAATCCGCCCAGAAACGCCATGCTGAAACCGATGATGCTCAGCAAGCGCAGGGGCGTGGTGGTCATGCAGGTGATCAGGTCAAACATAAGGTTGATCAACCGCATAGGGCTGTATTTCGAGTCGCCATGCTCGCGTTCGGCGTGCTCGACCAATACTTCAGTCGTGTGCCGCGCGAAGCTGTTGGCCAGAATCGGAATGAACGTGCTGCGCTCCCGGCAGGCCAGCATTGCGTCGACGATCGTGCGACGGTAGGCCCTGAGCATGCACCCGTAATCGCTCATGGCCACGCCTGTGGAGCGTTGCACAGCCAGGTTGATGAGTTTCGATGGCCAGCGACGCCAGGCGGAATCCTGGCGATTGCTGCGTACAGTGCCGATTACGTCATACCCTTGCTCGGCGAGCGCGACCAGGCGGGGAATTTCCTCGGGGGGATTTTGCAGGTCAGCGTCGAGGGTGATCACCACGTCGCCCTTGCATTGCTCGAACCCGGCCATGATCGCCGCGTGCTGGCCGTAATTGCGGTTCAGGATCACCGCAACAAAGGGGCTGCCGTCCCGCGCCGCTGCCTGTTGCAGAATCTCCGCGGAGTCATCGCGGCTGCCGTCATCCACCAACACGATTTCAAAGGCGTGATTCAATTGCGCACAGGCGGTCTCTGTACGCCGCAGCAGTTCCGGCAAGCTTTGTTGCTCGTTGTAGACCGGAATGACGATCGACACGCGGTTGATTGGGTAAGGTCTCAATGGCTGGATTCCAGGATTGATTCAATGGCACTGACCACCCGCTCCACATCGTCGAGGGTCATGTCGGGGAACAGCGGAATGGAGCAAAGCCGTGATGAGTTCCATTCGGTATCAGGCAGGCGAACCTCAGGGAATCGCTTCCGGTAGTAACTGTGCAAGTGAGTCGCAATGAAGTGGATGCCCGTGCCGATGTTCCGGGCCTGCAAGGCCTTCATGAACGCGTCTCGATCCAGCCCGCAGCGCTCGGGATCGATGCGCAGAATGAACAGGTGCCAGGCGTGTTGCTGCGCGTAGCGGGGCAGGGCGAGGGGCTGAACCGGGCTCTCGGAAAGACGCTGAAGATAATGTCTGGCGAGCATCTGGCGCTTGACATTGATCGCATCCAGACGCTGCAACTGCACCAGCGCAATACTCGCGTTGATGTCTGCCAGGTTGTATTTGAAGCCTGGCTCGATAACCTCGGCCTGAGGCTTTCTACCCAGGGTCATACGATCGTAGGCGTCGACACCCAGACCATGGAATTTCAGTTGCCGGACGCGATCAGCCAGCTGTGCATCATGGGTCACAAACATTGCGCCTTCGGCACAGGTCATGTTCTTGATCGCGTGGAACGAGAAAATCGCTGTGCCGTGACTTCCTATCGGATGCTCCTTATAGCGGGTACCGACGGCATGTGCGGCATCCTCGATCACTGCGATACCGTGTCGGTCTGCCAGCGCATAAAGTGGATCGAGATCAAATGCTGCGCCAGCGTAGTGGACCGGAACGATGGCCTTGGTGCGCGGGGTAATGGCGCGTTCGATGAGCGCTGCGCTGGTCATCAGGGTGTCGCGGTCGACATCGACAAACACCGGCGTAGCGCCCAACAAGCAAATCATGTTCGCCGTCGAGACCCAGGTTTGCGACGGCGTAATCACCTCATCACCCGGGCCGACACCCAGCGCAAGCAAAGCAACATGCATCGCCCCGGTAGCCGAAGACAGCGCAATGGCATGCCTGGCGCCAACCCGTTCGGCGAATTGCTCTTCAAGCTTCTGACATTCAGGCCCGGTCGTAATCCACCCGGAGCGAAGCACACGCGTTACCGCAGCAATTTCTTCATCACCCATGGAAGGACGTGAAAAAGCCAGAAAGGCTTCGCTCATTGATGTATTTCCTGTCATGTTTCATATCGGTTATATAAAAAGCGCATATAGCCTGAATAAAAGCTGTCTATGCTCTTTGTTTACGAGATATCCCAAAAGCCTCGTCCAAATCTGATGCAGATCAAGGTAGTGGACCAAATATAAAAAATTTGTTGAAGGCAGGTTGGTTTTTTGTGTCGTCTTCGCCATTCGAATCATAGAGTAGGGTGAATGATATAATTATGACAATATGGCCTTCGCTCTATGTAAATTTATTAATGTGGCAGTGCGATTTCATGAAGCCAATGATGGGTAGACAGCATTGGTTCAGGAAATACGTGCTATCTGCGATAGTTTAAACGTAGCGTGGAAAAAGAATTTGAGTTGAAAGCGTCATAACGAGCGCGACTCGGAGCGGAGCACCCGCCCGGCCTTACGTGCAGCTCTGGCAGTCGAGGGTTACATTTCAAAATGGGAGGCTTTTACTGCAACGGTCATGTGCGGACACGGGAGGGTTGCAGCGTAGGGCTTCCAGCGATTTCAATATAACTCAACTAAATGTCCCTTTAGTTGAGTTATAGGTAGGTGACTATAAATCGGGGGCAGGGGATACGCCTTTACCAACGATAGCATTACTCACTGACAGAAGTAAAAACGTCGCGAATGCCCAGCGCGGCTGGTGATGCCTGGGCGTGGAATTTACTTGAAGGCATACGCGCAATAATTTCATTACGCTCACGCTCTTTCAACTGCTGAATCAATACGTTACCGCTTACACCTCTGATCGCACGCTTGAGCGTACCGTAACGATGAATATCCTTAGCCAAATGATAAAGGATCAAACGTATCCACTTTTCGACTATCACTGCCAGCGCAGCGTCCAGCCATAACTAAATGGCGTATTGAACATGATGAGGCTCGATGATTGGCACCGGCGGCTCCATAATCCTGACCGGCTCGACGACCGCAAACATGGGCACTCAGGCATTTAGCGTCTGCAGCGTCACGAATGCTGCATTGCGTAATGTCGCCAATAGCTGGGCGCTTGATCTGAAAGGCACCGGCATCAGGGTCAACGTACTTTCACCCGGACCGATCTCCACGCCAGGTCTGTACCTTGCGCTCGCAGGTACAGGCCGGCGCGACGCCGTCATTGATTCGATGGTCAAGCAGTTACCTCTGGGCCGCATGGGTTTATCAGAAGAAGTCGCCGCAGCGGCGTTGTTTCTGCGTCAGCTGCGAGCAGCTTCATTGAGGGGAAGTGATATGTTCGTAGATGTCGGTTTTGCTTAGGTACAGTCAGGGACGTTTTTGGAGGGTCTGTCAGTTGAAATGTAGCTGGCGCACTGCTTGGGTTGGTATTATCTAGGTACGCATAATGTATATTATGTTAAATTGTATCTATTTGTTTCTTTGCTCCTGTTGTCCAATGTCACTAACCTCCGTTCACGTTTTCACAAAACCCCGTTTCTCGAAAAATCAGCAATTTGAAAGCCCATCCTCATCCTCTGTCTCATGTTTGCTTCTCGCTGCTGTTTCACTAATCACCGGTTGGCATCGCTTGTCACGACCCGACTGGCCGTACGTCAATCGTCTCAGCTCGTCGGAACGAAGTTGACGCGTCTTGCCTTCCGTTCATGAACGCTTGGTAGGCCGATCGGTACCTGAACTGGATTGCTCATAGTTGGAGCCCACAGACGCCACACCTTCATTACTACAAGACCATCAACGGTCTGGAAAAGATGCTCAACTGGGGTTTCGCGAACAACCTCTCGTTTCTCGACTGGACGGACGCCAACTTCAAATACTATTTGGGCTTTGTCCAAGCCCCTGACAGTGACTGGACCAGTCCTAGCATTCAGCCGCGGTTCCTGGTTAGCCCCGGCAAGGACTACCACGATTACCCTATAAACCCTGAGTGGAAACTCTTCCATACTGGCCGTACCGTGAAGTCGAGCGACGCCATAGATAAGAATGTCTGAAAGCACTCCACTTCCTCACGAAATTGCGCCACCCGCTCATGCACGGCGGCACAGTCGTATCAGATGAGGCCAAATACTTTCATCAATGTCTCTAAGGCAAAGTTCTGATCTGCCTTTTATATCGACTGAATCAACAGTCGTTTTAAATACATTCAGTGTTGAAGCGTCTTGATTGTCAATGGACTGAGTGCGCCAGACTGTCTAGAAAGCCTGCGACCAAGCCATTGAACACTTCGCTTTGATCATCATGAACATAGTGACTGGCATCTGCCACTTCCACGGCTTGGACCTGCGGATTGCTGGCGCACATGGCCTGCAGCATTGCAGGTGGTAGAAAGTCCGAACGGCCACCGCGAATGAACAGGCTTGGGCAGTCCAGGGAGCGCACCGCCGGCCACAGATCAGTAGGTTCGATACTCAGTCGTGCTTCGGCAATCCCCTGCTGATCATGGCGCCAGCCAACGACTCCGTCGCGCTCCTGCATAGAATGCGCGAGCCTTGATTCCAGGCCCTGCTCCGACAAACCTGGGCGTGAAGCCCTCCAGAATGCGCGGGCTGCGTCCCAGCTTTCGAACTGCAGCGGCGTCTGACCCATCTCGCGTCGAATACGCGCGGCGCCATCGCCTTGGGTTGAAGACCCGGGGCCGATATCCTCGATCAGCAAGCCTATCAAGCGTCCCGGGTGTTGCCGCGCATACTCGAGGGCGTTGGCGCCGCCCAATGAGTGCCCCAGCAATACAAAACGCTGTAAGCCCACATGGTCGATCAAGTCCTCAAGATCCTCGACATACGATTGAGTGTGATAACTGGCGGGTTCAGCCCAGTCGCTTAACCCCCGCCCGCGCTGGTCAAGGGCAAAGATGCAGTAGCCCTCCCCCAGGGCCTGCACCAGAGACTCCCAGGTCTGTGCATAGGCGCGCAAGCCGTGCAAGAGCACCAACGGCACGCCGGTCGACGCGCCCCAGCGCAAATAGTGCAGGCGCAAGCCCGAACGATTGGTGAAGAAACAGCTGTCAGCAAGCATGGCCTTGCTCCTTTAGAAACGGTCAAAGCGGTAAGGGCTTGGGTCAATGATCGGCGTGTGCCCACTGATCAGGTCCGCCACGAGGTGACCCGCCGCTGGCGATGTGCCGAACCCGTGCCCCGAGAAACCGGTGGCAACGGTCAATCCCGGGATCTGCGCAACCGGACCGATGACTGGATTGGAATCGGGCGTCACATCGATAGTGCCCGCCCAGGCATGCGCGATCCGCGCCTGTTCGAACACCGGCCAGGCGGCAATCAGGTTGTTCATCGCGTCGTTGTTGAGCCGTGGGTTGGCCACTGGATCCTGCACCCTGACACGTTCGAACGGGCTCACGCTGTCTGCCCGCCAACGACGTGCCAGCGCCAGGTCATTGATAAACGGCTTGCCCAGCGACACGTTCAGCACACTGCGCTGCGCACGAAACTGCGGCATATACTGCTTGGCGAGCAACAGGTGATCGAGGGTCAGGAAGGCGTCCAACTTGCCGCGTTGGGTAATGATGAAACCTCCGTCCTTGTGCTTGCGAAACGAAAAGTCCGGCGCGCCAACAGCTATCTCTGTCGGCCCTTGCATGGGGTGGGTACGCAGTACCGAGCAGGTCAACGGCAAGGTCGGCAACGAGACACCGAGGTTGCCCAGAAAGCGACGTGACCACATGCCCCCTGCGAGCAAGACGTGATCACAGCGAATTTCACCTTTTTCCGTGACCACGCCACTTACCGCCCCTGCGGACATCTGCAGTGTACGCACCGCGCATTGCTCAACGATAACCACGCCCTTGTCCATGGCCGCCTTGGCAATCGCGCTGCTGGCCAGCGTCGGTTCCGCACGCGCATCGGATGGCGTAAAAATACCGCCGGCCCAGTTACCCGCGCCGCCTGGTACGAGCGTATCAATCTCTCGTTTGCTGAGCAGGCGCGAATCCAGCGACAAGTGCTCTACTGACTTAAGCCAACTTTCGTGCATGGCCATTTGCGCCGGGGTGCGCCCGACAAACATGATGCCTTCCTGGCGATACCCCACATCCGCCCCTACCCGCTCAGGCATCTGCGCCCACAAGCGGTCAGCGGCGAGGGCCAGTGGGATGTCGGCCGCGTGGCGGCTGGTCTTGCGCACCCAGCCCAGGTTGCGGGATGACTGCTCGGCGGCGATCCGGCCTTTCTCCAAAACCACCACCGAGATATTGCGCTCGGCCAGGGTCAGCGCAGCTGTCAGGCCGATGATCCCGCCACCAATGATGACGACGGATGTCGCAGGGGGAATAACAGTGGAGGTTGTCACGGGCGCAATTGTCGGGGCCATGGTCAAGACTCGGTAAGCGAATAAGGGCGGCCAAGCCTGCGCACGGCCGCGTGACGATTATTGCGACAGTCGAATGACCTCGACCTTGGCCTTCGACACGTTGCGATACGCGGTCACTTCCAGCTCCACCTTGTAGACCGTCGAGCCCAGGGGCGGACAGGTGACAGTGCTGGCCGGATCCACGCCGCGAAACTTTTCACCGATCAGGCCCATCACGGCCGGCACATCCTTGGGGTCCTGGATAAATACGCGCGAACACACCACATCAGCCAGGCTCGCATCGACGACTTTCAGGGCTGACTCGATGTTGGCAAACACCTGGTGTGTCTGCTCCAGGACATCCTCCGGGATCAGCTTGGTCTGTGGGTTGCGGCCAGCGGTGTTGGACACATAGATCCAGTTGTCCACGGCCACCAGGCGTGAATAGCTGGCCTGGTCTTCGAATGGCGAACCGGTCTTGAGCTTGATGATTTTTGTCATGTCGAATGCCTCGTCAGTTTGAAGGAAGGTGTGGCTTAGCGCAGCTCCGGGGTTTCCCACAGGTTCAAGGTCACGCCGATACCTTGCTTGACTGCGTTGCGGTACACGACCGTGCCCCAGGCCACGTCTTCGACGGGCATACCGCCCACCGACATGATGATGATTTCCTCATCGTTCCTGCGGCCAGGTGCGGCCCCGGCGATGATCTTGCCGATGTCCTCGAGGTCGTCAGGCTGCATCTTGCCTTCGGCAATCATGTCCATGAAGCGCACACCAATCACCGGCACATTGTGATGCGCAGGCTTGGGCAATTCTTCAAACCAGGCCTGATAAAGACCGGTGTTGTCGAGCACCTTGCGTATGTCAGGCTGCTCCATTCCAGCGTCGAGCGAACAAGACGCCGGCATCGCGAGGAAGGCACCTGGCTTGACCCATTCACGCCGCACAATTGGGTAGATCGAGGGATCGCCTGTGGCGCCGGAGCTACAATAAGTAACAAGGTCCGAGTCGCGGACTACCGCTTCGAGGGTGTCGACCACTTCTATCGTGGTGATCTGCGGATAAGTCTGTTCGACCCATGCGATAAAGTTGTCGAGGCTCTTCTGTCCACGGCCCTTGATCTTCAGGGTATCGATGTGCGGGCACACCGCAATGAAGGCCGCCAGGGTGGTCTTGCCCATGACGCCAGGCCCCAGCAGGCCGACGACTTTCGAGTCCTTGCGCGCCAGGTGGCGTGCGCCCACGCCGGGAATTGCACCGGTGCGATAAGCGGACAGCAGGTTGGCTGACATATGCGCCAACGGCGCGCCGGTGTCGGGGTCGTTGAGGGTGAACATCAGGATCGAGCGCGGCAGGCCTTTTTCGCGGTTGGCGATATTGGAGCCGTACCATTTCACGCCAGCGGTGCAGAAGCTGCCACCCAGATAGGCCGGCATGGCCATCATGCGCCGATCAGCCGTGGGCTTGGGCATGTTCGGGAACGGCGAATCCTGCGGAAAAATCACCATTGCACCATGGGAATCATTATTCGGGCCGGCCATGCGATAGTCACCGGAATACAGCAACCCAAACATCTCCTCCATGGTATTCACGCAGGCCAGCATGTCGGTCACACCCGCGCGGATCATGTCCTGCTCGGAGAGGTAGATAAAGTCGATTTTTGTAGTTGTAGACATAGTTATTCTCAGGCTGAAGGTGATATCACTGCGGTAGGCGCAGCTCCACGCTTTCGAGTCCGAGTATCAGGTGGCAGGTATCGGCGGTATTGTAAATTTCGGACATTGCGCTCTACGGGTACGCTAAATAGTTGGCGCGATTAATGCTTTTAACTTGCCGTGCCGCAGCCTTCCCAAGGTGCAACCATGATCAAACCGAGCGTGCCGACTCCCCGGCACCACACAGCAAACGAACAGCCTTGGTTCGTGCTCAACTCTTCACGCTATTCGGTGATGCCTTGCGCGCACCCGGCGATCTCGCATTTCTATGCATTCGATGTGGCGCAATCGAGCAACCTGCTGGCCGTACCGGACGGCTGTGTGGATATTTTGTTCGACTGCGACGCGACGCGGCCTACCGCGCGGATCTGTGGCACTCCGCTGGTTGCCCAGGCCGTCGAGTTACACCAGCATCACCACTACTTCGGCGTACGCTTTTCACCGGGGATCATTCCCGGCTTCGTCAATGTGCTCGCAGAGGAGTTGACCGAACGCGAACTCGACCTGCTGGAGGTATCAGAGTTTGCCCAACGCATCTTCGAAAGCATCGTCCAGGCACCGCTGCTGAGCGATCAGATGCGACTGTTCAACGACTACCTGACCCCACGTCTGATGGGCAAGGCGTCGAAACTCACCGCCATGATCATTCAACAGGCGCTGCACCATCGCGGCGATATCCGCATTCGACAACTTGAAGACCTCAGCGGCTATACCAGCCGTACCTTGCATCGCCAGTTCAACCAGGACACCGGCATGTCACCCAAGGCGTTTTGCCGGATCATCCGCTGCCAGGCGGCCCTGGACACTCTCAACACCCAGCACGATGTATCGTTTTCGCAGTTGGCCCTCGATCTGGGCTTTTCCGATCAATCGCACTTCCTGCGCGACTTCAAGAAACTCGTCAGCACCACACCCTGCGACTACCAACGCACAATGACCCAAAACGCCTACACCGACAGGATCAGCTACGCTTGATCACGCTGTGCGCAAATAAATCCGCGTCTCCATCGTTTCTCCATAAAACCTCCCATGAAAGCGCATGCTCGTGGTGCACAGTAGTCTTCGTAGCAACAGGGTAATTCGCCATACTGCGATGACCGAACTGCACGACCGAGCGGACCATGACCGAATCACACCTTGCATCAACACCCACGAACCTCGCGGACAAACGCCAGGCGTTGATATTGATCGCCGAGGACGAACCCGAAATCGCCGACATCCTGAGCGCCTATCTCAAGCGCAGTGGCTTCCAGACCGCCCATGCTCTGGATGGTCGCCGCGCCCTTGACCTGCATCAATCGCTCAAGCCGGACCTGGTGCTGCTGGACGTGCTGATGCCGAACCTGGACGGCTGGATGGTACTGGCCGAGATCCGGCACCGGGGCACCACCCCCGTGATCATGCTGACCGCTCAGGACCAGGACATGGACAAACTCATGGGCTTGCGCATCGGTGCCGACGACTACATCGTCAAGCCGTTCAACCCGGCCGAAGTCGTGGCCAGGACCCAAGCGGTACTGCGGCGCTCGCTCGATCATGGCTATGCCGCCCGCCCCAGTGTCCTGCGGGTGAATGCCTTTGAAATCGACATCGACAGCCATGAAGTCAGTGTGCAGATCGGGGCACACAAGTACCCGCTCCACCTGACAGTGACCGAGTTCAGGTTGTTGGCCCAACTGGCCAAGGCCCCCAGGCGCGTGTTCAGTCGCGCCGAGTTGCTGGCGCTGTGTTCGCCCGAGAGCGACAGTCTGGAGCGCACGGTCGACAGCCATATCAGCAAGCTGCGGCGCAAAATCGAAGATATGGGCCTCCAGGGCGTACCGGCCAGCATTCGCGGGGTCGGCTACCGGTTCGGGAGCACTCCATGAAGACCTCCAACAGTTTGAGCCGACAGATCATTTTGTCGATGTCCGCCGTGGTGCTCTGCGTGATCGCACTGGCGTTGGTCGGCTCCTACGTGTTTTACGCGCTGCTCTGGATGTTCTGGCCGCCGTCGGATCTGGACGTAAACGAATGGCTGCCCACAGGCGTGGAGTGGGCATGGATGGCACTGATCACCTGCATCAGCCTGTCGATGGGCGCCGTGGTGGCGATCAAACTGTCCCGACGCATTCTGATGCCCTTGAACTCGGTCGCAACCAGCCTGCGCCGTCTCGCCGACGGCGACCTCGATGCCCGGGCCACCGCCTCCAACCGCTCATTGGCGGAGGCCACGTTGTTAGTGGATGACTTCAACAGCATGGCCGAACGATTGAAACGCATGGCCGAGGAGCAATCCTTCTGGAACGCCGCCATTGCACATGAACTGCGTACCCCTTTGACCATCCTGCGTGGCCGCCTGCAAGGGTTGGCGGAAGGCGTGTTCACCCCGGACCAGGCGCAGTTCTACAGCCTGCTCAACCAAGTGGAAGGCCTGACGCGCCTGATCGAAGACCTGCGGGTCGTGGGCCTGGCGGACAACGGCTACCTCGAAGTCCATATCCAAAGTGCCGACCTGGCCGATGAGATCGAGGCAGACGCTGCCCTGTTCGAACCGGGCCTGCTTGCATCCGGGTTCGTGCTGCATCTGAACCTGCTCAAACGGACTGTGCAGTGTGATCCGGCCAGGATCCGCCAAGCGTTGCTGGCCATGCTGGACAATCTGAGACGGCATGCAACCCCAGGCAATGTCACGGTGCGCCTGAGCAGCCAGGATGGCCTGAATACCTTGAGTGTCGCGGACGAGGGCCCCGGCATTGAAGAAGCCTTCGCAACGCACATCTTCGAACCGTTTCAGCGCGGGGAAAGTTCGCGCTCCCGTGCCCAGGGCGGCAGCGGCCTGGGACTCGCCGTGGTGCGCGCGATTGCCCTTTCCCACCGGGGCAGCGTGACCTGCCGAAACCTGGATAACGGCGGCACCTTATTCGAACTGAGCTGGCCCGACCAACTGGTCGCCATGTAAGTCCAACGGCTCCAGGTGAAGGCATGCGCCTCTCTATTTTCACGGTCAATCGGTACCGCCACTTTGCCTTGCTCGACACACAGGGGCGTTGTATCGCTTTCAAGAGCTGCGAAGGGATTCCAGAGAACGGCGAATGGGTGCAAGTCAACGAAGTGAACCTCGCCTGGTTGAACCGGGCGCTGCCTGTGCTCGCCCTGGCCAAGTCAAACACTCGCCTCTTGTAGGTCAGTCTGGAGTTGTCTGTATGTCTATTAACGATCTCGATCGAAGCCTGATTGACGTGACGCTGCTTGAAGACTCGGTACGGCTCTATAGCGCCAGGCTCAGAAAGCTGGAGCGATTCTGGACCCCCTTACAAAAACAAGCGCCGCTCTTAGTGTTGTCACTGTGGATACCAGGTGTTGTCGCCTCGCTGTTCAGCCAGTCCTATTACCACTGGTTATTTACCGCGCCGGCCATTTGCCTACTGATCATGCTCGAAATCGTCATCGAAGAACTCCGGATCGACGTGTCATCGATGACTGAGGAGACGCGCTATCTACTCGATGTCACCCACGTTCTTTATACCGGGGCGCTGAGTTCTCACCCCCGTACTTTGCGTAAGCCAGGTAGCCCATGCCTTCCGTCACACCTCCACTCCTAATCGAGCACAGCCGCAAGCTCGGTAAACAGTCCGCCAGCCAGACGCTCAAGGCGATCGCCAAGGCCTATCCGGGCAAGTTGTTTGGGACTCTGTCGCTGGTTGCATTGGAAAATGCGCTGCTGCTGGCCTACCCGTTGTTTGCTGGGTTTGCCGTAGATGCCATGCTCCGTGGCGACGCCGGCAACGCCCTGCTCTACGCCGCCGTGGTGTTGGGTTTCTGGGTGGTGGGCGCCGCCCGGCGCGCGCTCGACACTCGCACCTTTACGCGTATCTACGCCGACCTTGCAGTCCCGGTGATTCTTAATCAGCGGCTGCAACGACACAGCACCTCAAAGGCTGCCGCACGGGTGGTGCTGGCACGGGAGTTCGTCGATTTTTTCGAAAAACACGTGCCCACAATTGCTACGGCGCTGGTTTCGATCATCGGCGCGGCCGCCATGTTGCTGGCAATTGAACCCTGGGTCGGCCTGGCGTGCCTGGTGGTGCTGGGGCTCTGTCTCGTGGTGGTGCCTGGCTTTGCGCGGCGCAACCAGCGCTTGCATGAGCGCTTGAACAACCGTTTGGAAAAGGAAATCAGCCTGGTGGAAAGCGTCGGTGCGCACACCTTGCATCGTCACTACCAAGTACTGTCGCGCCTGCGTATCCGGCTATCGGACCGTGAGGCCGTCGCCTTTCTCACCATCGGCGTTCTGGCGGCCTTGCTGTTTGTGGTCGCCATCAGCCAACTGGCACTCGCGCCTGCGGTGAAGGCTGGCCATATCTATGCGGTGATGACTTACCTGTGGACGTTCGTCAGTTGCCTGGATGAAGCCCCTAGCGTGGTTGACCAATTGGCTCGGCTCAAGGACATCGGCAAACGCGTGGATCCGGGGTTGAACGAGGCGGCCTGATCCTTCGCCCACTCAGAGGTTCGACCGCTGGGTTTCCGACGGAGACTCGCCAAACAACTCACGGTAATGCGCGGCGAAGTGGCTCAGATGGAAAAAACCCATTGCCACCGCCACATCGCTGACGTTCTGGCGGCAGGACGGAGTGGCGCTCAGCTGTCGGCGTACCGCGTTAAGGCGCAGGTTGCGCAGGTACTCGACCGGACGCATGCCGGTCACCGCCTGAAAACTGTTCTGCATGGTCCGTCGGCTGACCCGCAGGTGTTCGCACAGGTCGAGAATGCTCAGCGGCGTGTCGCCGCTGGCGTCGATCAGCTCCTGGCAACGCTTGACCAGGTAGGCACTCACGGCGAAGTTGCCACGCCGGCAACGTGCTTCGTCGGTGGCGTTGCTGAACAGATCGAGAAAGGCGCCAAGCAGCTCGTCTTCGAGCATTTTTTCGGCGCAGGCACTGATCGGCTCCGTCTGTTGCAACAGGTGACGAAACAGCGGGTAGATACGCTGGCGTATCCGCAGCAGTAAAGCGTCATCCACGCAAATCTGGGAACGGGTGGTGACGCGCTTGAGTTGGTCGCTGGACAGTTCGAAAGCCGCCAGTTTGGCAAAACGTATGGTGTCGACGTTAAGCGCGAAGAAATGCGTGCCTTCTGGCGCATGCAGCACAAACTCCTCGCCATCGCGCAACAGCACCACGTGGTGCGCGCCCACCTGCTGCCCCTGTACCACCGGTGCACTGCCCAACGACATGGCCACGCACAGTCGTCCTTCAGGCGCAAAGCCGCGCTGCACCACGCGCTTGTCCAGCACTTCCTGGAAGATCTGAAAGCGCTCGGCAGACAATTGGCGCAGCCCACTGGTCAGGCAGCCCCGCCCGAGTTGGTCGTACACTTGCCGCCAGCCCTGGATAGAGCCGGCATGCAATTGAGGGTCATTGAAGGTTCGAACTTCAGCAAGCATGGTCGTCGTTCCTCGGGGGCCCCGTTGCCGTAATCGGCCTGCAGGGGACCGGCGTCATCCTTTACGGCAGCCAGGGTTCACACTGCGGTAGTGTGCGCGGTGAAAGGCAAAGCCAGTTCCGTGCCAAACATCTGCAGACGGTAGGTGCAGGGCTGGATATTCATCGGCGCCAACAGCGCGCCGGACAGCACCACTTGCCCGGCTTCCACCGGTTGACCATCGGCCAGCAGCCGGCGTATCAGCCAGCACAGATTGGCCAGCGGTGGATCTTCCCGGCCCTGGGTCTGCCCTTCGCCGCAGATCGCGCCTGCGCATTCCAGGCGGAACGTCACGTTGGCATGTTCAACAGGGTCGAAAGCAGTTCTGGGTCCCACGCAATACAGGCCTGCCGCCGCGTTGTCGGCCAGAAAGGCGCCCACCCCGAACGCCCACTCCTGCCAACGGCAGTCGGCAATCTCGAACGCGGGTGCCACCTCGGCAATTGCGGCCAGGATCTCCTCATCGCTGTAGTCACCTGGCGCCAGGCTGAGACCCAGCACAATCGCCACTTCGACTTCCAGCTTGGGCTGGATCAACCGCGAAAGCGCCACTGCCGTATTCGGCTGCACGTGCATCTGATCGGTCAGGCTGCCATATACCGGTTCGTCAATGCCGAAGCGCCGTTGCGCTGCGCTGCCAGCGAAGGCGATCTTCCAACCGCTCAACTGCTCGCCCGCAGCCAGGCGCACATCCAGCGCCCGGCGTTGCAGTGCGTACCCGCCGCTCAGGTCCAGCGCCTCGGGAGCCAACGGCGCAATTGCTTGCACCGTACGCGTGGCGTGGTCTAACTGGTTTAGTACGGAAGTATCGATGCTCATGATAGTTGCCCCGCTAACTTGCGTAATACGGCGTCAAGCCGCTCCGGCGTTGTGATGGCGGCAACAAACCGGTCCGGACGCACCACGACGATGCAATCGCGCACCCTTGAGAACCATTCGCCGAGGCGGTTATCCACATCTTCCACGCTGATGGCGTCTGTAGCCGTCAATGGCTGATTGCGGGCCGGACCGCTGCGCGAACGATTGACCTGAATAAAGCGCGTGTCCCAGCGAGCCCAGTACGTTGCCATTTCTGCGCTCAGTTGCTCACGTGGATTGACCCGGTAACCCAGCACCGCGTAGGAATTACCCAGCGCATCATCCAGACGTCGACGTTGCCCGCGGGCGTCTTCAATATACGGTTGCACGAACAGCTGGCCGACCAGGTCGTCTTCGCGCAATTCGGCGCGCTCGTGATAGACCAGCCCTTTGGTAAGAGTGGCCTTGGGCTTGAACTTGAACTCCAGCAGGTGCGAGCGCAGGTTATCGACGCTGTTCACCGCTTGGAATAACCAGTCACGCACGCCGGCCATCAACGGGTTGGTCAGCCCCAGTACCGTGCCCATATTGTCGGCCAGGGCTACCAGTTCGGTGGCATGCCCGCGACGCTCCTGGTCGTAGCTGGCGAGGATCGCGTGGGACGCGCGCCCCCGGATGATCGCCGCCAGTTTCCAGGCCACGTTGGCCACATCGCGCAGGCCGGAGTTAAGGCCTTGCCCGGCCCAGGGTGGCGATATATGCGCCGCATCGCCGACCAGTGCCACACGCCCCTGGACAAACCGCGCCGCCACGCGGGAATGGTGGGTGTAGGCGCGGATACGGATGATATTCAGCGCGTCCACCGAGTCGCCGATATGCCCACGGATCAGGTCGCGGATGGTGCTCTCTTCACACATCTTCACCTCATCTTCGCCCTCCATGAGCATGAACTCCCAGCGCCGCTGCTGATAGGGCAAGTAGATACAGACGAAGGGCCGCTGCGGGTCCGCATGCAGTGCGGTATAAGGCGCATCGAGGGTGTCATTGGCGACATCCACCACCACCCATTTGCGCGCATGGGTCAGCCCCAGCAGTTCGACGCCCAATTTCTTGCGTACGGTGGAGCGCCCGCCATCGGCGCCGATCACGTAATCGGCGCGCAGCTGATAGACCTCGCCCAGGGCATCGCGCACCTGCAAGGTCACACCCTCCCCGTCCTGTTCCAGCTCCAGCATTTCATGGCCCTGGCGCAGCGCTACAGTGCTGCGCTGTCCCAGGGTTTCGCGTAGCGTGCCTTCGAGCAGCTGCTGCATGAAGATGTTGCGCATGGGCCAGCCGTAATGCGCGGTACTGGGCCTGACCTCGGCAAAACACACACCACGGGCGTTGTAATAACGCAGCGGGACGTCGCAGATCATGTCGCGCACGGCCAATTCGGCGATGCCGATAGCCTGCAGCACGCGCAACGCTTCATCGTCCATGCCTACCGCACGCGGGTACGGCAGTATGCAGTCAGCAAGCTCAAGGACGACGCAGTCGATACCGTACATCCCCATATAGTGCGCGGCCGTGATCCCGTTGGGCCCGCCCCCTACAATGACAACCTGGGTCTTCTCCTGCTTCATCACTATTCACCGCTTTCTTGTTGTGGGTTTAAACCGGCGTTGCCAGGGCCACACGCCTGCAATCAGTGCAGCCCATCAATACCTTTGATGTCCTTGGCCTGCAGGCCACCCAGCCGTGCATGCAAGCGCCCGCGGGTGGCGAAGGCCCAGATCACGATGACTTCATCCGCCGCAGGGCCGTCGCCGAACATCAGCGACATGCTGTCGTAGTGAGAGCGCACGTAGAGCGCATCCTTGTGCGCCAGCGGTACGTCGATAGTCGAACCCGGGCCGCCGCGCTTGCCGGTGGAAGGCACCCAGGACTTGCCGCCGCCGAGCGCGACGCGGACCGGATCGGCGGCCGGGTTGGTCAGGAAAGCGTTGCCATGCTCGTATTCGCCTGCGCTGCCGACCAGGATTGCCTTACCGTAGCTTTCAAGCTGACGCGAGCCGGCCAGGGCCTTGATGCGCCGGCCGAACTCTTCGCCCAACAGCGGCGACGGCTCGACCAATTGCGAAAGGTCTTCACTGTAGCGACCGGCATACGGGTTGGCGATTACCGCAGCGACGGCGTATTTGAACACCGGTTCGCCATCGGCCAACTGGCCGGTTTCATTGGCCAGGGTCTCCTCGACGAAGCTGTACCATTTGCGGATGTGATAGCTGGCGAAATTCGCAGTTTTCATCGGATGTGCCTCTGTTCAAAGGGGGTCGAGTGGGTCGAGCGTGATGTTGCGACTCGGCGCACCGGCGGCCTTGAAGCGTGCCTTGCCGCGCGCATCGTCATGCTCGGTTTCGAGAAAAAACTCCATGCGATTGCAATCGGGATCGTTGAAATACAGGCCGTTGCCGATTTCATGGTCGGTAATTTTCACCACCTCCACCCCCTTCTTCAGCAACATGCCGTACAGCTGGCGCAAGGTAGTCATGTCACCGGCGATTTCCAATCCGTAGTGCTGCAACCCCAGCCCGCCCTGATGGGCGCCGGGCTCTGCACGAATCAACGCAATGTCGTGATGCTTGGTGCCAAACGCCATCATCACCCAGCTCTCCCCACGGGCACTTTCGTGCATGCCCAGAACGTCGGCGTACCAGAGCGCCGACACGTCAGGGTCTCGGACCCAGAGCGATAGGTGAGTCCGCAGGATCTCGATCTTCATGGCGGTATACCTCAGTGCTTTTTGACGATGGACTGATGCCCGGACTTGATCTGCGCGACCGCAGGCGTCCAGAGCACATCAGCGATCTCGCTGAATTCCCGCCAATGCTTCTGCCAGCCATCACCGCCATTTTCGGAAGTGAATAAATGCCCGTACTTGGTGCCGGCCACGATCTGTCGCGGGTCGGCCGGGTTGAAGGCAATCGCCCAGAAACAGGAGTTGGGCTGCTGTGGCAGCGGCAGCACGTTCCAGCTGAGCGCGGCATCACGGGACACCAGAATCTTGCTGGTGCTGCCGGGCGTACCATCGGAAATACTCAGGTACAGCTCGTTTTGCGTGCCCAGCGGTGCGTTCATCGCGCGTATGTAGTAAAGACCGAAGGCTTCACGACCAATGATTCCGGTCCACGTCAGCCCCTCGTCAAGACTGCGGTAAACCGCATTGACGCAGACCACCACGATCACTTTCTCGCCGTGATTGGGCAGTACCAGGATGTTGTGGATGTCCGAGTTGTAGTCCCACAGCAGTCGGTCATCGACGCGGGTCCAGCTGTCGCCGCCATCGCGCGAATGGAACAGGCCACCCTCTTCCAGGCCGAACCACAGTTGGTTGCGGTCAGTGGGGTCATAGGCGAAGGCCAGCAGGCGTGGGCGACTGACACCGTCGCAGAACTCCGGAATCTCAACCGGTGCGCGGTCCCAGCTCAGGCCCGCGTCGAGGGTCCGCCATAGCACGGCGCGCGATGGCGCACCGGTGCCAACAAAAATACGTTTGGCGTCCTGCGGGTCGACGGCAACTTTCCACACCGTCTCGCCGTTGAACGGCGAATCGACCCGATGCCAATGGCCGCCGGTGTCGCGGCTGACGCACAAACCCACGTCCGTGCCCGCATAGATCACTTCAGGCGCGTCGGGATGCACGCTCAGGGATCGAGTGATTGCGTCGAACTCAAGGTCTTGTCCCAGGCCCAGGCGATGCCAGGTACGGCCATCGTCGGCACTGCGGATCACTGCTTGGCCCACGGTGGCGACTAAAAGGGTTCCGTTACTCATCACAGATGCTCCTCAGATATAGATACCACGGGTCAGGCCACCGTCGATGCCAATGGATTCGCCCGTCACAGCAGCTGCTTTTGGCGATGCCAGGAAGCCAATCAACCAGCCCATTTCAATCGGTGCGAGGGTGCGCCGAATCGGCGTCGCGTCGATGTAGGCCTGCTCGACCTGTTCGGCGGTTTTGCCCTGCTTGACTGCTTCGCGCTCGTAGAGCTCCTGGATATGCGGGGTGTCCACCACGCCGGGGTGAATCAGGTTGACCGTGATGCCCGAAGGGCCGAGCTGGTCCGACAGGGTCTTGGTCATGTGCGCGATTGCCAGGTTGCGCATGCCTGAGAGCACTTTGCTGCTGCGCCCGGTGAGACCACCGATGTTGATGATGCGACCGAAACCAGCCGCCTTCATGTGCGGGGTCACGGCCTTGGCGCAGCGGAAGTAGCCGATCACCTTGGTATTGAGGTCCGACAGTAACTCTTCGTCCCCGGCGTGCTCGATGTCATTGCGCACCACACCCGATGGCGCCGCGGCACCGTTGACCAGGATGTCGATACGGCCGAAATGCTTGTGAGCCGCCTCGACCATCTCCGACACGGCCTTCATGTCATTGGTGTCGCAGAACAGCGGCAGCACTTCATTGCCGGTCTGCGCGGTGATCTCTTCGGCAGCCCGTTGCAGGAACTCCATGCGCCGCGCGCAAATCACCACCTTGCAGCCTTCCTCGGAGAGAAAACGTGCGACTTCCTTGCCGATACCCATACCACCACCGGTAACAATGGCCACACGGCCTTTCAATTCCAGATCCATAGCGATTACCTCTTGTGATTATTCAGTTCAGGCCAGATCGACAAACACGCTCTTGGTCTCGGTGTAGGCATCGATCACGTTTTTTCCCATTTCCCGGCCCCAGCCGGATTGTTTGTAGCCACCAAACGGCGAAGATGGATCGACGACGTTCCAACAGTTGATCCATACCGAGCCGGCCTTGAGCTGTGCAGCCACGCGGTGCGCCGAGCGCAGGTCACGGGTCCACAGGCCGGCCGCCAGGCCATACGGCGAGTCGTTGGCGCGCAGCATCAGGTCGTCGATTTCGGTCCAGCTCATGACGGTCAGTACCGGGCCAAAGATTTCTTCGCGAGCTACGCAGGCGCGCTCGGCACGGTCGAGGAAGATGCTGGGCTCAATGAAGTGGCCGCGATCCAGGTGATCGGGGCGGCCACCGCCGCAGATCAGTTCTGCGCCCTCCTCCTGGCCCCGCTGCAGGTAGCCCTTGACGGTGTTCAACTGCCGCGCGGACACCAACGGCCCCATGCTGTTGGCCGGGTCCAGGCCGTTGCCCAGCACATAGGCGGCGGCATGGCGTTGCAATTCTTCGAGCACCTGGTCGAGCACACTGGCATGTACATACAGGCGCGAGCCAGCCGTGCACACCTGACCCTGGTTGTAGAAAATCCCATCGGCGGCACCCTTGGCCGCGCGGACAATGTCGGCGTCGGGCAGAATAATGTTTGGCGACTTGCCGCCAAGCTCCAGTGAGACCTTTTTCATATTGCTGGTGGCCGCCTGAGCGATCAGCCGCCCGACCTGGGTCGAGCCGGTAAAGGCGATCTTGTCCACGCCGGGATGCTGTGCCAATGGTGCGCCAGTGTCGGCGCCCAGGCCGGTGATCAGGTTGACGACACCGGCGGGGAAGCCGGCGGCCTCGATCAGTTGCATCAGGCGGATCGCGACCAGCGGTGTCTGCTCAGCGGGCTTGAGCACTGCCACGCAACCCGTGGCCAACGCCGGGCCGAGCTTCCACACGCACATGGTCAATGGGAAGTTCCACGGCACGATCAGCGCGCAGACCCCCACCGGTTCGCGCAACGTGTAGTTGAGCATTGGCCCGCCGCTGGCGGGCGATACGGGCAGCGTGCTGCCTTCGATCTTGGTTGGCCAGCCAGCAAAATAGCGAATGATATTCGCCGCGCTGGCCGCTTCACCGCGCGCGTTGGCGATCGGCTTGCCGTTCTCCAGGGTGATCAGTTGCGCCAGTTCCTCGCGGTGCTGGTCCAACAGATCAGCCAGGCGAAACAGCAACAGGCCGCGCTGCGCCGGTGACTGCAAGGCCCAGGTGCCGGTAAAGGCTGTGCGCGCGGCCGCAACGGCCGCATTCACATCGCGCTCGTCGCCTTGGGCGACTTCGGTCAGGGTCTGTTCAGTGGCCGGATTTTCCACGGCAAAGCGGCGACCGCTGGCGGCGTCCTGCCAGCTACCGCCGATGAACAGGCGACCGGGCTGCGCAAGGAATGCCTGGACGGCAGGTAACAATTCGAGCGGATGCATAGTCGATTCCTTCACAGCGCCATTTCGATCAGGCAAGGACCACGGTCGGCCTTGGCATTGGCCAGCGCCCGTTGCAGTTCGGCATTGGTCTGTACCGTACAGGCCGGCACCCCGTAGCCTTTGGCGAGGGCTTTCCAGTCAATACGCGGACTGTCGAGCACGGTCAGGCGCAGGGCTTGCGGGTCCATTTCTGTCATGCCGAAACGGCGCAGCTCGTTCTGCAAAATCGCATAGCGATGGTTGGCGGCAATCAGGATCACCACCGGCAGTTGCTCGCGGGCGATGCTCCACAGAGTCTGGATGGTGTACTGGGCACTGCCGTCCGATTGCAGGCAGAACACGCTATTGCCGCGTTCCGCCAAGGCGGCACCGAACCCCACCGGAATCCCCTGGCCAATCGCGCCACCGGTATTGGTCAATACCCGATGCCGCGCGGCGCGAGCGGAGGCAGTAAAGAAGGGATAGCCACAGGTGCCACCCTCAACCGAGACAATGCTGTCGTCGGGCAGTGACGCAGCCAGCACTTGGCCGATCGACTGTGGTGTGAGCTCGGCTTGGCCAGGCGGCAGTTCGATACCTTCCGGGGTTGGCACATGGGCCGGTGCATTCAGGACATCGGCCAACGCCGTCAGCGCGCCGGAAACGTCGTCACCGACTTCGGCGAGCGTCATCAGGCGTTCACGTTCGGCGAGGCGCGACGGGATGCCTTCGTAGCCAAAGTAACTGATGGGCTCGGGTACGCCTGCACAAATGACCAGGTCGTACTGCTCAAGAATTTCAATCGCCACTTCCGGGAAATACGGCAGGCGGTCCAAGTCTGGCAAACCACCCCCACGGTAGCTCAGGCGCGGAAAGGTCTCGGCAAACAGGCGCACGCCGGGCAGTTGCGCCAGGCGCCCCGCCGCTTCCAGGCCCGTGACCGACAAGCCTTCATCGCCGACGATGAACACCAGCCGCTTGCCGTCACGCAATGCCTGCGCCACGGTTTCGATCCGGTCCCCGGCAAACCGGCGAACCGGTGCGCGCAGTGGGGCGAACATACCGTTGTGCGTCACTGCGTGAGCCTGCAGATCCATGGGCAGAATCAAACTGGCGATCTGGCCTTTGGCTTTCCACGCCGCACGCACAGCTTCCTGCAAATCCTCACCGATACCCGACGCGGTGCGCGAGGTGCGCACCCAGCCCGAGACAGCACCGGCCAGGGCCTGGATGTCGCTGGCCAAGGGCGGATCGTAGTTGACATGCCAGGAGGCATGATCGCCGATGACGTTGACGATCGGCGTATTGGCCCGACGTGCGTTATGCAGGTTGGCGATGCCGTTGGCAAAGCCAGGGCCCAAGTGGGTCAGGGTCATTGCCGGCTTTCCGGCGATCCGGCCATAGCCGTCAGCGGCGCCCGTGCAGACCCCTTCGAACAGCGATAACACGGGCTTGAGAGCAGGTGCGCTGGCCATGGCGGCCACCAGAGGAATCTCGGTGGTCCCGGGGTTGGCGAAGCAGTACTCGATACCGCTTGCCGCTGCCGCATTCACTATCAGTTGCGCACCATTCATTTTCAGCCCTCTTGCTTGAGCATTTGCAGTGATGAGATTTATCACATACAAATCCGCCACCAACAAGCACTTTATTAGCAAACATCTCATTAAGTGAGATTATTGACGTCTTATTGAGCTGAATATCCTTCCTGAGATTGCGTTTTTCTCTCACTGCGGTAGTGTTGCGCCAGCGCTTGGGCACCCTGATCCTTGCAGGTACGCAACAAACGCCCTTCCCTCTCTTTAGGAACACAATGAGCAGCCTGAGCAGATTGCTGAGCATCCTGGACCTGTTCGGTCCACAAATGCTGAAGATCGAACCCGACACCATTGCCGAGCGCATGGGCTTGTCACGGGCCACCGTGTACCGCTACGTCAAGGACTTGTGTGACGCAGGCATGCTCACCCGAGTGGACGCTGGCAGTTACAGCCTGGGGCCTCGTGTGATCGAGCTGGACTGGATGATGCGTCAGTACGACCCGATCCTCATCGCCGGACGCGAGCTGATGCACGAGCTGTCCGCGCAAACGGGCCTGGCAGTGTTCGCCAGCGTGTTTTACGACGGACGCATCATTAACACCTACATCGCCGAACCCACAGATACCTATCACTTTGCGTTCGGGCGCGGGCAGCCGTTGCCGTTTTTTCGCGGGGCGCAATCGAAGGTCCTGATCGCCTTTCAGAAAGGCCGCCGCCTGCAGCGCTTGTTCGAAGAACACATGGCCAACGACCCGGACAGCCCGTATGACTGGGCCGGTTTCTCCAAGGCCGCGAAAAAAATCCGCAAGGATGGTTACTGCCTGACCCACGACGAACTCAATTTAGGCCTGACCGGTATCGCTGCACCGATCATCCAGGCACACCTCGACGAGGTGGTCGGCAGCCTGTCCGCCGTCGGCAGCAGTCAAAGCTTCAAGTTGCTGCGCCAGGAAACCGTGATCGAAATGGTCATGGATACCACGCGGCGCATTGCCGAAAACATGCGCAACCCGCCGAGCAGCATCACGCCCTAGCCCGTCGCGCTCAGAACGGCACGGCCACCGACAATTGGCTGTAAAGGTTGGTGCCATTGCCACCCACTTGATTGCCGCCGGTGGTCGAGTCCTGCCTGGGTTTGTAGAGACCCACCAGCGGGGTGATGATCAGGTGCGGATTGACTGCCCATTCGGCGTACACATCCAGCTCGCGGCCATCGAGGTTCAGCGCATTGCGTTTGCGCACCGTGCTGTAATCGAAGTAGAGCGCGCCCAGGGTCAGGTTTTCCAGCGGTGTTGCCTTCAACCCGACATGCTGGATGCTGGTATTGGTATTGAACGGTCCCGCATAGTTGCCAGCCACCTCCCCCTGGAACCACGTGCCGTAACCCGTGCTCAAGCCGGTGAACAGCGCGTCCCAGTTCTGCGAATAGCGGGTGTAGCGATACGTCACCTTGGGTGCCCAGGCGGTATCGGCGAAGGTGTAACCCGCCTCTCCGTACCAGGCTTTTTCAGGCCCCGCGTCCTTGTCCTGCCAGGCGTACTCGAACGCCAGGCTGACGTTCTTGATGCCCGCATCGCCTTCACCGCGCACGCTATAGATGTTCATGCCCTTGCGCTGGCGTTGAAAATCGCTGGCCCATTGATCATTCACATCCAGGCCATGGACCCAGGTCAAGCCGAGCGTTCCCGGTTGTGCGGTGTAATCCAGGGTAGCGGCGGCCAACTCGGTGTCGGCCTGGATACGGTTGTCGGACTTGAGCCACAACACGCTGCCATGCAGGCCATCCTGGCCACCTAGGCGGACCACGGCGGTTTGATCGAACGCGTGCCGTGCAGCCAGGTAGTAAGCGCCCCCTCGGTTCAATTTTCCATCTGCCGGGCCCTTGCCTGGGTTCAGTCCGTCATCGTTGATCAGGAACCCTCGGCCGACCTTGACCACCTGGCGCCCACCGGAAATATCCACGCCATCCTTGCCGAGCAGCGGGAAAAGGTCGCCGGAACGCCAGCCCAGGTAGGCGTCTTCGATCTTTGTGGTGCGTTCGGTACCCAGCGAGTTGCCGCTTGGGTCACCGTCCCCCCAGGTGGCGGAGCTGACTAGGGCAAACGCCCCGTATGCGCTGCCATTGCCCCCCAGCGCCTGGTCGCCACTCAAGCCATATTTGATAAAGCCTTCACGCCAGCTGGCGCCGCCTGGCGCGCCATCATAACTCTTGCGGCTGTTGAGCAGGCCGAACACAGCCGTCATGTCTGCGTTGAGATGGCGACTCTCGTCACTGTACAGTTCATAAGCGTGCACCTGGCCGACAGCGCCGAGCGCCAGGGTGCACACAAGCGTGCAACCGAATGCGGGATGATGTGATAGATAACGCATGGCTCAAACTCCTTCTTCGACAGCCTGCTTGCGGACAAACAGCAGTTGCTGACCTGTGAACTCCAACAGCCCCTCAAGACCGAACTCGACACCAAAACCCGACATCTTGCTGCCGCCAAACGGTGTGTTCGGCTGGATCTGTGCGTGACAATTGACCCACGCCACACCACTCTCCAGGCGGCTGGCCAAGGTTCGGGCCTGCTCGACATCCGGCCCCCAGACCGAGCCGCCGAGCCCCATATCACCGGCATTGGCGCGCTGCAGGACATCCTCGACATCCCGGTAGGCAATCAACGGCAACACCGGACCGAATTGTTCTTCGTCGACCAGGCGATGGCCGTCGGTCACGTCCGCAACCAGTGTCGGCGGATAGAAAAAACCTGGTTGTTTCAGGCGCGCACCGCCACATAACACGCGTGCACCGTGTGCGCGTGCGTCGTCGACCAGTGCCTCCACCAGTTCAAGTTGCTCAAGGTTTTGCACTGGTCCGAAGGTCACGGCGGCGTCCAGGCCATCACCTACCACTTGGCGCGCAGCAATGTGCGTCAGCGCGTCAGCAAAGGCCTGGTACTGCGATTCGTGAATGTACAGGCGTTTGAGCGCAGCACAGGTCTGGCCCATATTGAGAAAGGCCGCCTGGAAGATCTCCTCGGCCACTCCCTCCACGGGGGTTCCCGGCAATACGATGGCGGCGTCGTTGCCGCCCAACTCCAGGGTCAGGCGCTTGAGGTTGCTGGCGGCGCCGCGCATTACGCTTTGTCCGGTGGCGGTGGAGCCGGTGAAGACGATCTTCTGAATTCCTGGGTGCGAGGTAATCGCACTGCCGAAGCCCCGCTCGCCGGTCACGCAATTGATCACACCGTGGGGGACATGGCGGGCAATAATTGCCACCAGGCCCAAGGTGCTCAGCGGCGTCAGGCTTGACGGTTTGCTGATCACACAGTTGCCCGCACGCAGCGCCGGCATGATGTGCCATACAGCAATCATGAACGGCCAGTTCCAGGGGGTGATCGACGCCACAACGCCCAAGGGTTTGCGGTGCAGCTCAATGCGCTGGGTGGGGGTTTCTTCCACCAGTTCCACCGCAATCTCCTGCCCGGCCGCGTAGCGCGTCCAAGCGGCGGCGCCCATGACCTCTGAAAACGCCAGCTGCAGCGGCTTGCCTTGCTCCAGCACAATCAGGCGAGCCAGTGACTCTGCCTCTTGCTCGATATCTGCCGCAATCGCCATCAAACGCTCGCAACGGTCAGGATGACTACTGTGGCGCCAGCTTTTGAAAGCCGCCTGCGCGGCGCTGACTGCCTGGTCGAGTTGCCCCAGTGACCCAGCCGGGCAGCGGGCAAATGCCATACCTGTGGCCGGGTTGATCACATCAAACCGGCCTTCTTCGCCGGCCACCTGAGCCCCATCGATGAGCATCTTGTAGTTGTGCATTTGAAACCTTCCTTTCACACGCTGACGCGCCATGCCGAGCAACGGCAGGCTGCGATTGTCTGGTTAGTCGAGCTATAAAAAACGCTGGGGGTCTTAAAGCTTATGGCTGCCCAAGGCCAGGTACCGTTGCGGCGAGATTTTGCGCAGTCGCGCGGCGAGCACCATGCCGATGATCAAGGCGGCCGGAATAATCGCGCACAGGCTATAGGACAGCAGTTGGCTGGCACCGGTCAGCACGTCGAAATGCACCACCGCCAGGACCAGCACCGCCCATAGCGCCAGGCACGAAAAACCCGGAAAGATCTGCCCGCGCCAGACCCCGACCTGGAGCTCCGGGTGGCGTCGGAAGAACATCAGCACCGCAAGCGAGGTCAGCGCCATCAACAGGATCACGCACAGCGTGGCCAGGTTGGACAGCCAGGCAAACAGTTGCAGGATCGGATCAGCGTCCATGGCGGCAAAAATCAGCACCACGACGGCCGCGATCAAACTCTGCAACGCCGAGCCCATATGCGGACTCTGGTGCACGCGATGGGTGGTGCCCAACAGGCTGTGCAACAGGCCGTCGCGGCCGATGGCGTAGAAGTAACGCGCTGCCGCGTTGTGAAACGCCAACAGCCCGGCATAGATACTGACCATGAACAACACGCGGATAACCTGGGTCAGTTGCGGACCGACAAAGTGGTCGGACATGCCATAGATAAACGTGGTCGGGTCCTGTAAGGACTGCAGCAGCGGTACGATCTTGTCCGAACCCACCCCCACCACCATCGACCATACCGACAGCGCGTAGAAACCACCGATCAGCAGCACCGAACAGTAGGTGGCAATCGGGATACTGCGTTTGGGATCCTTGGCCTCTTCACCGTAGATGGTCGTTGCCTCGAAGCCGATAAAGGCGGCGAAACAGAACAGCAAGCCGATTGAAGGGGTGCCACTGAACACATGGCTGCTGGTGAACGAGTCAAGGTTGATACCGCTGTCGCCGCCGGACTTGAGAATCGCGAAGTCCAGGACCAGGATCGCCAAGTACTCGGCGATCACCACCACCGACAGCACCCGCGCCGACAGGTCGATCTTGCGATAACCCAGGAATGCGATGCTTGCCATCGCCATCAGCGAGTAGGACCACCACGGCAGCACCAGGCCGAAGGCGGCTTCCATGGTGCCACTGACCACCCCACCGAACATCCCGTACAACCCAACCTGCAGAATGTTATAGGCAAACATCGCCAGTACCCCAGCGGCACCGCCCACCAGGCCACCCAGGCCAAGGGAAGTGAACGCGTAAAAGCCGCCGGCATTGGTCACCTGGCGCGACAGGGTGGTGTAGCCCACCGAGAACGCCAGCAGCACCAGCAAGGCGAGTATCAGCAAGGTCGGAGTGCCCGCCCCGTTGCCCAGCATGATGCCTATGGGGAAGCCGCCAGCGATCACACTCAGCGGGCTCGCCGCCGATATCACGAAAAATATAATGAAGCCCACACCCAGGGCACCACGCTTGAGCTCCGTGGAGCTGTTGACCGGGATAGATACACTCATGTTATTGACCTTATTGTATGAGGCAGTCGCTTTTGGGGTGGTCCGACCACATAGCATCGGCACCGGTTAGCGTTTTGTTTTAGTTGCGCGCTGAATTTGATCCTATGCCCGCCCCTGAATCGCTCGCTATCCCAAATCGGTAGCATTCGAGGCCCCGCCCCAAAACAGGTCGAGGCAGCACGCTCAATTCCGGCGCAGTTGCCGATTTGGGATAGCTGCCTGGCCTGTCATGCCTGCAACCTAGCATCAGCCGTACCAGGCCCGGATGCCGCGAAGCCCGCTTTTAGGAAGCCTCAACCATGCAGCTAGCTAACCTCACCATTCAATGGCGTATCACCCTGCTGAGCGGACTCTGCCTGCTGACAGTGGTGGCGGCCCTGATCGGCGCCAGCGCGTATCAGAATCAAGCCAGTGCAAAGCTGCTTAAAGAGCAGAGCAGCGAGCTACTCGGTCAGGCTGCGCTGGAGCGATTGCATGCCCAGGCCGTGGCACAGGGTCAACAGGTGGAGCGTTTTTTCAATGAAACCGCGCTGTATGGCGAAGGCTTTGCGCAACAGGTACTGCAACTGCGCGAGCAAACACTCAACGGGCACCTGACGGTCGCGCAATTGCGCGAAGCCTTGATCAGCAACGCCCGTGAAGCCCTGAAGCAGCGCGAAAAAGTCCTCGGCCTGTACGTCATCATGCTGCCGGATGCGCTGGCCGGCGCTGACGCCGATTGGCGCGACCAACGCGCCGTGGCGGGCAATGAAACTGGGCGGTTCGCGCTGTATTGGTCACAGAGTCAACCGGGGCAACTGGTGCAGGAGGTACTTGGCGAGGCACAAATCGCCGCGAACACCGCGCCCGCCGGCAGTGAACCGGGGAACGCCTGGTACGCCTGCCCTCAAGCGCAACGACGTGTGTGTGTGGTCGAACCGTATACCATCGAAGTAGAAGGCCGAAAAGCCCTGATGAGCAGCGTTTCCATCCCCCTGGTTGTCAACGGCAAAGTGCTGGGCGTAGTGGGCATGGACATCAGCCTCGACACCTTGCAGAAGCTGGCGGCGAACCTCGGCCAGGACCTCTATCAGGGCGACAGCCAAGTCAGCATCCTGTCAGCCACGGGCCAAGTCGCGGGACGCAGCGGCGGCGTCTCGGGGGACACGCTGGATATACGCCAACCCTTGCAGACGGCGGCGGGCACGCCTGCCTGGCAACTGGAGATAAAGGTTCCGCAGGCGCGGGTGCAGGCGCCTGCCCGGCAAATGCAAAGCGAACTGGACGACAAAAGTCGCGAGTCCAACTGGCTCAACCTGGGCCTGGGCATCTTTGCCAGCAGCCTGGGTATGCTGCTGATCTGGCTGGCCGCTTACGGCGTGACCCGCCCGCTGCTGAAGATGGCCGAGCTGCTTGATGCGATTGTCGAAGGCGACGGTGACCTCACCCAGCGCCTGCCCAGCGGACGCAGCGACGAGCTGGGCCACTTGGCTAGTGGTTTCAATCGTTTCCTCGATAAGTTGCAGCCGATTATTCGCGACATCCAGGCCGCGTCCCTGGACACCCGCAACAGTGCCGACACCTCATCGGGGATTGCCCGCGAAGTCAGCGCAGGCATGCAGCGTCAGTACCACGAAGTGGAGCTGGCGGCGACCGCACTGCACGAAATGAGCGCCAGTGCCCAGGAAGTCGCGCGTCACTCCCACAGCGCCGCCGACGCCGCGACTGCCGCCGAAAACGCCAGCAGCTCAGGCCAGGCGGTGTTCTCGGCCGTCGAGCACAGCATCGAGGCCCTCGATCAACGCCTGGAAACCACCCTCCAGCAAGTCAACGCCCTTGCCGACAGCAGCGCACAGATAGGTCAGGTACTGGACGTCATCAGCGCCATTGCACAGCAGACCAACCTGCTGGCGCTGAATGCGGCCATCGAAGCGGCGCGAGCCGGCGAACAGGGCCGCGGCTTTGCGGTGGTGGCCGATGAAGTCAGGCACCTGGCGAGCAACACCCAGAGTTCGGTCGAACAGGTGCGCACGGTAATCGAGACGCTGCAACAGCTGAGCCGGGTAGTGGTTCACAGTACCCAGCTGAGCCGCGAGCAAGCTGGCGACAGCGTGCTCCAGGTGCAACAGACCCGCATTGCGCTGGGGCATATTTCCCAGGCCGTGGATGTGATCGACCAAATGAATCAGCAGATCGCCAGCGCTTCCCTTGAGCAGAGCAGCGTGGTGGACGACATCAGCCATCGAGTCAGCGATATCCGGGGCATCAGCGAAACACTCGCCGAGCGCATGAACGAAGCGGCGAAAGCCAGCGACGCACTGCATAAAATGTCCAATCATCAACAGCAACTGGTCGGACATTTCCGCGTGTAAAACGTATGCCGTCCTGACTTGGTTACAGTGGCCGCCTTCCAACTCTCCTACATTGAGCCCCCCCATGATTTTTCCACGCCGCTGGCTGATCCTCGCGATCATTTCCAGCGCCTTGCTGCTCATCGTCATCGACATGACGGTGCTGTACACCGCTCTGCCCACGCTGACCCGAGAGCTGAACGCCTCGGCCTCGGAAAAACTCTGGATCGTTAACATCTATGCGCTGATCGCCGCCGGCCTGCTGCTGGGCATGGGTACCCTGGGTGACCGGCTCGGACACAAACGCCTGTTCATCGGCGGGCTCGGCGTGTTTGGCCTGTTCTCGCTGATTGCGGCGTTCTCACCCTCCGCCGCCGTATTGATTGGCGCACGCGGTTTCCTGGCGGTCGGCGCGGCGATGATGATGCCCGCCACGCTGGCAATCGTGCGGGTGACCTTCATCGATCCGCGCGAGCAGACCATGGCATTCGGTATATGGGCCTCGGTGGCTTCAGGAGGTGCGGCGCTCGGTCCAGTGGTGGGCGGCCTGTTGCTGGAGCATTTTTGGTGGGGCTCGGTATTTTTGATCAACGTGCCGATTGTGCTGGTGGCGTTGATCCTTGGCGCCCTCTTGATCCCGAGTCACCCGGGGGATATTAGTAAACGCTGGGACTGGCTGGGATCGCTGCAGGTGATGATCGGCTTGATCAGCGTCGCGTATGCGGTCAAGGAACTCGGCAAGCGCACGCCCTTCTTCGAAGGCATGCTGATCGCAATGGTGCTGGGCGCGCTGTTCCTGATGCTGTTTATTCGCCGCCAACGTCGCGCCACTCAGCCGATGCTCGACCTGGCGCTGTTCAAGGCAACGGGGTTCAGAAATGCGGTCATCTCGGCCGTGGTGTCCGCCGCTGCGTTGATGGGCATGGAGCTGGTGTTCAGTCAACGCCTGCAACTGGTGCTTGGCTTGTCGCCGTTGGAAGCGGCACTGTTCATCCTGCCGCTGCCGCTGGGCTCGTTTATCTCTGGGCCGCTGGCCGGCTACTACCTGCCTCGCCTGGGGAACCAGCGGATGCTGTTCTGGACCCTGTTGCTATCAGCTGCGTCGATGCTGGCCTACCTGCTACTGTATGACGCTGCGATGTACCTGCAACTGATCGTCCTTGCGCTGCTGGGTTTTACCATTGGCGCAGCACTGACGGCGTCGTCCAGCACCATCATGCTCAGCGTACCCGTCAACCAGGCTGGCATGGCCGCCTCCATCGAGGAAGTGTCATTTGAACTGGGCGGTGCGATGGGGGTGACCCTCGCGGGCAGCCTGTTATCGGCGATTTATACGTATTCGGCGGGCGTGGTGATTCCATCCTGGCTGACCCGCGACCCTGCGACATTCGACAGTCTTGATGACGCGCTGGTCGTCGCTGAAACGTTGTCTCCAGAAGGCGCCGCCATGCTGCACGCATTCGCCCGCTCGGCGTTTGATGCCGGCTTTGTCGCGGTGCTGTCGGTGTCGGCGGCACTGCTTTTGACCGTAGCGCTGCTGGTCACGCTGAGCAAGCCACCCCGCGCGCCCCTGTAGCCGCTGCTGCATCTGCTTTAAAGCTTGTGGCTGCCCAATGCCGCAAACTGCTGTGGCGATGCCTTGCGCAGCCGTGCCAGTTGGCTGGCACCGGTCAGCACGTCGAAATGCACCACCGCCAGGACTGGCACCGCCAATAGCGCCAGGCAGGAAAAACCGGAAGGATTTGCCCCCGCCAGACCCCGACCTGCAGCTCCGGGTGATCGGTAACGCAGGCACCCAAGGCCAAACACCCGTGTTTCCCAAGCAGTTTGTATCCGGTCCTTGCAGATTTTTTCGTTCAGGCGCGCGCGTAACCGGCGATGGCTGCGCGGGCGGTATGGGACGGCAGCTCTGCGAACAGCTCCTGATACTCCGCTGCGAAATGGCTCAGGTGATAGAAGCCAAACTGGGCGGCGGCATCACCAATTGTCAGCTCGCAGGGACGGGTGGACATCAAGGTGCGGCGTACACCGTTGAGCCTTACAGAGCGCAGATAATTCAGCGGAGTGGTCTCGGCCACCGAGCGGAAGCTGTTCTGCAGCGTCCGGCGACTCACCTGAAGACGCTCGCACAGGCCGATCACGCTGGGCACGTCGATCATTTCTGCGGTGGTCAGGCGGTGGCATTTCTCGACAATGAAACTGCGCGTGGAGCTGGAGGTTCGCTGGTGTTTGTCACAGGCGGGGTCGGTCATCAGTTGCAACAGCTCGCCGAGCATCGTCTGCTCCAGCGCTACCTCACGATCCGGCGTGCTGTCGAAATTTTCATGCATCAGTGCCTGGGAGAAAAGCGCCAGCAATCGGCGCCGAGCCTGTGCGAATCGTTGAGGGGAAACCCTGATTACCGGCTGGCGCAGCAACCGGTTGAGTTCCTTCGCCGACGCCGTTTGCTCCATTGCCTGTTCGAACAATTCACGCTCGAAGGTGATTGAGAGCAGTTTCATGCCCATCGGCATATGGAACATGAACTCCTCGCCGCCGTGGAGAAAGAACAGGCTGCTGTCATCCACCTCGCGCCCCTGCATGCGAATCGAACCCGGGACGTTGATCGGCACGGCAAAGCACATCTTGCCGCGAGGCGCGACGCCGTTCTGTACCACTCGCTGATTGATCTGTTCGAGAAACACGTGACAACCGGTCGTCGTCAGTTGCATCAGCGAACTCTCGGCGCAGCCGGCGGTTAACTGGCTGTAGTCCTGGTTCCACTGCTGGATAGTGGCCGCATGGATGTGGACGTCTCGAAAATGGCTGATCGTCTGGTTTTTCATTGCATCGCATGCCTCTGCCAATCTTCTTGTTTTTGATCGCCCAGGTTTGATAGTCGCACATAGCATAAATCCTGCAAGTTTGTTTGTGCGCTGGGATGCGTGCACTTCATGTGCCGATTCGGGCTACCCGTCAGGAACTCGCGCCGGAGATGATTGGCACACTTGAATAGACATTCCAGAGAGACCGTCATGAGTGAAGCCAAACTGCAATCCCTGCACTTCGCGGATGCCCCGCGGATTATCTCCGGCGAACTGCCAGGCCCCAAGACCCGCGAAGCTCTGGCGCTTTCGGCGCGTACCGAGTCCATGGCGCGCGGAGGCGGACGTATGCCGATCGCCATGGACCGCGCCTTCGGTGCGACCTTCAAAGACCCGGACGGCAACACCTACATCGACCTGTCCGCCGGCGTCGGTGTCAGCAGCGTAGGCCGCTGCCACCCCAAAGTGGTGCAGGCGATTCACGAACAGTCCGCAGTGCTGATGCACGCCCTGGAAATTAACAGCACCCGGCGTACCGAGCTGGCCGCCAAGCTGTCCGAAATCGCGCCCGAAGGTTTGCGTGGCGACTGCATCACCTTCTTCACGCAAAGCGGCAGTGATGCGTTGGAGGCGGCAATCAAGTTCGCCAAGCGCATAACCGGGCGGCACCAGATCATCGCCTTCCACGGCGGCTACCACGGCGTGTGGAACGCTTCAGGCTCGCTGACCACCGGCACGGCGTACCGCAAGGGCTTTGGCGCGCAGATGGGGGGCGTGATTCACGCCCCCTACCCTTACGCCTACCGGTTCCCCTTCGACACCACCCATAAAAGCGCCGAGCAGATCGCCGGCGAGTACATCGACTACCTGCTGAACACCCCGTACACCGCCGCCGATGATGTGGCGGCGGTGATTGTGGAACCGGTACAGGGCGAAGGCGGCTACGTGCCGCCGTCGCCGGAATTCCTGCAATTGCTGCGCAAGGCCTGCGACCGCAGCGGCACATTGCTGATTGTCGATGAAGTGCAGTCCGGCGCTGGCCGCACCGGCAAAATGTGGGCGGTCGAACATTCCGGCGTGAAGCCCGACATGCTCACCTTCGGCAAAGGCATCGGCAGCGACCTGCCCATGGCCGGCCTGATCATGCGCTCGGACCTGGCGGCGAAAATCCCCGACGGTTCCATGCCCAATACGTTCGCCGCCAACTCGTTGTCGGCTGCGGTGGCACTGACCAACATCAGCATCCTGAAGGATCCTGAGCTCGACCTGCTCAACCGCGCCCACCTGCTGGGGCTGGAGGCACAGGCGCATATTCGCGGTTTCAACAGCCCGTTGGTCGGTGAAGTGCGCGGGCGCGGCCTGATGATCGGCATCGAACTGATCGAAGACCCGCTCACCAAGGCTCCCCTGGCGGGCGAAAAGATCGGCCAGTTAATGGGCTATCTGCTCAACCATGGCGTGCTGATGATTCCCTGCGGCCGCTACAGCAACGTGATGCGCGTGATGCCCTCGCTAACGATCTCCCGCGAACTGTTTTTCAAGGCACTGGACATCTTCGGCGATGCCCTGGCGTCTCTCAAGGCGTGAACCTGCCCACTATTCGAGGACCGCAAAATGACTGAGCACTTGAATCATTTCATCGACGGTACGCCTTGCGAAGGCTTCGACCATCGTCGTATCGACCTGGTCAGCCCCGTGACCGAACAGGTGTATGGGAGCTCCGCGCGCGGCACCCGCGAAGACGTGGACCGTGCCGTGGCGGCTGCACGCCGGCAACTCGACGGCGGCGAGTGGAGCCAACTCGACGGCGCCCAGCGTGGTCGACTGCTATCGAAACTGGCCGACCTGGTTGAGCGCGACACCGAACGGCTGGCCGATCTGGACGCCAACGCCATTGGCCGTTCGCCCATCGAACCGCGCCGGATGGACCTGCCCAACGCGGTCGCCAACCTACGCGCTGCCGCCGGTTGGGCCAACCAGCTCGAAGGTCGCACCATTCCCACCGGGGGTTACTTCGGCACCAAAACCCTGTCATACACGGTACGCGAGCCCGTCGGCGTCGTCGGCGCGATCGTGCCCTGGAACTCACCGCTCATGATCACCGTGTGGAAGCTCGCCGCCTTATTGGCGGCAGGCTGCACAGTGGTGGTCAAGCCCTCGGAAGAAACCCCGCAGTCGGCCCTGCACCTGGCGCTGCTGGCGCAGGAAGCCGGCTTCCCGGACGGCGTGATCAACGTGGTCACCGGCTACGGCAACGAAGTCGGTCGCGCGCTGTGTGAACATCCGGATGTCGCCAAGATCAGCTTCACCGGCAGCCCCGAGGCCGGGCGTGAAATTCAGCGCACTGCCGGCGTGTTGTTCAAGCGCGTGGCCTTGGAATTGGGCGGCAAGAGCCCGCAGATTGTGTTCGACGATGCCTCCTTCGACGCCGCCCTGCGCGGCTGTACGCTCGGTCTTTTTGCCAACCAGGGCCAGGTGTGTGCGGCCGGTTCGCGGATCCTGGTGCAGCGTAGCCTCGCCGAGCGTTTCGGCGCCGCGCTGGCCGAGGCCGCACAGGCGGTAAACGTGGGTGATCCTCGCGAGCCCGGCGTACAGATGGGGCCGGTGGCCAAGAAGGCGCAATTCGATCGCGTCAACCGCTACATCCAACGGGGTATCGACCAGGGCGCAACGCTGCTGGCCGGCGGCGTCTCGGCCCCTGAGCTGGGCTGGTTCGTGCGTCCGACGATCTTCGCCAACGCCCGTAACGATATGGAAATCGCCCGGGACGAGATCTTCGGTCCCGTCGGCACGCTAATCACGTTCGACAGTGAAGACGAAGCCATCAGCCTCGCCAATGACAGCAGTTATGGCCTCGCGGCCACGGTCTGGACCAACGACCTGGTCAGAGCGCACCGTGTCGCAGCGGCGGTAAAAGCAGGCGCCGTGGGTATCAACTGCTGGAGCCCATTGGACGCCAACCTGCCTTGGGGCGGCGTCAAAACCAGCGGTATCGGGCGTGAAGGCGGATTCAGCGGCGCGCTGGCCTACACCGAAGAGAAAGTCATCACCGTGCTGCTACCCGTCTGAGTGCACGCCCTATCCTGACCGAGCCACCCTCCAACGTTGAGGGTGGCCATTGAACCGTGCATCGCTCCTTGGAGAGCCTGATATGAACCCAATAGATCAACCGATAATCGATCGGTACCCGACCTCCCTGCGCGTGTTGCACTGGGTGCGTGCCGTGCTCGTCCTGGGCCTGCTCTGGGTCGGCTGGCACATGACCGGCATGAGTGATGAAGTGGCGAGAAAATACGAGCTTTATTACCCGTGGCACAAGTCCTTCGGGGTGCTGACGTTCCTGCTGGTTCTGACTCAGCTCGCCGTGCGTTTTCGCACCCCGCATTTACCACAGCCGCTGGAAACCCTGGCGGGGTATGAAAGGTTTCTGTCACGCCTGACGCAGCGCTTGATGTATTTGCTGCTGGTGATCGTGCCGTTGATGGGCTACTCCATGTCGAGCACCTACACGATGAGCGATGGGGTGTTCTTTTTTGGGGTTAATCTGCCGGAACTGCTGCCGAAGAATGACGATTGGTTCGCGGTGTTCCAATGGCTGCACAACGTCCTCGCCTACAGCTTGTTGGCCCTGATCGTGCTGCATGTGGCGGGCGCGCTCAAGCATCGCTTCTACGACCGCGACCCGCGCAACAACGTGTTGCGCCGCATGCTCTGAATGAATGAGGCGTTGACGCAACGCGTCAACGCCTGCAGGACCTGAAACAGCCTTAGTGACGATCCAGAAAATGGACTGCATATACGCGTTGGTCGATGCGCAGCGGCAAACGGGCAGCGGCAATCATGAGTTTGATCCAGTCTGCGTGGTTGAATGGGCATTATCCGTATGCTTATTTGAAGGATGTTCTCACGCGGCCGCCGACACAGCGAGCGAGTGAAATCGACAAGTTGCTGCCGCATAACTGGCAGCCACCTAAACTGGGTTACCTCACTAACCCAAGGACATAGAATGCTCATTGTCTTCAGCGGCCTTCCAGGTACCGGAAAAACGACTATCGCAAGTGACCTTGCCGCTAGAACAAGTGCCGTGTACCTGCGGATCGATACGATTGAGCAGGCTATTCGAGACTCCGGTGCTCTTGCACAAGACGTAGGGCGGAGCGGTTACATGGCCGCCAATGAGCTTGCTCTGAGAGGCCTGTGCCGCCTATTTATGAGGACGAAACCACCTTTTGAGCGTTTCATGACCATCATCGATATACGTAAAGATAACGGGCACTACCAACAGACTCAGCACTGTTGAGGCTAATAATCCTCCGATAACCACCACCGCCATCGGCTGGCGGAAACCTGATTCGCCACCCCATCCCAGTGCGGTCGGCAACATGCCCGCACCCATTGCAATGGTGGTCATCAGAATCGGCCGGGCGCGTTTGTGACAGGCATCGATCAACGCCTCATAGCGGCTCACGGCTGGCTGGCGACGAGCCATGATCGCGTACTCGACCAGCAGGATAGAGTTCTTGGTCACGATCCCCATCAGCATCAGCAAGCCGATGACCGACGCCATGGAAAAACTCATCCCGCCGACCAGCAGTGCCAACAGTGCGCCGCCAAGCGACAGGGGTAGCGCCGAGAGGATTGTCAGCGGCTGCATGAAGTCATGGAACAGCAGCACCAGCACTGCATAGATACAGAACACGCCGACCGCCATTGCCAGGCTGAAGTTGCCAAACAGCTCGCTCATCAACTGCAACTCGCCCTGCTCCACCAGTTTCACTTGCGCTGGCAGGTTCTGCATGACTGGCAACTGTCTGGCCTGCTCCATCACTTCGCCCAGATTGCTTCCATTGAGTTCGATGGATAGGGTGATATTGCGCAAGCGATCAATACGATCAATCTGCGCGGGACCGCTGCCCATGCTGAGCTCTCCCAGCGATGCCAGCGCGATCTGGCCATCACGCCCCGTGACCCGTAATTGAGCGAGGCGTTGCAGGTCGGTGCGTACTTGCGGTTGCATGCGCACCCGCACATTTACCTGACGCTGGGACAGATTGATCTTGCCCAGGGACGAGCTGTATTCGCCATAGGTGGCCATGCGCAAAGTGTCAGCGATATCCTGGCTACTGATGCCCTGCTCTGCCGCGCGGAAAGCATCCGGGCGCATCTGGATTTCCGGCCTTTGCACCGCAGCACTTGAGGTGACGTTGCCGATGCCCTTTATCTGGCGCAACTGCGGTTCAAGAGCGGCGGCAGTGCGCTCCAGCAAATCGCCATCATCGCTGGCAAGGACGATGTCCAGACGCTCTCCGCTGCCGTCACCACCGACCGTTACCCGCACACCGGGCAAGCTGCGCAGACTTTCACGCATGCTCGCTTCCACTTGGGACTGTTTCAGTGCGCGCTGGTCACGCGGCAGCAAATCGACGGTCAGTTTCGCGTTGCGATCACCTGCACCGCCCGCATCGCCACTGCCCGCCGCGATGAACACGTGGGCCACTTCAGGAATCGCGCGTAAACGCTTTTCAGCCTGCAAGGCAATCTCGCCGGTCTGAGCCAGACTGCTGCCGGGCGGCAGCTCCAGGCTGACGGTGCTGCTGGCAATATCCTGAGCAGGCAGAAAGCTGGTCGGCAGCAACGGAATCAGCGCCAGCGAGCCGATAAACAAAGCGCCCACAATGGCCATGGTGGTCTTGCGACGGCTCAGGCTGGTGTGAATCCAGCCCAGATAATGTCTCATCAAACCGCTGTCATGTTCGCCATGCGAGCGAGCCTTGAGTAAATACGCTGCCATCATCGGCGTCAGAAGACGGGCGACCAGCAACGAAAACATCAACGCAGCGCTGGCGGTCACGCCGAATTGGCGAAACAGTTTGCCGGAAACCCCGCCCATGAAAGCAGTCGGCAGGAACACCGCGACCAGGGTCACGGTGGTCGCCAATACCGCGAGACCGATCTCGTCGGATGCCTCGATTGCCGCCTGTCTCGGGGTTTTGCCCATGCGCAGGTGTCGCGCAATGTTTTCAACCTCAACAATTGCATCGTCCACCAGAATGCCGATCACCAGCGCCAGCGCCAGTAGTGAAACGGTATTAAGGCTGAAGCCGGCAAAATACATCACGCCGAAGGTCGGGATGATCGACAAAGGCAGTGCCGTGGCCACGATCATGGTCGCCCGCCAGTCACGCAGGAACCACCAGACCACCAGTACCGCCAGCAACATGCCTTCGTAAAGCAGCGCCATGGAGCCACGATAGTTTTCCATTATCGGCTCGACGGCATTACTTGCCTCTTCAATACGCACATCAGGGTGTTGCCTGGCAAACTCATTGACTGCCTGGCGCAAGTCCTTGGTCACCCCGACGTCGGAAAAGCCCAGGGAGCGGATGACCTGAAAGCCAATCACCGGTTTGCCGTCGCGATACGCCAGAGTATTGCGCTCGGCATGGGTATCACGCACGGTGGCCAACTGCTGCACAGCAAGCATTCGTCCATCGCTGACGGGAATGCGGATAGCGCCAAGCGCCGCCGGGTCGTCAATACCGCCGAGGACACGCAGCGCCTGTTGACCGCTGCCCAGATCGCCCTGGCCACCGGAATTGTCTTTCTGCATCGCCCGCAAACGATCCGCGATGTCCGTCACGCTGAGACCCAGACCGGCCATCAGCGTGGGGTCAAGGTCTACCTGAACTTCGCGGTCCACACCGCCCACGCGGCTGATCTTAGCGACACCACGCACGGTCAGAAGCTGTTTGCTCAACTCATTGTCGACAAACCATGACAACGCTTCTTCGTCCATGCGTGGCGCATCGACCACATAGGTCAGCAACGCTGTGGTATTGGTGGTCAGACGCGTTACCGACGGCGTGTCGAGGTTGGCTGGCAACTCAGCCGCAGCACTGTCCACCGCATTGCGCACTTCGTTGAGGGCTTCGTTGCCATCCTTGTCGATGTCGAAGATCACCGTGATCATGACGCTGCCTTCGACAATTTGCGTGGTGACATGCTTGAGCAGGCGCAGTGAGGTCAGCTTGTCTTCGAGCTTGCGCGCGACTTCGGTTTCCAGTTGCTCGGGGGCAGCGCCCTCCAGCGAGGCACTGATGACCACTGCGGGCAGATCGGTGTCGGGAAAGTCCTGAATACCGAGACGGTTGAATCCGAGCACACCAAACAGCGTCAGCAGTAAAAACAGCATAACCGCCGGAACCGGATAACGAATCGACAACGCGGAGATATTCATTGCGCCTGAGCCTCGGCGTTGACCAGCGTCACGCTGGCCCCGTCATTGAGAAAGGCCCCGCCGCCACGGACGATCTGTGCCTGTTCAGCCAGCCCGCCGAGGATTTCCAGCGCCGATCCACGCCGCCGTCCGACCTCTACCACTTGCCGGCTGACGCGCATGTCGTTGCCCAGCACAAACACATAAGAGCGTCCATCGCGCAGAATCACGCTGGTGTCCGGAACCGTCAGCGCCGGGCTGGACGGCAGTTCGATGCGGCCGCTGGCGTACATGCCAGCGCGCGCCATCGACCCCACCGGCAGGGAGACGTAGACCAGCGCCCTGCTGGTCTTGCCGTCGAGTATCGGCGATACCAGGCGCACGCGCCCTTCGACCTCAATGCCGCCCGGCAATATCACGCGCGCCAGCTGGCCGACCTTCACGCCCGGCAGTTGTTGTGCATCCAGTTCCGCCTGCCACTCGATGCGGCCATCCCGGATCATCCTGAACATTTCGCTGCCTGCGGACACCACATCGCCAAGCAAGGCCTTGCGCCCGGAAATGATCCCGTCATCCACCGCGACGATGCGCGTCTGCGCGAGCTTGATCCGTATGCTGCGCAGATCGGCGTTGGCTGAGGCCAGGTTGGCTTCGGCGGTCTGCACCTTGACCCGGTAATCTTCCAGTTGCTGCTCGGAAAGCGCCCCGCTTTGTCCGACCAATGCCGCACGTCGCGCATTGGAGCGGGCCTCTTGCAATTGTGCAGTGGCCTGGGCGACCGCCGACTTCTGTTTGTTTTCCTCGGCCAGCACGCTGTCATCGGCCAATGTCGCCAAGACTTGGCCCTTCTTCACCTGATCGCCGATATCAGCCTTCAAGCTGGCGATACGCAAGCTTCCGGTCTCGGCACTGATCACGGCTTCCTGCCAGGGCGCAAGCGCACCGCTGGCCACCCGTTCCTGCGGCCAGTCTTCGCGACGTGGTTGAATCGCTTCGACCGTCAGGCTGGTGGCCGGCGCTGCAACGGCGGCCGGGGTCGGTTCGGCACGGCCGAACAACAGCCAGCCCGAGATGCCCAACACCGCCAGCGTCAGCAGACCATAAACATGCATCTTCCTCATACGCCGCCCCGCTTCGGTGTTTCACCGGCCAAACCGTTTCGACTGCCCTGCCATCCCCCGCCCAGGGCCTTGTACAGGGCAATCCAGTAGCGCACCTGATTTTGTTGCACGGTGATCAATTCGATTTGCGCCGAGAGCGCCGAGCGTCGAGCCACTTCGCGGTCCAGCAGGCTGGCGTTGCCGGCCTGCCAGTTGCGGTCTGTGGCCTCGAACGACGCTTCATAACCGTCGCTGGCCCGCTGCGTACTGGCTTGCGAGCGCCGCGCAGCATCCAGACGCACCAGTGACTGCTCGACCTCCATGACTGCGGTGCGCAAGGTCTGCCGATAGGTCGCCAGGGCCGTGTCATAATCCGCCCGCGCCGAGTCCACTGCCGCTCTGCGCTTGCCTGCGTCGAACAGCGGAACAGTCAGTTGCGGGCCAAGGCTCCAGGTGCGGCTGAAGATTCCGGTGGTGGTCCCCACCTCGAACGCGCCGACCAGACTCAGGCTGGGCAGACGATCAGCCTGTGCAGCGCCGATCTTCGCATTTGCGGCGGCCAGTTCGCGCTCGCTGGATGCCAGGTCCGGGCGCTGGCGCACCAGGTCGGCGGGTATTTCCCGTACATCCAGCAACGCTGGCTGCGGCAATCGAGCGGGGTTATGGCCGAGTATTTCTCGCACCCGTTCCTCATCGCTGCCGGTCAGGGCCACCAGGCTTTTGAGCAGCACGTCGCACTCGCTTTGTTGGTTGATGAGCGTCGCATTGCTGGCCGCAGCACTGGCATCGCTCAACGATGAATCGGAGGCTGCGGTAAACCCGGCCTGAAACGACACGCGAGTCAGACGTGCAGTCTGCTCCTGGGATTGCGCCTGATCACGGTAAGCGTTTACCAGCATCTGGCAGCCGCGGTACTGCACAAAGTCATCACCAACTTCGGCGGCCAGCGATACACGGGCGTCATGCCAGTCATTGACACGTGCTTCGAGCAGATTGCGCGAAGCCTCGTCGGTGCGCCGCAGTTTGCCGAACAGGTCCAGTTCCCAGGACGCATCAAGGGTTGCGCCGGAGGTCGTACCGCTCTGTTGTAATCCCTTCTGAGTGATGCCGGCGCGTGATTTGCTCACGCCGCCGTTCACTTGCGGCAGCCTGCCGGCAAAGCTGCCGTCCAGCGTCGCGCGTGCCTGGGCGATACGCGCCAGAGCCTGGTCGAGGGACGGGCTGTCTGCCTGTGCCAGACGCAGCAGGGTTGCCAGTGCCGGGTCATTGAACTGTTGCCACCAATCCTGCAGTCCAACCATCGACGCACCATGAGGCAGCGGCGCATGCCACTGGCTGGCAACCTCCACCGCAGGCAACTGGTAATCCGGGCCTAGCGTGCAGCCGCTCAGCAATGAAACCAAAAACGTTGACGCCAGGAAGTGGCCAGCAGGTTTGCCAATAGACATAAAGCTCTCGAAGATTCCGGAACAGTGGTGTCTTGAGAAATGGAGCAACGGGGTAAGAATCCGAACGATCAGGAATGCTGTCGCGAGATTTCTTACTGCGCCACAAATTCCTTTCGTAGCATGCATTTAACCCCTGAGGCCGGGGCATGTCTGTCGTGGAATACGGGGACAGTCCCGCGGCGATAAGTTGGCGATCACCTTAAGGTTCTTACAGAATCGGGCTCTGCTCGAACCGAGTAGCCAATGAATCCGTACCTGTGCCAACAAGGGATCGACTATGGAAGAGTTAATTAATCTCAAGAAACTGGAGTCGAATGCGCGCACCTATGCAGCGACGTTCCAGCAGCTGTTTGTCAGCGGCAAGGGAATGCGAGTCAAGGATGCCAACGGCCAGGAATACCTTGACTGCCTGTCGAACGCTGGCACGCTTGCACTGGGTCATAACCCACAGGTGGTCCGTGAAGCGGTGATCGAATTCCTCAACAGTGATCATCTGCAGCAGGCTCTTGACCTGGCCACACCGGCCAAGCACGCGTTTGTAGAAGAACTGTTCGCGACGTTGCCCGCCAGCATGCGTGACAACAGCAAAATCCTGTTCTGCGGCCCCAGCGGTTCAGACGCAGTGGAAGCCGCAATCAAACTGGCCCGCCACTACACCCAGCGCTCGCCGTTGATGTCCTTCCACGGCGGTTACCACGGTATGACCGCTGGCGCGTTGTCGGCCATGGGCAACCTTAATCCCAAGGCCGGCCTGCTGGCCCAGGGCACCCACTTCCTGCCCTACCCCTATCGCTTCCGCTGCCCGTTCGGTACCGATGGCGAACACACCGACCGTCTCTCCATCGAATACATCCGCACTGTACTCAGTGACCCGGAAAGCGGCGTGTCCAAACCGGCGGCGGTGGTGGTCGAAGTGATCCAGGGCGAAGGCGGCTGCATCGCAGCATCGGCCGAGTGGCTGCGCGCCGTGCGGGATATCACCCGCGAGTTGGGGATCTTGCTGATTATCGATGAAGTGCAAACCGGACTCGGACGTACCGGCAACCTGTTTGCCATCGAACATTCCGGGATAACGCCGGATATTCTGGTGCTGTCCAAGGCCATCGGCGGCGGCTACCCGATATCAGTGATCGTCTATGCCGCACACTTGGATACGTGGGGCCCAGGCATGCACGCAGGTACGTTCCGTGGTAATCAGGTAGCGATGGTTGCCGGGGCTGCGACCATGCGTCATATCAAGGAGCACGATCTGGTCGGCAATGCCACGCGCCGGGGTGAGCAGTTGCACAGTGGGCTGGAGGATATCGCCCGGCAGTTCCCGTTTATCGGTGATGTACGTGGCCGTGGGCTGATGCTAGGGGTGGAAATCGTCAAGCCGGGCAGCGGATCACGTCCGGGGGCTGGCGATGGTGCACGTGCACGTGCGATCAAGCTGGAGTGCTTCGACAACGGCATGATGATCGAGACCGGCGGGCGCAACAGCGCAGTCCTGCGCTTCCTGCCACCTTTGAACATTACCGAGTCGGAAGTGGGCATGGTTCTCGACCGCTTCGAGCAGGCCCTCAAAAGCAGTAGCGCAGCACGTGTTTCCAGCGTCAGTGCGGTAGGCTGAGCACTCGCAAAAGCTTGCTCGAGAGGTTGATGCAGCCGACAGATAGCCGTCGGCTGTATGGGCCCTCACGAACAGAATCCCCGTCCTGAAGCCTCCTGCGTCCATATGTCATACGCCGATCTTTTTGACTCCGCCCGCAGGCGTCTTTCAGCGTGCGGTCGCGCACTGTCGTTACTCTTCCTTGTGCAGGACATCCTTGTCCTGCGATCCCCTGTCAATCCCGCGCCAGTGCCTCGATCGGATCGAGCTGTGCCGCGTTACGTGCGGGTACGAAGCCGAAGACGATGCCGATCAATGTCGAGCAGATGAACGCAGTGATAATCGAGCCCAGAGAGAACACCATCTGCCATTCCTTGACAAACAGTGAAAACACATAGGCGATCACGAATGACAGGCCGATGCCGATGACCCCGCCTATCAGGCAGACCATCACCGCTTCCACCAGAAACTGCTGACGGATATCCGACTGGCGTGCTCCAACGGCCATGCGAATGCCGATCTCGCGCGTCCGCTCCGTGACTGACACCAGCATGATGTTCATCACCCCGATGCCACCGACCGCCAGCGAAATCACCGCGATCAACGACAGCAACAGGGCCAGCGACTGGCTGGTCTTCTGCACCGTTTGCATCACGCTGTCGAGGTTGTAGGTGAAAAAGTCCTTGGTCCCGTGCCGCTTTTGCAACAGCTTATTGACGTTGTCCTCGACCACCTTGCTCGGTTGCCCATCCTTGACCCGCACGGTGATGCTGTCCAGGTAGCTCTGACCCAGCAGGCGGCCAGAAGCGGTTTCGTAGGGCATCCAGATATTCAGGTTCTTGCTGGTGTCGAAGATGTTCTTCTTGTTCTCGGTCACGCCGATCACCGTACAGGGCAGGTTACCCACCAGAATCACCTGCCCCAGCGGGTCGACCTTGGGGCCGAACAGGCGAATCCGGGTGTTGTAATCGATCACCACCACCTGCGCCTGCCGCCTGGCGTCATCCTTGTTGAACCCCACGCCCGAGCCCATCTTGGTGCCACGTACCTGGAAGTAGCTCGGGCTGACCCCGCTCACCGTCGCCGATACGTCGATGTTACGGTAGCGCACCAGCAGGTTACGGCCGATATTCGGCGTGGCGCTGTCGATGTAGTACTGACTGCTCAACGCCGTGACATCGGACAGCGCCAGGGTCTGGATATCCATTGACTTGGTGTCGCCAAAGTCACTGCCTGGGAACACCTCGATGGTGTTGCTACCGATGGCCTCGATGTCCTTGAGCACATAACGCTTGGCGCCTTCGCCGATCGCAACGATCGACACCACCGAGGTGATGCCGATGATGATTCCGAGCATGGTCAGCAGCGTGCGCATGCGGTGCGAGATCAGCGCCACCCACGCCATGACGAAGGCTTCCTGGAACAGGCCGAGGTTGGCCATCAGCCGGTTGCCCTGCGCGGGTTTGCTCGGCAGGCGCTCGGTGTTTTTTTCGTTGATGATCGGGCGATCGGTGTTGACCCGGTCGGCGATGATCTCGCCGTCACGCATTTCGATGATGCGCTCGGCGTGCGCTGCAACCTTCTCGTCGTGGGTCACCAGGATCACCGTGTGCCCTGCGCTGTTGAGCTCGAGAAGGATGTTCATCACCTCCTTGCCGCTCACGCTGTCGAGGGCCCCGGTGGGTTCGTCGGCAAGGATGATCTCACCGCCGTTCATCAGCGCACGGGCGATACTCACCCGCTGCTGCTGGCCGCCTGACAACTGGCTTGGTCGATGCTCCAGATGCCCGGGCAGACCCAGACGCTCGAGCAGCTTCTGCGCGCGTTCCACGCGTATGCTCTTGCCGGTGCCTGCGTAGATGGCCGGCATTTCGACGTTCTGGATCGCCGCCAGGTGCGGTAACAGGTGATAACGCTGAAAAATGAAACCGAAGTGATCGCGACGCAGCTCTGCCAGCTCATCCTCGGTCAGCGTACCGGTTTCACGTCCGTCGACCTTGTAACTGCCGCTGGCGGCGTGGTCCAGACAACCCAGCACGTTCATCAGCGTTGACTTGCCGGAACCCGATGCCCCGGTAATGGCAATCAGTTCGCCGGCATTGATCGTGAGGTTGATGTTATTAAGCGCGATGAAGTCCTTCTCGCCGGCGACGAAACGACGGGTGACATCCTTGAGTTCCAGAAGAGCTCGACTCATGGTCAGGCCCCCGTTGCCGCTGGTGTGGCCGACGGCTCACCGATTACCACCTGGTCACCCTCGGCAAGGCCACTCTTGATTTCGACCCGCACGTTGTTGTTGATGCCGGCCTGCACATTGCGGCTCTGGGCCTGGCCCTGCTCGTCCATCACGCGCACCGGGAAGGTGCCGTCGCCGTTCTTGTCGCCCAAGGCCGCAACCGGCACAGTCAGTACGTCCCTGGCCTTTTCACGCACGATATGCACCTGGGCGGTCATCGAAATACGCAGACGGTGATCAGGGTTGGGGACGTCGAACAACGCGTTGTAGAACACCGCACTGTTCGGCTTGCTGGCGTTGCTTGACTGCGCGTCAAGAAAGTTCTGCGGCGCCGGTTCCGTGCCTTTCAGTTTGGCGTAATAGCGTTTTTCGGCATCGCCGAGGATGGTGAAATACACCTCTTGCCCAGGGGTGATATGAATCACGTCGGCCTCGGAGACCTGCGCCTTGACGGTCATGGTGTCCAGATCTGCCAGTTTGAGAATCACCGGCGTCAGTTGGCTGGCGATCACAGTCTGACCTTCCTGGGTCACGATACCCACTACGTCACCGCTGATCGGCGCGACGATGCGAGTGTAGCCCAGGTTGATCCTGGCGGTCTCGATCTGGATTCCTGCGTCGCGCACTTGTGCCTCCAGCGAGCGCAGGTTGGCACTCCGGACCTCGAAGTCCGATTGCGCCGTATCGAAGTCCTTTTGCGAGATCGCGTCATCCGCACGCAGTTGTTTGTAGCGTTGGTAAATGGCTTTGGCGTCCTTGAGCTGCGCGATAGCCGCGTCCTTCTGGGCGATCAGGTTCTGTTCGTTGACCTGCGACTGGCGCAGGGTGTTCTGCAGCACAACAGGATCGATTTCCGCCAGCCACTGACCTTGTTTGACCTTGTCGCCCAGATTGACCTTCAGTGACTTGAGCTGGCCCGAGACCTGCGCGCCGACGTCAACCTGCTTGATGCCTTGCAGCACCCCGCTGGCCAGCACCGAGTTTTCGATATCGCTGCGTTCGACCTTGGCAGTCAGGTACTCCGGTGGCTTTTCCGGGGAATGGATGCTGTAGGCAATACCCGCCGCCACAACCAACAGCACAACAACAATGAGCACTTTTCGAAATTTCAACTTTTTCATAGAAAGCCACGAATGTGTTGAGGATTGACCCGGCGATCAACCGCCGGGCTTGAAGAAACGACGTTATCGACGGGGTAGCCACCAGTTCGCCAGATGCTGTACATGCTGCGCCTTGAGGATGGTGAAATGGTTACCCGGCCCACGCCAGACGGTGAGATCCGGGGCACACTGGCGCCAGCCGCTGACCATCGCCTGTTGCTCGCGCTGATTGCCCGCCGCATCCAGCACCGGGTCATCAGCCAGCACCAGACGCACCGGTCCGGTGTAGATCTGCGAGGGTTCATAACGGGTGCGCAACGCCGTACCGAAGGCTCGTGCAGGCCCGCGCATCGCGTCCGGCGACGAACGCTGCGGCAGCATCCCTGCCCTCACCATTCCAGCATGCAACAAGCGCATCTGGCCGATATCGTCCTGGGCCCGGAAGGCCGTACGGTCGATGCCAAGCGGCTTGCCCGCAGCCAGCTCCATGGTTTCGATCAAACGCTCCAGTACGCCTATCGCGGTGTAAGGTTTGCCCACTACGCCGTTGCCGCCCGGCGACTCACTGTCGATCAGTGTCAGCGAAGACACTTCCCTGCCGCGTGCCGTCAGGCGAGTGGCCATTTCAAACGCCACCCAGCCGCCGAACGAATGACCGAGCAGATGCACCGGCCCTTCCGGCTGAGTACTGTCGAGTGCTTGCAAATAAGCCTCGGCGGCGGTTTCCACCAGGCTGTAAGGCACCGTGCGGCCATCCAGCCCGCGTGGTTGCAGCCCGTGGATCGGCCAGTGCGGGCCCAAGGCATCGGCCAGGCTGATGAAACCGGTCACACTGTCCCCTGCCCCCGGTACACAGAAAATTGGCGCGTGATCGCGACGTCCGCCCTGAATCGTCAGCAATGGCCGGTGGATGCTGTCGGCCCCCCGTGGACGATCGGGCAGATCAGCCAACGCCTGGCTAATCGCCTGCCCCAGGCCCTCGATATGCGGCGACTTCATCATGCTCAAGTGATCGCCCGCCACCTTGATACTGCGCAACTGACTGACTGGCAGGACGCTATCCCAGCCCAGGTAACCGCTGTGTCGTTGTGAGTTGGGTTGCCACTCGATGGCAGTGAACAGGTGCAGCGGCACGCTGTTGGGGTAAATCGTGTAGTTGGCCTGCGCATGACCGTGGGCAACCTCCCGATCGAGGTACTGGCAAAGACCCTCGTTCGTGTAGATGTCCAGCTCAGGCGGCAGCGCACCCTGCTCACGGCAGTACTGCAGGAGCCCGAGGAAATCCAGGGCCTCCCGGTTTTCACGCACTCGTTCCAGGGCCTCCAGGGCCTGCGTGCATTCGCCTCGGGCTCTCCAGAACTGCTCGCAGTGTTCCAGCAGATGCTGACGGTGTGCGGTCTGCAGGTCCCAGCGATCGCGACCCTGGTCCACCAGGCGCGGCATGTAGGTGTCGATTAGGCCGATAAACTCCACCTCCTCGTCCATGCCCTCCAGCTGGATGGCGATTTCGTAAGCCAGAAGCCCACCGAACGACCAGCCTGCCAGACGATAAGGCCCGTGCGGTTGAACACTGCGCATCGCCCCCAACAAGCGTGTTGCCATGCATTCCATGGTCCACAACTGTTCCTGACCGAGGGGGACGCCGCTCAACCCGTAGACCGGAATATCGCTGTCGATGTGTACCGCCAGCGCCGGGAAATGCGCGTCCTGGCCGGTGAACTCGTGGACCAGGAACAATGGTTGCTGGCTACCGCTGGTGCGCACCGGCACCAGCTGCTCATGAAGCTGCGGCGGTGCAACCTCTTTGCTGCGGTTGCCCAGCAGACTTGCCAGGGCCGCGACGCTGGCGTGCTGGAAAACGTCGGCCAGGGATACCGACAAGCCACTCTGTACCAGTTGGTTGACCAGTCGAACCGCCATCAGCGAGTGACCGCCGAGACTGAAGAAGCTGTCATGACGTCCCACTTGCTGCACCTCGAGTACCTCCGCCCAGGCTTTCGCCAGACTAATCTCCAACTCCCCTGCCGGGGCTTCAAACGCACCGCTTGCGAACTGATCCGCTGTCGGTGCTGGCAGTGCCTGCACATCCACCTTGCCATTGAGCGTCAGCGGCAAGTCTTGCAGGCAGATGAACACGCTTGGCACCATGTATTCCGGCAAGCCGGCGCTCAGTTGTGCACGCAGGGCTTCCGCCTCGGGTGCCTCAACGTCCGCATGCACGGTGTAGTAAGCCACCAGACGCGTGTCGCCCGGGCTGTCTTCGCGCGCAACCACCACCGAGTTGCGCACGCCATCGCACGCATGCAGGCTGCTTTCGACTTCCCCAGGTTCGACGCGGAAGCCGCGGATCTTCACCTGGCCATCGTTACGCGCAAGGTATTCCAGATTGCCGTCCGGCAACCAGCGCGCCAGGTCGCCGGTGCGATAGAGCCGCGCATCCGTCTGCTGACTGAACGGGTCGTCGCTGAAGCGTTCGGCGGTCAGTTCAGGACGGTTCAGGTAACCCAGCGCGACCCCGACACCGCCGATGTAGATCTCGCCGACGCAGCCCATCGGCACCGGCTCGCCGCACGCGTCGAGCAGATAGATGCGCACGTTGGCGTTGGGTTTGCCGATTGGCAGGCTCAGGGTGCCCGGCTGCACGTCGAACACTTCGTAACGAGTAGCGCACGTCGTGCCCTCGGTCGGGCCGTAGCCGTTGAACAGGCGCACTTGAGAGGAATGCTCACGTACCCGGCGGAACGACGCCGGATCCGCCCGTTCGCCACCGCACTCCAGCATGCGCAAGCCTGCCAGAGCCTCGGGAATCAAACCGGCATACAGGTTGAACAAGGCGGTCGAACTGAACATTACCGTCACTTCGTGGCGTTTGAGCAAGGCGGCAAAGGCTGCTGGATCGAGCAATACAGAGGGCTCGACAATGATCGACTGGCCGCCATTGAGCAACGCTCCCCAGATTTCCGGGCTGCTGGCGTCGAACGCCGGGTTGGAGGAAAACGCCACGCGGTCATCGGCACGGAAGTCGTAGTTGTCCCGCACCAGCCGCACGATGCCGTTGTGGGTCACGATCACGCCCTTGGGCATGCCGGTGGAGCCGGAGGTGTAGATGATGCACGCCGGGGTCTCGCCTGCGATTTCATCTGCAAGCGCGACTGGCCCCTGGTTAACCGCTGACAGCTCCAGGGTGTCGAGATTGAGTCTCGACGTGATCTCGGGTGCCGTCAGCTCGCTGCGGCTCAGCAACATGATTGCTTCGCTGTCCTCGAGCATGAAGCGCACACGCTCTTCGGGAGCCAGCCGATCCAGCGCCAGATAAGCCGCGCCGCACTTGAGGGTCGCCAGCATACTGGTCAGCAGCTCCACCGAACGATCCAGCAGGATTGCCACTCGGGTTCCTGCTTTCACGCCGTGTTGGCGCAGATGCTGAGCCAGGGCGTTGGCGCGGCTGTCGAGTTCGGCGTAGGTCAGTGTCTGTTCACCCTGACGGGCCGCAAGCGCCTGAGGTCGGGACGCTGCCTGCGCCTCGAAAAGGCGGTGCATCAACTGACCCTGAGGGTAAGCACGGTCGGTTGCATTAAGACCGGTCAACAGATGCTGACGCTCGACTGCATCCACCAGTGGCACGTGTTCCAGAATGCGATGCTCATTGGCGACCATGGCTTCCAGCAAGCGCTGGAAATAGCCCAGGTAACGGACCATGGTGCTTTCGTCGAACAGCGCCGTGGCGTATTCCAGCGTGCCGACCAATTGATCGCCGACCTCGGTCATGTCCAGCACCAGATCGAACTTGGCCGTGTGGTCATTTACCGCCACGCCTTGCAGGTTCATGTTGCCCAGCGACAGGTCGGACGTTTCGTTGTTCTGCCAGGACAACATGGCCTGGAAAATCGGGCTGTGAGACAGGCTGCGTTGCGGGCGAACCACCTCGACCACCTGTTCGAACGGCTCACCAGCAACACATGATCGTCCTCGGCCATGCGCACCAGGCGTCCCCGTACCAGCGGACCGTTGCGCAGATCGAAGCCCTCGTTGGCCTCTTCAGCGGTGATGGCGAGCAGTTGCTCTTCCGCATCCGCCTGATCGGTCAGCACCTGCAGTTGCAGGCTGAAACCGATATCGGCCGGGGCGATGTGCTGTACCGGATCCTGATCCTGCTCTTGCACAAAGGTCGTCCGCAGCACTTCGTGGCGGGCGACGATACGGTCCAGCGCCTTCTCCAGCGCAGGATTGTCCAGAGTGCCACGTATACGCAGGCCGGCCGGGATATGGTAAGCCGCGCTGCCGCCTTCAAGCTGTGCGAGGAACCACAGACGCTGCTGGGAAAACGACAACGGCAAGGTCTGGTCGCGAGGCACCGGTACGATTGGTGGCTGAACGCTGCCTTTGGCTTCGGCGAGTATCCGTGCCATGGCGGCGAGTTCAGGCTGGGCGAAGATATCCGCCAGGCCCAGCTCGACACCCAAGTGCTGGCGTACCTGGGAAATCAGGCGCATCGCCAGCAGCGAGTGCCCGCCCAGTTCGAAGAACTGGTCATGACGGCCCACCTGTTCCAGATCAAGCAGGTTTTGCCAGATATGCGCCAGCGCCACCTCGGTATCACCTTGCGGTTCCGCATGTTCGCGGCTGGCAAATGCCTCGGCTTGCGGAGCCGGCAAGGCGTTGCGGTCAAGCTTGCGGTTCGGCGTCAACGGCAAGGCGTCGAGGATCACGAACGCGCTCGGCAGCATGTATTCAGCCAGTTGCGGCGCCAGTTCGGTACGCAGGCTGGCGGCCGTCAGGTGCATATCAGGCTGCGCGACTACGTAGCCCACCAGACGTTTATCGCCAGGATTATCTTCCCGAGCGATAACCACGGCTTCCTTGACGCCGGCGCAATTACCGAGGCGTGCTTCGATTTCGCCGAGTTCGATACGGAACCCGCGCACCTTGACCTGGAAGTCATTACGGCCTAGGTACTCGATCCGGCCGTCGGCCATGTAGCGCGCCAGGTCACCGGTTTTGTACATCCTGGCCTCAGCGCTGTTGCTGAACGGATCCGCGAGGAAGCGTTCGGCGTTGACCTCTTCAAGGTTCAGGTAACCGCGTGCCACGCCGTCGCCACCGATGAAGATCTCACCGGCCACGCCGTATGGCACTGGCTGCTGATGGGCGTCGAGCAGGTAGATGCGGGTATTGGCCATCGGCTTGCCGATGGTCGCGTTGCCGCTGCCTTCGCTGCCGGTCACGGCGTCATGACTGACGTAGGCGGCGGTGCAGGAAACCGTGGCCTCGGTCGGGCCGTACGTGTTGATCAGACGGGTATGCGCCGGGCGCACCTCGTCCCAGAGTTTGAGTTTCTGCGCGGACAGTGCGTCACCCGTGACATTGATCAGACGCACTTGTTGCAGGCGCTGAGCCGCGACCTGCGGTTGCTTGTGCCATTCGGCTACCAGCGTGTGCCAGTGCGCAGCGGTCAAGTGCAGTACGGTCGGTTGAATGCCGTGAGTTTGAGTCCCTTCACTGCCGAAGATCTCGCGACTTGGCGCCAGCGTGGCGCCAGCCAGCAGCGCCGGGAAGATTTCCTCCACCGAGAGGTCGAAGTTCAAGGTGTTCTGTTGCAACACGGTGTCGCTCTGGGACAGGGCAAACAGACGTGCCGCATCGACGCTGTAGTTGACCAGACCGCGATGCTCGATCATTACCCCCTTCGGATTGCCAGTCGAGCCCGAGGTGTAGATCACATACGCCAGGTTGCGCACGCCGAGGGCCTCCACCACTGGGTTGTCGTCTCGTTCGGTAAAGGTGGTGCGCTGATCGTTGTCGAGCAACACCACCGGCAAAGCAAGGGTCGGCAAGCGTTTCTGCAGATCACGCTGGGTCAGCAATGCGGTTGGCTGGCTGTCGTTGATCATGTAGGCCAGGCGCTCGGCCGGATACGCCGGATCTAGCGGTACATAAGCCGCCCCTGCCTTGAGCACACCGAGCAGACCGATCATCATTTCCACGCCGCGCTCGACGCAGATCGCCACCCGATAGTCCGGGCCGATGCCCAGGCCGATCAGGTGATGGGCCAGACGGTTGGCCTGACGGTTCAATTCGGCATAGCTCAAGCGCTGCGCCTCGTATAACAAGGCGATGGCGTTGGGCTGTGCCTGGACCTTTGCTTCGAACAGCTGATGAATCGTGCAGTCCTGCGGGTAAGGCACATCGGTAGCGTTAAGCTCGACCAGCAGATGCTGGCGCTCCACCGCATCAAGCAACGGCACCTGCTCCAGCAACTGGCGGTCGTCGGCGACCATCGCTTCCAGCAAACGCTGGAAGTAGCCCAGGTAGCGCTGCATGGTGCTCTCGTCGAACAGTGCCGTGGCGTACTCCAGCGTGCCGATCAATTGGTCGCCAACCTCGGTCATGTCCAGCGTCAGGTCGAACTTGGCCGTATGGCCTGCTACAGCGACGCCTTGCAGGGTCATGTCGCCAAGCGCCAGGTCGGACGCTTCGTTGTTCTGCCACGACAACATGGCCTGGAAGATCGGGCTGTGGGACAGGCTGCGTTGTGGGCGAACCACCTCGACCACCTGTTCGAACGGCAGGTCCTGATTCGCCTGGGCGGCCAGGGTCTGCTGTTTGACCTGCTGCAACAGACTTTGGACGCTCGGTGTCCCTGAGAGGTCGACGCGCACGGCCAGGGTGTTGACGAAGAACCCGATCAGGTCCTCCACCTCGGCGCGCATGCGGTTGGCCACCGGCGTACCGATGACCACGTCGTCCTGACCAGCCAAACGTCCCAGCAGCGCAGCCCATGCGGCCATGACCGTCATGAACAGGCTGCTGCCATGCCGCTGGCTCAGCGCCTTGAGGCCACGGGTCAGGTCGGCGTCGAGCACCAGCCCGAGCAACTGACCACTGTAGTCCTGCTGCGCCGGCCGTGGCCGGTCGCTCGGCAAGGTCAGCAAGGACGGCGCACCGGCCAGAGTCTGCTGCCAGTACTGACGCTGTTGCTGCAGCACATCGCCGCTCAGCCAGTTGCGCTGCCACAGCGCGTAATCGGCGTATTGCACTGGCAACGCGGGCAACGGATCTTCGGCGCCCTCGCTGAACGCTGCATAGAGCAGGCCCAGTTCACGGGTCAACACGCCAGCGGACCAGCCGTCAGAGACGATGTGGTGCATCGTCACCAGCAACACATGGTCGTCATCGGCCAGGCATACCAGGCGTCCGCGCACCAGCGGGCCATTGAGCAAATCAAAGCCCTCTTCGGCCTCTTCTGCGGCGATGGCGAGCAATTGTTGTTCCGCATCGGCCTGCCCGGTCAGCACCTGAAGTTGCAGGCTGAAACCGATATCGGCCGGGGCGATACGCTGCAGCGGATCCTGGTCCTGCTCTTGTACAAAAGTCGTACGCAACGCCTCGTGGCGCGCAACGATACGGTCCAGCGCTCGTTTCAGTGCGTCCTGATCTAGGCTGCCGCGCAGACGCAGACCGGCTGGAATGTGATAAGCCTCACTGCCGCCGTCCAACTGTGCGAGGAACCACAGGCGTTGTTGGGCAAACGACAGCGGCAAAGCCTGATCGCGAGACACCGGCACGATGGGCTGTTGGCGGCTGCCGGCAGCGTGCGCCACTACCTGAGCCAGCGCCGCCAGTTCAGGCTGGGCGAAGATGTCCGCCAGGCTCAGCTCGACGCCCATGCGCTGACGCACTTGGGAAATCAGACGCATCGCCAGCAGCGAGTGCCCGCCCAGCTCGAAGAAGTGGTCATGACGGCCTACTGCTTCCAGGTTGAGCAGGTTCTGCCAGATCTGCGCCAGGGCTTTTTCGCTGGTGCCTTGTGGGGCGACATGTTGACGACTGGCAAAAGCATCGTCCGCCGGGGCCGGCAAGGCCTTGCGATCGAGTTTGCGGTTCGGCGTCAGCGGCAAGGCGTCGAGGATCACGAACGCGCTTGGCAGCATGTACTCGGCCAGTTGCGGCGCCAGTTCGGCGCGCAGTCTGGCGACATCCAGACTCGCTTGTGGCTGGGCGATCACGTAGGCCACGAGCCGTTTTTCACCAGGATTGTCCTCCCGGGCGATCACCACTGCTTCCTTGACCCCTTTGCAACTGCCGAGACGGGCTTCGATTTCGCCCAGTTCGATGCGGAAACCGCGCACCTTGACCTGGAAGTCGTTACGCCCCAGGTACTCGATACGGCCGTCGGCCATGTAGCGTGCCAAATCGCCGGTTTTGTACATCCTGGCGTCAACGCTGTTGCTGAACGGATCCGCGAGGAAGCGTTCGGCGTTGACCTCTTCAAGGTTCAGGTAACCGCGTGCCACGCCGGCCCCACCGATGAATATCTCACCGGCCACGCCGTAGGGCACTGGCTGCTGGTGAGCATCGAGTAGGTAGATGCGCGTGTTGGCCATCGGTTTGCCGATGGTCGCGTTGCCGCTGCCTTCGCTGCCGGTCACAGCATCGTGACTGACGTAAGCCGCAGTGCAGGAAACGGTGGCCTCGGTCGGACCGTAAGTATTGATCAGGCGGGTATGCGCCGGGCGCACCTCATCCCAGAGCTTGAGTTTCTGCGCTGACACTGCGTCACCGGTGACGTTGATCAGGCGCACCTCGGCCAGGCGTTGTTCAGCGGCCTGGGGCTGGTTGTGCCATTCGGCCACCAGCGTGTGCCAGTGCGCGGCAGTCAAGTGCAGGACGGTCGGGTAAATACCGTGATTTTCAGTGCCCTCACTGCCGAAGATTTCGCGGCTCGGCGCCAGGGTGGCACCGGCCAGCAGTGCCGGGAAGATCTCCTCCACCGACAGGTCGAAGTTAAGGGTGTTCTGTTGCAGCACGGTGTCGCTCTGGGACAGGCCAAACAGGCGTGCAGCATCGACGCTGTAGTTGACCAGGCCACGGTGTTCGATCATCACCCCCTTGGGGTTGCCAGTGGAACCCGAGGTGTAGATCACATAGGCCAGGTTGCGCACGCCGAGAGTCGCTACGACGGGGTTGTCATCACACTCGCTGAAGCCTTGGCAATGATCGTCGTCGAGCAATACCAGCGGCATGGACAGTGCGGGCAAGCGCTCCTGCAAGCCGCGCTGGGTGAGCAACGCCGCTGGCTTACTGTCGCTGATCATGTACGCCAGGCGCTCGGCGGGGTACGCCGGGTCCAGCGGCACGTAGGCGGCACCGGCTTTCAGCACACCGAGCAGGCCGACTATCATTTTCACCCCGCGTTCGACGCAGATCGCCACCCGATCATCCGGTCCGATGCCCAGGCCGATCAGGTGATGAGCCAGACGGTTGGCCTGGCGGTTCAGTTCGGCATAGCTCAAGCGCTGCGCCTGGAAGGCCACGGCGATGGCATCGGGCTGTGCCTGGACCTGTTCTTCGAACAGCTGATGAATCGTGCAGTCTTGCGGGTAAGGCACGTCGGTAGCGTTAAGCTCGACCAGCAGATGCTTGCGTTCCGCCGCATCGAGCAGTGGCACATGCTCCAGTACCTGGCGGTCATCGGCGACCATGGCATGCAGCAAACGCTGCAGGTAGCCCAGATAACGCGCGACGGTGCTTTCATCGAACAATGCGGTGGCGTATTCCAGCGAACCGAACAGTTGCCCCTGCGCTTCGCCGATGTCCAGCGACAGATCAAACTTGGCCAGCGTATGGCCCGCACTCAGGCTTTCCAGTTGCAGATCGCCGAGGGCCAAATCCCCACCGCCCATGTCCTGCCAGCTCAGCATGGCCTGGAACACCGGGCTGTGCGACAGGCTGCGCACCGGCTTGATCACTTCCACCACTTGTTCGAACGGCAGGTCCTGATGGTCCTGCGCGCCTAAGGTGTTGGTCTTGACCCGCGCCAGCAGCGTCTCTACCGTCGGCTTGTCACTGAGGTCGACGCGGATCGCCAGCGTGTTGACGAACAGGCCCACCAGGCCCTCGGTCTCACTGCGTGTGCGGTTGGCCACTGGCGTGCCGATGACCACATCGTCCTGACCGGACAGACGTCCCAACAGCGCAGCCCAGGCGGCCATTACAGTCATGAACAGGGTGCTGCCGTGACGCTGGCTCAAGGCTTTGAGGCCGCGCGTCAGGTCCTGATCGAAAACGATGGGTAGCATCGCACCGGCATAGTCCTGCTGCGCCGGACGTACCCGGTCGGTGGGCAACATCAGCAGCGCCGGAGCGTCTGCCAGGGTTTGCCGCCAGTACTCGCTTTGTTGCTGCAACAGATCGCCGCTCAACCAGCGACGCTGCCACACCGCGTAGTCCAGGTAGTGCAGCGTCAGAGGCGTCAGCGGGTCGTCCTGGCCCTGACTGAATGCCGCATAGAGCGCGGCCAGTTCACGGGTCAGCACGCCAATCGACCAGCCATCGGACACGATGTGGTGCATGGTCAGCAACAGGACGTGATGGTCCTCGGCCATACGAATCAGACGGCCACGAATCAACGGGCCCTGTTCCAGATTGAAGGCTTGCAGCGACTCTTCGCTGGCGAGTGCCTGAAGCTTCTCTTTGGCATCCACCAGCCCTTGCAGATCATGCAATTGCAGGTTGAAGCCGGCATCCGCCGGGCTGATCCGTTGCAATGGCTGTTCGTCATTGCCCTGAATGAAGGTGGTGCGCAAGCCCTCATGGCGCGCCACGATGCGCTCCAGCGCTCGTTGCATGGCCGCGCGATCCAGCTCGCCACGCAGGCTCAGGCCGACAGGCATGTGGTAGGCCGCGCTGGCGCCTTCCATCTGTGCGAGGAACCACAGACGTTGCTGGCCGAACGACAATGGCCAGACCTGGTCGCGTGCCACTGGCACGATATCCGGCAGGATGCTGCGCCCGGCCTGGGCGATGGCCAGTGCCAGGGCGCTCAGTTCGGGGTGGGCAAACAGCGCCGCGAGGCTCAGTTCGACACCCAGTTGCTGGCGAATCTGCGAAATCAAACGCATGGCCAGCAATGAATGGCCGCCCAGCTCGAAGAACTGGTCGTGCCTTCCAACCTGCGTGACGCCCAGCAAGTCTTGCCAGATCTCGGCGATCAGTATTTCCCTCTCGCCTTGCGGGGCTTCATAGCCACGGCTGATCAATGCGCCCTCGCCCGGCGCAGGTAACGCCTTGCGGTCGAGTTTGCCGTTGGGCGTGAGAGGCAATGCGTCGAGACGCACGTAAGCCACCGGGACCATGTAGGCCGGCAACTGCCCCATTAGCCAGCCGCGCAAGCTGTCGATGACCGGCTCCGTTTGCGCGGACTGAACGGTGTAATAGGCCACCAGGCGTGTGTCGCCCGGCACATCCTCGCGAGCTGTCACTACGGCTTCGTGGACGGCCGGGTGTTTGGCCAGACACGCGTCGATCTCGCCCAGCTCGATACGGAAACCACGAATCTTCACCTGATCGTCGTTACGGCCCAGGTATTCGATATTGCCGTCTGGCAAGTAGCGCCCCAGGTCACCAGTGCGGTACATGCGTGCTGCTGGGTTTTGGCTGAACGGGTCGTTGAGGAAGCGTTCGGCAGTGAGGTCGTCACGGTTCAGATAACCCCGCGCCACACCGGCACCGCCGATGTAGATTTCACCGACAACCCCCATCGGCACAGGCTGTTGCTGTGGGTCCAGCAGATAAAACTGCGTGTTGCCGACCGGTTTGCCGATGTGTGCAGCGAAACCGTCTTCGCGGTCCATCGCCACCCAGCTTGAATAGGTGGTGGTTTCAGACGGGCCATAGAGGTTGCACAGGCGCTGCACGCCAGTCTTCTCGAACAGCGATTCCACCAGGCTGCGCTTGAGCGCTTCACCGGCCACGTTCACGGTGTGGACCGATGCCGGCAGACCGTTAACGTCCAGCAGTGCTTTCAGCGCCGACGGTACGGTATTGATCAGGCCGATATCGTGCTCGCCGTGCTGCAGTTGCAGAACATCTTTCACCACATTGATGCTGCCGCCCGACGTGAGCGGCGCGAAGCACTCGTAGACCGCAAGGTCGAAGTTCAGCGAAGTGGAGAACAGCGTTTTTTCCAGTGCAGAACCGTCGAAAGCGGTGTGCGCCCAGGTCAGGAAGTTCACGGTGTTGCGGTGTTCGATCATCACGCCTTTCGGCAGACCGGTCGAACCCGAGGTGTAGATCAGGTACGCCAGATGCGCCGAAGTCAGCCCCTGCACCTGCGGATTCTGGACGGATTCGTCCTGCCAATCGCTCAGATCAAGATTGATGACAGGTACCGAAACGTCGGCCAGCAAGTCCTGAGTGGCGGTTTGAGCCAGTACTGCAGCAGGCGCGCTGTCCTGCAACATGTAAGCGATGCGTTCTGCCGGATACGCCGGATCCAGCGGCACATAACCGCCACCCGCCTTGAGAATCGCCAGCAGGCCGACGACCATCTCGGCACCGCGCTCAACGCAGATTCCGACGCGGGAATCCGGTTGAACGCCCTGTTTAAGCAGCGCATGCGCCAAGCGGTTGGCCTGCTCGTTAAGCTCGCCATACGTCAGACGCGCCTCGCCATGCACCACGGCTAAAGCACCCGGTGTGCGCTCGACCTGGGCTTCGAACATCCCGTTGATGGTCTGCTGCTGCGAGTAATCCAGCGCGGTAGCGTTCAGGCCATGCACCAGGTGCTCACGCTCCGCCGCTGACAGAACCGACAAGCCTGCCAGCGGCACTTCGCCGGACTGCTCCAGTGCGCTGACCAAATTCTCCAGAGTGGTCTGCACATACGCGCAGACGCGCTGCGCGTCGATGCTGGCACTGGCTTGAATCGTTAAGCTGAAGCCCGTTCCCTCATCGTTTACTGAAAGGGTCAGCGGATAATTGGTGCGCTCTTCGCCGCGCAGGCTTTCGATGCCTTGCCAGGCGTCCAGTGTCTGCTGGCTGGCCTCACCGGCGAGATGCCGGTAGTTGAGCAAGGCGCTGAACAGCGGTGTCGAAGCGGACACGCCACTGCAACGTTGTGCCAGTACCAGCGAGGCGTGCTCATGGGCCAGCAGCCCGCTGAGCCTGGCGTGGGTAGCCTTCAGACCGCTGTGCACGCCCTGCTCGCCCAGCGTGACACGCAACGGCAAGGTGTTGATGAACATCCCCAGCGCCCGGTCAGACCCGGCACCACCCTGCAGGCGGCCGAGCAATACCGTGCCGAACACCACATCCTCTTTGCCTGACAAAGCGCCCAGAACACGCGCCCATGCCAGGTGATACAGACTGGCGGAGCTGACCCCGAACTGACGGGCCTGCAAGCGCACGCGGCGGCTCAGGTCCATGTCGACCCGCTGGTGTGCTTCCTCGATACCGCGACCATCGCCCTGCACGTCCAGCAGGCCGAACGGCAGCGTCGGCTCATCGATGTCACCGAGCATGTCGCGGAAAAACGCTTCGTGCTCCTCGCGGCTCACGCCGAGCATGGCTTGCGCCACGTAATTGCGGTAAGGCACGGACGGTGGTAGAGAGGCTTGCTGCCCGAGCATGTACGACTCGATTTCGCTGGTGATAATGCGCAGCGACGTGGCGTCGTCCACCAGGTGATGGAACAACAGCATGCCCAGCCAGCGGTCGTTCTCCGCGTCATGTGCATAACCGATGCGCAACATCGGCGCCTGACGAATGTCCAGGCGCGTGTGACGAGGGTCCAGGCGCTTGAGCAGTTGTTCGGCGATGTCGCCATCGGCCGGGTTCAGTACCAACTCATCCATACCCAGCGGCGCTTCACGCCAGATCACCTGCACCGCTGCATCGAGACGCTCCCACAGCACGGCGGTGCGCAGGATATCGTGCCGGGCGATCACGCCTTGCAGCGCCTGGCCAAAACTGTGCAGGCGCTCGAGGCTGTCAAAGGCAAACAGTGCGTATTGCAGATACGGGTCACCCTCGGTCGCCGCAAGGTGGTGATACAAAATCCCTTCCTGCAGCGGCGCCAGGGCGTAGATATCCTGCACGTTGGCCAGACCGCCGGGCACACTTGCCACCACGCGGTCGATATCATCCTGGCTCAGCGCTGCCAGAGGCAGCATGTCCGGAGTGATGCGCTCGCAGCCGGCATGAATAAGATTGGCGGGTACTTCTACTGCACCCTCGCCGCCCACCGCTGCCGCCAGGGCGGACAGGGTCGGCTGACTGAACAGCACGCGCACATCGGCAACCAGATCGATCTGGCGCATGCGCTCGATCAGTTTCACGGCCAGCAGCGAGTGACCGCCCAGTTCGAAGAAGTTGTCATTGCGACCGACCTGCTCCAGTTGCAGCAGGTCTTGCCAGATCCGCGCAATGGCCATCTCGGTGTCGTTTTCAGGTGCTGCGTAGCCACGACTGGCCAGCGCCGAGCGATCGGGCATCGGCAAAGCCTTGCGGTCGAGCTTGCCGTTGGCCGTCAGTGGCAACTCATCGAGTTGCACATAGGCTGCGGGCACCATGTGCTCAGGCAATGCACCCTGCAGATGCTCGCGCAGGCTTTCGATGTCCAGCAGGCTTTCCGGCTGCTGCGCCGTGACATAAGCCACCAGACGCTTGTCCCCGGGCACATCCTCACGACACAACACAACGGCATCGCGGACGTCAGGATATTCAGCCAGACGCGCTTCGATCTCGCCCAGTTCGATACGGAAACCACGAATCTTCACCTGCTCATCGTTGCGCCCCAGGTATTCAAGGCTGCCGTCGGCCAGCCAGCGTCCCAGGTCGCCGGTGCGGTACATCCGCTCATCCGCTGCGTGGCTGAACGGGTTATCGAGGAAACGTTCGGCGGTCAGTGCTTCACGGTTCAGGTAGCCCCGAGCCACACCGGCGCCGCCAACATACAGCTCGCCGACCACTCCCACCGGCACAGGCTCGCCGCGGGCATCAAGGATATACAGCTGCAAGTCGGGAATGCGCCTGCCGATCGGGCTGGCGCCGAGACGCTGGGCGTCTTCAGGCTGCAAGGGGTAATAGGTCACATGCACCGTGGTTTCGGTGATGCCGTACATGTTCACCAGTTGTGTGCCGGCGTTCGCTTGCCGGGCGTACCACGGCTTGAGCATCGCCGTTTCCAGCGCTTCACCACCGAAAATCACCTGACGCAGCGAATGTGCCTGAGTGTTTTCAGCTTGGGCAGCAATCAGTTGACGGAACGCACTTGGCGTCTGGTTGAGCACCGTCACCCCGGTACTGCACAGCAGGTTATAGAAGTCTTCGGGCGAGCGGCTGACCAGTTGCGGGACGATCAACAGACGGCCACCGTGCAGCAATGCGCCCCAGATTTCCCAGACCGAGAAGTCGAAGGCGAACGAATGGAACAGCGCCCACACGTCCTGTTCATTGAAGCTGAACCATTCTTCTGTGGCCGAGAACAGCCGCGCAACGTTGCGATGCTCGACCATCACACCTTTGGGCAGACCGGTGGAGCCGGAGGTGTAGATCACATAAGCAAGGTTAGTGGGCTTTACCGGCACCTGCGGATTGCAGACGGATTCGTCCTGCAAGTCGGCATCGTCGAGATTGATGACGGGGACTTCCGTCACCGGCAGGGCTTGCTGCACCGACTGCTGGCTCAACAACGCCACCGGTGCGCTGTCGCCGAGGGTGTAGGCCAGGCGTTCAAGCGGGTAAGCCGGGTCCATTGGCACATAACCGGCCCCGGACTTGAGAACCCCCAGCAAGCCGATAATCATCTCCGGACCACGTTCGACACAGATCGCCACGCGATCATCCGGGCGCACACCCAGGGCCAGCAAACGATGTGCGACCTGGTTGGCACGTGCGTTGAGTTCGCCGTAGCTCAGGGTCTGCTCTTCGAACACCAGCGCCACGGCGTCTGGCTGTTGTGCGGCGCGGGCTTCGAATTGCAGGTGAATCGGTGTCTCGCTCGTATAGGCAGTGCCGGGCTGCTTGCACTGTTCAAGCAGCTGCTCGCGCTCGCTGTCCGGCAGTATGGAAATAGCGTGCAACGGGGTCTGCGGCGCCTGCTCCAGCGCGTTGACCAGATTGCTCAAGGTTTGCTGCATGTAGGCGCAGATACGTGCGCCGTCGATCAGCGGTACAGTCTGTACGGTCAACAGGAAGTCTTCGCCCCGGTCATCGACGTTTAGGGTCAATGGATAGTTGGTGCGTTCTTCATCGCCCAGCGCCAGCGCGTGCATGCCATTCCAGGCCGTCAGCGTCTCATCGGTCACGGCAACGCTGGTGTGGCGATAGTTGAGCAAAGCGCTGAACAGCGGTGTCGGTGCGATCACGCCACTGCAGCGCTGGGCCAGTGCCAGCGAGGCATGCTCATGCCCGAGTAACCCGGTCAAGCGCCGGTGCGTGGCCTTGACCCCGTCACGCACGCCTTGGTCGCCCAGGCTCACACGCAGCGGCAAGGTGTTGATAAACACGCCCAGAGCTCGGTCCGAGCCTTCGCCACCTTGCATCCGGCCCAGCAGCACGGTGCCGAACACTACGTCGTCACGCCCCGAGGCCTTGCTCAGCAGTTGCGCCCAGGCCAGGTGAACCAGGCTCGCGGCACTCACTCCCAGTTGACGGGCCTGGGCTCGCAAACGACGGCTGAGCTCCAAATCCACCGCCAGCCAGCTTTCTTCGATGTCATGACCTTCACCCTGCACATCCTGCAAACCAAACGGCAGCGTCGCCTCGTCAACGTCACTCAACATGTCGCGGAAGAACGCCTCATGTTCCTCCTGACTCATGCCCAGGCGGACCTGAGCGATATAATTGCGATATGGAACCGTCATGCCCAGTTCGGCACCCTGCCCCAGCAGGCAGGCCTGCATCTCGTAGCGCACTACTTCCAGCGTGGTATGGTCCATGACCAGATGATGGAACTGCAGCCAGCCCAGCCAGCGCTGGTTCGGCTCATCCCAGGCATTTACAAGACGCATCATCGGCGCCCGACGAATGTCCAGACGGTAGTGGCGGGCGTCGAAACGCTGGTGCAACTGTGTCGCGACGTCACCGCCTTGCGGGTCCGGGTCAAAGCTTTCACGCCTCAGCAACGCCTGACGCCAGACCACTTGCATCGGTTCGTCCAGTCCCTCCCAGACCAGTGCAGTGCGCAGAATGTCATGGCGCTGGATCACGAACTGCAAGGCGCGGACAAAGTCGTCGACATGCTCCTGGCTGTCGAAGGCGAACAGCGATTGCAGCAAATACGGATCTCCGCGCTCAGCGCTGAGGTGGTGATAGAGGATGCCTTCCTGCAACGGCGACAGCGGGTAGATATCCTGCACATTGGCCACGCCGCCCGGCACGCTGGCGACCACCTTATCGATCTGTTCCTGAGTCAGGTCAGCCAGTGGCAGCAGGTCCGGGGTGATGTGTTCGCAGTGCTCGGAAATCAGATTGGCTGGCACCACGATTTCCGTGCCGCCGCCAACCGCCGCTGCCAGTGCCGCCAGCGTCGGCTGGCCGAACAGCACGCGCACATCCGAGCTCAAGCCCGACTGACGCATACGCCCGATCAGACTGACTGCGAGCAGCGAATGACCGCCCAGTTCGAAGAAGTTGTCGTGACGCCCGACCTGCTCGACGCCCAGCAGGTCTTGCCAGATAACCGCTATCTGCTCTTCGGTTTCGCCTTGCGGTGCTTCGTAGCCACGGCTGATCAGCGCGTCACTGTCCGGTGCTGGCAGTGCCTTGCGGTCCAGCTTGCCGTTCGACGTCAGTGGCATGGCCTCGATCAGCACATAAATGGCCGGAACCATGTACTCCGGCAACTGTTGTTGCAGATGACCGCGCAGGGTTTCGATATCGACAGCACTGTGGTCGGCAGACTGCGTGTAATAAGCCACCAGGCGTTTGTCGCCAGGTATGTCTTCGCGAGCGGTGACCACTGCTTCGTGGACTGCCGGGTGTTTGGCCAACGCGGCCTCGACTTCACCGATTTCGATACGCAAGCCGCGAATCTTCACCTGAAAGTCATTACGGCCCAGGTATTCCAGCGCGCCATTGGCCAACCAGCGACCCATGTCACCGGTTTTGTACAGACGTGTCTGCGGGTCGTCGGAAAACGGGTCGGCAATGAAGCGTTCGGCACTCAGTTCCGGCTGGTTCAGGTAACCCCGAGCTACGCCGATGCCGCCAATGTGCAGCTCACCGGCAACGCCCATGGGTTGCAGCTGGCCTTGGGCATCCAGTACGTGCATCTGAATATTGGCAATCGGACGGCCAATAGGCACGCTGTCGCCAGGATCTGTCGGACGGCATTCCCAGGCGGTAACGTCGATGGCCGCTTCGGTCGGGCCATAAAGGTTGTGCAGTTCAACGCCCTTCAGCTGTTGCTCGAAGCGGCGCTGCAACGCACGCGGCAAGGCCTCGCCGCTGCACAGCACGCGGCGCAGTTGCGGGAAGTCGCGGGTCGAGCGGTGCTCCAGAAACACATCGAGCATCGAGGGCACAAAGTGCAGCAGGGTAATGCCCGCGTCACTCATCACTTGATCCAGGTAGTCCGGCTCCTGATGGCCACCGGGACGTGCCATGACCAGTTCGGCACCGGCGAGCAGCGGCAGGAAAAACTCCCAGACCGAGACGTCGAAACCGAAGGGAGTCTTCTGCAGCACGCGATCCTGACTGTTCACTTCATAGGCGTCGCGCGCCCAGAGCAGGCGGTTGACCACGCCCAGGTGTTCGTTCATCACGCCTTTGGGCGTGCCGGTGGAACCCGAGGTGTAGAGCACGTAGGCCAGGTGATTAGGCTGTAGGCCCAGCGCCTTGGCATCTGGGTTAACGGTCGGCTGCCTAGCCAGTTGCGCGCGGTCAGCATGGCCATCGAGCACCAGCATCGGAACGTTAAGGGCTGGCAGATCTGCAAGCAGATCGTGGCCGGTGAGCAACGCACGGGGTGCGCTGTCGCTGAGCATGTACGCTTGGCGAGCGCCAGGCAGGTCGGGGTCGATCGGCACGTAGGCTCCGCCGGCCTTGAGAATACCCAGCAGCGCCACGACCATTTCCGGGCCGCGACGCAGGCTGACCGCAACCCGCGTATCAGGCTCAACGCCAGTTCGATCAGGTGATGGGCGAGCTGGTTGGCCTGTTGATTGAGCTCGGCGTAAGTGAGCAATGGACCGCTGTCACCGCGTACGGCGCAGGCATCCGGACGCTGGGCGGCCTGTTGTTCGATCAATTGGTGAATCAGGACATCGCGCGGATAAGGGTGGGCAGTGTCATTGAAGCCCGCCAGCAACAGCTCGCGCTCGTCATTAGGCAGTATCGACAGGCTGTTCAGCGCCGCTTGCGGCGTTTGCTCCAGGGCTTGCACCAGGTTGCGCAGTGCAACCTGCATGTACTCGCCGACGCGTGTGGCACTGATTTGCCTGACGGCCTGAATAGTGAGCGTGAAGTCATCACCCAGGTCATCGACGTTCAGGCACAACGGGTAATTGGTGCGTTCTTCGCCGCTGAGTACCGCAATGCCCTGCCAGGCCTGCATGGCCTGGTCGGACACACTGCCGACCCCGCTATGGCGATAGTTGAGCAGTGCGCTGAACAAGGGCGCCGGCGCGGCAACCCCGCTGCAACGCTGGGCCAACGCCAGTGAGGCATGCTCATGACCCAGCAAGGCCGTCAGGCGCTTATGCGTGGACTTGACCCCGTCACGTACGCCCTGCTCACCCACCGCAACCCGCAGCGGTAAGGTGTTGATGAACATCCCCAAGGCCCGCTCGGTACCTTCGCCACCTTGCATACGGCCCATCAGCACGGTGCCGAACACCACATCCTGCTTGTTTGAAACCTTGCCCAACACTTGAGCCCAGGCCAGATGCACCAGGCTCGCGGCACTCACCCCTTGTTGGCGGGCCTGAGCACGCAGGCGCAGGCTCATTTGAGGGTCCAGCGCCAGGCTGGCTTCCTCGATGTCACGACCGTCACCCTGCACATCCTGCAAACCGAACGGCAGCGTCGGCTCGTCGATGTCGCCGAGCATGTCGCGGAAGAACGCTTCGTGATCGGCCTGGCTGACACCCAGGCGTGCCTGGGCCACATAGTTGCGATAAGGCACAGGTACCGACGCTGTAAGGCTGTCTGCCTCGCCAGCCAGCCAGGCCTGCATTTCATGCTTCACCACTTCCAGCGCCACGTGGTCCAGCGCCATGTGGTGGAACAACAGCAACGCGCAGATGCGCTGGTTGAGCGGATCTTCGGCATAGGCCACACGCATCAGCGGTGCCTGGCCGACGTCCAGCCGGAAATGACGCGGATCAAAGCGGCTGTGCAGTTGCACATTGATATCGCCGTCTGCCGGATCAAGTTCAAGCGCGTCAAGGTGCAAGCGGGCCTGACGCCAGACCACTTGCACCGGTGAGTCCAGACCGTCCCATACCACGCTGGTGCGCAGAATGTCGTGGCGATCAATGACCGCCTGCAAGGCCTGGACGAAGGCCTTCAGACGCTCGCCGTCAGCAAAGGCGAACTGCGTCTGCAACACATAGGGATCGCCTATTTCGGCGGCCAGATGGTGATAAAGAATGCCTGTCTGCAACGGCGCCAGTGCGTAGATGTCCTGCACATTGGCTATGCCGCCCGGCACGGTTGTTACGACTTGATCAATCTGCGCCTGAGTCAAGTCGGCCAGTGGCAGCAGTTCAGGCGTAATGCGTTGGCAATCCTCGGTGATCAGGTTGGCAGGCACCACAAGCTCGGTGCCACCGCCCACGGCGGCGGCCAGTGCCGCCAGGGTGGGCTGGCTGAACAGCACGCGCACGTCGGCGCTCAGGCCCAACTGACGCATACGCCCGGTCAGGCTGACGGCCAGCAGCGAATGACCGCCCAGTTCGAAGAAGTTGTCGTGACGCCCGACCTGCTCGACGCCCAGCAGGTCTTGCCAGATAACCGCTATCTGCTCTTCGGTTTCGCCTTGCGGTGCTTCGTAGCCACGGCTGATCAGCGCGTCACTGTCCGGTGCTGGCAGTGCCTTGCGGTCCAGCTTGCCGTTCGACGTCAGTGGCATGGCCTCGATCAGCACATAAATGGCCGGAACCATGTACTCCGGCAATTGTTGTTGCAGGTGACCGCGCAGGGTTTCGATATCGACAGCACTGTGGTCGGCAGACTGCGTGTAATAAGCCACCAGGCGTTTGTCGCCAGGTATGTCTTCGCGAGCGGTGACCACTGCTTCGTGGACTGCCGGGTGTTTGGCCAACGCGGCCTCGATTTCACCGATTTCGATGCGCAAACCGCGAATCTTCACCTGAAAGTCATTACGGCCCAAGTATTCCAGCGCGCCATTGGCCAGCCAGCGACCCATGTCACCGGTTTTGTACAGGCGTGCCTGCGGGTCGTCGGAAAACGGGTCGGCGATGAAGCGTTCAGCACTCAGTTCCGGCTGGTTCAGGTAACCCCGCGCCACGCCGATACCGCCGATGTGCAATTCACCGGCCACGCCTATGGGTTGCAGCTGGCCTTGGGCATCCAGTACGTGCATCTGAATATTGGCAATCGGACGGCCAATAGGCACGCTGTCGCCAGGATCTGTCGGACGGCATTCCCAGGCGGTAACGTCGATGGCCGCTTCGGTCGGGCCATAAAGGTTGTGCAGTTCAACGCCCTTCAGCTGTTGCTCGAAGCGGCGCTGCAACGCACGCGGCAAGGCCTCGCCGCTGCACAGCACGCGGCGCAGTTGCGGGAAGTCGCGGTTCGAACGGTGCTCCAGAAACACATCGAGCATCGAGGGCACAAAGTGCAGCAGGGTAATGCCCGCGTCACTCATCACCTGATCCAGGTAGTCCGGCTCCTGATGGCCACCGGGACGTGCCATGACCAGCTCAGCCCCGGCCAACAGTGGCAGGAAAAACTCCCAGACCGAGACGTCGAAACCGAAGGGAGTCTTCTGCAGCACGCGATCCTGACTGTTCACTTCATAGGCGTCGCGCGCCCAGAGCAGGCGGTTGACCACGCCCAGGTGTTCGTTCATCACGCCTTTGGGCGTGCCGGTGGAACCCGAGGTGTAGAGCACGTAGGCCAGGTGATTAGGCTGTAGGCCCAGCGCCTTGGCATCTGGGTTAACGGCCGGCTGCCTAGCCAGTTGCGCGCGGTCATCATGGCCATCGAGCACCAGCATCGGAACGTTAAGGGCTGGCAGATCTGCAAGCAGATCGTGGCCGGTGAGCAACGCACGGGGTGCGCTGTCGCTGAGCATGTACGCTTGGCGAGCGCCAGGCAGGTCGGGGTCGATCGGCACGTAGGCTCCGCCGGCCTTGAGAATACCCAGCAGCGCCACGACCATTTCCGGGCCGCGACGCAGGCTGACCGCAACCCGCGTATCAGGCTCAACGCCCAGTTCGATCAGGTGATGGGCGAGCTGGTTGGCCTGTTGATTGAGCTCGGCGTAAGTGAGCAATGGACCGCTGTCACCGCGTACGGCGCAGGCATCCGGACGCTGGGCGGCCTGTTGCTCGATCAGTTGGTGAATCAGGACATCGCGCGGATAAGGGTGGGCAGTGTCATTGAAGCCCGCCAGCAACAGCTCGCGCTCGTCATTCGGCAGTATCGACAGGCTGTTCAGCGCCGCCTGCGGCGTATGTTCCAGCGCTTCCACGAGGCTACGCAGCGCAACTTGCATGTACTCGCCGATGCGCGTGGCACTGATTTGCCTGACGGCCTGAATAGTGAGCGTGAAGTCATCGCCCAGGTCATCGACGTTCAGGCACAGCGGATAGTTGGTCCGTTCCTCCATGCTCAGGGTCTGAATGCCCTGCCAGGCTGACACTGTGTCGGTCGAGGCCGCACTGCCGTTACTGTGGCGGTAGTTGAGCAAGGTGCTGAACAGCGGCAGCGAACTCGGTACGCCGCTGCAGCGCTGGGCCAGCGACAGCGAAGCATGCTCATGCCCCAGCAGGGCCGACAGGCGCTGGTGAGTAAGCTTGACCGCCGCCAGAGCACTCTGGCGGCCGACGCTGATGCGCAGCGGCAAGGTGTTGATGAACATTCCCAGCGCCCGGTCGGAACCGTTGCCGCCCTGCATCCGGCCCATCAGTACAGTACCGAACACCACTTCTTCACGGCCCGAGACCCGGCCTGCCACCTGAGCCCATGCCAGATGCGCCAGGCTGGCAGCACTAACCCCCAACTGCCGCGCAATGCTGCGTATACGGCTGCTCAACTGGCTGTCGAGCACCTGATGTACTTCCTCGATACCACTGCCATCGCCCTGCACGTCTTGTATGCCGTAAGCCAGGGTCGGTTCGTCGATGTCACCGAGCATGTCGCGGAAAAACGCTTCGTGCTCGGCCTGGCTGATACCCAGACGCGCCTGTGCCACATGGTTGCGATAAGGCACGGGGGCCGGTAATTGTTCGATCTGACCCTGCAGGCTGGCCTGCATTTCCTCCACTACCACTTCCAGCGAGGTGTGATCCAGCGCCAGATGGTGGAACAGCAACATGCCGATCAGACGCTGGTTGGGGATGTCCTCGGCATAGGCGATGCGCATCAACGGCGCCTGGCCAATGTCCAGGCGATAGTGACGCGGGTCAAAACGCTCGCGCAGTCGTGTAAGCACGTCACCGTCGAGCGGATCGATGGTCACCTCTTCCAGGCTCAGTTTCGCGTTGCGCCAGACCACCTGTACCGGCTTCTCAAGCCCTTCCCAGACCACGCCGGTGCGCAGGATATCGTGGCGTTCGACCACGTTCTGCAAGGCCGAGGCAAAACCGGCCAGACACTCGCGATCATCGAACGCGAAGAGCATCTGCAAGACATAGGGATCACCTTCATCCGCGGCCAGATGGTGATAGAGAATGCCTTCCTGCAAGGGGGCCAGGGCGTAGATGTCCTGAATATTGGCCAGGCCGCCGGGTACGCTGGCGACGACCCGATCAATCGCTGCCTGGTCCAGTTCGGCCAGCGGCAGCATGTCCGGGGTAATACGCTCGCAGCCCGGCACAATCAGGTTATCCGGCACCTGTACTTCGGTGTACCCGCCCACCGCCGCAGCAAGGGCGGCAAGGGTCGGCTGGCTGAACAGCACCCGCACATCAGCCGACAGGTCGATCTGGCGCATGCGCTCGATCAGTTTGACGGCCAGCAACGAATGCCCGCCCAACTCGAAGAAATGATCGTGGCGGCCAACCTGTGGCACTTGCAGCAGAGACTGCCAGATCTGTGCGATGGCGATCTCGACATCGCCCTCGGGCGGCGTGTATTCACGCATTGCCAGTGCCTGCGCATCCGGTGCGGGCAACGCTTTTTGGTCGAGCTTGCCGTTGGCGGTCAGCGGGAAACTGTCCAGCGCCACAAAAGCACTGGGCACCATGTAGTCGGTCAGGGACAGCAGCAGCCGCGCACGCAAGTCAGCCGCCACGATCTCGTGGCCCGGCGCGGCGATCACATAGGCCACCAGGCGCTTGTCACCTGGTTGATCTTCGCGGACCAGCACCAGCGCTTCGCGGACCGTGTCGCACGCGGCCAGCGCTGCCTGGATTTCTCCCAGTTCGATACGGAAACCACGGATCTTGACCGATTTCTCCCAGTTCGATACGGAAACCACGGATCTTGACCTGATCGTCATTGCGGCCCAGGTAATCGAGACTGCCATCATCCATCCAGCGACCCAGGTCGCCGGTTCGGTACAGGCGCGCCTGAGGATCCTTGCTGAACGGATTCGCCAGGAAACGCTCGGCTGTCAATGCTTCACGGTTCAAGTAGCCCCGCGCGACACCCGCGCCGCCGACAAACAACTCGCCGACAACACCCACCGGCACCGGCTCGCGGCGTGCGTCGAGGACATACAACTGCAAATCGGGAATGCGCACACCGATAGGGCTCACGCCCGCACGCTGCGCATCTGCCGCCACCAGGGGGTGATAGGTCACATGCACCGTGGTTTCGGTGATGCCATACATGTTCACCAGCTGTGTACCAGCGTTGATCACCCTGGCGTACCACGGCTTGAGCATCCCGGTGTCCAGTGCTTCGCCGCCAAAAATCACTTGGCGCAAGGAGTGTCGTTGATCGCTCTCGCCCTGGGCGTTGAGCAACTGGCGGAAGGCGCTCGGGGTCTGGTTGAGCACCGTCACTTCGGCGCTGCACAACAGCGCATAGCAGTCTTGCGGGGAGCGGCTGACCAGCTGCGGCACGATCAGCAAACGCCCGCCGTGCGACAGCGCGCCCCAGATTTCCCAGACTGAGAAGTCGAAGGCGAACGAATGGAACAGCGCCCAGACATCCTGTTCATTGAAACCGAACCAGTCCTGGGTGGCCGAGAACAGCCGCGCAACGTTGCGATGCTCGACCATCACACCTTTGGGCAGACCGGTGGAGCCGGAGGTGTAGATGACATAAGCCAGGTGGTGCGAACCAAGCCCGGTCAATCGTGGGTTGCTACCCGGTTGGGCCTGCAACGCCGGACTGTGCAAATCCACGCGTGGGCCGTCGAACGTGCCCAGCAGCGCCAGCCCCGCAGCATCGGCCAGTACCGCCATCGGGGCGCTGTCCTGCAACTGATAGGCAATACGCTCGGCCGGATAGGCCGGGTCAATCGGCACGTAACCCGCACCGGACTTGAGAACTCCGAGCAGACCGACAATCATTTCCAGGCTGCGCTCGACACAGATTGCTACCCGGTCATCCGGCTGCACGCCCAGGCCCAGCAGGTAATGGGCTACCTGATTGGCGCGGGTATTCAGCTCGGCATAGGTCAGGGTGCGGTCTTCATAATGCAGGGCCACGGCATCCGGCTGCGCCACCACCCAGGCTTCGAAGGTACGATGAATCAGTGCGTCGTCGGCCTGCAGGGCATGCGGGGTATTCCAGCTTTCCAGCAGTTGCTGGCGCTCTATCGCGGGCAGGATATTCAGCGCTCCCAGCGCAGCGTCCGGGGTCTGCTCCAGTGCTTGCACCAGGTTTTCCAGCACACAGTGCATGTAGGTACACACACGTTTGGCGCCGATCTGCCCTTCGGCCATGATGGTCAGGGCGAAACCTTCGCCCTGGTCATCCACGCACAGGGTCAGCGGGTAGTTGGTGCGCTCTTCGCCGTGCAGCGCCTGAATGCCTTCCCACGCGACCAGCGCCTGGTCGCTTGCGGCGACATCACCGGTATGGCGGAAGTTGAGCAGCGAGCTGAACAATGGCGTCGAAGTGGGTACCCCACTGCAACGTTGGGCCAGTACCAGCGAGGCATGTTCATGGGCCAGCAGGCCGCTGAGGCTTGCGTGGGTAGCTTTCAGACCGCTGCGCACGCCCTGCTCGCCAAGCGTGACACGCAGCGGCAAGGTATTGATGAACATTCCCAGCGCCCGATCGGACCCGGCGCCGCCTTGCAGGCGACCAAGCAACACGGTGCCGAACACCACATCCTCTTTGCCTGACACCGCGCCCAGCACGCGGGCCCAGGCCAGGTGATACAGGCTGGCAGAGCTTACCCCGAGCTGGCGAGCCTGCACGCGCAGGCGTCGACTCAGGTCCACGTCGACCAACAGGCGCACTTCCTCGATACCGCTTCCGTCGCCCTGCACGTCCTGCAGGCCGAACGGCAGCGTCGGCTCATCAATGTCACCGAGCATGTCGTGGAAAAACACCTCGTGCTCTTCACGGCTGACGCCGAGCATGGCTTGCGCCACGTAGTTGCGATAAGGCACGGACGGCGGCAGCGAGGCTTGCTGACCCAGCATATACGCCTCGATTTCGCTGCTCAGAATACGCAGTGAGGTGGCATCGTCCACCAGGTGATGGAAGCGCAGCATGCCCAGCCAGCGGTCGTTCTCCGCGTCATGTGCATAACCGATGCGTAACATTGGCGCCTGACGGATGTCCAGACGCGTGTGACGAGGGTTCAGGCGCTTGATCAGTTGTTCGGTGATGTCGCCATCGGCCGGGTCCAGCACCTGTTCATCCAGGCCCAGGGTCGCTTCACGCCAGACCACCTGGTCGTTCTCCGCGTCATGTGCATAACCGATGCGTAACATTGGCGCCTGACGGATGTCCAGACGCGTGTGACGAGGGTTCAGGCGCTTGATCAGTTGTTCGGTGATGTCGCCATCGGCCGGGTCCAGCACCTGTTCATCCAGGCCCAGGGTCGCTTCACGCCAGACCACCTGGACGGGGGCGTCCAGACGCTCCCAAACGTAGATGTCCTGCACGTTGGCCAGACCGCCGGGCACGCTGGACACCACACGGTCGATGTCGTCCTGGCTCAGCGACACCAATGGCAGCATGTCCGGGGTGATCCGCTCACAGCCGACGGGAATAAGGTTGGCGGGTACTTCTACCGCACCTTTGCCGCCCACCGCCGCCGCCAGGGCAGACAGGGTCGGCTGGGTGAACAGCACACGCACGTCGGCAACCAGATCGATCTGGCGCATGCGCTCGATCAGTTTAACGGCCAGCAGCGAATGGCCGCCCAGTTCGAAGAAGTGGTCATGCCGGCCGACCTGCTCCAGTTGCAGCAGGTCTTGCCAGATCCGGGCAATGGCCATCTCGGTGTCGCCTTCGGGCGCTTCATAGCCACGACTGGCCACCGCCGAACGGTCGGGCACCGGCAAAGCCTTGCGGTCGAGCTTGCCGTTGGCCGTCAGCGGGAAACTTTCCAGACTGACAAAGGCGCTTGGCAGCATGTACTCGGCAAGCGAAAGACGCAGTTGCTCGCGCAATCGGGTAGCGTCCGGTTCCAGCTCCGTGCTGCCGATGACATAGGCCACAAGGCGCTTGTCGCCGGGCTCGTCCTCACGCACCAGCACCCGCGCATCCTTTACACCGTCGCACGTGGCGAGTTGCGCTTCGATCTCGCCCAACTCAATGCGGAAGCCGCGAATCTTGACCTGTTCGTCGTTACGGCCCAGGTATTCCAGGCTGCCATCGGCCAGCCAGCGTCCCAGGTCGCCGGTACGATACAGACGCGCACCTGGTGCTGTACTGAACGGGTTATCGAGGAAACGCTCGGCCGTCAGTGCTTCACGGTTAAGGTAGCCCCGGGCAACACCGGCACCGCCCACGTACAGCTCGCCGATCACACCTACCGGCACCGGTTCGCCATAGGCGTCGAGCAGATAAAGCTGCAGGTCCGGGATGCGTTTGCCAATCGGGCTGGCACCGACGCGTTGGGCGTCTTCAGGCTGCAACGGGTAATAGGTCACATGCACGGTGGTTTCGGTAATGCCGTACATGTTCACCAGTTGCGTGCCGGCATTCACGTTGCGGGCGTACCACGGCTTGAGCAGCGCCGTTTCCAGTGCTTCACCACCGAGAATTACCTGGCGTAAAGAATGCGCCTGCCCGTTCTCGCCCTGTGCAGCGATCAGTTGGCGGAATGCACTCGGCGTCTGGTTGAGCACCGTCACTCCAGCGCTGCACAACAGGTCGTAGCAGTCTTCGGGCGAGCGGCTGACCAGTTGCGGGACGATCAACAGGCGTCCGCCGTGCAGCAATGCGCCCCATATTTCCCAGACCGAGAAGTCAAAGGCGAACGAGTGGAACAGCGCCCACACATCCTGTTCATTGAAGCCAAACCAGTCTTCGGTGGCCGAAAACAGCCGTGCAACGTTGCGATGCTCGACCATCACACCTTTGGGCAGACCGGTGGAGCCGGAGGTGTAGATCACATAAGCAAGGTTAGTGGGCTTTACCGGCACCTGCGGATTGCAGACGGATTGGCCCTGCAAGTCATCGTCGAGACTGATCACCGGCACTTCCGAGGCCGGTAAGGTGCCCTGTACTGACCGCTGACTCAACAACGCCACTGGCGCGCTGTCAGCGAGGGTGTAGGCCAGCCGTTCAAGGGGGTATGCCGGGTCCAGTGGTACGTATCCAGCGCCGGATTTGAGAATGCCCAGCAAGCCGATGATCATCGCCGGGCCGCGTTCGACGCAGATAGCCACCCGATCATCCGGACGAACGCCGTGAGCCAGCAGGCGATGGGCTACCTGGTTGGCGCGGATGTTGAGTTCGCCGTAGCTCAGGGTCTGCGCTTCGAACCTCAACGCGACGGAGTCTGGTCGTTGCGCTGCCTGGGCTTCGAATTGCTGATGGATCGGTATTTCGTCTGTATCGGCCTTTCCGGGCAGGTTCCAGTGTTCAAGCAACTGCGCACGCTCGCTGGGCGGCAGTATCGAAATGGCGTGCAGCGGGGTTTGCGGTGCCTGTTCCAGCGCATCGACCAGTCCCTCTACGGCCCGCTGCAAATAGTCACACACACGCTGTGCGCCGATGCTCGCCGTTACCAGCGAGGTGAACAGAAAATCTTCACCCGTATCGTCGACGTTGACGGTCAATGGGTAGTTGGTGCGTTCTTCATCGGCCAGCCCCAGCGACTGTATGCCACTCCACGCCGTCAGTGCCTCATCGGTAACGGCAACGTTGCTATGGCGATAATTGAGCAAAGCGCTGAACAGCGGTGTCGGTGCGATCACGCCACTGCAGCGCTGGGCCAGTGCCAGCGAGGCATGCTCATGCCGAGTAACCCGGTCAAGCGCCGGTGCGTGGCCTTGACCCCGTCACGCACGCCTTGATCGCCCAGGTCCACGCGCAGCGGCAAGGTATTGATAAACATGCCAAGGGCTCGTTCGGCACCCTGACCGCCCTGCATCCGACCCATCAGGATGGTGCCGAACACCACCTGTTCACGCCCGCTGAGGCGGCCCAGCATTTGTGCGAACGCCAGGTGTAACAGGCTTGCCGCACTGACCCCAAGTTGCCGCGCCTGAACTCTGAGGCGTTGGTTCAAAGCACCGTCCAGCTGCAGACGGGCATGATCGAGCGCGCTGCCGTCGCCTTGCACATCGTGCAGGCCGAACGGCAGCGTCGGCTCAACGATGTCGCCAAGCATGTCCTGGAAGAACTGCTCGTGATCCTGCTCGTTCAGGCCCAGTCGGGCCTGAGCGACATAATTGCGGTAGGGAATGGAATCGCCAAGTTGCTCGACCTGACCGAGCAGGCAGACCTGCATTTCATGCTGCACCTGATCCAGGGCGGTGTGGTCAAGGATCATGTGGTGGAACATCAAGGTCGCCAGCCAGCGTTCGTTGCCGCTGTCAAGGGCGCATACCAGGCGCATCAAGGGCGCCTGACGGATGTCCAGACGTACCTGGCTCGGGTCGAGGTACTCTTGCAACTGAACGGCTACATTACCGAGGCAAGAGTTGAAATCAATCTCTTCGACACTCAGCTCGACCTGGCGCCAGACCACCTGTAAAGGCTCATCGAGGCTTTCCCAGTGCATGGACGTACGCAGAATGTCATGCCGGTTGATGACCATTTGCAGCGCGTTGGCGAAGGTGTCCACGTGTGCGCGGCTGTCAAAGGCAAACTGCGCCTGTAGCACATAGGGGTCGCCCCGTTCGGCGCTGATGTGGTGATAGAGAATGCCTTCCTGCAACGGCGCCAGCGGGTAGATGTCCTTGCACGTTCGCCGCGCCGCCGGGCACACAGGCCACCACCTGGTCGATCTGCTCCTGGCTCAGGTCGATCAACGGCAGCATGTCCGGGGTAATTCTCTGGCAGTCCGCAGGTATGCCGTTGGCCGGAACAACCAGATCGTCGACCGCGCCTGCCGCTGCTGCCAGTGCCGCCAGGGTCGGCTGACTGAACAACGTACGCACGTTGGCACTCAGGCCGGCCTGGCGCATGCGTTCGATCAGGCTTACCGCCAGCAACGAATGCCCTCCCAGCTCAAAGAAGTGGTCGTGGCGACCGACACGTTCGAGCTTGAGCAAGTCAGCCCAAATTTTCGCCAGAGTGATTTCGGCCAAGCCTTGCGGCTCCTCGTAGCCACCACGGATCAGTGCATCACCGTCCGGTGCTGGCAGGGCCTTGCGGTCGAGTTTGCCGTTCGGGGTCAGCGGCATTGCGGCGAGACGCACGTAAGCCACAGGGATCATGTAGGCCGGCAGTTGCTCCTGCAGCCAGTCGCGCAGGCTATCGATGTCCGGCTCGGAGTGAGCTGTCTGGACGGTGTAATAAGCCACCAGACGCTTGTCGCCCGGAATGTCTTCGCGGGCGGTGACTACCGCCTCATGGACCGCCGGGTGTTTTGTCAGGAGTGCGTCGATCTCGCCCAGTTCGATACGGAAACCACGGATCTTCACCTGATCGTCGTTACGGCCCAGGTATTCGATATTGCCGTCAGGCAAGTAACGACCCAAGTCGCCGGTGCGGTACATGCGTGCCGCTGGTTGCTGGCTGAACGGGTCCTTGAGAAAGCGCTCGGCAGTGAGGTCGTCACGGTTCAGATAACCCCGCGCTACACCGGCGCCGCCAATGTAGATCTCGCCCACGACGCCCAGTGGAACCGGCTGTTGCTGTTCATTCAGCAGGTAAAACTGCGTATTGCCTACCGGTTTGCCGATGTGCGCAGCGAAACCTTCTTCGCGGTCCATGGCCACCCAGCTTGAATAGGTAGTGGTTTCCGAAGGGCCATAGAGGTTACACAGGCGCTGCACGCCGGTTTTCTCGAACAGCGATTCAACCAGGCTGCGTTTCAGCGCTTCACCGGCCACGTTCACGGTGTGCACCGATTCTGGTAAGCCGTTAACTTCCAGCAGCGCTTTAAGCGCCGACGGTACGGTGTTGATCAGGCCGATATCGTGCTCGCCGTGTTGCAGTTCCAGCACGTTCCTGACGACTTCGATGCTGCCGCCCGATGTCAGCGGCGCGAAGCACTCGTAAACCGCAAGGTCGAAGTTCAGCGAAGTGGAGAACAGCGTTTTTTCCAGTGCAGAAGCGTCGAAAGCCGTGTGCGCCCAGGTCAGGAAGTTCACGGTGTTGCGGTGTTCGATCATCACGCCTTTCGGCAGGCCGGTCGAACCCGAGGTGTAGATCAGGTACGCCAGATGCGCCGAAGTCAGCTCCTGCACCTGCGGATTCTGGACGGATTCGTCCTGCCAATCGCTCAGGTCCAGATTGATCACAGGCACCGAACCGTCGGCCAGCAAGCCCTGAGTAGCGGTTTGCGCCAGCACCGCTGCCGGAGCGCTGTCCTGCAACATGTAAGCAATACGTTCTACCGGATACGCAGGATCGAGCGGCACATACCCGCCGCCCGCCTTGAGGATCGCCAGCAGACCGACGACCATCTCCGCACTGCGTTCGACACAGATACCGACGCGGGAATCCGGCTGCACACCCTGCTTGCGCAAGGCATGGGCCAGGCGGTTGGCCTGCTCGTTGAGCTCGCGATAGGTCAGGCGCTGTTCGCCGTGCACCACCGCCAGCGCATCCGGAGTGCGCTCGACCTGTGCTTCGAACAACCCGTGAATGGTCTGTTCGTGCGGGTAATCCAGCGCGGTGACGTTGAACGCCACCAGCAATTGCGCACGTTCGGCAGCAGGCAGGATTGGCAGGCTGTCCAGGGCCGAAGACGGTGACTGCTCCAGCGCATCCACCAGATGCTCCAGCACGGTCTGCATGTAACCGCATACCCGTGTAGCGCCCACGGTGCTGCTGACCAGTACGTTGAGGTTGAAGCCTTCACCGTAGTCATCGACATTCAAGGTCAATGGATAGTTGGTGCGTTCTTCGCTGTTCAGCGCATGAATCCCCTGCCAGGCCTGGGTAGCCCGCTCGGATACGCTGCCAGCCGCACTGTGGCGGTAGTTGAGCAGCGAACTGAACAATGGCGTCGGTGCGGTAATGCCGCTGCAACGCTGAGCCAGTGCCAGCGAAGCATGCTCATGACCCAGCAAGGCAGTCAGACGCTCATGAGTGGCCTTGACCCCGTCACGCACGCTCTTCCCGCCCACCGAAACCCGCAGCGGCAAGGTATTGATGAACATCCCCAATGCCCGCTCGGCGCCTTCGCCAGCCTGCATCCGGCCCATCAGTACGGTGCCGAATACCACGTCGCGGCGATCGGACACCTTGCCCAGCACCTGAGCCCAGGCCAGGTGCACCAGACTGGCGGCGCTCACGCCCTGTTGTCGGGCCTGAGCACGCAGGCGCAGGTTGAGTCGAGGATCCAGCGCCAGGCTGGCTTCTTCGATATCAAGGCCATCGCCCTGCACATCCTGCAGACCGAACGGCAGCGTCGGCTCGTCCACATCACCGAGCATGTCGCGGAAGAACGCTTCGTGCTCGGCCTGGCTGACCCCCAGGCGTGCCTGGGCCACATAATTGCGGTATGGCACGGGTGCCGACAGGGTTTGCGCTTCGCCCAGCAAACAGGCCTGCATTTCATGCTGTACCACGGCCATCGCCATGTTATCGAGGACCATATGATGGAACAGCAGCATCGCGCAGATCCGCTGGCTCAGCGGGTCCTCGGCATAGGCCAGGCGCATCAGCGGTGCCTGAGTGACATCAAGACGATGGTGACGCGGGTCGAAGCGACTGTGCAGTTGCGCGCCAATATCGCCTGCCGCCGGGTCTATGTGCAGCTTATCAAGAGGCAACTGCGTGTGGCGCCAGACCACCTGCACGGGTGAGTCCAGGCCTTTCCAGAACATAGCGGTGCGCAGAATGTCGTGACGCTCGATGACCCTCTGCAAAGCCTGAACGAAAGCGTCCAGACTTGCGCGGTCATCGAACGCGAAATGCGCCTGCAGTACGTAGGGATCGCCCTGCTCTGCCGCAATATGGTGATAGAGAATGCCTTCCTGCAAAGGGGCCAGCGGGTAAATGTCCTGCACATTCGCCACGCCGCCCGGCACGCTGGCGACCACTTGATCGATCTGTGCCTGGGTCAGGTCGGCCAGTGGCAGCAAGTCAGGCGTAATGCGTTGGCAATCCTCGGTGATCAGATTGGCTGGCACCACGATGTCCGTGCTACCGCCAACCGCAGCAGCCAGTGCGGCCAGAGTCGGCTGACTGAACAGTACGCGTATATCGGTACTGAGACCCAACTGGCGCATGCGCCCGATCAGGCTCACCGCCAGCAGCGAATGGCCGCCGAGTTCGAAGAAGTTGTCGTGACGACCAATCCTGGCAACGCCCAACAGGTCTTGCCAGATAGCCGCAATCTGCGCTTCGCTTTCGCCTTGTGGGGCTTCGTATTCGCGGTTGATCAGTGCATCGCTGTCCGGTGCCGGCAGGGCCTTGCGGTCCAGTTTGCCGTTCGGGGTCAGTGGCATTGCATCGAGCAGCACATAGGCCACCGGGATCATGTAGGCCGGCAATTGTTCCTGCAGCCAGCCGCGCAGGTTATCGATATCTACCGAAGCATGCCCTGCGTTCAGGGTGTAATAAGCCACCAGACGCTTGTCGCCCGGAATGTCTTCGCGGGCAGTTACCACCGCTTCGTGGACGGCCGGGTGTTTGGCAAGACGTGCATCAATCTCACCGAGCTCGATACGGAAGCCACGGATTTTTACCTGGTCGTCGTTACGGCCGAGGTATTCGATATTGCCATCCGCCAGATAGCGACCCAGGTCGCCTGTGCGGTACATGCGTGCCGCTGCTTGCTGGCTGAACGGGTCCTTGAGGAAGCGCTCTGCAGTGAGGTCGTCACGGTTCAGATAACCCCGCGCCACACCGGCACCGCCGATGTAGATCTCACCGGCAACGCCCAGTGGCACTGGCTGCTGTTGCTCGTCCAGCAAGTAAAACTGTGTATTGCCGACCGGTTTGCCAATGTGCGCTGCGAAGCCCTCTTCGCGATCCATCGCCACCCAGCTCGAGTAGGTGGTGGTTTCCGAAGGACCATAAAGGTTGCACAGGCGCTGCACGCCGGTATTTTCGAACAGATTTTCCACCAGGCTGCGCTTGAGCGCCTCCCCCGCCACGTTCACTGTGTGAACCGATTCCGGCAGTCCATCGACTTCCAGCAGTGCCTTGAGCGCTGAGGGCACGGTGTTGATAAGGCCGATATCGTGCTCGCCGTGTTGCAGTTCCAGCACGTTCCTGACGACTTCGATGCTGCCGCCGGACGTCAGCGGCGCAAAGCACTCATAGACGGCGAGGTCGAAGTTCAGCGAGGTGGAGAACAGCGTCTTATTCAGTGCAGAGCCGTCGAAAGCCGTATGCGCCCAGGTCAGGAAATTCACGGTGTTGCGGTGTTCGATCATCACGCCTTTCGGCAGGCCGGTCGAACCCGAGGTGTAGATCAGGTACGCCAGATGCGCCGAAGTCAGCCCCTGCACCTGCGGATTCTGGACGGATTCGTCCTGCCAATCGCTCAGATCAAGATTGATCACAGGCACCGAAACATCGCTCAGCAAACCCTGGGTAACGGTTTGAGCTAGCACGGCTGCCGGAGCGCTGTCCTGCAACATGTAAGCGATACGGTCTACCGGATACGCCGGATCGAGCGGCACATACCCGCCGCCCGCCTTGAGGATCGCCAGCAGGCCGACGACCATCTCGGCACCGCGCTCAACGCAGATCCCGACGCGGGAATCCGGCTGCACACCCTGCTTGCGCAAGGCATGCGCCAGGCGGTTGGCCTGCTCGTTGAGCTCACGATAGGTCAGGCGCCGTTCGCCGTGCACCACCGCTAGCGCATCCGGAGTGCGCTCGACCTGTGCTTCGAACATCCCGTGAATGGTCTGTTCGTGCGGGTAATCCAGCGCGGTGTCGTTGAACGCCACCAGCAACTGCTCACGCTCGACAGCTGGCAGAATCGACAAACTTTGCAACGACGCTTGTGGCATTAACTCAAGAGCATCGACCAGCTGTTCCAGCGCCGTGTGCATATAGCCACACACGCGCTGCGCACCGACAGAGGTCGCCGCCAGTGCGGTCAGTTTGAAGCCGTCACCCACGTCATCGACGTTCAAGGTCAATGGATAGTTGGTGCGTTCTTCACTGTGCAGGGCTTGCATACCCTGCCAGGCCTGGGCCGTTCGTTCTGCTGCGCTGCCAACCGCACTGTGGCGGTAATTGAGCAGTGCGCTGAACAGTGGCGTCGGTGCGGCTACACCGCTGCAACGCTGGGCCAACGCCAGTGAGGCATGTTCGTGAGCGAGCAACGCGGTAAGTTGCGCGTGTGTTGCCTTGACCCCGGCGCGTACCCCTTGCCCGCCTACGGCGACCCGCAGCGGCAAGGTATTGATGAACATCCCCAGCGCCCGGTCAGCGCCCTCGCCGGCGTGCATACGGCCCAGCAGTACGGTGCCGAACACCACATCGCGGCGATCGGACACCTTGCCCAGCACCTGAGCCCAGGCCAGGTGCACCAGGCTGGCGGCACTCACACCCTGTTGTCGGGCCTGAGCACGCAGGCGCAGGTTCAACTGGCTGTCCACTAAAAGCGCGGCTTCTTCGATATCACGGCCATCGCCCTGCACATCCTGCAGGCCGAAAGGCAGCGTCGGTTCGTCGATATCGCCGAGCATGTCGCGGAAAAACACTTCGTGATCGGCCTGGCTGACACCCAGACGCGCCTGAGCCACGTAATTGCGGTATGGCACGGGCGCCGACAAGCCTTCGGCCTCGCCCAGCAGCCAGGCCTGCATTTCATGCTGCACCACTTCCATGGCCATATGGTCCAGAGCCATATGATGGAACAGCAGCATCGCGGTGATTCGCTGGTTGAGCGGGTCCTCGGCATGAACCAGACGCATCAGGGGCGCTTGACTCATATCGAGGCGGTAGTGACGTCCGTCGAAGCGGCTGTGCAGTTGCGCGCCTATCTCACCGTCCGCCGGGTCAAGTTCAAGCCCCTCAAGGTGCAATTTCGCTTCACGCCAGACCACCTGCACGGGTGCATCCAGACCGTCCCAGACCACCCCGGTGCGTAGAATGTCGTGACGATCAATGACCATCTGCAAGGCCTGAACGAAGGCGTTCAGGCGCTCGCGATTGTCAAAGGCGAACTGGGTCTGCAGTACGTAGGGATCGCCCTGTTCGGCCGCCATGTGGTGATAAAGAATGCCTTCCTGCAACGGTGCCAGCGCGTAGATATCCTGCACATTCGCCACGCCGCCGGGTACGGTGGCGACCACCTGGTCGATCTGCATCTGGGTCAGATTCGCCAGCGGCAACAGCTCCGGGGTAATGCGCTCGCAGCCTGTGTCTATCAGGTTGGACGGTACCTTGATGTCATGGCCTGCGCCGACCGCTGCCGCCAGTGCGGCCAGCGTGGGCTGGCTGAACAACACGCGCACATCGGCGCTCAGACCCGCCTGACGCATATCAGGCTGACGGCCAGCAGCGAGTGCCCGCCGAGCTCAAAGAAGTGATCGTGACGGCCCACGCGTTCAACGTTGAGCAATTCGGACCATATACGCGACAGTGTGACTTCCACTTCACCCTCGGGTGCCTCGAACTCACGGCTGGCATAGGCATCAGCGTCCGGGACCGGCAGGGCTTTGCGATCAAGCTTGCCGTTGGCGGTCAGCGGGAACGAATCCAGCACCACAAAGGCACTTGGCACCATGTATTCGGCCAGCGACGCCGCCAGTTCGCGGCGCAGTTCGACCGCTGTCAAGGCGCTGCTGTCTTCGCCGACGACATACGCTACCAGACGTTTTTGTCCAGTCTCGTCCTGGCGGGCCAGCACCGCGGCCTCGCTGACGCCAGAACATTCGACCAGACGCGCTTCGATTTCACCCAGTTCGATACGGAAACCACGGATTTTCACCTGGTCGTCGTTACGGCCCAGATACTCGATCACGCCGTCCGCGTTCCAGCGGCCAAGGTCTCCGGTGCGGTACAGCAGAGTTCCAGCGTCGTTGCTGAAAGGGTTGGCGACAAACTGGGTGGCGTTCAGCTCCGGGCGGTTCAAGTAACCCTTGGCCACGCCCTGCCCGCCGATGTACAGCTCCCCGACCACGCCCACCGCCACCGGTTGGCGCAGGGTATCGAGCACGTAAACCTGGCTGTTGCCAATCGGACGCCCGACAGGAATACCGCCGTTGCCGACCGAGGTGATCTCATGGGTCGTGGAAAAGGTCGTCGCTTCAGTCGGGCCGTAGCCATTGAGCAAGTGTCGCGGGGCGCCTTCTTTCAATACCCGGGCGATCACCGCCGGGTCCAGAACATCGCCGCCGACGATCAGGTAGCACAATCTGGCGAAGGCCTCCATCAGGCCGTCGGCATATTGATGGAACAGGCCTGCTGTCATCCACAGCACGCTGATCGACTGAGACAGCAGCAGTGAGCGGAACTCTTCCACAGACAGCAATACCGACTGCTCCACCACCACCACGCAACCGCCATTGAGCAATGGCGCCCATACATCCAGGGTGCTGGCGTCGAAAGCCGGGTTTGAGGCGAACGCGACACGATCCTGCGCATTGAAATCAGCGTAACCGTTGTTGAGCACCAGGCGGCTGACAGCACGGTGCGGCACCAATACGCCTTTGGGCATACCGGTGGAGCCGGAGGTGTACATGATATAAGCAACCGACTCGGCGGATGCTGACTGTACCGGGTTGGGCGCATCGCTTGGCAGTTGCAGCAGGTCAAGGTCAATCCGCTGGATGCCTTCAGGCAGGTCATGGCGAGCCAGCGTCAACACCTGCCGCGCCCCGCAGTCTTGCAGCATGAATGCCTGACGCTCGGCCGGGGCGTTGATGTCCAGCGGCACATAGGCCGCCCCGCATTTGACGATCGCCAGCTGACCGGCCAGCAGGTCAAGGGAGCGCTCCAGCAGCAACGCCACCCGCTCGCCCGGTTGCACGCCGAGGTCGGTCAAGTGACGGGCCAGCGCGTTGGCGCGACTGTTGAGTTCGTGGTAGGTCAGTTGCTGGTCATCGTGTACTGCGGCCAGTGCATCGGGCTGCGCAGCCACTCGTTGCTCGAAAAGCTCCTGCAGGCTGCTGTTGCGTGGGTAGTCGCGTGCCGTGTCATTGAAATCGTACAGCACTTGCTGGTGTTCGGTTGACGAGAGGACTTTCAAACGCTGCAACGGGGTTTGTGGCTGCTGCTCCAGCGCATCAACCAGTGCGCCGAGTGCCGTCAACATATAGTTGCCGATGCGCTGTGCACCGATCTGTGCCAGGGCTTGAATCGTCAGGTTGAAGCCCTGGCCCAGGTCGTCGATCGACAGCGTGATCGGGTAAGTGCTGCGCATTTCGCTGCCCATGCTATGCAAGCCTTGCCAGGCCTGAAGCGTCTCTGACGACGCCACTGGCTCGCTGGCACTGTGGCGATAATTGAGCAGCGAATTGAACAACGGTGCCGGTGCGGCCACGCCACTGCAACGCTGGGCCTGGGCCAGGGACGCGTGTTCGTGACCGAGCAATGCGGTCAGCCGTGCGTGGGTGGTTCTGACCCCTTCGCGCACCGCATGTCCTTCCAGCCTGACCCGCAACGGCAAGGTGTTGATGAACATACCCAACGCTCGATCGGCGCCGTCGCCGCCCTGCATCCGGCCCATCAGCACCGTACCGAAAACCACGTCCGACTTGCCTGACAGCGCACCCACCACACGCGCCCATGCGAGGTGATGCAGGCTCGCGGCACTGACCCCCAGCTGTCGGGCCAGGGTCCGCAGACGCGCGCTCACTGAGTCATCGACTTGCAGGCGCACATCTTCGATCAATGAGTCGCTGCCCGTCGTTCCAACCACGCCGAACGGCAGTGTTGGCTCATCGATATCGGCCAGCATCTCGCGAAAAAAACCTTCATGAGCATTAGCCCCGACACCCAGTCGGGCATGTGCCACGTAGTTGCGATACGGCACTGTCTCCGGCAAGGTATGGCCCTCACCGAGCAGGAAGGCCTGCATCTCGTGTTTCACCAGGTCCATTGCGGCGTGGTCAATGGCAATGTGGTGGTACAGCAGGATAGCGACCCAGCGAGCATTGGCGGTATCTTCAACGCACACCATGCGCATCAGCGGCGCCTGGCGCAGGTCCAGACGGTAATGCCGGGTATCAAAATGCTCGCGCAGCCGGGTTTCGATGTCACCGTCGGCGGCGTCCAGTGTCAGCTCATCCACCGCCAGCGTCGCCTCACGTAACACCACTTGCATGGGCTCGTCGAGACCTTCCCAGATCATCGCCGTGCGCAGGATGTCATGGCGTTCGATCACCGCTTGCAGTGCCTCGGCGAAGTCATCGAGGCGTTCGCGACTCTCGGCCCCGAACAGCGCCTGCAATACATAGGGATCACCCTGCCCGGCCGTCAGGTGATGGTAGAGAATCCCTTCCTGCAGCGGTGCCAGTGGGTAGATATCCTGCACATTACCAGCCCCTCCCGGTACCGCGTCGACGATCCGGTCAATCGCTTCCTGACTCAGATTGGCCAGCGGCAGCATGTCCGTGGTAATGCGAAACGCCGGGCTGAGCCAGTCACCGCCCATTCGAGCTACCAGCGTCAGCAGTTCTGCCTTGTGCACGCTCAGGCTTTCGAGTGTGGCACTGTCAAGCCCCTCGTCGTCTCCGAGAATCACGAGATCATCTTCTTCCTGTTGAAGACGGATCGGGTGCGTGGAAAGAACTGCCATCAATTCGCTGAAGTGCATCGAATAACCTGCTGTTTATCATTTCGGAGAGGGTTGACGACTCCGGAGTCCGGTGTCGCAAACAGTGTTTCGCACGATAAAAACGGAGGGGCTTCGAAACTCGAAGACATAACGGGATCCGGGCGCAGGCATGATGTGGACCGCAGCAATAAAGGGCGGCGGTCCTCTGACACATACACACGAAACGTCCCGTTTGCCGTGCATCCCACACGTCGCAAAAACTAGAGCATCCATGGGCGACTGTATGTCGTGGGAAGCTGGGACAAGAATTGAGGGTGACGTCGACGCAGCGATGTGCGAGCGCTTGGCTGAGCAGGCTGGAGGGGTATCACGAAGGCGGTTTCAAGCGCCTCAAGGTGGAAAGCAACCGCCCGATCATTTACTGATCGGGCGGGCGATTACCGCAGCTTCAGATACGACGTTTGCGATTGAATGTCGGAATTTTCGTCTGCGGCACCTCCAACCGCTTGACCTTGCCTACCGAGGCAGCCACCTGAATAAGCGTTGGATGGCCGAACAGCACTCGCACATCCGCTTCGAGGTCCGCCTGACGCATGCGCTCGATCAGGCTGACCGCCAGCAAGGAATGCCCGCCCAGTTCGAAGAAATGGTCATGACGCCCGACCTTTTCGACATTGAGCAGATCCGCCCAGATCGCTGCCAGCTTGATCTCGACGTCACCCACCGGGGCTTCGTAAGCACGCGAGACAAGTGCGCTGCTGTCCGGCGCCGGCAGGGCCTTGCGATCAAGTTTACCGTTAGGTGTCAGCGGCCACGCATCAAGCAGCATATAGGCTGCCGGCAGCATGTAGTCTGGCAGCAGCTCTTGCAGGTAAGCGCGCAGAGCGCTGCTTGCCGGTAACAGTGCAGGATCGGACGCTGTGAAATACGCCACCAGACGGGTTTCGCCGGGTACGCCCTCGCAGGCAACAACCACCGCTTCCTGTACTTCCGGGTGTTTGGCCAGACACGTCTCGATCTCGCCCAGTTCGATACGGAAACCACGGATCTTAACCTGATCGTCGTTACGGCCGAGGTATTCGATATTGCCGTCTGGCAAGTAACGACCCAGGTCGCCGGTACGGTACATGCGTGCTGCGGGTTGCGGCTGAACGGGTCCTTGAGGAAGCGCTCGGCAGTGAGGTCGTCACGGTTCAGATAACCCCGCGCCACACCGGCGCCGCCGATGTAGATCTCGCCGGCAACGCCCAGTGGCACAGGCTGCTGTTGCTCGTCGAGCAGGTAAAACTGCGTGTTGCCCACCGGTTTGCCGATGTGAGCGGCGAAGCCCTCTTTGCGGTCCATGGCCACCCAGCTTGAGTAGGTGGTGGTTTCCGACGGACCGTAGAGGTTGCACAGGCGCTGCACGGCGGTTTTCTCGAACAGCGATTCCACCAGGCTGCGTTTCAGCGCTTCGCCAGCAACGTTTACGGTGTGCACGGACGTTGGCAGCCCATCGATTTCCAGCAAGGCCTTGAGCGCCGAGGGTACGGTATTGATCAGGCCGATATCGTGCTCGCCGTGTGGCAGTTCAAGGACGTTTTTCACCATGTTGATGCTGCCGCCCGACGTCAGCGGCGCGAAGCATTCGTAGACCGCAAGATCGAAGTTCAACGAGGTGGAGAACAGCGTTTTCTCCAGGGCGGAGACGCCGAAAGCGCTATGCGCCCACGTCAGGAAGTTCACCGTGTTGCGGTGTTCGATCATCACGCCTTTCGGAAGACCGGTCGAACCCGAGGTGTAGATCAGGTACGCCAGATGCGCCGAAGTCAGCTCCGCCACCCGCGGATTCTGGATGGATTCGTCCTGCCAGTTGCTCAGGTCCAGATTGATGACAGGCACCGAAACGTCGGCCAGTAACGCTTCAGTAGCTGATTGAGCCAGCACGGCAGCAGGTGCGCTGTCCTGCAGCATGTAAGCAATACGTTCCGCTGGATAAGCCGGATCCAGCGGCACATAACCGCCGCCCGCCTTGAGGATCGCCAGCAAGCCTACGACCATTTGCAAACCACGTTCAACACAGATACCGACCCGGGAATCAGGCTGCACGCCCTGCTTGCGCAAGGCATGCGCCAGACGGTTAGCCTGCTCGTTAAGCTCGCGATAGGTCAGGCGCTGCTCGCCGTGGAGCACTGCCAAAGCATCCGGTGTGCGCTCGACCTGTGCTTCGAACAGCCCATGAATGGTCTGTTCGTGCGGGTAGTCCAGCGCGGTGTCATTGAACGCCACCAGCAACTGCTCGCGCTCGTCGGCAGGCAGGATCGGCAGGCTGTCGAGGGCCGAGGACGGCGAATGTTCCAGCGCAACGAGCAGACTTTCCAGCGCGGTCTGCATATACCCGCAGACTCGCTCGGCACCGATCTTGCCGGACACAAGCACCGACAGCCTGAAACCGTCGCCCAGGTCATCGACGTTCAAGGTCAATGGATAGTTGGTGCGCTCTTCACTGTCCAGCGTGTGAATACCCTGCCAGGCCGTGGCGGTCTGTTCTGAAACGCTGCCAACCGCACTGTGCCGGTAGTTGAGCAGCGCACTGAACAGTGGCGTCGATGCGGCAACCCCGCTGCAACGCTGAGCCAGAGCCAGCGAAGCATGTTCGTGACCGAGCAGCGCAGTGAGGCGGGCATGGGTCGCCTTGACCCCGTCCCGCACGCCCTGCCCTGCAAGATCGACGCGCAGCGGCAAGGTGTTGATGAACATCCCCAGTGCCCAGCTGGCGCCTTCGCCGGCCTGCATCCGGCCCATCAGTACGGTGCCGAACACCACGTCCTGCCTGTTTGAAACCTTGCCCAGCACCTGAGCCCAGGCCAGATGCACCAGACTGGCTGCGCTGACCCCCTCGCGTCGGGCCTGAGCACGCAGACGCAGGTTGAGTTGAGGATCCAGCGCCAGGCTGGCTTCTTCGATATCACGGCCATCGCCCTGCACATCCTGCAGGCCGAAAGGCAGCGTCGGTTCGTCGATATCGCCCAGCATGTCGCGGAAAAACACTTCGTGATCGGCCTGGCTGACACCCAGACGTGCCTGAGCCACGTAATTGCGGTATGGCACTGGCGCCGACAGGGCTTCGGCCTCGCCCAGCAGCCAGGCCTGCATTTCATGCTGCACCACTTCCATGGCCATATGGTCGAGTGCCATATGATGGAACAGCAGCATCGCGGTGATTCTCTGGTTGCGCGGGTCCTCGGCGTGGACCAGGTGCATCAGGGGCGCTTGAGTCATATCGAGGCGGTAGTGCCGTGGATCGAAGCGGCTATGCAGTTGCACGCCAATCTCACCGTCAGCCGGGTCAAGTTCAAGCTCTTCAAGGTGCAACTGCGCCTCGCGCCAAACCACCTGCACGGGTGATTCCAGGCCTTTCCAGACCACTCCTGTGCGCAGGATGTCATGACGCACGATGACCGCCTGCAAAGCCTCGACGAAAGCGTCCAGAAACGCACGGTCATCGAAGGCGAACTGCACTTGCAGCACATAGGGGTCCCCCTGCTCGGCAGCAATATGGTGATAGAGAATACCTTCCTGCAAGGGGGCCAGCGGGTAGATGTCCTGCACATTCGCTACGCCGCCTGGCACGCTGGCGACCACCTTATCGATCTGTTCCTGAGTCAGGTCAGCCAGTGGCAGCAGGTCCGGGGTGATGTGTTCGCAGTGCTCGGAAATCAGATTGGCTGGCACCACGATCTCGGTGCCACCGCCGACGGCCGCTGCCAGCGCAGCCAGCGTTGGCTGACCAAACAGCACACGCACATCGACGCTCAAACCCAGCCGACGCATGCGCCCGATCAGGCTCACCGCCAGCAGCGAATGGCCGCCGAGTTCGAAGAAGTTGTCGTGACGACCAATCCGTTCAACGCCCAGCAGCTCTTGCCAGATAGCCGCAATCTGCGCTTCGGTTTCGCCCTGTGGGGCTTCATAGTCGCGGTTGATCAGTGCATCACTGTTCGGCGCTGGCAAGGCCTTGCGATCCAGCTTGCCGTTCGGGGTCAGGGGCAGTGCATCGAGACGCACGTAAGCCACCGGGATCATGTAAACCGGGAGTTGCTCCTGCAGCCAGTCGCGCAGGCTGTCGATGCCCGGCTCGGTGTGAGCTGCCTGGACGGTGTAATAAGCCACCAGACGCTTGTCGCCCGGAATGTCTTCGCGGGCGGTGACTACCGCTTCATGGACAGCCGGGTGCTTGGCCAGGCGTGCATCGATCTCGCCCAACTCGATACGGAAGCCTCGGATTTTCACTTGGTCGTCGTTACGGCCCTGGTATTCGATATTGCCGTCTGGCAGGTAGCGGCCAAGGTCGCCGGTACGGTACATGCGTGCCGCAGGCTGTGGGCTGAACGGGTCGTTGAGGAAGCGCTCGGCAGTGAGGTCGTCACGGTTCAGATAACCCCGCGCCACACCGGCACCGCCGATGTAGATCTCACCGGCAACGCCCAGTGGCACTGGCTGCTGTTGCTCGTCCAGCAAGTAAAACCGGGTGTTGCCGACCGGCTTGCCGATGTGCGCGGCGAAGCCTTTTTCGCGATCCATCGCCACCCAGCTCGAGTAGGTGGTGGTTTCCGAAGGACCATAAAGGTTGCACAGGCGCTGCACGCCGGTATTTTCGAACAGATTTTCCACCAGGCTGCGCTTGAGCGCCTCCCCCGCCACGTTCACTGTGTGGACCGATGCCGGCAGTCCATCGATTTCCAGCAAGGCCTTGAGCGCCGAGGGTACGGTATTGATCAGGCCGATATCGTGCTCGCCGTGCTGCAGTTGCAGAACATCTTTCACCACATTGATGCTGCCGCCCGACGTGAGCGGCGCGAAGCACTCGTAGACCGCAAGGTCGAAGTTCAGCGAAGTGGAGAACAGCATTTTTTCCAGTGCAGAATCGTCGAAAGCCGTGTGCGCCCAGGTCAGGAAATTCACGGTGTTGCGGTGTTCGATCATCACGCCTTTGGGCAGGCCGGTCGAACCCGAGGTGTAGATCAGGTACGCCAGATGCGCCGAAGTCAGCCCCTGCACCTGCGGATTCTGTACGGATTCGTCCTGCCAATCGCTTAAATCAAGATTGATGACAGGTACCGAAACGTCGGCCAGCAAGTCCTGAGTAGCGGTTTGAACCAGTACTGCATTCTGGACGGATTCGTCCTGCCAATCGCTCAGGTCCAGATTGATCACAGGCACCGAACCGTCGGCCAGCAAGCCCTGAGTAGCGGTTTGCGCCAGCACCGCTGCCGGAGCCCGCACTGCGTTCGACACAGATACCGACGCGGAAATCCGGCTGCACACCCTGCTTGCGCAAGGCATGCGCCAGGCGGTTGGCCTGCTCGTTGAGCTCACGATAGGTCAGGCGCCGTTCGCCGTGCACCACCGCTAGCGCATCCGGAGTGCGCTCGACCTGTGCTTCGAACATCCCGTGAATGGTCTGCTGCTGCGGGTAATCCAGCGCGGTGTCGTTGAACGCCAGCAGCAACTGTTCGCGCTCGGCTGTCGGCAGAATCGACAAACCGTGCAACGGCGTTTCTGGCGTCTGCTCCAGCGCCGTCAACAGGTTTTCCAGCGCCGTGTGTGCATAGCCGCACACACGTTGGGCACCAATTGACGAAACTGCCAAAGCCGTCAGTCTGAACCCGTCGGCCAGATCATCGACGTTCAAAGTCAGTGGGTAGTTGGTACGTTCCTCACTGCTCAGGGCATGAATGCCCTGCCAGGCCTGCATGGCCTGGTCGGACACACTCCCGACCCCACTGTGGCGATAATTGAGCAGTGCGTTGAACAGCGGTGTCTGTACAGCAACACCGCTACAACGCTGAGCCAATGCCAGTGAGGCATATTCGTGACCGAGCAAGTCAGTCAGGCCTTTATGAGTGGCCTTGACCCCGTCACGCACGCCCTGCCCGCCCAGCGAAACCCTCAGCGGCAAGGTGTTGATGAACATCCCCAAAGCCCGATCGGCGCCTTCCCCGGCCTGCATCCGGCCCATCAGCACGGTGCCGAACACTACGTCCTGTCTGTTTGACACTTTGCCCAGCACCTGAGCCCAGGCCAGGTGCACCAGACTGGCGGCACTCACACCCTGTTGTCGCGCCTGAGCACGCAGGCGCAGGTTGAGTCGAGGATCCAGCGCCAGGCTGGCTTCTTCGATATCAAGGCCATCGCCCTGCACATCCTGCAGGCCGAAAGGCAGCGTCGGTTCGTCAATATCGCCGAGCATGTCGCGGAAAAATACTTCGTGATCGGCCTGGCTGACACCCAGACGTGCCTGAGCCACGTAATTGCGGTATGGCACTGGCGCCGACAAGGCTTCGACCTCGCCCAGCAGCCAGGCCTGCATTTCATGCTGCACCACTTCCATGGCCATATGGTCCAGGACCATATGATGGAACAGCAGCATCGCGGTGATTCGCTGGTTGAGCGGGTCCTCGGCATGGACCAGGCGCATCAAGGGCGCTTGATTCATATCGAGACAGTAGTGACGCGGATCGAAGCGGCTGTGCAGTTGCGCGCCAATCTCACCGTCTGCCGGATCAAGTTCAAGCCCTTCAAGATGCAATTGCGCCTTGCGCCAAACCACCTGCACCGGTGAATCCAGACCGTCCCATACAACGCTGGTGCGCAGAATGTCGTTGCGGTCAATAACCCTTTGCAAGGCCTGGACGAAGGCGTCCAGGCGCTCGCGGTTGTCAAAGGCGAACTGGGTCTGCAGCACATAGGGGTCGCCCTGTTCGGCTGCCATGTGGTGATAGAGAATGCCTTCCTGCAACGGTGCCAGCGCGTAGATATCCTGCACATTCGCCACGCCACCCGGCACGGTTGCTACGACTTGTTCAATCTGTGGCTGGGTCAGGTTGGCCAGTGGCAGCAGTTCAGGCGTGATGCGTTGGCAATCCTCGGTGACCAGATTGGCTGGCACCACAATTTCGCTGCCACCCCCGACGGCTGCCGCCAGTGCCGCCAGCGTAGGCTGGCTGAACAGCACGCGTATATCGACACTCAGGCCCGCCTGACGCATGCGCTCGATCAGGCTGACGGCCAGCAGCGAGTGCCCGCCGAGCTCAAAGAAGTGATCGTGACGGCCCACGCGTTCAACGTTGAGCAATTCGGACCATATACGCGACAGTGTGACTTCCACTTCACCCTCGGGTGCCTCGAACTCACGGCTGGCATAGGCATCAGCGTCCGGGACCGGCAGGGCTTTGCGATCAAGCTTGCCGTTGGCGGTCAGCGGCAACGAATCCAGCACCACAAAGGCACTTGGTACCATGTATTCGGCCAGCGACGCCGCCAGTTCGCGGCGCAGTTCGACCGCTGACAAGGCGCTGCTGTCTTCGCCGACGACATACGCCACCAGACGTTTTTGTCCAGGCTCGTCCTGGCGGGCCAGCACCGCGGCCTCGCTGACGCCAGAACATTCGACCAGACGCGCTTCGATTTCACCCGGTTCGATACGGAAACCACGGATTTTCACCTGGTCGTCGTTACGGCCCAGATACTCGATCACGCCGTCCGCGTTCCAGCGGCCAAGGTCTCCGGTGCGGTACAGCAGAGTTCCAGCGTCGTTGCTGAAAGGATTGGCAACAAACTGGGTGGCATTCAGCTCCGGGCGGTTCAAGTAACCCTTGGCCACGCCCTGCCCGCCGATATACAACTCCCCGGCCACGCCCACCGCAACCGGTTGGAACAGAGCGTCGAGCACATAGACCTGGCTGTTGCCAATCGGGCGGCCAATGGGAATACCGCCGGTGCCGACCGAGGTGATCTCATGGGTCATGGAAAAGGTTGTCGCTTCGGTCGGGCCGTAGCCGTTGAGCAGATGTTGTGGAGGATTGTTCGCCAACACTCTGTTTATAACGGCAGGGTCCAGAACATCGCCGCCGACAATCAGGTAGCGCAGACGGGAAAAGGCTTCGCCCAGCCCCGAAGCGTATTGATGGAACAACCCGGCGGTCATCCATAGCACAGTCACCGACTGTTCCAGAAGCAGGCGCTGGAAGTCGCGCGGAGACAACAAATCTGTCTGCCTGATCACCACCACGCAGCCGCCATTGAGCAAAGGAGCCCAGACATCCAGGGTGCTGGCGTCAAACGCAGGATTGGAAGCGAACGCTACACGATCCTGAGCATTGAAATCAGCGTATCCGTTGTTAATCACCAGACGGCTGATGGCCCGGTGCGGCACCAGCACACCTTTCGGAACACCCGTCGAGCCAGAGGTATACATGATGTAGGCGACGCTTTCGCTGGACTGCGGCAGTGTCAGATCATCGCTACTCAGGCCATCCAGGGTCAGTGGGTCGAGGTCAACACGCTGCGCAGCGGTTGCCAGCGATATGTGACTGTGGGTCAGCAATACACGCGCCTGGCTGTCCTCAACCATGAACGCCTGACGTTCGGCCGGTGCATTGACGTCCAGCGGCACATATACTGCCGCGCACTTGAGCACCGCCAACTGACTGGCGAGCAGGTCAAGGCTGCGTTCCAGCAGGATCGCCACGCTGTCACCTGGCTGTACGCCGAGCCCCAGCAGATGCCGCGCCAGACGATTGGCCCGGGTGTTGAGTTCTGCATAGCTCAGGGCAACATCGTCGTGGATTGCCGCGCAAGCCTCGGGGGACGAACGCACCTGAGCTTCAAACAGGCTATGCACAGTCTGCTGTTGCGGATAGTCCCGTGCGGTGTCGTTGAACGCCACCAGCAACTGCTCACGCTCGACGGCAGGCAGGATCGGCAGGCTGTCGAGGGCCGAGGACGGTAATTGCTCCAGGGCATCCACCAGATGCTCCAGCACGGTCTGCATGTAGCCACAGACCCGTTTGGCGCCCACGGCGCTGCTGACCAGTACTGTCAGGTTGAAACCGTTGCCCACGTCATCGATATTCAGGGTCAGCGGGTAGTTGGTATGGTCTTTGGCACCGAAAGACTCGATCCCGTCCCAGGCTGTGGCGGTTTCGGCCGAAACATCGTTCACCACACTGTGCCGGTAGTTGAGCAGCGCACTGAACAGTGGTGCCGGGGCATCCACGCCACTGCAACGCTGGGCGAGTGCCAGTGGCGCGTGTTCATGGCCCAGCAACGCTGTCAGTTGTCCGTGGGTCGCTTTCAATCCCTCGACCACCGTTGTCGCGCCGATATCGACGCGCAGCGGCAAGGTGTTGATAAACATGCCCAACGCGCGGTCGGCACCGTCGCCGGCCTCGCGCCGATATCGACGCGCAGCGGCAAGGTATTGATAAACATGCCCAACGCGCGGTCGGCACCCTCGCCGGCCTGCATACGGCCCAGCAGCACCGTACCGAACACTACCTGCTCACGGGCCGAGACGCTGCCGAGCACCCGCGCCCAGGCCAGGTGCATCAGGCTTGCTGCGCTGACGCCCGCGTGTCGGGCCTGGGCGCGCAAACGCAGGTTCAGTTCAGCAGGCAGGATCACGCTCGCCTCTTCGATGTCACCTCCACCGGCCTGCACATCCTGCAAACCGAACGGCAGCGTCGGTTCGTCGATGTCGCCGAGCATCTCTCGGAAAAACGCTTCGTGCTGCGCCTCGCTGACACCCAGGCGGGCCTGGGCCACGTAGTTGCGATACGGCACGCTCCGACCCAGAGAAGCATCCTCACCAAGCAGGAGCGCCTGCATTTCATGCAGCACCACGTACAGCGAGGTGGCGTCGTTGATCAGGTGGTGGAACAGCAGCATCGCCAGCCAGCGATCGTTGAGCGGATCATGGCTAAAGACAATCTGCATCAAGGGCGCTTGACGCACATCAAGGCGGTAATGCCGGGGGTCGAAGCGCTCGTGTAACTGTTTATCAATCGGGCCGTCTGCCGGGTCGAGGCACAACTCGGTGACGCGCATTTCAGCCTGACGCAGCACCACTTGCAGCGGCTCGTCGAGACCTTCCCACAGCACGGCGGTGCGCAGGATATCGTGACGGTTGATCACCCCTTGCAAGGCACGGCTGAAATCGTCCAGTCGTGCGCGATCGCGCAGACTGAACAGCGCTTTCAGGGTGTACGGGTCGCCCTGCTCGGCACTGATGTGGTGATAGAGAATGCCTGCCTGCAAAGGCGCCAGCGGGTAAATGTCCTGTACGTTGGTGGCACCGCCTGGCACATGCTTTACCACGCGGGTCGATCTGCGCCTGAGTCAGGCTGATCAGCGGCAACAGTTCAGGGGTGATGTGTTCACAATGTTCGGGTATCAGGTTGGCCGGAACTACAACCTCCGCACCTCCGCCGACCGCTGCTGCCAGCGCCGCAACGGTCGGCTGACTGAACAGCACGCGCACATCGGCACTCAGCCCGACCTGACGCATCCGCTCAATCAGTGTCATCGCCAGCAGCGAATGGCCACCCAGTTCGAAGAAGTGATCATGGCGACCGACCTGTTCGACCTTGAGTATGTCAGCCCAAATCGACGCCAGCAGGGTCTCAACCTCGCCCTGTGGTGTTTCATAGCCACGACTGATCAGCGATTGCGCATCGGGGACTGGCAGGGCCTTGCGATCAAGCTTGCCGTTGGCAGTCAGCGGCAGCGCATCGAGCTGCACGTAAGCTACCGGCACCATGTAGTCCGGCAACGTGCCTTGCAGGTGGCTGCGCAAGTGTTCAATGTCGAGCACGGTTTCAGGCTGCTGCGTGGTGACATAGGCTACCAGACGCTTGTCGCCTGGTACGTCCTCTCGTGCCAGTACCAGCGCTTCTTCGATACCCGGCAATCGGCTTAGCTGCGCTTCGATCTCGCCCAGTTCGATGCGTAAGCCGCGAACCTTCACCTGATCATCGTTACGCCCCAAGTAATCGAGAGTGCCATCGGCGTTCCAGCGTGCCAGGTCGCCGGTGCGGTACATCCTTGCGTCGGCGTTGGCGTGGAACGGGTCACGCAGGAAGCGCTCAGCGGTCATTTCCGGCCGGTTCAGGTAACCCCGCGCCACGCCTTCTCCGGCGACGTACAGCTCGCCCGCCACACCCAGCGGCACCAGTTGCTGATGTTCGTCGAGCAGGTACACACGGGTGTTGGCAATCGGTGTGCCGATGTCGAGGCTGCCGTCGGGCAACAAGCGCCCGGAGGTGGCGACCACCGTGGCCTCGGTCGGACCATAGTTGTTGATGACGGTGAAGCCCGGGTCGCGCTGGAACTGGCGCAGACGGTCGCCACCGATCAATAGCGTACGCAAGGTGGGGTGAGACAGGTCGCGGCTGAAGGCGTATTCGGCGACCGGCGTCGGCAGGAAAGCCACCTGCAGCGGCTGGGCAACCCACCAGTCGAGCAGCGCATCCAGCTGTTCATTGCTCACGTCCGCAGGCGGCAGGTGCAAGGTCGCCCCGGCACACAGTGCTGGCCAGACTTCCCAGGCCATCGCGTCGAAGCCGAAGCCCGCGACGCTGGCGGTGTGGCTGCCAGCCTTGAGTTCGAAAGTCTGGCAATGCCAGTCGATCAGGTTGCCGAGGGTGCGGTGCTCGACCATCACGCCCTTTGGCTGGCCTGTGGAGCCGGAGGTGTAGATCACGTAAGCCAGATGTGTGGCGTTGAGCCCGGCCACCTGCGGGTTTTCCAGGCGTTGCGGCCATTCAGGGCGGTCAAAGGCGATGACCGGCACAGCCGTTTCCGGCACACGGCTGATCAGGGCCTGCTGGGTCAGCAGCACTTTGGGTGCGCTGTCGGCCAGCAGATAGGCAATGCGTTCGTCAGGGTGCGATGGATCGACCGGGACATAGCCTGCGCCGGACTTGAGCACGGCGAGCATGGCCACCAGCGTGTCAAGACCACGACGGGCCATGACTGCCACACGATCATCGACACCGACGCCGAGATTGATCAGGTGATGGGCCAGTGCGTTGGCGCGTTGGTTCATCTCGCCGTAGTGCAGGCAATGTTCGCCCACCTGGGCCGCTACACTTTCGGGCGCGCTGGCTGCCCGGGCCTCGATCATGGCGTGCACGGTCTGCTGTTGTGGGTAGTCCTGCGCGGTGTCGTTAAACGCCAACAGCAGTTGTTGCCGCTCGGTTTCCGGCACCACCGGCAGGTTGCAAACCGCTGAATCCGGCGCGGATTCAAGGGCCTCGACCAGATGGCCCAAGGCGGTCTGCATATAATCGCAGATGCTCCGGGCATCGATGCCGGCCACAGCCTGTGCATTCAGGCTGAAAGCGTCGCCAAAGTCATCGACGCTCAAGCTCAATGGATAATTGGCACGTTCTTCACTGTTAAGAACATGAATACCGTTCCAGGCTTGGACCGCCTGCTCGGACACGCTGCCCACCGCACTGTGGCGGTAGTTGAGCAAGGCGCTGAAAAGCGGCGTCGGTGCGGCAACACCGCTGCAACGCTGGGCCAACACCAGCGGTGCATGCTCGTGACCGAGCAAAGCCGTCAGTCGCTCGTGAGTGGCTTTTAAACCCTCGACCACTGTTATCGCGCCGACATCCACGCGCAGTGGCAACGTATTGATGAACATGCCCAAGGCGCGCTCGGCGCCCTCACCGGCCTGCATACGGCCCATTAACACCGTACCGAACACCACGTCACGCTTGCTCGACACAGTGCCGAGCACCTGGCCCCAGGCCAAATGCACCAGGCTGGCGGCGCTCACACCCTGCTGCCGGGCCTGAGCCCGCAGGCGCAGATTCAGTTGAGGGTCCAGCGCGAGGCTGGCTTCCTTGACGTGGCTGCCGTCGCCCTGCACATCCAGCAGGCCGAACGGCAGGGTCGGTTCGTCGACATCGCCAAGCATGTCGCGGAAGAACGTTTCGTGATCATCCTGGCTGACACCAAGGCGTGCCTGGACCACATAGTTGCGATACGGCACGGGCACCGACGCTGCCAAGGCTTCGGCTTCGCCGAGCAAGCAGTTCTGTATTTCGTGCTTCACCACTTCCAGCGCAGTGTGGTCCAGGGCCATGTGGTGAAACAGCAATATCGCGCAAATCCGCTGGTTGAGCGGATCTTCGGCATAGGCCACGCGCATCAACGGTGCCTGACCGAGGTCCAGACGGTAGTGACGCGGGTCGAAGCGGCCGTGCAGTTGCGCGCCAATATCACCGTTCACCGGATCCAGTTCGAGCCCTTCAAGGTGCAATTGTGCCTTGCGCCAGACCACCTGCAGCGGTGACTCAAGGCCTTGCCACACTACACTGGTGCGCAGAATATCGTGACGGTCGATAACCGTTTGCAGAGCTTGAACAAAGGCGTCCATGCGTTCGCGGTTATCAAAGACGAACTGAGTCTGCAACACATAGGGGTCGCCGATTTCGGCGGCCAGGTGGTGATAAAGAATGCCTTCCTGCAATGGCGCCAGCGGATACATGTCCTGCACATTCGCCACGCCACCCGGCACGGTGGCCACGACTTGATCGATCTGCACCTGGGTGAGGTCGATCAACGGCAGCAGCTCAGGCGTAATGCGCTTGCAGTCCTCGGTGATCAGACTGGCTGGGACCACGACTTCAGTGCTGCCACCGACTGCCGCTGCCAGCGCAGCCAGCGTCGGTTGGCCGAACAGCACACGCACGTCGGCGCTCAGGCCCAACTGACGCATATGCCCTATCAGGCTGACGGCCAGCAGTGAGTGTCCGCCCAGTTCGAAGAAGTTGTCATGTCTGCCGACCTGCTCAACGCCCAGCAAGCCTTGCCAGATAACCGCGATCTGCGTTTCGGTTTCACCTATTGGGGCTTCGTAGCCACGGCTGATCAGTGAGTCAATTTCCGGCGCTGGCAGCGCCTTGCGGTCGAGTTTTCCGTTCGGAGTCAGCGGCATTGCGTCGAGACGCACGTAGGCCACAGGGATCATGTAGGCCGGGAGTTGTTCCTGCAGCCAGCCGCGCAAGCTGTCAATGCTCGGTTCCATTTGCGCGGACTGGACGCTGTAATAAGCCACCAGGCGTTTGTCGCCCGGCACATCTTCGCGAGCGGTCACTACGGCTTCGTGGACGGCCGGGTGTTTGGCCAGACGTGCATCGATCTCACCGAGCTCGATACGGAAACCACGGATTTTCACCTGATCGTCGTTACGGCCCAGGTATTCGATATTGCCGTCTGGCAGATAGCGCCCCAGGTCGCCGGTACGGTACATGCGTGCTGCTGGGTTTTGGCTGAACGGATCCTTCAGGAAGCGCTCGGCAGTGAGGTCGTCACGGTTCAGGTAGCCACGGGCAACACCGGCACCGCCAATGTAGATTTCACCCGCAACACCCAGTGGGACAGGCTGCTGTTGCTCATCCAGCAGATAAAACTGTGTGTTGCCGACCGGTTTGCCGATGTGAGCTGCAAAACCCTCTTCGCGATCCATCGCTACCCAGCTTGAGTAGGTAGTGGTTTCCGAGGGGCCATAGAGGTTGCATAGGCGCTGCACGCCGGTTTTCTCGAACAGTGATTCAACCAGGCTGCGCTTGAGCGCTTCACCGGCCACGTTCACGGTATGCACCGATTCCGGCAGGCCGTTGACGTCCAGCAACGCTTTAAGCGCCGACGGTACGGTGTTGATCAGGCCGATATCGTGCTCGCCGTGTTGCAGTTCCAGCACGTTCCTGACCACTTCGATGCTGCCGCCCGATGTCAGTGGCGCAAAGCATTCGTAGACCGCGAGGTCGAAGTTCAGCGAAGTGGAGAACAGCGTTTTTTCCAGTGCCGAGCTATCTGTGCCGGCGTCGAAGGCCTTAAGCGCCCACGTCAGAAAGTTAACGGTGTTGCGGTGTTCGATCATTACGCCTTTCGGCAGACCAGTGGAGGCCCGAGGTATAGATGAGGTAAGCCAGATGCGCAGAAGTCAGCCCCGGAACCTGTGGATTCTGGACGGATTCGTCCTGCCAATCGCTTAGATCAAGATTGATCACAGGCACCGAAACATCGGCCAGCAAACGCTGGGTATCGGTTTGAGCCAGCACCGCTGCCGGAGCGCTGTCCTGCAGCATATAAGCAATACGTTCGGCCGGATACGCCGGATCGAGCGGCACGTAACAGCCGCCCGCCTTGAGGATCGCCAGCAGACCGACGACCATCTCGGCGCCGCGTTCAACGCAGATCCCGACCCGCGAATCCGGCTGAACGCCCTGCTTGCGCAAGGCATGCGCCAGGCGGTTGGCCTGCTCGTTAAGCTCGCGATAGGTCACACGCTGTTCGCCGTGAATCACCGCCAGCGCTTGCGGGGTGCGCTCGACCTGCGCTTCAAACAGGCCATGGATGGTCTGCTGCTGCGGATAATCCAGCGAGGTGTGATTGAAATCCACCAGCAACTGCTCACGCTCGTCGGCCGGCAGGATAGGCAAGCTGTTCAACGGCGCCTGCGGCGTCTGCTCCAGTGCATGCACCAGGCTTTCCAGCGCCGTCTGCATATACCCGCAAACCCGCTGGGCACCGATACCGGCGACAGCCTGAATATTAAGGCTGAATCCTTCGCCAAGATCGTCGAGGGATAAAATCAACGGGTAGTTGGTGCGTTCTTCGCCACCCCTCACCTCGATCCCTTCCCAGCGTTGATCGGCCTTATCGGTCACTTCCTGATCGGTCGTCGCTCCGGCTGAACTGTGGCGGTAGTTGAGCAGTGCGCTGAACAGTGGCGTCGGTGCGGCTACACCGCTGCAACGCTGGGCCAACGCCAGCGAGGCGTGCTCGTGGCCGAGCAACGCTGTCAAACGCGCATGGGTCGCCTTGACTCCGGCGCATACATCCTGCTCACCCACGTCCACCCGTAACGGCAACGTATTGATAAACATCCCCAAGGCCCGGCGAACACCCTCGCCACCGCGCATGCGACCCAGCAGCACAGTGCCGAACACCACATCGTCACGCCCGCATAGACGTCCTAGCACCCGTGCCCAGGCGAGGTGATGCAGACTCGCCGCACTCACTCCCTGCAATCGCGCCTGAGCACGCAAGCGCTGGCTCAGTTCGGCAGGCAGGGGCTGATGCGCCTCTTCGATGCCATGGCCGTCACCGCGCACATCGTGCAGGCCGAACGGCAACGTGGGTTCATCGATGTCGCCGAGCATCTCGCGGAAAAACCCTTCGTGCTGCTTGTTCGTGACGCCGAGCCGGGCCTGGGCCACGTAGTTGCGATACGGCACCGGCTCGCCCAGGGTGTGGGCCTGACCGTACAGATACGCATGGATTTCATGATGGACCTGGTCAAGCGCCGCATGGTCGATGGCGATGTGGTGAAACAGCAGTATCGCCACCCAGCACTGGTTGACCAAATCGTGGGTGAAGGCCAGCCGTAGCAAGGGTGCCTGGCTGATATCGAGGCGATAATGCCTTGGATCAAAGCGTTGTTGTAATTGCTCGCTGGCGGGGCCGGCGGCAGGGTCAATGGTGATTTCGCTGAGCACCAGATCAGCCTTGCGCCACACGACTTGCACTGGCTCGTCCAGGCCTTCCCAGACCACGCTGGTGCGCAATATGTCGTGGCGATTGATGACCTGCTGCAAGGCCGTGGCGAACTCGTCTAAACGTTCCCGGCTGGCAATCGTGAACTGTGCCTGCAGTACGTAAGGATCGCCCTGCTCAGCGGCGATATGGTGATAAAGAATACCTTCCTGCAACGGCGCCAGCGGGTAGATGTCCTGCACATTGGGCGCGCCGCCAGGGACGCGGGCGACGATGGTTTCGATGGCCGCCTGGTTGAGCTCGATCAACGGCAGCATGTCCGGGGTAATGCGCTCGCAGCCCGGCACAATCGCCTGGGCAGGAACGTCCACTTCATCGGCCTTGCCGCTGTAATATTCGCCGGCATTGATCAGCTCGATCAACGCGGCCTTGTTCTCGCGCAACATCGCCAGCACGGCTGGTTCCGTGAGGGACTGTCGTTTGCCGCTGACGACCAGTTGGTCGCCCTTTACGGCAAGCTGCACATCTTTCTCTTCCAGTAATGCCAACAGCTCGATCATGCTCACAGAACAATCTCCATTCTTTCCGTTGTAGCTGCGTATTCCGAGAGTGTGGGGTGTTTGAACAGCGACTTGACTTCGGCTTCCAAACCTTCCTGGCGCATGCGTTCCATCAGGCTGACAGCGAGCAGAGAGTGCCCGCCCAGCTCGAAAAAGTGGTCATGCCTTCCAACCTGCGTGACGCCCAGCAAGTCTTGCCAGATCTCGGCGATCAGTATTTCCCTCTCGCCTTGCGGGGCTTCATAGCCACGGCTGATCAATGCGCCCTCGCCCGGCGCAGGTAACGCCTTGCGGTCGAGTTTGCCGTTGGGCGTGAGAGGCAATGCGTCGAGACGCACGTAAGCCACCGGGACCATGTAGGCCGGCAACTGCCCCATTAGCCAGCCGCGCAAGCTGTCGATGACCGGCTCCGTTTGCGCGGACTGAACGGTGTAATAGGCCACCAGGCGTGTGTCGCCCGGCACATCCTCGCGAGCTGTCACTACGGCTTCGTGGACGGCCGGGTGTTTGGCCAGACACGCGTCGATCTCGCCCAGCTCGATACGGAAACCACGAATCTTCACCTGATCGTCGTTACGGCCCAGGTATTCGATATTGCCGTCCGGCAGGTAGCGACCGAGATCGCCGGTCCGGTACATGCGTGCCGCTGGCTGCGGGCTGAATGGATCCGCGAGGAAGCGTTCGGCAGTCAGATCGTCACGGTTCAGGTAGCCACGGGCCACGCCTGCACCGCCAATGTAGATCTCACCCGCTACACCCAGTGGAACGGGTTGCTGCTGTTGGTCCAGCAAGTAAAACTGTGTATTGCCAACTGGCTTGCCAATGTGTGCAGCGAAGCCATCTTCTCGATCCATCGCCACCCAGCTTGAGTAGGTGGTGGTTTCCGACGGGCCATAGAGATTGCACAGACGCTGGACGCTGGTCTTCTCGAACAGATTTTCGACCAGACTGCGCTTGAGCGCTTCACCGGCGACATTGACGGTATGGACCGACTCTGGGAGCGCATTAATTTCCAGCAGCGCCTTCAGCGCCGACGGCACGGTGTTGATCAGGCCGATATCGTGTTCGCCGTGTTGCAGTTCCAGCACGTTCCTGACGACTTCGATGCTGCCGCCGGACGTCAGCGGCGCGAAGCACTCATAGACCGCGAGGTCGAAGTTCAGCGAGGTGGAGAACAGCGTCTTATTCAGTGCAGAGCCGTCGAAAGCCGTGTGAGCCCAGTTCAGGAAGTTCACAGTGTTGCGGTGTTCGATCATCACGCCTTTCGGCAAGCCGGTAGAGCCCGAGGTGTAGATCAGGTAAGCCAAATGCGCCGAGGTCAGCCCCGCTACCTGTGGATTCTGCACGGATTCGTCTTGCCAGTTGCTCTGATCAAGATTGATCATCGGTACCGAAACGTCGGTCAGTAACGCTTCTGTCGCCGACTGTGCCAACACGGCGGCAGGCATGCTGTCCTGCAGCATATAAGCAATACGCTCTGCCGGATAAGCCGGGTCCAGTGGCACGTAACCACCGCCCGCCTTGAGGATCGCCAGCAAACCGACGACCATTTCCGCGCCACGTTCTACACAAATCCCGACCCGCGAATCCGGCTGAACGCCCTGCTTGCGCAAGGCATGCGCCAGGCGGTTGGCCTGTTCGTTGAGCTCCTGATAGGTCAGGCGCTGCTCGCCATGCACCACTGCCAGCGCCTGCGGCGTGCGCTCGACCTGCGCTTCGAACAAGCCGTGAATGGTCTGTTCGTGTGGATAATCCAGCGCGGTGTCGTTGAACTGCACCAGTAACTGCTCGCGCTCGGCAGCAGGCAGAATCGGCAGGCTCCCGAGGGCAGTGTCCGGTGAATGTTCCAACGCACTAAGCAGATTTTCCAGAGCGGTCTGCATATAGCTGCAGACTCGCCCGGCACCGACCTTGTCGGTCACCAGCACTGACAGTCTGAAACCGTCGCCTTGATCATCGACGTTCAAGGTCAATGCGTAGTTGGTGCGTCCCTCTCCACTCTGTACGTCGATACCGCGCCAGGCCTCGATCGACTCTTTGGTAGGTTCTGCCACGCTGCTGTGGCGGTAGTTGAGCAGCGCGCTGAACAGTGGCAACGGCGCCGCCACGCCGCTGCAACGCTGCGCCAGCACCAACGGCGCGTGTTCATGGTCGAGCAATGCGGTGAGTCGAGCATGGGTAGCTCGTACACCGGCCCGCGCACCCTGCCCGGCCAGATCAACGCGCAGCGGCAAGGTATTGATGAACATGCCCAACGCCCGTTCGGCACCTTCGCCACTCTGCATGCGGCCCATCAATACAGTGCCGAATACCACAGTGTGCCTGCCCGACACCTGACTCAATACCTGAGCCCACGCCAGGTGCATCAGACTGGCGGCGCTTACCCCCAACTGCCGAGCCTGGGCGCGCAGGCGCCTGTTCAACTGCCGGTCCAGTATCAGGCTGCTGTCTTCAACGTCGCGGCCATTCCCGTGCACATCCAGCAGGCCGAACGGCAGCGTCGCGGAAAAATGCTTCGTGGGCCTCGCGGCTTATGCCCAGACGAGCCTGGGCCACATAGTTGCGATACGGAACGGCGACTTCGAGTTGGTCAGTCTGTCCCAGCAGGTGCGCCTGCATGTCGTGCAGCACAATTTCCATCGCTGTATGGTCGAGGACCATGTGATGGAACAGCAGGATTGCCGCACAACGCTGGTTGGCCGGGTCTTCGGCGAAGACCAGCCGCAAAAGTGGTGCCTGGCTCAGGTCCAGCCGCGTATGGCGAGGGTCGAAGCGCTGTTGCAGTTGCTCCATGATTGGCCCCTCGAGCGGGTTGAGTTCGACCTGCTCAACAGACAGCCGAGCCTGACGGCAGACCACCTGCATTGGCGTTTCCAAGCCTTGCCAAAGCACTGCAGTTCGCAGGATGTCGTGGCGATCAATCACACTTTGCAAGGCACCGACAAAGGCGTTCAAGCGCGTGCGGTCAGCAGTCTCGAATACTGTTTGCAGGGCGTATGGGTCGCCTTGTTCGGCAGCCAGATGGTGGTAAAGAATCCCTTCCTGCAGTGGCGCCAGCGGGTAGATATCCTGCACATTCGCCACGCCGCCGGGCACGCTGGCGACAATGAGGTCGATGGCGGCCTGATCGAGATCGGCCAGCGGCAGCAGCTCCGGCGTGATGCGCGTGCAGTCGTCCGGGATGGCATTTTCCGGGACTGTTATTTCATTTACGCCACCCACCGAAGCCGCCAGCGCGGCCAGCGTCGGCTGGGTGAACAGGGTGCGAATATCGGCATCGAGCCCCTGGCGGCGCATTTGCGCGATCAGGTTGACGGCCAGCAGCGAGTGCCCGCCGAGCTCGAAGAAGTGGTCATGACGCCCCACCCGCTCGACGTGCAGCAGTGAACTCCATATCTCGGCCACGGCCGTTTCCACCGGTCCCTGAGGTGCTTCGTATTCACGATCCGGAAGCGCTTCGCGATCCGGCATTGGCAAGGCCTTGCGGTCGACCTTGCCATTGGCCGTCAGCGGCCAGGCGTCCAGACGCACGAAGGCGCTGGGTACCATGTAGCCCGGCAGCACCGCCAGCAAGGCAGTGCGCAGTTGGGACACCGGCGTCGACAGCGAACCGTCGCGCTCGATGAAATACGCCGCCAGCCTTGACTGGCCCGGTTCGTCCTCTCGTGCCAGTACCAGCGCTTCTTCGATACCCGGCAATCGGCTTAGCTGCGCTTCGATCTCGCCCAGTTCGATGCGTAAGCCGCGGATTTTCACCTGATCATCGTTACGGCCCAGGTAGTCGAGAGTGCCATCGGCGTTCCAGCGTGCCAGGTCGCCGGTGCGGTACATCCTTGCGTTGGAGTGGAACGGATCACGCAAAAAGCGCTCGGCGGTCATCTCCGGCCTGTTCAGATAGCCTCTCGCCACGCCGTCTCCGGCGACGTACAGCTCGCCCGCCACACCCAGCGGCACCAGTTGCTGATGCTCGTCGAGCAGGTACACACGGGTGTTGGCAATCGGTTGGCCGATGTCGAGGCTGCCGTCGGGTAGCAAACGCCCGGAGGTGGCAACCACCGTGGCCTCGGTCGGGCCGTAGTTGTTGATGACGGTGAAGCCCGGATCACGCTGGAACTGGCGCAGACGATCACCGCCAATCAATAGCGTACGCAAGGTGGGATGAGACAGGTCGCGGCTGAAGGCATATTCGGCGACCGGCGTCGGCAGGAAGGCGACTTCCAGCGGCTGGGCGATCCACCAATCAAGCAGCGCATCGATGTGCTCATTGCTCACCTCCGCAGGCGGCAGGTGCAAGGTCGCCCCGGCACACAGCGCCGGCCAGACTTCCCAGGCCATGGCGTCGAAGCCGAAGCCCGCGACGCTGGCAGTGTGGCCGCCAGCCTGCAGATCGAATGTTCGGCAATGCCAGTCGATCAGGTTGCCGAGGGTGCGGTGCTCGACCATCACGCCCTTTGGCTGGCCTGTGGAGCCGGAGGTGTAGATCACGTACGCCAGATGCGTGGCGTTGAGCACGGCCACCTGCGGATTTTCCAGGCGTTGCGGCCATTCAGGCCGGTCGAAGGCGATGACTGGCACAGCCGTTTCGGGCACACGGGTGATCAGAGCTTGCTGGGTCAGCAGCACTTTGGGTGCGCTGTCGGCCAGCAGATAGGCAATGCGTTCGTCAGGGTGCGACGGATCGACCGGGACGTAACCTGCGCCGGCCTTGAGCACGGCGAGCATGGCCACCAGCGTGTCCAGCCCGCGACGGGCCATGACCGCCACGCGATCATCAACACCGACGCCGAGACTGATCAGGTGATGGGCCAGTGCGTTGGCGCGTTGGTTCATCTCGCCGTAGTGCAGGCGATGCTCGCCCACCTGGGCCGCCACACTTTCAGGTGCGCTGGCTGCCCGGGCCTCGATCATGGCGTGCACGGTCTGCTCGTCATTTACCTGCGCCAGCGTCGTCGTGTTAAGCGTTTCCAGCAGGTAACGGCGTTCCTCTTCGCCGACCAGCGTGATGCGATCAAGAGGCGTCTGCTCATCAGTCGCCAGGGTTTCGAGGATCTGCAGGAAATAGCCGAGATACCGTTGCACTGTGGTTTCGTCGAACAGCGCTGTGGCGTAGTCCAGCGTACCCACCAGCGTCTCGCCCTGCTCGCTCAGGTTCAGCGAAAGGTCGAATTTGGACACCTGATTGACCTGCTCGACCGGCTCCACTCGCAGGTCGCCAAGCGAGTCGGCGGCGTGTTGGCCCGGCATCCAGTTCAGTGTGGTCTGGAACAAAGGGGGATGGGCCAGGCTGCGGGTCGGGCGAACGACTTCTACAACCTGCTCGAATGGCAGGTCCTGATGCTCCTGCGCGTCCAGTACGCGGGCCTTGACCCGCGCCAGCAGCGCCTCGCCGCTTGGACTGCCCGAGGTGTCGATGCGCACCGCAAGGGTATTGACGAACAGGCCGATCAAATCTTCCAGATCGGTACGGCCTCGACCTGCCACCGGGCTGCCAATCACCACTTCGGCCTGACCCGAAAGACGCGTGAGTGTCGTTGCCCAGGCGGCCATCAGCGCCATGTACAGCGTGACGCCCTGACGTTGTGCCAGTTGGCGCAGATCTGCCGCCAGGCTTGCGTTCAACTGCACTGCAAGGCTGGCACCGGCGAAGTCCTGCTGCGCCGGCCGTGGCCGGTCAGTCGGCAAGGTGAGCAGCGTCGGTGCGCCCTCCAGCGCCTGACCCCAGTAGGCCGCCTGCTGTTGCAGGCGTTCGCCGGACAGCCAGCGACGTTGCCATACCGCGTAATCGGCGTACTGGATCGCCAGAGGCGGCAGTGGATCGGGCAGTCCCTGGCAGAACGCCGGGTACAGCGCCAGCAGTTCCTGGCTCAGCACGCCCATCGACCAGCCATCGGCGACGATATGGTGCACAGTCATCAGCAGCACATGACGGTCGTCGGCCACTTGCAGCAAATGAGCGCGAATCAGCGGGCCGTTAGCCAGATCGAACGGTGCGACCGCTTCGACCCGAATACACTCTTTGAGGCGATGGGGCGCATGACGAATGTCTTCGACAGACAGTGTGGCGTCTGCGCAGGTGGGCACGAACAGCACGTGCGCAGCGCCTTCGCGGGTGACGAATCGGCTGCGCAAGGTTTCATGGCGTTCGACGATACGAGCGAGGGCCCGCGTCAGGGCGGTGACGTCGAGCGCACCCTCAAAGCTCAGTGCCATCGGAATGTTATAGGCTTCGTTACCGCCGTCCATCTGTGCCAGAAACCATAACCTTTGCTGGGCGAACGACAATGGCATCTGATGATCACGCGTCACCGGCAGGATCGCCGTGAGTTCACTGCGGGCCACACCATTCAGCGCTGCAGCCACCGCTGCCAGTTCACCGAGGGCAAACAGCTCGCCCAGCGGCAACTCCACGCCCAGCTGCTGGCGCACTTGAGACACCATGCGCATGGCCAACAGGGAGTGCCCGCCCAGATCGAAGAAGTTGTCGTTACGGCCAACCCGCTCGACTTGCAGTACCTCGGCCCAGATCTCGGCCAGCGCCACTTCGACTTCGCCTTGCGGTGCTTCGTAACCGCGACTGATCAGCGATTGCGCATCGGGGACTGGCAGGGCCTTGCGGTCAAGCTTGCCGTTGGCAGTCAGCGGTAGCGCATCGAGTTGCACATAAGCTACCGGCACCATGTAGTCCGGCAACGTGCCTTGCAGGTGGCTGCGCAAGTGTTCAATGTCGAGCACGGTTTCAGGCTGCTGCGCCGTGAAATAGGCCACCAGACGCTTGTCACCAGGCACATCCTGGCGGCACAGCACCACGGCTTCACGAACATCGGAATGTTCAGCCAGACGCGCTTCGATTTCACCCAGTTCAACGCGCAAGCCGCGGATTTTCACCTGATCATCGTTGCGCCCCAGGTAATCGAGAGTGCCATCGGCGTTCCAGCGTGCCAGGTCACCAGTGCGGTACATTCGTGCGTCGGCATGGAACGGATCACGCAGGAAGCGCTCGGCGGTCATTTCCGGCCGATTCAGGTAACCCCTCGCCACGCCGTCTCCGGCGACGTACAGCTCGCCCGCCACACCCAGCGGCACCAGTTGCTGATGCTCGTCGAGCAGGTACACACGGGTGTTGGCAATCGGTGTGCCGATGTCGAGGCTGCCGTCGGGCAACAAGCGCCCGGAGGTGGCGACCACCGTGGCCTCGGTCGGACCATAGTTGTTGATGACGGTGAAGCCCGGGGCGCGCTGGAACTGGCGCAGACGATCACCGCCAATCAATAGCGTACGCAAGGTGGGATGAGACAGGTCGCGGCTGAAGGCATATTCGGCGACCGGCGTCGGCAGGAAAGCCACCTGCAGCGGCTGGGCGATCCACCAATCAAGCAGCGCATCGATTTGCTCATTGCTCACGTCCGCAGGCGGCAGGTGCAAGGTCGCCCCGGCACACAGTGCCGGCCAGATTTCCCAGGCCATGGCGTCGAAGCCGAAGCCCGCGACGCTGGCGGTGTGGCTGCCAGCCTGCAGATCGAATGTTCGGCAATGCCAGTCGATCAGGTTGCCGAGGGTGCGGTGCTCGACCATCACGCCCTTGGGCTGACCCGTCGAGCCGGAGGTGTAGATCACGTAAGCCAGATGCGTGGCGTTGAGCCCGGCCACCTGCGGATTTTCCAGGCGTTGCGGCCATTCAGGCGGTCAAAGGCGATGACCGGCACAGCCGTTTCCGGCACACGGCTGATCAGGGCCTGCTGGGTCAGCAGCACTTTGGGTGCGCTGTCGGCCAGCAGATAGGCAATGCGTTCGTCAGGGTGCGATGGATCGACCGGGACATAGCCTGCGCCGGCCTTGAGCACGGCGAGCATGGCCACCAGCGTGTCCAGCCCGCGACGGGCCATGACCGCCACACGATCATCGACACCGACGCCAAGGCTGATCAGGTGATGGGCCAGTGCGTTGGCGCGTTGGTTCATCTCGCCGTAGTGCAGGCAATGTTCGCCCACCTGGGCCGCTACACTTTCGGGCGCGCTGGCTGCCCGGGCCTCGATCATGGCGTGCACGGTCTGCTGTTGTGGGTAGTCCTGCGCGGTGTCGTTGAACGCCAACAGCAGTTGCTGCCGCTCGGTTTCCGGCACTACGGGCAGGTCGCATACGGCTGAATCCGGCGCGGATTCAAGGGCCTCGACCAGATGGATCAAGGCGGTCTGCATGTAATCGCAGATGCGCCGGGCATCGATGCCGGCCACAGCCTGTGCATTCAGGCTGAAAGCGTCGCCAAAGTCATCGACGCTCAAGCTCAATGGATAATTGGCACGTTCTTCACTGCTCAGAACATGAATACCGTGCCAGGCTTGAACCGCCGGCTCGGACACGCTGTCCACCGCACTGTGGCGGTAGTTGAGCAAGGCGCTGAAAAGCGGCGTCGGTGCGGCCACGCCGCTGCAACGCTGGGCCAGGGCGAGAGATGCATGTTCGTGACCGAGTAACGCGGTCACGCGCTTATGGGTCGCCCTGACTTCGTCACGCACGCCCTGCCCACCTACCGAAACCCGCAGCGGCAATGTGTTGATGAACATACCCAAGGCGCGCTCGGCACCCTCACCGGCCTGCATCCGGCCCATCAACACCGTACCAAACACCACGTCACGCTTGTTAGACACGGTGCCGAGCACTCGGCCCCAGGCCAGATGCACCAGGCTGGCGGCGCTCACACCCTGCTGCCGGGCCTGAGCCCGCAGGCGCAGATTCAGTTGAGGGTCCAGCGCCAGGCTGGCTTCCTTGACGTGACGACCATCGCCCTGCACATCCAGCAGACCGAACGGCAGCGTCGGCTCGTCGACATCGCCAAGCATGTCGCGGAAGAACACTTCATGATCGGCCTGGCTGACACCCAGGCGTGCCTGAACCACATAGTTGCGATACGGCACGGGCACCAACGCCGCCAAGGCTTCGGCCTCGCCGAGCAAGCCGCTCTGTATTTCGTGCTTCACCACTTCCAGCGTAGTGTGGTCCAGGGCCATGTGGTGAAACAGCAACATCGCGCAAATCCGCTGGTTGAGCGGATCTTCGGCATAGGCCACGCGCATCAAAGGGTGCCTGACCGAGGTCCAGACGGTAGTGACGCGGGTCGAAGCGGCCGTGCAGTTGCGCGCCGATATCACCGTTCACCGGATCCAGCTCGAGCCCTTCAAGGTGCAATTGTGCCTTGCGCCAGACCACCTGCAGCGGTGACTCAAGGCCTTGCCACACTACACTGGTGCGCAGAATATCGTGACGGTCGATAACCGTTTGCAGAGCTTGAACAAAGGCGTTCATGCGCTCGCGGTTATCAAAGGCGAACTGAGCCTGCAACACATAGGGGTCGCCGATTTCGGCGGCCATGTGGTGATAAAGAATGCCTTCCTGCAATGGCGCCAGCGGATAGATGTCCTGCACATTCGCCACGCCACCCGGCACAGTTGCCACGACTTGATCGATCTGCACCTGGGTCAGACTGATCAACGGCAACAGCTCAGGCGTAATGCGTTTGCAATCCTCGGTGATCAGATTGGCTGGGACCACGACTTCAGTGCCGCCACCGACTGCCGCTGCGAGCGCAGCCAGCGTCGGCTGGCCGAACAGCACACGCACGTCGGCGCTCAGGCCCAACTGACGCATATGTCCGATTAGACTGACGGCCAGCAGCGAGTGACCGCCCAATTCGAAGAAGTTATCGTGACGACCGACCTGCTCGACGCCCAGCAACTCTTGCCAGATAGCCGCGATCTGCGTTTCGGTTTCGCCCTGGGGGGCTTCGTAGCCACGGCTGATCAGTGAGCCACTGTCCGGGGCTGGCAGCGCCTTGCGATCCAGCTTGCCGTTGGGAGTCAGCGGCAGTTCGGCCAATGCCACATAAGCCACGGGAACCATGTACTCAGGCAGCTTTTCCTGCAAATGGCTGCGCAGGCTTTCGATGTCCACCAGGTCGTGCCCGGCTGCCAGGGTGTAATACGCCACCAGGCGCTTGTCGCCCGGAATGTCTTCGCGGGCGGTGACCACCGCTTCGTGGACGGCCGGGTGTTTGGCCAGACGCGCATCGATCTCGCCGAGCTCGATACGGAAACCACGGATCTTCACCTGATCGTCGTTACGGCCCAGGTATTCGATATTGCCATCAGGCAAGTAGCGACCCAGGTCGCCGGTGCGGTACATGCGTGCCGCTGGTTGCTGGCTGAACGGGTCCTTGAGAAAGCGCTCGGCAGTGAGGTCGTCACGGTTCAGGTAGCCCCGCGCCACACCGGCACCGCCGATGTAGATTTCACCCGCAATACCCAGTGGGACGGGCTGTCGTTGCTCATCCAGCAGGTAAAACTGCGTATTACCGACCGGTTTACCAATGTGCGCTGCGAAGCCCTCTTCGCGGTCCATCGCCACCCAGCTTGAATAGGTAGTGGTTTCCGAGGGGCCATAGAGGTTGCACAGACGCTGCACGCCGGTTTTCTCGAACAGTGATTCGACCAGGCTGCGCTTGAGCGCTTCACCGGCCACGTTCACCGTATGCACTGATTCCGGCAGGCCGTTGACGTCCAGCAACGCTTTAAGCGCCGACGGTACGGTGTTGATCAGGCCGATATGGTGTTCGCCGTGTTGCAGTTCCAGCACGTTCCTGACCACTTCGATGCTGCCGCCCGATGTCAGTGGCGCAAAGCATTCGTAGACCGCGAGGTCGAAGTTCAGCGAAGTGGAGAACAGCGTTTTTTCCAGTGCAGAAGCGTCGAAAGCCGTGTGCGCCCAGGTCAGGAAGTTCACGGTGTTGCGGTGTTCGATCATCACGCCTTTTGGCAGGCCGGTGGAGCCCGAGGTATAGATGAGGTAAGCCAGATGCGCAGAAGTCAGCCCCGGAACCTGTGGATTCTGGACGGATTCGTCCTGCCAATCGCTTAGATCAAGATTGATGACAGGCACCGAAACGTCGGCTAGCAAGCCCTGAGTAGCTGTTTGAACCAAAACTGCCGCCGGAGCGCTGTCCTGCAACATGTAAGCAATACGTTCTACCGGATACGCCGGATCGAGCGGCACATACCCGCCGCCCGCCTTGAGGATCGCCAGCAGGCCGACGACCATCTCCGCACTGCGTTCGACACAGATACCGACGCGCGAATCCGGCTGAACGCCCTGCTTGCGCAAGGCATGCGCCAGGCGGTTGGCCTGCTCGTTAAGCTCGCGATAGGTCACACGCTGTTCGCCGTGAATCACCGCCAGCGCTTGCGGGGTGCGCTCGACCTGCGCTTCGAACAAACCATGGATGGTCTGCTGTTGCGGATAGTCCAGCGCCGTGTCGTTGAACCCCAGCAGCAACCGGTCACGCTCGTCGGCGGGCAGGATCGACAGGCTCTTGAGGGCAGTGTCTGGCGATTCTTCCAGCGCAATAAGCAGATTTTCCAGCGCAGTCTGCACATACCCGCAGACACGCCCGGCGCCAACCTTGCCGGTCACCAGTACCGATATGCTTAAACTGTCCCCCCGGTCATCGACGTTCAAGGTCAACGGGTAGTTGGTACGTTCCCCGCTGCTGAGTATGTCGATACCGCGCCAGGCCTCGATCGACTCATCAGAGGGTTCGGCCACGCTGCTGTGGCGGTAATTGATCAGCGCACTGAACAGTGGCGTCGATGCGGCAACCCCGCTGCAACGCTGAGCCAGAGCCAGCGAAGCATGTTCGTGACCGAGCAGCGCAGTGAGGCGGGCATGGGTCGCCTTGACCCCGTCCCGCACGCCCTGCCCTGCAAGATCGACGCGCAGCGGCAAGGTGTTGATGAACATGCCCAGCGCCCGATCTGCGCCTTCGCCACCCTGCATGCGGCCCATCAGTACGGTGCCGAACACCACGGTGTGCCTGCCCGATACCTGGCTCAGTACCTGAGCCCACACCAGGTGCACCAGACTTGCGGCGCTTACTCCCAACTGCCGCGCCTGGTTGCGCAGGCGCAGAGTCAGCTGATGTTGCAGAATCAGGTTGCTGTCTTCAATGTCGTGGCCGTCATCCTGCACATCCAGCAGGCCGAACGGCAGCGTCGGTTCGTCAATGTCACCGAGCAGCTCGCGGAAAAACGCCTCATGGGCCTCGCGGCTTACGCCCAGGCGCGCCTGGGCCACATAGTTGCGATACGGCACGGGTGCAGCCGTCAAGGTGTCGGCCTTGCCTGCCAGCCAGGCCTGTATTTCGTGTTTCACCACGTCCAGCGCCACGTGGTCCAGGGCCATGTGATGGAACAGCAGCATCGCGCAGATGCGCTGGCTGAGCGGGTCCTCGGCATACGCCAGGCGCATCAGCGGCGCCTGACCGATGTCCAGGCGGTAGTGACGCGAGTCAAAGCGGCTGTGCAGTTGCGCACCGATATCGCCATCTGCCGGATCAAGCTCAAGCGCGTCAAGGTGCAACCGGGCCTGACGCCAGACCACTTGCACCGGTGAATCCAGACCATCCCATACCACGCTGGTGCGCAAAATGTCGTGATGGTCGATGACCCTCTGCAACGCCTGAACGAAGGCATTCAGACGCTCGCGGTTATCAAAGGCGAACTGCGTCTGTAACACATAAGGGTCGCCGATTTCGGCGGCCAGATGGTGATAGAGAATGCCCTCCTGCAGGGGTGCCAGCGGGTAGATATCCTGCACATTCGCCACACCGCCGGGCACGCTGGCGACAACGAGGTCAATGGCGGTCTGATCGAGATCGGCGAGCGGCAGCATCTCCGGCGTGATGCGCATGCAGTCGCCCGGAATAACATTTTCGGGGACTGTTACTTCAATTCCTTCAATTCCGCCACCTATCGCTGCAGCCAGTGCGGCGAGGGTCGGCTGGCTGAACAGTACACGAACGTCTGCGCTCAAGCCGGCCTGGCGCATGTGTTCGATCAGGCTGACGGCCAGCAGCGAGTGCCCGCCCAGCTCAAAGAAATGGTCATGTCGACCGACTTGCTCGACCTGGAGCACTTCGGCCCAGATCGTCGCCAGCAGGTTTTCAACTTCACCTTGTGGCGCTTCGTAGCCACGGCTGATCAATGCCTGCGCATCCGGTTCGGGCAGCGCTTTACGGTCAAGTTTGCCGTTGGTTGTCAGCGGCAGCGCATCGAGGCGCACATAGGCTGCGGGCACCATATAGTCCGGCAGGCGGGTTTGCAGATGGCTGCGCAGTGTCTCGATTTCCGGTGTTCGCTGAGCTTCACGCACAGTGAAATAGGCCACCAGACGTTTCTCTCCTGCGTCCTGCCGCACCAGCAACGCCACTTCGTGTACCGCAGGGTGTGTGGCCAGAACGGCCTCGATTTCACTCAGTTCAATACGGAATCCACGAATTTTCACCTGGTCATCGTTACGGCCCAGGTATTCGATATTGCCGTCCGGCAGGTAGCGACCGAGATCGCCGGTCCGGTACATACGTGCGGCTGGCTGCTGGCTGAACGGGTCGTTGAGGAAGCGTTCGGCAGTAAGGTCATCACGGTTCAGATAACCCCGCGCCACACCAGCGCCGCCGATGTAGATTTCGCCGGCAACGCCCAGTGGGACCGGCTGCTGCTGTTCATCCAGGAGATAAAACTGAGTGTTGCCGACCGGTTTGCCGATATGCGCAGCGAAGCCGTCTTTGCGGTCCATCGCTACCCAGCTTGAGTAGGTGGTGGTTTCAGATGGGCCATAGAGGTTGCACAGGCGCTGCACATCCGTTTTTTCGAACAGCGATTCAACCAGGCTACGTTTCAGGGCTTCACCGGCCACGTTTACCGTGTGGACAGACGCCGGCAAGCCATCGACTTCCAGCAAGGCCTTGAGCGCCGAAGGCACAGTGTTGATCAGGCCAATGTCGTGTTCGCCGTGTTGTAGCTCCAGAATGTTTTTAACTACCTCAATCCTTCCGCCCGACGTCAGCGGTGCTAAGCACTCGTAGACCGCGAGGTCGAAGTTCAGCGAAGTGGAGAACAGCGTTTTTTCCAGCACAGAAGCGTCAAATGCCGTGTGAGCCCACGTCAGGAAGTTAACGGTGTTGCGGTGCTCGATCATCACGCCTTTCGGCAGACCGGTGGAGCCCGAGGTGTAGATAAGGTACGCCAGGTGCGCCGAAGTCAGCCCCGCCACCTGCGGATTCTGGACGGATTCGTCCTGCCAATCGCTCAGATCAAGATTGATCACAGGCACCGAAACATCGCTCAGCAAACCCTGGGTAACGGTTTGAGCTAGCACGGCTGCCGGAGCGCTGTCCTGCAACATGTAAGCAATACGTTCTACCGGATACGCCGGGTCGAGCGGCACGTAACAGCCGCCCGCCTTGAGGATTGCCAGTAACCCGACGACCATTTCCACGCCGCGCTCTACACATATCCCGACGCGATAATCCGGCTGAACGCCCTGCTTGCGTAAGGCATGGGCGAGACGGTTCGCCTGGGCGTTAAGCTCGCGATACGACAGGCGCTGCTCGCCGTGGACGACTGCCAGCGCCTCCGGTGTACGCTCGACTTGTGCTTCGAACAGCCCGTGAATGGTCTGTTCGTGCGGGTAATCCAGGGCAGTTTTGTTGAACTGCACCAGCAACTGCTCACGCTCGGCAACCGGCAGGACCGGCAGGCTGTCGAGGGCCGAGGACGGTGACCGCTCAAGCGCGTTTACCAGATGCTCCAGCACGGTCTGCATGTAGCCGCAGACCCGTTTGGCACCCACGACGCTGCTGACCAGCACTTTCAGGTTAAAGCCTTCACCGAAGTCATCGACATTCAAGGTCAGCGGGTAGTTGGTTCGGTCCTTGGCACCGTAGGACTCGATCCCGTCCCAGGAACTGGAGATTTCTGCCGAAACATCGTTCACGCCGCTGTGCCGGTAGTTCAGCAGTGCGCTGAACAGCGGGGTCGATGACGCCACGCTGCTGCAACGCTGGGCGAGCACCAAAGGCGCGTGTTCATGGCCCAGCAACGCCGTCAGTTGCCTGTGCGTGGCTTGCAGTCCCTCGACCACCGTTGTCGCGCCGATATCGACGCGCAGCGGCAAGGTATTGATAAACATGCCCAACGCGCGGTCGGCACCCTCGCCGGCCTGCATACGGCCCAGCAGCACCGTACCGAACACTACCTGCTCACGGGCCGAGACGCTGCCGAGCACCCGCGCCCAGGCCAGGTGCATCAGGCTCGCTGCGCTGACGCCCGCCTGTCGGGCCTGGGCCCGCAAACGCAGGTTCAGTTCAGCGGGCAGGATCACGCTCGCCTCTTCGATGTCACGACCGCCGTCCTGCACATCCTGCAAACCGAATGGCAGCGTCGGCTCGTCGATGTCGCCGAGCATCTCGCGGAAAAACGCTTCGTGCTGCGCCTCGCTGACACCCAGGCGAGCCTGGGCCACGTAGTTGCGATACGGCACACTTTGACCCAGAGAAGCATCCTCACCAAGCAGGTGCGCCTGCATCTCATGCAGCACCACGTACAGCGAGGTGGCGTCGTTGACCAGGTGATGGAACAGCAGCATCGCCAGCCAGCGATTGTTGAGCGGATCATGGGTAAAGACAATCTGCATCAAGGGCGCTTGACGTACATCAAGGCGGTAATGCCGAGGATCGAAGCGCTCGTGCAACTGCTCGTCCAGCGGGCCGTCTGCCGGGTCGAGGTACAACTCGGTGACACGCATTTCAGCCTGACGCAGGACGACTTGCAGCGGCTCATCGAGACCTTCCCACAGCACGGCGGTGCGCAGGATATCGTGACGATTGATCACCCCTTGCAAGGCACGGCTGAAATCGTCCAGCCGTGCACGGTCGCGAAGGCCGAACAAGGCTTTCAGGGTGTACGGGTCGCCCTGCTCGGCACTGATGTGGTGATAGAGAATGCCTGCCTGCAAGGGCGCCAGTGGGTAAATGTCCTGCACGTTGGTGGCACCGCCCGGCACATGCTTTACCACACGATCGATCTGCGCCTGAGTCAGGCTGATCAGCGGCAACAGTTCAGGGGTGATGTGCTCACAATGTTCGGGTATCAGGTTGGCCGGAACTACAACCTCCGCACCTCCGCCGACCGCTGCTGCCAGCGCCGCAACGGTCGGCTGACTGAACAGCACGCGCACATCGGCACTCAGCCCGACCTGACGCATCCGCTCAATCAGCGTCATCGCCAGCAGCGAATGGCCGCCCAGTTCGAAGAAGTGGTCATGGCGACCGACCTGTTCGACCTTGAGTACGTCAGCCCAGATCGATGCCAGCAGGGTCTCAACCTCGCCCTGTGGTGTTTCATAGCCACGACTGATCAGCGATTGCGCATCGGGGACTGGCAGGGCCTTGCGATCAAGCTTGCCGTTGGCAGTCAGCGGCAGCGCATCGAGCTGCACGTAAGCTACCGGCACCATATAGTCCGGCAATGTGCCTTGCAGGTGGCTGCGCAGGTGCTCAATGTAGAGCACGGTTTCAGGCTGCTGCGCCGTGAAATAGGCCACCAGACGCTTGTCACCAGGCACATCCTGGCGGCACAGCACCACGGCTTCACGAACCTCGGCGTGTTCGGCCAGACGTGCTTCGATTTCACCCAGTTCAACGCGCAAGCCGCGGATCTTCACCTGATCATCGTTGCGCCCCAGGTAGTCGAGAGTGCCATCGGCGTTCCAGCGTGCCAGGTCGCCGGTGCGGTACATCCTTGCGTCGGCGTTGGCGTGGAACGGGTCACGCAGGAAGCGCTCAGCGGTCATTTCCGGCCGGTTCAGGTAACCCCGCGCCACGCCTTCTCCGGCGACGTACAGCTCGCCCGCCACACCCAGCGGCACCAGTTGCTGATGTTCGTCGAGCAGGTACACACGGGTGTTGGCAATCGGTGTGCCGATGTCGAGGCTGCCGTCGGGCAACAAGCGCCCGGAGGTGGCGACCACCGTGGCCTCGGTCGGACCATAGTTGTTGATGACGGTGAAGCCCGGGTCGCGCTGGAACTGGCGCAGACGGTCGCCACCGATCAATAGCGTACGCAAGGTGGGGTGAGACAGGTCGCGGCTGAAGGCGTATTCGGCGACCGGCGTCGGCAGGAAAGCCACCTGCAGCGGCTGGGCAACCCACCAGTCGAGCAGCGCATCCAGCTGTTCATTGCTCACGTCCGCAGGCGGCAGGTGCAAGGTCGCCCGGCACACAGTGCTGGCCAGACTTCCCAGGCCATCGCGTCGAAGCCGAAGCCCGCGACGCTGGCGGTGTGGCTGCCAGCCTTGAGTTCGAAAGTCTGGCAATGCCAGTCGATCAGGTTGCCGAGGGTGCGGTGCTCGACCATCACGCCCTTTGGCTGGCCTGTGGAGCCGGAGGTGTAGATCACGTAAGCCAGATGTGTGGCGTTGAGCCCGGCCACCTGCGGGTTTTCCAGGCGTTGCGGCCATTCAGGGCGGTCAAAGGCGATGACCGGCACAGCCGTTTCCGGCACACGGCTGATCAGGGCCTGCTGGGTCAGCAGCACTTTGGGTGCGCTGTCGGCCAGCAGATAGGCAATGCGTTCGTCAGGGTGCGATGGATCGACCGGGACATAGCCTGCGCCGGACTTGAGCACGGCGAGCATGGCCACCAACGTGTCAAGACCACGACGGGCCATGACTGCCACACGATCATCGACACCGACGCCGAGATTGATCAGGTGATGGGCCAGTGCGTTGGCGCGTTGGTTCATCTCGCCGTAGTGCAGGCAATGCTCGCCCACCTGGGCCGCTACGCTTTCAGGTGCGCTGGCTGCCCGGGCCTCGATCATGGCGTGCACGGTCTGCTGTTGTGGGTACTCCTGCGCGGTGTCGTTGAACGCCAACAGCAGTTGTTGCCGCTCGGTTTCCGGTACCACCGGCAGGTTGCAAACCGCTGAATCCGGCACGGATTCAAGGGCTTCGACCAGATAGCTCAACACGGTCTGCATGTAATCGCAGATTCGCTGACCATCAAAACCGGCTGCCACCAGCACGCTCAACAGGAAACCGTCGCCTTGATCGTCCACCGACAGGCTCAACGGACCACCGGCAGGTTGCAAACCGCTGAATCCGGCACGGATTCAAGGGCTTCGACCAGATAGCTCAACACGGTCTGCATGTAATCGCAGATTCGCTGACCATCAAAACCGGCTGCCACCAGCACGCTCAACAGGAAACCGTCGCCTTGATCGTCCACCGACAGGCTCAACGGGTAGTTGGTCCGTTCGCGTACGCCGAGCACCTGGGCATCCGCCCACCGCTCGCCACCGTTTGCTTCGCGCGCCGAGCGGCAAGGTATTGATGAACATCCCCAGCGCGCGGTCGGCGCCCAGACCGCCTTGCATACGTCCCAGCAACACGGTGCCGAAGACCACGTCTTCACGCCCGCTGGCGGCGCCCAGCACTCGTGCCCAGGCCAGGTGGTGCAGGCTTGCTGCACTCACCCCCAGTTGCCGCGCCTGAGTGCGCAGACGCTGACACAGATCAGCCGGAAGATCGTGGCGAACCTCTTTGACGCCCTGCCCGTCACCCTGCACCTCAAGCAGGCCGAACGGCAGCGTCGGTTCATCGACATCACCGAGCATCTCGCGGAAAAACGCTTCGTGTTGCTCGCGACTCACGCCCAGACGGGCCTGACCCACGTAATTCCGGTAAGGCATCGCCGGCGGCAGTTGCGCTGCGGTGCCTTGCAAGTGGGCGAGCATTTCTGCGCTCATCACGTCCAGCGCGGTGTGGTCGAGGGCAATGTGGTGGAACAGCAGGATCGCCACCCAGCGCTGGTTCTCCGAATCCTCGGCAAAGGCCAGGTGAATAAACGGGGCCCTGCTGAGGTCGAGGCGGCACTCGCGTGGATCAAAACGACGTTGCAGCTCAGCGACGATATCGCCGCTGTCCGGGGCCAGGGTGATCTGCTCCATCGACAGCTCGACCCGGCGCATGGCGATTTGCAGCGGCTGCTCCAGACCTTCCCAGACCAGCGCCGTGCGCAGGATGTCATGGCGATCAATCATCGCCTGCAAGCCTTCGGCAAAACGTCGTACGTGCGCCGGATTATGCAGGGCGAAAGTCGCTTGCAGCAGATACGGGTCGCCTTGTTCGGCAGCGAGATGGTGGTAAAGAATACCTTCCTGCAACGGCGCCAGCGGGTAGATGTCCTGTACATTCGCCGCGCCACCGGGAACACCGTCGACAATGCGCTCGATGCTCGACTGGTCCAGCGTGGCAAGGGTCAGCATGTCCGGTGTGATGTATGTGCAGCCCTCGGGAATGCCGTTGGCGGGCACTTCGATCTCGATGCCGCCACCCACCGCCGCAGCGAGTGCGGCAAGGGTGGGCTGGCCGAACAGGACGCGCACATCGGCGCTCAGGCCAACCTGACGCATACGTTCGATCAGCTTCACCGCCAGCAGCGAATGACCGCCCAGCTCGAAGAAATGGTCCTGCCGACCGACCCGTTCCACACTCAGTACTTCGCACCAGAGTGCGGCCAGCGTGGTTTCGGTGTCCCCAAGCGGCGCCTGATAGTCGCGGCTGACGAAAGCACCGGCCGATGGCTGTGGCAACGCACGACGATCCAGTTTGCCATTGGGCGACACCGGCAGTTTTTCCAGGTGCACATAGGCTGCCGGGACCATGTAGTCCGGCAGCAGAGCCTGTAAATGCAGGCGCATCTGGTCGGCCTGGGGCGCGACCTGACCGGCCTGCACGCTGAAATAAGCCACCAGGCGCTTTTCACCGGGAACGTCTTCGCGTGCCAGCACCGCCGTATCGCGCAACCCTGGATATTGACCAAGGCGTGCCTCGATTTCCCCCAGCTCGATACGAAAACCACGAACCTTGATCTGATCGTCGTTACGGCCCAGGTAGATGATCCTGCCGTCCGCTTGCCAGCAACCCAGGTCGCCGGTCTTGTACAGGCGCGCGTGGGAGTTGCCGAGATCGCCGGCGGCAAACGGATCAGCGATAAAGCGTTCAGCGGTCAGATCGTCGCGGTTCAGGTAGCCACGGGCGACAGATGCGCCGCCAATGTACAATTCACCCGCAACGCCCACCGGCACCGGGCGCATGTGTTCGTCGAGCAAGTAGATGCGGGTATTGGCCACCGGCTGGCCGATGTTCGGTAAGGTCGGCCAGGCCTTTGGATCGCCATCGAGAGTCAGCGCCGTGACCACGTGGGACTCTGTCGGGCCGTATTGATTATGCAGGCGCGCATCGCTCAGACGGGCGAATAACTGCCGCATCGGTTCGGTGATTCGCAGTTGTTCACCGGCAGTGATCACGTCCTGCAACAAGCACTCAGTCTGTTCAGGCTCGTCAACCACGGCCTCGGCCAATGCCTGCAAGGCAATACATGGCATGTACAGGCGTTCGATACGCTGCTCGCAGATATGTTCGAACAGACGGCGGAAATTCAGACGGGTATCGCCGTGGATCAGCGACAACTCACCACCTGCGCACAAGGTGCTGAAGATTTCCTGAAAGGCAACATCAAAACCCAGCGCCGCGAACTGCAAGGTGCGTTGCTTCGGGCGACGGTCCTCGACAGCCTGGGCGATCTGCCAATGCAGCAGGTTGACCAGCGGCGCATGGGGCATGGCCACGCCTTTTGGCTGACCGGTAGAGCCCGAGGTGTAGATCAGGTACGCGAGGTGCTGGGCGCCAAGCCCTGTGAGCTGCGGGTTGGTTGCCGGCGCGCGGTCGATACCGCTCTCGGCGCGGGCGTCAGCTTCCAACAGTACGATCGGCATGGCGGCCTGCGCAAAGCGCTCGCGCAAGCCGCGTTGGGTGAGCAGCATTTTCGGCGCGCTGTCCTCGAGCATGAAGGCTAGACGCTCGGCAGGATAAGAAGGGTCAAGCGGCACATAGCCGGCACCGGCCTTGAGAATGCCCACCAGGCCGGCGATCATTTCCAGACTGCGCTCCACACAGATAGCCACACGGTCATCAGCGCCTACGCCTGCAGCGATCAAGCGATGGGCAATCTGGTTGGCCCACTGATTGAGCTCGGCGTAGCTCAGCCGCTGGCCTTCGTAGGTGACCGCCACTGAATCCGGCTGCGCAGCCGTTTGGGCCTCGAACAGCTGGTGCAGCAAAAGGTCTTGCGGGTAGGCGCTATCGAACGTGTTGAAGTCTTCCAGCAACTGGCGGCGCTCGTGCGCGGGCAACCAGTCGAGGCTGTGCAAGGGGGCATAGGGCCGGCTGTCCAGCGCGTCGGCCAGTTGCTCCAGCACTGTGTGCATGTAACCGCAGATGCGCCGGGCATCGATTCCAGCCACCGCCTGAACGGTCAGGCCGAAGGATTCGCCGAGGTCGTCCACCGATAAAGACAATGGGTAGTTGGTGCGTTCTTCACCGCCGAGTACCTCGACACCGCCCCAGAGCCTGGTCTGCCCTGCCTCTTGAGGCGTCTGGGCGCCGACCGCGGCATGGCGGTAGTTCATCAGTGCACTGAATAACGGTGTCGGTGCCGCCACTCCACTGCATCCCTGAGCCAGTGACAACGGTGCATGCTCATGACCGACCAATGCCGCTAACCGTGCGTGGGTGGTGTGCACTGCAGCCTGAATACCCTGCTCTCCGGCAGCGACGCGCAATGGCAAGGTATTGATAAACATACCCAAGGCCCGCTCGGCGCCTTGACCACTGAGCATGCGGCCCATCAGCACGGTACCGAAGACCACATCCTGACGTCCCGACAGGCGCCCGACCACCTGTGCCCAGGCAAGGTGATGCAGGCTGGCATTACTGACGCCCAATCGCCGCGCATGGGCGCGTAGACGTCCGGCCAGTTCCGGATCAACCGGCAATAGTGCTTCGTCGACTCCGCCACCGTCGCCTTGCACGTCTTGCAGGCCGAGCGGCAGGGTCGGTTCGTCAACATCTGCGAGCATGTCGCGGAAAAACGCTTCGTGCTCCTCGCGGCTCACGCTCAGTCGCGCCTGCGCCACATGATTTCGGTACGGCACCGAGGCGGGCAGATGCTCGCCGCGCCCTTCTCTGAATGCCTCGATCTCTGCGCCCAGCAAAGCCAGCGAGGTGGCGTCGTCGATAAGGTGATGGAACAGCAGCACCGCAACCCAGCTCTGGTCGACGGGATCTTCGGCGTAGTGCAGGCGCATCATCGGAGCCTGATGCAGATCCATACGTATCCGCCGTGGATCGAACTGTGCCTGCAACTGGGCCGCGACATCACCCTGGTCCGGGTGTGGTAAAAATGCCTCGACCCGCAGCCGTGCCTTACGCCAGACCACCTGCACCGGCTCGTCGAGTTCTTCCCAGGCCACTGCCGTGCGCAGAATGTCGTGGCGATCGATGACTTGCTGCAAGGCTTCCGTGAAATCCAGCAACTGTTCGAAGCTATTGACGCGCAACAAGCCCTGCAACAGGTACGGATCACCCTCCTTACTCGTCAGATGGTGATAGAGGATGCCTTCCTGCAAGGGCACCAGCCCATAGATATCCTGCACATTGCTTACACCGCCCGGCACGGTGGCAACCACACGGTCGATCTGGGCCTGGGTGAGTCGGGCCAGAGGCAGCATGTCCGGGGTAATCTGCCGACAATTGGCGGGGATCCTGTTGGCGGGTGCGCCAATCTCTATGCCCTTGACGCTGGCAGCCGCCAGGGACGCCAGGGTCGGCTGGCCGAACAGCACGCGTACGTCGGCATTCAGACCGATGTCACGCATGCGTTCGATCAGTTTTACCGCCAACATCGAATGCCCGCCCAGTTCGAAGAACTGGTCATGACGGCCTACCTGCTCGACACCCAGCAACTCGGTCCACAACCCGGCCAGACGGATTTCCGCCAAACCTTCCGGTGCCTCGTACTGACGCCGGGCATAGGCCTCGGTAGCGGGCAGCGGCAGTGCCTTGCGGTCAAGCTTGCCGTTGGCGGTCAGCGGGAAAGCCTCCAGGCTGACAAAAGCGCTCGGCAGCATGTGCTCGGCCAGCGACAGGCGCAGCTGTTCACGCAAGTAGCCAGCGTCCGGTTCCAGGTCTGCTGTGGCGATGATATAGGCCACCAGACGCTTGTCGCCGGGTTCGTCTTCACGCACCACGACCACAGCTTCACGCACGCCTTCGCAGGCGCTCAATTGAGCTTCGATCTCGCCCAGCTCGATACGGAAACCGCGAATCTTTACCTGTTCGTCGTTGCGGCCCAGGTATTCCAGGCTGCCGTCAGGCAACCAGCGACCCAGATCGCCAGAGCGGTACATTCGCGCACCGGGCGCCGAGGCAAATGGATCATCGAGAAAGCGCGTCGCGTTCAATTCATCGCGATTGAGGTAGCCACGGGCCACGCCTGCCCCGCCGACATAGAGCTCGCCCACCGCGCCTGGTGGCAGCGGATGGCCGTAGGCATCGAGCAGATAAAGTTGCAGGTCTGGGATTCGCTTGCCAATCGGGCTGGCGCCAACGCGCAGGGCGTCTTCAGGCTGCAATGGGTAATAGGTCACATGCACCGTGGTTTCGGTGATGCCGTACATGTTCACCAACTGTGTACCGGCATTCACGTTGCGGGCGTACCACGGCTTGAGCATCGCCGTTTCCAGCGCTTCACCACCGAAAATCACCTGACGCAACGAATGTGCCTGAGTGTTTTCAGCCTGGGCAGCAATCAGTTGACGGAACGCACTTGGCGTCTGGTTGAGCACCGTCACCCCGGCACTGCACAGCAGGTTGTAGAAGTCTTCCGGCGAGCGGCTGACCAATTGCGGGACGATCAGCAGACGTCCGCCGTGCAGCAGCGCACCCCAGATTTCCCAGACCGAGAAGTCGAAAGCGAACGAGTGGAACAGCGCCCAGACATCCTGTTCATTGAAACCGAACCAGTCCTGGGTGGCCGAGAACAGCCGCGCAACGTTGCGATGCTCGACCATCACACCTTTGGGCAGACCGGTGGAGCCGGAGGTGTAGATGACGTAGGCAAGGTTTGCGGCCGTCAGCCCCGGCACCTGCGGATTGCAGGCGGATTCGTCCTGCAAGTCGGCATCGTCGAGATAGATCAGCGGCACATCCGACAGCGGCAGCGCCTGCCGTACTGATTGCTGGCTCAACAATGCTACCGGCGTACTGTCGCCGAGGGTGTAGGCCAGACGCTCAAGCGGGTAAGCAGGATTCAGTGGCACGTAACCGGCGCCGGATTTGAGGATCCCCAGCAAGCCGATAATCATCGCCGGGCCGCGTTCGACGCAGATTGCCACGCGATCGTCAGGGCGTACACCCAGGGCCAGCAAACGATGCGCAACCTGATTGGCACGCGCGTTGAGTTCGCCGTAGCTCAGGGTCTGCTCTTCGAACATCAGCGCGACGGCTTCTGGTCGCATTGCGGCGCGGGCTTCGAACTGCCGGTGGATCGTCACGTACTCGGCGGAATCTGGCTGACCGGCATTCCACGTCTGAATCTGCAAGGTGTCGGTCTTGCTGATCAGCGAGAACTCATGCACCGGCAATTGTTCGTTCGCCAGTCCCTGCTCTATGACTTGCTGCAAACGCTCGACAAGCGGGACGATCTCGTCGTGTTGAAAATACGCCTCGTTGTAGATGTAGTGCAGCCGCGATTCAGTGTCGCATGCGTTGCTGCGCAGGTGGATGGCCAGCGGTGTCTGCTCGTGGTTGTTTGAACACTTGAAAGCGCGGGCGCTTGCCTGACCGAAGCGAAGCAGTTGGTTTTGGCGCTCATAAGAGAATGTCATGTCGAATAATTGTGTACGCTCGACACGGCGTAATTCCAGCAAGCGGTTGAGGTCGCTAACCGGAAACCGCTGGTGGCGGTAATCCTGCTTGACTGCCCGACAGATGCTCTGGACCAGTTCAGCGAACGGCATGTCGGGACTGAACTTCAGGCGCACTGAACTGAGTTGGGCAAAAAGCCCGAGGGTCCTTTTGTAGCCGGCATTGGAGCGGTTGAGAATCGGCAGGCCGATGACCAGTTCATCACGCTGGTATGCACGGGTGAAGTACACGTACAGCACTGCCAGCAAAACGTGGAACGACGAGGCTTGCAGGCGCAGGGCCAAATCCTCGATCTGCTGCTCCAGACCACGGTCCAGAACGGCGCTGATGTGGCCGCTGCGACTCGGCGCCTGGTTCTGGACATGGGCCTGGCGCGTACGCGGTATCAGCAACGGATCAGGGATATCGCGGTATTTGTCCAGCCAATAGTCCTGATCGAGAGCAAAACGTCGCGACCCGCGATACCGGACGTCGTCCTTGATGAAATCGACATAGGACGGCGCCGCAAGATCGGGCGTGCGCTGATCGTACAAGGCGTTGTAAGTCTCACTGAGGTAGTTACAGACACCATCGATGCTCCAGCCGTCGAGAGCGATGTGGTGGGCATAAACCACAAAGTAGAAGCGCTGTTCTTCCAGCTTGAGTAAATGCATTCGGTACAGTGGCCCACCTTCGAGGCTGAACGCTTGTTCAAGCTGAGCCTGCATCCAGTGTTCGGCTGCCTTACGCGGGTCGTCCCGCCCTTGCAGGTCAAGCGGTGTCACAAGCATCGGCATGCTCTTGGCAAAGCTCTGCAGCGGCAAGCCTTCCTGGTCCCGCTCATGGAGCAGGACCATGCGCAGGGCATCATGCTCCTCGATCACCAGGTCCACGGCGCGCTGGAATATCCCGGAATCGAAGGGACCCTCGATCTCCAGGTAGCCGCCGATGTTGTATAACGGCGAGTCGCCCTGGGTCATCTGATCCAGCCAGATATTGCGTTGCGCAGCGGTCAGGGCAAATGCCATACATTTCTTCTCGCAAAAGGTCGGCCTGGCCGCCTTAAAAGGCAGCGAAAACCGGTAGTCGGATCAGAGGACCAATCTGCTTCATGCAGTTGTGTGAAGGATCGTCCCTGGAAGTTGAACAGCGCTTCAGTTCAGGCGCGCCTGCCCTGGGGCTCGCACTTCACGTCGGAGACGATGCAACCGTCGACCAACTTGATGATGCGATCGGCCAGCTGGAAGTACTGGTCATCGTGAGTGATGATCAGTACCGTCTTGCCGCGCTGTTTGAGGTCTGGCAGCAGTTCCTCATAGAAGAAACGCTTGAATGGCGGGTCCTGGTCGGCGGCCCATTCGTCCAGCAGGTAAATCGGACGGTCTTCCAGATAGGCGCAAACCAGGGCCAGGCGTTTCTGCTGGCCGTATGACAAGGCTTTGGTAGTCGAATAACTGTGTCCTTCGATCTTGACCTTGTCTTCCAGGCCCAGAGTCGACAGGTATTTTTGCGCCTGGTCGGTGCTGGCCTGCTCTTTCTCGTCAGGACCTATCAGCCGGTTGAACAGGTGGAAGTCGGAGAATACCGCCGAGAACAGATCGCGATAGTTGCTGCGCGAGTCTTCGGTGATTACCGTACCGTCGAGCAGTAGCTGACCTTCTTTCGGGATGTACAGGCCGCAGAGCACCTTGGCCAGGGTACTTTTGCCACAACCGTTGCCGCCGACAATGTAGATCAACTCACCAGAGTGGATTGTCAGGTCGATAGGGCCCAAAGCAAAACCGGAACTGCTCAGTGGGTCCTTGTAGCTCATGTGTATGTTCTTCAACTGGATACTTTCCCAGGACTTCTTATGGTCGAGGAACAGCACATTGTCGACGTCGCCGGTTTCAGGTTCCGGATGCGGCTCGTTAATGGAAAAGCCGAAATCCGCCAGGCGCGCGCAGGCAATACGTCCCTGGGCGATCATGGGCATGGCGCTGACCAGCATCACCAACGGGCCCATGATGTACAGCACCGCCAGCACACTGGCGCTCATGGTCTTGGCATCGATAACAGAGAACATCGGCGCTGCGAACAGCAGGCAACCGACCATTAGCGACAGACTCAGTTGGCCAACGTTGTCGGCGGCGGTGAACCAGAGCCGTTCAATGTAGTTGTACTTCGCGACCCGGGCCGAAGACTCCTGGATCGCCGAGCGGCTGAACCAGCGGCGGCGAATACCGTTGAGTTTCAGCTCCTTGAGGCCGAACACCAGCGCGTGCGTGTGTTCATTGAACGCCGTGAACTCGTCGCGCACCTTGTGGCTGAACTTCATGCCGCCCATGAAAAACAGCAGGTACAGCGCAACTCCCAGCATCATCAGAGCGACGGTGATCGCGAACACCACCCAGGACAGGTACGCAAGGTAGGCAATACCGAACAGAAACACAGCCGACTCCACCAGGATCGTTGGCATCATCAACAACGTAGCGTTGAGTTGCGGAATATCGCTGGTGAGCATCGTCAGGACATTCGGCGCACCGCGGCGGTCGACTTCCTCAAGCGGCGTGCCGAGGATCTTGCGGCACAGTGCAATGCGCAGGCGGGTCATGATGCGCATGCTGGCATAGGCCGGAAACAGCGCCGCACCGTTGCGGAACAGCAGAGCCACCGCGCTCAGACCAACGAACCAGAACAATGACTGACGCTGAAAGGTCTCGTCGTGAATCGCCTGGTTGATCACATTGACCACGGCAATGGACGCCACGCCGCTGATGAGCCCGGTAACCAGCGTAAAGAACGTCAGCCAGGGATGACTGCTCCACAACAGACGCATGATCGAGCCCGGTCTGGTCTTCTTCTCTTGCTTGGTTTTCATTGGTTGCTGTCCTTGGATGCTTGGTCCGCGCGGGCGCTGGTGGTTGAAAGCCCTGACGGTATCAATGGATATCGATCATTCAGGCCGGTTGCCAGACATCGCCCCGAGCGGTCATCTCACCCATGGCCACAACGATCAGCCGCGGCTCTTCATAAGGATCACGGGCATGGGCGACGAGCATGTTGTCAAGCATCACCACATCACCCTTGCGCCAGTCGAAGCGCACCGCGCAAGCCTCGTAGGCTTCACCGATCAAGGCCATCACCGAGTCTTCGATGGCTGAACCGTCGCCATAACTGACCAGCCGTGGCAGGCGGTCGGGGCCGAACATGTCGAGCAGGTCCTCGCGCAGTTCTTCGCCCATGCAATAGGGGTGATGCAACTGCACCTGATTGAAAAAGCAGCGCTCGCCTGTGAACGGATGGCTGATCACTGCCGGGCACCGGGTGCGAAGCTGTAGTGTGTCGCCGTCAAGCCATTCGAAGTCCGTACCCTGTTCGCGGCAACGCTGCTCGATAACGCTGCGTTCAGCGGTGCCGAAGAACGATTCCCAGCTTGGCTCGACACCGGCGGTGAAGGTGCGGCTGTAAAGCAGGCCTTTGCTTTCAAAGCGCTCGATCACCTCTTTGGGCAGGTAGGCAAGCACTTGGCGGATGTCCGCCAGCGGGGTCGCTCCGCCCACTTGCGATGGCTTCTCGCAGAAGAACCATTGCTTGCGAGGCCAGCTTTCAAGGTGCGAACTCTCATTGTGATAAAGGATCATTTCGCGCTCGGGATACGGCGTTGAACGGTAGACATTGCGCCCGCCTTCCTTCTTTGGAAGATCGCCATATGTGCCGTGCAGGCCAGGCGACAGCGCCTCGGCAAATGCTTCGAAGGCGGCGACCGAAGGCAGATCAAACCCGCGAAACAACACCGCGCCGTGACGACACAGCAGTGCCTCAATCGCCTCGCGACGCGCGCTGGCCCACTGAGCCGGGTCCAGACCGTCAGCGACTGGCTCGACGACCATCGGCAAACTGATGCCGTCCGCCAGCAGAGACAACCGCACCAAGCGGTCAGCGACCCCGTCGGGCCAGGTTGGCGCATCCGATTGCTGTTGATCAGCGAAAACGGGCGCAGTGTCAGCTTGAAGACTCATGAACAAACTCCTGGACCTCAGCCCTTCACATCCACGTGGTTTGGCGCCAGACCAATACGCTCCGGCACCGCGCAAGAATAAAAACACTGATGCCCCAGGGGCGTCTGTCACCGCAATCCGGGACAGCGGCCGCGCAAAGCGTCAATGCCTACTCATTGTGTTCGGCAGGGCTTTGTCCCCATTTCCCTCGACAGACGCCGGCTGGCAGTCGGTGCTGAAATGCAACGACTGCGGATTATGCCGGCCCATTTACGGACTCGTCAGGCTGCAGGGATGTCTCGATTGCAGCGGATTTGAACGCTGAATCTGGTTATTACACAGGAGCCTTGGTCATGCCGATTAAGAACACTGACGAATCGCCCAGCGCTGCGTCAGCCCCTCTCAAGCCCGGTGCTTTCCTGCACGAGATGTTCAGTGACAGGGCGCGACAATTTCCTGATCGCACTGCCGTCAGCGATGCGGCCCGGACGATGAGCTACGCACAGCTTGACGCGCTGTCGACAAAGCTGGCCGCACGGTTACGCGATGAAGGTGTGACGTACGGAACGCGTGTGGGTATGTACCTGCCGCGCAGCGTCGATCTGGTCACCAGCCTGCTCGGCATTCTCAAAGCCGGTGGCACCTATGTGCCGGTCGACCCGCAATACCCTGGCAAACGCGTCGAGCACATCGTGCGCGACAGCGAGCTGAGCCTGATCATCGGCGATGCTGCCAACCTGCCGAAAATACCGTCTCTGCGCGTATTGACACTCGACGAGTTACTGTCCGCGCCGGCGTTGCAACCAGCCGCTGAAGACACCCGTATCGACCCGAGTAATTCCACTGCCTACATCATCTACACCTCTGGCTCCACCGGTGAGCCCAAGGGCGTTCAGGTTTCCCATGGCAACGTCAGTCGCCTGCTGGAAAGTACTCAACGCGCCTATGGCTTCAACGCCCAGGACGTCTGGTCGATGTTCCACTCCATCGGTTTCGACTTCTCGGTCTGGGAAATCTGGGGTGCCCTCGCCCACGGCGGACAGGTGGCGGTTGTCCCGTATGACGTTTCGCGCTCGCCTGCCAGCCTGCGTCAATGGCTCGCCGATCAGCGCGTCACCGTGCTCAGCCAGACGCCATCGGCTTTCCGTGGTCTTGATGAGGCCGACCGTGGCAGCAATGCTCCTCTGGCGTTGCGCTATATAGTGTTCGGTGGCGAAGCGTTACCCGCCGCCGTGCTGCGTCCCTGGGTCGAGCGCCATGGTGATCAGACGCCTGCGCTGATCAACATGTACGGCATCACTGAAGCCACCGTTCACACCACCTTCAAGCGAGTGTTGGCGCAAGACCTGGAGACAGCGGCCATGGTTTCGCTGGGCAAGCCTCTGGACGGCTGGCGCCTGCACCTGCTTGACGCAAGTCAGGCCCCGGTCGCGCAAGGCACCACGGGCGAGCTTTACATCGAAGGTGCCGGTGTGGCTCAGGGCTATATGAATCGTGACGCGCTCAACGTCGAGCGATTCGTCGAATTGCCTGGTGCTGTCCGCGCTTACCGTACTGGCGACCTGATGACCCTGGAGAGTAATGGCGAATACCGTTACGCCGGTCGCTGCGACGAGCAATTGAAAATCAGCGGTTTCCGCATCGAGCCCGGCGAGATCGAAGCCGCGCTGCAAACCAGCCCGAACGTGACCGCTGCCCATGTCGGTGTACACGATTACGGCGATGGCGACTTGCGACTGGTGGCTTATGTGGTACCAGGCCAAGGCGTCGATGCCTGGACCGAGCAGTCCCGCAGCGAAGTTGCCGCACTGATGGCCGACAGTTTGCCGGAGTACATGCGCCCTTCGGTGTATGTGCCGCTGGCAGCGTTGCCGGTCACCCAACACGGCAAAATCGACAAGAAACAACTGCCCTCGCCTGCCGCCGAAACGACCTCCTTGCGCGCGGCGGACGTCAAAGGCCTCAGTGAACAGGAGCACTTTGTGCTCAAGGTCTGGAGCGAAGACCTGGGTCTGAAAAACATCGGTGTCAATGATGATTTCTTCGACTTCGGCGGCACTTCTCTGGCACTGATTCGTTCGCTGAGCAAGCTCAAGATGCATTACAAAATCAACCTCGACCCGGGAATCCTGGCGGATGGCGCAACGGCCAAAGTTCTGGCCGGCCACATCTCTCGTAGCCTTGTTCAAGCCCATTGACCGAAAAGGAAAAGCTCATGAGCAAAAAATTCGCATTAACTGCTGAACAGCGTGCCTCGTTCGAGAAAAACGGCTTTATCGGTCCGTTTGACGCCTATACGCCAGAAGAAATGAAGGAAACCTGGAAGCGCACCCGTCTACGCCTACTCGACCGCAGCGCCGCGGCCTACCAGGATCTGGACGCCATTTCCGGGGGCACCAACATCGCCAACTACGACCGCCATCTGGACGATGACTTCCTGGCCAGCCATATCTGCCGCCCGGAAATCTGTGACCGCGTCGAAAGCATTCTGGGCCCGAACGTGCTCTGCTGGCGCACCGAGTTCTTTCCCAAGTATCCGGGTGATGAAGGCACCGACTGGCATCAGGCCGATACGTTCGCCAACGCTTCCGGCAAGCCGCAGATCATCTGGCCGGAAAACGAAGAGTTCGGCGGCACCATCACTGTCTGGACCGCGTTCACCGACGCCAACATTGCCAATGGTTGCCTACAGTTCATTCCGGGCACCCAGAACAGCATGAACTACGACGAAACCAAGCGCATGAGCTATGAGCCTGACGCCAACAATTCGGTGGTCAAGGACGGTGTGCGTCGCGGTTTCTTCGGTTATGACTATCGCCAGTTGCAGATCGATGAGAACTGGAAACCCGACGAGGCCTCTGCTGTACCCATGCAGATGAAAGCCGGGCAATTCATCATTTTCTGGTCAACGCTTATGCACGCATCCTATCCGCATAGCGGCGAATCACAGGAGATGCGCATGGGCTTCGCGTCACGCTACGTACCGTCGTTCGTGCACGTCTACCCGGATTCGGACCACATCGAAGAGTACGGTGGCCGTATCAGCCTGGAGAAGTACGGCGCGGTGCAGGTGATCGGTGATGAAACACCGGAATACAACCGCCTCGTGACGCATACCACTCGTGGCAAGAAATTCGAAGCGGTCTGAACCCCCTGCGTCAGACGACAGTGGCCTCGCGCAACGTACCTGAGAAAAGCGCCCAAAAAGAGTACAGATCCATGACTATTTCCTCCGACGCAGCGATGCGTCTGTGCGAGACGGTGAGGATGCTCAGGCACCTTGCCCTGAATTTGCCCGATCCTGTATGCCTGAGCTTTCTCGCCTGGGAAAACGGCCCGCTGCCAGAGCCGGCGTGCTCCAGCGTGCGGGCCACAGAGCGGGCGATCAATGCCGCGTTTGCGCGCATTGGTGTGCGTACCCTGCAGTACTTGCACGGTGGCGAGGCACAACTGTCGTCATTTGAATATTTTATAAGCCGCAAAATCTGCGAAGCGCTCGACTATAGCTACAAGCACTTCGATGATGCTGGAGACGTCACCGCATTCAATCGACTGCTCAAGCATTTTGAATTCGACGGTGCAGTGCCGCATATAGAGACACTGCTCCTGACCACTCATGACCATGCCCCGTTGTTGGTGCATGCCAGTGCCCGCCGTGAGCTGCCTCCCTTGGTTCTGGCACTGCCCTGCGGCATTCCGTTCGATCTCTGCCGCGACTGGTTCGACGCCTTGAGCGAACGCTTTTTTGTCGTGACCTGGGAAACCCGAGGGTTGTTCGGTGCCTGCGAGGCGTTCGACCGGATTGCGGTGGACACCGACGCCCAGGTCGCCGACATGATCAGCGTGATGAATCACTTCAGGTTATCGACCGCACACCTGATGGGCATATGCGGCGGCGCTGTGATAGCCCTAAGCGCCGCGGCTGCTCACGCCGACCGGGTCAACTCCCTGAGCCTGTGGCATGGCGATTACAATCTGGACGACAACGACCTGCGCACCGCTCATCAGCAAAACTTCGAGTGGCTGATGGAAAGCGCAGCTCAGGATCGTGGCGAGGCTGCTGACCTGCAAGCGATGTTCCTGGATCAGGCAACACTGGCAACCACCCCTGAGTCCATTGCCCATGTGGTGCTTTACCCCTACGTCAATCCCGAGTTGTTCTATCGCTATGCGCGCTTGAACGACGCGCTGAACAAGACCGAGCTGGCCCCACGACTGGCCCGCATTACCGCGCCGACCCTGGTGGTGGCTGGCGATGCCGATGCAACCACGCACATAGGCGGCTCGCGGCATATTGCGGCGTCGATAAAGGACGCCACGCTACATGTGGAGCGCGACGGCAGCCACTTGGCGTTTTTTGCTTCTACCCAGCAATCAAAACAAATTGCGTTCAGCTTCCTCGAAGAAGTCCTTCAGCCAGCCGTGGCCTGACGAAAACCGGCCTTGCGATCAACGAACAATCAAACCGTGGCGAGGGAGCTTGCTCCCCTTGGTCCGCGAAGCACCGGAAATGCGCAGCGATGCAGCGATCCGGCAAGCCACAGTGAATCGCGGTATGGCTTCTTATCGTTCCGACGCTCTGCGTCGGAACGATCATAACCACAAGGAGCGAGTCCAAAAAGCTGTGTAGATACCAATGCAGGAATGGGGCTACTACGCCGTCCAGCCGGAGCAAGCTCTCTCGTCCTGGATAGGATTTTGTTGCTTGAAGCGATCAGTATCAGGCCCAGAGCCCTAAAGCGGTCCGTTCCCTCGGACCAGAATGCCACTATCCGTCAATCATGTGCTTTTCTCGATCAAATTCGAGATACATCACCGTGCGATATTCTTCTTCTGCTGCATTGACCGCGAAGTGGTCGAGGGAGCCGTCGAAGATCACCAGGTTGCCGTTGGTGGAGTGGTTGAACTTGCCGTTGACGTTGAGGTAGGCGTAGCTCTGCTTGATTGGCGCGTCGATGGTCAATTGCATGTGCAGCAAACCCTCTTCCCAAGTACCGCCATGGGAGTGGGTCACGATGAATACGTTGGGTTCCATGCGCAACAAGGCACATAGCTTGACACCGGGAATCTGACTCAACAGCTCAAGAGTCCTGGGCATTGCGGTTTGAGCGTAGGGGATCGGCTGGTCGTAGGCCATCAGGGCGTACTGAGTCCACTCTGGCATCGGAACGTCCCCGTCCCCCCAACCCCAGAGCCAGCCATATTCGCCGCCGGCGGCCATGTGCTGGTTCAACTCTTCAACGAGCTGGGTGATCGACTTGCCCACGCGATTAATGCTCAGGGTCGGTGCATCAAGGGCTAGAAACTCTTCACGAATCACTTCCCAATTATCAGCAAGGTTCTGCAGCTGGGGAAAGCGATGAGGTTCGTAAAACGACGGACGCATAGGTCCTCCTATATCAGTTTTGTCGACTTGGATGGAGGCACGGGCGCAGTCCAGTCAGGTTTAGGACGCTGCGCTAGAGCCTGCAAAGATTGACCCAGCAGCCTGGGCCTGTCTGTCACGGGAATCCGGTACAACCGGTCGCTCGGCACGCTGGACACCTTTTCAGAGTGCATCAATCTGGTGCGTGTCACTGACTCGCTCGTCAGATACTTCCGACTGCGGACCTTCCAGGCGGCGAAGCGGACCGTACAACAGCGCACCCAGGGCCAGCAGCGCAAAACCCGCGCCAGTGACCACAAAAAGCAGCCCTACTCCGCGCCCCTCGCCAACCCCGAGCCACACGCCAATCGAATCGGCATAAACACCGCCGAGGCTCAGTGCAGGCCCGAACCAATGATCCACCAGAAGACCTCCGAAAAAGATCGCAAGGCTGGTGCTGACAATGGTCAACATGCTGATCAGGGCAAAGACACTGGCGCGATTGCCGACTGGGATATGGCTCATCCACAGGGCGGTAACTCCGGCATCGGCAATGCTCGCCACCATGATTGCGCAGAAAGCCACTGCACAGTAGGACACGGTCTGCGAGACCAGCCCCAGGACAATGATGCAGATCGACAACAGCAGGTCGGCTATTACCGCCATCACCATCAACCTGCGCCGATTGCTCATGGACACCAGCACTCCGGCGCCGAACAGGCCGCCCAATGCAGCCCACGTGTAGGCCATGCCCAGGCTGTCGCTGCCCAGCGTCGATAACAGCAACGGCGTCATCATCAGCGTCACCAGCGACAGCAATGCACTGCGCATCACGGTGTAGACCAGTAGCCAAGTCATCACATGGCTGGCAGCGAAGAATTTCAGTCCGGCCATTACATTGCTCAGCGCACCGCTGAACACCGCCTCCTCCGCACTGGGCACGCCGTGCTCCTGCACCGGGCGCAGATGGGAAAATGCCTTGATCACCAGCAAGGTGCCAGAGCAGAAAGTCAGCAAATCCACCATCAGCACGCTGGCCAAACCGGCCTTGGCTATAATCATGCCCGCCAACAGCGGAGCGACCAGCGACGACGCATTTTTGGTAATGCCCATCAGCCCGGAGGCCTGGGTATATTTTTGCGGGCTCACAATCTCACTGACAGCCGCCTGATACGCCGGGGTGCGGAACGCCGAAACAATAGAGGCCATACAGTTGAAGATATACATGTGTACCAGCTCCAGACGATCGAACCAGAGCAGACCGATCACACCGGACAGCAACAACGCCAGGCTCACGTCGCAACAAATGATGATCAGCCGGTGACTGACGCGGTCGGCGAGCCCTCCCGCCAGCGGCAGGAACAGAACCGCCGGCAAGGTTGCTGCCAATACCACGCCAGCAAAGGAAAACGCCGAACCGGTACTGGTATAGACCCAGACACCAAGTGCGAACTCGGTCAGCGCCATACCAATGATTGCAAGAGACTCGCCTGACCAGAGGAAGTAAAAGCTGCGCCCCAGATCGAAACCTTTGAATGAGCGCCAACGGCGCCAGACACTCACGGGCGCATACCCTGGCGTGTCTGTGTCATGACGATACCGACCAGCCTGCGCCCCAGCCGAAAAGCCAGTGAATAGAGCACAGCCAGGATCGCCAGCGGCGCCTGCCGGGAACGCAAGTGGGTGCGCAGCATCCGCCTTGCGATGGGCGAGCGAATATCGCCAATCACATGCAGGGGGGTCCTGAAGGTCACGGCGACGGTGACACCGACAGCGTCATCGATCGATTGCACTGCGTGCCACCAGTAGACTGGTACGTACAGCGCATCGCCCGGTTCCACCACCGTACGCAACGCGCACAAATTGCGGGTACCCGGAAAACGCTGGGTGTCGATGTCGTACAGATAGCCCACTTCTTCGATAACAGGTCGCAACGCCTGCCACGTGGCCTCGTCCGGTGGCAACAAGAGCACTTCCTTGGCACCGACCACCTGAGACATGAAGGTCTCGTCGGCGCTATGGAAATGCCAGTCGGTGTAGGAGTTTCGGTACAAAAAGCTGCGATAGGGCGGGTAATACAGCGGCGTGGACAGTTCCGGCATGAACGGCAAACCCGCCACGTCATGGCGCAGCAACTCAAGGGCTTCGCCCTCTTCAAAACCACAACTGTCAGCCACAAGCGGATGATCACCCGCACCCAGACTGTCGAGAAAGTCATGGAACGGGATGTCACTGTGGACCTCGTTCGAATACTCGACCAAGGCCGCTTTGACATCAGGATTTGACCAGGCCATGACTTCCGAAATGACCTTTGAACGCACCACCACCGCACTATTGAGCGAATGATCCTTGATGTAGTCAAGCTGCTTCCATTTGTGGAACGCGGGCCAGTGAAGAACCGCGTTTTTGATCAGGCAGGGACGGTTGTGGTTGACATAGCGACGGACGAAATCTTCCCGGGAAATAGTCAACGCATCGATCACTTCCACGGCAGTGGCTCGGGAGTGATTGGGAAACCGGGAAAGACTCCAGAACTTCGAATCAGGCTGATCAACTTCTGCGCTTAACGGCATCCTGCGATCCTCACAAAGACAATAAATGAGAGTTGATATAACAGACTCAAGTGACCCGCCCAAGCGCCGCAATGGCCCCCTCCTCACGCTGTCCCTGCTTCCCATGACAGACATCCCCCGGTGGATACTCTAATTTTTTCAACAGATTCCCCTTGTCCCGGCGACCGGCAGTTTTCTATCTCCACGCGTTGACTAATGCGCCCCACTGCCGTCGATTGGAGACGCCCCACTGATCCAGAAAACAGGTGTTACGCAATGGATTCCTCGCCCGAAAAGCTATCTGCGCAAGCCTGCGCTTCTCACGAACTGGCTTCGGTTCAGCAAGGTATCTGGCTCGATCAGATTGCACACCCGGAACTGCCCTACTACAACATCGGCATGTCACTGGATATCCATGGCGAGATCAACATCCCGCTGTTCGAGAAGGCCATTCAAATGGTCGTCGACAGCCATGACGCCCTGCGTCTGAGCTTCAGTCACGCCGACGGTTTCGGCCGTCAGCGGGTGCTGCCAGAGGTCAGGTTCACACTTGAGGTGGTGGACTTTTCCGAGGCGGATGACGATGCAGGTCTGGCAATGGACTACCTGCGCAAATCCTTCCAGCAGCCCTTTGAATCACTGAACGGACAGCTCTGGGAGTCGCGTCTGGTGCGTTGCGGACCGCACCACTACTACTGGTTCAACCGTTTCCATCACCTGGTGGTCGACGGTATCGGTGCGGTGCTGGTCGGGCATGCCGTGGATAACGCCTATAACGGTTTGCTGGTGGGCAATGAAGATGTTCCCGAGGGGCCTTCCTACCTGTCTTTCCTAGAAGAAGACAGGGCTTATCTGCAATCGGGCCGCTACGAACGTGACCGCCTGTTCTGGGAGCAAACCTACGCACAACTCCCGCCGCCACTGCTGCAACGCCGCGCCGACTTCAAGGCAGGCCTTGCCAACGTTCTGGCTCCAAGTACCCAGGTTCAGGCCATGTTGCCCCGGGCCCTCTACAGTGCACTCACGAAGTTTGCCAGTGAACGCAGCCTGTCCATGGCGCATTTATTGGTCAGCGTGATCGGTACCTATTTCTGCCGCACCGTCGGGGTCGATGAAATCGTCGTTGGCATGCCGGTACACAACCGCACCACTGCACGGCAGAAGACCACGGTCGGCATGTTCTCCTCGGTCAGCCCGATTCGCCTGGCGTTCGATCCCCAGGGCTCGCTGGTGGATCTGATGAATACCGTCGGGACGCAATTGCGCAAGACCTATCGCCACCAGCGTTTCCCCATCGCTGAACTCAACCGCAGCCTGCATCTGGCACACGCCGGGCGACGCCAGTTGTTTGATATTTCGCTGTCGTTCGAAAGTTTCGACGGTGACGCAACATACGGACAAAGTACCCCGGCACGCGTACTCATGCTGGACAACGGCTACGAGCAGACGCCCATGGCGATCTTCGTGCGTGACTACCATCCAGCCGAAGACGTACACCTGGATTTCAACTTCAACACCGCCTACTTCACTTTTGAAGAAGTCCAGCGCATACAAGAGCGCGTCTTCGCGATGCTCGAAGCGGTACTGGAGCACCACGAGACGCCCTTGGCACACTTCCCGCTCATCGGCGAGGACGAGCACCAGCATCTGCTGACGTTCAACGACACCGCTCATGCCTACCCCCGTGACGTGCTGATCCATCAACTGATCGAACAACAGGCCGCCCAGCGCCCAAATGCCTGCGCCGTGAGCAGCGACAGTGGACCGCTGCTCACCTACGCCGAACTCAACCAGCAGGCCAACCAGCTCGCCCATCGCCTGATCGAACTGGAAGTGGAGCCGGACTCTCGCGTTGCGGTAAGCCTGCGTCGCGGCCCGGAAATGGTCGTGGCGCCACCGGCACGCCCAAAGGCGTGATGAACGAGCACCTGGGCGTGGTCAACCGCCTGCTCTGGGCCCGCGACGCCTACCAGGTCGACAGCAGTGATCGCGTGCTGCAAAAGACCCCCTTTGGTTTCGACGTTTCGGTCTGGGAGTTTTTCCTGCCCTGCAATACCTGGATTACGCCGTGTGGCAGCGCCGCTGGCTCAGCGGAGATCTGCTGCAAGAGCAAACCCGCTACTGGCAGCAAACCCTGGCAGACGCTCCGGCGCTGTTGATGTTGCCCACCGACCGAGTGCGTCCGGCACAGCAGGATTACGCGGGCGCCGCTTTGCCCATCGCCTTCGACGAACAGCTGACCCTTGGCCTCAAGGCTCTGAGCAAACGTCACGGCACGACGCTGTATATGACTGTCATCAGCGCCTGGGCGGCCCTGCTGGGACGCCTGGCCGGACAGGACGATGTGGTTATCGGCTCTCCGGTGGCCAATCGCACGCGCACTGAAATCGAAGGCTTGGTCGGCCTTTTCGTCAATACCCTGGCCATCCGCGTTGACATCAGTGACACCCCCACCGCAGAGACCCTGCTGGCGCGGGTCAAACAGCAGACTCTTGAGGCACAGGCGCACCAGGACCTGCCGTTCGAACAAGTCGTTGAAGTCGTCAAACCGGTGCGCAGCCTGGCGCACAGCCCGGTGTTCCAGGCGATGTTGACCTGGCAAGACACCAACGACATGAACTTCGTGCTCGGTGATCTGCAACTGGAAAGCCTGAGCCCGAGCAACACGCTGGCCAAGTTTGATCTGTCGCTGGACATCGGCGAAGCGCAAGGCCGTCTGCTGGGCACGCTGGAGTACGCCACGGCGCTGTTCGATGAAAGCACCATGGCCCGCTATCTGGGCTATTTCCAGCGCCTGCTGACAGCCATGGTTGCCGATGATCAGCAAGTGCTGGAACAGGTGCCGTTGCTCGATGCAGTTGAACGTGAGCATCTGTTGCTGACACTCAACGCGACCGACGTGCCTTATCCGCAGCACAGCACTATTCATCAACTGTTCGAAGAAAAGGTTCAGGCGCAGCCCGACGCTATCGCCGTGGCTTTTCAAGCGCAGCACTTGAGCTATGCCGACCTGAACCGTCAGGCCAACCGTCTGGCCCATCACCTGATCGGCCTGGGCATCGGCCCGGATGATCGTGTAGCCATCTGCGTTGAGCGTGGCGTGGAAATGATGGTCGGCCTGCTCGGCGTGCTCAAAGCCGGCGGTGCGTATGTGCCGCTGGATCCGGCTTATCCGGCGGAACGTCTGGCCTACATGATTCAGGACAGTACCCCGTCGGCAGTATTGACTCAGCGTGCATTGCAAGACCGTCTGCCAGCACTGGCGGTGCCGCTGGTGCTACTCGACGACGATCAGCGCGACACGTTCACCGAGCGCAACGACAACCCTGTGCTGGCAAACCTCGGCGTGCGCAACCTGGCCTATGTGATTTACACCTCAGGTTCAACCGGTAATCCGAAAGGTGTGATGATCGAGCACCGTGGCCTGGTCAACTACAGCGTCGATGCTGCACGCCTGTTTGGCCTGTCCCAGAGCGACACCGTGCTGCAACAGAACACCCTGAACTTCGACCTGTCGGTTGAGGAGATCTTCCCGGCACTGTTGGTCGGTGCCACCCTGGCGCCGAGCCGCGAAATCTTCGGCAGTGAGGGCACTGAAAATCACGGTATTTACCCGACCGTCCTGCACTTGACTGCCGCGCACTGGCACACGCTGGTGGCCGAATGGCACAACCAGCCCCAGGCCGCTGAACAACGCCTGGCCGAGGTGCGCCTGATCAACGTCACCGGTGACGCAGTGTCAGCGCAGAAACTCAAGCTCTGGGATGAGGTGCGCCCGGCGCATACCCGCCTGATCAATACTTACGGTCCGACCGAGGCCACCGTTTCCTGCACTGCGGCTTACGTCAGTCACGATGCTGTGACCGGCAGCGAAGGCAGCGGCAACGCGACCATCGGCAAACCGATGGCCAACACGCGCATCTACCTACTCGATGCTCACCAGCAGCCAGTGCCCTACGGCGTGGCCGGTGAGATATTCATCGGTGGGGCCGGCGTGGCACGCGGTTACCTGAACCTTGAAGAGGTCAACGCCGAACGCTTCCTCGCGGATCCGTTCAGCAACAGCGTTGACGCCAGGATGTACAAAACCGGCGATTTGGCACGCTACATGGCCGACGGCCGTATCGAGTACCTGGGGCGTAACGACTTCCAGGTCAAGGTGCGCGGTTTCCGCATCGAACTGGGCGAAATCGAAGCCCGTCTCGGCAGTTGCAAAGGGGTCAAGGAAGCAGTGGTGATCGCCCGGGAGGACAATCCTGGTGAAAAACGGCTCGTGGCCTACGTGATCGCCCAGCCACAAGCGAGTCTGGATGTCGCCAGACTGCGCGCCGAACTGGCGCCGCAACTGGCCGAGTACATGCTGCCAAGTGCGTTCGTGATCCTCGACGCCTTGCTGGGCTGCTTGCGGGTGCCGAACTGGTCATGGCACGCCCCGGTGGCCATCAGGAGCCGGACTACCTGGCTCAGGTTATGAGTGATGCAGGTATCACCCTGCTGCACTTCGTACCGTCGATGCTCGACCTGTTTCTGGAACACCGCTCGTCCTGTGACTTCCCGCAACTGCGTCGCGTGTTGTGCAGCGGCGAGGCATTGCCGCGTGCGCTGCAACGACGCTTCGAGCAACAGCTCAAGGGCGTTGAACTGCACAACCTCTATGGCCCAACCGAAGCGGCCATCGACGTCACTGCGTGGGAGTGCCGTGCGACAGATCCTGGCGAAAGCGTGCCTATCGGCCGTCCGATTGCCAACATTCAGATGCACGTACTGGACGCCTTGGGCCAGGTCCAACCGCTGGGCGTGGCCGGTGAACTGCACATTGGCGGCATCGGCGTGGCGCGGGGTTACCTGAACCAGCCAGAGCTGAGCGCCGAGCGTTTTATCGCCGACCCGTTTTCCAGCGACCCGCAGGCACGCCTGTACAAAACCGGTGACATGGGTCGCTGGCTGGCCAATGGCGCGCTGGAATACCTGGGCCGTAATGACTTTCAGGTGAAGATTCGCGGCTTGCGTATCGAGATTGGCGAAATCGAGGCCGCTCTGGCGTTGTGCGCCGGTGTGCGTGAAGTGGTGGTGGTTGCCCGTGCCGATGATCCGGCGCAACCGGACAGCAAGCGCCTGGTCGCCTACCTGTGTGGCGAACCGGCCCCTGCCGAACAACTGCGTAAAGAGTTACTCAAGCACTTGCCCGAATACATGGTCCCCAGTGCCTTTGTACAGCTGGACCGGCTGCCGCTGACGCCAAACGGCAAGCTCGATCGCAAGGCGCTGCCTGCACCGGATCTTGATTCGGTGATCAGCCATGGCTACGAGGCGCCGGTGGGCGATATCGAGATCGCGCTTGTCAATCTCTGGCAGGACTTGCTGGGCCTGACTGGGGTCGGACGCCGCGATGACTTCTTTGAATTGGGCGGTCACTCGTTACTGGCCGTGCGCTTGATTTCGCAGATCCGCCAGCAACTGGGCGTCGAACTGAGTCTGGCGACGCTGTTTGCCCACCCTGAACTGACCGACCTGGCTCAGGTGATCGCACAAGCCGGGCGCAGCACCTTGCCGGACATCCTGCCGGTGGCACGTGATCAGGACTGGCCGTTGTCGTTCGGCCAGCAACGCCTGTGGTTTCTGGCCCGGATGGAAGGCGCCAGCGCGGCCTATCACATGCCCGCCAGCCTCAGCCTGCGCGGTGCGCTGGATAGCGTGGCCCTGCAACGGGCACTGCAACAGCTGGTTGCGCGCCACGAAGGCTTGCGCACCACGTTCATCCAGGGCGATGACCAACAGCCACTGCAACGTATCAGCCCTGTGGACAACGGTTTCAACCTGCAACTGCACGATTTGCAGGGCGTGCCGGATGCCGAGCACACGCTCCAGGCGCTGGCTGGCGAAGAGTCCTTGCAACCCTTCGATCTGGAACAGGGCCCGTTGATCCGCGGCCGTCTGATTCGGATGGCCGAAGACCATCACGTGCTGTTGCTGACCCTGCACCACATCGTTTCCGATGGCTGGTCGGTGGGCGTGCTGACCCGAGAAATGGCTGCGCTGTACGCCGCGTTCAGCCAGGGTGAGGAAAGTCCGCTGGCGCCAATGCCGCTGCAATACCTGGATTACGCCGTGTGGCAGCGCCGCTGGCTCAGCGGAGATCTGCTGCAAGAGCAAACCCGCTACTGGCAGCAAACCCTGGCAGACGCTCCGGCGCTGTTGATGTTGCCCACCGACCGAGTGCGTCCGGCACAGCAGGATTACGCGGGCGCCGCTTTGCCCATCGCCTTCGACGAACAGCTGACCCTTGGCCTCAAGGCTCTGAGCAAACGTCACGGCACGACGCTGTATATGACTGTCATCAGCGCCTGGGCGGCCCTGCTGGGACGCCTGGCCGGACAGGACGATGTGGTTATCGGCTCTCCGGTGGCCAATCGCACGCGCACTGAAATCGAAGGCTTGGTCGGCCTTTTCGTCAATACCCTGGCCATCCGCGTTGACATCAGTGACACCCCCACCGCAGAGACCCTGCTGGCGCGGGTCAAACAGCAGACTCTTGAGGCACAGGCGCACCAGGACCTGCCGTTCGAACAAGTCGTTGAAGTCGTCAAACCGGTGCGCAGCCTGGCGCACAGCCCGGTGTTCCAGGCGATGTTGACCTGGCAAGACACCAACGACATGAACTTCGTGCTCGGTGATCTGCAACTGGAAAGCCTGAGCCCGAGCAACACGCTGGCCAAGTTTGATCTGTCGCTGGACATCGGCGAAGCGCAAGGCCGTCTGCTGGGCACGCTGGAGTACGCCACGGCGCTGTTCGATGAAAGCACCATGGCCCGCTATCTGGGCTATTTCCAGCGCCTGCTGACAGCCATGGTTGCCGATGATCAGCAAGTGCTGGAACAGGTGCCGTTGCTCGATGCAGTTGAACGTGAGCATCTGTTGCTGACACTCAACGCGACCGACGTGCCTTATCCGCAGCACAGCACTATTCATCAACTGTTCGAAGAAAAGGTTCAGGCGCAGCCCGACGCTATCGCCGTGGCTTTTCAAGCGCAGCACTTGAGCTATGCCGACCTGAACCGTCAGGCCAACCGTCTGGCCCATCACCTGATCGGCCTGGGCATCGGCCCGGATGATCGTGTAGCCATCTGCGTTGAGCGTGGCGTGGAAATGATGGTCGGCCTGCTCGGCGTGCTCAAAGCCGGCGGTGCGTATGTGCCGCTGGATCCGGCTTATCCGGCGGAACGTCTGGCCTACATGATTCAGGACAGTACCCCGTCGGCAGTATTGACTCAGCGTGCATTGCAAGACCGTCTGCCAGCACTGGCGGTGCCGCTGGTGCTACTCGACGACGATCAGCGCGACACGTTCACCGAGCGCAACGACAACCCTGTGCTGGCAAACCTCGGCGTGCGCAACCTGGCCTATGTGATTTACACCTCAGGTTCAACCGGTAATCCGAAAGGTGTGATGATCGAGCACCGTGGCCTGGTCAACTACAGCGTCGATGCAGCGCGCCTGTTCGGCCTGTCTCCGGCCGACACTGTGCTGCAGCAGAACACCCTGAACTTCGACCTGTCGGTTGAGGAGATCTTCCCGGCACTGTTGGTCGGTGCCACGTTGGCGCCAAGCCGTGACATTTTCGGCAGCGAAGGCACTGAAGATTACGGCATTCATCCGACTGTCCTGCACTTGACCGCGGCTCACTGGCACACACTGGCAGCCGAATGGCACAGCCAGCCAAACGTCGCCGCACAACGCTTGCAGCACGTTCGGTTGATCAACGTGACCGGCGACGCGCTGTCCGCACAAAAGCTCAAGCTGTGGGATGAAGTGCGCCCGGCGCACACGTTGCTGATCAATACCTACGGTCCGACCGAGGCAACGGTGTCTTGCACCGCGGCTTATGTCAGTCACGATGCGGTAGCGGGCAGCGAAGGCAGCGGCAACGCAACCATCGGCAAACCGATGGCCAACACCCGAATCTACCTCCTCGATGCTCATCAACAACCCGTACCGTACGGTGTGGCCGGTGAGATTTTCATCGGTGGCGACGGTGTGGCACGCGGTTACCTGAACCTTGACGAGGTCAATGCCGAACGCTTCCTGGCTGATCCGTTCAGCAACAGCGCGGATGCGCGGATGTACAAAACCGGTGACCTGGCGCGCTACATGCCAGACGGCAATATCGAATACCTGGGGCGTAACGACTTCCAGGTCAAGGTGCGTGGCTTCCGTATCGAACTGGGTGAAATCGAATCCCGTCTCGCCAACTGCGCCGGGGTCAAGGAGGCCGTGGTCATCGCGCGCGAAGATCGCCCTGGTGACAAACGTCTGGTGGCCTACGTCGTCGCCCAGCCACAGGCGACGCTGGATGCCGCCGGCCTGCGTGCCGAACTGGCTCCGCAGCTGGCCGAATATATGCTGCCAGGCGCGTTCGTGATCCTCGACGCCTTGCCGCTGACACCCAACCGCAAGCTCGACCGCAAGGCCTTGCCGATGCCTGCGGATGACGCTTACGCCAGCCGTACCTACGAAGCGCCGCTGGGCGAGATCGAGCAGATTGTTGCGGGTGTCTGGCGAGACTTGCTGGGCATCGAGCAGGTCAGCCGCCATGACCGTTTCTTCGAACTGGGTGGTCACTCGTTGCTGGCCGTCAGTCTGATCGACCGCCTGCGCAAGCAAGGCTTGAACCTCAGCGTAAGCACCGTGTTCACCGCGCCCAGCGTGCGCGAAATGGCCAACGCCATCAGCCAGAACACGCAAACCCTTTTCCACGCACCGGCCAACCGCATCCCTGCCGACTGCACTCACCTGACGCCAAACATGTTGCCGCTGGTGCAACTGAGCGCCGCGAACATCGAATCAATCGCCGCCGCAGTTCCCGGAGGTGCCGCCAACATTCAGGACATCTACCATGACCGTTTCTTCGAACTGGGTGGTCACTCGTTGCTGGCCGTCAGTCTGATCGACCGCCTGCGCAAGCAAGGCTTGAACCTCAGCGTAAGCACCGTGTTCACCGCGCCCAGCGTGCGCGAAATGGCCAACGCCATCAGCCAGAACACGCAAACCCTTTTCCACGCACCGGCCAACCGCATCCCTGCCGACTGCACTCACCTGACGCCAAACATGTTGCCGCTGGTGCAACTGAGCGCCGCGAACATCGAATCAATCGCCGCCGCAGTTCCCGGAGGTGCCGCCAACATTCAGGACATCTACCCGCTGGCGCCGCTGCAACAGGGCATCCTCTTCCATTACCTGCTGGACAATGAGGGCGATGCGTACCTGGTGCGCTCAATGATCGAATTCGACGGCCGGGCGCGCCTCGATGCCTTTCTTGAAGGGCTACAAACGGTCATCAACCGCCACGATACCATGCGCACATCGGTGCATTGGATCGGCCAGCCGCAAGCGGTGCAGGTGGTTCATCGCCAGGCGCAATTACCGGTGCATGTCCTTACCCTGACGCCGGATGAAGACGCGCTCAGCCAGGTGGATCGCCTCAGTGATCCACGGCACTTGCGCCTGGACCTGCAACAGGCGCCACTGATGCGTGCCTACATCGCCCGCGACCCGCACTCCGAGTGCTGGCTGCTGGCGCTGATCGATCACCACATGATCAGTGACCACGTTACCCAAGAGATCGTGCTCGAAGAAATTCGTTTGCTGATGCAAGGCCAGGGTGCCGACCTGCTGCCCGCGCAGCCTTATCGCGAGTTTGTCGCACAGACACTCGCTACCCCGTCCGCGGTCCACGAAGCCTACTTCACGCAGCGCCTGGCCGACGTCGAGTCACCCACTGCGCCGTTCGACCTGCTGGAAGTTCAGGGCGATGGCAATGACATCGAAGAAGCCGAACTGCCACTGCACGGCAACCTCACCGCGCTTATCAGGGCTCAGGCTCGGGAACGCGGGATAGCCCCGGCGGTGCTGTTCCATGTCGCCTGGGCTCAGGTACTGGCGCGGTGCACCGCCAGCGATGATGTGGTGTTCGGCACCGTGGTCACTGGTCGTCTGCAAGGTACGGCAGGTGCCGAGCGGGCCATGGGCATGTTCATGAACACCCTGCCGGTGCGCGTGCAGTTTGCAGCGCAAGGCGCCCACGAACTGGTCATGGCCACCCACCGTGACCTCAGCGAGTTGCTGGCCCATGAACAGGCGCCATTGGCCCTGGCCCAGCGTTGCAGCGGCGTGGCCACTGCGGTACCGCTGTTCACCAGCCTGCTCAATTACCGGCACCAGGGCCGCGACAGTCGTTTGCAGTGGGCGGGTCTGCGCCTGCTCGACAGCGCCGAGCGGACCAACTACCCGCTGGACTTGACCGTCAACGATTACGGCGATGAGTTCAGCCTGATGATGCACAGCGTGGCGCCGGTGGAGCCACAACGAATGTGCGCCATGATGCAGTGCGCGCTGGAGCAATTGACCGAGGCGCTGGCTCACACGCCGCACATCGTCCTAACGCAACTGGATGTGCTGCCCAACGCCGAGCGCACCCGGTTGCTGGAAACCTTCAACCAGACCACCCAGGATTACCCGACAGACCGGTGCATCCAGCACCTGTTCGAAGCGCAGGTGCGGGCGCAACCCGACGCCATCGCGGTGGCCTTCCAGACGCAGCGCTTGAGTTATGCCGCGCTGAACCGCCAGGCCAACCGTCTGGCCCATCACCTGATCGGTTTGGGCATCGGTCCTGATGACCGGGTTGCGATCTGTGTCGAGCGTGGCGTGGAAATGATGATCGGCCTGCTCGGCGTGCTCAAGGCCGGTGCCGCGTATGTGCCGCTGGACCCGGCCTACCCTGCCGAGCGTCTGGCTTACATGATCGACGACAGCCGGCCGTCGGCGTTGCTGACCCAAAGCGGGTTGCAGGAGTATTTGCCGACGCTGGCGATACCGCTGGTGCTGCTCGACGATGATCAACGCCAGGCCTTGACCGAGCGTGATGACGACCCAGTGTTGGAAAACCTCGGCGCGCGCAACCTCGCCTATGTGATCTACACCTCCGGTTCTACCGGTAATCCCAAAGGCGTGATGATCGAGCACCGCGGGCTGGTCAACTATTGCATCGATGCGGCGCAGTTGTTTGCTCTCTCCCCGGCAGACACTGTGCTGCAACAGAACACCCTGAACTTCGACCTGTCAGTGGAGGAGATATTCCCCGCGCTGCTGGCCGGTGCCACCCTGGCGCCCAGCCGTGAAGTTTTCGGTAGCACAGGCACGGACGATCACGACATTCATCCGAGCGTCTTGCACTTGACCGCCGCTCACTGGCACACGCTGGTTGCCGAATGGCACAAGCAACCGCAGATCGCTGCGCAACGCCTGAAACAGGTGCGCCTTATCAACGTCACGGGCGATGCGCTGTCGGCACAAAAACTCAAACTCTGGGATGAATTACGCCCGGCGCACACCCTGCTGATCAAGACGGTCGTATCGAATACCTTGGTCGTAATGACTTCCAGGTCAAGGTCCGCGGGTTCCGTATCGAACTGGGCGAGATCGAGTCGCGTCTTGGCAGTTGCACCGGGGTCAAGGAGGCGGTGGTCATCGCTCTGGAAGACCGTCCGGGCGAAAAACGCCTGGTGGCTTATGTGGTCGCCCAGCCCGAGATAACTCTTGATGTGGCAGAGCTGCGCGCCGAACTGGCACCGCAATTGGCTGAATACATGCTGCCGAGTGTCTTCGTGATCCTCGACGCACTGCCACTGACGGCGAACCGCAAGCTCGACCGCAAAGCGCTGCCAGCACCGGGCGCCGATGACTTTGCCCATCGCCACTACGAAGCGCCCGAAGGCGAGACCGAGACTCGGTTGGCGGCGATCTGGGCCGACCTGCTGGGCATGGAAAAAATCGGTCGTCACGACAACTTCTTCGAACTGGGCGGCCATTCGCTGCTGACCGTGCAACTGCAAGCCCGTCTGCACCAGGACATTGGCGTCGAGATCAACCTGCGCAAGTTGTTCGGCATGGGCTCCCTGCTGGCGTTAGCCGAGTGTGTGGATCACACCTCCCGGTCGAAGGTTCAGCCGATTGAAGTGGTCTCACGCACCAAGGACTTGCCACTGTCCCTGGCCCAGCAACGGCTGTGGTTCCTCGATCAACTGGACCACGCTGCCAGCGTCGCTTACCACATGCCAGCGGCCCTGCACCTGCGCGGTACACTCGACCGCCCTGCGCTGCAACGTGCGCTGGACCGCATCGTCGCCCGTCACGAGAGCCTGCGTACGACCTTCAAACAGCAGGACGAACAAGTCAGCCAGCACTTTGCCCCTGCAAACATCGGCTTTGCCCTGGCCGAGCACGACCTGCGCAACCTGGTCGGTGACGCACAGCACGCAATGATCGAGCAACTGAGCGAAGCTGAAGTCCATGCAGCGTTCGATCTGAGCCAAGGCCCGCTGATTCGCGGACGTTTGCTGCAACTAGCCGAGGACGAACATATCCTGCTGGTGACCCAGCATCACATCGTCTCCGATGGATGGTCCGTGGCGGTGTTGATTGACGAGTTCAACCACCTGTACAGCGCTTTCAGCCAAGGCCTTGCCGATCCTTTACCAGAACTGGCGTTGCAATACGTCGACTATGCCGTGTGGCAGCAACAGCATCTGCAAGGCGAACGCCTGCACCAACAGACCCGGTTCTGGAGCGAACACCTCAGCGGCGCACCCGCGCTGCTGGAGTTGCCCACAGACCATCCACGCCCGCAGGTGCAAAGCTATAAGGGCGCGACCCTGCCACTGGAACTGCCGACGCAGCTCAGTCACCGCTTGCGGCAGTTCAGCCAGCAACAGGACGTGACCCCGTTCATGACCCTGCTGACGGCGTGGTCGATCCTGCTTTCGCGATTGAGCAACCAGTCGCAAGTGGTGATTGGCACACCAGTGGCCAACCGTCCGCGTCAGGAAACCGAAGCGCTGATCGGTTTCTTCGTCAACACCCTGGCCCTGCGCGTCGATGTTCAGGCACACAGCCGTGTGGATCAGTTGCTGGCGCAGGTCAAAGCCATCACCCTCGACGCTTACAGCCATCAGGATCTGCCTTTCGAACAAGTGGTTGAAGCCCTGCAACCGCAGCGCAGCCTTGCTCACAGCCCGCTGTTCCAGGCCATGCTGGTGCTGGGCAATACCCCACGGGATCAGGCCCTGAACCTGCCTGGTCTGGAATTGACCGTGCTGCCCGATGCCACCGGCACCACACAGTTCGACCTGACCTTGTCGCTCAATGACGACGGCGAAAGCATTCACGGCCAGTTTGAATACGCCACCGACCTGTTCGACGCCAGCACCATCACGCGCTGGAGTCGCCACTTGCTGCAATTGCTCGACGCTCTGCTGGGTGACGTCACCCAACCACTGGCGAGCCTGCCGTTGCTTGATGCAGAGCAGCGCCGGCAACTGCTGGTGACGTTCAATCCACCCGCGCTGCCCCTGAACGAGCATTCTCAGCGTCTGCCGCAGCGTGCCTTCGAAGCACGGACAGCGCTGACTCCGGATGCAGTGGCGCTGGTCTGCGCCGGGCAAACCCTCAGTTACGCCGCTCTGAATGCCGAGGCCAACCGCATCGCCCACCGTTTGATTGCGCTGGGTGTACGTCCTGACGACACCGTGGGGCTCTGTGCCCTTCGCAGTCCGCAAATGGTGATCGGTCTGCTGGGGATCCTCAAAGCTGGCGCCGCCTATGTGCCGCTGGACCCGCAGTACCCAGCGCAGCGCCTGGCGCACATGCTGACCGACAGTGCGCCAAAGGTACTCGTCATCCAGCAAGGGCTGGACACGTTGCCGCTGCCAGAGGGCCTGGCAACGCTGGCGCTGGGCTGTCCATCGCTGCAGCACGTCGCCGATCACAACCCGCAGATCGCGGCGTTGAACTTTGGTCACCTGGCCTACGTGATCTACACCTCAGGCTCCACCGGGCTGCCCAAGGGGGTGATGGTCGAGCATCGCGGCCTGCGCAATCTGCTGGACTGGTACATCGAGGACCTGGCGTTGAATGCCGAGGATGCTGTTTTGCTGGCTTCCTCCTACAACTTCGACCTGACCCAGAAGAACATCCTCGCACCGCTGATGGTCGGGGCCGCGCTGCACCTGGCCGAAGAGCCGTTCAACCCGGATGCCATCGTTGCACAGATTGCCGCTGCCGGTATTACCCACCTCAACATGTCGCCCAGCGCTTTCCACGCGCTGGTAGACGCCGATACTGATAAATCCATGACGTGCCTCAAGCGCGTGGTGCTGGGTGGCGAGCCCATTCAGACCAACATGCTGGAAAAGCTCGGCCTGCCACGGCCCACCGTGATCAACAGCTACGGCCCGACCGAGTGCAGCGATGTGGTTGCCTGGCACGTGGCGGACATTGACCTGACGATCTACCACGACCGTTCGATGCCCATCGGAAAGCCGATCCGCAACATGCAATTGCATGTACTGGACGATCACGGCCAATTGTTGCCTGTGGGCGTGCGCGGAGAGATCCATATCGGTGGCGTGGGCGTCGCCCGTGGCTACCTCAACCTGCCGCAACTGAGTGCCGAACGCTTCGTTGCCAACCCGTTCACAGACCAGGCAGACGCTCGCCTGTACAAAACCGGCGACATCGGCCGCTGGCTTCCCGACGGCACGCTGGAATACCTGGGACGCAACGACGATCAGGTGAAAATCCGTGGACTGCGCGTCGAACTGGGGGAAATCGAAGCTGTGCTCGGCAGTTTGCCAGGTGTTCGTGAAGCCGCAGTGATTGCCCGCGATCACCAGAGCGAACACGCCAACGACAAGCGTCTGGTGGCGTATTTGTGCGGTGAACCGGCCGCAGCGGAGCAACTGCGCACCGAGCTGCTGAACCGTCTGCCCGAGCACATGGTGCCGAGCGCCTTCGTGGTGCTCGACGCCCTGCCCCTGACGCCCAACGGCAAACTCGACCGCCGCGCCTTGCCCGAACCAGGTCAGGACGCTTACGCAAGCCGTGCCTACGAGGCGCCTGAAGGGCCGGTTGAACAGGTTATTGCGCAGATCTGGAAGCAACTGCTGGGGCTTGAACGGGTCGGTCGTCACGACCGTTTCTTCGAACTCGGCGGCCACTCACTGCTGGCCGTCAGCCTGATCGACCGTTTGCGCAAGCATGGCCTGAGCGCCAGCGTGCGCACGGTTTTCACGGCGCCCAGCGTGCGCGAAATGGCCCTGGCCATCAGCCAGGACAAACACGTTTTGTTCCAGGCACCGGCCAATCGCATCCCGGCTGACTGCACGCACTTGACACCGGACATGCTGCCGCTGGTGCAACTGAGCGCCGCCCAGCTTGAACGGGTTGTTGCCGCAGTGCCTGGCGGTGCCGCCAACATTCAGGATATTTATCCGTTGGCGCCGTTACAGGAAGGCATCCTGTTCCATCACCTGCTCGGCCAGGAAGGCGATGCCTATCTGATACGCTCGATGATCGAGTTCGATAATCGCCAGTATCTCGATGCCTTTATCGCGGCGCTGCAGATCGTGATCGAGCGGCATGACATCCATCGCACCGCCGTGCACTGGAACGGTCTGCCCCAGGCAGTACAAGTGGTGCAACGTCACGCGCACCTGCCGGTACACAGCATGACCCTCGACAGCGACAAGGACGCGCTGGAACAGCTGTATGCGATGAGCGATCCGCAGCACCTGCGTCTGGACCTGAGTAAAGCGCCGCTGATGCGCGCCTGCATTGCCCGTGATCCTCACTCGGAGCGCTGGCTGCTGGCCCTGCTCAACCACCATGTGGCCAGCGACCATGTCACCCTTGAAGTGGTCCTGGAAGAAATCAACGCGATCCTCCACGGCCAGGGCGACAGCCTCCCTGCACCGCAGCCATATCGAGAGTTCATCGCCCAGACCCAGGCTGTTCCGGCCGAAGTCCATGAGGCCTACTTCCGCCGCAGACTCGCCGAGGTGGATTCGACCACCGCGCCTTTTGACCTGATGGAAGTGCAAGGCGACGGCAATAACATTGAAGAAGCCGAGGTGCTACTCAGCAGCACCCTGTCCCGACGTATCCGCGCTCAGGCGCGGGAACGCGGGATGACCCCGGCGGTGCTGTTCCATGTCGCCTGGGCACAGGTACTGGCCCGCTGCAGCGGTCGTGATGACGTGGTGTTCGGCACCGTGGTCGCGGGTCGCTTGCAAGGTTCGGCGGGCGCCGAACGGGCCATGGGGGTGTTTATCAACACCTTGCCAGTGCGCGTGCAACTGGCAGTCCAAGGCGCACATGAACTGCTACTCGCGACCCACCGTGACCTCACCGAATTGCTCGACCACGAGCAGGCGTCTCTGGCCCTGGCGCAGCGTTGCAGCAGTGTGGACACGTCTGCACCGCTGTTCACCACCCTCCTCAACTACAGGCACCAGAGCGATGACAGTCAGTTGCAATGGCCCGGCATGCGCATGCTCGACAGCGAGGAGCGGACCAACTACCCGCTGTGCCTGTCGGTCAATGATTACGGTGATGACCTCGGCCTGTTGATACACAGCGTGGAGTCCGTGAACCCACATCGTCTGTGCGCCATGACGCAGTGCGCGCTGGAGCAACTCACCGAAGCGCTGGCGCACACGCCGCATATTCCCCTCTCACAACTGGATGTACTGCCCGACGCCGAGCGCACACTGCTGGTGGAGACCTTCAACCAGAACCGCCATGACGGCCCGACGGACCTGTGCATTCAGCACCTGTTCGAAGCGCAGGTACGCTCGCAACCCGACGCGGTTGCACTGGTCGACGCGCAATGCAGCCTCACCTATGCCGAACTCAACGCACGGGCCAACCGCATTGCACATCGTCTGATCGAAGCGGGCCTGCGCCCGGACGAACGCGTAGCGCTGCTGGTGGAACGCAGTCCGGAAATGATCGTAGGCATCCTCGCCATCCTGAAAGCAGGCGGGGCCTATGTGCCGCTTGACCCGAACTACCCACAGGACCGCCTGCAACACATGCTCGACGACAGTTCGCCACGGGCGCTGTTGAGCCAAGGTCAGCTGGCCGAAGAACTGCCGACGCTGTTGATCCCCCACCTGCGACTGGAGGACGCACCGGGTAACGACACCAACCCGCAGCTCACAGACCTGACCTCACGGCACCTGTGCTACGTGATGTACACCTCCGGTTCTACCGGCAAACCGAAAGGGGTAATGGTTGAACACCGCTCTGTATGCAGCCAGATCGGTGCATTGCAGGAACGCTATGGCCTCAACCCGCAGGATCGTGTCCTGCAATTCGCCACCATGACCTTCGACATGTCGGTTGAAGAGATCTTCGGCGCCTTGCTGTCCGGTGCCGCCCTGGTATTGCGCAGCGATGCCTGGATCGCCGGCACTGCGGCCTTTGCCAGTTTGTGCGAGCAATACGCGATTACCGTCGCCAACCTGCCCACGGTCTTCTGGCAACAGGTCAGTCGCGACGCCGATGTGCCACTGCCAACCTGCCTGCGCCAATTTATGATCGGCGGCGAAGCGGTGGGCAAGCAGGCTGTCGCGCAGTGGTTCGAACGCCAAGGGCACCGTCCGGCGCTGTTCAACGCCTACGGTCCGACCGAAGCCACGGTCAATGCTTCGATTCGCCTGATGGAGCGCGACAACGAGGACTTCCGTTCTATCGGTATACCGGTGCGCAACACGCAACTCTATGTGCTGGACACCGCAGGCCTTCCAGCGCCGCTGGGTGTGGCTGGGGAGCTGTATATCGGGGGGATCTGTGTTGCCCGTGGTTACCTCAACCGCGCTGAACTCAGTGCCGAGCGCTTTATCGCAGACCCGTTCACCAACGACCCTGCGGCCCGTCTGTACAAGACAGGTGACCTTGCTCGCTGGCGCGCAGACGGGACCCTCGAATACCTGGGCCGCAATGACGATCAGGTGAAGATACGGGGCTTCCGTGTCGAACTGGGCGAAATCGAGGCGGTGCTGGGTGCCTGTGCCGGTGTTAGCGAAGCTGTGGTGGTTGCACGTGAAAGTACGCCCGGCCAGTCCGACAGCAAACGTTTGATCGCCTACCTGTGCGGCGACACTGTGCCTGTCGAGCAATTGCGTGCCGCGCTGATGGAGGCGCTTCCGGATTACATGGTGCCCAGTGCCTATGTGCATCTGCAGTCCATGCCCTTGACACCCAACGGCAAGCTGGACCGCCTTTCGCTGCCTGCCCCGGGCCAGGAAGCGTTTGTCAGCCGCGCCTACGAGGCACCGCAAGGCGAAATCGAACAGATCGTCGCAGGTGTCTGGCAAGAGCTGCTGGGTATCGAGCAAGTGGGCCGATTTCTTCGAACTCGGCGGTCATTCGCTGTTGGCAGTGCAAGTCATTCTGCGGGCACGCGAAACCTTTGGCGTTGAAGTCCCCCTGCGGGGCCTGTTCGAACATCCCTCACTGCAGGCCCTGGCCGATCTGATCACGACTTTGCAACTGGCACAGTACGGTTCGGACGACCTGATGGACCTGGAACACGAAATGGCTTCGCTTTCCGAAAGCGAACTGCTCTCTATCCTTTCCAAGGATGCTTGATAAATTGAACTCACATAACGATAGTCTCGACCAACTGAAACGCGCCGCATTGTTGCGCCTGCTCAAACAGCGCGGCGCCACGCGGGTTGTCGATAGCGCACCTGACGAAATAGTTGCCGCGCACCGCGAAGGTCCGCTGCCCCTGTCGTTCGCTCAGCAGCGGCTGTGGTTCATCGATCAACTCGATCCGACGGCGAGTGCCGCTTATCACATACCTGCATCGCTGGTGCTGCATGGCAACCTGGACCGCAGCGCACTCAAGGCCAGCCTTGATCGCCTGGTGGCGCGCCATGAAAGCCTGCGTACGACCTTCCGCCGTGAAGGCGAGCAGCCGGTGCAAATCATCGCAGCGGCCGACTGCGGCTTTAGCCTGGTCGAACATGATCTGCGCCATCTGCCCAAGGAACAGGCGGAACAACACGCGGCGCAATTGAGCGAGCAGGAAGCCTCAGCGCCCTTCGATTTGCTGCACGGCCCACTGATCCGCGGCAGTCTGCTACGTCTGAACGACACTGAACATCGACTGCTGATTACCCAGCACCACATCATCTCCGATGGCTGGTCGATTGGCATACTGGTCAAGGAGTTCGCGGCACTGTACGAGGCGTTCAGCACCGGCCAGCCCGATCCCCTGCCACCATTGGCCTTGCAATATGCCGACTACGCGGCCTGGCAACGGCGGCATCTGGAAGGTGAGCGCCTGAGCCAGCACATCGAGTTCTGGCGTAGCCATCTGTCGGGCGCTCCGGCCTTGCTGGCGTTGCCCACCGACAGGCCACGACCGGCGGTGCAGAGCTACCGGAGCGAGACGTTGAGCTTTGATCTGCCGGTTGCGTTGTCCGGTGCCATCACCCGTTTTGCCCAGTCCCGCGCCGCCACGACGTTCATGACGCTGATCGCCGCCTGGGCCGTATTGCTGGGCCGAATCAGCGGCCAGCAGGACGTGGTGATCGGCACCGTCACTGCCAACCGCGACCGGCTGGACGTGCAGGCGCTGATCGGTTTCTTCGTCAACACTCTGGCACTGCGGGTACGACTGGATGCCAATCCGACCCTTGATCAGGTACTGCAGCAGGTCAAGGAACTGATGCTGGAGTCCGCCAGCCGTCAGGAAGCGCCATTCGAGCAGGTCGTCGAAGCTCTCAAACCTCCGCGCAGTGCCAGCCACAGCCCGGTGTTCCAGACCATGCTCTACACCGATACCGACAGCGCTGGCGGGCAGCTGCAACTGCCGGGCCTGAAGCTCGAATTTTTGCCATCCCACAATGAAAACACCCAGCATGACCTGTCGTTGCACATTGACGAAAGCGGCGAGAACCTGTCTTGCAGCCTGTCGTATTCCACCGCGCTGTTCGACGCCAGCAGCATAGAGCGCCTGACCGCGCGCTTCGAACGGCTACTGCGTGGTTTCACCGAAGCGCCGCAGACACGTATCGGCGAACTGCAACTGGACCCTGCGCTGGTGCTGCCCGAAGTCACCGCCCTGGCACCGGTGGCGGAGCGGTTGCCGCTGTCCTATCACCAGGAGCGTATCTGGTTTGTCGACACCTTCGAAACCGGTTACCTGTATGACGCCAACCCGGTGTATCACAACCTCGCGCTGCTACTGGAGTTGTCGGGCGAACTGAACATCGCGGCCCTGCAAACCGCCCTTGACGGTCTGCTGGCCCGCCATGCCATCCTGCGCTGCCGTGTACACAGCGACGGCGCCAGCGCCTGGCAGAGTTTCGACGGCCCGGCCCGCCTGACGCTGGAGCAACACCAAGGCAATGCGGACAACATGCGCACACTGGCTGTTGCCGAGACCCGTCGCCCGCTGGACATGAGCGCTGGCAGCCTGGTGCGCGCCAGCCTGATCAGGGCAGACGAGAATAACGGCGTACTGGCCTTGACCGTGCATCACCTGCTGGCCGACCGCACCTCGCTGCAACTGATCAAACGCGACCTGCTGGCGCTTTATGAAGCCGCCTGTGCCGGACGTGAGGCCGCGCTACCGATAGTGTCCCTCAACTATGCCGATTTCGCCGCATGGCAACGCCAGTTGCCTGCTGCAGTGCTGGAAAACCTGCGGGCCTATTGGAGTTACCAGTTACGCGGCAAGCTTCAGGCGCTGGAATTACCACTCCATCGGCCAAGGGCCGCAGTTCATGTGTTCAGTGAGGCGACCCATGAGTGTGTGATCGATACAGCACTGAAGCGGGGCCTGGAACAACTGGCAGAACGCGTCGGCGTCAGTGCTTCAAGCCTTGCGCTAAGCGCATTCGCCGCCCTGCTGCGGCGCTATGCCGGGCACGACGAACTGGTTATCGGCACCAGCGCGGCCTGCCGCGAACCGGCTCTGCAACATGTGGTCGGCCCGCTGGACAATCTGCTGGTGATCCGTGCTGCCTGTGACAGCGAGACCACCCTGCAAACCCTGCTCGAGCAGACCGCCAACACCCTGACCGAAGCCCTCCGGCATCGTCACATGCAGTTCGACCAACTGGTGCGTGTGCTTGATCCGGCCAAGGACATGAGCCGTACGGCGCTGTTCGATGTACTGTTCAACTTTCAGCACGTCAGCGACAGCGGCACCATGGTCGCAGGTCTGGAAGTCAATAGTCTGGAAACCAACCTGGGCTACGGCAAGAACGACTTGCACCTGCTGATCAATGCGGGTGAGCTACTCTGGCACGGGCACCTGACCTACAACGCCGATTTCTTCACCGCTGAATTTATCGATCAGCTGATGCGCCATTACGTGCGCTTGTTGCAGGCCTTTGTCGATGCCCCGCAACAGCGCGTTGACAACGTGGCGCTGCTCGATGCCGCCGAGCGCCAACGCCAGGTAATCGACTTCAACGACTCCGAAGCGGCCTGGCCCGACACCCTGACCCTGCATCAAATGTTCGAAGAGCAGGCGCGCCGGACCCCGGACAACATCGCGGTCAATCTGGGCGAGGAGCGGCTCAGCTACCGCCAGTTGAACGAACAGGCGAACTGCCTCGCTCATCGTCTGCGTGATGCCGGTGTGCAGCCGCAAGAGCTGGTGGCGATTATCCTTGAGCGCTCACCAGCGATGATTGTCGCTACCCTCGCCGTACTCAAGGCTGGCGCCGCTTACGTGCCGATTGACCCTGGCTCTCCGGCCGCGCGAATCGACTACGTGCTGCGTGACAGCGGCACGCACAAAGCCATTGCCCGTGAGGACATGAGCCCTGCTCTGCTGGCGCTTGGAATCGAAATCTTCACCCCGGAGTCGGGCGAATCCGCAGGCAAAAACGTCGAGTTCACGGCCAACCTGCAGAACGTTAACGCCCCGGACCATCTCTGCTACGTGATCTACACCTCCGGCTCCACTGGCGAACCCAAAGGGGCGCTGCTGGAACACCGCAACGTCGTGCGCCTGATGCACAACAGTCGCTCACAATTCACCTTCAATGCCGAGGATGTCTGGTCGCTGTTTCACTCCAACGCCTTCGATTTCTCGGTTTGGGAAATGTACGGGGCCCTGCTCTATGGGGGTCGCCTGACGCTGGTGCCAGAAGCTCTGCGCCGTGATCCCGAGGCGTTGCTGGATTTCCTCGAAAGCGAGCAGGTCAGCGTACTTAACCAGACGCCATCGGCCTTTCTGCAACTTGCCAGCGCCGCCCTCGGGCGCAGCGATGTAAATCTGGAACACTTGCGTTATGTCATCTTCGGTGGTGAAAGCCTGGAGCCTGGCAAACTGGACGAGTTCCACCGGACCTTTGCCCACGTGACACTGGTGAACATGTATGGCATCACCGAAACCTGCGTACACGTCACCTATAAAGCCATTGGTGCCGAAGATATCGCCGCAGGTATTTCCAATGTCGGCAGGCCGATCCCGACCACTGTGGCCTATATCATGGACGCGCGGCAGGACCTGTTGCCGATTGGCGTAGCCGGGGAAATCTGTGTCGCAGGTTTGGGCGTTGGTCGTGGCTACCTGAATCGACCTGAGCTGACCGCCGAACGATTTATTGCCGATCCGCTGCGTCCCGGTACACGCCTTTACCGTTCCGGCGACCTGGGCAAGCTGCTGGATAATGGCGAAATCGTTCACTTGGGCCGCATGGACGCGCAAGTCAAGATTCGCGGTTTCCGCATCGAACTGGGGGAAATCGAGGCCAAACTGCTGGCCTGCGAGGGCGTTCGTGAAGCCCGAGTGTTGGCCCGTGATGACGCAAGTCAAGGCAAGCGCCTGATTGCCTACCTGATCGCCGAACCATCGGTCCGCCTGGAAGTGGCCGCCCTGCGCAAGCAACTGGGCGCCACCCTGCCCGATTACATGATTCCCAGCGCCTTTGTGAGCCTGGCGGCCTACCCACTGACCAGTAACGGTAAGCTGGATCAGAACGCACTGCCAGCACCGGACCTTGAAGCCATGTCCGAGCGCAGCTACGCCGCTCCAGAAGGCGCCACTGAACTGGCCCTGGCGCAGATATTTCAGGACCTTCTGGGCCTGGAGCGCGTGAGCCGGCATGACAGCTTCTTCGAACTCGGCGGTCACTCACTGCTGGCCGCTCAACTGGTTTCAAGAGTGCGCCAACAGCTGGGCGGCGAGATGATGCTGCGCCAGTTGTTCAGTCACCCGACGGTGGCCGAGCTGGCAAGGGTCGTCGACGGCCTGCAAGCGACCGCCACCGACAGCATTGAAGCCATCGAGCGTAACGAGCCGTTGGCGCTGTCCTTTTCCCAGCAACGCCTGTGGTTCCTCGACAGACTCGCTCCTGGTGCCAGCAGCGCCTACCACATGCCGATGTCGCTGCTGTTGCGCGGCGAGCTTGATCACCGAGCGCTCAAGGCTGCGCTCGACCGTCTGGTCGCACGTCATGAAAGCCTGCGCACTACCTTCGAGCTGCACGGTGAACAGCCTGTGCAGGTCATCGCTGCTGCGAATAGCGGTTTCGCCCTGACCGAGCAGGACCTGCGCTCGCTGTCCTATGAACAAGCCAGCCTCAGCGCTTCACGTATCGCTGACAGCGAAGCCGCTGCACCCTTTGACCTGCGCCAGGGTCCGCTGATTCGCGGGCGTCTGCTGCGTTTGGCAGATGATGAGTACATGCTGTTGATCACCCAGCACCACATCATCTCAGACGGCTGGTCGGTGGGTGTGCTGGTCAAGGAATTTGCTGCCCTCTACCAGGCGTTCAGTCAGCATCAGCCGGACCCGCTGCCGGCCCTGTCAATCCAGTACGCCGACTACGCCGCCTGGCAACGCCGCACCTTTACCGGCGAGCGCCTTGCCGAGCAGGCCGACTTCTGGCGTGAGCACCTGGGTGGCGCGCCGACGCTGCTGTCGCTGCCCACCGACCGGGCGCGTCCGGCGGTGCAAAGCTACCGCGGCGGTGCTGTGCCAGTGACAATCGATACAGCGCTTTATCAGCGTCTGGAGCGCTTCTGCCAGGCCCATAACGTCACCCTGTTCATGGGCCTGCTCAGTGCCTGGTCGGTGCTTATGGCGCGTCTGGGCAACGAACGCGATGTGGTGATAGGCGTGCCAAGCGCCAACCGTGGCCGTACCGACACCGAGAACCTGATCGGCTTTTTCGTCAACACCCTGGCCCTGCGTGTTGATCTGACGCAGAACCCGAGCGTAGAGCAACTGCTGGATCAGGTCCGCCAGACCACGCTGGCGGCCCATGAGCATCAGGACATTCCGTTCGAGCAAGTGATCGAAGCCTTGCAGCCGCCACGCTCGATGAGCCATAGCCCGCTGTGTCAGGTCGCCCTGTCGCTGGATAACACCAGCATCGGCGGCGAGTTGACCCTGCCGGGCCTTAGCCTGCATCCCGTTTTACAAGCCCATGAAACTGCGCAGTTCGACCTGATGCTGACCCTGGGTAGCGACGCCGGTACTCTCAACGGGGTAATCGAGTACGCCAGCGATCTCTTCGATCGCTCCACCGTCGAGCGTTTTGCCCAGCATTTCCATACCCTGCTCGAAGCAATGGTCGAGGATGTCGCGCAACCGGTGCTCGGCCTGCCGTTGCTCAGTGCAGCGCAGCGTCTGGCCTCTCCAGCACTGCTGCAGCCCAAGGCGGTATTCGCGTCGGGCCTGATGGTACATCAGCGCTTCGAACAGTTCGCTGCCGCCCATCCGCAGGACATCGCACTGGTCTTTGGCGGGCAAGAGGTGAGTTACCAGGCGCTCAACCGCCGTGCCAACCGTCTGGCCCGTGAACTGCTTGCCCAAGGCGTGCGTCCCGATGACCGGGTAGCCATCCTCGCAGAACGGGGCACACAGATGATCTGCGCAGTACTGGCGGTACTCAAGGCCGGTGCGGCCTACGTACCCCTTGACCCGGCGTACCCCACCGAACGTCTCGGCTACCTGCTGACGGACAGTGCGCCGGTGGCGTTGCTGGCCCAGTCGGCCTGCCTCGACGTACTGCCGGCGCATAGCGTGCCGGTACTGAACCTCGGCGCGGATAACGACAGTGCTGATTTGGCGGATGAATCACTGGACTGCAACCCTGAGCCTGACGCACTGGGTCTGTCCCGCGAGCATTTGGCGTATGTCATTTACACTTCAGGGTCCACAGGTCTGCCCAAAGGTGTGCTAGTGGAGCACGGCAACGTGGCACGCCTGTTCGACGCCACTGCCGGGCAATTCAACTTCGGGCGTGAGGATATCTGGACGCTGTTCCACTCCTTCGCCTTCGACTTCTCGGTCTGGGAAATCTGGGGCGCGCTGTGTTATGGCGGCAAACTGGTCATCGTCCCGAGTGAGGTGGCGCGTTCGCCGGATGACTTCTATGCGCTGGTCTGCGAGCAGCAGGTCACCGTCCTGAACCAGACGCCAAGCGCTTTCCGCCAGTTCATTCAGGCCCGCGAACGCAGCCCGCAAGAGCATGCACTGCGTGAAGTGGTGTTCGGGGGTGAGGCTTTGGACTTCCGCAGCCTGCAGCCCTGGACTGCACGCACGCCGCTGTCGCGTACCCGTCTGGTGAACATGTACGGGATCACGGAAATCACCGTGCATGCCACCTACTACCCGATCAGCCAGTCGGAAATCGACACCGCTATGCCAAGCCTGATCGGGCCGGCGCTTGACGACCTGTGTTTGCGCATTCTCGACGACTACCAGCAACCGGTGCCGGTGGGTGTCAATGGCGAGATTTATATCGGCGGTGCCGGGGTCGCCCGGCATTACCTGAACCGCACGGAACTGAATACCGAGCGTTTCATTGCCGACCCTTATGCCGCGCAAAGCGGCGCACGCCTCTATCGTACCGGCGACGTTGCGCACTACCGCAGCGACGGCGGCGTGGTTTACGTGGGCCGCAATGACTCGCAAATCAAGATTCGCGGCTTTCGTATCGAGCTGGGCGAGATCGAGGCGCAATTGCTCGCCTGCCCCGAGGTCCGTGAAGCGATGGTCATCGTGCGTGAGGATCGCCCCGGTGACAAACGCCTGGTCGCTTACCTGATTGCCGAGGACGGCGCTGCTCCCGAGTCAGCACTCCTGCGCAGCCAACTGGCCAGCGTGCTGGCCGAACACATGCTGCCCAGTGCCTTTGTGACCCTTGAAACCTGGCCGCTGACCACCAACGGCAAACTTGACCGTGCCGCCCTGCCCGCGCCGGACCAGTTGGCTACGGTGAGTCGTGACTACGAAGCGCCGCTAGGCACTATCGAAACCACCCTGGCCGGGGCATGGCAGGAATTGCTCGGGGTTGAACCGGTCGCCAGGATCACTTCTTCGAACTTGGCGGTCACTCCTTCCTGGTCATCAGCCTGATAGAGCGCTTGCGTCAGATAGGCTTGTTGCTGGACGTGGGTACGGTGTTCTCGGCACCGACCCTGCAAGCCATGGCCGCCGTCCTGGCGGACGGCACTACGGTGGAACGGGTCGCCCCGGCGAACCTGATTCCCGCCGACTGCACGGCGTTGACCCCGGACATGCTGCCGCTGGTGAAACTGACCCAGCAGGAACTGGAGCATATCGTTGCAGACGTGGCAGGCGGCGTCGCCAATGTCCAGGATATCTACCCACTGTCGTCGTTGCAGGAAGGCATCCTGTTTCACCACCTGTTGCAGTCAGAAGGCGACGCCTACCTGATGCGCACCATAGCGACCTTCGACAGCCGTGACTTGCTCGACAACTTCCTCGGCGCACTGCAAGTGGTGATCAACCGCCACGACATCATGCGCAGCGCCCTGCGCTGGCAAGGTTTGTCGCAACCGGTACAGGTGGTGCATCGACAGGCAACGTTGCCAATCATTCAGCTCGATACTGCGCCAGGTGACGACGCCTTGCAGATGTTGCGCGAACGCACCGATACCTACCATCTGCGTCTGGACCTGCAACAGGCACCGCTGATAGCCGCGTACATCACTTACGATACCCGGCAGGAAAAGTGGCTGATGGCGTTGCTGGACCATCACCTTATCAGCGACAACGTCACCCTTCGCCTGATCATGGGCGAGATCCAGACGGTGATGGACGGACGCGCGGACAGCCTGCCGCCATCGCAGCCGTATCGCAACTTCATCGCTCGGGCTGCCTGCGTTTCCCAGGCCGAACATGAAGCTTATTTCCGTCAACTGCTGGGGGATGTCGATACCACCACCGCGCCCTACGGCGTGCTCGATGTGCGTGGCGGCGACGCAGTCATCCTGCGCTCGGTACAGGAACTGAGCGACGACCTCAGCGCGCGGGTCCATAGCACCGCACGGACCCAAGGCGTGCCCACCTCGGTGCTGTTCCACGCGGCATGGGGTTTGGTTGTGGCCGCCACCAGCGGACGCGACGACGGGATTTTCGGTACGGTGCTTTCCGGACGTTCCCAAGGCACCTCCGGCGCCAACCATGCGCTGGGGATGTTCATCAATACCTTGCCGATGCGTATCCGCCTGCAACAAAACAGCGTGCGCGATATCGTTCAGGACGCCTACCAACAGCTCAGCGGCCTGCTGACCCACGAGCAGGCACCTCTGGCCCTGGCGCAACGCTGCAGTGCAGTGGATGCGGCGCTGCCGATGTTCACGGTGATCCTCAACTGCCGTCACGGTGATCTGACAGACATTGCCGGGGAAAACGTCGAGGACCTGGCCGGGCAGGAAGGCATTCATTTCCAGGAGTCCGAAACCCGTACCAACTATCCGATCGAAATTGCCGTGGCCAATGAGGGCAGCGGTTTTTCGCTGACCGCGCAGTCCATCAGCGGTATCGATCCGCACCGGATTGCCGCCTACCTCGGTCAGGCGGTTGCCGAGCTGGTCAACGCCCTTGAGCAGGATCCGGCACGCTTGGCGAGCAGTCTGGAAGTGATTCCGCAGGCCGAGCGGCAACTGCTGCTCAACGACTTCAATGACACCGCCAGCGACTTCGCACCTGCCGTGCCTGTCCATGCTTTGTTCGAACACCAGGTCCGCCGCAATCCTGATGCAGTGGCGCTGGTCTACGAAGACCGCAAACTGACCTATCGGCAGCTCAACCGCCGCGCCAACCACGTGGCCCGGCAGTTGCTGCAACTCGAGGTGCAGCCGGACGAGCGCGTGGCCATCTGCGCCGAACGCAGCCTGGACATGATTGTCGGCTTGTTGGGCGTGCTCAAGTCCGGTGCTGCCTACGTGCCGATCGACCCTGCCCACCCGACGGACCGCATGGCCTTCATGCTGCAGGACAGCCAGCCGCGCGCGCTGCTGACTCAGAGCGCACTCAGTCTGCCGGTTGGCGACATACCGCTGATGCTGCTGGACAGCGCTGAATCGATGCTGGCGGCGGATGATCAGGCGTTCGACGCCAATCCGCTGGTAGACAGCCTGACGGCGGAAAACCTGGCTTACGTAATCTACACCTCAGGCTCTACCGGCCAGTCGAAAGGTGTCATGGTCGAGCACCACTCGGTGTTCAACTTCTGGAACGTGCTGACCCGCACGACCCATCAGCACTGCCCGACGCCGGCCACCGTGGCGCTGAATGCCGGCTTCTTCTTCGACATGTCGATCAAAGGCATCTCGCAATTGTTCTCTGGCCACAAGCTGGTGATTATCCCGCAACTGCTGCGTGCCAACGGCAGTGAACTGCTGGACTTCCTGGAAGCTCATCAGGTTCATGCCTTCGACTCTACGCCGTCGCAGCTCGACACCCTGCTCTCGGCCGGCCTGCTGGAACGCAGCAGCTATCAGCCGGTCAGCGTGCTGTTGGGCGGTGAGGCGATCAACGCCAGCACCTGGGACAAGCTGCGTAACTGTCAGACCATCCGCTTCTACAACATGTATGGCCCGACCGAGTGCACTGTGGACGCGACCATCGATCTGATCCGCGATCTGGGTGAAAAACCAAGTATTGGCCGCCCTATCGCCAACGTTCAGGTGCATGTTCTGGATGCGCGTGGCGAGCCGGCACCACTGGGCGTCGTCGGCGAAATTCACATTGGCGGTCGTGGTGTGGCCCGTGGTTACCTGAACCGTGACGAGCTGAGTGCCGAACGTTTCATCGTCGACCGGTTCTCCGATGTCGCCAATGCGCGCCTTTACAAAACCGGCGATCTGGGTCGCTGGCAGGCAGATGGCACGCTGGAATACATGGGCCGCAACGACTTCCAGGTGAAGGTTCGTGGTTTCCGCATCGAGCTGGGTGAAATCGAAAACGTTCTGCTGACCATACCCGGTATCCGCGAGGCGGTAGTGATTGCCCGTAACGATAGCCAGGGCGACTCGGAGAGCCAGCGCCTGGTGGCCTACGTGTGTGGCGAATCGGTGGCAGCTGAACACTTGCGCAGCGAATTGCTCAAGCATCTGCCGGAGTACATGGTGCCCAACGCGTTCGTCCAACTGGACGCCCTGCCGCTGACCGCCAACGGCAAACTCGACCGCCGTGCGCTACCCGCCCCTGGTCAGGATGCGTTGGCCAGCAAGGCTTACGAGGCGCCGCAAGGCGAAACCGAAGAGGCCATCGCCGAGATATGGAAAGCCTTGCTGCACCTGGACCAGGTGGGCCGCAACGACGGGTTCCTTGAACTGGGTGGTCACTCGTTGCTCGCCGTGCAGTTGCTGTCGCGACTGCGGCGCAAGCTCGGTACACGAATCACCTTGCGTGAGCTCTTCGACGCGCCGACCGTGCGTGGCCTGGCTTCACTGGTCAACGCCGCAGTGCCAGGTGAAGCGCAATCGATTCCGAGGGCCAATCGCTCCGGCCGTCTGCCACTGTCTTTTTCACAGCAGCGCCTGTGGTTCCTCGATCACCTGGATCACGCGGCTGGGGCGGCCTACCACCTGCCGCTGGCGTTGCGCCTGACAGGGTCACTTGACACGGCTGCCCTGGAGGCAACGCTGGATCGCCTGGTTGCACGCCACGAAACCCTGCGCACGCGTTTTGAACTGGTGGACGGTGAACCGGTGCAGAAGATCGCCCCGGCCGATAGCCGCTTTCCTTTGGTGAAACAGGATCTGCGCGACCTTTCCAGTGCAGAGCGCACTTCAACCCTGGCCCGTCTGGGTCAGGAAAATGCCACGCAACTGTTCGACCTGACCAAGGGCCCGATGCTGCGCGGGCATTTGCTGCAGGTTGCAGACGCCGAGCATGTGCTATTGATCACGCTGCATCACATCGTCTCCGACGGCTGGTCCAACAGTGTTCTTGCTCAGGAAGTGAGCGTGCTTTACGCCGCCTTCAGTCAAGCCCAAAAAGACCCGCTGCCAGCGCTGCCACTGCAATACGTGGACTACGCCGCCTGGCAACGGCAATCCCTCGACGGCCCCGCGCTGCAGGCCCAGATCGACTTCTGGCGCAAGCATCTGGAAGGTGCACCAAGCGTATTGAACCTGCCACTGGACCGTCCGCGCCCAGCCATCCAGAGTTATACCGGCGGGATGATCGACTGTGTGCTCTCGCCAGAGCTGAGTGCCGACTTGCGCGCCTTCAGTCAGGCTCAGGGCAGCACATTGTTCATGGTCCTGCTGGCCGGCTGGTCGATGCTCATGAGTCACCTCAGCGGCCAGAACGATGTGGTGGTCGGTACACCGGTCGCTAACCGTCAACGCCCGGAGCTGGAGCCACTGATCGGCTTCTTTGCCAATACGCTGGCGTTGCGTGTGGCTACCTGCCGAGAGACCCGACTGAGTGAAGTGCTCGTTCGGATCAAAGACATCACGCTGGCTGCCTACAGTCATCAGGATCTGCCGTTCGAGCAAGTGGTAAGCGCCTTGCAGCCAACCCGCAGCATGAGCCACAGCCCGTTGTTCCAGGTGATGCTGAGCCTGGACAACACGCCACCTTCGCTGTTGCAACTGCCCGGCCTGGAGGTGGAGTCGCTGGAGAGCGCCCATATCACCACGCAGTTCGACCTTTCGTTGTCACTCGCCGATACCGGCGAAAGCCTGAGCGGCGGCCTGCAATACTCTACCGACCTGTTCGACAAAACCACTGCGCAGTCCATCATTCAGCTGTTTGCCAGGGTTCTGGAGAATATGGTGAGCGATGCTCGGCAGTCGATCGGCCAGGTGCTGGACAACACGCCAGCGCTGCCGCGTTCGGCGCATGCCGCAACTATCGCTGCGACGGTCGAAGATGAACAGCCTGAAGCCCTGCCTTACGAAGCGCCTGAAGGCGACACCGAGATCGCCCTCGCCAACCTATGGAAAGAGTTACTCAAGCTGGACAAGGTCAGTCGCCATGACGACTTCTTCAAGCTAGGCGGTATTTCCCTGATGGCGGTGCAAATGGCCTCGCGCTTGCGCAAGGTGCTCGGCAAACCGATCGCGGTCCGAGATCTGTTCATCGAGCCAACCATCGCCGGTTTTGCCAGAACCCTGGACGGCCAGGCACGCCCCGGCCAGCACAGCAATCTGGTGCCGGTCCGTCGCACAGGCTCGCAAAGGCCGCTGTTCCTGGTTCACCCGCTGGGCGGCGAAGTGCAGTACGTGCGCGATCTGGCCGCAGAAATCGACCCGCAGGTGCCGCTCTATGGGTTGGCCGCCAGTGGTCTGGCAGCTGGGGAGACGCCGCTGTTCGAGGTGTCTGCCATGGCCGCGCGCTACGTGACGGCGATTCGTCAGGTACAGCCGAAAGGGCCTTACCGGATCGGTGGCTGGTCTGCAGGTGGTCTTATCGCTTATGAAATGGCCCGCCAATTGCAATCCAGCGGCGAACAGCTGGAGTTCCTCGGCATCATCGACACCTCCACGCGTCTTGAGCAGCAAGCGCCGGAAGCATTGAGCGAAGGTCAATTCCTGATGAGCTGGCTACCCGAGCAGCTTGATCCCGAAGTATTCCGGCAACTCACCGAGCTGGCCAGCACGGGTGCCGTCGAAGATATGCTGACACTTTGCGTGGCACACCGCCTGCTTCCGGAGGAACTGCCTCAGGACGTCGATGCCGCCTTGTTACGCAGCCATCTTGCGGTCGCCTATGCGACCCATATTGCGGTCGGTACCTATTTCACCCTGCCTGCTCCGCTTACGGTGACGCTGTTTACCGCCAGTGCCGAGGAGCGCGACGATCCGCTGCTGGGTTGGACGGCCTTGCTTGACTCTCCGGTGAGCGTTACAGCGCTTCCCGGCACCCACGACACGCTGGTCAGGGCACCTCATGTGAGTGCGCTGGGCCAGGCGATCTCTCGAGCCCTGAGCAAGGAGGCCGCCAACGAGACCCGCAGAGAAGAAGTTTCACGTTCGATAACAGCCCCATCTGAGTAGTAACCGCCACGTTGCGCAGGATGTCCCGGTATCCCATGACAGACATTTCCTGCGCAACTCAGCTTAATTAGAGCCTGGAGCTGAATCGTTTTTGTAAAAATATTTACATGTGATACCGAATGTTAATGATGTTGAGGCACAGCAGGTTTGAGCATCTCAAGAAGGAACTCACATGCTCGTCGAAAGAATTGCACGCAACTTATTGTCTACAGGAGTAGACGTATGAACCGACAAGCGAATGCCAAAGATGAAGTGAAACCGCACATTTATCTGGAGCTCGGAAAGCTGGTATCCAGCGTCGGAGATGAAATGTTTCTGAGCAATATGCACCAATTGATCAACACATCGTTGGCCGTCAGCCGTGTCGAACTGAGCGAGTGGACCGTTGATGACAGTCAATCGGAGGTAAGCGATGTACAGCTGCTGGGGTATGCGGGCGCTGAGTTGAGTCCGCAGATGCAAACGCTGTGTCCGACCCAGGCAAGGCATCGCAACGATCATCCGCTGGTCAAGCGCGTGCTGGAAGCGGAGGACGATCTACTGATTCACCTGAACGCACGGATGAAAAACGAGAACGGCAATAACCATCTCGGCACCTCCCATCAGTGCAGCATGATCTCGCGCAAGGCTAATCGCTGCTGTGTGATATCACTGCACCGTCCGCAAGGCGACAAAGATTACTCGTTGCAAGAACTGTCTTTCTTGAAATACCTCTCGGAGGTCTTGTTGCCTCTGTCGGAGCGGCATGCCCGTGCCCATCGTAAATCCGGTATGAGAAACGCGGGAGACGTACTGTCGCAGGGCCTGGCTTCCATTGAGCACATGAATCTGCAACGCGAGTTCACCGAACGCTTGCGTGCCTGCGACGTCGCGCTCTCGGCACGGGAAAAGGAGGCCTGCCTGGCATTCCTCGCTGGCGCGACAGTTCCCGAGATCGCAGAAAAACTCTGCGTCAAGAACAGTTCTATCGAAACCTACCTCAAACGTTCCGCAGCCAAGCTGGGTATCAGCGGTCGACATGGGTTGGCCAAGTGGATGATAGGTTCAGAATGAGCAAGTCCGTTAGCGCCTGGCTGTTTGCTGCGCTGTCCTTGAGCGGCTGCTCGTTGGTTCCGGACTATCAGCGCCCGGCAGCCCCGGTTGCCGCACACTACCCGCAATCTCCCGCCTACGGGCCAGCAACCTCAGGCCCGCTGGCAGCAGACATGGGATGGCGCGACCTGTTCCGCGACGTGACGCTGCAACAGCTTATTGAAAGCGCCCTGCTCAACAATCGTGACTTGCGTGTGGCAGCCCTCAACGTCGAGGCGTATCAAGCGCAATACCGCATTCAGCGCGCCGATCTGTTTCCCGCGATCAGTGCCACGGGCAGCGGTACCCGACAGCGCCTGCCCGCGAGCATCACGCAGACCGGCAGTCCGGTCACCAGCGGCAGCTACTCGGCAACGCTGGGTATCAGTTCCTACGAACTGGATTTGTTCGGACGGATACGCAGCCTCGGCGATCAGGCCTCGCTCACCTATTTGTCCAGCGAAGAAGCCCGGCGCAGCACTCAGCTAAGCCTGGTGGCGAGTGTCGCCACCGCCTACCTTACCTGGCGCGCTGACCAGGAACTACTTGCCTTGAGTCAGGACACGCTGATGTCCTACGAAAAGAGCTTTAACCTGGCCAATCGCAGCCAGCAAGCCGGCGCGTCCTCCTCCCTGGACCTTGCCCAGTCGCGCACCTCGGTGGAGAGCGCACGGGCAAGTCTGGCGACGTTCCAGCGTCAGGTCGCACAGGATCTCAACAACCTGACCTTGCTGGTCGGCACGGCGGTCCCGGACAGCGCGCCGAATCGCCCGCTGTCCGAGGAATGGCTGGCCGAAGTACCGGCTGGCCTGCCCTCCGACCTGCTGCAACGACGCCCGGACATTCTCGAATCCGAATACCAGTTACAGTCGGCCAACGCCAGTATCGGTGCTGCGCGCGCGGCCTTCTTCCCGAGCATTACCCTGACGGCTAACGCTGGTACATCCAGCACCGAGCTGTCTGGCCTGTTTAAAGGTGGCTCGGGAGGCTGGGTGTTTTCACCGCAGATCAATATCCCGATTTTCAACGCCGGCAGTCTGCGGGCAAGCCTGGATTACTCGAAGATCCAGAAAGATATCAGCGTCTCAAAGTACGAAAAAACGATACAGACCGCCTTTCAGGAGGTGTCTGATGGTCTGGCTGCGCGCCAGACCTATAAGCGTCAGTTGAAAGCGCAGAGCGACCTTGTACAGGCCAACCAGGAGTATTACCGCCTTGCCGAACGCCGCTACCGCATTGGCGTCGACAGCAGCCTGATATTTCTCGACGCCCAACGCTCCTTGTTCAGCGCTCAACAAACCCTGATCACAGACCGACTGTCGCAGCTGACCGCCGAAGTCAATCTCTACAAGGCGCTGGGCGGCGGCTGGACGGAACGTACATCAAAACCCTTGTGAGGAACTGAAGATGGACATATTTGAACCTGGAGCACATGTACGCCTTCGTTCGGGCGGCAAGATCATGGTGGTCAAGCATGAACCAACAGTCACTCCTCTCCCGGATACTCTGCTTGTGATGTGCGAGTACCGGGCCAAGAATCGCCTGGTGCAGGGTTATTATTCGGCACGGGATCTGGTTCCTGCGCGCTCGGAGCCAACCTCCAATCCTGGCTAAGAACACTCCGGCGTAGCGGGTGAGTCGGATGATGAACCACTTTCGCGCGGGTATTCAGTTCAGGAATTTCAGCTATTGCGGATGCCGATGTTGGCACTCAATGGAACTGATCAAGCGTCTCGCTCTATATTCCACGGCATTTAGAGCCAGTGCCACTGCGGACTTGATCGTGTGATTGCATACGGACAGGTACGCCCTCGACAGTCAGCCCTGGGTCATTGAGGTCCAGGGGCTGTGCCTCGAATTTCTCATCACAACCGAGCACCAACACCTTATTCGGGAGTTTCAGATATTCCACCGATGAGGTCCGGGGCTTTCGCTGCCACGTCTGGATCGATGGGCAGTTTTGACGCCTGTGTCAGGTGCGGCTTTATTTCGTTGGCAGCCCATATGCGCTGGACGCTGGCCGGCGATATACCGACGAGTTTTGCCATGCTTCGGCAGCTCCAGCGAGCGCTACCAATACAGGGCTGAGTGACTTGCTCAAGGGTTTGTTTCAACGCTTCGGCTGGCAGAGATGGCTTGCGGCCCCGTCCAGGCATATCCACCAGACCTTGCAGACGCAGCGCTCGAAAACGCTTGCACCAGCGCGTGACTGAAACAACCGAGAGACCGGTCAACCTGGCAATCTCACCACGAGAACACCCTTGTGCAGCGAGTAAAATCACCTGCGCCCGACGGCCTTCGCGCTGACTGACCGTGGCTGATCCCAGCCGCCGGCTTAGTTCGGCTTCCTCATCTTCACTTAGCAAGATGTCCTTGTAGCTCATGTCACTACTCCAGCACCTTATTAACCACAGAAGCACAGCACACGTTAAAAAGTTATTTAAGAGACGGCCTATTGGCTGATCCGACCGCTGTGTGCATATCAGGTGAAAATAGTTGTTGCGGCTACGTTATACAAAGCAATCACCGCGAACAGCCCAATGACCAATGAAACAAATCGGTTGACGCGATTGCCCGACATTATCGAGGGCAGACTTCTGCCAAAAACAGCACCCAATACGACCCACACCATACCGACGGGAAGAACGATCGAGGAAAAGACGGTCATGAAGGAAAGATAGCTTTCCATGTGCAAAAAGGTTCCTGCGGGGGCTATGAGCGTCGCGAAAAACAGCCCTTTCGGATTGTTGAGTGTTGCCAAAAACAATGCGGAGATCGAAATAGGAGATGGCTTTCCGTCGGCGTCCTGATGAATCGAAAACCACAGCTTCAGAGAAATGTAGAACAGGAACATCGCAGCCAGAACTTTGGTCGTTACTACCACCCAGCCATAGTTTTCGATCAGCGCATCAATGGACACACCCCACGCGGTAATCTGAATGACATAAGCCGCCCATTCGGCAGCCACCAGCTTCAGCGAATACATGCCCAGACCGCGACTGATCCCGGATTGCAGCAGCAGCGAGTTGGTCGGCCCTGGCACCAGCAGCACGGTGAGCATCGCAATTGCAACGTAATACATGGCCATACCCATCACTCCGAAATAGATTTATTTTTCAACTCGCCTGGTTCCCAGACGTGAAAACTACTGGCACATGAGCAAACGCTCATGCCTTCAAGGAAGGCGCGAAACAGGCAACGACTTTCAATACGCTTCCGCTGTGATATCAAGAGATACACGCTCAATTAATTAGGCTCTTTACCTAAGTGGCTGTGCTCGCCTTCGCTCGCCGACTTTCCGTACAGAACCTGATCAGACGTGTGCGGCTTTTCAGTCATCGACTCAACTTTGAATGACACCTTACCCATGTGTATTTATTGGCATACACAGCATCGTTGTTATACCGCCGCGCTCTTTCTTCACCCCCCCATCTCACCAATGACAACCCTGTCACCGGCTTTCAGCCCGGAAAGCACTTCAACCCTCACCTGATTATTGACTCCCGGCCCCACGTACGCGGTCCTGAGCTCGTTGTCCTCGCCCAGCACACGTACGCTGTAAGTACCGTCCTCCCGTCGCTCACCCAATGCTGCAACAGGGATCGTCAATACGGCCTCCTTTGCTTCGAGCACAATGCTGACGTTAGCGGTCATGTTGATGTAGAACCGGTTTTCAAGGTTGGGGACATCGAAAAGAGCGTTATAGAAGACCGCTTGCTTGTTTTCGCCTGTTCCGCCGGACTGGCTTGCCACATCCAGAGGGCCAGGTTCGATCTTGCTGAGGGTCGCGTTATAGCGTGTGTCCGGATCGCCTGGGATAGTGAAGTAGACCGCAAGACCTGGTTTGATCTTGAGCACATCAGCTTCGGAAACTTTCGCCTTCACGGTCATTGTGTCGAGCTGCGCCATCTTCAGAATGACCGGTGCCTGTTGATCTGCGAGGATCGTCTGGCCTTCCTGGGTGACGATAGCGAGGATCTGACCATCCATTGGCGCGAGGATGCGTGTGTACTCGAGTTTGATGCGGGCGGCATCTTCCTTGATGCGGGCCGTGTGTAATTGTGCGGAGAGCGAAATCAGGTTTGCACGTTCGGTCTCCAATTCAAATCGGGTTTTATCCTGGTCCGCTTTGGACACTGCCGTCGTTGAACCCAGCGCTGTATATCGGCGGTCATTCGACCCGGCCAGTTTCAATTTATGAACCGTCGCGTCCCGCTCAGCAGTGAGCTGTTCAACTTTGACAACCGCCTGCCGCAACGCGTTTTTTGCGGGTAGCGGATCGATCTCGGCCAATAGCTGGTTTCTTTTCACCTTGTCACCTGGTGTGACTTTCAGTGATTGCAATTGCCCAGAAACCTGGGCACCTACGTCCACCTGATTACGGCCCTGCAGCACGCCTTGTGCGATTACGGCGTACTCAATGTCTGTGATTTCCGCTGCGGCTGATAAAAAAGCAGGCTCTTCTTGCGTGCTGGCGCCGCGGTATAAGACATAGCCAGCCAGCGAAACAGCCAGATCGATCAATACGATCCTGAGAAGGACTTTGCGGACATTCAACTTCTTGATAAAGCCGAAAATCCTCACTGTAATTCCCGCTCACTGTGCGTTCCGAATCGCGGATGGATCAACTGCTCAACACTGAAATAAAGGACGTACATGAAAATCTCCATTTCGCCATCACGACTGTCCTGTGAGTCCGGAACCCACCTTGCAGCCACGCAGCAATGGAAACATCAGGGCGGACAGGCGTCTGTCCCTGCATTCAGGGACATCGTCCCGGCGCTCCACGATTGCTTCATTCGCCAATTAAATCATCAGCATGAAACGCTGCTTTAACACGTCCGTCACCTCCCCCCAGCCATACTGTTAGCTGTTCGGGCACCGCGAAACACGCAGCAGACTCGCTGTGTCTGGAGCGCCAAAAGGAAACATACAGTGAGCACGATACAGCGAGCCCGTCAGGCAAAGGACGCCGAGAATTTTTCTTGGCGGGGAATACGAGTGCGGTGTCTCTCTATAAACTTTACCGCTTGGTTATTATAGTTACCTGATTTCTTTTAGGCACCACGAACTAAAAGGTATGTTTATTCTGAGACGTAATACTGGATCACCCTTGTGGGCGCTGGGAAGGACTAGCGGACATTGTCGAACCTGGATTAATGACCTGCAGCAAGACGCTTGTCCCCCCTTTCCCCTACAGACTGTGAATGGCCGCAGTGTGTAAATTCACAAGTGTACTAGTAGCATTGTCCTACAATCATACAGTAAGCTTGTTGCCAAGCATGGACAGGTCCGTCCTGTATGCGAAGTCGCTTTTGTTGGGCTGGAGACTAACGCCATGGGGGCAAATGTGTAATGGAAGCCAATCCAAGAATGACGGGGAATCAGTCAGCGTATTTTCTGGAATTGGGAACGTTGATCTCAAGCGTGGGCGATGCCGGATTCGCTTCGAATATGTATCAGATGATCGCGGCCAGCGTCCCGATCGATTTCCTGGACCTGAGTGAATGGACGATTGACGAAATTGCAGGAGCTGTTGTCAGCATCCATCCGCTGGGGCAAGAAAGCGCCGAGCAGAAGCCGGTAAATCTGACTGTTCCGCAGGACCAGGAGACGCTGCTCGCTCGAATGCTCAATGTAGAAGATTTTCTGCTCATCCATCTGAAGCCACCCATCAACGCTGGACCCGTCAGCTCTGGTCCAGCGGGGACTTATCATTGCAATCTTGTGTCGCGCAAGTCGAACAGGCGTTGTGTTATTTCCTTGCACCGCCGCCAGCAACGTGACTTTTCACTTCACGAATTATCGTTTTTGAAGAATTTTTCAGAGGCCCTTCTCCCCCTGGTGGAGCGCCACGCCCAGGCAACACGTACATTGTGCAATGCGCATGCTGACAACGAAGCCGTTACACAGGGCGGGCAGCAGCTTCAACGTGAATTCAACGAAAAGCTGAGTCATTCGGAGGCCCGGTTGTCGTTGCGTGAAAAGGAAACGTGCCTTGGCATACTGGCTGGCGCGACCGTTCCGGAGCTGGCCGACAAACTTCACGTCAAAAACAGCTCCATCGAGACCTATCTGAAGCGCGCCGGAGCGAAGCTTGGCGTGAGGGGGCGACACGGCTTGGTCAAGTGGTTGACAGGCGTAACTCAAATAGCTTGAGCGTTGCTGCACAACCCTGATAGGATCCAAAGATAGTGGCAATATGGTGGCACCCTGCTAAACCAACTGAGGCGTCTGTTTAGCGCCCAAGAGAACTAAACACTCATCCTTACGAACGCCAGCAGGAGATAAATAACAAACTTATCTATACGAAGGATTTTATTAAGCGCCTCCGCCCCGTGTTCGCTAATGCACCCAGTGAGTCCTCATCACTTGCTATCGGACCTCATAATATAGTACGGCGCGGTTGGTCAAAGCGCTCGTGCGCTTCTGCATGCCGGACAGCATATCCAGTGAGAGCATGCTGAATGACACCACGCTGTGTTATGGAAAACCACATTGTGAGCTTTGTCTCTTTTCTTTATGAATTTAATTGTAATTGCGGCGTGAATCATGAACTATATGGGTAGTTCTTGGTCACAGCACACAGCAGAACTCTTTAAGTTTCTTGTGACTGATATGACTGCCTTAATATAAAAAGCGATGCTGTATGGCCAGCGACCTGCCTGGGTTCGCTGTCAACATGGATATCTATAGGAGTGGACCTTCATGCCTATGCCATTGGGTTTTTTTAAATATTTACTGCTGGCTATACGGTGGCGTGTTGTGGGCCGTTTATTGCCAGGTGCTTCCTTAACTATTCAGAGTGATTCGCATTTACCCACTTCGCCGGCAGGCACATAAGATTCAATAAACATTGATGACAATGTCACGGTCAGGAAGTGTATGGCTTATGGTTAACGTTCTTGCTTTTCGTAACCGCATTGACTTTTTATTATTGCATGCTCTTCGGCGCTCTTATTGCCTAACTTTTAACCGCTTGATCAGTAGCTTTAATTTTGTATGACAGTCTACATATAACCTGTTTGACCTTGAAATTCGAAGAAGATAATACATTTACTCATTCATCTGCCACATCAAGGATGCGCCTTCGCGCGTCTATTTGATAACCGGAAAAAGGAACCACGATGAACATGCAACAGCTGTTCCCGCATCTCGGTAAAGTGATCTCTGGTATTGGAAGCCGCCATTTCGCCCGCTTGCTCCACGAGATGATCACAGCCTCGCTGCCCGTGGATGCTACACATGTAATTCAGGGACTCGCTCGATCCACGGGTGAAATAACCGACGCGCCTCCCGTTGGCGCCTTTGGTGGAAATTTGCACCAGGTGCTCAACCAGAGTATCGATAGCAGACGTCTGGAGCCTGTTCTATTAAGTCCGACAGAGCTGGCAAATACACGCGTCGATAGATCCATCAGATTTGAATCACCCGCCTACAACGCGCAAGAGAAGCCAGGTGATCTGCCCTCTCATGCTTCTCTCCCTCAGGTACACCTTGCGTACCCCGGCAAGGGGCAATATGTACTGTCGGTTTATCGGTCCCCCTCTGCCAAGGCCTTCACCAGTCAGGAGCGAGCCCGGCTCAGGGACTTATCCTGGGTCGTGTTGCCCATCGTGAAGCAACACATTGCAACCGTAACCCCTACCCTTGTTTCGAAAATTCCTTCGCCTGCCGCGAAAAGCCTGAAAAAAATTGATGCTATGGAAGGTCTGCGCCAGCGTTTCCTTGGCCGCCTTGAGGCGTCGGGACTGAGTCTGTCTTCGCGCGAAACTGAAGTCTGCGTGGGGCTGCTGGCCGGTCTCACAGTGCCTCAACTGGCGGAAAGGCTTGATTTGAAGGTCAGCACGGTAGAAAGCTACTTCAAGCGCGCAGCGGTGAAAATGGGCATCGGTGGTCGTAGTGCATTGCTTCGATGGCTGCATGCGGCACACAGGGTGCAGCACTCCGTCGCTGTCGAGATATTTCAGCAGGCTGTCTGAGAAGAGGCCGGCGTTATTGGTGCGTCACTTTCAAAGACTTCTCTTTATGCAGCGGTACGGCTTGTCGACGGTTTATACCCCTGTCTCGATTCGTTACCGCTGCTCCCTCCGCAAATAGCTGCCTGATTTTGATTCGTCCGGGTTTGCTGAAGACGCGCCTCGCTGGCGCACCGTGCCCGCATTGATGCAACAAAATCCGCCTCGTTCGTAAAATTGGTTCACCCCTCTGCGAACCAATCCTCTTTTCATACCCTGGACCAAACGGTCGAACCTTTGAACATTGGCCCACCCACCTTGGCGTTTAGCAGTCGCCGACCTCGTTGCAACTGATAGTTAACCGAACCAATTTCCATTGGCATCGCTCTTGCACTAGCCCTTTTGCCTCGAATCTCTGCCTATAGCTAGTTCAAGGCATTTTTTTCCGGTCTGGCGCGAGTACCACGATGCAAAGGTTCGAACCTGACACCCTCATCGACAACTCTTCGAAACTGGCACTGGACGCCTTACGGCAGATGGTCGCCCAGCACGCTGCATTCCCCCAGCGAGCACTGCCTACTGAACGGGATCTGGCAGCCGATTTCGGGGTTAGCCGACGCGCAGTTCGTCGAGCCCTGTCGGTGCTGGAAGCCGAAGGGCAGATCTGGCGGCGGCAAGGCAAAGGCACCTTTGTCGGACCCACCCCGCCCAGCGCTGCCATGAGTTTCGCCCGGCTTTCCAGCCGGACCAACTTCAGTGAGGTCATGGAGGCGCGTCTGCATCTGGAGCCGGCATTGGCATCTTTGGCCGCCGTCCGAGCCAACGGTGAGCAGATGGCGATTCTGCGCCGCCTTGCCGAGCGCACCACTCACCAGCAGGTCGCCGAGCAGACCGATGCCGAAGGCATTGAGCTATGGGACAGCGCTCTCCATCGGGCCATTGCCGAGGCAGCGGGCAACCGTCTGATGCTGGACATCTTCGAAATGCTTGATGCGATCCGTCTGGACCCGACCTGGCGAGATCTGCGTCAACGGGCACGCAACACCGACCGCCTCGACACGTATAGCCACGATCACGATGACATCGTCAGCGCTATCGAAACGCGCGATCCGATCAAGGCCGCAACGGCCATGCGCGGCCATTTGCGGGCGCTGCAACAGGCGCTGGACAACGTCATCAATCAAGATCTGGAGGCCAGCTCATGAAAGCCACCGCCCACCTTATCGAAGCCAGCGACAGCACCGTGCTCAGCGTCAGCGACCTGACCGTACGCTTTGCCGGTGCCCCTGCCAACGTCGTCGACGGCGTATCGTTTACCGTTAAACGGGGCAAGACCCTGGCCATCGTTGGCGAGTCCGGTTGTGGCAAAAGCGTGACGTCAATGGGACTGATGGGCCTGTTGCCCGCGACTGCCGAGGTTGGCGCGAGCGCCTCGTTGCTGATCGATGAAGCCTTGCTGGGCATGTCCGAAGAGCGTCTGCTGGACGTGCGCGGCAACCGCATGGCGATGATATTTCAGGAACCCATGACCTCGCTGAACCCGGTCTTCACCATTGGTGAGCAGATCGCGGAAAGTGTGATCCGTCATCAAGGTCTCTCAAACAAGGACGCTCGCCAGCGGGCCCTGGAAATGCTCGAAAAGGTTCGCGTGCCGGACGCTCGCCAGCGACTGGACGCCTACCCGCATGAACTCTCCGGAGGCATGCGTCAACGGGCCATGATTGCCATGGCGCTGGCCAATGACCCGGCGCTGATCATCGCGGACGAACCGACGACTGCGCTGGACGTAACCATTCAAGCGCAAATCCTCTCGTTGATCGCCAACCTGCAGACCGAGACCGGCACAGCGATGATTCTGATCACCCACGATTTGGGCGTCGTTGCCGAAGTCGCCGACGACGTGATGGTGATGTACGCCGGGCGCGTGGTGGAAAGCGCCCCGGTGAAGACCCTGTTCGATAATCCGCAGCATCCGTACACCATCGGCCTGATGGGCTCGATGCCCTCTATCGGTCCTCGTGAAGGCCGCCTGGCAACCATTAACGGCCGAGTGCCTACGCCTGCAGAAATGCCTGGCGGTTGCCGTTTCGCAGGGCGCTGCCCGTTCGTGATCCAGCAATGCAGAGACGAACGCCCGCCGCTGCTTGAGTTGTCCCCCGGACACTTCGCCGCGTGCATCCGTGCACCTTTGGAACAGCATGTGGGAGTCAGTGCGTGAACCTTTCCAAACCAGACATCACCGTGCGCGTCAGCCCCGACAGCAACGCGCAAAAACCCATTCTGGAAGGCATCGGCCTGAGCAAGCACTTCGCCGTGGAAAGTAGTCTTTTGCAGCCGAAGAAGCCGCCGGTACAGGCCGTCAATGAGATCAACCTGTCAGTCCGCAAGGGTGAGACGCTGGCACTGGTAGGCGAGTCCGGCTCGGGTAAATCAACCCTCGGCCGCTTGCTGCTCAACCTGCTGCAACCGACTGCGGGTGACGTGATTTACGAGGGCCGCAACCTGGCCAACCTGACGCCGGAAAAGCTGCGTCAGGTACGTCGTGATTTGCAGATCATCTTTCAGGACCCGTTCGCTTCGCTTAATCCACGTATGACCGTGGAATCCATCGTTGGCGAACCCATCTGGCTGCACAGCAAAGCCAGCCGCAGCGACCGGCAGGCCAGGGTCGCCGAGTTGCTGCGTACGGTAGGGCTTGCTCCGGAGCACGGTGGTCGGCATCCGCATGAATTCTCCGGCGGTCAGCGCCAGCGTATCGGTATCGCGCGTGCTCTGGCTTCCGAGCCACGCTTGATCCTCGGTGACGAGCCGGTCTCGGCGCTGGACGTTTCGGTACAGGCGCAAGTGGTCAATCTGCTTGAAGACCTTAAGCATCAGTTCGGCCTGACGCTGGTGATTGTCGCCCATGGACTGGCCGTGATCCGCCACATGAGCGACCGCGTGGCGGTGATGTATCTGGGTGAAATCGTTGAACTGGCGCCGGTCAACGCGCTGTTCGAAGCCCCTTTGCATCCTTATACCCAGGCGTTGATGGCTGCGGTGCCGGTCAGCCACCCGGACCTGCGCCAGCCGCGTCCGCTACTCGGCGGCGACATGCCCAGCCCTAGCCGGCCACCTTCCGGTTGCCGTTTTCATACCCGTTGCCCGCATGCCCGTGCGCTGTGCAAAGAAGCTGCGCCGCTCATGGAAACCGTTGAGGCCGAACGCCATGTGGCTTGCCACTTCTGGCGTGAAATCGCCAACGCGGGCAGCGGCACATTGATCCTTCCGACACCCAGCGCCGCTTACACACAGCGCCTGAATCTGTTCAAGCACCATCAATCCCTCGCAGCGGAGAGCCAGCCATGAAAATTGCACGCGTCATGACAGCAACCTTGTTATTGCTGGCCACCCACGCCGCCTTTGCCGAATCGACGTTGCGCGTCGGCATTCAGGACGATCCCGATGTGCTTGATCCGCATCGTTCGCGCACCTACTCCGGCCGCCTGGTGTACACCGCGCTATGTGACAAGTTGGTAGACGTCAACCCGGACCTGACTTACGCGCCACAACTGGCCACAGCCTGGAACTGGAGCGAGGACGGCAAAACCCTGACCATGACCTTGCGCGAAGGCGTGACGTACCACGACGGCGAACCGTTTGATGCCGCCTCGGTGAAGTTCAACCTCGATCGCGCCCGCACCCTGCCCGACTCCCTGCGCAAAAGCGAGCTGGCCTCAGTGGACAGCGTGGAAGTGATCGACGCAAAAACCGTCGCTATCAAACTCAAACAGGCCGATGCCACACTGGTTTCACAACTCTCGGACCGCGCCGGGATGATGCTCGCGCCGAAAGCTGCGCAAGGCGAGTTCGCCTCCAACCCTGCCTGCTCAGGCCCTTACAAATTCGTGCAGCGCGTGCAGCAGGATCGCATCGTGCTGGAGCGTTTTGACAACTACTGGAACAAACAGGCTTATCACTTCGACAAAGTCGTGTTCCTGCCGATTCCGGATACCTCAGTGCGCTTGGCCAACCTGCGCTCCGGCGACCTGGACATCATCGAGCGTGTTGCGCCAACCGACGTGAAAACCGTCAAGGGCGACAGCAAGCTGATGATCTATAACACGCCGGGACTGGGCTACATGCAGCTGATGTTCAACATCGGCAACGGTGAAAAAGCCAATTCCCCGATCGGCAAAGACAAACGCGTGCGCAAGGCATTTGAGCTGTCCATCGACCGCGATGCCATTAACCAGGTGGTGTTCGAAGGCCTCTACGCCCCAAGCGCCCAGCCATTCCCTAAAAACAGCCCGTATTACGACAAGGACCTGCCGATCCCGCCTCGCGATGTCGAGAAAAGCAAGGCGCTGCTGGCACAGGCCGGTGTGAAACTGCCGTTGGCGGTGGACCTGAAAGTGGCCAACAACCCCATTGCACAGCAGGTCGGGCAGATTATTCAGGCCATGGCTGAAGAAGCCGGCTTCAAGGTCAACCTGATTGCCACTGAATACGCCACGATGCTCAGCGAACAGGCAAGCGGGAATTTCCAGATAGGCATGAGCGCCTGGTCGGGCCGTCCTGATCCGGATGGCGATATCCATCAGTTCGTGACCTGCAAAGGCGGCCAGAACGACGGCAAGTACTGCAATGCAAGACTCGACGAGCTGCTGAACAAGGCGCGTACCGTCAACGACGTTGCACAACGTCAGGCACTGTACAACGAAGCGCTGCGCTTGTTGGCCGATGAGGTACCGACCACCTACCTGTATTTCGACCCGCGAATCATTGCCATGCGTAACAACGTGACCGGTTTTGTACCGAACCCGGACGGCCTGATTCGTCTGGCCAATGTCGCATTCAAGCCATGATTGACGGACGCACCTGCGAGGTTCCGGCATGCTGATGTTCATCCTGCGACGCCTGCTCAGCTCGATACCGACACTGATTCTGGTTTCGCTGTTCGTCTTCACCCTGCAGAAGTTGCTGCCGGGTGACCCGGTGCTGGCCATGGCCGGGGAAGAACGCGATCCGGCGGTCATGGAATACCTGCGCGATAAATATCGGCTCGATGACCCGCTCCCGGTGCAATACCTGAACTGGGTCGGCAACGTGCTGACCGGCGACTTCGGTACTTCGTTGCGCACCGAGCAACCGGTGACCACATTACTGGCGTCCAAGTTGCCGGTGACCATTGAGCTGGCGGTACTGGCCTTGCTGATCGCGCTACTAATCGGTATTCCCACCGGCATCATCTCGGCGGTGCGCAAAGGCACCGTCGTGGATTACGGGGCCAACGTAGTCGCGCTGTCGGGGATTTCCATTCCGCATTTCTGGCTGGGCATCCTGCTGATCATGATATTCGCGGTGAAACTGAAATGGCTGCCCGCCTCCGGTTTTGTGCCCATGGGTGAGGACTTCGGTCAAAACCTGAAGACCTTGATCCTGCCAGCGTTCGTCCTGGGTGCCGGGTTGTCGGGGATTCTCATGCGCCACACACGCAGCGCCATGCTCGAAGTGTTACGCACCGATTACGTCCGTACTGCCCGGGCCAAAGGGTTGTTCCCGCGCACGGTGATTCTCAAGCATGCGCTGCGCAATGCGTTGATGCCCATCGTGACGCTGACGACCTTGCTGTTCGGTGAGTTGCTGGGCGGCGCAGTGCTGACCGAGCAGGTGTTCAGTATTCCTGGCTTCGGCAAGATGATCGTCGACGCCGTTTTCAACCGTGATTACGCCGTGGTGCAAGGCGTGGTGCTGTGTGTCGCGATTGGCTTTCTGCTGTTGAACCTGCTTGCCGACGTGCTTTACCGCCTGATCAATCCGCGTCTGAGGACTGCATGATGACCGCTATTGCCAGCCTCCCGCACAGCGCGACCCTGCCCCGCAGCCGCTCACCGTTCCTGAACAAATTCCTCGCCAACAAAGGCGCGGTGATTGGTGCGGCGGTGTTGCTGCTATTTGTTCTGGCGGCCGTTCTGGCGCCGTGGATCGCGCCCCATGACCCGCTCAAAGCCAACTTCCTCGCCGTGCGTAAAGCGCCCTCGTTGATCTACTGGCTGGGCACCGACGAATTGGGCCGCGATCTGTTTTCGCGTCTGCTGTATGGCGCTCGCAGTTCGCTGCTGGCCGGTGCTGTCTCGGTGGCTATAGCCATGTTTATCGGCGTGCCGCTGGGCCTGTTGGCCGGGTACTTTGGTGGCAAGCTGGACATGATCATTTCGCAGGTCATGGAAGCATTGCTGTCCTGTCCGTTTCTGGTTCTGGCCATTGCACTGGGCGCCTTTCTCGGCCCAAGCCTGACCAACGCGATGATCGCTATCGGCCTGTCAGCGATGCCGATCTTTGCCCGATTGACCCGCGGCCAAGTGCTGTCGATCAAGCACGAGGATTACCTGGAGGGTGCTCGCGCCATTGGTCTTCCGGATCGCTGGATCATCCTGCGTTACGTGCTGCCCAATGTGATGTCGCCGCTGGTGGTGCAGGCGACGCTGACCATCGCGTCGGCGATTCTGGCTGAGGCCAGCCTGTCGTTCCTCGGCCTGGGCCAGCAACCGCCGTCGCCGTCCTGGGGCTCGATGCTCAATACGGCGAAGAATTTCATGGAGCAGGCGCCGTGGATGTCGATTGCGCCCGGTGTGGCGATCTACATCACGGTCCTGTGTTTCAACCTGTTGGGTGACGGCCTGCGCGATGCGCTGGACCCCAAGGGCTAACCCGTTCGTTTTCTGCCAAAGAGAAACGCTTATGTTCGATGATCTGGATTACAGCCAACCTTATGCTTCGGCACGCTCGCCGGTGATGGGCAACAACATGGTCGCCTGCTCCCAGCCATTGGCCGCTCAGGCCGGGCTGGACATGCTGCGCCGTGGCGGTAATGCGGTCGACGCCGCCATCGCTGCGGCCATGGTGCTGACCGTGGTCGAGCCCACCGGTTGCGGGATTGGCAGCGACGCTTTCGCCATCGTCTGGGACGGCAGCAAACTGCAAGGTCTGAATGCCTCCGGCCGCGCGCCGCAAGCCTGGACGCCCGATTACTTCGCGGGACAGAGCCAGATGCCGCAACGTGGCTGGCCTGCGGTCAGCGTACCGGGTGCGGTGTCGGCCTGGGTCGAATTGTCCGAGCGTTACGGCAAACTGCCCTTCGCTACCTTGGCCGAGCCCGCGATTGGCTACGCCCGCGATGGTTATCAGGTAACGCCGATCATCGCCGAACTGTGGAAACGCGGCTCGCATCTGCTCAAGGATCAACCCGGTTTCGCCGAGTGCTTCATGCCGGATGGCAAGGCGCCGTTGGCCGGGGAGAAAATCCAGCTCAAGGACCATGCCCGCACGCTGGAGCTGATTGCACAGACCAAAGGCGAAGCGTTCTATCGTGGCGAACTGGCGCAAACAATCATCGCCCACGCCAATGCCAATGGCAGCGTGATGAGCCTCGACGATCTCGCGACGCATACCGTGGACTGGATCGAAACACTGTCAGTGCCGTACGCCGGTGCCGTGGTTCACGAACTGCCGCCTAACGGTCAGGGTATTGCCACACTCGCGGGCCTGACCATGCTCGAAGCACTGGGTGTCGGTGAACACCCGGTAGACAGCCTTGAGACCGTACACCCGGTGCTGGAAGCGATGAAACTGGCGCTGGCCGACCTCGACGAACACGTCGCCGACAGCGAGCATATGCGTGTGCCTTCCGATGATTTGCTGGACAAGGCCTACTTGATGGAGCGCGCCGGACTGGTCACTGATCAGGCCGCCAATCCGGGGCACGGCTCGCCAAAGCCGGGTGGCACGGTGTACCTGTCGGCCGCTGATGAAAACGGCATGATGATCTCCTTCATCCAGTCCAACTACATGGGCTTCGGCTCGGGTGTTGTGGTACCTGGTACCGGCATCAGCATGCAGAACCGCGGCGCAGGCTTCTCTCTCGACCCACAGCACGTCAACTACGTGGCACCGCGCAAGCGCCCGTTCCACACCATCATCCCCGGCTTTGTGATGAATGCCGACGGTACACCGTTGATGTCATTCGGTTTGATGGGCGGCCCGATGCAGGCGCAGGGTCATTTGCAGATGATGATGCGCATCCTGCGCTACAGGCAGAACCCGCAAGCCGCTGCCGATGCGCCGCGCTGGAGGATCGAATCGGGCCTGAAAGTCGCGGTGGAGCGCGCGTTTGACCCTGAAGTGGTCAAAGCACTGCGCGCCAAAGGCCATGATATTGATGTCGAAGAACCGAGCGGCGTGTTTGCCTTTGGCGGTGCGCAGATTATCCAGCGCACGGCGCATGGCTATGTGGGCGGGACTGATCCGAGGAAGGATGGGGTGGTCGCGGCTTATTGAGCGCGACGTCTAACCCTTGTCAGACGGAGACCGATCGTGTGCAGCACGGTCGGTTCCCGAAACAGCACAGCTGTCGCCCCGACAGCGAGCACTGCCGTCAGGATGAGGCAACCACGCCAAATGCGGACGCCAGCGGCAAAAAAGACGATAGCCGATATTAAGCAACGGCCTGGTCAACCGCCATGACAACGGCGCAGCCCAGACACCCAGGCCCGCTGCTCGCCAGCTCCAGAGCGTCGCGTCGAGGCCCGTGACCCAAGCTCCATCGGCAAACCTGGCGTGCAATGAGGACTCCATTTGCGCAAGCGTGAATCCGAGCGATTTGGCGTCAAAGGCTTCATCACTGATGTCGACGAAAAGAAGGCGCTCGGCTGCAGCGCGCGCGCGCAGGATCTTCACTTCTCGAGCGCAGAGTGGACACTCTCCGTCAAAATAAAGCGTCAGTGGCCACTGGGTTTTCTTGTACACGGATAAATACCTTGTATAGGTTTTTTACACGATATTCTCAAAAAAACCAGCTGGCAATGGGCGGTGCTGCTTAGCCATGGCCATGGACCGGTTGTGATGCCCCAACAAGGAACGCTCAGACTCGAATTGAAGCCGGAATTCGCAAAAACTGGAGATATTCGCGGCGGCTTGCTGACTAATCGGAAAGCCACCCCTAAAACAGCCCGGCTAACCGCTGGTAGCAGGAGCAAAGCAGCTGTGGTTCAGACCACCACTCCTCTCCAGCCCCATGCCACTTCAACCCAGGACAACACATGACCTTCTACATCTTCCTGCTAGCCTGCGCCGCCGCCGGAGCAACCGGCATCATCTTCAAGCCTGGGGCGTGGTATGAGTCGCTTCAAAAGCCTGGTTTCACTCCCCCAAACTGGGCGTTTCCAGTGGCATGGACGACGATCTATCTGCTGCTCGCCTGGGCAGGCTATCGCTTGACGCTGCTGCCTGGCAGCGAGACCGTGCTGGCCTTGTGGGCCGCTCAAATTGCATTGAATACCTTGTGGACGCCGGTATTCTTTGGCGCGAACCGGATCGTTACTTCGATGATCATTCTTGCTGTGCTGTGGATCGTTGTAGCGGTGATGGTAGTGATGGCATTGCAGATAGATGTTGTGACAGGGCTCATTTTATTCCCTTATCTGGTGTGGCTCTCAGTGGCCGCTGCGCTGAACTTTTCCATTCTGCGTCACAACAAATGACGCATGAGCGTGATCAGTAGCCCGGAAACTGACTGGTTGGCGAGCTCTAGTGCTGAACTCGCCTGCTTGTTTGTTAATTCATGAAGCCCAAAGCTTTACATCGCATAACGTCGGCAGTGCTCCAGATAGCCCTGTTCATGACTCCCTACCAACTGAACAACACTCGACCATAACCAGGACGGCGCATCCAGCGTCTGGGACCGATTGGTTTGTAGATCCCGGATCCACGCGGTGCGTGTTGCCAGATCCATCTGTCTGGCGTGGGCGATGCCAACCACTTTCGCGAGATAAGCGGCGGCCTGCATGGCCTCCGGCTGGGTGAGTTCATCAAGTTCCAGCTTCATGTCTTGAGGAAGCAATTCGCGTATGAAGAACGAGTGATCCAGCATCCTTACCGCAACCATTCTGCTGCCCAGGCCAGGCGAAAGATGCCTGGCGCCCTCCACGACTCGTTTGCCATTGTCTCGGGGCATGCGCGCCCTGGCGGTTCGTGGAGCTGCGGCCGCTACCGCTTCCTTGATATCCAGCAGACAGAACTCTTGATCATCGTCGTCACCGACGCTCATCAATACCGCATAGCGAAGTAGCCCCAAAGAGCTGCAGCCCTTTACCCAATACGCAGAATCGAGTAACTGCACGTGATCATCCGGCGATCGGCCCTTGAGCGACGTCACCAAGGCATGGATATCCGGCGTGGAGCAAAGCGTTTTGATCGCCTCGCGTTCCGCGCGAGACAACGCCCAGAAATGTTTACCCTGCGGGATCGTCGGGCGCATGTCCTCAAAGCGCTCCTCGGCAAGGTGCTTCCATGTCCGTTGTACGGCGCTGCGCATTCCGGCTTTCACCTGTGCCGGGCGATCAGGCTCTTCATCGCCGGTGTTCATGAACGCCTGCTCGTAGCCTTGCATCATCTCTTCCAGCATTCGTGCAGTGGTGACTCCGGGCAAATCGGAGCCACGAGCAGCCGTCGCCAATGATAAGCCAAGCCTTACCAGGTCATGGGCAGGGTTACCAATCACGGATTGATCGAGATCGCGGATGTGTATGTCGATACGGCCTTTCAAATCCCCGGTGGGCCCCAGATTGCCGGCATGGCAATCCCCGCAAATCCACACGGGCGGGCCGCTTGGCAGGCGTCTTCCTGACTGACTGTGCAGCCACTCATAAAATTGCGCAGTATTGCCTCGAACAAATGCATGCGCAGAGCGCGCCATCTTCAGATTGCGCAGGTTGATCAGGGTTTGAAGCCGTGCGTTGGGACGGGGCGTTTTCATCGAAAAACCTTGAAGAGAGTTATTCCATTGACTCGCGATGCCGCTGGAATGTTTCAAGATATTTCTAATTTGTTGGACGACCTGACCTTGCCGACGCTTGTAAGGCTATCGAGGGCCGAAGCTGGCGCTGCTCGCGGGCTCCTCGATAACGCTCCGTGACTACAGCCCGACCAGTCCAGGCAGACCGCCGATATCCGGAACCTGATGGTAGCCGAAGGAGGCATGCGCTGGCTGCTCATGGCCTCGGGCGATGAACGCCTTGTGCTTGATCTTCATGTCGTGGGCTGACATCAGGTCATAGCGGAAGCTTGATGAAACATGCAACACATCCTCCGGCCCGCAGTCGAGGTTGTCGAGCATAAACTCGAACGCGGCCAGGCGTGGTTTATAGGCGTGGGCCTGTTGCGCGGTAAATACCTTATGAAACGGTGCACCGAGCTTGTCGACGTTGGACATGATTTGCTCGTCCATGGCATTGGAGAAAATCACTAGTGGAATCTTGCCGGCGATTTTTGCAAGGCCCGCCGGAACATCCGGATGCGGCCCCCAGGTCGGCACGGCGTCGTAGTAAAGCTGGCCTTCGTCGCGGTATTCGATCTTCCAACGCTGGCAGGTGCGCGCCAGGGCGGTCTTGAGTATCTCGTCATAAGGTCGCCAATCGCCCATCACCTGATCCAGGCGGTAGGCGGCATAGTCCTTGACGAACTGATCCATGCGCTCAACCGGGATGCGGTCGGCGAACAATTCGCGGGTCATGGCTGCGGTCTTGAAATTAGTCAATGTGCCGTAGCAGTCGAAGGTTATGTATTTAGGCCGAAGAAAGCTCATGAATGCAGTCCTTGATGAGGGTTGATGTCATAGCAGCAAGCAGCTGTCTTACAATGCGACAAACGCGTTTTCCAAGGCGTCCAGCAGCCGCCCCGCTTCCTTTTCAGTCCATATCAATGGCGGGCGAATTTTCAGGATGCTCGCGTCTGGTCCCGTGGCGGAAATAAGCACGCGTTGTTCACGCAGGTTGTTAACCACGCGCAGGGCGGTTTTCATGTCCGGTGCTTTCGAACCACGGTCTGTGACCAGTTCAACGCCGAAGTACATGCCCGTGCCGCGTACATCACCGATTTGTTCAAAGCGCAGGGCCAGGTCTTTGAGGCCAGCAAGGATCAACCCTCCCACACGGTTGGCGTTGTGCATGAGTTGCTCGTCGCGAATGATGTCGAACGTTGCCTGGGCAGCGGCAATGGCAACGCTGTTGCCGCCGAAGGTATTGAAATAGCGCATGTCGCGACCAAAACCCGCGACGATTTCGGGGCGCACCATCAAGCCGGCCACGGGATAGCCATTGCCCATTGGTTTGCCCATGGTGATGATGTCCGGCACGACACCGTGACGCTGGTGCCCCCAGAAATGCGTGCCGCTGCGACCAAATCCGGACTGAACCTCATCGGCGATGAACAAGCCACCTGCTTTGCGCACCACCTCGGCAATCGGCCCGAACACGTCAACCGGATCACAGAACACGCCATCTGACGAAAACAGGCAGTCGGCAATAAAAGCCGCCACTCCGCCGCCATGGCGCTGAATATCCTCGATCTGCGCGCTGACCTGGTCTGCCATATACCGTCCCAGGGCTTCACGCGGGATGCGATAGGAGTCCGGTGCGGGCACCCGCCGAACAAATGGATCGAGTTTGGCGTTGGCACCCAGCGAGGGTGAAAACGCTGCCACTGTTGTAGAGTTTCCGTGGTACGCCTCGGCTGTAACGATGACGCCCGTGTTGCCGGTGTGATGACGTGCGATGCGGAACGCCAGATCGTTGGCTTCCGAACCGCTACAAGTGAACATCAAATGCCCGTCAGCGGCCATCTCACCGCCCGCGGTTGCACGCAGTTGCTCGGCATAATCAAGAATCCCGTCCTGCATGTACCGGGTATGGCTGCACAGCGTACTCGACTGCTCAGTAATTGCGGCAACGACACGAGGATGGCAGTGACCTACCGAAACGACATTGTTGTAGGCGTCCAGATACTCGTTGCCGTCCTTGTCATACAAGTAAGCACCCTTCGCTCGGACCACGCCAACCGGCTCGTTGTAAAACAGACGATAGGCAGGGCCCAGCAGATTGATGCGGCGCTGAATGTGCTCACGCGACGCCGCGTCCAGACGTTCAATATTTTCCGGATTGAACCCGTTGGGCATATCGCCACGGATAGCCTCGATGTTTGAGTTGTTCATTTAAAACCCCATTAACAAGCACGCATTAATCGGTGAAGGACATCAGAAGTTCTGACATTTGCGAGGGTGTCCGGTTAAGCATCCAGTCCAGCTGGCTCCATCCTGGAGCGGCATTTCTCAAGATATAAGCGCTGTTTTGCGGGAACAGCTGCGATCGCCAAGTGGTTATCAACGCCCGGGCGGTCAAGCGCGCCATCGCGAGATGCGGGATAAGCGATAGCTCTTCTGAGGTCAGGTCGGCAACGCTCAGATATCCCCTCAGGAGATCTTTTGCCGGGGCGAAAATATCAACATCGCCACCGACTCCGGCCGTGCCCAGCTGGTTCATCATTGCCGTGGCTACATCAATAGCAATGGCCGTCTTGACTGTATCGCCGAAATCAATGATGCCGCTGACCGACTGCGGCTGGTGCGGATCAATAACGATATTCGATGTATTGAAGTCGTTATGCAGCACTTGCTGGCGGCAACCGGCAATCAGACCTTCAACCTCGGAAAATCGCTCAAGTGCACTCTCTAACTGATGGCGGCGCAGCGGCTCGGCGACAAAGCTAATCAATGGCTTCAGCGTGCTGAGATGTTGAACATCCCAGCACACCTCGCGCGACTCTGCCGGGTGCGAAAAATCGGCAGTGGCCAGCCTGAGACAGGCAAGCAATTGACCTATATGCTCGCGCCCTTGCACATTGACCGTCGTTTTATCCAGAGGCGTACCTGACAGGTAGCTCATAAGCCGCACCTGCCTTGAATCGCCATTGCGCGTTGTGATTCGCGTCAGGTATTCACCTTGCAGGGATGGATAAACTCTGGGGATCGGAAGATTTGGCGCCGTGCGCTCGATATGGCGCATCACCTCAACCTGCAGCGAGAGCTCCAGCGGGACTTCCTGAGGATTGGCGATTTTAAGAACGTAAGACTTGCCGCCTGGGGCATCGCACCTGAACGTGTCGTCCTTTTCCGTCGCGAACCGGGTCAGTGTCCCACTTACCCCAAAATGCACTCGCAGGATCTGGGCGCCTTCCTCCAAAGAAACCGGAGTGAACGTTGCCGCCAAATCTCCTTGCAATGCTGCAAGGTCCTCACGGAGTCGGTCTTTAAGAATCACTCGCATTGTAGAACTCCAAGCCCTGGACAAGCCATGCACTGCACGTCTTTGGTGTCGAGATATTGTGCTACAATTTTTAATATTAAAAGAGGATTCTTAGATATTTTTTGGAAAAAAGCTCGTTTTCCTGACGGCAAAAACAATCAAGCTATTGTTTTATAACAACAAAAAATAAAAGAATATTTTTTACTGATTTTGATTATTGTTGGACAAATTTAGCGGGCCACAGGTGGCACGCTGGCATGCGCGCGCAGAAACGTATTAGAATCAGCCCCTGGTCAAGCGACAACCCTGGTCCTGTAGAAAAAATGATTTTCCCCGACACGAACATTGAAACGCACTCGGCCAAGCTTTCGGCGGTCGAGGTGCTGGCGGCAAAGCTCAAGGGCCGAATCCTGAACGGGGACTTCGAGCCCGGTGAATTCTTGCGCGACGTGCGAATGGCGGAAGAGTACGAGGTGGCGCGCAACACGTTTCGCAGCGCTGCTCAATTGCTGGTGTCATTCGGCCTGTTGCTGAAGGTACCCAATCGGGGTTTTTGCATACCCGAGTTCGGGCCGAACGACATCGTGGATATCGCCAGGTTGCGAGGGGTTCTGGAAACCGAGGCGGTGCGCATGATTATTCTCAATGGCGTCATTCCGCCTGAAGCATTGAGCGCAGTGGAAGTGCTGCGTAACGCACCCGCCAATGCACCGCGCTCGGAAATCGTCACTGCTGATGGCGACTTTCACCGGGCAATTATCCGCGCTAGCGGCAGCCCGCGATTGCAGCGCAGCTATGCCATGCTCGAAAGCGAAATTGAACTGCTGCTGGTGTTGCAGCAGCCCTGCTATGAAGACCCGCGAGAGATCGTCTCCGACCATGAGCGCTTGATAGAGTGCCTGCGCAGCAGGGATTTCGAGACGGCTCGCGTCGCGTTTGCCGAGCACTGGGAAGATCTGAGCACCAAGCTGCTGCGAGCGCAGTTTGAGCGACGTCGATCCTGATACGCGTCTTGAATTGTCAGGCAAGCTGTTTTCGTGAGGCGTGCTCACGAATGAATGTCACTAATACCACACCCATAAAAAAACCCGCCGAAGCGGGTCGTTTTTCTATCAATACCATTCCAACGTCCTGTCAGTAGCCATCCCGGCAATGGTGATCATCCTTGACCTCCGGAGCGCTTCCTGCGCTGCGGTTGATGGGTGTAGATTGCGACTTTTCCAGGGTGCCGTACAGAGTGTATCCACTCTACTGCGTGTAAGCCTTTCGCTATACATGCTTTTCTCTGACGCCTGCATCGTTTCGACGAGATACCCATGCTGAGTGAATCCGTTCACAGCAGCGGTGTTTTTTTTACTTTAAAGCGACTTAACTCACGCTGCATGAGAGACGCCCTTACCGACAGGTCTTTTGCGGCCGCCGCACAGTCTCGGGAGTTGGACTGATTTTGTTGCGTCACTTCGTCAATCTGTTCAAGCCCGAGGCTGGCCTGCTGCAGACCAGAAGCCTGCTCACTGGATGCCTGATAGATCAGAGAAACCAGGCTTGAGACGGCACTGGTTCCACTCACAATGTTTTTAAGTGATTCAGCAGTTCTGCCGGCAATGATCATTCCGCGTTGCGTCTTGGTGGATGAGTCGGCAATCAGTGTTGCTGTCTGCTTTGCTGCCTCTGCGCTTCGTGCCGCCAGAGAGCGTACCTCGTCAGCCACCACTGCAAAACCGCGTCCGAGCTCCCCTGCCCTTGCTGCTTCAATAGCCGCGTTCAACGCCAGGAGATTGGTTTGTGCTGCAATGTTATCAATGGTGGTAATTATCGCTGTGATGTCCTTACCTGAGTTATCAATTTCCGTCATCGCGGAAATAAGCTCAGTCATGAGCTTGTCACTTTCTCCGGCGTCAGCCCGTGAAGCTTGCGATTGTTCATCTGCTTTTTTGGCGTTAACCGCGTTGTCCGACGTTTGGGCCGCCATTTGCGTCATGACCGCGCTGATCTCAGTGATCGAGGATGCTGAGTTTGCTGCGCCATCTGATAGCGACTGGCTGAGATCCGTGACCTGCTCGGAACTGCCGGTAATCTGAGTGGCGCTGACCTGTACCTCAGATATAAGGTTGTTCAGGTTGCTGACCATTTTCTCCAGCGATTTTCCGAGCGTATCGTTGGGTGAAGACAGCCTTACGTCGAGGTCGAGATCGCCCTCGGAAATTCGTTCTGCCACTTTGACCTGGCGTTGCAAGCTGTCAGACATGTCGTTTAACGCGAATGACAATTGGCCGACCTCATCTTCGGATCGCTGAACAAGGCGCCTGGAGAAGTCGCCAAGGCTGATAGTGGCGGCCAGTGCGGCAGCCTCCCGTATAGGGCCAACGATTTTAGCTGCTGCAAACCACAGTGCCGTCAGAGCCAACAGCAAGATAGCCGTGCCTACCGAGACTTGCCAGATACTGTTATTCAAACTGCGTGCTTGTAATTCATGTTCCAGGGCGACTGCCTGGCTCATCACTACCGCTTTTGGCAGACGGATCAATATGGCCCATGGTTTGCCAGTGCGCCCAAGCTGAATGGGCATAAGCACTTCAAAATTCTGAGTCGTCTGATTGAGCAGGCTGACAGCACGGCTATTCTGGAGGTCACCTAAAACCTTTTCCCAGGAATCCGGCAACAAGGCTTTCATAGGCTGCCCTATAAGCTCGCTATGTTGACTGTCAGCCACGACCAGTCCCTTGTAACTCAGGATTGTCACTGAACCTTTTCCCCCGTAGAGGTCGGTCGACATCTGTTCACTCAGCTTCTGAATGAACGAAATATCGAAATCAGCGCCTGCAACGCCATAAAATTTTCCATCGGAAACTATGGGAACCGACAGCGTTGTCAGCCAGACCTGTTTGCCCTGCACGCTATAAGGAATCGGGTCCAGCACGCTCTCTTTCAGTGTTGCTTTAGGGCCACCGTACCATCCGCTCTTGGGAACACCGTTAGGATGGGTGTCCTGGGAGTCGTACTCGACCAAAGGCTGTACCGCAACACGACCCTCCGAGGTGCGTGTCCAGTACGGAGTGAAACGCCCGGTCGAAGGGTTACTGCCATCCTGAGTGTTTTTTAACGCCAGATCCTTTCCGTCCAGCGCATCCGGCTCCCAGCATGAATAAGTACCGTTGAATTCCGGGTTGTCCCTCAGAACGCCGAGAAGAACAGCGTTGACCTGTTCACGCCCCAGCGCCGAGGCGTCTTGCGAACCCTTGTTGGCCGCGAATGTACTGGCCATGGTGCGAGCGGCATCGAGCGCAACCTGTAATCTGGCCTGAATAGCACTTGCTCGAGATTCAGCCAGGTTTTGAACGTCGCGAAGTGTTGATTTTTCAATAAGCATAGACACTTCATTGGAGACATATTGTTCATTCGTTCGGTAAGTGAATAATCCATAGGCCACCAGACTGGCTGATGAAACAAACAGGCACAACCCTGCCGTTATACAGATGCGTGCCTGCAGTGATTTTAGTTTCATGGTATGAGCTGCTCGTAGGATCCGCTGTCGCCAGATCGCGATCACGGTCTATCGTTTAAAGTATGAGCCAGTGTCAAAATTTATTGAGCGGACTGCCGACCGGGAGATCAATAATATTCAGTCAGGCCCTCGTGTAACGCTGTGCGCGTCAGGTGACAGGTTGCTAAATTTTGCTTCCTGAATTCTTCGCTTTTTTTAAAAAATCCATCTGATATAAATCAACATTCCTCTGGCAGCATTGAGTTGGAAAAACCAACATTCATGCGGTGTTCCTGCCCTGCGGCGGAGCGTTAATATTCAGCGTGACTGTTTGAATATATCTGCTAATAGTTTGATGTACATCAGGTGCCTCGAAACAAATCACGTCACTCTGCGCAGCCCAGTCACCGCCGGAGTCATTCATGTCAAATCCCCCTGGAAAACTTAGACTGGGCGCTCTTGTCGCGCTGGTTGTCGGCTCAATGATTGGTGGCGGAATCTTTTCCCTGCCACAGAATATGGCCGCCAGTGCCGAAGCAGGTGCCGTTCTGGTGGGTTGGGCTATCACAGCCGTTGGCATGCTCACTCTGGCGTTCGTTTTTCAAACGCTGGCCAATCGCAAACCTGACCTGGACGGCGGTGTTTACGCTTACGCCAAGGCGGGTTTCGGCGACTATATGGGCTTCTCGTCCGCGTGGGGGTACTGGATAAGCGCGTGGCTTGGCAATGTAGGTTATTTCGTACTGCTGTTCAGCACGCTGGGCTACTTTTTTCCTGTTTTTGGAGAAGGCAATACGGTTGCTGCAGTGATCGGCGCGTCGCTGCTGCTGTGGGCGGTGCATTTCCTGGTACTGCGTGGCATTCAGGAAGCAGCATTCATTAACATGGTGACCACTGTCGCCAAAGTAGTCCCGTTGATTCTATTTGTTTTAATTGCCGTATTCGCCTTCAAACTGGATATTTTCACCTCTGATATCTGGGGCTTGAAAAGCCCTGACCTGGGCAGTGTGATGAACCAGGTCCGCAATATGATGCTGGTGACGGTATGGGTATTTATCGGTATTGAAGGCGCAAGTATCTTTTCGGCAAGGGCGCAAAAACGCAGTGACGTCGGCAGGGCTACGGTGATCGGCTTTATTACGGTGTTGCTGTTTCTGGTGATGGTGAACGTGTTATCGCTAGGGATCATGACCCAGCCGGAATTGGCCAAATTGCAGAACCCGTCGATGGCGGCGGTGCTTGAGCATATGGTCGGTCCGTGGGGGGCTGCGCTAATCAGTGTAGGGCTGATTATCTCGCTGCTTGGGGCGTTGCTTTCATGGGTGCTGCTGTGTGCCGAAATAATGTTGGCGGCGGCCAAGGATCACACCATGCCTGCGTTTCTAAGCCGCGAAAATGCTAATCATGTGCCCGCCAATGCGCTGTGGCTGACCAACGCAATGGTGCAGGTTTTTCTCATCATCACTCTCTTCTCGTCCAGCACTTACCTGTCTCTGATCTACCTTGCCACTTCGATGATCCTGATTCCTTATCTGTGGTCGGCCGCGTATGCCCTGCTCTTGGCGATAAAAGGTGAAAGTTATGAAAACGCCAAGAGCGAGCGCAGGAAAGATCTGATTATCGCAGCCGTCGCGCTCATGTATGCCATTTGGCTCATATACGCCGGCGGGGTCAAATACCTGCTGCTCTCTGCCCTCCTCTATGCCCCCGGTGTGCTCTTTTTCGCCAAAGCCAAAATCGAGGCAAAAAAGCCGGTATTTACTGCTGTGGAGAAGATGATTTTTGTCACCGTTCTTATCGGCGCTCTTATAGCAGCGTGTGGGCTATATGACGGCTTCCTTACCCTATAACGCTTTATTGGCTTGATATTTAAAGGATAATCTCAATGCTCACAGAAAATGTTAAATTCGGCGTCCATTCCGAATGCGGAAAACTTCAGAAAGTCCTGGTGTGTTCTCCCGGCCTGGCGCATCAACGATTGACGCCTTATAACTGCGACGCCCTATTGTTCGATGATGTGCTATGGGTGGCCCAGGCCAAGCGCGATCATTTTGACTTTGTCACCAAAATGCGCGAGCGCAATATCGATGTTCTGGAAATGCACAATCTGCTGACTGACATTGTCGCGATGCCTGACGCGCTAGACTGGATTCTTGAACGCAAAATCACTGCCAACTCGGTTGGCCTGGGTCTGGTCAATGAAGTCGCTGCCTGGCTACGTAGCCTGGAGCCACGCAAGATCGCCGAGTTTCTGATTGGCGGTGTTTCGGCTGATGACTTGCCGGACAGTTTCGGGGGCCAGGCCATTCAAATGTTGCGCGAGTTTGTGGGTCATTCAAGTTTTATCCTCCCGCCGCTACCGAACACCCAATTTACCCGTGACACCACCTGCTGGATTTATGGCGGCGTGACGCTGAACCCTATGTACTGGCCGGCACGTCGCCAGGAAACCTTGCTGGCGGCGGCTATCTACAAGTTTCACCCTCAGTTCACAAGCGCCGACTTCGAGATCTGGTACGGCGACCCGGATCAGGATCACGGAAACGCCACACTTGAGGGGGGTGATGTTATGCCGATCGGCAATGGCGTTGTATTGATAGGCATGGGCGAGCGCTCATCCCACCAGGCTATCGGCCAATTGGCGACCCGTCTTTTCAAGAGCAAAGCGGTAGAGCGTGTGATCGTTGCCGGCCTGCCCAAATCCCGCGCGGCAATGCATCTGGATACGGTGTTCAGTTTTTGCGATCGCGACCTGGTCACGATATTTCCGGAAGTAGTGAACCAGATCGTCGCCTTTAGCCTTCGCCCAGATGAAAGAAAGCCAGGTGGCATTGATATACGCCGCGAAGAAGGCACGTTCCTCGACACGGTTGCCAAAGCCCTCAACCTGAAGGCGCTACGCGTAGTGGAAACGGGAGGCAATAGCTTTGCCGCCGAACGCGAGCAGTGGGATGACGGCAACAACGTTGTGGCGCTTGAGCCTGGCGTAGTAATCGGCTACGACCGAAATACGTACACCAACACGCTGTTGCGCAAGGCAGGAGTGGAAGTCATCACCATCAGTGCCAGTGAGCTCGGCCGCGGCCGCGGCGGCGGCCATTGCATGACTTGCCCGATCATTCGCGACGCTATCGATTATTAAACCCGGTCACTGGCATGCGATTTTAAAGCCGCATCCAGGCTGACAATCCAGATTGAGGATATCCAACATGGCTTTCAACATGCGTAACCGCAGCCTGCTCTCTCTCATGCACCACACCCCTCGCGAGCTGCTGTACCTTTTGGACCTGTCCCGTGATCTCAAACGTGCGAAATATACAGGCACCGAGCGTCAGCACTTGAAGGGCAAGAACATTGCGCTGATATTCGAGAAAACCTCAACGCGTACCCGTTGCGCCTTTGAGGTCGCCGCCCACGATCAGGGGGCTCACGTCACCTACATCGACCCTGTGTCTTCACAAATCGGCCACAAGGAAAGTATGAAAGACACCGCTCGCGTACTCGGGCGGATGTTTGATGCCATCGAGTACCGAGGGTTTGCACAGGAAATTGTGGAAGAGCTGGCTGATTTTGCCGGTGTGCCGGTGTTCAATGGTCTGACCGCCGAGTTTCACCCGACGCAGATGATTGCAGACGTACTGACCATGCGCGAGCACAGCGATAAGCCGCTGCACGAGATCAGCTTCGCTTACCTCGGCGATGCGCGTTACAACATGGGCAACTCGCTGTTAATGATCGGTGCCAAGCTGGGCATGGATGTGCGTATTGCAGCGCCTGAAGCACTTTGGCCACACACTGATTTTATTGCCCAGTGCAAAGCCTTTGCTGAAGAAAGTGGCGCGCGTATTACGATCACCGAAGACCCGCTGCACGCCGTCAGAGGCGTGGACTTTATTCACACCGACATCTGGGTGTCCATGGGCGAGCCGGTAGAGGCCTGGGACGAGCGTATTGGACAGTTGCTGCCCTATCAGGTGAATCCGCCGATGATGAAAGCCTCTGGCAACCCGCGTGTAAAGTTCATGCACTGCCTGCCTGCCTTTCACAACAGCGAAACCAAGGTCGGTAAAGACATCGCAACGCGCTATCCGAATCTGGCCAATGGCGTTGAAGTGACCGAGGACGTGTTTGAGTCGCCCGCCAATATCGCGTTTGAACAGGCGGAAAACCGCATGCATACCATCAAGGCCATTCTGGTCTCGGCGCTCGCCGATATTTAAGCGTCAGCCCCTCAGCCACAAAACTGTCCAGCTGCGTCACACCTCTCATGCTGCAGTGGCTCTTGAACTCTTACAGGACTGTACTTATGCGTATTGTCGTAGCGTTGGGCGGTAATGCTCTGCTTCGCCGTGGTGAACCGATGACGGCGGAAAACCAGCGTGCCAATATCCGGGTCGCCGCTGAACAAATCGCCAGGATCTATCCCGGTAATCAACTGGTCATCGCACACGGCAACGGACCCCAGGTAGGTTTGCTGTCTCTGCAAGCTGCGGCCTACACACCTGTCTCGCCCTACACACTCGACGTATTGGGTGCCGAAACGGAGGGCATGATCGGCTACATGATCGAACAGGAACTGGGCAATCTGCTGGACGTCGAAGTGCCCTTCGCTACCTTGCTCACGCAGGTCGAAGTGGATCCTGCAGATCCGGCGTTCAAGCACCCTGGCAAACCTATCGGACCGGTATACACCCGGGCTGAAGCGGAACGACTGGCAGCCGAAAAGGGCTGGGCCATCGCTCCGGATGGTGACAAATACCGACGTGTAGTGGCGAGCCCACGACCCAAACGCATCTTTGAAATTCGCCCTGTCAAATGGCTGCTTGAGAAAGGCTGCATCGTTATCTGCGCGGGCGGTGGCGGCATCCCGACCGTTTATACCGCGCCTGGCAAACTGGAGGGTGTCGAGGCCGTAATCGATAAGGATCTGTGCTCGGCAATGCTGGCTGAAGAACTCGACAGTGATTTGCTATTGATCGCCACTGACGTCAATGCGGCCTACGTTGATTTCGGTAAACCAACCCAGAAAGCTATCGGTCAGGCGCACCCTGACGAAATGGACAAACTAGGGTTTTCCGCAGGCTCCATGGGCCCAAAGGTTCAGGCCGCCTGCGAATTCGCACGCCATACCGGAAAAGTCGCGGTGATTGGTTCACTTGGCGATATTGAAGCGATCGTCCAGGGGCACGCAGGTACGCGCATCAGTACCGGGCAACCCGGTATTAACTACCGGTCAGCAACCTGACCTTTTTAAGCAGGTCATTCATTGTTTATCGTTTAAGCATCTGTCGAATATCTGCAAGTGCCCTATTGGCAGGTACGTTGAACTTGATCGATACATGGGTACTTTCCGATCCTGCTGGAAAGTGCCACAACGCGATAGTATCCGGCAGATGAGTCACATTGCCTTAACGCCACTGGAGTGTTGCAGATGACTACGGATGAAGAGTTGTACCAGCAGGTAATGGCAGAGCTGGACTGGGATCTGGCTTTGGAGGCAAAGCGTATTTTGGTGCATGTCAGAGATGGAACGGTAACGCTTTCCGGCGAGGTGAGCAGTCATGCCGAAAAATGGCACGCTGAAGAAGCCGTCTCCCAAGTATCAAGAGTAGTAGCGCTGATAAATAATATTGAAGTGATCGTCTCTTCTAATCATGTTCGCACCGATAACGATATTGTGTCGGCAGCGGTTAATGCGCTGGAATGGAATACCTCACTCGCCGGTCATGAAATAAGCGTCAATGTATCAGATGGCTGGCTGGTGCTCTCCGGCGAAGTGGGGTCTGACCATCAGCGACAAACTGCCGGTTATGCCGTGCGATACCTGCAGGGTGTCAGAGGGATTAACAACGATATCACCGTAAATGCTCATGCTTGCCCTGATACGATCAAGGCGGATATCGAGTCGGCATTCAGGCGCAGAGCCAGTATTGACGCTCATGGTATAGAGGTTCTGGTCAACCACGGCGAGGTCACCCTGACCGGGGCGGTAGCGTCACTTCCCGAGCTGGAGATGGCACGCTCGACTGCATCGGGTACTGCCGGAGTACAGAGGGTCGTCTCTCGCCTGATCGTCTCATCGCACCGATAAAGGTCGCTGCATCACCGAGCCAACGCGCTTGCCTCCAAGGCAAGACGGGCCAGCTCAGGGATAGATTTTGCCTCCGTTCGCAACATAATTGATGCTCTATGCTTTTCAACAGTCCGCTGACTGATGCCCAGGTTGACGGCTATATTCTTGCTAGGCTGGCCAGCCAGTACCATGGCCATGATCTGACGCTGACGCACGGTAAGATGAGCAATATGGTCGATCGCTGATTGGCGGCTGGCTCTCAGGGTTTCAGTCTTTTTATACGTAAGCAAGGCGTTGGCCACACGGGTCAGCAAGTCCTGGCGACGGAATGGTTTTTCTATAAAGTCGCAGATCCCGACGTTCATGGCGTCCACGACGGATGAAATGCTGCTATGACTGCTGATCATGATGATTGGCAGCTCGTCACCATCAGCCCTTAGTCGCCTGGCCAGTTCCAGTCCGTTCATACCTGACATATGAGCATCTACAATCAGACAGGCTTGTCGGCCCGGAGAATAACTGGCGAGGAATTCCGCACAGCCAGAATAATCCTGAACTTCGTAGCTGTCGGCCTCCAGTGACGTGCGTAACGTTGCTTTTAACAGCCCGTCATCGTTCACCAGAAATACAATCGGCGGGCGATCTGACTTTGCAGATAATTCGATCTTTTCCTGGAGCGCTGTCCTCAGCAGTGCGCTGATGATAAAGGTGAGCATATTCAACCCGACGGGCTTTCTAAGCAGCGTGCAGTTACCTGCCCAAATCAGCTGACACACCCGTTCATGGTTCTCTGTGCTCAATACGATCGCAGGTATAGCCCTATGGAACTGCTCGCGCATTTTTTGTACAAGCTGTACACCGTCTATCTGCTGCCCAAGTGCGTAAGCTGTCAGGATGAGGTCCGGCTGGACGCCCGAGTGAGCGATACACTCAAGAGCAGTGCATGCGTTGCTGGCAGCGGCAATCTGGTAGCCAAGCTTGCCAAGGGCGAAACTCAGCAACTCCCGCAAGCGATCATCGGGTTCAACGATCAACAGCATGCCGCTCGACACACGTATTTCAGGTTTTTCAGAATTTTTGTAGCTGATCAAGCGAGTGTGTGAGCGCGAAAGCGGAACGCTGATGGAGATGAGCGTCCCTTTTTCCGGCTGCGTCTTGACCCGCAACTGGATGCCTGGAATGTACATGCTTCGACTGTCGGAGACTCCGCCCATGGGGCCTTCCCCATATGGCGTGGACAACATTCTTAATGCGTCAGCGCGCTTTCCCTGTCCCGTGTACCTGAGCTCAATGTCCACCCATTCAGAGTGTCTTCTGCACCCCAGCGACAGTCGCTCACAGCTGATATGGCTGATGATATTGAACATCACGTTGCCCAGTATCCTTGCCAGTCCATCCGGGTAACTTCTGACCCGCACCTTACTCGCGACTATTCGCGCCCTGATTTTCCGTACTGACGCCAGAGGCCAGAGATCCCTGATCAAGCCGTCGAATATGTCCTGAATTGAAAAATCCAGTGCATCCGCAATGTGTATGTCCTCGTCTTCACCAGTCGTTTCCGGTTGGGTGCCAAGACGACCGAAAAAAACCTCCATGTGTTCACTCAACTGCTCCACCAAGCCAAAAGCTGAACCGTCAGGCCCGTATTGAGTCGCCGCGAGCTGACCTGCAATGAGGGCGACGGCTTGCGCAGACTGGCGAAGCTTTTGATCCGAGGAGTTCCAGCGCCCCAAACGGGTTAGGTGCTGGCGCGATGCCTGCTCGTAAACACTAGCAAGTGTACTGCCCAGGCGACGCTCTTCCGTCGTTTCGGTGAAAACCACCACCACTGCATTCTTTCCGCTTTCCCACGGCGGACATTGCGTGATGACACAGTCGAAACAACGGCCATTACTCAATGTGATAAGCGTTGTGCAGGCTGCCCCGCTGTTTAGCGTTTTCTGAACTTCGGACAACAGATGGATGGTCGTCATCCGGGAGCAAAGATCAGCCAACGGACGGCCTATATCGCTGGGCAACATATTGAACAAGAGCGTAATTGCCGGCGTGAAAAATACTATATTCAGGTCGCTGTCGAGAAACAGAACCGGCGTAGCTATTTGGCACAGCACCTCTTGTATCGAGCGTTGATTGAAATCATTACTTTGATACAGCGCCTTCGAACCCGGGGGCTTGTCGTCAGGGTGCGCGCTCGACAGGACGGTTAGCGATGTTGATCCTTCGGGGATGGATCGGTTTACGCGCATGCTGAATATTCCTGACAAGACCTGCTGCGGATTGACGCTGCCGCCGATACTACGCCGTTTCTGTCTGGATACCCCTTGTCGTTGACTTTTCACCGCTGGCCGGTCTTTTCAGTCCGGCAGGCTTGGCCTGCCAGCCTGCAATAGCAGGTGAGCACGGCGGGTATGAGTAGTTTCCGACTCTGGCAGCGAGCCAGTGTCGGGTACAAGGTAATGGAGTCATTGCAAGGCGAAACAGGTGTTCAAACCCGTAGCTTGCTGATACTCCATCCTCACTCAAGGCACCCGTTATGGCCTATACGACGATCAATCCCTACAACGGCAAGTTACTCGAACAGTTCGAGACGCTGAGCGATCAACAGCTTGAGCAAAAGCTCACAACGGCGGCGGGATGCTACCTGTTCTGGAAAAATCAGACGTATGCACAGCGTGCCTTGATCATCGCCAAAGCCGGTGAGCTGATGCATGAGCAATTCGATATGCTGGCGCGCAAGGCGACTCTGGAAATGGGCAAGCGCCTGAACGAGGCCAGAGGCGAGGTAAAATTCAGTGCCGCCATTCTGGAGTACTACGCCAGTAACGCTGAGCATTTTCTTGCGCCGGAAGTCCTTCACCCGTCGCAAGGTGACGCGCACATGGAAAGTAGCCCTATTGGCGTGATTTTCGGGGTCGAGCCCTGGAATTTCCCGTTTTATCAGCTGGCACGTGTTGCGGGCCCACACCTCATGGCTGGAAACGTGCTGGTAGTCAAACACGCGGGTTGCGTTCCTCAATGCGCAATTGCTTTTGAGCAGATTCTTCTTGATGCAGGCGCCCCGGCAGGTCTTTACACCAATCTGCTGATCTCCCACGAACAGTCCAATAGAGTGGTCGATGATCCACGTGTCAAGGGTGTCGCGTTGACTGGCAGTGTCAGCGCCGGTCGTAGTCTGGCTTCGCGGGCCGGGCAAAATCTGAAACCCTCCTCTATGGAATTGGGAGGCAGCGATGCGTTCATCGTTCTGGAAGACGCCGACCTAGAACTCGCAATCAAATGGGCGATCTGGGGACGGATGTATAACTGTGGTCAAACGTGCTGTGCCGCAAAGCGTTTTATCGTCGTAGACGGGTTGGCTGACGCGTTTCTGGATGGGTTCCAGGCCGGTCTGGAGCTGTTGAAAGCCGGTGACCCAATGGACGAGAAAACGACCCTGGGCCCGCTGTCCTCGGAAGAGGCGTTAGTGCAATTACTGGCGCAAGTGCAGACGGCCATTGACCATGGTGCCAAGGTACTACTGGGAGGCGCGCGAATGGATCGCCCAGGCGCCTTCATGGCGCCGACCATTCTGACTGAAATATCCCCTGACAACCCTGCATACCGAGACGAGTTCTTCGGGCCCGTTGCGCTATTTTTTCGAGTGGCCGACGAAGAAGCCGCGATTGCTCTGGCCAATGACTCCGATTTTGGCCTCGGTGGTTCGGTGTTTACTCGCGATCTCGCCAGAGGCCGTCGTGTTGCCAGCCGTATCGAGACCGGAATGATGTTCATCAACAACATCAGTTGGAGCGATGCGGAGCTGCCGTTTGGGGGCATCAAGGACTCGGGATACGGCCGTGAGCTTGGCGATATGGGCATTCAGCAATTTGTAAATAAAAAACTCGTGCGTTACGTGGACGCTCAAGCGCCTGCCTGAGGTCTCGCATCCAGAGATATTCCAGGTGTCCGGCACTTGCCGGATATTTCCCCGAAGGAGCGCACGATGTACGTCAAAGTTGCTGTATTGAAAGAGACTCACCCGCACGAACGACGTGTGGCATTGATACCGCCCCTCTGCGAAAAGTTGCGTGCGCTTGGTGCCCGACTTCATATGCAGTCGGGAGCTGGTGATGCCAGCTTCCTCCCGGACACGGCTTATCAGGACGTTTCTTTTCTGTCCGGCGCGGGACAACTGGTGCACGAAGCCGACGTCGTGCTGGCCGTGCAGGCGCCCTCTCTGGAAGTCGTGGACAAAATGAAACCAGGCTCAGTCCTTTTGTGCTTTGTATACGCGCAAAAGAATACTGCACTGGTACAGCGATTATTGGAGCGCCGCATCACCTGTTTTGCCATGGAGCGTGTGCCACGCATCACTCGCGCTCAGTCAATGGATGCCCTTTCAAGCCAGTCCGCCTTATCGGGTTACTACGCGGTGCAACTCGGGTCGGCTCATATGACACGCATCCTGCCCAAGCTCACCACTGCGGCAGGTATTGTCGGACCCGCATGCGTGCTGGTACTCGGCCTGGGGGTGGCCGGTCTTGAGGCCATTGCCACTGCACATCGCCTGGGCGCCATCGTGGAGGGCTATGACGTCAGACCGGAAACCGAGGAGCAGGCCAAATCACTGGGCGCCAGCTTCGTCAATGTAGGCGTCGATGCTCGCGGCAAAGGTGGCTACGCACGCGAGTTGAGCGCGGCGGAAAAAACCGAGGTTGCCCGAGTCCTGACTGAGCATATCCAGAAGGCTGACCTGGTTATCACCACGGCAGCCATACCGGACCGCCCTTCTCCGCGTCTGATTAGTGCCGAGCAGCTGGCAGGCATGAAACCCGGAGCTGTCGTGGTCGACCTGGGTGCCGAAGGCGGTGGTAACTGCGAAGGCTGTGTGCCCGGGAAGACCATCATGATCGGTCAGGTCACCTTGATGGCACCGCTTAATCTGCCCTCTTCATTGAGTCAGGACGCCAGCACGCTGTATGCGAAAAATCAGTTCAACCTGTTGGCCCTGATGCTGAAGGACAACGTCATCCGTATCGACTGGGATGATCAGGTTCTGTCGCAAACGGCCCTGACCCATGCAGGCAAACTCGTGCATCCGCCGGAGAAAGTCGCCGCAGACCTGAACGCCATGGCTAAGGAGCAAGCCTCTTGAGCATTGTCGGCTTCGTAGGACTTTACATTTTCATGCTCGCCGCATTTACCGGCTGGGTCATCATCGGTCGGGTTCCGGCCATTCTGCACACGCCCTTGATGTCGGGCTCCAACTTTGTTCATGGCATCGTCGTGGTCGGCGGTCTTATTGGATTGCTCGGCGCGGCGACAGCTGCCGAGCAGGTCGCCGGTTTCGTCGCGGTATTGCTCGGTGCAGCCAATGCTGCGGGCGGGTATGCCGTCACCGTTCGAATGTTGGCAATGTTTCAAACAAGCGCACCTGAGATCAAGCGGCGCAAAGCCCATCATTCCGCTACCAAAAAGCCTGAAAAGGCCTGAGGCACAAGCATGCTTATTATCACGTCGCAATGGCTGACAGGGATCGTGTATCTGCTTGCTGCCTTTCTGCTCATCTATGGGTTGTGGCGGATGTCTTCGCCGGTGACTGCAACTGGAGGAATCCGCGTCGCTGGTTGGGGCATGATGGCCGCCGTATTGGTGAGTTTCCTCTACGCTTTTTCGGTCAGCGAGGCCGCTCGACCCGCCCTGCCCGTCAATATCAGTCTGGCCCTTCTGGCGTTACTGCTGGGTGGCGGAGCTGCGTGGTGGAGCGGACGCAAGGCGGCAATGACATCCATGCCGCAAATGGTCGCGCTCTACAACGGTGTAGGTGGTGGTTCAGCGGCCTCCATAGCCGCCATGGAACTGCTGGGCAGTCGAGTACATGATCTCACTGCAATGACCGGAACGTTGCTGGGAGCGTTGATAGGCGCAGTTTCGTTATCGGGCTCCCTGATCGCCTGGGCAAAGCTGGATGGCCGGATCAATAAGCCACTGCGTATCAAAGCGCTGCAACTGATCAATGCGGTGCTGATGCTTGTGACACTTGCCGTGGGTGGCTGGTTGATTTTCGTCATGCGGGAAACTGGCGCCGCGCCAGGCGTCGCTTTCTGGCTTATCGGTCTGTTCTTCGCCTGTGCGCTACTGTTCGGGATTCTCATGACCCTGCCTATAGGTGGCGCGGACATGCCAGTGGTCATCTCCATCTACAACGCATTCACCGGTCTGGCGGTCGGTCTTGAAGGGTTTGTACTGCAGGTTCCGGCGATGATGATTGCCGGCATGCTGGTAGGGGCAGCCGGGATTTTGCTCACGTTACTGATGGCCAAGGCCATGAACCGTACGGTGGCCCATGTGCTATTCGCCCGCTTTGGTGATCAGCCCATCAAGAAAGGCATCGCGATCAAGGGCGAGCTCAAGCCTTCGGCTTCAAGCGACGCGGGCGTCGCCATGCGTTACGCCAGCAAGATCATCATCGTTCCAGGATATGGGTTGGCTGTCGCTCAGGGTCAGCAGAAGCTCTACGAGTTCGTGAAATTGTTGCAGGCGGCTGGCGTGCTGGTGCGCTTCGCCGTACACTCGGTTGCCGGGCGGATGCCTGGGCAAATGGACGTGCTATTGGCAGAGGCCGGCGTGCCCTACGACCTGATTTTTCAGCTGGAGGATATCAATGCAGACTTTCCCGACACCGACCTGGTGCTGGTAATCGGTGCCAACGATGTGGTCAATCCGGCTGCACGCAGTGACAAGTCGTCCCCCATTTACGGCATGCCCATTCTCGATGTCGACAAGGCCCATCACGTGTACGTGGTCAAGCGTGGTGAAGGCAAGGGTTATGCCGGCATCCAGAATGCGCTGTTTTATGCAGACAACTGCAACATGGTTTACGGCGACGCGCAGGCCGTACTGGTGAAGATGATCGAAGCGGTCAGAGGCTTGGGTTAAACGTATTCGATCACAGTTTTTTTGCCGGGCTGGCATTTGCTGACCCGGAAAGCACCACTCATTAGAGGGAGCGTAATGAAAAATACAATGAGAGCGGCGGTTGTCGAAGCCTTTGGAGAACCCTTGGTCATTAAGCATCTGGACATACCCTCCCCAGGCCCCGGGATGATTCTGGTCAAGGTTGAAGCATGCGGTGTGTGTCACACGGATCTGCATGCAGCGCACGGTGACTGGCCTTCGAAGCCCGGTTTACCTTTTACACCGGGGCATGAAGGTATCGGCACGGTTGTGGCGCTGGGCAGCGGAGTAACCGCTGTTCAAATGGGCGAAAGAGTCGGTGTGCCATGGCTGTACTCAGCGTGCGGTCACTGCGAATATTGCCTTCAGGCATGGGAAACCGTTTGCGCGAAAGCAGAGTTCGGCGGCTACACACGCAACGGAGGATTTGCGGAGTACATACTGGCTGATCCGGACTATGTCGCGCACATACCAGCCGGACTCGATCCCTGTGAGGCTGCGCCCATTATCTGCGCCGGGGTCACAACCTACAAAGGCATCAAGGAAGCCGAAGTTCGCCCGGGGCAATGGATTGTCATTTCGGGCGTTGGCGGGTTGGGACATCTTGCCGTCCAGTACGCCAAGGCAATGGGCTTGCGTGTTTGCGCTGTAGACATTGACGAGCAAAAGCTGGCTCACGCAACCGCACTGGGTGCTGAGGCGGTTGTGAATGCCAAAGGCGATGATCCTGTGTCGGCAGTCATTACGGCTACGGACGGTGGTGCTCATGGTGTGCTGATCACGGCGCCATCATTGGGGGCATTCAAGCAGGGTGTAGCGATGACCAGGAAGCTCGGCACGTGCGTTCTGGTAGGTCTGCCTCCCGGTGATTTTCCCATGGCTTTATTTGACGTGGTCGCCAACTGCATCACCGTGCGAGGCTCATTCGTGGGTAACCGTCAGGACATGGCCGAAGCCCTGGCGTTTGCCGCCGAGGGGAAGGTCAAGGCGGACATCGAACGCCAGCCGCTGTCGGCTATAAATGACGTATTTCGCAGGCTGGAAAAGGGTGATGTGGCGTCCAGAGTGGTGATCGACTTCAGCCTTGGCTGATGACCCTCAACGCGGCGTCAGTTCATGTGCGAAGTATCTTTGATCGAAGGCGAGTGCCTGGCCTGCGCCCTTCTTGCCGGCCGGGCACTCGGTCGGTGCTACAAAGGACGGCCTTATGTTAAGAAGTATGCAAGATCTTGAGGACTACATGCTTATTGCTACGGACGGTGACATTGGTAAAGTCAAAGACTTCTATTTCGATGATGAAGCGTGGGTCATCCGCTACCTTATCGTTGACACCGGTTCACGGCTGTCGAGTCGCAGTGTATTGATCTCGCCACTTTCAATCCGACGGCATGATTGGGCGTCCCGACAATTACTCGTCATGGCCGACAGGGACCGCATCAAAAACAGTCCGAGCGTCGGTACCGACGAGCCCGTGTCCCGGCAACATGAAATACAGTACCTGGACTATTACGGCCATCCCTATTACTGGAACGTATCAGAGGTCCGTTCGTCTGCATTCCACCCTGCAGACAATCCTGCACAGGAAGGCAGTCCGGATCATACAAATGCCGAGTGGTCGGATCATCAGGACAACGACCCCCATTTACGCAGTTGCAAGGCGCTCATCGGTTATCACATAAAAGCCACGGATGGCGAGGTCGGACACGTCGAGAGCCTGCTGATCAACGAAGATACGTGGGCGGTTCAGTACCTTGTGGTCAATACCCGGAACTGGTGGGTTGGACAGCACGTACTGATTGCGCCCGAATGGATCGACAGGGTCTCGTGGCAGGATAAGTGGGTGTCTCTGGATCTGGATTGTGCCGCTGTCAGGTCCTCACCCTATTATGAATCGTCCGAGCAGCTGAATCGTGAACGAGAGGCTGCTCTGCATGCGCATTACGGGCGCGTGGGTTATTGGCACGTGTAGGCACCTGGATTGCACTGAATGCCATCGCATAGCGTTAATCCATCGAGCAGCGCCCGCTCCAGCAAGTTGACTACTGGTTTGAATCCCCTCCCCCCGTATGTTGCCGCGATCAACCGATAGCGGCAATGTCGTTGCAGCTGCACCGGCGATAACACGTTATTCCTGATACATATTCGGATGCTTCATGCGGCCAACCATGGCTCTGATCTGCATCATGTCCACTCCAGCGATAATCATCACAATGACACCAGGGTATCAAGCACCTGCAACTGTCCGATTGAATATTGGACGGACCAAACCGGATGATCTTCGAGGTCATTGTGACTGACTCAACGTGTCTGATACTGATCGCATCCCTTCTTCACGAGCGAACACCCGCTTTAGAGCGCGCTATTGCACTAGTGAACGCGGGGCGTAACACCTTGGCCGTAATAGTTCATGATCACCTCAAGTCAAAAAAAATCGACGGTTTCACCCAAGACACCGCTGTCGGTGCGCGCCCTCTCTCACGTCATACCGACGCATTACAGGGCTGGATCGAATCCCTGGCCGCAGAGGAGCGAAGCCTGGGACTTGATGTCAGTGTGCTGAGGATAGAGGGCGATGGAGCATGCACGGCTACAGGGAGTTATATCAATACCATCAGGCCTGCCATGGTGATAAAAGACATTCATCATGAACCTTCGATCAGGCGATATTTCTTGTCTCCGCTGGACTGGTATTTACTGCGTCGATGCCTGTGCCCTATCCAGTTTGTAGCGGGAAGATCACACCGCCTGCCACAAAAGATTCTGGTGGCGGTGAATCTATTCCGCATTGACGATAACAACCTGCACTTCAACGATCAGTTACTCAGGAATGCCTCACGTATGGCTGAGTTATGCCTGGCAGGTCTGCACGTTGTGTATGTGTACGATTGGTCGTCGATTTACGCGTCTGCAAAGCCGGTGTTCGGCCCCCTGCCGATCGAAAGTGAATTTCAACAGGCGTTGAGCGACGGTCTTGAAGCGTCTTTGGTGCAGCTCTGTGAACGCCGCGGTATTCAACAGGATAACCGTCACTTCCTGGCGGGCTCTGTGACGTCAACGCTGCAAGCGTTTGCCGAACGTGGGAATTTTGATCTGCTGGTCATGGGGATCCTGCCCCCCCGTAATGTCAGGAAGGTCATTGGAGGTACCGCAGAGGCCATACTGGTTCATGCGCCGTGCAGCGTGCTGGTGGTGAAGCCCTCAGTCAAAGCGCCCTGAGGCCGTGGTCCCGACCATTAATAAGTGCGCGTAAACTCACAAGGTCGAGGATTTCCACTGCTCGCCCGGAAATCCTGACGATGCCGTGCTCACGCAAATTCGCGATAGCGCGACAGATTGTTTCCAGACGTAACCCCAGGTACGAACCTATGTCTTCCCGGGTCATTCGCAACACAAACGCAGTGTGCGAATAGCCTCGTTTGGCCATGCGGTCCGACAGGTTGAGTAAAAAAGCTGCCATGCGTTCGTCAGCATTTAGGTTGCCCATCAGCAACAACATTTCATGGTCACGGACAATTTCCTGACTGAGTACGCGATTCAGATTGTGTTGAAGTGAGGGAAGCTCGCGGGACAGGCGTTCAAGCTGCGGGAAATGAATAGGGCATACTTCGCTGTCCTCAAGCGCAATCGCGTCGCACATATGTCGGGAATGGCTGATTGCATCGCAACCCAGTAACTCCCCGGACATTTGAAAGCCCGTCAGTTGATCACGGCCGTCTTGCGACGAGAGGGTCGTTTTAAAAAAACCAAAGCGAACCGCGTAAAGTGATAGGAATGGATCACCTGCGTGATAGAGCGCCATGCCCTTCCTGACCTTTAACCGTTGAGGAATAATGGCCGATAAACGATCCGTGTCATTAATGCTCATTCCCACTGACAGGCACGAATCACCGACGCTGCAGTTGGAACACGCTGCCTTGATATATGAAGCTGGAGCGAAGACCTGATGGGCTGTCATATACATATCCTTATTTAATTAAGTCGGCGGCGTGATCGTTGCCGGTTTGCGCTGTCGTTGAACACTTTCCGGACGCTCGACAGTGGGCATGCTCAAACTGACCGTCGGTGCCAGACGTGACGCCTGCACCGCGCTCAAGATCAGAACAGGACAGGACAGGACAGGACAGGACAGGACAACAATATTGTTCTGCACACGTTTAACGCCTGCAGTACTCCATGCCGTAAGCATGGCCAGTTCACGCTCAGTAACATTAGGCGGAGGACTCGCCATTGGGTAGCCTCGGAAACTACCTATGGCTCAACTTACGACAGCGCTGGTAGCCGACTGGGATTCTGCATATCACGGGCTCAGTAGCTCGTTGAGAAGCGCTACGATGCCCTCGACAAGTATGATGCCCCGCTTCTTCGCCTGAGACAGGCTTCGATACGCTTGATGATCGCAGTGAATCATCACGTCTCGCCCCCTGCGCCCAGGAAGTTTGACAGTTACGTCCAGCCCCCTGGGCACCGGGTTTTTCTTTTTGCCCCAGATAAAGTGTATCGTCGCTTTTGTACCATCTGAATTGACATACAGCATGTCGTCTGCGCGTCCGCGTTTTTTACTCCTACTGTCTGGCCTTCACTTCAGGTTACTTAAAAAGAACATGCAGTGGTGCATGCCTGCACAGTAGCCATCTGTCTGCCCCCCAAGGCAGGGTCGGAATGTACCTACAAGAAACGATCACGCCGCGACATGACTGCTCGCCAGCGTCAGACCCTGGATAGGGTCCTCAAAGCCGGCCGACAAAAAACCGAGTCAGAAATCAGCAACCTTGCCCCAGGCAGACGACTGAAAGCGGTCCGGGTGATAAGGCCGCGGGTCGACAATAGGAACAGCACCGCTGACGATGTCGGCGATCAGGTGGCCGGCGCCCGGACCAATTCCAAAGCCATGCCCGCTGAACCCTGCCGCCAGCACCAGGCCTGGCAAACTGGACATTTCGCCGATCCCTGGAACACCGTCAGGCGTGCTGTCAACGTAGCCTGCCCAGGCGGCTTTCACAGATGACGCTTTCAACAACGGGATGAGCTCTACCGCACGCTTGTAGGTCAGCTCGACAGCAGAAGCATCCGGCTTCGGATCGAGAATTCGCATTCTCTCCATCGGCGTCGGCTGGTCCAGCCGCCAGCGCTTCCAGCTTTCATGACCCGAACGCAGCCCATCCAGCCCCCCAGGTGCCAGGTTGCGCCATCTGCGCTGAAACATCGGCAGAAATTGCGTGGCGAAACCGAGTAACTGGGGCGTCAGGTCAACACGGCCACGGCCACTGATGGCCAGCGTGTAGCTGCCATCGAAACGGCGTGTCATCGAGACGCCAGCCGTGTGCAATGCGCTGGGTATTTCTCCGTTCGGTGGTGATACGGAAAGTACGGTCTGACGAATGCTCGCCTGCGGAAAGCGAATACCGTATTGGCGGCAGAAGGACGAGGCCCAGGCGCCAGCGGATAGCACTGCGGTCCTGGTGCGGATCGTGCCTTTTTCAGTCACCACCGCAGACAATCGACCGCCTTCGGTCTCGACGCCACGAACAGCGCAGCCCTGATGCACGGTGCTGCCCAGAGCCATGATTGCGCGCGCGACCGCTGGCGCGGCACGCGACGGGTCAGCAGTACCGTCGGACGGTGAAAACACCCCGCCTTTCCAGTGTTTCCCGGTCGCCCTGCCGTGTTCAGCGGCTTGCGCAGCGCTTAGCATGTGGGTCTCGACGTTGACGGTGCGGGCAAACTCGCCCCATTTCGCCCAGCCGGCAAGTTCCTTTTCGTCGTTGCTCAGATAGAGCAGGCCGCAACGCGTGAATCCTGTCTGCTCACCTGTTTCCGCGCCGAATTGTTCCCACAAGTCCAGGCTTTTAGTGGCCATCGGCAGCTCACGCGCATCGCGATTCTGCTGACGACACCAACCCCAGTTACGACTCGATTGCTCGGCACCGATGCGACCCTTTTCGACCAACGCGACCTTCATGCCACGTTTGGCGAGGTAATACGCGGTAAAGGCACCAATGATGCCGCCGCCAATCACCACTACATCAGCCTCCGTCGGCAGATCGGGAGAGGTTTCTACAGAAATCAAAGGTGCTGGCATCTTCTGGGTATCCGTTGAGAATCTATGTCGGTGATGATGGCACCACATTGTTTTGAACCGGCTCAGGCTCAACTCGGGCAGCCGGCACCATTGCAGTGCAGCACACGAGCCTTCGATCCCGTTCCCTGAACGTATTACAACACCATGAAGCCATACGCGGGAGGTGAAAATAGGGGGCGTGGTGGCACGATCCACCGTTTGGCAAACCAGCCTCGGCATACTGTGCGGAAGAGACTGGTCGGCTGACTGCACATCGGTAACTCTGGCGTTGGCCTCTTTCATGCTGCGCCGAAGATCTACGCAAGGCTTGCTGATTTCGCCGTCCTCAGGTGCACGTTGCAGCACCGTGTCTTCAACTGGCTCGTTTTCTTATTCGAGAACAAGTGTGCCGAGATATTTTTGACCTTGTTAGTCTCCTGTTTATATGGCGTGATTGCAGTTGGCTACTTAATGAGGGACATGGCAAATGCATTGCAAGACACCGGGTAGACATGCCCAACAGAAACGCCCAGAAAACAGAATGACGGAACAGCAAGCCGTAATGATCAAGGGGGCGAGCTGATGTTTCACGTCATGTTCAGCCTGCCTTGCCTGTATGTCATCGTGCGTTATCTATGGCCAATGCCATGGGCGTCACGGACCAGAATTGCCGTCGCCCTGCTGCTGGTCCTTGCCTCGCAATACCACCTGTATTGCCGATTTTCGTCCGGCAGCGTCTTTTCACCGGAATTTCCACGCGACGTTGTGATGTTGTTCAACTGGGCATTTGGCGCGATTCTATTGCTCGCCGTGCTGCAAATCATTGTCGACCTGGGCACGTTGCTGACCATGCTGGCCCGGCGGCGATGGCTGACTGTCCCGACAAAACTGCGCTATGGCATCGGCGTGGCTGCCTTGCTGCTCGCCGCGATCGGCGTTCAGCAGGCCGTGCGTGTGCCGCCGGTGAAGGATATCGAGATCGCAATCAGGAACCTGCCCCCGCAGTTCGATGGCTACAAGGTATTGCAGCTGACGGACATGCACATCAGCCGACTGTTTGATGCGCCGTGGACGCAAGCCGTGGTCAAGGCATCAAACGCTCTGGGGGTCGATCTGATCGTCATCACGGGGGATCTGATCGATGGCTCGCTCAGCAACCGCAAACAGGATATCGATGCCTTGCGTAACCTGCGTGCGCCGGACGGCGTTTATGTGATACCCGGCAACCACGAGTATTTCTTCGATAATCAGGCGTGGATGCAGCATTTCGTCTCCTTGGGAATGGTGCCCCTCGCGAACAGCCACACCCTGATCGAACGCGACGGCGCCCAGATTGCACTCGCTGGCGTCACGGATGTGACGGCACCGAAAACCGGATTCCCCGCTCCTGATGTTCAAAAGGCCATAGCCGGCATAGCGCAGGACATGCCGATCATCCTGCTCGACCATCAACCAAGGAACGCGCGGGAAACAGCCACTCAAGGAGTGGCGCTGCAACTCTCCGGCCATACCCACGGTGGAATGATCTTTGGTCTTCACCGACTGCTGGCCCTGGCCAACGGGGGATTTGTATCGGGGCTTTATGATGTCGACGGTATGCAACTGTACGTCAACAACGGCACCGCACTCTGGCCCGGATTCGCCATCCGCCTCGGCCAACCCTCGGAGCTGACACGTATTACGCTTCGAAAGGCGCCGGAGGCATAATCACCTTGAGCAATCAGTAGACCAAGGCAAGGTACGGACTGTGCCAGGACGCAGTAATGCCTGACAGGCAGGCATCTGCGCCCTACTCTCAGCCTCGCTCAAACTCGATCAGCACCTTGCCTAGGTGGTTCGCGGCTGCGAAATAAGCATATGCCGAGGGTGCGTCATCGAACTTGAAGGTCTTGGCGACCACTGTTTCTATAGCGTTTGCTTCGACTGCGCGAATCAGGTCGACGAACATCTTGCGGCTGCCGTTGGCAATACCCCGGATGGTCACGTTTTTGATGATAAGGGACAGGTAATCGGGAATCGGAGAGTGCTGGCCGGGTGTCACAGCTATCACTGCAATCCGCCCGTTGACGGCGGCAGCTGCGATGGACTGGCCCAGGGTGTCCTGGCCTCCGGTTTCGATAATGATGTCGGCTCCGGCGTTATCGCTGAGCGCCATGAGCTGCGCAGCCCATTCAGGGTGCTTGCGGTAATTGATGGTGAAGTCCGCACCCAACTGGCGGGCAATTTCCAGCTTCTCGTCACTTGATGAGGTGATCGCTACGCGCGCGCCGTTGAGTTTGGCGAGCTTAAGGGCGGCCAGAGCCACCCCGCCGGTGCCCAGACAAAGGACGAGCTCGCCCGGCTTGACCTTGCACACCTCGATCAGAGCGTTCCATGCGGTCAGGCCAGCAGATGCAAGCGCGGCAACATCTTTATCGGCCAGCGATTCCGGCACGCGAATCAATGCAGCGGCGGGCAATACAACTTTTTCAGCCAGCCAGCCGTCGTGTGTTACGCCGACGTCATGAGCGAAAACGCTGCTCCGGAATTCACCTTCCAGCCAGTTTGGAAAGTGACCGCAGATAACCCGGTCGCCCGGTTTGACCTGGCTGACGCCCTCGCCGACAGCGATGACCTCACCCACGCCCTCGGACATGGGAATGCGCTCGGGTGCCTGCTTGGCACCGTATACACCACGGAGAATTTGAACGTCCCGGCTGATGAGACTCACCAGGCGAGGGGCTACAACAGCTTCTCCTGGCCCGGCAATCGGTTCAGGTCGAGTGGTCGGAGTCAGTGCATCCAGGCCTTGTTGAGATCCGATCTGAAAAGCTTTCATCAAAATAACCCTTATATCGTCATCGTCGTCACCGCTGTTCAATTACCACAGCAGGACGGGAAATATATCGCTACGCGTCTCGATGACTATACAGCACTGCTTTGCTCTCTGATCGGCCCGACAAGCTGGTTCGTTGACACTAAGGCAGTCACCTGACTGCCTGTCCGACCAATTACAGCTAGCTCGAACGCTGATTAACAAAACGGCTGACGGCGGTTACTACAGTGTTTGCGCCTTGCTGGATCTCCTGAATGACACGGTCTGCGTCGTTAGCCAATACCAGTGCCTCGGATGCCTGTTCGGTACTGCGTACAATGACGGCCACGGCCTCTGACGCCAGGCTTTGATTCTTCTTCACCACGTTGACAATTTCTTCCGCTGCCTTGGTCGTGCGCGAGGCCAGCTGGCGTACTTCGTCGGCCACTACCGCGAAGCCCCTGCCCTGTTCGCCCGCCCTGGCGGCTTCAATGGCTGCGTTCAATGCCAGCAGATTGGTTTGCTCGGCGATCCCGCTGATGGTTTTTATAATCGTTCCGATGACCTGACTTTGAGCGTCCAGTGCCTCGATGCCTTGCGTGGCCTCCTCCATCGAGAGGGTCAGTTGACCTAATGTGTGCAAGGTGTCGTTGATGACCTTGCGCCCCTGCCGGGCACTGCTGTCCGTATCAATAGACGTCTGATAGGCCATGTCCGATGCTTCAGCAACAGCTTTTTCGCGTTCAACCTGTTCAGTAATAACCGTCGCAAACTTGGCAATTTTGTAGAGCTTGCCGTTGGCGTCGGTTATAGGGTTATAGGACGCCTCCAGCCAGACATCACGGCCAGACTTGTCAACTCGTCTAAAGCGATCAACGATAAATTCACCGCGACGCAGTCTTTCCCAGAAATGGGTGTAGGCGTCAGAAGTCGACTCTTCAGGCAAACAGAAAATCTTGTGATGTTTTCCCTTTATTTGATGTAACTCATAACCCATCGCCTTCAGAAAATTATTATTGGCGCCAATGACAATTCCTTCGAGGGTAAAGTCGATAACGGCTGTAGACCGTTGCAACGCATTGACCAGCGCCTCATTTTCACGCGAGGCTTCAATCGTTCGGGTCAGAACGCTTGAGTACAACGCGATCTGCTCCACGCCGCCCGTTTCATTTTTAAAGGGGACTACCACCGTCCTCAGCCAGACCCTGGCCCCTGTCTTGCTGATCAGCCGCAACGTGCCGCTAAAATGCTTGGCGTCCCGAATTGCAGTCAGAGCGCGCTTCTGATGAGCATCACCGCTCAACTCTGGCGGGCTAAGTTCAGACAGACTACGACCCGCAATCTCGCCTTGTGAATAGCTCATCTCGGTTTCGAACAGGCCGTTGACAGTCTGTACCTTGCCCGACGCGTCCAGAACGACGGCAACGGTCTCCAGATTCAGGATTTGCCCGGCTTGTTCAAGCATGGCAAGGCGGCGCTCCAATGCCTGGTTGGTCTTTTTCAACTGAGAATTAAACATTGCGGCTATCCGATACAGATGGGGGTTGCAGTCTTCATCGGTCATCAAATAACAATCTTGAGTATGGCCATCAAACTTAATACAAAAATAGCGTGCCTATCATCCGATAGGCGAGTATGGGATCCAAACTTTATATCCGAATGATTAAAAAATAATTCATCTATTAACGGACGGCAGTGGCATGAGCTCAATAAGTGTTTTTCAACATGAGTGGTCACTGTGGACGCTGGCGGCTTGCATATTCTCCATTCAGCCTGTCCATAAACTCTTCACGCCGCTTTTTATCCGCCTCCTCTTTCGCCAGCAACCCAGGCAATAACTCAGTGGCCTGCTGTGGACTCAGGATAAACACCCCGTCATCGTCGCCAATGGCAATATCACCCGGATTAACGATAACCCCACTTATATTGACCGCCCCGTTAAGCTCACCGCTCTCTCCCAGACTGCGCGTCGTCACGGCGCTGATGCCACGACTGAACACCGGCAGGCGGTGTTCGCGTATAGCTGCAACGTCTGTCACGGCCCCCGACACGACCACCCCAGCCAACCCCTTTATCAGCCCGGCCAGGGCACGTAACTCGCCCCAGCAGGCGCAGTGTTCATCACCAACGCACTCGATTACCAGCACGTCGCCGGGCAGGCTGTTCAGCAATGCGTCGCGGAGAATACTGCCGTCTGGCAACTGGACTTTTACGGTCACCACATTGCCGACCACTCGAGCACCGTCGAACAATGGCCTGATACCGCGCAGATAACCGCTGTCGCTCAGGTGGCCTATGGTGGATGCTGCAATGCCACGGAATTGCTCGATGACGGCATCGCTGAGTTGTTGTTGACGGTGTGCAATCTGTTTGTTCATTGACATTTCTTTGGCCTCAACAAAGGGCAGGTAGAGCAGTATTCGACGGGGTTGCTGGCATCGTAATAAAAGCAGCAAGTACGACGGAAACGGATACTTTTGCCCTCAGCCTCAAGCAAAACCGGCGGGCGTCTGAAGTGTTTAAGGGGGTTGTAACTTAATCCGAACAGCGACGGTTCGGCCTCATTCAACAGCCAGTCGAAATCGGCCTGGTAACGCTCGCGAATGACCGGGTCTTCAACGTTGTCCATGCGTTTGTCGTACAGCGAATAAACGCGCACTGCAGTGTTTTCCCAGAGAATGCGTCGGGAAATACCGCTGACCCGATTGAAGGTTTCCCACAGCGGCTGGAGCAAATCCCGAAACAGAGTGCCAACAATCGTTTCACGCCATGCCTCGCGTTCACCCGCGCCGTGACACATAGGGGTTATGTCAGCCAAAGGCATGCAAGAGGTCCAGAGGCCATCATCGTGACCGTACTCAATAACGCTGTTGTCCAGCGACAGGATCAGGCCCTTGTCGTAAATCGACATGGCGTACAGACAGGCGCCGGTGCTCAGGAAGGAAAAACGTTTGGCCAGCAGTGACGCGGTGATCGCCAGGGTTGGCGAGCCGATGATCGGCCCCAGGGTGTTGAGCATTTGCTCGCACACTTCATCGTCCAGCAACGCACTGGCTGGCAATGAGCGAGGATCACGCTCATCCGCCTGCCTGAGCCGCAGAGCACCGGACAGCAGCGCCCACTCCGATTCGCTGAACGTGCTGGCCAGGCTCATTGCGGCAGTTCCCGGCCAAAGGGAATGCACAGCGGTGTACCGAAGAACGGATCGGCGATGATCCGGCAATTGAGGCCGAACACCTGCTTGACCAATGCTTCGCTGAGGATATCTGCGGGACGGCCCTGAGCGAATGCGCTGCGCTGGTGGACCGCGACCATGTGATCGGCGTAGCGGCACGCCAGGTTCAGGTCATGCAACACCATGACGATGGTTTTGCCTTGCTGGCGATTGAGGTCGCGTAGCAGGTCCAGCACTTCGATCTGATGGGCCAGGTCGAGAAAGGTCGTCGGTTCGTCGAGAAGCACGAGGTCGGTGTCCTGTGCCAGGGTCATGGCAATCCACGCACGCTGACGCTGGCCACCTGACAAGGCATCCACCGGCCGCTCGGCGAGGTCCTGCATGCCGGTCTGCGCCAAGGCCAGCTCAACCATGGCTTCATCCTGCACCGACCATTGCTGCATCCAGTTCTGATACGGATAGCGCCCCAACGCTACCAGCTGGCGCACGCTGATCCCCTCGGGTGCGCTGGGCATCTGCGGCAAAATCGCCAGTTCGCGGGCGACGGTGGCGGTGGACTTCTGATGAATATCCGCACCATTGAGCAGCACGCTGCCCTGCTGCGGCTTGAGCAGGCGCGCCAGGGACTTGAGCAAGGTACTTTTGCCACAGCCGTTGCTGCCGATCAACACCGTCACCTGGCCTGCGGGCAGTTGCAGATCGAGGCTGTCGATGATCACCTGGCGCTGGTAACTCAGGGTCAGGTCATGGGTTGCGATGGACGCCATCCGTAATTCCTTAATGCCGCTGGTTAATCAATAGATACAGAAAAAACGGTGTGCCCAACACCGCAACAAAAATCCCGGCTGGCAGATCCAGCGGCAGGAACAGCGTACGGCCAGCCAGATCGGCGAGCATGACCAGATTGGCACCGATCAGCGCGGCCATCAGTGCCTGACCGGTAAACCCCGGCGGCATCAGGCGCTTGGCAATGTGCGGCGCGATCAGCCCGACAAAGGCAATCGCCCCGCCCCAGGCAACCGCCAGACCGGCCAGTGCAACGCTCACCAGCAACAACCCGCCACGCAACCACTGCACGCGTACGCCAATGCCCTGGGCCAGATCGTCATCCAGTTGCTGCATGCGCACTTGGCGGGCGAGCAGTACCAGCAGTGGCAGGGTCAGCAACAGCCAGCCTGCCAGCGCGCGTGGTTCCGGCCAACTGGCACCATACACGCTCCCGGTCAGCCAGACGTAGGCCGACAAGGTGGTGGTCAGCGGGCTGAACACCAGAATGAACGTGGTGACCGCCGCCAACAGCGCAGACACCCCGACCCCGATCAATACCATGCGCAACGGCGAGGCGCCCTGATTCCAGGCCAACAGGTAGATCACCAATGCGGCGAGACCCGCACCGGAAATGGCCGCCAGCGGCAGGAATTGTGCGCCCAGTGCAGCCGAAAAAAAGGACAGATACAGCACCGCCGCGGCGCTGGCACCGCTGGTGATACCCAGCAGGTCCGGCGAGGCCAGCGGGTTGCGGATGATGCTTTGCAGAATCAGCCCGGACACCGCCAGTGCCGCGCCCACCAACGCTGCCAGTGCCAGACGCGGCATGCGCAGTTGCTCGACGATGAACACCAGGCTGGGGTCGGCGTGACCGGAAAACACACTTATCAGGGTGGCAGGCGACAGATTGATCTTGCCCACCGCCAGCGAACCCAGTGCCGTCAGCGCTGTGAGCGTGACGGCAACCGCCAGACGCATCACCACGGTCAGGCTGAACTGCCGGGAGAAGCCGCGATAACGCAGCGTGAGGTGCTTATCCATAACGCGCACCCCGGCGTACCAGCGCAATGAAGAATGGCGCGCCGAACAGCGCGGTCATGACGCCGACCGGCACTTCCTGAGGCACAATCACTACCCGCGCCAGCGTGTCGGCGAGCAGCAACAGGGTGGCGCCCAGCACCGCGCAGCCGGGCAGCAGCCAGCGATGATCGATGGACAGCGTCTTGCGTACCATGTGTGGCACCAGCAGCCCGATGAAACCGATGCTCCCCGCCAACGCCACGGCGCTACCGGCCAGAACGATGATCACCAGACTCATCAGCAAGCGAATCAGACCGGTCCGCTGGCCCAGAGCGGTGGCGATGGCTTCGCCGGTATTGAGCACGTTGACCTGCCCCGCCAGCACCCACGATCCGCCCAGAGCGAGTACCACACACACCAGCAGGGGCGCCGCCGTGGCCAGATCACGTTCCGAGAGAGAACCCGCCAGCCAGAACAGCACGGTGTCCAGACCGTCCTGATTGACCACCAGCAATGCCTGACTGAACGCTGTGAACAGTGCGGTAATGGCAGCACCTGCCAGCACGATCCGTAACGGATTGAGACTGCCCTGCCCCCGATTGCCAATCACCCAGACAAGGGTCCCCGCCACGGCCGCGCCGATAAAGGCGCACCACAGCCACTGGCTCATTGACGTCAGGCTGAGCAGCGAAGAACAGGCGATGATGGCAAACGTCGCCCCTGCATTGATCCCGAACAGCCCCGGCGAGGCCAGCGGGTTGCGGGTCAGGGCCTGCATCAGAGCGCCTGCCACTGCCAGACTTGAACCCACGGCTATGGCCATCAGGGTGCGAGTCAGCCGGGTATCGAGCAGTACATGCTGAACAGGATTCAAGACATCAGGCTGCCAGAAGCTTGCAACAATCGCAGACGGCGAGATCCAGACGGCCCCGGTTGCCAGGCTCAACCCCATGCACAGCAAAAGCAGCAAGGCACCCAATACCAGTTTTACCGATAAGGTCATGAGGTGCTGTCCGCCATCACCACACGGGAGATTTCGTCGAGCATGCGGTTGGCACCCAGGATACCGCCGGACAGGCTCCAGGCGACTGCATCGACGCGCCACACTTGGTGCTCCTGAGGAGCGCGCAACTGTTGCCAGAATGGGTGCTGGACCAGTTTGTCGTAGTTTTGCTGCGCGGTTTTACTGTCCGCGCGCTGGAAGATAAAGAACAGGTCGGCATCGACCACAGGCAAACTCTCTTTGCTGCTGAGTTTAAGGGATACGCCCTGTGCCTCGCGGGCGGCGGGCGTCCAGGCAAAACCCAGTTCGCTGAGCACCGAACCGGCAAAGCTGGCAGGCAGATAGCTGCGGATATGGTCTTCGCGAATATCGAGCACCGACACTGTGATAGGCCAGCGACCGGCAAATTTCGCCTGCAACTGGCCGCGCAGCTCCGCGACACGCTGCTGCCACTCCCCGAGCAGTTGCATGGCTTGCGACTGCCGATCAAGCGCTGCACCCATCATCGCCAGCGTGCGCTTGAATTCGAACACCTCTTCGAGCATCAGCACCGGACCTATCTGCTCCAGCAATGGCGCAATACGCTGATGGCGAAAGCGTGATGCGACGATCAGGTCCGGCTTGAGCAAGACGATGTCTTCCAGACTCGGCTGGGTTTCCAGCCCCACGTGCGGCACCGCCGCCAGCGCCGGGCGCAGGTAGCGGTACATCGGTTTTTCGCTCCAGGAATCCACAATTCCACAGGGCGTCACGCCCAATGCCACTGCGCTGTCGGAAGCCCCCTGGAACAACGTGACTATTCTCAAAGGCCTCAACGGCGCTGCCCAGGCAAGCCCGGGCAACGCCAGTAACCCCAACGAAAGGCGCAACACCGTGCGCCGCGAAGGATGTAGGGACTGCTCAGGACTCACGGCGTAACCTGTGGAACGGGTTGACCACCTCGCCCTTGCCGAACGGCATGCTGCCCGGCCCGCCAGCACGCTCGATCATCGGCGTGAGCAGCAGTTTCTGGGGCCAGTTCGGTGCGTCGAACAGTTGATGGCGGATCATGGCGCGAGCCTCGTCGTCGAATTCGATGGTGGTGACCAGATTATCCAGAACATCGCGCAGCACAGTCCACAACGCCGTTACCGGCACTTCGTAAACCTGGGCAAGTGTATCCATGATTGCCCGCACGTTGACCTGAATACCCAGGGTCTGCAGCCAGAACAGCAGATCCTCGGGGCGCTCATGATAAAGGGTATTGGCATGACCTTTCTTGATTCGATATTCCGGGTCATGCATGCCATTGCGCTCCAGCCACGGCACGAAGATACGCAATGAGTCATGATCGCGCAGCAACAACCCTTGTGCCTGACCGGCTTTCCAGACCATGACTGCGTTTTGGCCATGCACCTCGCCAAGCATGCCGAGGCGGAACATGCGCAGGTTGATGTCGAAGAAACTGTGGCTCAATTCGCGGAACAGGGTCAGCACGGAGGCCTGATTGCACGGCAGGTCGCGATACTCCATCCATTCATCGAAGAAATGCCGATTGCTGCCCGGTAACGGCGTGCCCAGCGCGGCCATCGGTAGTAGACGGCACTCCGGATCGTCCAGCAAAGCCGATGGATAGCGACGGACCATTGCCGACAGGTGCCGTGGCGCCTCGTCGAACAGGGTCGCTTGCGGCGGCATGAACGCCCACCATTTGCCCTCGTCGCACAGGTGCAGCGAGCGGCTCAGGGTTTCGTCCTTGTCGACCACCTCACGCAGCAGTTTCTCGCTCAGCTCGCCGTTGATCATCTTCACGGCGGGCAGGTAACGGGACGCACCCAGGGAATAGATAGCCATCGGCAGCTTGAGGTAATCCGCGCTGTCGAAGCACGGCGTCATCGAACGCAGCGATGAAGTGGCATACACCGTTGCCTGGGTGAATGTAAGACGCTGGCACTCGCCCTTGGCGAACACATCGCCGAGTTGCGCCTCCAGAACGTGCTCGAACTGCCAGGGATGAACCGGCAGCGCCACGTGGCTGCTCGCGATGCCACGCTGTTGCAGCTCTTGCTCGAGCTCGGCTTGCAGGTTTTGCGGCAATAGATAGCGTGCCGGGAACGAGGCATTTACATCACCTACACCGCCACCGCATTGCAGCAAGTTCTTGTCGACGGCAACCCAGTTCAGCGCCACCGGTTGGGCGAACTCGGCCTGATACTGACGGTATTCCTGCTCGTTCAGCCCCTGCTTGGCCTTGGCCAGCGGATGATACGGGCGATCGCGCAGCGAGGCCCACTGTTCCATGGTGCGGAAGAAGGTTGCACCGTCCTGCGCCATCAGGTCGTGGTGGTCGACTTTGTGATCCTGTGATAGTGCGGTCTGCCAGACGCTGATTCGCAGGACGTCGAGAAACAGCGCAATGCCTTTTTCGTTTTCTTCGCGCTGGCTGGCCTGAAGCTGCGTTGCCTTGCCGGCAAACACCCACTTCATGAAATCTTCCGGGGAGAGCTGCATCCAGCGCTCATCCTGACGACCGAGCACCGGGGTGCCGGGCACTTTTTCCCACTGTTGGGTAATGCCGGGGCGCAACGCGATGCTGATGAAGCGCTGTTCGGACGCATCGCAACACCATTCCCAGACTTGCTGTGCGGCGCTTTGCTCCGCCAGTTGCGGAGCCTGCGGGTGACGCGCTTGCCAGTGAGCCGTGTCCTGCAGACTCAATGGCTCGCGGCCAAAAAAGTCTTCAGCCAGCAGGCAATCGACCAGATCCTGCATGACCAGGTCAGCGGCGAGTGAAATGAAGTTCATCGGATTATTTTCCTTCTGCTGAAATTTGAGTCAAACGGGCCTGCAACGCACGAAACGCGATACCGCGCTCATCACCAAGAACGAAGGCGTTGACACCGCGGGCCTGCCAGCGGGCTGCATCGCCGGGCTGACGGGGAATGCTGCAATAAGGAATGCCTGCCGCCTGCGCCGCCTGCCAGGTGTCAAGCAGCGCCTGCTGCACCTCGGGCTGGTCGATCTGCCAAGGCATGCCCATGGACTGCGACAGATCTGCCGCACCTTCAAGGATCATGTCCAGCCCAGGAACGCTGGCGATCTCGGCGGCACGGCGCACGCCTTCGGCGCTTTCGATCATCGCCACGACCATGATTTGCTGATTGGCCGCTTCCACGTACTGCGCCAGGCTGTGTTTGCCGAACGAGCCCGGCCGACCGGCATTGAGGCTGCGTCGGCCCAGCGGGTGGTACTTGCAGGCGGCAATCGCGTCGGCCAGTTGCCCGGGGCTTTCGATCATGGGCAACACGATGCCCTGCGCGCCGCCGTCGAGCAGGCGCAACAGGGTTTTCGGGTTGAGATCGGCGACCCGCACCAAAGGCGTCAGGCCATAGCTTTCTGCCACGCGGATCATGTTCTCCACGGTTTCAGGGTTGATCAGCACGTGCTCCATGTCGATGATCACGAAGTCGAACCCGGCCTCGGCAATCAGCTCGATGGCCGCCGGGGCAGGAATCGAACTGATCAGCCCGTACACCGTCTGGCCGCTGCCGAGTTTATCTTTGAGCGTATTGGTCCTCAGCATCATTGCGGCCTGTAGGCGTGCAGTGGATTGGGTACTGAGCGGAAGCGCCGCTCGCCGTCACCCAGCAGGCGGCGTTTGGTCAGTTCTTCCACTTCATAGGTGGGTGCGAACACGTCGAACAGGCCGAAGCGGTCGCGGTGCTGCGGGTGAGCCTGCTGATAGCCGAGGATCACATCTGCGGTCATTTTCCAGAACAGCGCCTCGTCCAGCTGATACTGCTGACGCAGGAAAATCGCCATTTCCGCCAGGCAGATGAAGAAGAAACAGTCACAGGAGAAATCGCGAACTGCGTTCACGTCATCGGTGATGATGAACGAGTTGCGATTGAGTTTCGCGTGGCTGGCAGGCAGCGGAACCAGTTCCGGGCATAGCTCGGGACGACCCAGATGGTCAGGCGAATAGCGCACACCGTCGTGGAAATCCTTGAGCGCGATACGCTGTGGCCAACCCTGTTTGACGATCAGCACGATGTTCTGCCCATGGGACTCCATGCCGATGCCTTCGGCGTAGAGCATGTGAATGATCGGCGGCACGGTGACCTGCAACAGCTGGCGGGTCCACTCCTTGAGGCCATACTGGCTGACCCAGGCGTCTATGAAAGGCGTCTGCTCACCATCGCCATAGCGATTTTCCACATGGCTCAGGCCATTGAACGGCACTGCCTGTTCATCGTCCTTGAGGTATTGATGCAGGCTTTCCCGCCAGATCGCCCCCAGCGTGCCGTAGGTCTGTGCCGAGCGCGATTCCGGCAGGTGGCGGTAGTCGTAGCTGACTCCGGCGACCTCGCCAAGAATCACGAAATCCAGCGCCTTGGCCGTGCTGTCGGTGGCAATCAGCCGGTGCAGCCAGTCAGTGATGATCGGGCCGTTGAGCACCGTATGCCGCGCTAGAATCCGCGTGCTTGAGGTGTTGGTCATGCTCATCGCCAGCTTGACGTAAGGTCGCTGCGGCTGGCTGGCATTGGCCAGCGTGCGGATCGATTGCTGCGCTTTGTAGACATCGGCCGAAGTGCCCAGATAAATCAGCTCGCCGCTGGCCAGTTCAGGGTAAAAGGTCGACACCGTGACGTTATCCCACTGCCACGGATGGACCGGCATCAACTGATAGTCATCTATCGACTTGCCTCGTGCAGCCAGCTCGCTGGCAAACTCCTGCCAACGTTGCGCGCCCAGCTCTTCTCGAATAAATGCCTGGAAATCCATGCTGCGCGCATGCCCGACCGAAGCGCTGGAGCGGGCAACTGCCAGCCAGACCAAGGCGAACGGCGTGGCAAATTCGGGCCCGTAGTGGCGGTTATCGGCCAGGGAAAAGCCGATCCGCGATTTGTAGCACGGGTGGTAGCTATGGGCGTCCATGAAGTGCTGTTCCAGCGCATCCACGTCCAGCTCGTGTGCCGGTCTGGCGGGCTGATAACCCTGATTGCGTGCTTGCAGGTCCTTGAGTTGGGTCTGCTCGATTTCCTGAATGAAACGCACCAGATGCGGGCTGTCCTTGAACGCAGCCAGCAGTTCGGTGAGGGCCAGGTGCAGGTCAGGCGTCGAGCGCTGACCTGCACTGTCGACGCGCTCAAGGCTGGCGTGATCCAGGCGGATCAGCTCGAAACTGGTGCTGAGCAGCCCGTTGCAGTGGTACTCCACGCCATCGCCGAGCGCCACGGTGAAACGGTTTTGATGCTCGCCCAGCGGCTCACAGCGGTAAGGCAGCGCAGCTTCGTACAACAGGGTTTGCAGCAGTTGCCCGATCACCCGGCGCTGTACTTTTCCGTAGCGCGCCGTGTCGATATCCGCCAGCCAGGCACCGGTGGCGTTTGTTGTTGATGAAGCGTGACGTTGCAGCGGTAAAGGGGTAGCCATGTTCATACCTCGAACGAAAAATTATCGGGGTTAGACCGCGCCAGGCTGAGCCTCGGCGCGTTCGTCGTTAAGGGGGAAACGCCAGGCACAGGGCAGTGCCAGCAGGATCAGCAGGCCGGTGACGATGAACACTTCGCTGATGGCCGAAGGCGTGGCGAGCGGCCCGGCCGAGTTCAGGCGGAATTCCAGCCACAGCGAGGCGATGACGATTGCCAGCGAAGCGACCAGGCGGCGCGAAATGTTGTTCATCGCTGCGCCTTGAGTGACCATCGGCTCGGGCAAGGCATTGAGCCCGGCGGTGGTCACCGGCATGTAGGAAAGCCCGAGACCCGCGCCACGCAGCATCATCAGCACGAACACCACGCCAATCCCTGCGTTGGCATTGAGCATGCCCAGCGCCAGCGTGGAAACACCGGTGAGCAACAACCCGATGGCGACCACCGTGCGGGGGCCGTGACGGTCCAGCGCCTTGCCGCCCCATTGCCCGAACAGGCTGGCGAAGGCTGCGGTACACAGCAGTGCCAGGCCGGTCCAGATCGGGTTGTAGCCCAGCACGGTCTGCACCAGCAGCGGCAGCAATACCAGGCATTCGAACATGCCGACCGACTGCACCACGGCGATGATCACGCTCAGCCGGTAACCGCGCAGGTTGAACAGACGCAAATTGAGTAGCGGTGCTTCACGCCGTAGCTCCACGCGAACAAACGCGATCAGGCAGGCCACGGCAACCAGCACCATGCCTTGATTGAGCGGATCGAGCAGCGCTGCGGCGTGATGCATGCGGCTGATGGCGATCATCAACAGACCGATGCCCGAGGCGATCAGCAAATAGCCGATCAGGTCGAACGGCTTGCGCTCGGCAGGTTCCGAATCCGGCAGCACGCCAATGCCCAGCAGCAATGCCAGCAGCCCGATAGGCACATTCATCAGGAACAGCGAGCGCCAGCTGAACCACTCCAGCAACAGGCTGCCGCACAGCGGACCCAGCGCCGGAGCGAGCATTACCGCTGCGCTCCACAGCCCGGTCACCCTGCCCCGTTCATGCTTTTCATACACGGAAAATATGATCGCCAATGACAGGGGAATCATCAGGCCGCTGGCGACGCCCTGCACCACTCGTGCGCTGATCACCATGGCAATCGAGCTGGCCAGCGCACCCAGCAGCGAACCGCCGACGAATAGCGCAACGCCCCACAGGTACAGACGTTTGCGGCCAAACCGCTGACTGAGAAAGCTGGTCAGTGGCATGGTCATGCCCATGCTGGTCATGAACCCCGCGACGATCCAGGTGGCCAGCAGCGGACCGATCCGGAAGGCTTCCATGAAGGTCGGCAGCGCCGGGTTCAGCGAACTGTTGCTCAGGCTGACGGTGAGCGTCCCGAGCAGCACATTGATCACCACCCAACTGCGTGGGACTTTCCAGCTCATGTCCTGACCCGTTCGCCGTTGCGCACGAAATGCTGCGGCGGCCTTGGATGGCAGAGGAAGTCAGCGTGCGAGATGTTGTAGCCATACGCCCCGGCCAACGGCAGCACCAGCAGATCGCCAATATTCACGTTTTTGAAGGGCTGGCGGCGACTCAGTACATCCTTGGGCGTACAAAGCTGGCCGACCACGGTGTACGCCTGTTCCTGCGACGCAGGCTTTAGCGGCACATTCGGCACGTGGATCACCGGATGATCGTGTCCCTGTGCTACCGGCAGACGGAATTGATGAGTACCGCCCCGACAGACCAGAAAGTGCTCGCCGTGGCTGGTTTTGCTGTCCAGTACCTCAATAACGTAATACCCGCAATAGGCGCTGATGAAACGTCCCGGCTCGAAACGCAGGATCGGTGCGTCCTTCTGTTCGCCCAGGCGTTGTTCCAGATAGAGGCACAGGCGCTGCCAGTCGAACTGCTGGCTGTTCAGGTAATCAACGCCGATACCGCCGCCAACGTTGAAATGGGTCAGTTGCTCGGGATAGCGCGCCAGTGCTTTCCACGTTTGCCAGCGCTGTAGATAGAAGTCCAGCAATTGCTCATGACGCTCGACCGACATCTGATGCGACATGGCGTGCACATGAAAGCCCTTGAGCGTCAGGTGCGAGGCATCGTCCACGCGGCGCACGGCATTGGCCAGATCCGCTTCGTCGATGCCGAATGGCGTTGCTGTCCCGGCCATCGCCAGTTTGCTTGATTGCTGTGCAGGCAGCTGCGGGTTGATGCGGATGAACACCGGCTGCACGCGCCCGGCCTGTTCGGCCAATTGTTGCAGGCGCTCGATTTCGTTGAGGCTTTCCAGGTGAATGGCTTCGACCTTGTTCAGCAGCGCCGAGCGCAGGTCGGAATCGAGTTTGCCAGGGCCGGAAAACACATAGGGTTTGCGGGTCGGACAAGCCATTACCCGCTCGATCTCGCCGCCGGACGAGATTTCGAAGCCGCTGACCAGTGGCGCCAGGGTTTCCAGCATGAGTGCTTCGCTGTTGGCCTTGATTGCGTAGTACAGCTCGACGCCAGCGGGCAGCGCCGCCATGACCTTGCTGACATGTTCGCGCAGCGCATCCAGATCGTAGATGAACGCGGCCAGCGGGTCGCTTTCGAGCGCGCGGGCCTCCTGGATGGCGGCCAGTACCGTGTCTGGAATGTTATGCATAACGCGCCTCCGTACCCCACGGTGACGCAAGGCGCACGTAATTCGCCTCACGATCGGCCTTGGCTGCCAGACGCACCTTGAGGTTGGTCTTGCAGGCAATCGAATGGCCTGCGATCAGCGCATCCAGCTCCGGGGCCGGACGCACCAGCTCATCGCGAATATGCCGCAGTTGCTGTTCGACTTTCTGCCACATCAACGGTGCCAGATGCGGGCGCTCCCAGCTCAGGGCCAATACGGCCTCGGACAGGTTATTGATCATCAGGCAGTAGGTAATGCGGCTCCAGCCCTGTTCGCGGCTGTAAAGCAGCGACTGACGAACCCGTGGATGCAACCCGACCTGAATGGCATCGATGCCCAGTTCATCAGTCAGCTTGACGCCTTCGAAGTCGCGCAACAACAGTTGCTGCGGCTGGCCGTTATCGTGAATCAGCACAGCGTTCTGCAGGTGCGGCTCCATCACGATGCCATGGTTGAAGAACAACGCCATGACCGGGCGCAGCAGCAGAGCCTGATACGCGTCGAACCAGTTGATCAGGTCGTCGTCTCCCAGCTCGCTGCCTTTGAAACGCTGAAGGAAATCATGCACCAGCGGCCTGGAACGCAAGTCACGTGCGAACAGGGTGCCAGCCATCACGCTGCACTCGGCACCGGAACGGCGACAGAAGTTTTCCCGCAGAATCGCCCCGGTCTGTTCACGAAACCAGTGTCCGTCCGCTTCGCTCACACCTTTGGGAGCCCAACTCATCGAACCGGGCTCGGCAACCGTCGACAGTCCACCCAGGGTTTCCGGCCGGGTCTGCTGCAAGCGCTGGAACAAGTCGTCGATGATCAGCGTGCTTTCCAGCTCGTACCAGGCGTTCTTCCTGACACAGTTGGTAATGCGCACATTCAGCGAGCCCTTGATGAAGTAGTCGTGGCCTTCGATGTACCAGGTGCGCATCGAGGCGGTCGGGCTGGCCAGCAGGCCGCTGGCCCCCAGATCCGAGATATCCCCCATTTCGAGCAGACGCTGCACACGGCGGTCCTGCATGAACAGCTGCGCCTGTACCGGGTGCATGCAGATCAACGCATGACCGGGCCGGGCTATGGACTGATCGGCGAAGCCTGACATGACTTCCGCTTCGCTCAAGCCATTGGCGGTAATGCGCAACCCCTCCAGAGGGACTTCAAAGAGGTGCAGCGCAGTCTGTGCCTGAAACTCGGGCGCGTAGGTTTCCTGAGCCAGATGCGCAGGCCACAGGCGCGCCTTGGGCGCCGGGTGGTTGGGATGGCCGAACCACAAGCCCTGCTCGCTGGCCAGATAACCACTCAGTGGCGCGGGATGCTGGCCAGTCATGTTGTGCGCCACGATGGCAGCGGTCAGGTGCTGGCTTTGCAGCACTTGGTCCAGCAATTCGTCGTTGCTGGCACGGGTCATGTGTTCACAGGCGCTCAGCAATTGCCGGGCGAATTCGGCAAACGCCAGGCAGCGCCAGGTGCCTTGACCACTGCGCGCATAAACGTCGGAGAGGTATCGGTGACTGCCTAGACGATCCTGACGATCCACCAGCACGAAGAACTGCTGTTGATTGGGCAGGCTGATCGTCAATGGAATACCTTTCCAGTGCCCGCCGTCGACAAAGCTGCCCGGTGCAATACCCTGCATGTCTTGCGGCCACGTGTAGTGAAGGCAGTTTTCAGGCAGTGCGAATTCTTTGATAAGGCAATTGAGTAAGGCACGTGTCGTCGCCAACTCGCTCACCATATTTGATAAAACGGTGCGATCAGTATTGGTCATGTCTGCTCCACAGTCGCTGTACGCTTACTGTTTTAAGGGCGCTGCAACAGTTACTGATTTCAGTGCCTGCTGCCTGACAGCTGAACTGACTGCCTGAGGGGTAAAACGGCCAGGTGCCGATAAACCTTTCAGGTGAGTAACGCTGTCTGTTTATTAAACGTGCTTATCGAGTGCCGGGTATTGGCTCAACCCGGTGTCGCACTTATTGACGCAATTGAAACAATGCTGCCTTGAGCGCTTCTTCAAATCGGTGAATAACCAGTTGGCATTGTTCCTCGGTAATAATCAGCGGCGGCAATAGCCTGATCACATTACCGTTACGGCCGCCGCGCTCAAGCAACAGGCCCTGTTTGAAGCAGTGCTGTTGAATGACCACTGCCAGTTCCGGGTCTGTCGGAAAGCAGCCGAGACGGTCTGCTGCCTTGCGCTCATCGACAATTTCGATGCCCAGCATCAGGCCGCGTCCACGCACGTGGCCCATGGCGGGATAGCGCTGTTGCAAGTCTTTCAGTTGGTCTTTCAGCCACTGCCCGCGCTTCGCGGCCTGGCCGGCAAGGTTCTGGCGTTGCAGCACTTCAAGGGTGGCAAGCCCGGTGGCCATCGCCATCTGGTTACCGCGGAAAGTACCCGCATGATTGCCGGGTGCCCACGCGTCGAACTCGCGTTTGAAGCCCAGCACTGCCAACGGCAGGCCGCCACCCACCGCCTTGGACATGACAATCACGTCGGGTTCGATCCCGGCATGCTCAAAGGCGAACATCTTGCCGGTGCGGCCAAAACCGGCCTGCACTTCATCGAGAATCAACAGGATGCCGTGCTTGCGGGTGACTTCACGGATCTGCCGCAGCCAGGCGGACGGAGCCGGATTGACTCCGCCCTCGCCCTGCACGGCTTCCAGAATCACGGCTGCCGGCAGCGACACGCCACTTTCGACATCTTCGATGAACTGGGTGAAGTAGTAGCTCAGCGCATCGATTCCGGCCTCGCCGCCAATGCCCAACGGGCAACGGTATTCGTGCGGGTACGGCAGGAACTGCACGCCGGGCATCAGGTTGGCGACGGCATTTTTCGGCGCGGTGTTACCGGTCAGCGCCAACGCGCCGTGAGTCATGCCGTGATACGCGCCGGAAAAGCTGATGACGTTGTGCCGACCGGTTGCGGTTTTCGCCAGTTTGATCGCGGCCTCGACGGCATCGGCACCCGACGGCCCACAGAATTGCAGGCAGTAATCACGACCCTGACCCGGTAACAGACGCAGCAGCGCTTCGCTGAATGCATCCTTGACTGCCGTGGTCAGGTCAAGGGTATGCATCGGCATGCCTGACGTCAGAAAGCTGTCGAGACTGGCCATGATCGCTTCATGGTTATGACCCAATGCCAGTGTTCCGGCACCGGCCAGGCAATCAAGGTACGTGGTGCCTTCAACGTCCGTTACCCAAACGCCATGTGCCTTGGCAATCGCCAACGGCAACTTGCGCGGATAACTTCGTACATTGGATTCAAACTTGCTCTGTCGGTCCAGGTAGTTGGCATTGGTTTTCGGCGACGTAGTAGAGTGCAATAAGCCATCATTCAACATCAGTTAACCCTCGCTAAGTTCGGGATGCAAACTATTATCATTCAGTCAAAAGTGCAACCTGTTGTGTCGAAAAAAAACATGAAACTAAAATAAATAACTTATAACGTTTCGGGTGCGCGAAAGCCCCGAAGTTTTCATCGGAGTTATTCAAAGTGCCATTAATTAAATGAGCGCTTCAAGGGATAAACAGCCACTGCCAACAGCAGTTCTGTTAAGTCTTTATTCAGTTACGCTCTACGTATTCAGCTATTTATGTATACAGGTTATCCCTCATAAAGGACTGGCCAAGTGTGATATGTCCACCCTGCGGCCCTTCCCTGGGCCGGGCAATCAACTGTATTCAGAAACCGATGGTTGCTGACAGCAGGTAGGTCCTCGGGGTCGCCAGCGTCAAGCCGGGCTCGCTGTCATCCGAGGCTCCGGCGGAGGCCCAGTAACGCTTGTCCATGACGTTTTCGATATTAGCTCGCAGTGTGATGTCCTTCTGGTCGACCTTGAAGGCGTAACGTGCACCCACATCGAAACGCTCGGAAGAGTCGATACTTTTGCTGTTGGCCTGATCCAGATACTGCGAACTGGTGTAGATGCCCCGCCCGGTCAGGGTCAGGCCCTTGACCTGCGGCACGTCCCATTCGGCACCCAGGTTGACGTTGTATTCGGGCGTGGCAGGTGCACGGTTGCCATCGAACTGACCGTTGACGGTATTGGTCAGCTTGCTGTCGATGTACATCACCCCGCCCAGCAGGCGGAAGCCTTTGAGGGGTTCGCCGAACATGGTCAGCTCGGCACCGTCATTCTGACGTTTGCCATTCGGGCCGAAGACCCGCGACGTGGTATTGGTCTCGTAAGCCGGTTGCTTGATACGGAACACACTGGCGGTAAACGCATACGATCCGAGATCATACTTGGCACCGACTTCAACCTGACGACTGACAAACGGCGGGAATATCTCGTCTTCGTTCACAGAGGTCGACGGCGCGATCTTGCCTTGGCTCAGACCTTCCATGTAGTTGGCGTACACCGAGAAGTCGTCGGTAACCTTGTACAGAATGCCACCTGAAGGCGAGACTTTCTCCTCGTCGTAAGCCGTGTCTCCCTTGACGTTGTCAGTCCAGTCATCAACCTTGACCCGCTGCCAGCGGGCACCAAGCGTCAGCAGCAGGCGGTCATCGAAGAAGCCCATGGTATCGGTCAAGGCCACACCGCTGAAACGGTTTTCGGTATAGACCTTGGAGTCAGATCGAGTCGGATTCGAGGGGGTCGGCGTCTCGATCGGGTCGTACAGGTTGCTCGGCGAGGAGGCATAGCGTGCGCCGCCATTCTCGAAGTCCATATAGAAGTAGCTGGCAGCGAGATTGACCTCGTGACTGACCGGCCCGGTATGAAACCAGTTGCGCACCCCGACGTTGGCAGTCCGGACATTTTCGTCACGGGTGAAGTCGCGTGGCTGTACGCTGAAATCGCCCGCATCGTTGGTCACCGACACCGCATGGCGCAGGAAATCATGGTTGCTTTTCCGCGCACCGACACCGCCATAGAGCATGACCGAGTCATTGACGTCGTACTCGGCATTCACCGCACCGAAGGTGTCCCGGGTGCGCGCCTTGCTCCAGGCCTGCGCATAGTTGTCGCGCACATCGTTGGCATTGGGTACTTTGGCATTGGCGCCGACCTGCACGCGCTCCTGCGGTGCGTCGGTGTCACGTTCGGTGTGACCTATATCGGTCGACAGGCGCAAACGCTCGCCGCGAAAATCCAGGCCAAGCACGGCCATATCGCGATCAACGCTCTGATGGTCCCACTCGGTATCGCCAGACTGCTTCACGCCGTTGAAACGAATACCGAATTTGTCGTCTTCACCAAACCGGCGAGCCACATCGACTGCGGCACCGACCTGCCCCTTGGAGGCATAGCTGGTGGTGAATTCGGTGATGGGCTTGTCGGTCGCCCGTTTCGGCACCACGTTGATCCCGCCGCCGACACTGCCGCGCGGCGAGATGCCGTTGATCATCTGGCTCGGCCCCTTGAGGATGTCGACCCGCTCGGCCATTTCCATATCGATGGTGTAGGTAGGCAGAATGCCGTAAAGACCGTTGTAGGAAACGTCACTGTTGAACAGGCTGAAACCACGAATGGTGAACTGTTCATAACGCCCGCCCGCCGGGTTGGTGGAGCGCACCGACGGATCACTGGCAATCAAGTCGCCCAACGTGCGGGCCTGCTGGTTTTTCACCGCATCCTTGGTGTAGGTGGTCATGCTGAACGGCGTTTCCATGAAATCCCGCGCGCCGAGCATGCCTTGCGAGCCTTTGCGCGCAACCTGACCGCCTGCATATTCCTGACCGTCGGTGGAGCCGCCGTCGCCGACAATCGACGTCGGCGCCAGCTGCATGCTCGTGCTTTGAACAGCAGGAATCAGCGTGTACGCCTGATCGCCAACGGATACCAGTTGCAGACCGGAGCCCTGCAACAGTCGCGCAAAGCCTTCTTCGACTGCAAAGTCGCCCGACAGCCCGGCGCTGTTGCGTCCATTCACCAGCGCAGGGTCTACCGACAGGTTGACGCCGGCCTGCCCGGCAAACCGGGTCAACGCTGCACTCAGGGTGCCAGCCGGTACTTCATAGGCGCGTCTGGTCGCGGTGTCGGCCCAACTGGTCGAGATGAACAGCGGACTGGAGCTCAGGGTCAGCAACAGACTGAAATGCAAAAGCGGACGTAAACGATGGGGAGAAACTGCAGACATAAAGGGAAGCTCTCGTAATTTTGTTCACTACCTGTAATGACCAGTGAGACGAAAAAAAGGGACAGGCTTCACGCGTTATTTTTTTGTGGTGTGTTTTTGCGAGGGGCCAGAGTGACCCAATAGCGGGTACGCATGTGGATCTCTACCGGCAGACTGGCGGCCAGCAGCGACAGGACCCGATCAGTGTTATCGAGCTGAAAACTGCCGGTTATCCGCAAGGCTTCAAGCTCGTGTTCCCAGCGCAGCAGACCGGGGCGGTATCGGCTGAGTTCGCGCAGAAAAGTGCCCAGCGGCTGGTTCTGCGCAGTCAGCACGCCGTCACGCCAGCCGGGCAATTGCGCGTCGAAGGCCGTAACCGGTCCTGCGCCGCTTCGTTGCAGACTGATCTGCTGGTGCGCCTGCACGACCAGCGCAGAGCCTCGCAACGGATGGACCTGTACCGAACCGCTGACCACCGAGACCCGGCAGTCGCTCTCGTTAAGCCGCACACAAACTTCACTCTGACTGACCACAATGCGCCCGTAAGGGCCGTCGATGGTCAACGGCGCGCTGCCCGGCACTTTGAGCGCGATCTCTCCGCGCACCAGCGTTATCTGTCGGGAACCCAGATCGACGTTGACAGCACTGTCGGTGTTCAATTGCAGGGCGCTGCCATCGGCCAGTGTCAGGCGCCGGTGTTCGCCGACGGCGGTGTGCAGGTCGGCACGCCAGACCTCCAGCGGCAACTGACGCCCCAATAGCCAGACCGCCGGAGCCAGCGCGGCAAAGCCGAATGCCCGTTTCAACGCGGCGCGGCGAGCCTGGTCAGGACGGTCCAGCGTCGCCATTGCCAGATTGGCGGGCAAGGCCGAAAAACGCTGGCGCAGTTGCTGGGCCTTCTGCCAGGCGCGCTCGTTGCCAGCCGCACTGTCGCGCCAGTGCTGAAGCATGGCGTGATCTTCATCGCTGGCACCACCGGACTCCAGCAGCGCCAGCCATTGTGCAGCTCTGCGGACCACCTCGCGCTCTTCGTTCGAGGGTGCCGAACGAATCACCAATCCACCAACAGGCAGTGCTCATAGGCTTGTGCCATATAGCGTTTGACGGTGCGTTCGGAAACCTGCAAGCGCTGCGCAATGTCGCGATATCCCAGGCCTTCGAGCTGGCTCCAGAGAAACGACCGGCGTACCGGTGCAGGCAGACCGTCCAGCAACTCATCGAGCGCCTGAAGGGTTTCCAGCAGCAACCAGCGTTGTTCGGGAGACGGCACGCTGTCCTCAGGCAACTGGGCCAGCGCCTCAAGATAAGCCTGTTCAAGACTGCGGCGCGTGTAGAAATTGCTGAGCAGGCGCTTACCCACGGTCAGCAGATACGCCCGTGGCTCCTGCATGTCGGCGATCTGTTGCGAGCTCGACAGCACGCGTAAAAAGGTATCCTGACTCAGGTCAGCGGCATCCCAGGCATTGCCCATACGCTTGCGCAGCCAGTTTTCAAGCCAGCCGTGATGATCGCGGTACAGGGAATGCAGGGTCTGCGGAGGTAGGGTCGCTGTGTCAATCATGACAAGAGCCTTGAGCGATGGATGCGCCAAATGAGACTGATTCTAATTAGTGTTATATCCCGAGTCCATGCTCTTTTTTTCAAAAAGCCCGTTTTCATTGCGAAAACCGGCCGTCATTGGCTCGCAAGGCAGGGTTCTACGCCGCGTGCAGGCAATCTGTTAGTGCCACCGCTCGAAGACATTTATCCGCACGCCATGCTCATGACATACGTTGCCCTGGCGAGCATCCAGCCGCTGCAATCAAACCCTGCGCGCAAAGCCGACTTGTGCACGCACGGGACACCTGCGCAACACGCCCACCAACAGCAGCGCTATCACTGAAAACCAAGCACTCACCAGCAGAACCGGCTGGGCGTTGTCGCCTGCAATCCATTGCGACGCCAGCAGCGGTCCAAACGCACAGCCCAGCAATTGCATGCCGGGGATAAGCCCGGCGATTCTTCCGGATGGGTCGATCTGCAATGCAATGCGCACCTGAAAAGGCGTCAGCATCAGATAGACCAGCGCGAACAAGCTGCACAGCCCGAGGAATACCGTTACACCCTGATCAGCCGCCACATACATACCTAGCGCAATGCTGGCGAGCAGGAGTGCGACAACTGCCAGCATCGAATAGTCAGGAACTCTGCGTACCAGCAAAACCCCCAGGCATCCGCTCACCACCTGCATGAACAGCATTGCCGAAACCAACAGCTGCGCCGCTTGAGGGGCAAGACCGGCATGGGTTCCCAATGGCTCCAGATACGCCCAAAGCGCGCCGATAGCCGACAGTTGCAGGAATACCAGCATCAACAGCAACACTTGCTTGAAACTCCAGCGGAAATCCGACGCATCGGTTTGTTTGTCTGGTTCGCGCGCCAGCCGTTTCGGCAGCCAGGCCACTAACAGCACTGAAACCGCCGTCAGTCCGCCCAGAAACACGAAGCCGGCATAAACGCTCTGGCCGGGCAATACCCAGAACGCCAGCGCTGCCGCTATCAGAGCCTGCGCCAGTGTCTGGACCACCATGAACACGCCCGCCACCCGGTCCGGCGCAGGCCCCTGAACGATCAGGCTCACTGCACCCCATAGCAACAGCCCCTCCGCGAGCCCCGCCAGCGCCCTGGCGGCAGTCAAAGGACCATCGCCAGTGACATTGGCCGTCAGCAGGTCCATCCCGGCCGCCGAAAAAATAGCGATGACGGTGAGCAAACGCAGGTTCAGCCTTGATCGCAGCAGGTCGCCAAGCACCACGCCCAGTCCAAGTGCGACGATTTCCCCCATCGCGACGAGCCCGACGCCTTCCAGTGAGACGTGACCTTGCGCGAGCAACTCACCCAACAGCAGCGGTTGCAGGCCCACCATCAGCACCGCGACCGAGCCCAGGGCCAGTGCGGCGCACAGATGCCTGCGAGTTACAACGGAAGACGTTTGCATGCCATGCGCCTCTTCGGAAGTCTCAATAACCGCGGGTTTCCGGCGGAATCCGGCCATCGGCAAAACACAGTGCCGCCCGCTTTTCGTCTTTCATCAGCCTCCCGTTTGCCACCAGCACCACCCACCATGGCAGTAACGTGAGTGGTTTACCGCAGGCCCTGGCCAGGGTGTAGGCCTTGGCACATTTTTCAAACAGCTCCGCGTTGAGTGCCATGCGAGCGCCAGTAGTCCCCATGATGACTGGCGTGCCATCGATCAGCGCGCCATTTCCGCCACGCTTCAAGGTATTCACCAAGGGCTGATCCTGTTTGCCGGGCGTGCCCATATGACCGATATGACGCGCTTGTTCATCAAAGAGCATCGGCATGACACCGCCAAAATCCACCAGACTTTTTGCGAACGTTCCGCCGCCTACCAGAATGGCGCCTACGTCCATACGTGCCCTGTAAATAGAAGCATGAGGCTGACTGCCCTCCACGGAGGAAGCGGACCAATCGACCGCCTGCGGTGCCAGGTCATCCAGTTTTCCCAGCCACATGCCCTGCTCGCCCGGCAAACGCAGGGAAATGCTGCTGTGTGAATCGACCTGACCTATCAGGCGTTCACGCAGGTCAAACCATTGCTGTCGAAGTAGATCGCGCATCACGCCCTCCTCACACCAGTTGAAATACAGCGTCGAAGCGTTCGAGGGCGTCATCGATGACCTCATCGGTGTCCGCCAGGCTGGTGTATATCCGGCTCCCCGCCAGGGTGATCAGGCCATGAGCGGTATACGCAGCGCCCATCTCTTCCATCATGTGTTTGCGGGTCTTGGCTTCGTTGCGTGCGCGCAACAGCTTCAGCGGGTTGCTGGTGTCGAGCAGCAATACACCGGAGGTCTGCAAATGCACGATGGAGCCCATGTTGTAAGCCACATAGGGCAAACCGCGTCGATTGATGATTTCCTCCAGCCCGGCGCGCATGCGGTCGCCTGCCCTGCCCGCCAGTGCCGGTGCGTCCAGACGACGTGCTTCAAGCAGCGCGTAATACCCCGCAACGCATGACAGCGGGTTGGCCGACAGTGTCCCGCCGACGAACGCCCGCCGTGACGATGTACCAATGCCACCGGCAAGCAGTTGCATGACGTCTCGACGTCCGCCAATCGCGCCAGCCATGGGGTAACCACCAGTCAGGCATTTACCCAGCACAGTGATATCGGGCATGACATTGAAGTACGCCTGCGCGCCGCCCAGCCCCGCACGAAACCCGGTGACCACTTCATCGAAGATCAGCAGCGTGTCGAACTCGTTGCACAGTGCGCGCAGCTGGCGGTTGAAGTCAGCATGTACCGGACGGGTACCGCTTTCCGGACCGAAGGGTTCGACCATCACCGCTGCGGTACCGCCTCGCAGGCGATTGATCTGCAACCGGCGACGCAAGGCGTCCAGATTATTGGGAGGGCTTTCCTGTGTGTTCGCCGTGGCGCCTCGCGGAATACCCAAGGCTTCCATACGACCGGTTCCCGGCAAACGCATGCCGTAGACAAGCTGATCGCTCCAGCCGTGATAAGCCCCGCCGATCTTGATCACCCACTTCTTGCGGGTATACGCACGCGCCAGGCGCACCGCAGCCATTACCGCTTCGGTGCCAGAACCCAACAAGCGCACCATGTCGATACCCGGCATCAACTCGCACACCAGTTCAGCCAGCTTGACCTCGTACTCATGCAGCAGCCCGGTTACCGGCCCGCACTCGTCAAGAATGCGATTGACCTGCTCGCGGATCGCCGGATGGTTCGAGCCCAGCAAGGTCGGGCCGCCCGCCTGTAGAAAGTCGGTGTAACGATTGCCGTCGACATCCGTCAAATGCGCACCCCTGGCCTGGGAAAAGGCCAGCGGAAACGGGTAATTGAATGCAAGGTTGTGTTGCACACCTCCCGGTATGACCTTCTTCGCAGCTTCGGACAGGCGCTTTGAACCCTGACAACGCTCATCGAAATAGCCCATGACCTTGCTCATCGCATCGCGCTTGATCGGGCGGATGGGCTGCTTCACCAGCGCGTCGAAACGACGGTAGAGCAATTCGACGTCAGGCCACTGCGAGACGGCTGAAGTCGGGACCGGAGGCAGGCTGGCAAGATCAAGAGGTTTGTTCATGGGTGGGTCTCCGAGAAGGTCTGAGGACTGAGTGCGTGCGGGCTGGAAAGCGCCTTGATCAGGCGGGCTACTGCGGCGCTGGACTCCGGTTTGCTGGAGGCATTGGCCTTGATCTGATTGACCAGATGGTCGCGACAAAACTTTTCCAGGTCTTCCAGTCGCGCCAGCGTGGTTTCTATGTCCGGACCGCAACACAGCACGCCGTGGTTGCGCATCAGATAGGCGTTGTGGTCCGGGCGGATGGTCTTCTCCAGTTTGCCGGCCAGCCAGCCGGAGCCGGACGGTGCGTAACCCACCAGCGGAACGCGTTTACCCAGCGATGCCCATAACGGTGGGTATGGCACTTCCAGTGGTTTACCGAACAATGTGCATGCGCTGGCCAGTGGTTGATGGGTATGGATACTGCAATTCACATCGGGGCGGCAGCGCAGGACTCGCGCATGCAACTCGCTCTCGACCGAGGGCGAGCGCTCTCCCGAGAGCTGTTTGAGGTCCACCAGCCGTAACACGCAGACATCTTCGGCACGCATGCTGAAATAATCGGTGGCGGACGGGGTGACCGCGATGTGCTGCGCGTCGATACGCAGTGCCAGGTTGCCGCCGGTGGCGGCAAAGAAGCCACGGCGTGACAGATGCCGCGACAGTGCGACGATCTGCTGTTGAACAGAACTCATGATGTCGTCTCCTGTGATGGGTTCAATCTGCGATACAGCGGTGCCAGGCGCTTGCGAACTTCCTTGAACGTGGCGAAGCGGTCGTCATACAGGCGACGGGTTATCGTGGACGGCTCGTACAGCCGATGCGGTCGTTGCAGCGCCGGAAGGTCGGAGAACTGCAGTTTTTCCAGCGCGACGGCGGCGATCAGGGCCGCGCCACGGGCATTGGTCTGGATCGGGTTATGCGGTTGCTGGATCACCCGCCCGCAGACATCCGCCATGATCTGGCACCACACATCCGATTGCGCACCGCCGCCGGTGGCCACGATTACGCCGCTGGACTGGCCGATGAACTGCGAGAACGGTTCGAGCATCCAGCGCGTGTTGTGTGCAACGCCTTCCATGAAGGCGCGGATGATGTCTTCCCGGGAATGTTCGAGTTTCAGGTTGAACAGGCCCGCGCGAAGGCTGGGATCGCCAATCGGCGAACGCTCGCCGCACAGCCATGGCGTGTAGATCAGACCTCGCGAGCCAGGCGGCACGCGGGCGGCAATCCGGTCGAGCAACGCGTAGACATCCGGTTGCTGTTCATCGCTGAGCAGTTCGTCCGGGTGGTACAACACCTTGTCGCGCAAAAACGACAGATTCGCGCCCGCTGCCGATTGCATGGCCATCGCCAGGTAGCGGCCCTTGACCGCGCTGGGCACTGCCGCAATGTGGTGACGAACACTGGATTTCTTGAACGGCACATGCGCACCGACCCAGGATGAAGTACCCAGATAAAGGTGCGGCGCAAAATCGCTCACTGTTGCGCCTACCGCCACTGCCGAGGTGTCCACGGCACCTGCCACCACTGGCGTCGAGTGCGGCAGCCCCAGTGCATCGGCCAGTTCCGGCTGCAACGTCCCGATGACTTCGGTAGACCCCACCAGTTCGGGCAGTTTGCCTGCATCGATGCCCAGCGCCCTGATCAGGCTGTCGTCGTAACGGATGCGGTGCGGGTCGCGGTTATCGGTGATCCAGGCGGTCAGCATCGAGTCGCCGGTGGCACAATAACGACCTGACAGGCGCAGGTTCATGTAGTCCAGTACGTTGAGGAATTTGTGGGTCCTCTCATACCTTGCCGGATCGTGATCGAGGATGTAGGCCATGTGCCCCGCCGAGTCCATGCCTGACAGTGAGGCCACGCCACCGGTCAGGCGCAGCGAGCGCCAGAGCTTGAGTGGTCCGTAGCCGCCCAGGTTGCACCACCCGCCGCCCATGCGCTTTTTGATGGAGTCAGCACCGCGCTTGTCCAGCCACAACAGCGCGCGCCCCAGCGCCGAGCCATTACGGTCGACGCATACCGTGCCTTCGCTCTGAGTGGAACAACACACAGCCACCACTTGGCGTCGCCTGAGCAAATCAGCCCCCAGCAGCTCGTGGGCACCGCGCAAAAATGCATTCCACCAGTCTTCGGGGTCCTGCTCCGCACTCAAGCCACTGACGTAAAGCGGTACGCCATGGAACGCCCAGGCCCGAATGTCACCCTCCATGGAGACCAGTGCACACTTGCAGCCAGACGTTCCGAGGTCGATGGCGAGGACGAGTTGCTCCAGACCGGTGACCGCCTCAGGCGTCCGGGAGATGAAAAGCGAAGTCATAAAGGTCTACTCAGAATGTGCGGGAAATCGACGCTACCCAGCGATTGTCATCCGTGGCCCGCACATGCCCGTCGTCTTCGGCCATGTACAGTTCGCGGGCCCGGGTCTTGGTGGTCACCCAGTCAAGCCCCCAGTCAAAACCCCACCAGCGATGCACCAGGCCTGCGCCATAGTCGGCAAAGTCGGCTTCCGAGAAGTTTTCGATCTGTTGATAGCCGGCATGCACCTTCAGGTTGGTGTTGATGCCCAGCGCGTACTTGTAGTCCAGGTCGTAAAGCAGGCTGCCGCGCGAGTTACGGTCGCCCTTGGCGTAGCATTCCAGGCCTTTGGTCGGATCGTCGCGGAACTGCAGTTGCGCGCCGCACACCCCGCCACTATTGGCCCCCCGGTAGTTTTTCGAGAGCACTCTGGCGACTCGGCCTTCGAGCGCGCCATAACCTATTTCGAGCACGGCAAACTGACTGTTGTAATGGGTGGAGTGCTCTTCACCCGGCGTGAAGGTCTGGAAATCGAAGCTATTCGGCGCCTTGAATTGCGCGCCAGGGAACATCTCTGCAGCAAGCCCCACACCGTAGTGCCAGGCGTCTGGATCACCAAAGCGATAGCCGCCGGCAAGCAGCACGCCTGCGCCATCGCCGTCGAGAAACTGCTTCTTGCTGACCGTGGTAAATTCGGCGAGCGCCACCAGGCCTGATTCATGAGCGACCTGAAGGGTGACTTTGGCACCGGGGCGATTCAACGAATCGGAGATACCCCGGGTACGAATGTCTGAACTGGCCTTGGCCGTGACATCCACCGCATAGCTGGACATTTCATCTGCCAGTGCCAGCGTCGGACAGGCTATGGAGCACAGGGTGACCGCCAGTGCACAACGGGTTGTATGAGTACGCATGATTCTCTCCCACGCTAAAGGGCCGGACTTACAACGTGCAAACCGGAGCAGGAGGCAGTGTGTCGATACGTTCGAACTGCTCTGTCTTGCCGAGTATCTCGGTGCCGACGAAAGCCCTCACATTGAGGCGACCGTCCTTGACGCGAACAGCGCCCTTGTATTTTTTCTGGTCACGCGGGTCATACACCCAGCCATCGCGCCAGGCATCCTTGTCATAGCGGGTCAGCTGCAGGATTTGCACACCGCAGTCGCTGGACGCCGAGGTAACATCCTTGACCCAGACCACCTGTCCGCAGATGGCGCCTGCCTGATCCTTGCAATCGTCCAGTCTGACCACTGCATCTTTTTCCGCAGTCAGCCAAAGGCCCTTGGCCTCCAGAGGACCTGTTGCAGCATGAATGCCGGTGGAGCACATCAGAACCGAGGAGAAGAAAAGCCATTGCTGTACGTTCATAGCGGCACCTTTTTATTTTTTTTAACAGACCGTCACATTAACGACGCTTCAGTTATGATAGTCATCGCTACACAGTAGTTATAACTATCATTTTAAAGCGCAGCAACTTTTATTTCGCCACACAGGCACCTCACCCTTTCGACAGGTACGTATGGCCAGGCTGAAAACTGAAACAGATCCAGCACAGATCGCGGGAAAAACCGCAGAGCGCAAGAAACTGCCCGCGCAGCAACGCGCCACTGAAACCTACGAGCGCATTCTCGTGGCCACCGCACAGACCCTGTGTGACGTCGGAGTGGAGCGCTTGTCCACTAATCTGGTCTGCGAGCGTGCAGGTCTTACACCGCCTGCGCTGTATCGCTATTTCCCCAATAAATACGCGCTGTTGACGGTGCTGGGTGAGAGGCTGCTGGAAAAGCAGAACGAGCGGATCGATTACTGGATCACGGCGGAGCTGCTCACCGGCACGCCGCAGGCTTTGGAAAAGGCGCTTGCCGATCTGATTCTGGACACTTATGAGGTCACCGAGGCAACGCTGGGCGGCATGTGGACGCTCAAGGCGTTAAGGGCCGTTCCGGCTTTGGAGCACGTGAGGCTCGACTCGCACCGCCGGGTGGCCACCGCTCAGGCTGCAATCATGACCAGTGCGTTCCCTGAGGCTGATCCCCAGCGCATCGCCATGGTTGCGCGAGTCGCGGTAGAAATGATTCACGCGACAATCGAGCTGCTGTTCGACGAGCCCATGGCCCCTGAACAGGTCTGCGCAATGGTGGCGGCGATGATCGTCAGCCATCTGGATCGTTTGAGCCCGCTGCCTGAAGCCGGCGATTAACCGGCCTGGCTTTATTTCCGGGCTTTACTTGCCTCCTTACACAGACAGTCCGTCTCCACTCATTATAAAAAGCAGCTACAGGGGCATTGTCATGAACCAGCAAGCACAGATTCAGCCTCCCACGACGTCTTCCGCTGCGGCGCTCACCGAGCTGTTGGCAGCTCAGCAGGCGGCGGTTCGCGTTCAGGGCGTGCCCGGCTATGCACAACGGATTGCCAGCCTCGACGCCGTTTTGCGCATGGTAAGCAGCAATCAGGACCGCTTGCTTGAGGCCGTCTGTGCAGACTTCGGCAACCGCTCCTTCGCCGAAACCAGGCTTGGCGAGTTGATGCCGATCATTAACGGCATCAAGCACATCCGCTCGCACCTGAAAGCCTGGATGCGTCCTGCACGGCGCAAGGCAGGGATCGTGTTCAGACCTGCGAGTGCCAGGGTGATCTACCAGCCGCTGGGTGTGGTCGGCATTCTTGCGCCCTGGAACTACCCGCTGACATTGACCCTGGTGCCGTTGATCGAAGCACTGGCGGCTGGCAATCGGGTGATGATCAAACCGTCGGAACTGACACCGAGAACCTCCGAACTGCTCAGGCAACTGCTCGGCGAAACGTTCCCGGCAGACCAGGTGACTGTGGTCACCGGCGACGCCAGGCTGGCCAGCCAGTTCAGCGAGCTGCCCTTCGACCACCTGCTGTTCACCGGTTCGACCCAGGTAGGCCGTCAGGTCATGGCCGCCGCAGCGCGCAACCTGACGCCAGTGACCCTGGAACTGGGAGGCAAGTCACCGGTAGTGGTCTGCGCCGACTTTCCGCTCAAGAAGGCCGCGCGAATCATCGCGATCGGCAAGCTGTTCAATGCCGGCCAGACCTGCGTAGCCCCGGATTATGTACTGGTGCCGCGCAACCTCGTGGACCACTTCGCCAGCGAGTGGCTGGCGGCCGCGAAAAAGCTCTACCCGACACTGGACGGCAATCCGGACTACACCTCGATCATTTCGCCACGTCATTACGATCGACTGTTGGCCATGGTCAACCAGGCTGTCGCAGCCGGTGCACGAGTCTGGCAGCACGATGCGCTGCCAGCGAAAAACGATCGCAGGATCGCGCCAGCAGCGTTTACTCAAGTGCCACTGACTGCGGACATCATGCAGGAAGAGATTTTTGGCCCGTTACTGCCCATCCTCGCTTACGACACACTGGATGAAGCCATCGCCTTCATCAACGCCCGGCCGACACCGCTTGCCCTGTACTGTTTTTCCAATCAGCAGGCGTCCGTGGACCATGTAGTGAACCGGACGCGCTCTGGCGGCGTAACCGTCAATGGCACCATGCTGCACGCCACTCAGGATGATCTGCCTTTTGGCGGCGTCGGAGAAAGTGGCACCGGTGCTTATCACGGTTACGAAGGCTTCGTCCGTTTATCCCATGCACGCAGTGTGCTCACACTGAGTCGCTTCAACCTGTCCGATAAAGTCTCGGCACCCTACGGGCGGCTGACGCGGCTAGTGACACGGCTAATGCTCGGTAAATAACTGATTTCTACCGGTCACTTACTCTGATGAACAGGCATCACCGGGTTTGGTTTTGCCTGCCAGAACAGCTTATTCAGTGATAATCACTGCTTGTGATGACGAAGTATTTAGGTAACATCAAGCCGTTATGATTTGCTGTAGTTAATACTAGTCGTGCTCTAAGCGCTCATCTAACGTCACTGTTCAGTCGTAACAATCCTTACGACCAAGTTGATGTGACTGACTTGCTTTTGCCGCGTCTACACTGCAGTCAACAGCTTTTGATCTCATGGACGACCTCATGCCTCATACACTACTGCCCCACATTGGCCGGGCCATTGCCAGCATTGGCAGCGGCCATTTTTCCAGCCTGTTTCACACCTTGATCGACAAGCAGCTTGCAGTGGATGCCACGCACCTCTCTTCGCTGCCGCAGCCCTGGCAATCGCCGCCTGCCTCGGAAGTACCGGTTTTCAACGAAACGGTGACGTCGTCGCGTGGCACGCTGTTGCTGAGTGACTCGATCCACCTTTACCCGGTTCAGGCATCGGAAAGTTTCTCCTGCAAGATCACGGTGTTCCGCGCCCTGCCCGCTCAGGCATTTTCGCCCAGCGAGCGTCGGCAACTAAGCGATATCACCCCCTTGCTGTTCTCGATACTCGAAAAACACGTCAATGCGCTGCAACTGGCGATGCCCAGTAGTGAACTAAGAAAAACCGAAAGCCTGGAGGAGCGCTTTCAGGAACGACTGCGCGAAACCGGCCTTTCGCTGTCCGAGCGGGAAACCCAGGTCTGCCTCGGGTTGCTCGCCGGGCATACCGCCCTTGAGCAGGCCGAGCGGCTGATGCTTAAGGTCAACACGGTCGGCAGCTACCAGCGCAGGGCAGCCATCAAACTTGGAATCAGCGGTCGAAACTCGCTGATGCGCTGGATGTACGCCTCTTCCGAAGGCGTCTTTTCGGCCTGTTGATTGCCGGTCTGCCGTCCCTGGCAATAACCGCAGCCAACGCCATTGCTGCGATATCCATAGCGATATCGCAGCAGTGGAGCCGCTGACTAAAACCGCCTCATAGCGTCTCTCCCACGCCTACCGCCTGCCTGTCGTACCACCAGGCGGCCAGGCTGTAGACGTCAGGCGCCTTGAGGACGCTGAAGTGATTGCCCGGCCCTTCCCATAACGCGAGTTGCGGCAACAGAGTTTGCCACCCGGCTGCAGCAGAAGCCTGTTCAAGCTGGTTGTCCAGCGCATCCAGGGTCGGATCGTCGACCAGCACCAGACTGACCCGGCCGCTGTAGCCACCGGTTTTTGGCCGGTACACGGTGCGCAAAGCACTGGCAAACGTGCGGACGATGCCTTGCAATGCCTGCGGAGCCATACGTGGCGGCAACATGCCGATCCTTACCATGGCGCTTTGTAACAGGCTCAGTTGCGTGGCGTAATCGCAGTCGGCAAAGGTTTTCGGATTGATATCCAGATCTTTGCCGCTGGACAACTGCAAGGCCTCGATCAAGCGCTCCAGCGCCGCCGTGGCGGTATAAGGTTTGCTGCACAAGCCGTCTCCGCCAGGTGCTTCGCTGTCGATCAGGGTCAGTGAAGCCACCTCGCGACCACGTGCCTGAAGCTTCGCCGCCATGGCATGCGCGGCCCAACCACCAAACGAGTGACCGACCAGGTGCAAGGGACCTTGCGGGTACAGCGCCTCGATTGCCTGCACATGACTTTCCGCTGCCGCTTCCACGCGGCTGTGCGGCACGTTGCGGCCGTCCAGCCCACGCGGTTGCAGGCCGTAAATCGGCCAGTCCGGGCCCAGTGCTTCGGCAAGGCCAATGAAGCTGGTCACACTGTCACCGGCACCCGGTACGCAGAACAACGGTGCATGCTCGCCCTGCCCGCTCTGGATTGCCAGCAGCGACTGGTGAACCATTGTTGGCACAGGCGTGGCAGGCAAATCGGCCAGTGTCTGGCCAATCGCACGGCCGAGAACAGTGACGTGCGGCGCTTGCATCATGCTCATGTGGTCGCCGGGGACATCGACGCACTGCAACTGGCCGGTCGGCAGAATTTCGCCCCAGCCCAGGGTCGCAGTGGTGCCGCTGGGTGACATCGGGCGCTGCTCGGCACAGAACAGATGCACCGGCAGGTTAAGTGACTCCAGTTGGTAGTGGGCCAACGCGTGACCATGCGCCACCTCTCGCTCCAGGTAATGGCGCAATTGCGCGTCGCTGGCCTGCGCCAGCTCCTCGTACAGCAGGTGTTCCTCGCGGCACAGTTGCAACAGCGCATCGAAGTCGGGCAAAGGTGCCTGCTGTTGCAGTTCGTTCAGACGACCCAGCGCCGTCATGCCGGTTTCGTGTTGCTCTTGTGTCTGCTGCTGTGCATATGCCTGCCAGTGCGCGGTGCAATGTGTGAGCAATTGCCGCTCAAGCAGGTCTGACCCTTGCCAGCGCGCCTTGCCCTGATCGGTCAGACGCGGCACATAACTGTCGATCAGGCCGAGAAAGGCAACGGCCTCGTCCATACCCAACAATTGGGTCGCGACTTCATACGCCAGCACCCCGCCAAACGACCAGCCTGCCAGGCGATAAGGCCCGCGTGGCTGGACCTGACGAATACGCTCGACCATGCGTGCCGCGAGGCATTCGAAGGTGCGCAATTGTTGCTGGCCCAGCCCGATGCCCGGCAGGCCGTAGATCGGGAAATCGCCTTGCAGGTGTTGTCCGAGGACGGGGAAATAGGCGTCCAGCCCGGTGAAATCATGGATCAGGAACAGCGGCGATTCGCTTCCGCCCGCTCTGACGGTGATCACTTCCTGAGCCTCGACCGACTGTGCAGGGCGCTGGTCGAGCAACCCGGCCAGCGCGGCGATACTCGGATGCTGAAACAACTCGGCCAGTGTCAGCGACAAACCGGCCTTTTGCAGCAGACTTACCAGGCGGATTGCTGACAGCGAATGGCCGCCCAGTTCGAAGAAACTGTCGTGACGACCGATTTTGCCGATCTCCAGTACGTGCGCCCACTGCTCCGCCAGACGCTCTTCCAGTGGCGTTGAGGGTGGTTGATAGGTCGCGTTGCTGAGTGCATCGACATCCGCTGCTGGCAAGGCCTTGCGGTCGACCTTGCCGTTCTGGGTCAGCGGCAGTGCATCGAGACCGACGTAAGCCGCGGGCACCATGTATTCAGGCAATCGGGCCAACAGATGAGCCCGCAGCGTGGCGCTGTCCAGCGTCGGGTCGCGCCGGGTGTAATAAGCCACCAGCCGCACGCCGCCATCGTCCAGAACCTGAGTGGCAATCACCGCTTCGCCAATGCCTGGGCACTGCGCCAGATGCTGCTCGATCTCGCCCGGTTCGATGCGTATGCCGCGTATTTTCACTTGATCGTCGTTACGCCCCAGGTACTCAAGCGTACCGTCAGCCAGCCAGCGCACCAGATCGCCGGTGCGGTACATCCTGGCGTGCGGCGCTGTGCAGAACGGATCGTCGAGGAAGCGCTCGGCGCTCAGCTCCGGCTTATTCAGATAGCCACGTGCCACGCCTGTTCCACCGATATACAACTCGCCTGGCACACCAAGCGGTACCGGTTGCTGACGCGAGTCCAGCACGTACAGCGCAGCATGGCTCACCGGTTTGCCGATATGCAGCACACCGCCCGGCTGCATGGCGCCGGAGCTGGCCACTACCGTGGTTTCCGTCGGTCCGTAGTTATTGATGACGGCAAAACCCGGATCACTCTTGAAATGCCGCAAGCGATCACCACCGATCAACAGGGTTTTCAGCGTCGGGTGACGCAATTCGCGGCTGAACGCGTATTCAGCCACCGGAGTCGGCAGGAACGCGAATTGCAGCGGTTGAGCCAGCCACCAGTCGAGCAGCGCATCGAGCTGTTCGTTGCCGATCTGTGCCGGCGGCATGTGCAACACGGCTCCGGCACACAGTGCGGGCCAGACTTCCCAAGCCATGGCATCGAAGCCAAATCCGGCCACGCTGGCGGTATGGCTGCCCGCGCGCAGGTCGAACGCGTCACAGTGCCAGTCGACCAGATTGTTCAGCGTGCGGTGTTCGACCATGACGCCTTTGGGCAGCCCGGTCGAGCCCGAGGTGTAGATGACATAGGCCAGATGCGCCGTCGTCAACGCCATCACTTGCGGATTTTCGTTGCGCTGTGGCCATTGCGGACGGTCCAGCGCAATCAGCGGCACCCGCACGTCAGGCAAGCGCGGCAGCAGATCGAATTGCGCCAGCACCGCAACCGGAGCGCTGTCTTCCAGCAGATAACCGATGCGCTCGTCTGGATGTGCCGGATCGACCGGCACATAACTCGCCCCGGCCTTGAGCACTGCCAACAGCGCAGTCAGGGTCTCCAGTCCGCGACGCGCGACCACGGCAACACGGTCGTCCGGGCGCACGCCAAGGCCGATCAAATGGTGAGCCAGCGCATTGGCGCGCGCGTTCAGTTCGCCATAGGTCAGGCGCTCGCCGCCAACCTGCGCGGCCAGCGCATCTGGCTGCTTCAAGGCCTGCTGTGCAATACGCAAGTGAACCGGCAGCGCGCTTTCGGCCGTTGTCAGGACAGGATTGAAGCCGTGCAGCAGCTCGTTGCGCTCGATATCGGGCAGCATGCCCAGCGATCGAATCGCGGTGTCCGGTGCCTGCTCAAGGGCGATCAGCAGATGCTCTACCGCACTGGCCATGTAGGCGCAGATGCGTCGTGCATCGATGCCCACCGAGGTCAAGGCAGTCAGGTCGAAGCCGGACTGGTGCTGGCCGTCAGCGACACTGCCCAGATCATCCACGCTCAACGTCAATGGATAACTGCTGCGCTCGGCGGCTTGCAGCAATTCGATCCCGTTCCAGGCCTCGCTGGCCGCAGGGTCATGAGCCTCCGCTGTCGAGCTATGCCGGTAGTTCAGCAACGCGCTGAACAGCGGCGCGCCAGCCGGCAAGGCACTGCAACGCTGAGCGAGTGCCAGCGAAGCGTGTTCATGCGCCAGCAGACCGGTCAGGTGTTGATGGGTCTGCAATACGGCGTCACGTGCCGTTTGCTCGCCCAGATCGATGCGTAGCGGCAAGGTATTGATGAACACCCCGAGCGTGCGCTCCGCCCCCTCGTTGCTGGTCAGTCGACCGAGCAGCACGGTGCCGAATACCACGTTGTCGCGACTCGACAGGCGGCCCAGCACCTGAGCCCAGGCCAGGTGCATCAGGCTGGCCGGACTGACGCCCAGTTTACGGACCTGATCACGAATACGCTGACTCAGTGCTGCGTCCAGCCGCTGCCGGGCTTCGCCAGGCACGTCAGGTCCTGGCAACCACGTCTGGCCGTACGCAAGGGTCGGCTCATCGATATCGCTCAGTTGTTCACGGAAATAGCGTTCATGCACGCCGTCGACCGGCCCCAGCAGGGTATGCGCAATGTAATTGCGATACGGCACCGGTTCGGGCAGTTGCGCCTCCTGATCAAGCAGCACGGCCTGCAATTCATGACTGAGCAAATCGAGGGCGACGTGATCCATGATCAGGTGATGGAACAGCAGCACCGCAACGATCCTTTGGTTGGCCGGGTCATCGGCATGCACCAGGCGCAATAATGGCGCGCAGGTGAGGTCCAGTTGTCCGGGGTCGTTCAGTGCCGCCAGCGATGCTTCGACGACAGGCAGTTCCGCGTGCCGCCAAACCACTTGCACCGGGGTTTCCAGGCCTTCCCAGCACAGCGAAGTACGCAGCACGTCATTGCGTGCGATCACGCGTTGCAGCGCCTGACAGAAAGCCTTCAGCCGCGAACGGTCAGCAAACGCAAAGCGCGCCTGCAAGCGATACGGGTCGTCCTCGGTGGCGGACAGGTAATGATAGAAAATCCCCGCCTGCAATGGCCCCAGCGGATAGATGTCCTGAATGTTGGCTGCGCCACCGCTGACGCTGGCAACCACTCGGTCGATACTCGACTGATCGAGGGTCACCAGCGGCAATAGGTCCGGAGTGATCTGCGTACACTCTGCGCCGATCAGGTTGGCAGGTACTTTCACCTGGCTGCCGCTGCCAATCGCGCTCGCCAGCGCCGCAAGGGTTGGTTGAGCGAACAGCGCCCGCACATCGGCGTCCATGCCGCGACGGCGCATGCGAGCGATCAGCGTGACCGCCAACAGCGAATGGCCACCCAGCTCAAAGAAGTGATCGTGACGCCCTACCACCTCGACCTGCAGCAACTCGCTCCAGATTTCTGCCAGCGCGATTTCGACGTCACCTTGCGGCGCTTCGAAATCACGGCCTGGCAGCGCTTCGCGCTCTGGAACCGGCAATGCACGCCGATCAACCTTGCCATTGGCGGTCAACGGCCAGGCGTCGAGGCGTACGAAAGCGCTCGGCACCATGTAACCCGGCAGACGGGTGAGCAATGCAGTGCGCAATTCAGCCACCTGAACCGGTGCAGCATCGGCACGTTCGATGAAATAAGCCACCAGACGTGACTGCCCCGGCTCATCCTCACGAGCCAGTACCAGGTTTTCCTCGATGTCGGGCAACTGCGCCAATTGCGCCTCGATTTCACCCAGTTCGATGCGCATGCCGCGAATCTTCACCTGGTCGTCGTTGCGGCCCAGGTAATCCAGCGTGCCATCGGCGTTCCAGCGCGCCAGGTCGCCGGTGCGGTACATGCGCGCCTGCGGCTTTCCCGCTGAACGGGTCGCGCAGGAAACGCTCTGCAGTCAGTTGCGGCTGGTTCAGGTAACCCCGCGCCACCCCCTCACCGCCGATGTACAGCTCGCCGGCGACGCCGAGCGGCACCAGTTGTTGCTGCGCGTCCAGCAGGTACACGCACGTATTGGCAATCGGCTTGCCGATATCCAGGCTGCCGTTCGGCAGCAGCGGTCCCGAGGTGGCGACCACGGTTGCTTCGGTCGGGCCATAGTTGTTGATTACGCTAAAGCCCGGATCACGGTGGAACTGGCGCAGGCGGTCGCCGCCAATCAGCAACGTGCGCAAGGTCGGGTGACGCAATTCGTGACTGAACGCGTATTCGGCAACCGGCGTCGGCAGGAACGCGACCTGGAGCGGCTGCGCCAGCGCGCATCGAGCTGCTCGTTGCCGATGTCTGCTGGCGGCAGGTGCAACGTCGCACCGACGCACAAGGCAGGCCAGATTTCCCAGGCCATGGCATCGAAACCGAAGCCGGCCACGCTGGCGGTGTGACTGCCTGCGTGCAGAGCAAACGCCTCACAGTGCCAATGCACCAGATTGGTCAGGGTGCGGTGTTCGACCATGACGCCTTTCGGTTGTCCGGTCGAGCCCGAGGTGTAGATGACGTAAGCCAGGTGGGCAGCATTCAGGCCCGACACCTGGGGATTGTGCTCCAGCGCTGGCCAGTTCGGCTGGTCCAGCGCAACCACCGGCACAGCCAGCGGCGGCAGCCGTCCGATGACAGCCTGCTGGGCCAGCACCACCACCGGCGCACTGTCGCTCAGCAAGTAGGCAATGCGTTCATCCGGGTGCGCGGGGTCTACCGGCACATAGCAGGCACCGGCCTTGAGTACGGCCAGCAAACCGGTCAGGGTTTGCAACCCGCGCCGTGCAACCACCGCCACCCGATCATCCGGGCGCACGCCGAGGCTGATCAGATAATGAGCAAGCGCATTGGCGTGTCGATTCAGTTCGGCGTAGCTCAATGAATGGTTGCCCACCTGTGCAGCGATGGCGTGAGGGGTACTGATCGCTCGCGCTTCGATGAGGGCATGCACCGTCTGGCCTTGCGCAACGTGCTGCGCAGCGGGGTTGAGATGATCAAGCAGATACTGACGTTCCTGCTCGCCCACCAGCGGTATCTGGTCGATCACCACCTGTTCGTTGTTCACCAGCGCGTGCAACAACTGCTCGAAATAGCCGCAGTAGCGCTTCACCGTCGCTTCATCGAACAACGCTGTCGCGTAGTCCAAGGTGCCGACCAGCGCATCACCGTGCTCGCCGAGGTTCAGCGACAGGTCGAATTTGGCGGTCTGAGTGCTCTGCTCCACCAACGCCAGCGATAATCCATCCATGTCCGGCAGCGAAGTATCCCCGGCCAACCAGTTGAGCGTGGTCTGGAACAGCGGCGCGTGCGCCAGGCTGCGTGCCGGACGAACAATTTCCACCACCTGCTCGAATGGCAGGTCCTGATGATCCTGAGCCTCCAGCACCCGACTCCTGACCTGGGCCAGCAATGCTTCACCGGTCGCGGCCGAAGACGTGTCGATACGCACGGCCAGCGTATTGACGAACAGCCCGATCAGCCCTTCCAGTTCAGCGCGACCACGCCCCGCAATCGGGCTGCCGATCACAACCTCGGCCTGCCCGGAAAGACGCGCCAGCAGCGCTCCCCAGGCGGTCATCAAGGTCATGTACAGCGTCACGCCCTGGCGTTGCGCCAGGGCACGCAAGCCTGCGGTCAGATGAGCATCCAGTCGGATCGCCAGGCTGGCACCGGCAAAGTCCTGATGCACCGGACGTGGCCGGTCGGTGGGCAGGGTCAGCAGCGTCGGCGCGCCGTCCAGGGTCTGACGCCAGTAGGCGGCCTGGTGTTGCAGACGCTCGCCACTCATCCAGCTTTGCTGCCAGACCGCATAGTCTGCGTACTGAATGGCCAGCTCGGGCAGCGGATCGGCCTTGCCCTGCCGTAACGCCGGATACAGCGCCAACAGCTCGCGAGTCAGCACGCCCATCGACCAGCCGTCGGCGACGATGTGGTGCACGGTCAACAACAACACATGACGCTCGTCCTCCACCTGCAACAGGCAGCCGCGTATCAGGGGGCCGCGTGCCAGATCGAAAGGGACTGTGGCCTCTTTCATCACGCGCTGTGCCAGTGTTTGCGGATGCAGACGCAGATCCTCGATGTGCAACAGCGAGCTGCCAGGCAGCGCAGTGAAGACCACCTCGGCCCCTCCTCGCAGGCAATGAAACGGCTGCGCAGGGTCGACCAGCCGTCGGCGACGATGTGGTGCACGGTCAACAACAACACATGACGCTCGTCCTCCACCTGCAACAGGCAGCCGCGTATCAGGGGGCCGCGTGCCAGATCGAAAGGGACTGTGGCCTCTTTCATCACGCGCTGTGCCAGTGTTTGCGGATGCAGACGCAGATCCTCGATGTGCAACAGCGAGCTGCCAGGCAGCGCAGTGAAGACCACCTCGGCCCCCTCCTCGCAGGCAATGAAACGGCTGCGCAGGGTTTCGTGACGTTCGACGATCCGCGCCAGTGCAGCGGTCAGCGCAGTAACGTCCAACTGGCCGCGCAGGCTCAGGGCCAGCGGGATGTTGTACGCCTCGCTACCACCTTCAAGCTGCGCCAGGAACCACAAGCGTTGCTGGGCAAACGACAGTGGCAACGACTGGTCACGCGGCGCCGGCAGGATCAGCGACAGTTCGCTGCGTCCGGCACCCGCCAGCGCCGCAGCAACGGCTGCCAGTTCACCCAGTGCAAAGAGTTCGCCGAGCGGCAGCTCCATACCCAATTGCTGGCGAACCTGCGACACCATGCGCATGGCCAGCAGGGAATGCCCGCCCAGATCAAAAAAGTGATCGTGGCGGCCTACCCGCTCGACCTGCAACACCTCGGCCCAGATCTGCGCCAGCGCGACTTCAATATCACCCTGCGGCGGTTCGTAGGCCAGACCGAGCAGCGACGAGTGATCCGGTTCCGGCAATGCACGGCGATGCGGAAACCACGAATCTTGACCTGATCGTCGTTACGGCCCAGGCATTCCAGTTGCCCGTCTTCCAGCCAGCGTCCCAGATCGCCCGTGCGGTACATCATGGCACCGGGCTGATCGCTGAACGGGTCGGCAATAAATTTCTCGTCGTTCAGCTCCGGGCGGTTCAGATACCCCAGAGCCACGCCGTCGCCACCGATGTACAGCTCGCCGATGACACCCAGCGGCGCCAGACGTCGATGAGCATCGAGTACGTAGACCCGAGTGTTGCCGATGGGGCGTCCGATAGGCACTGATTCTGCGCTGTCTGCCAGCACCCGAACATTGCAGACGGTGGCAAAGGTCGTAGTCTCGGTTGGGCCGTAACCGTTCAGCAGTTGCAGCCCAGGTGCCTGGGCCAGCATTGCCCGGAAGCTGACGGGATCGGCACGCTCGCCGCCAGAGAGCAGCAGCCGCAAGCCAGTGAGCGCTTCAGGAATCAGTTGCACGTACTGGTTGAACAGCGCTGTGGTGAGAAACAACACACTGACATTGCCATGACGCAAGGCTGCGCTGAAACGTGCCGGGTCGATCAGCGTCGTGTGCTCGATCACAAACAGCTGCCCACCGTTCAGCAAGGCACCCCAGACTTCCATCGTGCTGGCATCGAACGCCGCGTTGGAGGCAAAGGCGATGCTGTCCTGTTCGTTGAAATCGGCATAGCCGTTATTCAGCACCAGGCGCGCAATGCCGCGATGGGCGACGCGCACACCTTTTGGCGCCCCGGTGGAACCCGAGGTGTACATGACGTAAGCCGCGGTGTCCGACGCCTGCGGCAGGCCCGGGTCATGAGCAGGCTGGTCATCGAGCTGCAGTTGGTCCATATCGATGCGCCGCACGGACGGGGCAATCAACATGGCGCTCTGCGTCAATACGAATTTCGCCCCGCAGTCATCGATCATGTAGTGCTGCCGCTCGGCGGGCGCATTGACATCCAGCGGTACATAAGTCGCCGCGCATTTACCGATGGCCAGTTGGCTGATCAGCAGTTCCAGCGAGCGTGGCAGCAGAATCGCCACATGCTCATTGGGCCGTACGCCCTGCCCCATCAGGTAATGCGCAAGGTGGTTGGCACGTTCGTTCAATTCGCCATACGTCAGCGAGCGTCGGCCGTGCACAGCAGCGATGGCATGCGGATGAAGCGCCGCACGACGCTCGAACAGGCGGTGCACGGTTTGCTCGCGAGGGTAGTCACGACGGGTATCGTTGAACGAGGCCAGCAGTTGCTCGTGCTCAGCCTGCGGTACTACGGACGATTCTATCAGGGCTGTTTCCGATTGCTGCTCCAATGCCTGCACCAGATGAGCAAGGGCCTGTTGCAGATAGGCGCAGATCCGCTGCGGATCAATACCCGGTGCAGCCTGGACAGTCAGGCCGAAATCATCGCCAAAGTCATCGACGCTCAAGGTCAGCGGGTAATTGCTACGCTCTTCTGCGTGAATGACCTCAATGCCTTGCCATGCGGCGCTGCTCGCCGGGTCATCAACCCTGGCTGCGGCGCTGTGCCGGTAATTGAGCAACGTATTGAACAGCGGCGCGCCAGCCGGCAAGGCACTGCAACGCTGGGCAAGCGCCAACTGAGCATGCTCGTGGGCAAGCATCCCGACCAGACGGTCATGGACGTCGAGCACCGCGCTGCGCGCGCAATGCACACCCAGATCCATGCGCAGTGGCAAGGTATTGATAAACACACCCAGGGCGCGCTCACCCCCTTCACCCCCGCGCAAACGTCCAAACAGCACAGTGCCGAACACCACGCTGTCGCGCCCGGACAACTGCCCCAGCACCTGAGCCCAGGCCAGGTGCATCAAGGTGGCGGCGCTGACACTCAACTGCCGTGCCTGATCGCGGACCTGACTGCACAGGTCGCTGTCCAGTGTGAGTCGGGCCTCGCCAGGAATCTGCTCGGCGGAAGCCGTTGCCAGACCGTAAGGCAAGGTCGGCTCGTCCACATCGCCCAACTGCTCGCGGAAGAACGCTTCATGGGCGTCATCGCCAGGCCCTTGCAGGACGTGGGCGATGTAGTTGCGGTACGGCACGGGCGCTGCGAGCCCGGCTTCGTTGTCCAGCAGTATGGCCTGCAACTCATGACTCAGTACGTCGAGCGCAATATGATCCATGATCACATGGTGGTAGCGCAGTACCGCGGTAATCCTTTGGTTGTCCGGGTCATGGGCGTAGACCAGATGCAGCAGCGGTGCCTGAGTCAGAGCCATGCGCGGTGCGTTGAAAAGGTCCGGCAATGCCGTCTCTTGAACGCGCAGCGGGGCCTGACGCCAGACCACCTGAACCGGTGCTTGCAAACCTTCCCAGAACAACGCGGTGCGCAGAATATCGTTGCGCTCGATCACTCGCTGCAGTGCATGGCAAAAAGCGTCCAGACGCGACGCATCGGCGAACGCGAACTGCGGCTGCAACAGGTAGGGATCGCTGCCCACGGCGGTCAGGTGGTGATAAAGAATGCCGGTCTGCAAGGGACCCAGCGGATAGATATCCTGCACATTGGCGGTACCGCCTGGTACCTGCGCGACAATGCGGTCAATGGCTGGTTGATCCAGCGCTACCAAGGGCAGCAGCTCGGGTGTGATGCGCTGGCAGTGCGCATCAATCAGGTTGGCTGGCACGTTGATTTCGGTGTCGCGACCGACCGCCTCAGCCAGCGCCGCCAGTGTTGGCTGGACAAAAAGAACGCGAATGTCCGCCCGCATGTCCAGACGACGCATGCGCGCAATCAGGGTGACAGCGAGCAATGAGTGGCCGCCCAGCTCAAAGAAATTATCCTGACGACCGACCTGCTCCACTTGCAGCAGCTCTGCCCAGAGGCTGGCCAGGGCGATTTCGATCGCACCCTGCGGCGCCTCATAGGCCCGGCTGGCGATACTGTCGCGATCCGGTGCCGGCAGGCTTTTGCGGTCCAGCTTGCCGTTCGCCGTCACCGGCAGGTGGGCAAGCCGTACGAAGGCCGCAGGCACCATGTATTCGGGCAGCAGCCCCGACAACCAGGCACGCAACTGTTCGATATCCAGCCCGGTCTTGTCTTCAGCGCAGGTGTAGTAGCCAACCAGGCGCTTGTCTCCGGGCACATCCTCGCGCGCCACTACCACTGCGTCGAGCACATCCGGATGATCATTCAGGCGAGACGCGATCTCACCCAACTCAATGCGGAAACCGCGAATCTTGACTTGTTCGTCGTTACGGCCGAGGTACTCCAGGCTGCCGTCGGCCATCCAGCGAGCCAGGTCACCGGTACGGTAAATACGCGCATCTGCTGCCTGGCTAAACGGGTTGTCGAGGAAACGTTCGGCCGTCAGCGCTTCACGGTTCAGGTAGCCCCGCGCCACACCGGCGCCGCCGATGTAGATCTCGCCGGCAACGCCCAGTGGCACAGGCTGCTGTTGCTCGTCGAGCAGGTAAAACTGCGTGTTGCCCACCGGTTTGCCGATGTGAGCGGCGAAGCCCTCTTTGGCGTCTTCAGGCTGCACCGGGTAATAGGTCACATGCACGGTGGTTTCGGTGATGCCATACATGTTCACCAACTGTGTACCGGCATTCACGTTGCGGGCATACCACGGCTTGAGCATCGCGGTTTCCAGCGCTTCACCGCCGAAAATCACCTGGCGCAGCGAATGCGCCTGTGGGTTTTCGCCCTGCGCAGCAATCAGTTGGCGGAACGCACTCGGCGTCTGGTTGAGCACCGTCACTCCGGCGCTGCACAGCAGGTTATAGAAGTCTTCGGGCGAGCGGCTGACCAGTTGCGGCACGATCAACAGACGTCCGCCGTGCAGCAACGCGCCCCAGATTTCCCAGACCGAGAAATCGAAGGCAAACGAGTGGAACAACGACCAGACATCCTGTTCGTTGAAACCAAACCAGTCTTCGGTGGCCGAGAACAGCCGCGCAACGTTGCGGTGTTCGATCATCACACCCTTGGGCAGGCCGGTGGAGCCTGAGGTGTAGATCACATAAGCCAGGCTCTCCGGCTTTACCGGGACCTGCGGGTTACAGTCGGATTCGTCCTGCAACCCGTCATCGTCGAGACTGATGACCGGTACTGCCGAGACCGGCAAGGCGCCCTGCACCGAGCGCTGGCTCAATAACGCCACCGGCGCGCTGTCGCCGAGGGTGTAGGCCAGGCGTTCCATGGGATAAGCAGGATCAAGTGGCACATAGGCGGCACCGGCCTTGAGAATCCCCAGCAGGCCCGCGATCATCTGCACGCCACGATGTGTGCAGATGGCGACACGATCATCCACACCGATGCCCAGGCCGATCAGGCGATGCGCGATCCTGTTGGCCTGGGCGTTGAGCGTCGCGTAGCTCCACGATACATCCTCAAAGCTCACGGCAATCGCATCCGGCGTGCGCTGCACTTGCGCTTCAAACTGGCCGTGCAAAGTCTGCCCTTGCGGATAAACCATGCCAGGTGCATTGAAACCGTCGGTCAACTGCCGGCGCTCGGCCTCAGACAAGAGCGGAATGTGGTTCACCTGCGTCTGGCTGTCGGCGACCATGCCACGCAGTATCGCCTCCAGATAACCCAGATAGCGTTCGACGGTGCCATGGTCAAACAGCGCGGTGGCGTATTCCACGATGCAGCGGAAATTATCGGCGCTGTCGCTGACGCTCAGCGCCAGGTCGAATTTTGCGAAAGCGGCCTGCTCCTCCAGAGGCTCCAGCAGCAGATCCCCCAGCTGCAAGTCCAGCCCCTGGCTGCCATCCCAGGTCAGGGATACCTGGAATAAAGGGCTATGCGCCAGGCTGCGGGGCGGCCGCAGGCGTTCAACCACTTGCTCGAAAGGCAGGTCTTGATGGTCTTGGGCTTGCACCACGCGGGCCTTGATGCGGGCCAGCAGCGTCATGGCATCCGGCTCGTCCGACGTATCGATACGCACGGCCAGGGTATTGACGAACAGACCGATCAAGCCTTCGATTTCTGCACGACGACGGTTGGCAACCGGCATGCCGACGACGACCTCTTCCTGGCCGGACAACCGCGCCAGCAATACCGCCCAGGCGCCCATGAACAGCATGAAAGGTGTCACCGACTGCGCCTGGCAGAAAGTCCTGAGGTCGGCGCTCAGACGCGCATCCAGATTCAACGCGACGCTGGCGCCGGTGTAGTCCTGATGCGCAGGACGTGGACGGTCGGTAGGCAACGTGAGCAATACCGGTGCTCCCGCCAGTGCCTGCTGCCAGTAATCGGCCTGCTGGCTCAGCCGTTCGGCGTCCAGCCAGTTGCGTTGCCACACGGCGTAATCGCCATATTGCAGCGTCAGCGCGGGCAGCGGATCATCCAGCCCTTGACTGAACGCCTGATACAGCGCGGTCAGTTCGCGGGTCAGAACACCCAGCGACCAGCCGTCAGCAACGATATGGTGCACGGTCAGCAGCAGTACGTGCCGGTCTTCGGCCAGGCACAGCAAACGACCACGAATAGGCAGGTCGTGGCGCAGATCGAAGGGCTGCGCGGCTTCTTCCCTGGCTACCACGCGCAAGGAATCTGCGTCCTGACCGCGCAAATCCTGCAAGCGGATGTCCGGTACTTCGCTGACGGATGCGGCCTGCACCCACGCGTTATCGTCTTCCTGGCTGAAGCGACTGCGCAGGCTGTCGTGGCGGGCCACAATGCGTTCCAGCGCACGCTTCAAGGCCCGGCTGTCCAGCGGACCGCTCAGTTTCAGGCCCAACGAAATGTTGTAAGCGCTGTTGGCGTCTTCCATCTGCGCCATGAACCAGATGCGCTGCTGCGCAGAAGACAGTGGCAGCGGCCCGCTGCGGGGCTGCACGTCAATGCCAGGTAACTGACTGCGACCGGCAGCGGCCAGGCAGCGCGCCACGGCGCTCAACGAGCTGTCGGCGAACAGCTCGCCCAGCGCCAGCTCCAGTGACAGGCGCTGGCGCACTTGAGAGACCATGCGCATCGCCAGCAGAGAATGGCCGCCCAGCTCAAAGAAGCGGTCGTCGCGCCCTACTCGCTCGACCTGCAGTAATTCGCTCCAGATACCGGCAAGCGCTGTTTCCAGCTCACCTTGCGGCGCCTGGTATTCGCCCGTCGACAATGCGTCGCGGTCGGGCACGGGCAAGGAGCGGCGGTCGACCTTGCCGTTGGCCGTCAGCGGCCAGGCGTCCAGACGCACCAGCGCGCTGGGCACCATATAGGCTGGCAGGCGGGCCAGCAGTGCAACGCGTAATTCATCCACTGAAGTGGGCGTAGCGTCGGCGCGTTCAGTGAAGTAACCCACCAGTCGCGGCTGTCCCGGCTGATCTTCGCGGGCCAGCACCAGTGCTTCTTCGATGCCAGGCAATTGACTGAACTGGCTTTCGATTTCACCCAGCTCGATGCGCACGCCGCGAATTTTCACCTGATCGTCGTTACGGCCCAGGTATTCCAGGGTGCCATCCACATTCCAGCGTGCCAGGTCACCGGTGCGGTACATGCGTGCCTGTGGCTGATCGGCAAACGGATCATGCAGAAAGCGTTCGGCGGTCAGTTGCGGCTGGTTCAGATAACCTCGTGCCACGCTGTCGCCGCCGATGTACAGCTCACCGGCAATGCCGAACGGGACCAGACGCTGCTGCTCGTCGAGCAGGTATACGGCGGTGTTGGCAATCGGCTTGCCGATGTCCAGGCTGCCGTTGGGCAGCAAGGGCCCCGAGGTCGCCACCACGGTGGTCTCGGTGGGCCCGTAGTTGTTGATCACGGCAAAGCCCGGATCACGGTGGAACTGACGCAGGCGGTCGCCGCCGATCAGCAGCGTGCGCAGGGTCGGGTGACGCAGGTCGCGGCTGAACGCATATTCAGCGACCGGTGTTGGCAGAAAAGCCACGTGCAGCGGCTGCGCCAGCCACCAGTCCAGCAGCGCATCGAGTGCCGATTTCAGCAGGTGGCAGGTGCAGGGTCGCGCCAGCGCACAGGGCGGGCCAGACCTCCCAGGCCATGGCATCGAAACCGAAGCCCGCTACACTGGCGGTGTGGCTGCCAGCGTGCAGATCGAATGCCCGACAGTGCCAGTCCACCAGATTGTTCAGTGTCCGGTGTTCGACCATCACGCCTTTGGGCTGGCCGGTGGAGCCGGAGGTATAGATGACGTAAACCAGATGCGACGCATCCAGCCCGTCGACCTGCGGATTGCTCTGTTGTTCTGGCCAGTGCGCGTGTTCAAGATCGATCAGCGGGGCTGTTGCCTCCCCACCAGACAGGCCCTGAAGACGTTCCAGCAACGACGCCTGGGTCAATACGGCAACCGGCGCGCTGTCGGCGAGCAGATAGGCAATGCGTTCGTCCGGGTGCGCCGGGTCGACCGGCACGTAGCCCGCACCGGCTTTCAGTACCGCGAGCAGGCTGACCAGTGTTTCCAGGCCTCGGCGTGCCACCACCGCCACGCGATCATCGGGGCGTACGCCGAGGCTGATCAGATAATGCGCCAGACCGTTGGCACGCTGATTAAGCTCGCCATAGCTCAGGCGTTGCTCGCCCACCTGCGCGGCGATGGCATCGGGACGCAGCGCGGCCTGTTGCTCGATGCGCTGATGGATCGTCAGTTCGCGCTGATACTCGGCACGCTGATTATTGAAATCACTCAGCAATTGCGTGCGCTCGCTGGCGGGCACGATGCCAAGTTGATCGACCGGGGTCTGCGGTGCCTGCTCCAGGGCGTCGAGCAACGCTTCCATCGTCCGTTGCAGGTAGGCGCAGATGCGTTGCGGATCGATGCCGGGGCTGGTTTGCGCCGTCAAGCCGAACGCTTCGCCCAGATCGTCGACGCTCACCACCAGCGGGTAGTTGCTGCGTTCCTCGGCGTGCAGCACTTCGATGCCTTGCCAGGTTTCGCCGGAGGCATGGCTCGGTGAGCTGTGACGATAATTGAGCAGTGCATTGAACAACGGCGTCGGTGCGGTAACACCGCTGCAACGCTGGGCCAGCGCCAGTGGCGCGTGTTCATGGCGCATCAGAGTGGTCAGGCGCACATGCGTAGCGCGCACTGCGGCGCACACGTCCTGATCGTCCAGATTGATGCGCAATGGCAAGGTGTTGATGAAGATACCCAAGGCGCGCTCGGTCGCCTCGGCGCCCAGCAAACGGCCCATCAGCACCGTGCCGAACACCACGCGCTGGCGGCCAGTCAGGCCTGCCAGCACACACGCCCAGCCCAGATGAAACAGGCTGGCGACACTCACGCCGAGGGTCCGTGCCTGGGCGCGCAGGCCTTGGCACAGCGCCAGATCCAGAGTCAGCCCAGTTTCCTCGACGCAGTCGCCATCGCCACTCAGGTCTTGCAGATCGTAAGCCAGCGTCGGTTCGTCGAGGTCGCCAAGCATGTCGCGGAAGAAGACTTCGTGCTCCTCCTCGCTGACGCCCAGCAGCGCCTGCCCCACGTAGTTGCGGAACGGCACCGGTGTACCCAGCAGCTCGGCCTGGCCTGACAGGCAGGCCTGTATTTCATGGCGCACCACTTCGAGCGCGCTGTGGTCCATGGCAATGTGGTGAAACAGTAACGTGGCCTGTACCCGCTCATTGCTCGACGACTCGATGCAGATCAGCCGCATCAGCGGCGCCTGACCAAGATTCAGGGTGATGCCGGCAGCGCTCGACAAGGTATCGACTTGCAGTTGCGCGTGACGCCAGACCACCTGCACCGGGGTTTCAAGCCCCTCCCAATGCACCGAGGTGCGCAGGATGTCGTGCCGGGCAATGACCGTTTGCATGGCCTCGGCGAAGGCCAGCAGACGCTCGCGATCAGCGAAAGCGAACTGTACGTGCATCACATACGGGTCACCCTGGGTCGCGGTAACGTGGTGGTACAAAATACCTTGCTGCAGCGGGGCCAGCGGGTAAATGTCCTGCACGTTGTCGGCACCGCCAGGGATCGAGTCGATCAGACGGTCAATCGTGTCTTGATCCAATTGCACCAGCGTCAGCATCTCGGGCGTGATGCGGGTGCAGCCCGGTGCGATACCGTTGGCTGGCAACACCAGCGCCACGCGCTTGCCGGTCTGGTATTGGCCCTGCCCGATCAGCTCGATCAACGCAGGTTTATGCTCGCGCAGGTGATCCAGCAAGCCGTTGTCGGTCAGCGCACGACGGTTGCCCTGCACCACCAGTTGTCCGTCCTTGACCGTCAAGTGGATGCCGTGGGCTTTCAGTGTTGCCAAGAGTTCGTTGATGCTCACAGGGTAATCTCCATGTTCTCTGTGATGGACGCGTAGCCCGCCAGCGTAGGGTGTTCGAAGAGCGTCCGGACATCGGCCTCAATACCTTCCTGGCGCAGACGCGCCGTCAGGCTTACCGCCAGCAGCGAATGGCCGCCCAGTTCGAAAAAGTTGTCATGCCGGCCAACCTGCTCGACCCCGAGCAGGTCGCTCCAGAGTCTTGCCAGCAGGGTTTCGGTCTCGCCTTCAGGCGCTTCGTAGGGCCGGGTCGCGAGGGCGTCGACGCCCGGTGCAGGCAAGGCCTTGCGATCAAGCTTGCCGTTGGGGCTCAGCGGCATGGCGTCCAGGTGCACGAACAGCGCTGGCACCATGTAATCCGGCAATTGCGCACGCACTGCATCGCGCAGTGTTTCGACCGACAGTCGCGTGCCGGTGTACCAGGCCACCAGTCGCTGACCACCTGGTGGCTCGTCGCGGACCAGCACCACTGCCTGTTGAATCGCTGGGTGAGCAATCAGGCAAGACTCGATATCGCCCGGCTCGATGCGCAGACCGTGGATTTTCACCTGATCGTCATTGCGGCCGAGGAATTCGAGGTTTCCGTCCTCGCACTGGCGTACCAGATCGCCACTGCGGTACAGGCGGTCGCCCGTCACGAAGGGGCTGGCGATGAAGCGTTCGGCATCTGCCTGCGGCAGGTTCAGGTAGCCACGCGTCACGCCGCTGCCGCCGATGTGCAACTGACCGATCACGCCCAGCGGCACCGGTTGGTCATAGGCATCCAGCACATACAGACGCGTGTTGCTGATCGGCCGACCGATGGGTAACTGGCCGTGCGGCACCGGCTGCTCGGGCTCCAGCGTCCAGACGCTGCAATCTACTGTGGTTTCGGTCGGGCCATAGACGTTATGCAGGCGTACCTGCGGCAAACGCTGGCGGACTTTTGCGGCGAGTGCGGCAGTCAACTCGCCACCGCCGCAGACAATGTCGGTCAGGCTGTCGCATTGAATGCTGTGCGGCAGTTCGATGAATTGTTGCAGCAGCACCGGCACGAACTGCACGACGCTGATCTGGCGTTCCTGAATCACCTGCGCCAGATAGGCCGGATCGCGCTGACCGTCAGGGCGCGCCAGCACCAGTGGAATGCCGCTGCTCAGGGGCCAGAAAATCTCCCAGACCGAGGCGTCAAAGCTGATCGGCGTTTTTTGCAGCAGCACGGTAGCGGGGGTCGGTGGGCAGAGCAGTGAACTCCACTGCACAAGGTTGCTCACGCTGCGATGCTCGACCATCACGCCTTTGGGCGTTCCGGTGGAGCCCGAGGTGTAGATCACGTACGCCAGATGGTTCGGCGTGAGGCCCTGAACACGTGGGTTTTCGATGCGCTGCGGGTCCCAGCCGGGGGTGTCCAGATCGATCCGGGCGGTACGCTGATCATCGATCAGAGCACGCGTGGCGCTGTGCATCAGCAAGGCGACCGGAGCGCTGTCGTTGAGCATGTACTGGATACGTTCGCGCGGGTAGCCCGGATCAAGCGGCACATAGGCTCCGCCGGCTTTGAGGATCGCCAGCAGGCCAACCACCATTGACACGCCGCGCTCGACACAGATTGCCACGCGGTCGTCGGGTTTTACGCCCAGACTGATCAGGTGGTGAGCCAGGCCGTTAGCCTGCTCGTTGAGCTGTCGATAGCTCAACTGCGAGCGCCCGGCACGTAGCGCAACCGCCTGCGGCGTGCGGCAAACCTGCGCTTCGAACAGCCCTTGCAGGGTTTGCTGCAGGTCGTGATGAACCGTAGTGGCATTGAATTCGACCAACAGACGCTGGCGCTCGTCGGCATCCAGCACCGGCAGGCGTTGCAGCGGCAGATCAGGGCAGGATTCCAGTGCGTCGACCAGCCCGGTCAGTGTCTGTTGCACATAGCCACAGATACGCTGCGCGCCGACATGCGGCGGCACCGTGACGCCAAGGCGCAATCTGTCGCCCAGATCATCGACATTGAGGCTCAAGGGATAGTTGGTGTGCTTCTCGCTGGCGAGGATTTCCAGCCCGTGCCAAGCGCCCTGCTGTGCATCCTGTCGCGCCTGACCGGCAGCATGCCGGTAGTTGAGAATCGCGCTGAACAACGGCAGCGGCGCAGCCACCCCGCTCCAGCGCTGAGCCTGAGCCAATGAAGCGTGCTCGTGCCCCAGTAACGCGGCCAGATGCGCGTGAGTGGCACGCGCCGCATCGCGCACGCCGACCTCGTGCAGATCGATGCGCAACGGCAAGGTATTGATGAACATTCCCATGCCACGGTCAGCACCCACCCCGCCTTGCAAGCGGCCCAGCAAAACAGTGCCGAACACCACACGTTCATGGCCGGTCGCGGCCGCCAGTACTCGGCCCCAGGCCACGTGCAGCAGGCTGGCGACGCTGACACCGAGTTGCCGAGCCTGGCTGCGCAAACGCCGTAACACGTCGTCGGGCAAAAGCTGTTGCGCTTCCTCTATCGAGCGGCCATCGCCCTGCACATCCAGGAGACCGAACGGCAGGGTCGGTTCATCGATATCTCCGAGTTGCTCACGGAAATAAGCTTCGTGTTCTGCTTCGCCGACACCCAGACGTGCCTGAGCCACGTAGTTGCGATAAGGCACGGCAGGCTGCACGGGGCCTGGCTCGCCGCGCAGGTGGGCGAGCATTTCCTCGCGCATCACTTGCAGCGACGTGGCGTCCACCACGATATGGTGAAACAGCAGCGTCGCCGCCAGGCCCTGGCCCACTACGTCCGGGCTGTAGATCAGGCGGATCAGTGGCGCGCGACTCAACTCCATGCGGGCCGAGCCTGCTTCGGCATCGATATGCGCAAGGGGCACTCGCTCGACCACCAGCGCGGCCTCGCGCCAGACGACCTGCTGCGGTGTTTCGAGACCTTCCCAGACCACCGCGGTACGCAGGCTGTCATGCCGTGCAATGACTTTGCGCAAGGCATCGGCCACTGCGCTCAGGCGCTCCAGACTGTCGACGTTGACGCGCAATTGCAGCAGGTACGGGTCGCCCTGCTCAGCGGTCAGGTGGTGATAGAGGATGCCCTCCTGAAGCGGTGCCAGCGGATAGATTTCCTGCACATTGGCCGCGCCGCCCGGCACGCTGGCGACAATCCGGTCGATGGTCGGCTGATCGAGCTGCGTCAGGCTCAACAGCTCAGGGCTGATGTGTGTGCAGCCGCTCGGGACACGATTCAGCGGTGCGACGATCTCGCGACCGCTGCCCACCGATGCCGCCAGTGCTGCGACGGTTGGCTGCCCCAGCAGCACCCGCACGTCGACACTCAGACCGGCAGTGCGCAGGCGCTCGACGAGGCTGACTGCCAGCAGCGAATGACCGCCCAGTTCAAAGAAGTTGTCATGACGACCGACTTTTTCCAGACCCAGCACCTGCGCCCAAAGCTCAGCCATGAGGATTTCGACGTGACCCTGTGGCGCTTCATAGGCCTGTCCGGTCAGTTCTTGCAGGTCGGGGTCTGGCAAGGCGCGTCGATCAAGCTTGCCGTGACTGGTCAGCGGCAGCACATTCAGACGCGTGAATGCCAGCGGTACCATGTAGGCCGGTAGCCGTTCACGGAGTGCCTGGCGCAGCGCTTCAGGCTCGACAGCGGTGTTTTCGGTGTACCACGCCAGCAAGCGCTCACCGCGAACCAGCACCACCGCGTCATTGACTTCGGTCTGTCCGGCCAGCGCCGCTTCGATTTCGCCCAGCTCGATGCGCATGCCGCGAATCTTCACTTGGTCGTCATTGCGGCCCAGATAGTCCAGCGTGCCGTCGGCATTCCAGCGCACCAGATCACCGCTGCGGTACATGCGCGCCTGCGCCTTTTCGCTGAACGGATCGGCGACAAAACGTTCTTCGGTCATCTGAGGCCGATTCAAGTAGCCGCGAGCGACGCCTTCACCACCGATATACAGCTCACCGATGGCCCCCACCGGCACGGGATGCAGCTGTTCATCGAGCACATACACACGGGTGTTGGCGACCGGTCGGCCGATGTCCAGAGCCCCGCCGGGCAAGACCGCTCCCGACGTGGCGACCACGGTGGTTTCGGTCGGGCCATAGTTATTGATAACGGCAAAGCCTGGGTCGGCGGTCACCGCCGATCAGCAGCGTACGCAGCGTCGGGTGCTGACGCGGCCGGCGCAAGGCCTGTTCGGCCACCGGCGTTGGCAGGAAACTGACCTGAAGCGGTTGTTCCAGCCACCAGTCAAGCAGCTCGTCGACATGCTCGTTGCCAACGTCGGCAGGTGGCAGATGCAGCACTGCACCGGCACACAGCGCTGGCCAGACTTCCCAGGCCATGGCGTCGAAACCGAAGCCCGCCACGCTGGCAGTGTGACTGCCCGCGTGCAGATCGAATGCCTGGCAGTGCCAGTGAACCAGATTGGCCAGCGTGCAGTGTTCGACCATTACGCCCTTCGGCTGGCCAGTCGAGCCGGAGGTATAAATGACGTAGGCCAGGTCGTGCTCGTCGAGGCCTGGCACCTGTGGGTTGGCCGCTGAGTGCAGGTGCCAGTCGGCCTGCTGGATATTCAACTGGCGAGTATCGCCAACCAGTTCCCAAGTGGCAGTCTCGGTGAGCACCACGCGGGGCGCGCTGTCCTGCAACAGATAAGCGATGCGCTCTGCCGGGTAAGCCGGATCTACCGGCACGTAGGCAGCACCGGCCTTGAGTACCGCGAGCATGGCGATCAGCCGCTGCGGACCACGACTCAGACACAGGGCGACTCGCTCATCAGGCGTCACGCCAAGACCGATCAGATGGTGAGCCAGACGATTGGCCTGCTGATTGAGTTCAGCGTAACTCAGCACCTGCTCACCCTGAATGACCGCAGGGTTTTGCGGACTATTCGCTGCCTGCGTTTCGATCAGAGCATGCACGGTCAGATTCTGCGCAAAAGTCTGTTCGCTGGCGTTGAAATCGACCAGCAACTGGCTGCGCTCTTCAGCGTCGAGGATTGAAACACTGTGCAGCGTGAGCGGCTGAGCCTGCTCCAGCGTCTCGACCAGATGCCGGAGCGCGTTGACCATCCAGCCGCCGATACGCTCTGCGCCCATGCCTTGCACGGCGAGCACATGCAGATCGAAGCTTTCGCCCATGTCATCCACGCTGAGCGTCAACGGGTAATTGCTGCGCACATCGCCGCCGAGTATACGAACGCCCTGCCACGGGCCTTCACCGTCATGCGGTCGCACGTCAGCGCTGTGGCGGTAGTTGAGCAATGCGCTGAACAGCGGCGAACCTGCGGCCACAGCGCTGCAGCCCTGGGCGAGTACCAGCGATGCCTGTTCATGGGCGATCAGCGCGGTCAGCCGCGCATGAGTCGACTTTACTGCTGCCCGGGCGTCATCTTCGGTATCGACCCGTAGAGGCAGGGTATTGATGAAGACACCGAGCGTGCGCTCAGCGCCTTCGCCACTCATGCGTCCCAGCAGCACAGTGCCAAACACGACGTCACTGCGGTTGGCCAGCACGCCCAGCACCCGCGCCCAGGCGACATGCATCAGGCTGGCGGCGCTGGCGCCCAGTTGTCGAGCCTGTTCACGCAGGCGTGAGGCCAGTGCGCTATCGAGCGTGCGGCGATCCTCGTCGATCGCAATGCCATCGTCACGCACATCCTGCACGCCGAACGGCAAGGTCGGTTCATCGACATCGCCGAGCATTTCGCTGAAAAAAGCCTCGTGGGCAGCGTTGTCGTTGTCCAGACGTACCTGGGCCACATAGTTGCGATACGACACGGGTGTAGTCAGGGCATCAGGTTGATCGAACAGCAACGCCTGCATTTCGCGGCTAACCAGCTCCATGGCGGTGTTGTCCAGCACCAGATGATGGAATAGCAGAATCGCAGTCACTTCACCGCTGGACGGGTCATCGGCGTGCACCAGGCGCATCAACGGTGCCTGAGCCAAGTCAAGGCGATGGTGACGGGCGTCGAATCGTTGCTGCAAACGCTCGATGGTCGGCATGTCGGTCGCACCGGCCTCGATGCTGATCGCTTGCACCGCCAGTTCGGCATGGCGCCAAACCACTTGCAGCGGGTTTTCCAGGCCCTCCCAGACGATCGAAGTGCGCAGAATGTCGTGGCGGTCGATGACTTTTTGCAGGGCACCGGCCCAAGCGTGCAGGCGCTCGGGGCTGTCGAACGCCAGACGCCATTGCAGCAGGTACGGATCGCCCTGCTCGGCGGTCAGGTAGTGATAGAGAATGCCTTCCTGAAGTGGTGCCAGCGGATAGATTTCCTGCACATTGGCTGCACCGCCCGGCACGCTGGCGACGATGCGATCGATTTCCGGCTGATTGAGGCTCACCAGCGTCAGCATCTCTGGGGTGATCCGCGTACAGCCTGCCAGCACCGCATTGGCCGGTACTTGCAGCGCCTGACGGGAACCCTCGCAGGCGGCCAGTGCCGCCAGGGTCGGCTGTGCCAACAGCGCATGTACGTCGGCTTTCAAGCCTGCCTTGCGCAGTTGCTCGACCAGGTTGACGGCCAGCAACGAATGGCCGCCCAGTTCAAAGAAGTTGTCGTGCCGCCCTACCCGCTCCACGCCGAGCACGTCTGCCCAGATGGCGGCCATGGCCACTTCAACTTCGCCCTGTGGAGCTTCATAGGCGTGGCCGAGCAGGTACGCAGGGTCCGGGTCTGGCAGCGCCCGACGATCAAGCTTGCCATGGCCGGTCAGTGGCAACGCGTCCAGACGGGTGAAGGCGCGTGGCACCATGTAGCCCGGCAGTATCGCGCGCAGTGCATGGCGCAAGGCGTCGGTATCGACCGGTGAGGTTTCGGTGAACCAGGCCAGCAGATGCAGATCACGAACCAGCACAACGGCGTCCTGCATCCCGTCCTGAAGGGTCAGCGCGGCCTCGATTTCGCCCAGTTCGATGCGCATGCCGCGAATCTTCACCTGATCGTCATTGCGGCCCAGATAATCCAGCGTGCCGTCGGCGTTCCAGCGCACCAGGTCACCGCTGCGGTACATGCGCGCCTGCGCCTTTTCGCTGAACGGGTCGGCGATGAATCGCTCGTCGGTCAGTTGTGGCTGGTTCAGATAGCCACGGGCGACACCCGAACCACCGATGTACAGCTCACCGCTGATGCCCACCGGCATGGGCTGCAAGTGCTCATCCAGCACGTACACATGGGTATTGGCGATGGGGCCGCCGATGTGCAGGGTACCGTTGACCAGCACTTGGCCGGAGGTGGCGACCACCGTGGTCTCTGTCGGTCCATAATTGTTGACCACCGCGTAGCGGCGGTTATGGGCAAACTGGCGAAGGCGGTCGCCGCCGATCAGCAGGGTTCGCAGGGTCGGGTGGTCGTCCGCCTGGCTGAACGCATATTCGGCCACGGGCGTCGGCAGGAAGCTGACGTCCAGCGGTTGCGCACGCCACCATTGCAGCAGGGCTTCGATGTCTTCGCCGCCCTCTTGAACCGGCGCCAGGTGCAAGGTCGCACCTGCGCACAGGGTCGGCCAGACTTCCCAGGCCATGGCGTCAAAACCGAAACCGGCGAGGCACGACGTGTGTCCGCCTGCTTCGAGCCCGAAAGCATCACAGTGCCAGTCGACCAGATTGGCCAGCATGTGGTGCTCGACCATCACGCCCTTCGGCTGGCCGGTGGAGCCGGAGGTGTAAATCACATAAACCAGATTGGCACTGCTCAGGCCAGCCACCTGCGGGTTGCTGTCGCTGCCCGAAGCCTCAAGACAGTGATCCAGTTCGATCAGCGGCACCGCCAATGACGGCAGACGTTCGACCAGCGCCGAGAGCGTCAGCACCGCAACCGGGGCGCTGTCAGTCAGCAGATAGGTCAGACGCTCGCGGGGATGGGACGGGTCAATGGGCACGTAAGCTGCGCCTGCCTTGAGCGTGGCCAGCAGCCCCACCAAGGTTTGCAGGCTGCGCCGGGAAACCACAGCGACGCGGTCGTCCGGGCGTACGCCCGCCTCGATAAGACGCTGGGCCAGCGCATTGGCCTGACGATTGAGCTGTGCATACGTCAGCTGTTGCCCTTGATGGACGGCTGCGAGCATGTCTGGGCGCACGCGCGCCTGTTGTTCAATGCGCCGATGAATCAGTGGCTCCTCGCCAGCGTCCATCGCCGTGGCGTTCCATTGCTGAACGTCAAGCCGCTCGACGTGTGTCAGCAGATCAAAGTCCTTGACCTGCAATGCAGGATTTTCCAGGCCCTGCTCCAGTATCCGCAGCAAGCGACAGGCGATGGCCTCGGCCTCGGCGTCACTGATCCAGGCGCGATGATGAACCATGTGCAGCGATGCCTCGTCGCTGTTCAGATTGCTGCGCATGTGAATGGCCAGCGGCGTGGCTTCGTAACCATTGGAGACTTTTACAGCCCGGGCCTGAGCCGCTCCGTAGCGGTAATCATGACCTTCCTGTTCGTAGGACACCGAAACCTCGAACAGCTGCGCCCTTTCATCGCGTGATACACCCAATGTGCGATTCAGCTCGCTCAGCGCAAAGCGCTGGTGCCGGAAGTCGCGCTTGAGTGCATCACGTACTTCGCTGACCAGCGTCGCGAAATCCGCGCCTTCCGCGAAAGCCATGCGCACCGCACTGACCTGCGCGAAGTGGCCCAGGGTTGCCTTGAATCGCGCCCCGGTGCGATTGAGCAATGGCAGGCCGACCACCCATTCTTCACGCTGGGTGGTGCGGCTGAAGTAGACATGCAACACCGCCAGCAATACGTGGAATGTCGAAGCACCCTGCTGCTTGGCAAAGTGTTTCATACGCACATGCAGGGCTTCCGGGAAAGCCTGCACCCAGGCATGCGCAGGCGCCGGATCCGTCATCCGCCGATTGTGATAACGGGAGACCAGCAGTGGCTCCGGCAAGTTGCGGTATTTTTCCAGCCAGTATTGCTTGTCGCGCAGGTAGCGCTCGGAAGCCTGATAGCGTGCATCCTCTTCGATAAAGTCGCTGTAGCGCGGCGCTTCGAATATCGGACTGTCGCCGTGCATCAAGGCCGAGTAAATATCCCCCAGCGACTGCATCATCTGCCCGAAGCCCCAGCCATCCAGAATCAGGTGATGAGCCTGACTGGCCAGCCAGTAATGGTCAGCCGTCAGGCGAATGAGGCTGAAGCCGAACAATGGGCTGCCATCAAATACATACGGACGGCGCATCCGCTCGATCACCAGTGCCTGAGCGGCCAGTTCGGGTTGCTCATGATCGCTGAAGTCATGCAACGCCAATGGCATGGGCATGCTGGTCACATATGTCTGAAGCGGCAGACCGTCTGTCCCGGCACCGGCCAGAAACACGGTGCGCAAGCCTTCATGCGTCGCGATCAACAGTTCCAGAGCACGCTGCAAGGTCGCTGCGTCCAGCGGACCGTCAACATCCATATAGCCGCCGATGTTGTACAGAGGAGAATCACCACGGCTGATCTGGTCGAGCCAGACATCACGTTGTGCGGCAGTCAGAGGGAAGTGTGCGGCGGCAGAGACGAGCATGGTTCAAGATCCTTCTTGACAGATAAGACCCGGATTAGGCCCTCGCACTCTTGTCACTGTATGGCCCCTTAAACCCGGACACTGGCGTATCGCTACTAATCACTGGGAGTTAGTTCAATTCAGGGTTTAATCGTGTCCCTGTTTTTCGTTACAGACGCAGGCGCAATCCTTAGGCTGAATACCCAAAGAATCAGTGACCTATCGATTTTTATAAGTAATGGTTATCAGTAGTCGCCGCGAAAGGAGCTGAACACGATCCTCTTTTCGCAGGGTTGAAATCGGGAAGGATCAAGATGAACACGGCGCAACACTTCGAATACAGCGACGATCCGCGCTTTTACCTGCAACTTGCCAGCCTGGTTTCCAGCACCGGCTGCACTACATTTGCCGGACGCATGCTGCAATTGGTCCATTCTGTAGTGCCGATTCACGGGCTCGACCTCAGCGAATTGACGCTGGACCTGCGCCAGGGCAGCGTCAGCCGTATCAATCTGCTCGGCGGCGCCGGCCTGCAGCATGCAAATACCGACATTGACTCAACGGGTCATCCACTGCTGGCAAGCATTCTGCATATGCAGGACCCGCTACTGATCCAGCTCAAGCCGCCTTCGAGCATGCAACATCCGCAACGCAATACTCATCAGTGCAACCTGGTTTCCAGCCACGGCGAGCTGCGCCGGATAATCTGCTTTTACCGGTTGACCACCTTGCGCGCGTTCTCGCTGACCGAGCTGTCACTGCTCAAAAGCCTGTCGGATACCCTGTTGCCACTGGTTGAACAGCACGCCTATGGCCTTGCTCAAGCCAGTGTTCGAGGGGCGCGAGTCGAACCGGAGCCTGGTTCGTTGGATCAGGCGTTCAGCGGCAGGCTGGCGCAGGACGCTATTACCTTGTCTGCACGAGAGCAGGAAGTCTGTCTGGGCTTGCTGACAGGTGGCACTGTGGCCGAACTGGCACAGCGACTGAAGGTCAAGAACAGCTCGGTGGAAACTTACCTGAAGCGTGCCACGACAAAACTGGGCGTCAGCGGCAGGCATGGCCTGGCGCGCTGGATGGCGGGGAATTGAAGCGCTTTCATGTCGTCTGAGCAGCACCCTCAAAGAGGCCGTCCATGGCCCCGGTCAGGATGCGCCGGATATCAGTCCATACGGAACGCAATCACGCTGTCGCCCAGCGTAGTCCCCAGCGATCCGTGACCACCGGCGGCGATGATCACGTACTGCTTGCCGTCCTTGCCGGTATAGGTAGACGGCGTGGCCTGACCGCCAGCCGGCAGTTCATGCTCCCAGAGCACTTCCCCGGTATTGACGTCGTAGGCACGGAAGAAGTTGTCTGCGGTTGACCCGTGAAAGATCACCCCACCAGCGGTCACCAGCGGACCGCCGTGGGCGACCATGCCCATCGGGAAGCCGACAGGAAAGCGCGCCTGCATGAAATTGGTCTTCAGGTTTTTGGTGGTGCCGACCCGTCGGGTCCATTCAGTTTTGCCGGTGCTCAGATCGACGCCGACCATGCTTCCCCAGGGCGGCGCAGTACACGGAATTCCAAGACTGGACGCGAGCCGTGAAATACGGATGGCGTAGTCACCCTTGAAGTTTTCATTCCAGTACGGCTTGCCGTCTTCGGTGAACAGCCGTTTCTCTTCTGCCTGCGCAGGACGCTTGATCAGGTTGTAGATGTACGCCAGATGTACGGGTGTTGCGACGAGTATCTGCCGGTCCGGATCGACAGCCACCGAGCCCCAGTTAAACACCCCGATATTGCCCGGATAGATCAGCGAGCCTTTCTCGGTAGCGGGCGTCCACGGGTTACCGTCATAACGCAGCGTGTTGTAGGTGATCCGGCAAGCCATCTGATCGAACGGCGTCACGCCCCACATGGATTTCTCGGTCAGCGCTGGCGGGATGAAGTTGAGCCTGGAAACCGGCTGGTTCGGCGCAAAGCGTTCACCGGGCACACCGCCTTCGGTAGACACGCTGGCCTGATCGATCGGCACAATCGGCTCGCCGGTCAGGCGGTTGAGGACGAAGATATTGCCAACCTTGGTAGGCACCAGGATGGCCGGTTGTTTGCTGCCCTCCTTGCCCAATTCCAGCAGCGACGGCTGCGAAGGGTTGTCGCGGTCCCACAAATCGTTGTGCGAAGTCTGGAATTTCCAGCGCAATGCACCGCTTTTCAAGTCCAGCGCAACCAGCGCGTCACGGAATTGTTCGGTGTTGCTTTCAGGGTCCCGCAACGTGCCGGTCTCGTCAGGCGAAGCGTTGCCGAACGGTACATACACCAGACCGTTTTTGACGTCTGCACTCAGAGTGGCCCATGCAACAGGCGTGTCCTGCGGGTAGCTCTGGCCCGCTGCGATGGGTCGGGTGTCATGTGGATGGTATGGATCGAAGTTCCACACCAGTTGCCCGGTGAGCACGTTATAAGCGCGAATCACGCCGGACGGATTGCCGTTGTTGTAGCCGTTATCCATCACCGAACTGCCAATTACGATCAACTCACCGGCAATCAGCGGCGCGGAGGTCTGCATCAAGGCGTGGGGACGAACTTCACCCATATTGACGCTCAGGTCGATCACGCCAGCGTCGCCGAAATTGCTGCACAGCTTGCCGGTGTCGGCATCCAGCGCCACCAGCCGAGCATCGGCGGTTGCGGTGATGACGCGTTTTGCGCAGAGCGCTGGCGTGGGCTGAGCATCCGCAGTGCCGCTTGCCGCCGAGTAATAGCTGACACCCCGGCAGGTCTGGTGCTGTTGCAGGTATGAACGTTTTTTCTCCGGCGTGTACTTCCAGGTCAGTTCGCCGGTCTGCGGGTTCAGGGCATGCACTTCGTTGTGCGGAGTGCACACATAAACCCGGTCATTGACCTTCAGTGGAGTGGCTTCGAAGGTGTACTCGCCTGCATCCTTGTCCGCGTCGCGCAGGTCGCCGGTGTGGTATTCCCAGGCGACCGACAGCTTGCCAACGGTTATCGGCGTGATCTGATCAAGGCGGGAGAAGCGCTGACCGGCGCTGGTTCCGCCATACGCAACCCAGTCGTTACCGGCTGTTTCAGTACTGCGAGCTGTCCCGGCCGCGTTGATCTGTCCGCGCTGCGGGTACGGATCGTAAAACATCATTGCAACGACAATGACCAGCATCACGCCGAGCGTGCCACTCAGAAACGGATGAAAGTGACGTCGGTCATCGCCGGCCTGCGCGCGATACAGCGGGCGTACCACCCAGGGCAGCGCCAGCCACAGCCCGACCAGAGCAAAGACGTCACCTCGGGGGATCCATTGCCACTTATCGAAGCCGACTTCGGAAACGATCCAGATCAGGATGGCCCACAGAATCAGCGCATACAGCGTCAGTGCAGATTTCTTTTTCAGAAACAGCAGGACCGCCGTCGCCAGCACGCCAAGGGCGATAATCGAATAAGCGGAAGAGCCTCCGACGGCCACCAACTGCGCGCCCATGTACAGCAGGGCCATGCTCAGCATCGCCATCGCGATACTCGTCACTTTCAGAATCATCGTCCTTGCCCTGTCATTATTTTTGGATGCAGGTCATGCGACAACGCCTAAGGCCGGGTGTTGCGTCAGCTTTTGCGGGTCGCATCATCCAGGGCAAGGATGGTGTGCGCATTGGTCACGGTGGTCGCAAGCGTGTTGATCACGCCTGAACGCAGCGCGCCCAGCGTGGCGGCCGCCTTGGTGTTTTCACTGGCGATGGCGACCACATCCGGAATGCGGAAAAGCTCTTGCACGGTCAGGCCGATGACCCTGCCCTGTATGGCGTTGACCGCTGGCTGACCATGAATGTCGATGAAGTCGTAACCCATCATGTCGCCGACTGTCCCGGATAAACGTGCCTGAGCGATTTCCTGCGGAGAGAACCAGCCCATGCGCACCATGTTGCTGTTCTCACTCATGTCACCTATACCGATCAACGCCATGTCGGCACGGCGAGCTCGGTCCAGAGTGGAGCGCACCGTGTCGTTGCTGATCAGAATGCTGCGCAGTTCCGGGTTGGCGACCAGCGCCGGGGCATACAGGCTTTCGCTTTCACCACCGAAACGCAGTGCCAGACGGCGACAGATGTGGTCGGGGTTCATGTATTCCCCCGCCTTGAGCGAACCGCCAATCGCACAGACAAATGTGCAGTTGCGCGTGACTGGCAGGAATACGTTATCGGCCACGGCCCCCACATTGCGGCCCATGCCGACAGCGACGATCACACCGTCGCCCAAAGTCTTGTTCAGGTAGTTGGCCACCAGGCTGGCGACCGCCGAGCGCTGGGTATCGGGATCGCTGTGGTCGACCGCAATCAGCGCTCTGTCGAGCTGAAAGCGTTCTGTCAGCGCCAGCTCAAGCTCGTTGTTCATGGCCGGATGCTGCAAGACCCGCACCTCGACGATGCCTTCATCACGTGCGCGTTTGAGCAGCCGGCTGACTTTTGCTCGCGACAAGTCGAAACGCTTGGCGATGGCTTCCTGAGTGACATTCTCAAGGTAATAAAGCATCGCGACTTCAGTCATCAGGTCGATGTCGCTGGCCATGCGCTGGCTACTGTCACTCATGTGGGCGGGCTTCCGTTTCGACGTCAAAGGCCCATTCTCCCTACTCCTGCCCTGTTCCGTCCACTATTGATGCCCGTCACGCTCAATCGCATTGATGCGCTCGACCTTGGCCCCGGAGCGCGCCGCTTCAAACTCTGATTCCAGAAACGATTTGACGATACTTTTCGCCAGCTCCGTACCGATCACCCGCGCTCCGATGGAAAGGATCTGCGCATCGTTGCTCTTGCGCGCCCGCTCCGCCGAATAAGTGTCATGCGCCTGCGCTGCACGGATGCCGAATACCTTGTTCGCGGAAATGGCCATGCCGATGCCCGTGCCGCAGACCAGAACCCCGAGCCGCTGCTGCCCGGCATTGATGGCGGTTGCGACCGCCAGCGCTATATCCGGATAAAGCACTGGTGCGGTGGAGTGGGTGCCGAAGTCAGTGACTGGATAGCCCAGTGCCTCGATATGACGTTTGAGCAGTTCCTTGAGTTCGTAACCCGCTTCATCGCATCCAATAGCCACCGGAAAAGGTGTGTTCATGGCGTCTGGCTCCGCTGCTGAGGTCGCATAATGCTGACCAAATGTTCATTCTGTGAAATTCCGATCAGTCATTTCTCGGATATTAGATCTGCTCTGTCAAGCAGGAATTAAAGAAAACCTCTCAAAAACTGCCTACACCTCCATTTCTGCTAGGTAGCGCAGCGTCGTTTGAAGTTTTTCTTGAAAGAGATTGACTGATCAGAATTTCATTTGGTAAACATATGCTCACTGAGCAACACATCAGTGCATCTAATAAGAAATTCACAGCACGAGGACACGCCAATGGCTACGCCATTACTGCTCCAGGCTGAACACGTCGCCAAGGCTTATGCCGGTATCCCAGCCCTGCGCGACGGCCGCCTCTCATTGCGGGCTGGCAGTGTGCACGCCTTGTGTGGCGGCAATGGCGCCGGTAAATCGACTTTCCTGAGCATCCTGATGGGCATCACGCAGCGTGATGCGGGCAGCATTCTGCTCAACGGCCAGCCCGTGCAATTCAGCCGTCCGGTTGAAGCGCTGACGGCAGGGGTTGCGATGATCACTCAGGAACTCGAGCCCATCCCCTTCATGACCGTTGCAGAAAACATCTGGCTGGGCCGCGAACCACGCCGGGCCGGCTGCATTGTCGACAGCAAGGAGCTGAATCGCCGCACACGTAAACTGCTGGAAGAGCTGGAGTTCGATGTCGACGCGACCAGCCCCATGCACCGTCTGAGCGTGGCGCAGATACAGCTGGTCGAAATTGCCAAGGCGTTCAGCCATGACTGCCAGGTAATGATCATGGACGAGCCGACCTCGGCCATTGGTGAGCGCGAGGCGCAAACCCTGTTCAAGGCCATTCGCAGGCTGACCGCACGCGGTGCCGGCATCATCTATGTGTCCCACCGCCTCAGCGAACTGGCGCAGATCGCCGACGACTACAGCATTTTTCGCGACGGCGCCTTTGTCGAAAGCGGACGCATGGCAGATATCGACCGGGCGCATCTGGTGCGCGGCATCGTTGGCCAGGAGTTGCAGCGTATCGACCACAAGGCCGGTCGTGAATGCACCACCGAATGCTGCCTGAGCGTCGACGGCCTGAGCCGCAACGGCGAGTTCGAAGACATCAGCCTGCAACTGCGGCACGGTGAAATTCTCGGTATATACGGCTTGATGGGCTCTGGCCGCAGCGAGTTTCTCAACTGCATCTACGGCCTGACTACCCCGGACGCCGGCAGCGTCACGCTGCGCGGCAAGCCGATGCCGATCGGCCTGCCCAAAGCGACCATTCGTGCTGGCATGTCGCTGGTCACCGAAGACCGCAAGGACAGCGGCCTGGTGCTGAGCGGCAGCATTCTTTCCAATATCGCACTCTCGGCCTACAAGCAGTTGTCACGCTGGTCGCTGATCAATGCGCGCAAGGAACAGCAACTGGCCGAAGACATGGTCAGGCGGCTGCAGATCAAGACCACGTCGCTGGACCTGCCAGTGTCATCCATGAGCGGTGGCAACCAGCAGAAAGTAGTGCTCGCCAAATGCCTTTCTACCCAGCCGGTCTGCCTGTTGTGTGACGAGCCCACGCGGGGTATCGACGAGGGTGCCAAACAGGAGATCTATCACCTGCTGGATCAGTTCGTGCGCGCAGGTGGTGCAGCTATTGTGGTGTCGTCGGAAGCTCCGGAACTGCTGCGCCTGAGTGACCGGATCGCCGTATTCAAGGGTGGCAGGCTGGTGACCATCAGCAGCGATGCCGACCTTTCCCAGGAAGCCTTGCTGAGTCTTGCCTCATGAATAGCAAAACTGTTATCGCCCCTGCCACCGTTGAGCCGCGCAGCCGTTTGCGCCTGTCCTTCGACCGTTTTGGCCTGCCGCTGGTGTTCATTCTGCTGTGCCTGGTCATGGCGTTTGCCAGCGAATACTTCATGACCTGGCGCAACTGGATGGACATTCTGCGCCAGACCTCGATCAACGGCATCCTTGCGGTTGGCATGACCTACGTGATCCTCACCAAAGGCATCGACCTGTCGGTGGGCTCGATTCTGGCCTTCGCCGGGTTGTGCAGCGCCCTGGTGGCGACCCAGGGTTACGGCCTGCTGGCAGCAGTCAGCGCGGGTATGTTCGCCGGTGCCATGCTCGGGGTGGTCAACGGCTTCATGGTCGCCAACCTGTCAATTCCGCCATTCGTGGCCACGCTGGGCATGCTCAGTATTGCCCGCGGCATGACGTTTATCCTCAACGACGGCAGCCCGGTTACCGACCTGCCTGAAGAATACCTGGCGCTGGGCATCGGCAAGATAGGCCCAATCGGTGTGCCGATCATCATCTTCGCTGTGGTCGCACTGATCTTCTGGATGGTGCTGCGCTACACCACCTACGGCCGCTATGTGTACGCCGTGGGCGGCAACGAAAAAAGCGCACGTACCTCGGGCATCGGCGTGCGCAAGGTGATGTTTTCGGTGTACGTGGTATCCGGGCTGCTGGCGGGACTGGCAGGCGTGGTGCTGTCGGCGAGAACCACTTCCGCCCTGCCCCAGGCCGGCATGTCGTATGAACTGGACGCGATTGCTGCTGTGGTGATCGGGGGCACCAGCCTGTCTGGTGGCACTGGCAGCATCGTCGGCACGCTGTTCGGCGCGCTGCTGATCGGCGTCATCAATAACGGCCTCAACCTGCTGGGTGTGTCTTCGTATTACCAGCAGGTAGCCAAGGGCCTGATCATCGTGTTCGCAGTACTGATTGACGTGTGGCGCAAGAAGAAACGCTAGTCCTTTTTCTCTGAATGACCGACTGACTACAACAATAACGAGGTGCTCATCATGAAATTCGGTAAATCCCTGGCCGCTGTCGCGGCGCTCACCCTGCTTGCCAGCAGCATCGCTCTGGCGGCCGACAGCAAGACCTACAAGATCGGCGCTGCGGTGTATGGCCTCAAGGGCCAGTTCATGCAGAACTGGGTGCGTGAGCTAAAGCAGCACCCGGCGGTCAAGGATGGCACTGTGCAGATCACCGTATTTGACGGCAACTACGACGCACTGACCCAGAACAACCAGATTGAAACGATGATCACCCAGCACTTCGACGCGATCATTTTCGTGCCAATCGATACCAAGGCCGGGATCGGTACCGTGGCACGGGCGATGGAGAGCGACATTCCGGTGATCGCCTCCAATACCCGGGTGGCCAGTGCCAAGGTGCCTTATGTGGGCAACGATGATGTCGAGGGTGGTCGCCTCCAGGCACAGGCCATGGTCGACAAGCTCAACGGCAAGGGCAACGTGGTGATCATTCAGGGCCCGATTGGCCAGTCGGCGCAGATCGACCGGGAAAAAGGCGAGATGGAAGTGCTGAAGAAACACCCGGACATCAAGATCATCGAAATGAAGACCGCCAACTGGTCCCGTGCCGAAGCGCTGGCGCTCACCGAAGACTGGCTCAACGCGCACCCCAACGGAGGCATCTCCGGGATCATTTCGCAGAACGACGACATGGCCCTTGGAGCCCTGCAAGCGGTGAAATCCCGCAACCTGAAGCCTTCGGATGTACCGATCACCTCCATCGACGGCATGCCCGACGCCATTCAGGCGGCCAAGAAAAACGAAGTCACCACCTTCCTGCAAGACGCCCAGGCGCAATCCCAAGGCGCCCTCGACGTCGCCCTGCGCGCCTTGGCTGGCAAGGATTACAAGCCGAAGTCAGTGATCTGGGAACGCTACGCCAAGGACGTGAAATGGGGCGACGGGACTGACAAGAACTACATCCTGCCGTGGGTACCGGTGACCGATGCCAATGCTGACGCGCTGTATCAGCAGGTCAGCGGCGGCAAGTAAGCCGAAGAACGCGCAGAGCGCCACAGGTGTGTGACGCCGAGCGTCACGAACGGCATTCCGAATGCGGAGCGTGAGGAACGGGAAGTGTTCGGTCCGACAGCTCTCGTTTATCGCTGCAACGTTCCAGCGTGGTAATGCCGTTCTGGACGCTCTGCGTCCGATCTTGAGTGTGCGGTAAAGCATGGATTTGTGACGCAGAACGTGACGAATCATCAGTCAACCAGCGCTACGGGAGTCATATCAATGTCTGAATTCTGGAACAAGGCCTTCGATCTCCAAGGACGTTGCGCCGTGATCACCGGCGGCGCCGCCGGGATCGGTCTGGCCTGCGCCAGCCTGCTGGTCGAGCGTGGTGCGCGGGTTGCACTGCTGGACCGCGACCCGGCAGTGGTCGACGTGGCTGCCGGTCTTGGCAGCGGGCATATCGGCATCGCTGTCGATCTGCGCCGGATCGATCAGGTGAACAGCACTATCAATAGCGTATTCGAGCATTTTCAACGCATCGATTACCTGGTCAACAGCGCGGGCGTCGCGGTGCTCGACAAGGCGCTCGATGTGAATGAAGAAGCCTGGGACACGACGCTGGACATCAACCTCAAGGCCAGTTTCTTCGTCGCTCAGGCCTGCGCCAGGCACATGCTGGCCCAAGGCAGCGGACGCATCGTCAATCTCGCCTCTCAGGCTGCTGTCATTGGTCTTGATCGACACGTCGCCTACTGCGCAAGCAAGGCCGCAGTGGTCGGCATGACCAAAGTACTGGCCATGGAGTGGGCACCACACATCAACGTCAACGCCATTTCCCCAACCATCGTCGAAACCGCGCTGGGCAAGAAAGCCTGGGCCGGTGAAGCGGGCGAACGCGCCAAGACACAGATCCCGGCCGGACGCTTCGCCCAGCCCGAAGAGATAGCCGGTTTGACGCTGTACCTGCTCAGCGATGCCGCGAGCATGATCACCGGCGAAAACGTGGTCATCGACGGCGGCTACAGCATTCAGTAACTCATTTTTCAGTCGCGAGGTTTATCGTCATGTCCACCGCCATCGAACGCACTGCCGAACAACGCTCTCCCGTCATTCCGGCCACCATGCAGGCAGTGGTGTGCTACGGCCCGGAAGACTATCGGCTGGAAACCGTCGACGTCCCCACGCCTGGCCCTGACGAAATCCTCACCAAAGTCGAGCTGTGCGGCATCTGCATGGGCGATATCAAGACCTATCGCGGTGCGCCGTCGTTCTGGGGCGACGCCGAGCAACCGCGCTACGTCAAGCCACCGATGATTCCCGGTCACGAATTTGTCTGCCGCGTGGTTGCGCTCGGCCCCGGTGCAGAAAAGCGCGGTGTGCAGGTGGGGGACCGGGTCATTTCCGAACAGATCGTGCCGTGCTGGGGTTGCCGCTTCTGCAACCACGGCCAGTACTGGATGTGCCAGAAGCACGATCTGTACGGTTTTCAGAACAACGTACAGGGTGCCATGGCCCAGTACATGATTTTTACCAAAGAAGGCATCGTCCATCAGGTGCCGGATTCCATCGCACCGGATGAAGCGATCCTGATCGAACCCCTCGCCTGCTCACTGCATGCTGCCGAACGCGCCAACGTCGATTTCGATGACATCGTGGTGGTCGCAGGGGCCGGTACGCTGGGATTGGGGATCATCGGCGCAGTGCGTATGCGCAATCCCAAAAAGCTCATCGTGCTCGACATGAAACCTGAGCGCGCAGCCCTTGCGTTGCGCATGGGTGCAGATGAAGTATGGAACCCGGCCGAGGTTGACGTGCTGGCGAAAATCCGCGAAATCACTGACGGCTATGGCTGCGACATTTATATAGAGGCCACCGGGCATCACAAGGCAGTCAATCAGGGCCTGGCGATGTTGCGCAAACTGGGGCGTTTCGTCGAGTTCAGCGTGTTCAATGACGAAGCTACCGTGGACTGGTCGATCATCGGCGACCGTAAGGAACTCGATGTACTCGGCTCACACCTGGGACCGTATATGTACCCGCGAGCCATCGATTTTATCGGCAACCGCAAGATCGACATGCGCGACGTGGTCACACACAAGTTCGCCCTCGCCGATTTCAAGCAGGCCTTCGAGGTCATGGAGCGCGGCGACAAATCCTTGAAGGTGGTACTGGAACCGTAATCCGCCCGATCCTTATAAGAACAACACAGGAAAACGCGTTATGAATCGAGTGATCAATGACCCGGACCAAGTGGTCGAGGACATGCTGTGCGGCCTGCTGGTTGCCCACCCCGAATTGTCGCAAAGCGACAGCAACCCGCGCGTTATCAGTAAAGCCAGACCTTCCGCACAAGGGCATGTGGGCATTGTGACGGGTGGCGGCTCTGGCCATGAACCGGCTTTTCTGGGTTATGTCGGCCCAGGCCTGGTGGATGCCGTAGCCGTTGGCGAGATTTTCTCCTCGCCCACCGCGAAAAGCTTTTTCGATGCGTTCCGCGCTGCCGATCACGGGGCCGGTATAGCCTGCCTGTACGGCAATTACGCAGGCGACAACATGAACGTGAAGCTGGCGATGAAAATGGCCGCCAGCAAAGACCTGCAAGTGCGCACCGTGGTGGCCAACGATGACGTCGCCTCCGCCCCGAAAGCCGATATCGCCAAGCGCCGCGGCGTGGCCGGGGAAATTTTCATGTGGAAGGTCGGCGGTGCCGCCGCCGCACAAGGCTACGACCTGGGTGGCGTGATCCGCGTTGCCCAGAAAGCCGTCGACCAGTGCCGCTCCATCGGCATTGGCCTGACGCCCTGCACCATCGCGGCAGTCGGCAAGCCGAATTTCCAGATTCCGGACGGCAAGATGGAATTGGGTATCGGTCACCATGGAGAACCGGGCATAGAGGTCATCTCTATCGAATCCGCCGCCGCGATGGCAGAACGGATGCTCACGCCCATTCTTGCCGACCGCGACTTCAGCACTGACGAGAGCGTCGTGGTGCTGGTCTCCGGTCTCGGCGCAACGCCGGTCATGGAGCTTTACATCTTTTACGCCGAGGTAGAAAGCCTGCTCAAAGCCAAGGGTTTGAAGGTCCATCGCTGCTACGTTGGCAACTACTTCACCTCGCTGGAAATGATGGGCGTGACCCTGACCCTGCTGGGTCTGGATGATGAATTGAAAACCCTGATCGACCACCCTTGCCGCTCCATCGGCATGACCCAGGCGGAGTGAACCATGAGCCAGCATTTCTCCACACATGACGGCACTGCCATCGTTGCAAGCCTGGTGAGCGTGATCGTCGCCAACCGCGAATACCTCAGCGAAGTCGACGGCGCCATCGGCGATGGCGACCATGGCATCAATATGGCTAAAGGCTTTGCCCACTGCGGTCGCACCATCGAAGGACGTCAACTGACCCTCGCCGAAGCGCTGGACGAACTGACCCTGAGCCTGATGGAAGGCATCGGCGGCTCGATGGGCCCGCTATATGGCAGCCTGTTCATCGGCATGGCCGATCAGGTGCGCGGCAGTGACGAGATCGACGCAGCAACCTTCGCCAACCTGTTGCGTGGCGGACTCACCTCATTGCAGGACATTACCGAAGCCGGTGTCGGCGATAAATGCCTGATGGACACCCTGATCCCGGCCGTCGAAGCCTTTGAACAGGCGCATGCCGCTGGCGCTTCATTCAACGAGGCCCTGAACGCGATGAAAAGCGCCGCCGCACAAGGGCGTGATTCAACCAGGGATCTGGTGGCAAAAATCGGCCGCGCCAGTCGACTGGGTGAGCGCTCACTCGGCGTGCTGGATGCGGGGGCGGTGTCGTGCTGCCTGATTTTGAACAGGCTGGCGGATTCGGTGCAGCCGAGGCTTGTCTAGTTTGATAGCGAACTGACAGGCATTGTTTGATGATCGACCTGTGAATACGTATGGGTGCGGCTCATGAACCTGGTCGATAAGGCTCTATTCAGGCGAAAGCAAAAGGCCCTTCGAAGTTGCCGATCGGCACCCAATGCGTAATAAGCCCCGTATCGCTTTTCCAGTGATGCAACAGCAATGCTGGCGGTTCGATGTACGAGGCATCGCTGGCATCAGGGCGAAGCTGCAAGGCAATGGCTGTGGTCGTGCTTGGCGCCGTACACATCAACGTACCGCCAAAGCGAAGCTGCATGAAGCGATGGATGTGTCCGCAGACGATCCGTTCAACGGCAGGGTATCGCGACACGACCTCGGCCAGTCGCTCGCCTCGTTCATTCCATCAGGTCGCCGCTGAACAGAATCAGATCGGGGGGCGGGGCGAGGGCGTTTATCGTGTCGACGGCAGCCGCCAGCATCGCGTTCGAATCAACCACTCCCTGATAGAGCTGCCCCCTTGGACGTACATGCGTGTCGGATATTTGCGCAATCAGCATTGCATTACCTCAATCGTGATCAGGTTGCCCGTTCATTAACACAACGAGCTTTGCAACGAGCGGGCCAGACTGCGCCGGATCACTGGGTACTCCCGAAGGAGATGACTATCAGGCCTCGGGAAACACGGGCTCGCCAAGATTCAGCATCAGCCGGTTGGCCCAGGCAAATATCGAAATGGCGTGGATAAGGTCCAGAATCTGTGTGTCATCCAGCCCGTGTTCACGCAACGCCTGAATGTGCTCGGCATTGAGTTCAGCAGGCTCAAGTGTCAGATCGATGGCAAACTGCACGATGGCTTTTTCGCGTGCGCTGGTGCCCGCCGTCGCCGGGTCGGCAAACACCTCGGCGATCACGTCATTACGCTTGGCCAGTTGCTCGAAGCGCTGCGCATGCACCGAAGCGCAATACACGCAGCGATTGATCCGCGACACCACGGTGCTCGCCAGCTCCCGCTCGGCGCGCGACAGCCCGCCCGGCGCGTACATGATGGCGTTGAAGGCCTGAGAACGCTGGCGCAGGATGTCCGGGTGATGCGCCAGGGTCAGGTAATAATCCGAGGTTTTGGCTTGCGGATGGCTCTCTTCAAGCACCGCTATCTGTTCGGCAGTGGCGTCGTCGAGATTCACAGTCGGCAACCAGGCCTTCCAGCCCAGCACCTGGTTAGTGAAGCCTTCGATCTTGATTGGCTCGCTCATTGGGCAGCTCCGGCAGATTTCATGGCGCTCAGCCCGGCGGCCAGACGTACCTGATAGGACAGGAATGCGATCAATTGCGCCAGGACCACGATTTCCGCGGTGCTCAGGCCTTGTTGCTGCAATGCCTGCAAGGCATGTTGATCACCCTGCACCGGAGACTCGATCAAGGTGCGGGTAAAGCTCAGGATCGCCGCCAATCGTGGGTCTTTCAGCCTATCGATCCGGCTGCCATCAATATCGGCACGTACACAGTTGTCCAGACCGAGCTTTTCCAGCTGCGCCAGGTAATGCGCGGTCAGGGTTGGCTGCGCGCTTAGCCGCGTTGCGTAATAGGCGACCCACAGGCGCTCGATCAGCGACAGGTTGTTATCCAGTGCCGGATCGAAAAACAATTGCTGGCTGCCTTCGGTGGCTGATGCAACCTTGTCCCGCGCATGGCGCACGGTGTGCAACGGGCTGCCTGGCTCGATAGCCAGCAGTTCATCCAGCAAGTCCGGCGTTGTCTGATGTTCAGCAGTCGATGTCATGAAATACCCTGCAATGCTGTGGTGGCGTTCGCGCTGTCGCTGTCACAAGCGCTGCGCGAACCGAGGAAGATCAAGGCTGTTCGGTGACCATGGTCGCTGCGGTACGGTCGCTGACCAGCGGCTCGACTTTCAGGCCTTTGCGCGCGGCCCAGATGTTCTGGTAATGAAACAGCGGAATGATGCCGACGTCGTCGCTGACCACCTTGACCGAGTCCTGGAGGATTTTGCGGCGCTTGGCTTCATCGAATTCGGCAGTCGAATCGGCCAGCGCCTTGTCCACCAGCGGGTTGCTGTAATGGCCCCAGTTGGAGGCGCCCAGCCCCTTGCTGCTGTTGACTGTGGTCAGAATGTTGGTCAGCGCATAAGCCGCTTCACCCGTGCCATTGCCCCAGGCAATCACACTGATGGCCAGTTCATTCTTGTTTGCCTTGCCCGCGTATACGGCCCACGGCAGTACTTCCAGCTGCACCTTGACGCCGATTCGCGTCCAGAACTGCGCCACGGCCTGCATGACTTCCGGCGCTTGCGGGTAACGGTCGCCCGGTACGTGTACGGTCAACTGAAAACCTTCGGGAAAGCCTGCCTGCGCCAGCAGGTCCTTGGCCTGTTTGACGTCATACGGGATGTTCTTGATCTCAGGGTTGTAACCGAAGGTGTTGGCCGGCATCCACTGGTTGGCCTCGGTGACCGTGCCCTGCATGATGCGCTCGTCGATGGCCGGACGATTGATCGCCAGGGACAGCGCCTTGCGCACCCGCACGTCCAGCAATGGGTTCTCGGCCAGCGGCTTGCCCGCGTTATCACGAATGAACTCGTTGGGACCGACGCGGAAGCTCGGCTGAATGATCAACGCACGCAGCCCCTGATAAGCAAACACATTCACGCTTGGCGTCTTGCGCAGGCGCTCGACATCGGTTGGCGACACCTTGTCGATCACGTCCACGTCGCCTGCCAGCAAAGCCGCCGTTCGATTGGCCGCGTTAGCGATGAAACGGAAATCAACCTTGTCCCAGGTCGGCTTCGCGCCCCAGTAACTGTCATTGCGGGCAAAGATCGTGCGGTCGCCCGGCACGTAGGACACAAAGCGATAAGGCCCGGTGCCGATCATGGCCTTGCCCGAATTGTAATCGGCACTGCTCGCCGTCGCGCCTGCGTGCCGACTGACAATGTAGATCGAGTCGATGTCCGGCAGCAGGTTGGCGTTGGGCAGACGGGTCTTGATAATCAGCGTGTGCTCATCCCTGGCCTTGACCGATTCCACCGTGCGCATGGCACCCGCGTAAGAGGCGACACTGCCCGGTACGCTGCGCGCACGCTCGAAAGAGAACACCAGATCGTCAGCCGTCAGTGGCGTGCCGTCCTGCCATTTCACGTCATCACGCAGGGCAAACTCCCACGTGGTGTCGTCCACGACTTTCCAGCTTTTCGCGAGCCCAGGCAGGGTCTTGTCGTCGCGACGGCTGACCAGCGATTCAAAGGCATGCAGCGCCACCGAACGGTCGCCCGCGTAGTTGTTCAACTGTGGATCAAGGGACGAGACCGGGTCGGCATAACCGATACGCAGGTCCTGCGCCGAGGCACTGCCGGCTGCCAGTAGCAGAGCCGAGGCCAGCAACGAACGAACGAGTGGTTTCATGGGTGATTCCTTGTACGCAATGGCGGAGATTGACGAGCTTCAGGGGCTCGTTCAGTGTTGGTCATTAGCCTTGATCATTTAAATGACACGCGCTCTGGTGGTTCGGCGAAACCTCCCTCAGCGCTGGAACTTCCTCGCGGCAGCGCGGCATGGCGTGCGGGCAGCGAGGGTGGAAATGACACCCGGCAGGCGGGTTCAGCGGGCTGGGGATTTCCCCTTTGATCGCGTCATAACGGGTACTGCGAATATCGAAGCGCGGGATCTGCGCCAGCAGCGCCTGGGTGTACGGGTGATTGGCCCGCGCAAACAGGTTATCGACCGAGGCTGTCTCGACCACGCGGCCCAGGTACATCACCACCACGCGGTCACAAAGGTGCTCGACCACACCCAGATCGTGGCTGATGAACAGATACGTCAGGCCCAGCTCATCGCGCAGGTCCATGAACAGATTAAGGATCTGTGCCTGAATCGAGACGTCCAGCGCGGCCACCGATTCATCGCACACCAGCAGTTCCGGCTGCACCGCCAGCGCACGGGCGATGCCGATCCGCTGACGCTGACCGCCGCTGAACTGATGCGGATAACGCTGACGCAGTTGTGGGCTGAGTCCGGCACGCTGCAGTTGCGCGCTGACATAGTCGTCGGCACCTTTGCGGTCGGTCAGGCCATGCAGCAGTGCGCCCTCGCCGACGATACGGTCGACCCGCAAGCGCGGATTGAGGCTCGACGACGGGTCCTGAAAAATCATCTGCACCTTGAGACGCAGCGACTTGCGCTCCTTCGCGGTCAGGCTGTCGAGCGGCTTGCCGTCCACCAGCGCGCTGCCGGAAGACACCGGCAACAGTCCGGCAACCATGCGTCCAAGGGTCGATTTGCCGCAACCCGACTCGCCCACCAGCCCGACCACTTCGCCGCGCACAATACGCAGATCGACACGATCTACGGCATGCGTCACCGGCTTGGGGCGTGTCAGGTGCAGGCGTTGCAGCAGCCCTTCAAACGAGCGCTCGTTCACGGTTTTGCCAAAAGTCTTGCTGACCTGTTGCAGTTCGATGAGGGGGATCTGATCACTGGACATCGGCAGCAGCTCCTGGATAAAAGCAGCGAACCGTATGGCCCGGCAGAATTTCGCGTGGTTCAGGGTCCTGCGCGCATATTTCTGCTGCTCTGGGGCAGCGCGCGGCAAACGCACAGCCAGCAGGCATCGACAGCAGATCCGGTGCCATGCCGGGAATCTGCCGCAAGCGCTGACCACGTTTGTTGCGGCTCGGCAGGCTGTCGATCAGGCCCTGTGTGTAAGGATGTTGCGGACGATCCAGAACCTGCTCGACCGAACCCTGCTCGACGATACGTCCGGCGTACATCACCGCCATATCGTCAGCCAACCCGGCCACCACGGACAGGTCATGGGTGATCCAGATCAGCGAAGTGCCCTGCTCGCGCACCAGTTTCTGCACTTCACTGAGGATCTGCGCCTGAATGGTCACGTCCAGCGCGGTGGTCGGCTCGTCGGCGATGATCAGGTCAGGCGAGTGCAACAGCGCAATCGCGATCGCCACCCGCTGACGCATGCCGCCGGAGAGCTGATGCGGATAGGCACGCAAGCGCTCTTCGGGGCTGGCAATGCCCATCAGCGCCAAGGTGCGGCTGGCATGCTCGCGGGCATCGCGTTTACTGATCGAACGATGCGCGCGTACCGCTTCGATCATTTGCGTATCGACGCGCAGTACCGGGTTGAGGGTCATCATCGGGTCCTGAAAAATCATCGCCACCCGATTGCCCTGGATTTCCCGCAGTTGCGCGGTGGAGAGCTTTGTCAGGTCCCGGCCCTTGAACAGTACCTGGCCGCCACTGATGCGCCCCGGTTCATCCACCAGACCGAGAATCGAGAAACCGGTCACCGATTTGCCCGACCCCGACTCGCCCACCAGCCCTAGAATGCGCCCCGGCTGCACGCGCAACGACACATTGCGCACCGCAGGCAACACACCGGCGCGGGTATGAAACGAGGTACACAGGTCGCGCACCTCGAGGGTCGGCTGTTCGACTGAAACTGGCGCAGATGACACTTCAGGCAGGCTCATCGCTGCAACCTCGGGTTCAGGACATCACGCAGGCGGTCACCGACCAGATTGATCGCAACAATGGTGATCAGCAGTGCCAGCCCCGGAAACAGGCTGATCCAGTATTCATTGCTGAGCATGTATTGAAAGCCGTTGGCGATCAGCAGGCCCAGCGACGGCTCGGTCACCGGCACGCCAAGGCCGAGAAACGACAGGGTCGCTTCCAGGGTGATGGCGCGGGCGATCTGCAAGGCGCCGATCACGATCAGCGGCGGCAGGCAGTTGGGCAGAATGTGGCCGATCACCAGGCGTAGCGGCCCCACCCCCTGCCCGCGCGCTGCATCGACATATTCGCGGCGGCTTTCAGTGAGCGCCTGACCACGGGCGGTACGTGCGTAATAAGCCCATTCGAGCAGGATCAGGGTGAGCATCACGTTGCCGACGCCCTTGCCCAGCCAGGCCAGAATCATCAGCGCCATCAGAATCACCGGAAACGACAGCAACAGGTCGACCAGACGCATCAGCAACGCATCGACCCAGCCGCCGACATACGCAGAGACCAACCCCAACAGCGTGCCGATCACTGCTGCGATCAACGCTGAACCGATGCCGACCCACAGGCTGATGCGCAAGCCGTAGATAATCGCCGAGACCAGATCGCGGCCCTGCCCGTCAGTGCCCAGCCAATAGGTGTAACCGCTGTCCATGTTCAGGCTGCCGGGCGGCATGCGCGCATCCATCACGTTGAGCTGCATCAGGTCGTAGGGGTTCTGCACCACAATCCATGGCGCGAAGGCTGCGACCAGCACAATGATCACCAATAGCAGCAGGCCAACCACCGCCGTGGTGGAACTCATGAACTCGACGGCCACCCGCCGCCAGGGCGACTGGGCCTGCAACAGGGTGTTCGCAGGCAGGGCTTTTTCAGTGATGCTCATCGGGATGCCTCGATACGTACGCGCGGATCCAGCAGGTAATACAAGCCATCGACGATAAGGTTGAGCACCACGAAAATCACCACGACCACCATCAGGTAGGCGACCACCACCGGGCGGTCAAGCATGTTGATGCTGTCGAGAATCAGCTTGCCCGCACCCGGCCAGGCAAAAATGCTTTCAGTGACGACGGCATAGGCGATGGTCGAGCCCAGCTCCATCGCCAGCACCGTCACTACCGGAATCATGGTGTTGCGCATGACGTGCATGCACATCACGCGCATGGGCGACAGGCCTTTGGCACGGGCGAATTTGACGAATTCCTGCGGCAACACCTCACGCACGCCTGCGCGGGTCAGGCGCAACACCAGTGAAATCTTGAACAGTGCCAGGTTCAGCGCGGGCAACAGCAAGTGCTGCAAGCCGTCCAGCGTCAGCCACGACCATTGCACGCCCAGCCATTCACGGGTCTCGCCGCGCCCGCTGGCCGGCAGCCAGCCAAGTTTGATCGAGAACAGCATGATCATCATCAACGCCACCCAGAACGCCGGCAGCGAAAAGCCGACGATACTGGCAGCCATCATCAGGCGGGACAGCGGATGATCGGGATATAAACCGGCGAACATGCCCAGCGGCACGCCGATCACCACGGCCAGAAACAGTGCGCTGAACGCCAGTTCGAAGGTCGCGGGCAGGCGCTGCAAAATCAGACGCATGGCGTCTTCGTGATACACGAAACTCTGGCCCAGATTGCCGTGCAACGCGCCCTTGAGAAAGATCAGGTATTGCTGCCACAACGGCTTGTCCAGCCCCAGGTGGACGATGGCTTGCAAGCGTTCGGCCTGATTGAGGTCTTCGCCCACCAGAATGTCCATCGGATTGCCGATGGCGTTGAGGCCGACGAACACCACCAGCGTCATCAACAGAATCACCAGCAACGACTGGGTAAGTCGGCGCAGCGCCCAGCCGATCATGTGCGTGACTCTTCGGCAGTCGGCTCGCTGACCAGCCACTCATCGCCCAACAATTCCGGCTCGGCATAATCGCGCATGGACTCGAAATGCAGCGCGATGTCTTCGTTGAACAGCAGCCCGACCAGTGCATGCGCCAACCGTTTGGAGCCTTCGCTGATGGCCGGGATGTCTCCGGACACCGCGCCGTAGCTCAGTGCTGCCGGGTAGCTGAAACAGTGAATGTGATTGAGCCCCGGACACGCACCGGGAGTTTTCTCCTGAAATTCGAAGCAGTTGCCCAGGTCAGGCAGGACCGCCAGCTCAGTATCAGTTTCGCCAGGCGGCGCCGTGAAGCGGTCCTGCCAGACACGAATATGCGACGAGAACGGGGCAAATTCCGGGCGCTGTGCAAGGTCGGTGCGAAAGCCGGTGGCGAAGACCACAAAATCTGCTTCGATACGCGCCTTCGACGTGTGCAGCGAGACCCCGCCAGCCGGATTTGCTTCGACCGCCAGCACGGCGTTGTCGAGCAGGAAACGCGCCCTGCCCGAGTTCGATACCCTGAGGGTACTGCCACGTGGCGGCGGCACTTGCTGGGTGTTGAGGTAGTGACGAATGCGCCACTTCCAGAGGTCCGGCAAGCGCCAGTAGCCGTGGACCATCCCCGGATTACCGACGCCCTTGCCTTTGTTGACGCGCGGCAGCTCGGCTCGACGAATCAGCAGATCGACTCGCTGCGCACCGGCTTCCAGCGCCGTCGCGGCGCTGTCCATGGCCGACGCGCCGCCACCGATGACCGCGACACGCTTGCCTGCGAACCAGTCATCCTGCAAACCGGCTGCCGAGTGTGTCCACAGATGATCCGGCAATTGCCGGGCGAAATCCGGCACCCAGGGGCCACCCAGCCCATCACGACCGGTCGCGAGTACCACGTGCCGGGCCAGCATGAATCGGGTTTGCGCGGGCGTGGTGAGGTCCAGCTCGATCAGACCATCGGCTCTGGGTGCAACCCGGCTGACCCGGTGTTCGTTACGTACATCCAACGCCAGTACCTTGCGATACCAGCGCAGGTACTCGGCCCATTGCAGGCGTGGAATCTTGTCCAGTGCGGCCCAGCCATCAGCACCGAACTGCGCTTCATACCAGGCACGAAAGGTCAGTGCCGGTAAACCCAGTGCCGGTCCGGTCAACTGTTTTGGCGAGCGCAGGGTTTCCATGCGTGCGGTGGTCGCCCACGGGCCCTCGAAACCTGCCGGAGACTGATCGAAGATTACTGCCGCGACGCCCAGATGCCGCAGCTCGGCAGCCAGGGCAAGCCCGGCCATGCCGCCACCAATGATCGCCACGTCGAGCACGGCCTGCCCGGCACTGACCCGCGGTTTGACCCAGGGCTTGGCAGGCAGGTCCAGCCAGGCCAGATCCTGTTGCAGGCGAGCTTCCAGCGCGGCAAGGCCGGCAGGCGGGTTTACATCGGACATTGGTCGGTACTCGGAAAAATGATCAGGCCCAAAGCCCTGGCGTTGACTCAAATCAATTCAAAAACCATTCCATATTTACTTAAAATGAATTCTTAAAGGCCTTGAATGCTTAATCCGAATAGTAAAAGCCGTTTTTTATTCTAGCAACGCGCAAAAAAGCATATTGATATTTCCAAATGGAATTTAGGTGCTATCTGGCTACGCGTGGCGGCATGGGTATGTGACGCAGAGCGTCACGAAAGGCGTTCCCACGCTGGAGCGTGCGGAACGAGAGGTATCTGGACTTTCGCTGTCTCGCCCCAGTGACGCGCGCTGAGCGTCATCTACAAACTGACTGACTATCGTGCCAATGCTCCGCGTTGGCATGCATTTCTGGACGCTCCGCGTCCGATCTTCAGTCTTGTGCGATGACAGGCGTTACCAACGCTCAAGCTTAGATCCCTCTCTCACTCTGCATAAATGCTCTGCAACAGCGCATCGTGAGCACCGGCTTCGTGCATGATCATCTCTGGCAACAGAATTTTCGCGGAAACGGCTATTTCCTCGATCAGCGCCCTTGCCACGTCCGATAACGGGCTGGCAAAGGCCGATATCAAACCGAAAAAGAACGGAATATTGCAGGTGATCGGCCTGACTACTACGCCTTGCACCGGCACGCCCATGGCGGTGAACGGGTCGACCAGTGCGATGCCGAGCCCTGCCCTGGCCATCTGCATGGCGATCAGCGAGGTGTTGGTGTCAAGCATGTGCGGAGGCTCGCCGACAACATCGTGAAACGCCTTGTCGATCCGTCGGCGAAATCGATACGGATTGGCCATGGTGATCAGGGTCTGTTGCCGCAGCAGCTCAATAGACAGAATGTCATGCGCGGCCAGTTCGGAGTCGGCAGGCAACACCGCCACGCAAGCTGCCTCGCCGATCCAGTGGATCTCCAGCCCACGATGTTCCAGCGGCAGGCTCACAGCCCCCAGATCCATGGTCTTCGACAGCACGGCCTGAACCACATTCTCCGGGGACATGCTCTGGAGCTGGATCTGCTGTGGACGCAGATGCTCCGGCAGTCGTGACAGTGCCGCAGGCAGCAGCCCGGCCGCCAGCGCCGAAATGGCGACCAGTTTGATCTGATGGTTTTCTTCCTGAGCGATGTGCTGCGCCCGTTGGCGAATGTTGCGAACGCTCAGCAACGCGCTTTCGACCTCGCCGTACATCATGAACGCCTTGTGGGTCGGCGTGACCTTTGGCCCGCTGCGCTCGAACAGCGCAAAACCCAGCTCCTGCTCAAGTTCCTGAATAACCCGGGTGACGGAGGGCTGGGAGCGACCCAGCATTTTCCCGGCCGCCGTGACACTGCCTGCCGACATGACCGCCGCAAACGCTTCAAGTTGACGCAAATCCATAAGCACGCCTTGATCATCACCGATACGTGAAGAATCCTGCGTTGCAGAACTCCCCGACTCAAAGCGCAAAAGTCTACACGCTGTCGGCATGGAAGGCCTCGCACCCGTCGCTCATACGTACGTAAAGTGTGGCTGAGGCTGGTCTTCCAGAAAGCTGCGGCGGTGTTTTGAGCAAAGCTCAGGGCGGTGCTTAAACGCCGACCATCAAGCGGTTGCGGCCCTGTTTCTTGCCCAGATAAAGCAATGCATCGGCTCGGCTCAGTGCAATCTCGAAACTTTCATCGCGATTGATCGCGACCACCGAAAGCGTCGCGGTCACCTTCATGACGTGCTCCCTGCTCCAGCCTGATTCGTTGCCAATGCGCGTCCAGATCCGGTCGGCGACCCGTTGCGCATCTTCCGTCGAGATGTCGGGCATGAGCACCAGAAACTCTTCGCCGCCCCAGCGGGCCGGCATATCACTGCTGCGCACGCTTGAAGCAATAATGTCTGCCACACGCTGAAGAACCACATCGCCGGTCTCATGCCCATGCTGGTCATTGATCAGTTTGAAATGGTCGATATCGAGCAAAATGAGTGACGCCGCCAGGCCCTGACGCCGTGCCTGCAACTGTCGCACGCGGTCCTGTACCCTGCGGCGCGTGAACAGGTTGGTCAGGCTGTCGCGATTGGCCAGGTGAAACAGACTCAACTGGATGGACGACGTGAAGCGCACCGAAAGCGCGGTCGCGTAGATCGACAGCGTGGTGGCGGTGAACAGGTTGATGACCCCGAACACATCAAGCGTCGTGCTGCTCAGGCCGGAATTGAGGCCCATGTGCCGCCGGAATGCGAAGCAGGCAACCAGCGCCGCCAGAATGGCCACGCTGAAAACAATCCGTTTGACGGTTATCAGCTGGAAGGTGAAGGCAATGACAGGGATGACGCAGAACATGTAAAAACTGAAATTGCTTTCCCACCCCAGCACACAGGTTGCCAATACCGCATGGGCAATGATTTCCAGGCTCATCAGTTGCCCGGCCTGCTGGTAACGCTCTCCTCTGATCAGGTAGATACAGTTGACATAAATCAGGGTGCTGACAATGTTGGCAATCCACAGGATTTCAACGTGCAGGGCGAGAAACACCAGCAGCGACACGGAGTGGATCCCGAGGGCGACGTAAACGATGGGCGTGATGTGTTTCCAGAACTGGGCGGCCGTGTCCTTGTACAGCTGGGATCGGTCTTCTGCCGGGAGGGTCATCATCACGTTTCTCGAGGGTGCGGGCTGGGTATGACCATGAACCAAGGGGTGAATTCATCGACTCTGTCGGCAAAAAAGCACACCCCTTGCTACATTGTCTAACAATTTAACAAGCTGCTTTGCGATTATTGGATATGTATCAACGCAATACCAGGCTGCTTTAATACGCGATGATCATCAGCCCGTGGGTTCACGGGCGACCCGACTGACCCAGAGGAAGCATGCTGATGGAACGTCTTACTGCGAAAGATTTTGCGCCTGAACTGCTTGAGCTCTATGACTATTATGCCCACGGCAAGATCAACAGGCGTGAATTTCTCGACCGTGCCGCACTGTTTACCCTGGGCGGGCTGACGGCCAGCGCACTGCTTGCCGCGCTGAGCCCCAACTACGCGCTGGCCACCCAGATCGAGTTCACCGACCCGGATATCGTTGCCGACTACATTACCTATCCGTCCCCAAAGGGCCATGGTCAGGTACGCGGCTATCTGGTGCGTCCGGCAAAAGCCACCGGCAAAGTGCCTGCTGTTGTCGTGGTGCATGAAAATCGCGGTTTGAACCCGTACATCGAAGACGTTGCGCGCCGAGTGGCGAAAGCCGGGTTCATTGCGCTTGCGCCTGATGGCCTGTCCTCGGTCGGCGGCTACCCGGGCAATGACGAAAAGGGTAAAGAGCTTCAGCAGAAAGTCGATCCGGAAAAGCTCATGAACGACTTCTTTGCCGCTGTCGAGTGGCTGATGAAGCATGACGCCACGACCGGCAAGGTCGGGATCACCGGTTTCTGCTATGGCGGCGGCGTGGCCAACGCTGCGGCTGTGGCCTATCCGGAACTGGGCGCAGCTGTCTCGTTCTACGGGCGTCAACCCAACACCGAAGACGTGGCCAGAATCAAGGCTCCGGTAATGATTCACTACGGCGAGCTGGACACCCGCATCAACGAAGGCTGGCCAGCCTATGAGAAGGCCTTGAAAGCGGCGGGCACGACCTACGAAACCTTCATCTATCCGGGCGCCAACCACGGCTTTCACAACGACTCCACCCCGCGTTATGACGAAGCCGCAGCCAAACTGGCCTGGGAGCGCACGTTGGGGTGGTTCAACAAGTATCTGGTGTGATGAGCTGCCCCTGACCAGGCACAGCAGCGTGGAGCGTGCGGAACGATCATCTCGACTATCGTGCGATGCTCCGCGTCGGCATGCAGCTCTGGACGCTCTGCGTCCGGGTTACAGCGCCCTCACACGCTCCAGCAGCACCTGCAACGGATGCTGCACCGCCTTGCCATCCTTGCGCTTGACCTGGCTGCGACAAGAATACCCGTCGGCGAGCAGTCGGCCATCACCTCCATGGCGCGCCACCAGTGGCTGCCAGGACTGTCGGTAAATGGTGTCGCTGGTCTTTGCGTTGCGGGTCTCGTGCCCATAAGTGCCGGACATGCCGCAGCAGCCGCTGGCCAGCACTTCCAGCTTGAGGCCCGCACGGGCGAAGGTTTTCTGCCAAAGGCCTACGCTGCCCGGCTCGTTGGTCTTTTCAGTGCAGTGCGGCAGGAAGTAATACGTGTCCTGCGTCACGGCGGCAGACTGATCTTCAAGCGCAGTCGCCAGCCATTCCTGCGGCAGCATGACAACTGGCACGTTCTCGCTGCCCAACGCCTTGCTGTATTCCTGGCGATAGACCAGGGTCATGGCCGGGTCCAGACCAATCAGTGGAATGTCGTACTCCGCCAATCTGCCAAGCGACTGGCTATTGAAGCTGGCAGCTTTCTCGAACGCAGCCAGAAAACCCTGCACCTGCAATGGCTTGCCATTGGGCGCAAACGGCGCAAGGTAAACCTGATAGCCAAGGCGCGAGATCAGTTCCAGCCAGTCTGCCGCCAGTGGCGTTTCGAAATAACGGGTGAATGCATCCTGAACCAGCACCACCGTACGCTTGCGTTGCTGTTCGCTCAGTGCAGCCAGGCGCTGTGGCGTGGCGATGCCGACATTCCAGCGAGCGCAGGCGGCACGAAAGTCCATCAGGCTCAACAGCGGGCTGTCGACCATTCCGGCAACGTGCTCCAGCAGGTAGCGCACCGGTTTTGCGCCCATGATCGCGTTGTAAAGCTTCGGGAAGCGTGCCAGATGCGGAATGCTGAATTCCAGCGAGCCGATCAGGTAATCCTTGATCGGGCGCAGGTAACGGCTGTGATACAGCTCCAGAAAGCGTGAGCGAAACTCGGGCACATTGACTTTGACCGGGCACTGCCCTGCGCAGGATTTACAGGCCAGGCAACCGGCCATGGCGTCATAGACTTCGTGGGAGAAATCTTTCTGCCCGGCGACTCTGGCCACACTGTTGACGGTTCGCTGGGCCAGGCTTTTCAGCACGTTTGCGGTGCGCGCCCTGGCGCTGGCCGTCAGGACGTTCACATCCTGCTCGCCCTGCAAGCGCAACCATTCGCGCACCAGCGACGCACGGCCCTTGGGTGAATGAATGCGGTCTCGGGTGGCTTTCCACGACGGGCACATGGCGTCGTCGGTGTCGTAGTTGTAACAGGCGCCATTGCCGTTGCAATGCAGCGCGCTGTCGTAGCTCTTCCAGACGCGCTCGTCGATCTTGCGGTCCAGATCGCCGCGTAGCGTCACTTCATCCACCAAGGTCAGACGCGCCTCGGGCACTGTCGCAGGCGTGGCGATCTTGCCGGGATTAAGCTGATTGAATGGGTCGCAGGCCGCTTTTAGCGCCTGCAACGCCGGGTACAACTCGCCGAAATACTCAGGCACATACTGCGAGCGCAGACCCTTGCCGTGTTCACCCCACAACAGACCGCCGTAGCGTTTGGTCAACGCGGCAACCGCGTCGGAAATCGGGCGAATCAGCGCCGCCTGCGCCGGGTCTTTCATGTCCAGAATAGGCCGTACATGCAGCACGCCCGCGTCCACATGGCCGAACATGCCGTATTGCAGGCCATAGCTGTCCAGCAGCGCACGGAACTCCTGAATGTAGTCGGCGAGGTTTTCCGGTGGCACGGCGGTGTCTTCCACAAACGGCTGCGGCCGGGCTTCACCCTGGACGTTACCCAGCAAGCCCACCGAGCGCTTGCGCATGGTGTAGACCCGGCTCACCGCCGCGCTGCCGACTGCCAGCGTATGCCCGAGGCGCACCACCGAGGTGTCTGCCTGCAAGTGCGCGACAAACGCATGCACGCGCTGCTCTACTTCCTCCAGTTCGTCGCCACTGAACTCGATCAGGTTGATGCCCAGCGTCGGCGTCGCCGGATCCTGAGGGAAGTACTCCGCCACGCCATGCCAGACGATGTCCTGCATCGCCAGCATCAGCACCTTGGAGTCCACGGTTTCAATGGACAAAGGCTTGTGCGCCATCAAGGCCTTGGCATCGCGCAAGGCGTCCATGAACCCGGCGTAGCGCACGTTGACCAGAATCGAGTGCCTGGGAATCGGCAGCACATTGAGCCTGGCTTCGACGATGAAGCCCAGCGACCCTTCGGAGCCGCACAGCACGCTGTTGAGGTTGAAGCGCCCGTCTTCCTCGCGCAGGTGCGCCAGGTCATAGCCCGTCAGGCAGCGATTCAGCGGCGGAAAGATGTCCTTGATCAGTTGCGCCTGGCTGTCGGCAATCTGCTGCGCGCAGCGGTACACGTCACCGGCCCGATCAACACGCGCCTGTTCACTGGCCAGCTGCACGGGGCCCATCGCCTGGCTGTGAACGTACGAACCGCCGAGCAACACGGTCGACAGCTCCAGGACATGGTCACGCGTCTTGCCGTAAGTACAACTGCCCTGCCCGCTGGCGTCGGTATTGATCATGCCGCCCACGGTGGCACGGTTGGACGTCGACAATTCCGGCGCAAAAAACAGCCCGTGCGGTTTGAGCGCGGCATTCAGCTGATCCTTGACCACGCCGGTCTGCACCCGCACCCAGCGTTCCTCGACGTTGATTTCAAGGATGTTGTTCATGTGCCGAGACAGATCGACCACCACGCCATCGGTCAGCGACTGCCCGTTGGTGCCGGTGCCGCCGCCACGCGGGGTCAATACCACCTGCTGGTGCTCGGGCCGCGCGGCCAGTCGCGCGACGATCGCCACATCATGGCTGTCCATCGGAAATACCGCCGCCTGTGGCAAGCGCTGATAGATGGAGTTGTCGGTGGCCAGCACCGTGCGCGACCCATGATCTCTGGCGATTTCGCCGCGAAAGCCGCCCTCGACCAGCGCATTGAGGAAACGGTCGTAATGGCCGACCTGTACTGAGGTCGGTTTCAGCAGCGCAATCATGGTGGTCTTCCTGGCTGGCTAGGCGTTTTATATGCAAAGCACGTATGCTTCGAAACGCTCGTATGCATGGTGTTATCAACGGTTACCGTGATTCTCCCGCCTGTCATGCTCCAGCGCAAACGTAAAACATGCCGTTTTTCCATGAGTTTTATGAATGAACACCAGAAGACTGACGCCTTCGATGTCACTGCTCCTCGCTTTCGAGGCAGCGGCCCGGCATGGCAGCTTCACCAAGGCTGCAGATGAACTGGCCCTGACCCAGAGCGCGGTCAGCCGTCAGGTACAGTCACTGGAAGCGCAACTGCAGGTCGAGCTGTTCAAACGTGATGGCAGGCGCATCGAGCTGACCACCGCAGGCGCGTTGTATCAGCACGAACTGGCCGCTGCACTGGGCCGCATCCGCAGCGCGACCTTGCAGACCATCGCCCACAAGTCCGAGGGTGGCACTCTGCATCTGGCCGTGCTGCCGACCTTCGGCTCCAAATGGCTGCTGCCGCGGATGAATGATTTCTACACCGGGCATCCTGGCTATGTTGTGCACATTCACTCGCGCATCGTGCATGCCGACCTGACGCCGGCCGCCAGCGAAATGAACGCTATCATTTGTGCGGGCCATGGCAACTGGCCGGGTTACATCGCGCATCCGCTGGTCAGCGAGAAGTTGGTGGTCATCGCCAGCCCTGCTGCGCTTGCCGGCTACCCGTCAATGACCTTGGCACAGGTTGCCCAGCAGTCGTTGCTGAGCGTGGTGTCTCGGCCCAATGCCTGGTCGGACTGGTTCGACAGCAATCAACTGGCCCATCACATCATGCGCCTCGGCCCGAGCTTCGAACTGACCTCACACCTGATTCAAGCGGTGGCCGCGGGGATCGGCATTGCGCTGGTGCCACGCATTCTGGTGCAGGATGAGATCAGCAACGGCGAACTGGTCACGCTGTTCGAGCCCATGGACAGCGGACGCAATTACTACCTGGCCTACGCCACGCGCTTTCAGAACCTGCCGTCGCTGTGTGTATTCCGGGACTGGCTATTGTCGACGCCCTTTCCAGACAGTCTGTGAATCGAGTCCGTAAACAGGAGCCACCGTGCGTATCGAGCCTCTTCCGCCACTGCAGAACCTGATTGCCTTCGAAGCCACCGTGCGGCATGGCAGCTTTACTCGCGCTGCCAGCGAGTTGAACCTGACCCAGAGCGCGATCAGCCGTCAGGTCGCCCAGCTCGAAGAATTCCTCGGCCGGGCGTTATTCCGGCGCGAGCACAAGCGTATTCACCTGACAGTCGCCGGGCAGATCTACGCCGAACAGATCCAGCGCATGCTGACCCTGTGTGCCGAGGCCACGACACAGGTCATCACCCACAGCGGCGATCAACAGCTGACGCTGGCCTGTTCCAGTGGTGTTGCGGCCTTGTGGTTAGGCCCGCTGCTCGGCCGTTATCGCGATGCGTTTCCGGCCGTGGATATCCGCTTGCGGGTGGTCGACGGGCTGGATTCGCTGATCCGCGCTGAATTCGATCTGGCGCTGTATTTTTTGCGCGAAGTGTCACCCGCAGGCCTGGACAGCAAGCTGCTGTTCGCCGAATCAGTGAATGCCTACTGCTCGCCCGACTACCTGAAAGGCCAGGTGCTGGAACCTGCACAGCTGCTGGATCACTGTCTGCTGATGCTCGAAGACGGTCAGCGTCAGTGGCTGTCCTGGTCAGACTGGTTTGGCCGTCAGGGCGTCGATGCCTCGCTGATCCGCCAGCGCATGACGGTAAATCTGTACCCGGTACTGGTCGATCTGGCCATTGCCGGGCATGGCATCGTGCTGGGCTGGCAACCGATGATCAATCGCCACGTGCAATCCGGTGCGCTGGTGCCAGCCTGCAACAGCAGCGTTGGCGCAGTCGGTGGCTATTACTTGCTGACACCCAGCGGCAAGATGCCCCGTCGCGCAGCACGTGCTTTCGAAAAATGGCTGACAGAGAAAATAGCGCAGCCCCTGAAACCCTGACACTTGCATGCGTCATGCGCATGCAAACCTGCGTAATAAGCGTTTTCTCCAAACCGGCTCAGCACCTACTCTCGAACCAAGCGGGCCAAGACCCGACTCTGCCGCACCTCGCCAACTCTGCCCTTAATCAATGCAGCCAATGCAGGGGCTTCCCTGCGTGATTCGCATGCAGGAGCCAACCAGTGAGCACTACACAACAATCGGCCTCACAGCACCATGATCGAACCCATCAGCAGAAAGCGCGCCGCGCAGTCACCGCCACAGTGATCGGCAATGGCCTTGAATGGTTCGACTTTACGGTTTACAGCTTCTTCTCGGTCATCATTGCCAAAGTATTCTTCCCCACCGGCAGCGAACTGACCTCTTACCTGCTGGCACTGGCGACGTTCGGCGTCGGTTTTTTCATGCGCCCGGTCGGCGGCATCGTGCTCGGCATCTACAGTGACAAGCGTGGTCGCAAGGCTGCGCTGTCGCTGACCATCCTGCTCATGGCGCTGGGCACACTGATCATCGGCCTGACCCCGAGCTTCGCGCAGATCGGCTACCTGGCACCGGTGCTGATCGTGCTGGCGCGCCTGCTGCAGGGCTTCTCCGCCGGTGGCGAAATGGGCAGCGCCACCGCCTTTCTAACTGAGCATGCCCCCGAGGGCAAGAAGGCTTTCTATTCCAGCTGGATTCAGGCCAGCATCGGCGTTGCGGTGCTGCTCGGCTCGGCACTGGGTGCGCTCCTGTCGACGTATCTGACCCAGGCACAGCTCGAAAGCTGGGGCTGGCGTGTGCCGTTTCTGATCGGCACGCTGATTGGCCCGGTCGGCTTCTACATTCGCAGCCGGGTCGACGAAACGCCTGCTTACAACGCCGCCAAACAGGTCGAATCGCCCCTGCGCGAAGTCATACAAACGTATCCGCGCCAGACACTCATCAGCTTTTCGCTGGTGGTGCTGTGGACCGTCTGCACCTACGCGATCCTGTTCTACATTCCATCCTATGCGCAGCGCGTACTTGGCCTGCCGTCATGGATGGGATTCAGCGCCGGCATGATGGGCGGCGCGGTGCTGATCGTCGCCACCCCGATTGTCGGCGCACTGGCCGACCGCAGCGGCCATCGTCCCTGGTTGCTGGGATCGGCCATCGCAATCTTCTTCAGCGCCTACCCGATGTTTCTGCTCATCAACCAGATGCCGGGGCTTTATTCGCTGCTGATCTTCGAGCTGGTGCTCGGCTTGCTGATCTCCGCCTACATCGGTTCGATCCTCGCGGCCTTTGGTGAGTTGTTGCCGACCCACGTGCTGTCCACCGGCCTGTCAGTGGCCTACAACTTCGCCGTGACCATTTTCGGCGGCTTTGCCACCTTCACCATTACCTGGTTGATCTCCACAACCGGCAGCAACCTTGCACCCGCCTTTTACATCATGTTCGCCGCCATCGTCAGCGGCAGCGGCGCGCTGCTCTATAGCGATCGCGCGCCAACCGTTCATCGCCCTTTGACTGGAGCTTTCCAATGAATACCGCTGAATCCCCCTGCCTGATCCTGCGCAACGGCCGCCTGCTGGACCTGCAACTGGGCGAGTTGATCACCGGCCAGGAAGTCGTGATCGAGGGCGAGCGCATCGTCGAGGTGCGCGCTGAGGGTCAACCTGCCCCGGCCAACGCGCAGGTGGTTGATCTGGGCGGCAGGACCCTGATGCCCGGCCTGATCGATTGCCACGTACACGTACTGGCGTCCAATGCCAATCTGGGCATGAACGCCTTGCAGCCCAACGCGATCATCATGTACCGCGCGCTGCCGATTCTGGCGGCGATGCTCAATCGTGGTTTCACCACCGTGCGTGACGCCGGCGGTGCCGACTGGGCGTTGGCGCGTTCGATTCAGATGGGCCTGATTCCGGGCCCGAGGATTTTTGCATCCGGCAAAGCGCTGTCGCAGACCGGTGGCCACGGCGACATGCGCGCCCGAGGTGAACTGCTGCTCAACGAGCCTTGCTCATGTTGCTTCCGGGCCGGGGCCATCGCCCGCGTGGTCGATGGCGTCGACAATGTGCGCCTGGCAGTGCGTGAAGAGCTGCAACAAGGCGCCAACCAGATCAAGATCATGGCCTCGGGCGGCGTTTCATCGCCCACCGATCCGATTGCCAACACTCAATACAGCGAGGCCGAAATTCGCGCCATCGTCGACGAAGCGGCAGCGGCCAATACCTACGTCATGGCCCATGCCTACACAGCCCGGGCCATTCGCCGTGCCATCGAATGCGGTGTGCGGACCATCGAGCATGGCAATCTGGTGGACGCCGACACCGCTCGCCTGATGGCCGAAAAAGGCGCGTTTGCGGTGCCGACCCAGGTCACCTACGAGATGCTCGCCGAGTACGGCGAACGCTTCGGCCTGCCCGCTGATTCAGTGGCGAAGATCGAAGACGTACGACAGGCCGGGCGTAACGCTCTGTTGCTGTTCGCCGAAGCCGGCGTACCCATGGGCTATGGCTCGGATCTGCTAGGCGAAATGCACGAATATCAGACCCACGAACTGAAGATTCGCGCGGAGCTGCTGGGTAATCTGGCAGCGCTGCGCAGTGCCACCAGTGTTGCCGCACAGATTCTGCAACGCGAAGGTGAACTGGGCTGCATTGCTGCCGGGGCGATTGCCGATCTGCTGGTGGTGGACGGCGACCCGCTGAGCGACATCAGCTGCCTTGTGGGCCAGGGTGAGCAGCTGGCGATGATTGTTCAGGGTGGTCAGGTGCGCAAGAACACCCTGCTCTGACCCGCCGTCAGTGAGCGTTGTGGTCCCAGATCCAGTTCCACACGCCGGGTAAGTGAACAGGCTGGTCGGCGTTCCTGACGGTACGCGCCAAGGCAGCGCGCTGCAATTGCGCGCTGTCATCGTAAAACGGCTTTTCGGCCAGACGCACGCCGGTCTGCGCCGCGCTGTCGACCAGTATCTGCAAATATTCCTGCGCGTGCCGTGCGGTGTAGCGGTTCAGGTCATGGAAGGTCACCACCACCGGAATCACTCCGTCGACCGCAGGCATTTCCCCGGCAGCAATGCGCTCGCGTACCTGAGATAGCTGGCTGACCATGTTCGAGCGCCGCCGCAGGCTGAAGTTGTAACCCCAGATTTTACCGTCGTTGGCGCTCAGGTCAGTCAGCAAGACATGCAGGCCGTGGCGCTGATAGGCGCTGAACGTGCGTTTGTCGTAGTTCCAGAATGGCGGCCGCAGCAAAACGGTCGGCGCCCCGGTGATGGAGGCCATAATGGCGCAGCCCTTGCTCAGGGACTGCTCCAGTTCGTCGTCGGTCAACGAGCGATGATTGGTGTGGTGCGGTGTGGCGGAATGAAAGCCCAGCAGATGGCCTTCCTCATGCTCGCGCTGCATGATCGCCCGGCCTTGATCACTGTTGCCCGCGCCTGTTGCGCCGGTCTGTACGAAAAATACCGCCTTGATGTGCGGCTGAACCGGGTTCTCGGCCAGGCTGTCGAGCACCGTGATACTCGGGTTGTAAAACGTCGAAGCACTCGGGCCGTCGTCAAAAGTCAGCAGGAAACGAACCGGCGGCTGCTGACGCAACTGCTCGGCAGTCTTTGCCGTCAGCGGCACTGGCGCACTGATGCAGGCCGACAGGCTCAGGGCGATGGCAAGCATCCACAGGGCATTGAATACGGGTTTCATCTGAGGGCTGGATCCTTTGCGTGAGCTGCCAAAGCCTTGTGTAAAGCGGACGAATGATCATCCACCGGCGCGGCAAACACAATAACCGCAGCTCTGAGTTTGTCGGCGCCGAAACAGCTCATGCGGTTGAAGTCAGCGTGGCTGACCGGCATGTGCTGGCAGTCGATGGCCTGACGATGCAGGCTGTGATCGATGTCAGGATCGTGCAGGTAGACAAAATCGCTGTCGCAATCGGTCACCATTACCCAATGCGGGGCCTTGGAGCGTGTCAGGCGGTAGCTGCTGATCAGCACCAGGGGTTTGCCACCGTCGGCCAGTACACGCGGCAGATTCAGCGAGCGATTGGGTAACGATTGCACACCGCAGGCGTCAAGCTCGCGACAGAACTGTTCGTGAACCAGACGGATGACTTGTTTCTTGTTGTCGCTGCGCACTCCGCCCAGAAACAACGGGCCTGACACCGACACCAGCAGATTCACCGCAAAACCGCGCCGCCATGCCGCCAGTGCCAGGCCTTGTGGGCTACACCCGCCGTGACCGGAGGTCATGAACACCGTGGTCGCTTCGCGCCAGATCTGCACTTCTTCAGCGCGGTCCATCAAACGCTCGGGCTGCAAGGCTTTCATGGCCATCAATAAACAGGCCGGGCCACAGGTGAAATCCAGCGTCTGCTGGTAGTAAGGCACCGAACGGCTGTCGTGCCTGACGTGCTCGACGATACGCTTCTCGTAACGAAGCGCCGGGGCGTGGTCCTGGTAGTAATCGTCGACCTGAGCGAAACGCCGATAACCGTTGCGCTCGTACAGGCCAATCGCTGCGGCATTGTCGGGCCGCACCTCCAGCCGCAGGTACGCGCAATCGCGCTCCACCGCCTGTTGTTCGGCACGCTGCAACAACTGTCTGCCCAGCCCCTGTCCCCTCGCAGACTCGGCGATCGCCAGCGAATACAAACGCCCCAGCGAAGTGCCGCGATGGAACAGCACCAGCGCGTAACCGGTGAGTTGACCCGCGTGCTCGGCGACGATCAGACACGCGTTGGCGCGGCGGATCATCCAGTGAAAACTGCGTGCCGTCAGCCGGTCGCCTTCAAAGCTCTGGTTCTCCAGAAACAGCAGCGCCTCGACATCGGCTTCAACTGCATCACGAAATATAAAGTCCATCTGCACCGCCGTAAAAGTTGTGTAACGAAACGGGACATTTCAAAAAGCACATGCTTAATAGAAAGGACTTGTTTCCCATCGGATCGATTACACATGTCAGCGGCACAGGTGAAGATGAACGAAGTATCGGCCCAACTTGCACTTTCAGCAACAACCAGACGTGCAGCCCCCACACCCCCCTTTGCAGCGCAGAGGCAACTGGTGATTATTGTCGAACGGCTTGAAGACTGGGCATCGTACTTCCCCAGCGAAGACTTGATCAGCGCTCAGGACTATCTCGAAAAACCGCTGAAAGCCACAGCAGGCAAGCGTGTACAAGTTATCAACCTGTGCCGGAGCTACAAGTACCTGGGCCATGGCTATTACTGTTCGCTGCTGGCCGAAGCGCGCCAGCACAATGTAATTCCTTCGGTAAAAACCATCAGCGAGTTAACGCGAAAATCACTCTACGGCCTGGCCCTGGACGACCTCGACAAGTTGCTGGAGACGGCACTTCAGGATCATCCCTATGACGACACCGAAGGGTTTACCCTGACGCTGTACTTCGGCCAGACCACACTGGAACCGTTGAAAGATCTGGCCCGTCAGTTGTTTGAAGCCTTTCCCTGTCCGATCCTGATGGTCGAGTTTCGCAAGCGTGACAATTGGCATATCGCCGGTATCAAAGCCGGCGCCCTGCCCCGTTTGCGCGATGATCAGCAAGACGAGTTTGCCATCGCGCTGGACGGTTTCAGCCGCAAGATCTGGCGACAGCCCAGCTCTCGTCGTCTGGCGCGTTACGACCTGGCGATCCTCCACGACCCGCAGGAGCAACTGCCGCCGTCCAACACTCAGGCGCTGGCCAACTTCATTCGCGTCGGTCAGCGTCTGGGCATTGATGTCGAGCTGATTGAAAAAAAGGACTATGCCCGTCTGGCGGAGTACGACGCACTGCTGATTCGAGAAACCACCAGTGTCGATAACCACACCTACCGGTTTGCCAAAAAAGCCGAAAGCGAAGGCCTGGTGGTCATGGATGACCCCACGTCAATTCTGCGCTGCACCAACAAGGTGTACCTGACCGACCTGCTGAAAAGCCACGAGCTGGGGATGCCACGAACCGAAATACTCTACAAGGATCGCCCCGAGGAACTGCAACACGTCGCCACGCGGCTGGGTTTCCCGCTGGTACTGAAAATCCCTGACGGCTGCTTCTCCAGAGGCGTCATCAAGGTCAGCACACCCGAGGAGATGCACACCGCGACGACCCAGTTGTTCGAGCATTCGGTGTTGTTGCTGGCACAGGAGTTTTTCTACACCGAATACGACTGGCGCATCGGCATTCTCAATCGCAAGCCGATATTTGCCTGCCAGTACTTCATGTCCAAGGGGCATTGGCAGATCTACAACCACAAGGCGATTGGTGCCGAGGTCATTGGCGAATGCCGCACGCTTGCGGTACACGAAGCGCCGAGGGCTGTGGTCGAACTGGCGCTCAAGACCGCCAACCTGATCGGTGACGGGCTTTATGGTGTCGACCTGAAACAATCCGGTGATCAAGTCGTGGTGATTGAAGTCAACGACAACCCGAATCTGGATGCCGGTATCGAAGACGCTTATCTGCAGGATGATCTGTACAGTCTGGTGCTGGAAGAATTCATTCGGCGCCTGGAACTCAAGCGCCTCGGCCAGGCATGGTGAAACGATGATTCAAGGTCTGAAACTTGATGCCGGTCGATTGCAGCCCTGTGACTCGCAAAAGGCTCAGGTGCTGTGGTTCAGCAAACCTGATGCTGGCGAGCGCAGGTTGCTGCTGGAGCAGTTCCACCTCGACGAGCATGCGGTGGCCTCGGCGCTCGACCCGGATGAAATATCGCGCATCGAGTTTCATCCCGATGCGTTGTTTTTGATCTGGAAACGCCCCGAGAACTATTCGGGCAAGGACAGCTTCTCGTTCGATGTTTCATCATTTGGCGTGCTGCTGAGTCAGGATCAACTGCTGCTGATCTGTGATGACGATCAGCTCTTGAGCACGCTGGGGTCTCATCGTCCTCTGAACCAGCCGCTGGATATCCTGCTGGAGATGCTGTTCAACAACATTCACCACTATCTGGGACACTTGAAGGTCATCAAGATGGTCGCCCGGGAATTGCAGCAGAAATTCAACTCATCGCTGGAAAACCGCCATCTGTTGCAAATGTTCAACCTCAGCGAAAGTCTGGTCTATTACATCAACGCTATCCACAGCAATGGCGCGGTGCTGACGCGCCTGCGCAATCACGCGCAAGGCAAGCAATACGCGGCTACCAGTCTGGCGCTGATCGACGACATGATCATCGAGAACGATCAGTGCTACAAACAGGCTGAAATATATTCCACCGTGTTCGCCGGTCTGATGGATGCACGGGGCAACCTGGTCAACAACAGCACCAACACCCTGCTGCGCAAACTGACTTTGATCAACGTGGTGTTTCTGCCGTTGAACCTGATTGCCGGAATCGGCGGCATGTCAGAATTCAGCATGATGACCGCCCCGCTACAGTGGTGGGTGTCTTACCCGGCCTTGCTACTGGCCATGCTCGGGCTCGGGGCGGTGATGGTCCTGGGACTGCGCAAAATGGCCCGCTCGACCTGAGCCGTTACTTTTCCCAGTCGGCCTTGGCGATCTGCAAACCATGCAGCCCGTTGTACGCCGCACGCTCGGGAGACTGCCAGCCCTCCAGTAACGAGGCGTCGAGGTCATAGATCTCGACACCCAACGGCCGGCAGACGCTTAGCGGGTCCTGGGCCTCAGGGCCCCACATTGGCAGTGACAGGTCGCCACCCGGACAGGTCGACAGCGCACACAGCAGGTCGATCTCCGCAAAAAACTCCAGGTAGTCGCCCTTCTGCGCTGGGCAGGCTTTCATGAAATACATATCGTCGTGATTCAGGCCGGTGCACTGAAAGATGTTCAGCACATCGTGCACATCGAATTCGGTCAGACCATGCGGCAACACTGCGCGAGTCAGGTTCGAATGGCAGTGGTGATGAAAGTCTTCGCCGGTCAGCATCTTGTTGACGTAAGGGTCACAGCGCGTACCGAGCAAGTCGTGCAGGCGGCCGCCATGCTCGTCGATGCCGTAGCTGGCGAGGCTGTCATCGGTGATGGTAACCAGCGGCCGCAGGAACGGCAGGTTCGACCACAACCGGTCATGGGTGCTGACGTGCGCACCCTGCAACTGACGCGTGCGCGCTGCCCATAAGCGTTCGCGAGGGTCATTGGCATTCCATACGTTGAAATCGCCCACTTGCGGCCCGACCGGTGTGGTGACGCGAAACACCTGGCCAGCCCTGACCTTCCACGCGCGCCCGGTGCGAATCGGTACTTCGAACTGTTCGACCAATGTGCGCTGCTGCGCATTCGCCCGTATACGCTCGTAAAAAGCCGTGTCCACTTGCAGCGCTGCGCCCTTGCTGACCTGATAGGCGGCTGGGTAGTCTTTGTACATTCAGGGCTTCTCGTTGGCAGGATGTAGCGATTAATGCTGCAAATTGCGGGCCTGGTGCTGGCCTGACCCGATCACTGAAAATCCCGACTGCGCACATCCAGCCCTGTCAGCAGCGGCGTGAGGTCATACAGCCGCTGGGCGATCAGGTGGCGCACGCCGCTTTTCGATTCCAGCCGTCCGAACACGTGCAGTAACTGCGAACCGACCAATACCTTGCGCTGGCGCTCGGCCAGGTCGCGCCAGACCACGACATTGACCATGCCGAACTCATCTTCCAGCGTCACGAAGGTCACGCCGCTGGCAGTGCCCGGTCGTTGTCGGCCGATAACCAGACCTGCCACGCTGAGGGTTCGGTCGTTTTCCAGCGTCAGCAAGTCCTGCGAGCTGCGAAAGCGCTTGGCAGCCAGTTGCCGCCGCAGCAAGGCCAATGGGTGTGGACCAAGGGTGGTGCCGAGTGTGGCGTAATCGGCAACCAGGTCTTCGGCCACGGTCGGCAGCGGCAGCGTTACCTGGGTTTCTTCGCTGGGCAGGTCGCTGAACAGCGGACGCTGGGCTTCGACCCCTGCCACTTCCCAGCGCGCCCGGTGCCGATGGCCGATCAGACCGCGCAAGGCCCCGGAATCTGCAAGTGCTTCGGCGGCGCGAGCATCGAGCCCGGCGCGTAACGTCAGGTCCGTAGCATCGGCAAACGGTCGCTTCGAACGCGCCGTTTCGATACGCAAGGCATCGTCTTCACGAAAGCCACCCACCATACGCAACCCGAGACGAATGGCCAGATTGCGCGTGCTGTCAGGGTGGTCCAGCGGTTCCAGCGAGCAATCCCAGTGGCTGTAACGGATGTCCACCGGGCGTATTTCGATGTGATGACGCCGCGCGTCTTGCAGCAGTTGGTCCGGGCTGTAAAAGCCCATCGGCCAGCTGTTGATCAGCGCGCAGGTAAAGGCTGCCGGCTCATTGCATTTGAGCCAGCAACTGGCATAGGTCAGCAAGGCAAAGCTGGCGGCATGGGATTCAGGAAAGCCGTAGCTGCCGAAGCCTTTGATCTGTTCGAAGATGCGGTCGGCAAAGTCCGCTTCGTAACCGTTGTTCAGCATGCCTGTGCGCAAACGCTCACGGTGCGGATCCAGCCCGCCGTGGCGTTTCCAGGCGGCCATGGCGCGGCGCAATTCGTCGGCCTCGCCGGGCGTATAACCCGCGGCAATGATCGCCACTTCCATGACCTGTTCCTGAAACAGCGGTACGCCCAAGGTGCGCTCAAAGACACTTTTCAGCTTGGGCGGATAGGTGATGACTTCCTCTTTATTACGCCGACGCAGGTACGGATGAACCATGTCGCCCTGAATCGGCCCCGGCCGGACAATGGCGACTTCGATGACCAGGTCATAAAACTTCTCGGGCCTGAGGCGTGGCAGCATGGCCATCTGGGCACGGGACTCGATTTGGAATACGCCGATGGTGTCGGCGCGGCTGATCATTTCGTAGGTTTTCCGATCATCACCTGGCAGATTTGCCAGGGTCCAGCGCTTGCCTCGGTGCAGATGCACCAAATCGAACGTCCTGCGCAGTGCACTGAGCATGCCCAGTGCAAGGATGTCGACTTTCAGCAGGCCGACCAGATCCAGATCGTCCTTGTCCCATTGAATGATGGTGCGCTCGGCCATCGCCGCATTCTCGACCGGCACCAGTGTGTCCAGCGGGTGCTCGGAAATCACGAAGCCGCCCGGATGCTGCGAGAGATGCCGAGGGAAGCCGATAAGCTCGCCGGTCAGTGCCAGCACACGCTTTAGGATCGGTGTGTCGGCATCGAAACCGTATTCGCGCAAGCGTTCGGGCGAAGGCAGCGAGTCGCTCCAGCGACTGAACGCTTCGGACAAAGTATTGATCTGGTCAGACGGCAAGCCCAGCACCTTGGCCACGTCACGCAGTGCGCCAGAACCGTGATAAGTGCTGGCCACGGCGGTCAGCGCCGCCCTGCCCCGGCCGTAACGCCGGAATATGTACTGGATGACTTCTTCGCGGCGGTCATGCTCGAAATCCACGTCAATGTCGGGGGGTTCGTTGCGCTCTTTGGAAATGAAGCGTTCGAACAACAGGTTGCTCTGTTCCGGGTTCAGCTCGGTGATGCCCAGCGCGTAGCACACTGCCGAGTTGGCCGCCGACCCACGGCCCTGACAAAGAATGTGCTGGCTGCGGGCAAACTCGACGATGTCGTGGACCGTCAGAAAGTAGCTATCGAACTTCTTTTCCGTGATCAGGGCCAGTTCTTTCTCGACCTGCGCACGCGTCGACACACTCAAGCCTTTCGGCCAGCGCCTGCGAATTCCGCGCTCGGTCAGCTCGCGCAGCCATGATGTGGAGGTCTGCCCCTTGGGCACCAGTTCATGGGGGTATTCATAGCGCAATTGATCGAAGGTGAAGGTGCAGCGCCGGGCAATGCGCGCCGACTCGGCCAGCAGCCAGTCAGGGTAATGCTCGGCCAGTGCGTCGAGTGGACGTAGATGGCGCTCGCCGTTGGCAAAGAGCAGGTGCCCGGCTTCGGCCACGGTGGTGTGATGGCGGATGGCAGTCATGGTGTCCTGCAAAGCGCGTCGCCCACGGGCATGCATGTGTACGTCGCCGCTGGCCACTGCCGGAATGCCCAGCGACTGCGCCAGCGCCAGCAAATCGGCCAGACGCTGATCGTCATCCGCACCGCGATGCAGCTCTACGCCCAGCCACAGGCGCTCGGCAAAATGCTCGCGCAACCAGTTGCCCTGCGCCAGACAGGTTTGAGCGTCGCCTTCGATATCCGCCAGCCAGATGGCCAGCAAACCACGGGATGAGTGCTCGAAATCTTCACGCAGCAGACGATATTCACCCTTTTTGGCCCTGCGCCGGGCAGCGGTGATCAACCTGCACAGCGCTTCATATCCCGTTTTGTCCTCCACCAGCAGGACAATCTTCGGGCCATTTTCGATGTGCATTTCGCTGCCGACGATCAACGGCAGACCGGTTTTCTGCGACGCCTGCCAAGCGCGAACGATACCTGCCAGGGTGCATTCGTCGGTAATCGCCAGCGCCGTGTAGCCATGGCGCACGGCCCGCTCGAACAACTCACGGGCACTTGAAGCGCCACGCTGAAAGCTGAAGTTGGACAGGCAATGCAGCTCGGCATAGTCGGTACTCATGCGAACCAGCCGTGCAGCAGCAGTTCGCCCTGCTCGCCAACGCTGCGATAGGCCCAGGCGCGCTGGCCATTGAGGGTTTCGACCAGATAATAGTCGCGGCGCACATCCCCACCGTCCCACCAGCCAGACTCGATTCGTTCCGGACCGGCCAGAATGCGCGTGGTATGCACAGGCAACGGCTGCGGCTCTCGCAACAGCCAGCCCGGACGCGTACAGCCGCGTGCGGGCAGAACCGGGTTGCGAGTGCTGTACGGTTGCCAGGCACATTCCGGACGATGATCCGCCTGGGCGCGCAGGCCAGAGACTGACTCGTCGCCCAGCCGCGCCCGCAAGCGTTCGCGCAGTTGCTCCCAGGGCAAGGTCTGTTGCACGCGCTCATCGAACAGCTCGCGGTGGGCCGGCACGAAATCCGGCAGATCCCGCGCCAGCAAACGCACCGCCCGTACCGGCGAGGCTACCAGCACCTGTTCCAGCCTGCCGCGCGCCAGTTCGAAAAGCATCGAAACATCGCGTTCGGCACTGAGCAACCCGACCGGGATGACCGTTTCCGGGCCGTCGACGTGCTCCAGGTGCAGGGCAAATCGCTGCACACCGCTGTCGCGTCCTGCCAGAAACAATGCCAGGTCGGCAATCAGGCGTTTAAGGGGGAACAACAGGGCCTGATGCGATTCGACATCGAAATTCAGCTCGATACGCACATCGAAGAAGTCAGGCGGCGTGTAGCACTCCAGCGCCACGGGACGTGCTCCCAGCAGTGTGTCGAAGTGCTGCAAGACACCGGCCGGGAAACGCCGCGCCAGGGTATCGCGCGGCAACGCCAGCACTTGCCGCACGCTGCGCAAGCCCATGCGTGTCAGGGCGGTGGTGATTTCGCGGCTCAGGCCGATACGCTCCAGCGGCATCTGTTCCAGGGTCCGGCGCAATTCATGTGGGCAATCGATACTCAGCCCGTCGTGCATGTTGGCCAGCATTCGCGCTGCTACCGGATTGGGCGCCACCACGATGCGATGCCGAAAGCCCTGCTCGGTCAGTTCTTCACGCAAACGCGCCTCGAACACGGGCCACGGCCCGAACAGCTTGAGGCTGGACTCGATTTCCATCAGCAGCACGCGAGGATATTTAAGGCTGACATTGGAGCTGAAGCCGTAGGCCCAGGCTGCAAGCAGTTGTTGCAAGCGCTCTATGTCGGACGGGTCGTGCTCGACTGTGGTGAAGTTCGGCACCAATGCCTGCGCTGCGGTCAATGCTTGCCCGGCTTTCAACCCCAGCGTACGCGCAGCCGGATTGACCGCTTGCACCACCCGGCGCTGGGCGCTGCCGCTGATCAGCGCCAAAGGTTCGTCGGGATTTACATGACGGCGCATGACGCCGTCGAGTGCCAGTTGCGGCAGCAAGACACAGGCCCACAGCATAAGAACCTCAAGCGCCGGTCGGAAACGGGATGGGAAAAGGCGGCGCAAGCCCGCCCCGGCATTTGAGCACCCGCAATTGTGCAGGCCGGGTATCGAGGACCACGCGCAGGGCTGCTGGCGAGGGGTTGGCAGCCGCCTGCTGAGGGCGACAGGCAAACGCCAGGGTCTGCCCGGTTTCAGCGGCCACCTGCAATCGCCGCAGCGCACGGTCATCAACCATACCGGGCCAGCACACCACCGCACCGCAACTGCCGGAACGCAGACATTGCTCAGCCGCCCACAGCGCATCGCGGGCACTGGCCTCGACCACCACCAACTGACGCAGGTCGACACCGGCGGCCAGCCAGGCCTGCGGGTAGGGAATATAGGGTGGCGCAACCAGCACGATGCGCTCACCGATACTGGACAGCCGCGCCAGGCTCGGCCACAGCAAACGCAACTCGCCGCTGCCATTGGCAGGAATGAGGATTTCAGTCAGTGCCGAAGCCGGCCAGCCGCCTGTCGGCAAGGCGTTGTCGAGCGCCGCATGACCACTGGGGTGCGGGCTGAGCGCCGGTGCACTCTGCTGACGCCCTTTCCAGACCCGGCGTTCATCCAGCAGGGTATCGAGGCTGACCACCGCGCCCATCATTCGCGGCGCACCAGGCCACAGAACACACCTTCGATGGCGAAGTCCTGATCGGGAGTGACGATGATCGGTTGATAGGCCGGGTTGCGTGGCAGCAGGTGCAACTGATCGCCCCGGTGCTGCAAGCGCTTGATGGTGACTTCGCCGTCCAGACGGGCGACGACGATCTGCCCGTCACTGGCCTGCGGATTGCGGTGCACGCCCACCAGATCGCCATCGAGAATACCGTCCTCGATCATCGAGTCGCCCTGCACGCGCAGCAAGTAGTCCGGCACGCGGGTAAACGTGCCACGATCCAGGTGCAACGTGGTGTGTATGTCCAGATCCGGGCCGATGGGTGCGCCTGCAGCGACACGGCCCAGCACCGGGATTTCCAGTAACTCGGGGCGCAGCTCGCTGTTCAGCAGACGAATGCCGCGTGCCTGATGCGGTACGACCTCAATAAGACCGGCTTCAGTCAGGGCCACGATGTGTTTGCGCGCCACACTGCGCGAAGCAAATCCGAAGGCCTCGGAGATTTCCGCAAGGCTCGGCGATTGCCCTTGCTGCACGATGCGATCGCGGATGAAGGTAAGGATTGCGCTACGGCGGGGAGATAATGTGCTCATGGAGCACATTTGTACTCTTTTCGGTATTTTGTGGCTAGCGCAGTTGGTCGGATTTGAATGGCTCGATATTGCGCAGCCCAACACAGGCCTCGATGAGCCTGGAAAACCGGGATTTTGTAGGAGCGAACGTGTTCCCGAAGGCGCCGTTTCAGACACTGGATCTTCTATGGACGCACTGGCCCTTTCGCTAACACGCCAAGCGTCGCGCGGTTTGCTCCTACAAAAGCTGGGTTAGAAGACTATTGTTTAGATTTTCACAACAGTGAAATCGTAAATACCCGGTTTATTGGGTCAATCAAATGGCAGAGACTCTTGGGGTCTTTCAAATGTCAGGAGCACTCACAGTGATCACGCGCCAACTGGGTAACAACGGTCCTCAGGTTTCTGCCATCGGGCTGGGCTGCATGGGGATGTCGGACTTCTATACCACCGGCATCGACGAGCAGGAGTCCATCGCGACGCTGCATCGCGCACTGGAGCTGGGCGTCACTTTTCTCGATACTGCCGACATGTATGGCCCGCACACCAATGAGGCTTTGCTGGGACGTGCGCTGAAGGGCAAGCGTGAAGGCATTTATCTGGCCAGCAAGTTCGGCATCGTGCGTGGCGATGACCCGCATGCGCGCGGTGTGAACGGCAGCCCTGCGTACATTCGGCAGGCCATCGAAGGCAGCCTCAAGCGGCTGAATACTGATTATCTCGACCTGTATTATCAGCATCGCGTCGACCCTACCGTGCCGATCGAAGACACCATCGGTGCCATGGCCGAACTGGTCAAGGCAGGCAAGGTTCGCCATATCGGTATTTGCGAAGCCAGTGCGGCAACCATCGAGCGAGCGCACAAGGTGCATCCACTGGCTGCGGTGCAAAGTGAATATTCGTTATGGTCGCGAGACCCGGAGCACGATGACGTGCTTGCCACTTGCCGCAGCCTGGGCATTGCTTTCGTGGCCTACAGCCCGTTGGGCCGCGGTTTTCTGACCGGTGCATTGCGCAGCCCGGACGATTTTGCCGCCGACGACTATCGTCGCTTCAGCCCACGCTTTCAGGGGGAGAACTTCTCCAGGAATCTGGCACTGGTAGAGAAGGTCAAGGCGCTGGCTGCTGCCAAGGGCATCAGTGCGTCTCAACTGGCACTGGCCTGGGTGCTGGCTCAAGGTAACAACATCATTCCGATCCCTGGCACCAAACAACGCAAGTACCTGGAGAGCAACGTCGCCGCCGCCACGCTGACCTTAAGCAAGGATGAACTGGCCCAGCTGGATGCGATTTTTCCCTCACGGGGCGGCGCAGCAGGTGAGCGTTACACGCCTGAATCAATGAAGTCGCTCAACGGCTGACAGAATGCTGTCATTTCGAGGTCAGGTCGACGTTGGGCAAGTCTCGGTGCCGTTGTTCAGGTCCTGTTTATGACTCTTGTAATCCAGCGTGGCCTTGCCGTCGACCCACTTGAGGGTGACCACCACCACTGAATCGAAATCATCATTGGTCCAGTCATCGACCAGATTGACGGCCTTGCCGGATGCTTCTTCAGCAACCTTGTTGATCAGCTCCGGCAAGTAGCCGTGAGACCAGGCGGTATAGATAATCGCGTTGTGGTATTTGTCATGCATCAACTCCTCGGCCAGATCGCCGGTGTCGTTGGCGCCAAAGTCGATGTTGACCGGCAGCCCAAGCTTGATGGCGCTGGGACCTACCGTCATCAAAGGTCGAACGTAACTGTAGGAAAGGTCGCCATCACCTTCTTCCACATGCCGACTGGGATTGGCAGCGAAGATGTAGTCCGCCTTGCCAAACTTCCTGGGAAGCACCTCTGATAATTCAATCGCGCGATTAAGCCCTTGGCAATTCAACTGACCCAAACCCATGGCCGGCTTTTCAGCATGACGAAGAAACACCAGTGTCTGCGTACCGTTCTTGGTCTCGGCGAGGGCCCCCTTGCCAACAGTAAACAGCGTCAAGGCTGAAACCATCAGCAGCGCAGGCAGAGAGAACCAGGCTATGCGGCGCTGAAGTCGGGTGGTCAATGCTATTTTTGGAATTTTCATGGTTTAACATCCGATGCGCATTAAGAGGGATCAGCCATCTGGCTGCTGCGAATACGCCTGCTTGGCGTTTCGTCCCGAGAACTTCCTGCGGATCAGTCGAATCCGTGTCTCAGGTAAAAGTAACCACGCGCGATACTAGTGTGCGCATGTTTCTGAATTAAGAATGCGGACGATTAAGAGTGTCAAAAAACGATTGTGTTGCACGACTGGCGGAAAATTTCTGCCTGACGGGTCGAAACCTGTCAAAAAAACGCCGAATCGGGCATTGAACGCTTGCTGTTGATACCGCAACAGTCATTCGACAGCTTGTTGCCGAATCAACATCCCTGAGCCGGGATAAATCGTTCTAGCCCTTGATATACAAAGCCCCCAAGCCTTTGGCACAGAGCGTGCAATATTCCATTTGTGAATCTAACGCCCTTCTGACTGCTGATTTCGGAATATGAAAAACAGCAGACTTGCCTTTTTCCCCTGAGCTGGACGCCCACTATGCCACGTCTTCCTGTTTCTTTTCGGTTGCAGTCTCCTCATGCACTGTTTCGCTGGATAGCGACGACCTGCGCTTTGGCCGTAAGTCTGCAGGGCGCAGCAGTGCACGCGGATGAAACCAAGCCTGCCGAGATCCGTCTGGATTATGCCTACTACTCGCCGGTCAGCCTGGCGCTCAAGCATTTCGGCTGGCTGGAAAAAGCGCTTCCGGACGCCAAAGTCACCTGGGTGCTGAGCCAGGGCAGTAACCGTTCGCTGGAATACCTGAACAGCGGCAGTGTCGACTTTGCCTCTTCGGCCAGTTTGTCTGCAGTGCTGGCCCGGGCCAACGGTAGCCCGATAAAGTCGGTTTACGTTTACAGCCGGGCAGAATGGACCGCTCTGGTGGTGCGCAAGGACTCGCCACTGCAATCGGTGGCCGAGTTGAAAGGCAAGAAGATCGCCGCCACCAAAGGCACCGACCCGTACTTGTTCACCCTGCGTGCGCTGCAACAGGCCGGTCTGAAAAAGGATGATGTCGAGCTCCTGCACCTGCAGCATCCCGACGGGCGTACCGCGCTTGAAAAAGGCGATGTGGACGCCTGGGCAGGACTTGACCCGCACATGGCGGCCAGCGAAATCCAGTCCGGCTCACGCCTGCTTTACCGCAACAAGGATTTCAACAGTTATGGCGTGCTGAGCGTGACCGAAACTTATGCCAAAGAACACCCGCAAGCGATCAGAACGGTCTTGACCGCCTATGAAAAAGCCCGCGAATGGGCGGTGAAGAACCCGGATGAGCTGGCCAGGTTGCTGGCGACCGAGTCAGGCCTTCCGCTCGAGGTCGCTCGCCTGCAATTGTCGCGTACCGATCTAGGCAACCCGCAACTGAGCGCAAAAGACGTGGAGGCCTCCAAAGCTGCCGCGCCGATCCTGATCTCGGAAGACCTGGTGCGCAAAGGTGTCAATGTCGAGCAGGTGATTGATCAGTTGATCACCCCGGACTTCTCCAAAGTCGTGATAGCGACACCATGACCAGCCAGGAAAAGTCTCTGCATGCGGTGCCGCAGACCACGTCGACTGAGCGTCAGGCGCGCAACCTGTGGCAGCGCTCCGGCACACGACTCAAAGGGCTGGTAGTCCCCGCGCTGGTTATCGTGTTGCTGGAAGTCATCGTGCGTATCGGCTGGTTGCCGTCTTACCAGATGCCGGCACCCAGCGAAATACTGCTGACCCTGCGAGACCTGGCAGACGGTGCCTTGTGGAAGCACGTCAGCGCCAGCCTGTTACGCGTTCTGAGTGGTTTTCTGATAGGTGCCGGTCTAGCGCTGCTATTCGCGGCCTGGGTCGGGCTCAGTCGCGAGGCAGAGGCTTATCTGGAACCGACCTTCGCCGGGCTGCGCTCAATCCCCAGTCTGGCCTGGGTCCCGCTGCTGTTGCTGTGGCTGGGGATCGGCGAGACGTCAAAGATCGTGCTGATTGCCATCGGCGCGTTCTTCCCCGTTTACCTTAATGGTGTGGCAGCGATTCGCGGCATTGACCGCAAGCTGGTGGAGGTAGGCCAGATGTATGGTTTCAGTCGCTACCGCCTGACCCGCCGCATTCTGCTGCCCGCCGCCCTGCCCGGCCTTTTCACCGGTTTGCGCAGCGGTATGAGCCTGGCCTGGATGTTTCTGGTGGCCGCCGAACTGATAGCGGCCACTAAAGGCCTGGGTTACCTGCTCAGTGACGGGCGCGAAACTTCGCGCCCGGACATCGTGCTGGCGGCGATTATCGTTCTGGCCACGCTGGGCAAATTGAGCGACGGCCTGCTGGCTGGCCTGGAAAAACGCTTTCTGGCCTGGCGAGACACATTCAACGGTCAGAGCCGTGAGGGTTGATAGATGCCGGATTCGTTGCTGAACATTCGTGTAGAGCACAAGGCTTTCGCTGGCCATACCGTGTTGCAAGGCATTGATCTGTCATTGCAGCCAGGGGAAATCGTCAGTCTGCTCGGCCCCAGCGGTTGCGGTAAAAGTACGCTGCTGCGTATTGTCGCCGGACTTGAGCAGGATTTTCGGGGTGCGGTCGCGCGGACCGGGGGCGAAGTGGCGTTCGTGTTCCAGGAGCCGAGGCTGATGCCCTGGCTGACGGTAGAGCAAAATATCGGCTTCAGTGACGATGAACGCTACGACCGCGACTGGGTCGGTCAGTTGATCGAAGAAGTGGGTCTGGCAGGCTTTGCCAATGCATTGCCAAAGGCGCTGTCCGGCGGTATGGCGCAGCGCGTGGCGATTGCGCGCGGCCTGTATTCGCAGCCGGCCGTATTACTACTGGATGAACCGTTCAGCGCAGTGGATGCCTTCACCCGCATGAAGCTTCAGGACCTGCTGCTGCAACTGGCACGACGTCACGCAATCACCCTGTTGCTGGTGACCCATGATGTCGACGAAGCGCTGTATCTGAGCAATCGCGTGCTGGTCATGGGCAGTCGTCCCGGCACCATCACCCATGAACTGGCTATCGGACTGACAACGCCGAGAGATCGCCGTGATCCCCTGCTGGCCCGACTCAAGGCTCAGGCACTGACCGAACTGCATCAGGCGCATGTCATCTGAATACTGGTAGCGGGTTGAAGCGTCTATTTGCCCGCCATGATTTCATTCCATATCCGCAGGCGCAGCTCGTCGATGTCGACAGGGATCTGGGCCATCACGAACAGGCGGCTGAGCATGTCGGCATCAGGATAGATATTAGTGTCCGACCATATGCCGGGATTGATCAGCGCATCCGCTTTTTCATTACCGTTTGCGTAATGCACGGTGTTGGTGATGTTGGCAATCACCTCCGGACGCAGCAGGTAGTTCATGAAGGCGTAAGCACCTTTGACGTCCGTCGCGTCGGCCGGAATGGCGATCATGTCGAACCACATGGGCGCGCCTTCCCTGGGCACTACGTAGCTGATCCTGGTGCTGCTGCCCGCCTTCACGGCCAACTCCTGGGCTTGGGAGATGTCTCCTGAATACCCCACGGCAACGCAGATTTTCCCGGCGGCCAGGTCGGCAACATAATCAGCGGCACTGAAGTTACGAATATAGGGCCTTACGCTGTCGAGCACCGCTCGGGCCTTGCTGTAATCGTCCGGCACTTCGCTGTGCGGCGGCAAACCGAGGTAATTCAAGGTGATCGGAAACAGGGCTGGCGCACTGTCGAGGAACGCGACACCGCACTGGGCGAGCTTTTTCATGTTTTCCGGCTTCAGCACCAGATCCCAGGAATCAAGAGGCGCATCCTTGCCAAGAATTGCCTTGACCCTGGCCGCGTCATAGCCAATTCCGGTGCTGCCCCACAGGTACGGGAAACCGTGACGGTTTCCCGGATCACTGGCTTCCAGCACCTTGAGCAATACCGGATTGAGATTTTTCCAATTGGGCAACTGGCTCTTGTCGAGAGGTTTGAGCAACCCTTTTTCGATTTGCCGCCCCATGAAATGGATGGACGGGAATACCACGTCGTAACCGGAATGGCCAGCCACCAGCTTTGCGTTCAACGCTTCGTTGCTGTCAAAGGTGTCATACGTGGTCTTGTAACCGGTCTCGGCCTGGAACTTTGTCAGCGTGTCCGGCGCGATATAGTCGGTCCAGTTGAGGATATTGACCGTCTCCGCCGCATGGCTGGTCGAGGCCAGCAGCATGAGAGCAGCAAGGTATTTTTTCAGCATGCGCAGTTCCTCGGGTCAATAGCGACAGCTTGCCCCAGACGCTGTGCGAAAACCACCGTCATTGGGACAAAAGAAGTCCATGACAGTGATGAGAAACTGCACAGAACGTGCCTATCAATACCCTTTAATGATGCATTTCATGTAATTGAATTTCTCATTCAGCGTCATAAAAATTTTTTCCAGAAAAAGCCCGGTCAGTGCTATTTTCATTACTCGTCAGACCGCTCAGTAATCCCGCCGGAAAGCAGCCCCGACAGATGTCTGCCAAAGCAGCTCATCTTCTGGTCATCACAGCTTTGCCAGACGCGTCCTGATTGGTCTGCCTACCCAATGGAGCATTGGACGCTCGATCGATTCAGGTGGGCCATGTCATGACTAAAGTCACCTTCCCCAATGCCTGCCAATTGATGCGCTGGCATTTCCACCCGATTGGCTTTGAAGCCTCAATGGATGCGCCCGGCAGCATGATCGCCAGGCTGTTTGATCGAGCCAGTGGCGAAACGGTGGTGGCCATTGCTGGTCTGCCCTGTTCCACCGTGATGAACGCTGCGGACGTCGAGCGCATCATCGAAGCCATCGAGGACGAGCTGGAGCTGTTTGGCGCGCACACTCAGCGGCAGGTGGCGGGCTTTTCCTGAGCGGCTCCGGCCTGAAACGTCCCGTCTGAACCTGCATACCCAGCTGAAGCCTCAGCCCGCCTGCACCTTGCCGCGCAGATCATCAAAGAATGGTTTGTCCCGGGCAATTCTGTCCGATGCCTTGGGCATCTGCGTGCTGTCTCCGGTACTGGCACTTTCATCGATGTACCAATAACAGTGACGCGACGAGCGCGTGATAGCCACGTAGGCCAGCCGCAGCACTTCATCTTTCTGCGCCGTGTCAAACGGCTGAAGATCGTTAGCGTCGCCCAACCCCGCCAATCGATAGATCTGGTTCTTGTAGGGCGATACGGTCAGATGCTGACAGTCCCCCAGCAGGAAAACAGCATCAGCCTGCAAGCCCTTGGAGCTGTGATACGTCAGCGTGCGTATCCGGCGGCCTTGCGCACCCATCGCCGCGTCGGCATCGATCAATGCCTGCAGGCGCTCGGTAAACCGGGCCTTTTCGCTGCCCTTGCGGTACAGCAGCAGAATTGAATCCCCATCGTTGTAATGTTCAGCCACACGCTCGGCGAGCTCGTCCTCGTTACGGTCCAGTACCTTGACCGGCAACAGTTCCTGAGGCGCACCACTGGCACGGGCCTTTTTGCCCGGAATCGCTGGAGCGGCGCGGACGATATGTTCTGCCGCGTCTATGATGTGCTGATGGCTGCGGAAATTCTCACTGAGCATGACTTTGGTGGTGGCCGGCGACGAAAACTCTTTGGCGAACTCCATGAAGTACTTCGGCGAACTGCCGCGCCAGCCGTAAATCGATTGCCAGTCATCGCCCACGCAGAGCAGCGACGAACGCTGCGCAATGCGGCCCACCTGGAGGGCCGGGCCGCGACGCCTGATCTCGCGCAGGCTGGCACGGATCCACGAAACGATTTGTGGCGACACGTCCTGAAATTCGTCGATCATCAAGTGCGACAGCGGCCTGAGCATCTCGTCGCTGACCTGCCTGAGGTTCTGCGGGGACGTCTCACCAAACAGGGCGAACATCCGGTTGTAGGTCATGACCGGTGGAGTCTGTGCCAGCAGGTGCGCTTCGAACGCTTTCCAGAACAGGCTCAGCCCCTCAAAGAAGAAGCGGTCAGGGTCATCACTGGCAAAACTCATCTCGGCGACTGCGGCGGGAACATCCAGCCCGAGGTTCTCGATAAAGCTGGCAGCTGTTACGAAACAGTCCAGAAGTGGCGCTGCACCGAGTTCGCCCTTGACCCGATAATCAAATCCGGGCCCGGCCACTGCAGTTCCGGCAAGAGACTGCAAAATCTTGCTGGCAGCCTGATAGTTATCCATCCATATCAATGGCTTGTCGCAGAAAGCTTGAAACAGGGTGCGCTTGATGACCCCTTCGGCCCACACCGGCAGTTTGGCACCCGGACGCTTGAGATGCTGGTCTTCACTGGGGTCCAGACCCAATACCACCCATGCATCGAGTTCGGCGATATAACCGTGGAAGTGGAACGGAAAGCCATTTATTTCAACGGTTTGGCGCATAGGCTCAATGCCTTTTATGGGCCAGATTCCGGCACGAATCCACAAATCCTCTACCGTGTCGCACCATTCCTCATCACGTTTCGAGGACAGCTCGGTCACCGCCACGCGCTTCTGCACGTCCGGGTGATCGCGATCCAGTTCCTTGAGCTGTAACGCATGGCGATACAGCGGCGCCATGACCTCACGAAAGCGCTCATTGCTGGCGTACAGGTCGCGGTAGCAAAGATTCAGCTGCTGGCGTTGAGCGTCGTTGATACGCAAATCGAACGGGTTGCTGTCCGCGTCCTCCAGCCCTGATGACTGACTGCTCAGGTTTTCGAAGGCGCGCAACTGTTCGAAGCCCGGCAAACTGCGCACCAGCGGCAGAATACGCGAATGAAAGGTACGCACCAGATCCCTGGCCTGCTTCTGCCCCACTGCATGACCCCACAAAGCCATGACGTCGATCAGCTTGCCGATGAAGTCCTTGCGTGACTCTCGCGTGAAGGTCACCACCGTCATCGCGTTCAGCTCGTAACCCAGATAGTGGTGCAGGAGCAGAATACGCAGCACCAGTGATGTCGACTTGCCCGCGCCCGCCCCTGCAATGACATACGTGGACGGCGTATCGCTGAAAATCATCTTCCATTGCGCCGTGCTGGGTTGGGCATGCGCTAACAACTTTTCCGCGACATCCGCCTTGACGCGCTTTTTCAGCTCGGGCGTCAGCGCCAGCCGCCAGTCATCGAACAGGTGGTCATCAACCTTCGGCCCGCGATGCAGGGCTGGACGTGTATCGCTGATTACCAGCACCTGGCGACCCAGCTCCTGGCCGTCGAGATAGCCTTCGGCGTAGCCTTCACGGACACCTTCTATGTGGCCGTTCAGATAGCCGTCGGCGTGCCCCTGAAACCAGGACGGTGTGTGCTGCGCGCCCAGCCCGGTCAGGCTGCGCCCCATCAGACGCGCCAACAGGCGTCTGAAAAACGGCAATTGCCGCGGCGGTATGAGATCGACATCCAGGTCATGAGGAAGCTCGGAGGGCAGATCGTCGGGCACGCAGACTCCATTGGGTGGCTTGCAGGCAGAAAAGGCGCCTATGGTGGCCGGATTCGCCTGCAGGTTCCAGTGAAATGCTTTGCCGTCAGTGCGTTAGCCGATCAACTGCATGCAATGTGGCAGGTACTGTCAAACTGGCATGACCGATTTCGGCACCAGCGCGCCTGGGTGCTGGATGACTACACCGGCCAGGCGATGCCCCGCTTCGGCAGCCTGTCGCGGGTGCTCGCCACCCAGACGGGCGGCCAGGTAGGCTGCACTGAATGAGTCACCTGCCGCCGTGGTGTCAACGATGTGCTCGACCTTCTGCGGCGCTATTTCAAAGCGCTCGCCGCCGGCTTCTATAAGACAACTCTGCGCACCCCGTTTGATGACGACCTCACCAATGCCGCGTTGCCGATAGGCTTTCAACAATTGCTCGCTGTCGGTGTAACCATACAGCGCCTGTTCGTCTTCCTCGGTCAGCAGCGCCAGATCCACCTGCGGCAGAAACGCCTGATAGGCTTCACGCGCCTGATCGACACTGGTCCACAGCCGGGGACGATAATTGTTGTCGAACGCGACCTTCACCCCACGCGCCCTGGCGCGGACCAGGGTGTCGAGCAACCGCGCACGGCCCTGTTCACCAAGAACTGCCAGGGTGATGCCGCTGAAATACAGCACGTCGTAGCTGGCCAGTGCCGAGAGGATCGGCTCGGCAGCTGGCGTCATGAAACAGTCACGGACAGCAGCCTCGTTGCGCCAGTAGAGAAAACGCCGCTCGCCATTGGCATCGGTCTGGATGCAGTAAAGCCCCGGCAGACGACCCGGCAGGCGCTGCACCTTGCCCAGCCCGATGCCCTCGGCGGCCCAGGCCCTGCACATGGCGTCGCTGAAGCTGTCGTCACCCAGTGCGGTCACGTAATCCACCTGGGCGCGATCACCGAGCAGTCGGCACAGATAGACGGCGGTATTCAGCGTGTCACCGCCGAAACTCTGACGCAGGCTGCCGTCGGCATGTTGCTGCAATTCGATCATGCATTCGCCGATCAGGGCGACGCGTGGAAGGCTCATGGGGCGATACTCCTTCGAATACTTGAACTAGAAAAACGTGCTGAAGGGCTCGATCACTCTCAGATCATCATCTACCAGACAACCTGAACGCCACTTGTCGAAGGTCAGACACGGGTGCGAGGTGCCGAAGGAAATGATGTCGCCGACCTGCAACTGACAGCCGGGTGCGACCGTCATGAAGGCGTGCTGGTCCATGACGGCCGTGACCTTGCAGGCGCTGACATCATCGCCCGAGGCTGGCACTGCGCCTGCCTTGTAGCGCAACAGCGGGTTAGGCAGGCCGGCGTCATAGGCTACATCGCGCTTGCCCATGGCGATCACTGCAAAACCCGGCTCAGGCAGGGACTGCACGTGCGCCCAGACCTCCAGCGCCGGACGCAGCGCTTCGCTCAACTCGGCACGTCGATCCAGCACGCAGCATTGCGCATCCTTGTAGATGCCGTGGTCGTGTACCACGTAACTGCCAGGCCGCAAGACGCTGAGAAAGCGCTCGCGGACTGCCTGAGCATCGAACGCTTCGGCAATCAGGTCATACCAGGCAGAGCCCGACGCCGTCACAATCGGCCGCTGCAGAGCGAATGCGCCCTTGTCCTGCAAATCGACCGCCAGGCGTACCAGCGAAGCGGCAAAGGCCTTGATGCCTTCGATGGCGTGCTCGCCATGAATAACCCCTTCGTAACCCTCGATACCGGTCAGTGCCAGCGCAGGCTGGGCCTGAACGGCGTCGGCCAGCGCCAGCACCTGCGCTTCGCTACGACAGCCACAGCGGCCACCGGGCACGCCATACTCGATCATCACGTTCAAGCGCAGACCACGGGCGGCAAAGAACTCGCCAAGTGCAGCGACGTTGTCCGGATGGTCGACCATGCAGTGAAACTCGAACATCGAATCAGCCAGCAGATCAGCGATCAGCGCCATGTTTGGCGCACCGACCAGCTGATTGGCCATCAATACGCGCTTTACGCCATGGGCATACGCGGCTTGAGTCTGCATGGCTGTCGCCAGGGTCATGCCCCAGGCACCCGCGTCCAGTTGGCGGCGAAACAGCGCGGGGACCATGCTGGTCTTGCCGTGCGGTGCCAATTCCGCACCGCTGTCGGTGACAAAACGCTGCATCCAGCGAATATTGTGCTCCAGCGCCTGATTGTGGATGACCAGCGCAGGCAGACTGACGTCGCGGGTCAGACTGTCACCCGGCTGTGCAGTGCCTTTTTGCATGACGGCGATGCTCATCGGTAATCTCCTGGTTATTCGTTGATTCGGCGAGCCAGGCCGTTGGCGCTGTCGATCAGCACCCGACGGTAGTCGCTGTAATGGGTTTTGGCATCGGCCCGTGGCGCGACGATGCACAGCGTTGCGATGCACTGGCCGTGCTCGTTCTTCACGGGGGCGGCGAAACAGTGGGTGAAGGTGTCGGCCACGCTGTCGAAGGAGAAGAACCCCTCCTCCCCGGCCTTGCGAATTTCCCGCAGGAACGTCTCCAGCGGCAGGCGCTCGCCGCCCGGCAGGATGAAATCGTCGACGTCGATCAGGTCGATGATTTGCTGATCGCTCAGGTGGCTGAGCAACAAGCGGCCGGAAGCCGTCCACGGGATCGGTGCGTTCTCGCCGATGTCCGAGGAAATCCGGAAATGCCGCTCGCCTTCTTTCATCAGCGCGACCGTGTATTTACGGCCATTGAGCAGGCACATCTGCGCGGTTTCCCGCGTCTGACTGACGATATCGCACAGGCAGGATTCCGCCTCGCGGGTGAAATCGAAGTGCCGCAGGTGCGCCTGGCCGAGAAAATACAGCTGTCGGCCCAGGTAGACATGCCCGTCCTTGCCGACCGTTTCCAGAATCCGCCGCTCCAGCAACGACGCCACCAGTTCGTAGACAGTCGACTTGGGGCTGCCAATACCGCTGGCAATTTCGTTGGGACGCATGGGCCTGGCCTTTTCCTTGAGAAAATCCAGAATATCGAACGCCCGGTCCAGCCCGCGCGCCCGGCGCTTGATTGTGTCTTCGGTCATGAGGGTATCCTTCGGATAGCGGCACGCTGCAAACCTCAAGCTAAAAGCCTAATTTGATCTGGCTTGCAGCTCGCAGCCTTGCAGCGTGTAGCGGCTACTTCCGTTTATAAGCTATGCAGTCGATTTCGACCTTGCAGTCCACCATCATGTTGGCCTGCACGCAAGCCCGCGCCGGGGCGTGTTCGGGGCTGAAGTATTCGCCGAACACCTTGTTGAAGCTCCAGAAGTCGCGTGGGTCTTCCAGCCATACGCCGACGCGAACCACGTCCTTGATGTCGTACCCGGCCTCTTCGAGGATTGCGATCAGGTTGCGCATGGTCTGGTGCGTTTGCTCGACGATACCGCCAACGATGATCTCGCCGTCCTGCGCGGGGACCTGGCCGGAAACGTGCAACCAGCCATCGGCCTCGACGGCTCGGGCGAATGGGCGCGGCTGTCCGCCACCTGCGGTGCTGCCTGCGCCATAACGGGTAATAGTCATGAGTTTCTCCTTGCATTGAAACGTTAAAAGGGTTGAAACGTTAAAAACGGATGTTCTTGAGGAATTCGCTCAGGCGTGCTGACTTCGGCTGCTCGAACAGGGCTTTCGGTGCGCCTTGCTCTTCGATGCGGCCCTGATTCATGAACACGATCTGATCCGACACCTCATAGGCAAAGCGCATCTCGTGGGTCACCAGCAACATGGTCATGCCCTCCTCGGCCAGGTCTTTGATCACGCTCAGCACTTCGCCCACCAGCTCCGGGTCCAGTGCCGAGGTCACTTCGTCGAACAGCATCAGGCTGGGGTTCATGGCAATGGCGCGGGCTATCGCCACGCGCTGCTGTTGACCACCGGACAACTGGCCGGGAAAGTGATTGCGCCGCTCCAGCAGCCCGACCCGGTCCAGCCACTTCTCGGCCAGGGCAATCGCCTGATCCTTGGGCATCTTCTTGACCTTGAGCAGGCCCAGGGTCACGTTCTGCAAGGCGCTGAGGTGTGGAAACAGATTGAATTGCTGAAACGCCATGCCGGTCATGGCCCGGTGTTGCGCGATCAGACGCTCCGGATGGCGGACGCGCTTGCCATCTACGTCGCTGTAGCCGATGTCCTGACCTTCAAGACGAATGTGGCCGCCTTGAAACTCCTCCAGCAGGTTGACGCAACGCAGCAAAGTTGTCTTGCCCGAGCCGCTGGAACCGATCAGGGTGACAACGTTGCCCTTCTGCATGCGCAGATCGACGCCTTTGAGCACTTCCACTTCGCCGTAGGATTTATGCAGGCCCTCAATGCTGAGCAGCGCCGGGCCGGGGGTTGCGGTGTGAGTCTGTGTCATGGCAAGGCCACCCGTTTTTCAATGTGTCGCCCAAGAAGCTCGATGGCGTAGTTGATGAGGAAGAACAGGAAACCGGCAAACAGGTAGAACTCCAGCGTCATGAAGGTGCGAGCGATCACCTGCTGGGTGCTCAGCAGCAACTCGGCCACGCCGATCACCGACAACAGGGTCGATGCCTTGACGATCTCGGTCGAGGAGTTGACCCAGGTTGGCAGGATCTGACGCATCGCCTGAGGCAGCAGCACATACCGCAGCGTCTGGTTGAAGCGCAGGCCAATCGCCTTGCTCGCCTCGATCTGACCTCGCGGAATGGCCTGCAAGGCACCGCGCACGATCTCCGCAACGTGAGAGCCGCAAAACAGCGTCAGGCCTATCGCGCCAGCCTGAAACGCACTGATCTGCCAGCCCAGCGCCGGCACCATATAGAACACCGCCAGCACCAGCACGAACACCGGCGTGCCGCGAATCAGGTCGACATACAGCCGAACCGGCAAGCGAGCGAAGAATCCGCCATAGGTCAGGGTCAGACCGGCGCACATGCCGATCAGGGTGCCGAACAGAATCGCCAGCGCCGAGCACTGGATGCTGGTCAGAAAGCCGGACCAGAGCACTTCACGTGCGGCCCACAACTCGTGCAACCAGCCAGGGGGTTGATACATGACGGCCTCCTAGCGGCGAATCGCCAGACGTTGTTCGAGGGCGCGCAAAAGCATGGCGATCACGTAGCAGGCAACCACATACAGCGCAGTGGTCACCAGCCAGGTTTCGATCACCCGATAGCTTTCGACGTTGATCTTGCGTGCGTAATAGGTCAGCTCGGGTACGGCAATCGCGGCCGCCAGCGAGGTGTCCTTGAACAGCGATATGAAGTTATTGGAAAGCGCTGGCAGTACGTTGCGCAACATGACCGGTACGGTGATGTAAGCCCTCACCTGCCATTCACCCAGGCCGATGGCCAGCCCCGCTTCGCGCTGTCCCTTGTGGATACTCAGCAATCCCGCACGGAACACTTCGGTCAGGTACGCACCCGCGTAAAGCGAGAGCGTGACGATGAACGACGCCAGCTTGTCCAGACGAATGCCCAACCCGGGCAAGGCAAAGTAGATCAGCAGGATCAACACCAGAATCGGCGTGTTGCGTACTACCGTCACGTAGATCGATGCCACCACTCGCAGCGCCCGATAACGTGACAACAGCGCGAAAGCGTTCATCAAGCCGATGACACAACCGATGGCAATCGAGAACAACGCCAGTTCCAGACCAAGGCCCAGACCGGCCAGCAGGTTGGGGAAATCCCGCCATACGGCATCAAAATTCAACTGATAGTTCATGTTCGCCCGTACCTGGCAGGGATGGCCAATCGGCCTGCCCTACCCTTGAAGGTCAAATTCGGCTTATTTGTATTCCATCGGGAAACCGATCGCTGGCACCGGCAGGTCAACGCCAAACCATTGTTTGAACGACGCTGCGTAGGCCGGAAACTCAACACCGGTCATGGCTTCGTGCAAGGCGGTGTTGACGAAGTTCAGCCAGTCCTGATCGCCACGCTTGACGGCGCAGGCGTAGGTTTGCGGGCTCCAGGCAAAGGCCGGTGAGCGGTAGCGGCCAGGGTTCTGCACCATCAGGTACTTGACCGAAGACTGGTCGGTGGCGGCCGTATCGGCGCGACCTGAATTGATGGCCTGATACATCAGGTCGACGCTGTCGTACTGATCGACCTTGGCCTTGGGCAGCGCCTGATGCACCAGTTCTTCGGCGTATACGTTTTGCAGCACGGCAACGGTCACGCCATCGCCTGCTGCTTTCAGGTCATCGATTTCCTTGTACTTGCTATTGGCTGGAAGCAGCAAGGCAACGCCTTCGCGGTAGTACGGCAGCGTGAAAGCCACCTGTTGCGCGCGGCTGGCGGTGACGGTGATGAACTGGCAACTGATGTCGACCTTGTCAGTCAGCAAGTTGGGAATCCTGGCGTCCGAGGACTGCACCACGAACTCGACCTTGCTCGGGTCATTGAACAGGCCCTTGGCAATGATTCTGCCGATGTCGATATCGAAGCCCTGCAATTTCCCATCCGCGCCCTGAAAGTGCCACGGCGCGTTGGTGCTGCCTGTGCCGACGATAAGGTTGCCACGTTTCAACACCGCATCCAGTTTGCTGCCTTCGGCCGCCTGCGCCGCATTGGCCAGCGTGAATGAGGCTGCAAGAACAAATGCACAAGCTTTCAGAAAAGAAGGTCCGCGATGCATGACATAAACTCCGCCGGGGTATTCGTAATCCGCTATAGCGGACACTAGTGTGTAACAACGGAATAGACAGCAGAAAGTGTGCCATAGGCGTCAAACAGAAGACGCCACATTAAAAAGCCGAGGCAAATCAACAGGCTGAAATTCAGAGGGTGATGCAGGAAAGTGAGGGGAGATACTGGAGGTAACGCTACCGATTGCCACATTAGGGTGGTAAGGCCCCACTCTTGTGCGTATGCGCTGTTATCGGGCGCGGGGTATCAACGTCCATGAGCCCGGAGCGCGAGCGCAAAATGCCTGACTCTCGCGCCACTCTGCGTTGGTGTGCATCCATGACGCTCTGCGTGACAAATCCAAGCCGCGCAGCGCCTCAAGAGCGGACGCAGAGCGTTGGAACGAGAGGTGTCAGGGCGAAAGCCTCTCGATCTCTTGCCATGCGCTAACGGAGGGACAAAAGTCCTGGTAACGGGGCCCACAGAGCGTGGGGACAAGAATCAAAGGCAGGTAGCAACAGCCGCCGATCGCAAGGCGGCTTGGGTATCGCCTTGCGGAGCATAGAACTCAACGGTGGTGGCCGGGCCTTTGCTGCGCACGTCGGCGAAGTACTTCGACTCGGTGGTGAACACCGTGAAGCCGCCACCGGACAAGTCATGCAGGAACACGTCCGAAGAGGTGCCGAACATGGCCTCGTTCTGCCAGGTCACCTGGATGCACTGGGCAACGGCAGCGTCCTGTTTGGCGCTGGACAGCACCTTTGAAGGCCCTGCCGAGCGCGCCGAGACGGAAGGCGCTGCGCACCCGGCCAATGTAGCTGCCGCAAGTACCGCTGCACCCGTCAAAAACAGAAACTTCATGTCATGCCCACGCTGGTAAAAAGCCGATTCTAGCATTGCAGCGCAGTATCAGCTCTCCGCCAATTGCTCTTCGTATTCCTTCACGTACTCGCCCGCCAGGCTCTCTTTCTGCTTTTCGTCGAGCAGCTTGCCCGCCATCTGGAAGAACTTCTGTTCCTCTTCCTTCAAGTGGTGATGGACTTTTTCCGAGAGTTTTTTTGCAGTCGCCAGCCAGGCTGGACTGGACATTTCGGTCTCGTCGAGCTCTTCCATCATCTCGTCCATTTCATGATGCTCGGAAATGGCATGCCGGCTCAGGTCCACGCCATTGTCGTGGGCCATCAGCGGGATATAGAAGAAACGCTCTTCAGCGGTCTCGTGAGCTTGCAGTTCGTCCTTGAGCTGCTTGTAGGCCTCTGCCCGTTCGGCACTGTCGCCACTGGTCTGGATCAGCGCATCGGCGTAACCACGTTGACGGTCATGACTCTCGCGCAATGCTTCGAAAATATTCAAGGTCTTGTCTCCAGGTCGGCTTCCGGGAGCTGGAAGCATTGTGGACTAGACCCTTGACGAAGATCAGCAGTTCAAGAAAATGCTGGCAAATAACCAGTGCACTAAAATGAAGTACTCAGGCAAGCTCGAAAATCACATCCTGAGCACCTTCCCACAGCGTTTTCACGCCCAGCTTGCGCAGGTTCTCCTTGCCTTCGGTGATGGTCAGGAAATGATTGCCCGCCAACTGCCCCATCTTGCTGGCGAAGCAGCATGAGCCATAAGCCAGGATAATCTCGGTCTCGCTGTAACCGCCCGGATAGAAAAGAATATCGCCCACCGAAGGATGGCTGGTCGCGTTCTCGAAACCGATCAACGTGTCATCAAGCTTCAGTTGATAATCATCCAGCGGCACCCAGCAACCCTCGCCGCTCCAGCGCACATGGATAAACTTCTGCCGATAAGGCAGCAGCTTCAGAAACGCCTCGACCGTCTGCGGCGCATCCGGATTGGCTTCGGCCAGAAATTCATATCCGCCGGCAGTAATCTTAATAGTGGTCAACGCGAGTGCTCCTTGAAAGCCTGAAGACTTGAAACGGCGAGCAAGAATAAACGCGACCGTCATGCGTCGTCACGGAGTTCCGTTGCGGCCATACAACAGATAACCGGGCCGGTTGCTCAGACGTTGGTAATAAGCATTTACCGCAGGCAACTGTGGATGGTCCATCGGTGTTTCGAACCAGCGATTGACTGACAGCCCGATCGGGATATCTGCCAGAGCAAAAGACTCGCCGCTGACATAAGCGCCTGTTGTTTCGAGCTGTCGATTCAATATCTGCATATGCCTGGCCCAATTGGCGCACGAAGCCTCAGTGGCGGCAGGATCGTTGAAATCAGCAGCGCGGCGCGTCAGTGACATGAACGCGTAGGACCAGGATCGATTCAGGTCCGCACTTTGCCAGTCTATCCACTGATCAACGCGCGCCCTCGCCTTCGGATCATGCGGATAAAGACGCCCTTCAGTGTCATGACAGGCAGCCAGATAGCGAATGATGCTGTTGGACTCCCACAGCACAAAATCATCGTCAACGATGACCGGGACCATTGCATTCGGATTGAGCGTCAGAAACTCAGCGGTAGCGGTCGGTTTGAAGCCACTGCCCCACTCTTCTTGATCGAAGGGTATCTTCAGCTCCTCACACGCCCATAGCACTTTCCGTACATTTATCGAAGAAGACTTGCCCAATATGCGCAGCATTTCAGCGTCCTTTGCAAAAATAAGGTCTTATTCAGCAGTGCGATTCACCACCTTGGCAAACAGGCTGTTGCCATGGGTTTCGCCCTGAAACTCATAGTCAGGAAAACCTCTCACCTCATAGCCTTGACGCGGATAAAAGCTCAAAGCGCGCTCATTGCCAGACCAGACGGTCGCCCACAGCAGTGATGCCTGCTTGCGGGCGGCGCAGTGTTCTGCAGCTTTGAGTAATAGACTCCCCGCACCACGTCCGGTGAAGCGTTCCTGTACGTAAAGGCGTTGCAGTTCGGCGGCGTTTGAATCGCGCAGGATCGGGTGATCCGTGCGCAGCTCGACCTGTGCGAAGCCGATCAGATGATCGTGCACTTCGGCAACTATAATAGTGAGGTTTGCCGGTTCGGCGAGTAACCGGACAAAAGCCCGAGGTGCAAAAGCCTCAAGGGCTTCGCGGGCGATGGACTCACGAATGCCTTGCGTTGCGTAAGTGTCGAGAAACACCTGCATGCCAAGTACGCTCAGGCACAGCGCGTCGTCGGGCGTTGCATCGCGTAGCGTGATTGCCAGTGAAGGAGGTGTGATCATCAATCCGTTGAACCCGAGTGTCAGGTAAGCGAGACGCAAATCATACCTGACACTCGCTGCGGCCCGACAACAGCGTCGGGCCGGAACGTCAGCGCTGCCTTAGCGCCCGGTCATGAGCGACTGCAGTCGACCCTGTGCCTGTTGGGCATTCTTGCCCTGATCATTGAGTTCTTGCAGCAGCTTATTGAGTTCAGCCTGCACGACAGGGTCCTTTACGGTAATCGCGGAACCGGAAATATCAATCTGCGACTTGTGTGCATCTATGTAATCGGCGACTTTCAGACCTGTCGAAAATGTACCTTTGATCTGCGGCAACACTTCACGAAATGTATTCGCAGGCACGCTGACAGTCCTGTCGTAGGCCTTGTCATAAACCACTTTCAAATCGTCCGGCTGTTTCAGCTTCGCGTGCGCAGCATCTGCCTTGCCTTGTTCTACGGTCAGTTCTTCACCCACCTTATCAAGACCGGTCTGCACGGCTGCGAGATCACCACGACGCTGCACGACATCACTCACCGAGTGAAACGAACCCTTCTGCATCAGGCTGCTCAACGGCTGCACAGCGGTGTCCATGCCCGCGCCAAAGTCAGAGATCACAGCGTAATGCGAGGTGTAGTCACCAAAGGTCTTCTTCTCGTCGTCCGTCAACTTGGGAACGTGCAGGCCTGGTTTATCGATGATGCGGGTTTGCAGGAACTGAGTAAACGCTGCACGTTGCTCAGGTTCCTTGTCGCCACAGCCAGCCAGTAACAACGGTAAGGCGACAGCCAGCAGCAAACCTGGACGAAAAAGGGACTTCATGTCATGGACCTCCGAGAGAATAAGAATGCGTGTGCAGAGCAGTAGCGCCGCTGAACACAAGCCTGCTTATAGGCTCGTGACGGGGCCATCTAGTTCCGCAATGGCCGTATAACGACTGAAACAACGCGTTTGCTGGCCAGCCGATTGATTGTTTTCCAGCCGATCGTCTGGCTTCAGCACGCTTGATGAACCTGGGTGAGCGCCCACGCACGTCCGGCCAAGGTAAAAGTTCCTGAACAATTCTTCATGTGATGAAACGTTTCAGCGACTAACCTCCATCGGACCGACAAAGTGAACAACAGGAGTCAATCACTATGTTTGCACACGAGGCCATGGGCCTGATCATTATCACCGTCGTCTTTCTGCTTGGAGCGATAGCGCTGTTCATTCACCCGTTCCACGCGCTGGGAAGCTGGTTCAGGAAAAAAAGACAGGAACGGAAATCCGAATAGCTTGCGTCTCGACAAATGATTCAAACCCGCCACAGAAGGCTGGCCCGGCGATAGCCGGGCTTGCAGGACAGACCTTCACATCCCGGTCGATAAAACGAAGTTCAATCGACACTCATTTTCGCCAGAATAGAAGCCCAAACTTCATGCCGGCTGCGATAGCAAGTTGACACTACCCTCCTTCTGCTTATCGTTCCTTACATCACCAACACATCGGCGGAAGAGCAGACGCCTGAAAAAACATCACCCTCTAATGTTTCCTGTATGATACGATTTTGAAACAATCTGATATTGAAATAATGGCCATTAGTAAATATAGTGTGCGGCAAACTTGGTAACTAATTTGCCGCCAGTGCTTACAGGGTAGCCATGGTTAGTCCATCCATAAAAGTCCCCGGCTATATACGCAAGTCCAACGACGACTGCGCCCGACACCCGACGCGCGTGCTGGATTTCGGCAAATGCAAGGGCATCAGGAAGGGACCGGTTTTCCTCATCGGCTCAGGCCGTTCTGCAAAGGATTTTCCGGTCAATGAGTTCTCGGACGTCCCCATGATTACAATGAACGGGGCCTTTTCGATTTTTGCCGGCACGAACATCCAGCCTTTCTTCTACGTTTGTTCGGACCGGGATTTCCCTAATCAACAGCCCGAGCTCTTCGCTGCTGCCCTGCGCGGCAGCGAGAATGTAGGCCTGTGGGAGGACCAGTTCCGTTCAAGCATGCCGAAACCGGCCGGACGTAGCTACGCACTGAAGAAATCCCCTAGATCATCTGCTATCGCCACCCTTTGTTCACGTGAAGAAGCGCTGGTCAGAAAGTTGTCGTTGTGGAGCAGTCGCAGCAGGGATATCGGTTTCAGCAAGGATCTGCAACTGGGTTTTTTCGATGCTCGCACGGTCATGTATCTGGCACTGCAACTGGCGTATCACCTGGGTTTCGATAACGTCTTTCTTGTAGGTTTTGATATGAACCAGTCTGCAGGAAGATTTTATGAATCCTCATCCGGCAAGCACTCTCCTTGCGGTCTGGACCAGCACTATGAGTCCCGAATTCTTCCCTCACTCGAACTCATGTCCAGGCATGTTGTAGGCGATGACTTTCAAGTATTCAACTTGTCCCAAACTTCGCGAGTGCCACACGAAATCATCCCCAAGTTGAGCATTGATGAAACCCGACAGATGTTGCGCAAGACAGGCAGCAACGTTGTCTGAGCGGGCAATGCCCGGCCATCAGACTGGCCGCCCTGTCAATGCTGCACCGCACACAACCCTTCAAACTCAGCCTCCGGCATCACCCGCCATGTCACTGCCGCCCGACCTATGCGACAATGCGCGCCAATGTCTGGCGTGAACCCCCACATTCATCTCCCGGCAACGCAGTCACGGCAGACTGCCGTTGCTGTCGACGCATGCCCGCTGGATAAGCCAAAGCTCAGCCGGAACGGGCTGGAAAACGACAGATGTGGCCCAGAATCGGTCCCAGCCCAAATAAGCGCACCATAAGCTATTGATAGGTAAAGTAATTGATCTCCACAGCTAACATCACGATGCAGTTCGGCGCCAAACCCTTGTTCGAGAACGTCTCGGTCAAGTTTGCTGCCGGTAACCGTTACGGCCTGATCGGCGCGAACGGCTGCGGAAAGTCCACGTTCATGAAAATCCTCGGCGGCGATCTCGAACCTTCGGGTGGCCAGGTGATGCTGGAGCCGAACGTGCGTCTGGGCAAGCTGCGCCAGGATCAGTTCGCCTACGAAGAATTCACCGTGCTCGACACAGTGATCATGGGCCACGAGGAGCTGTGGAAGGTCAAGGCCGAGCGCGACCGTATCTATTCGCTGCCGGAAATGAGCGAAGACGACGGTATGGCAGTCGCCGAGCTGGAAACCGAGTTCGCCGAAATGGACGGTTACACCGCCGAGTCGCGTGCCGGTGAATTGCTGCTCGGCCTGGGTATCGGCATCGAGCAGCACAGCGGTCCGATGAGCGAAGTGTCGCCGGGCTGGAAACTGCGTGTTCTGCTGGCGCAGGCACTGTTTTCCGATCCTGAAGTGCTGTTGCTCGACGAACCGACCAACCACCTGGACATAAACACTATTCGCTGGCTGGAAAACATTCTGACCCAGCGTAACAGCCTGATGATCATCATCTCCCACGACCGTCACTTCCTGAACAGCGTGTGCACCCACATGGCTGACCTGGACTACGGCGAGTTGCGCCTGTTCCCGGGCAACTACGACGAGTACATGACCGTGGCCACGCAGTCCCGCGAGCAACTGCTGTCGGACAACGCCAAGAAGAAGGCGCAGATTTCCGAACTGCAATCGTTCGTCAGCCGCTTCTCGGCCAACGCGTCGAAAGCCAAGCAGGCCACGTCCCGAGCCAAGGCGATCGACAAGATCCAGTTGGCCGAGGTCAAACCTTCGAGCCGCGTGAGCCCGTTCATTCGTTTCGAGCAAACCAAGAAGCTGCATCGCCAGGCGGTCATCGTCGAGCGCATGGCCAAAGGCTTCGATGGCAAGACCCTGTTCAAGGATTTCAGCTTCCAGGTTGAAGCAGGCGAACGCGTTGCGATCATCGGCCCGAACGGTATCGGCAAGACCACCCTGCTGCGCACCCTGGTCAACGAACTGACCCCGGATGCAGGCACCGTGAAGTGGACCGACGCTGCGGAGCTGGGCTACTACGCCCAGGACCACGCTCACGACTTCGAAGACGACTGCAATCTGTTTGACTGGATGGGCCAGTGGACGCAGGGCGGCGAGCAAGTCGTGCGAGGCACACTGGGCCGCATGCTGTTCTCCAACGACGAAATCCTCAAGTCGGTCAAAGTGATTTCCGGTGGTGAACAGGGTCGTATGCTGTTCGGCAAACTGATTCTGCAGAAGCCGAACGTGTTGATCATGGACGAACCGACCAACCACCTGGACATGGAATCCATTGAAGCGCTGAACCTGGCGCTGGAAAACTATCCGGGAACGTTGATCTTCGTCAGCCATGACCGGGAATTCGTATCCTCGCTGGCTACCCGCATCATCGAGCTCAGCCCGAGCGGCGTCATCGACTTCAGCGGCACGTACGACGACTACCTGCGCAGCCAGGGCGTTACGTTTTAAGCCTTACTGACTTTCCGGCGACACTAAAAAGCCCTGTCTCGTGACAGGGCTTTTTGTTTACCGACTGTTTTACGAGCCTGGCTGACTCAGCATTTCGATCCAGAGTGCGCCCTTCCCCGATGGCGCCTCGCTGACCCGCTGCAAGGCACCGTTCGCCCCGATGGCGTAGCTGCCGACCTTGTCGCTTTTCTCTCCGCTGACCAACAACCAGCGCCCATTGGGCGACACGGCGATATTGCGCGGCTGTTTTTCCTGAACCGGATAGTTTTCAACGAACGTGACCTTGCCACTGGCCGGTTCGACCTTGAATACCGAGACACTGCTGCTGGTTCGCTCGCTGACAAACAGCCATTTGCCATCCGGTGCAATGCGTATGTCGGCGGCCCAGATGCGCGGCGTCGGGTCATCCTTGAGGTCGTTGTTACGCGCATCACGTGCTTGTCCGGGGGCCAGTTTCAAGCGCTCTGGAATGCCATCGGCATGGCTCACCTGCTTCAGCGCGCCAGTCTTGTCGTTGATCGCGAAGGCGGTCACTGTGCCGCTCATTTCACCCACCACGTACAGAAACTTTCCATCCGCCGAGAACGCCAGATGGCGCGGCCCGGTTTTGTCCGGAAGCGTCACGTAACCTTCGCCGATGGGCAACAGCTTGCCGTCTCTGGGCGCCAGGCGGAATTGCAGGACGCGGTCAACACCGAGGTTCCCGGCGTATACAAATCGGTTGCTGGGGTCTGTGCGCACCGAATGCGCGTGCATGCCGGTCTTGTACGTGGCAATGCTGTCGCTGGGGCGGTGCTGCGCGTCAATCGGCTGAACGCTGAGCAGATCGGCACCGTAGGACGCACCGAACAGAAAGCGCCCACTGCGGTCCGTCGACAAGTAGGCCAGACTTTCCGCGAGCGGCGCCTGACCGAGCGGCTTGAGATGCCCGGTTCCCGGCTCTATCGTGAAACTCAGCACTTGATAGGGCTTGGCGCGTAACGCGGCGAACAGGGCCTTGCCGTCCGGGGAAATAGCCATAGGGTTGACCTGGTCACCTGCCTGGGTCTGTTCGACCAGGCTTAGCGCCCCGCTCTTCTCGTCGAGACGGTACTGTGAGATGAGCCCGTCTGCGGGGCTGGAGATGTAAGCAAAGGTAGAGGCCTGAACAGGCGCACCGAACGAACAGCCGACCGCAGCGGCCAGCAAGAGGAATTTTCTCATGAAAGACCTTTTTGTTATTGTGTTGTAGTCAGTCATCCTATGACCATCCCTGCAGATCGGCAACTGCCGTCTGATCATCCTGATAAAACCGTTAGCCTGCTTTCATTTATTCACGGCGCACGCCATCATGGGGGCACTCCCACCGCCTGCCAGCGAAGAGTCCAATGTCTGTCGCGCAACCCGGTTCCACGACGATTACTCTGCAAATTGTCTCCATTGTTTTCTATACCTTCATCGCCTTCCTGTGCATCGGCTTACCTATTGCCGTATTGCCGGGTTACGTGCATGACCAGTTGGGTTTCAGCCCGCTGATTGCCGGGATGGCCATCGCCTCGCAATACCTTGCGACCCTGCTCAGCCGCCCCTTTGCAGGCCGGGCAACGGACACGCTGGGCAGCAAACGCTCTATTGTGTTCGGCCTGTGGGGCATCTGCATCAGCGGCGCACTGACTTTGCTGGCGACGCTGTTAGAGGATTTTCCAGCGACCAGCCTGTCGATCCTGATCGTAGCCCGACTGTTTCTCGGTGTATCCCAAGGGCTCATCGGCGTTGGCACCATCAATTGGTGCATCGGCAAGGTCGGTGCGGAACACACCGCGCGCTCGATCTCCTGGAACGGCATTGCCTCCTACGGCGCGATTGCCATTGGCGCACCAATGGGCGTGCTGATCATTGATGCAGTGGGTTTCAACAGCCTGGGCATCGCCTTGATGGTCATGGCCGGAGCAGCGCTGGTCCTGATCCGCAACAAACCTCCGGTGCCGGTCATCGTCGGCGAACGCCTGCCGTACTGGTCGGTGTTCGGCCGGATCGCGCCCTATGGCATGGGCCTGACCTTATCCTCCATCGGTTACGGCACGCTGACCACGTTCATTACCCTCTTCTACCTGAGCCGCGGCTGGGAAGGCGCGGCGTATTGCCTGAGCATGTTTGGCGTGTGTTTCATCCTCGCGCGCCTGATGTTCATCGGCGCCATCAACCGCTTTGGCGGCTACAGCACCGCTATCGCATGCATGGCTGTCGAAACCTGCGGGTTGTTGATGCTCTGGCTGTCGCCGAATATCGGCTTTGCACTGGCAGGTGCCGGGCTGACCGGTGTGGGCCTGTCGCTGGTCTACCCGGCGCTGGGTGTGGAAGCCATCAAACGCGTACCGCCGCCCAGTCGTGGCGCCGGACTGAGTGCCTACGCAGTGTTCTTCGATCTGGCGTTGGCCATTGCAGGCCCTGTGATGGGTGCCATCGCCCTCGGTCAGGGCTATGACTGGATCTTCTTTTACGCATCCCTGCTGTCGATCTGTGCGCTGGGGCTTGCGCTCTGGCTGTCCCGTCACACCCGTCCGCAATCCTGAAATCCTCAATTGCCTTGCCTTGATCACTTGATCAGGACCGAGCATCAATCAACGACGGCCAGTTTTGGCGCTGGGACAGTGGCGAAGATTTCCGGAGATACGAACCTGTACCGGGAGATCGATTACAACTGCGACTTGCCCATTAACGATCAGACCGGAAAAAGCGCCAGCCTGGGAGGCAGGCTGGCGCGGTCACGCGATAGCAGTTGCGACTTACGCCTCATCCGCCTTCTTTGGCTTGAGAATCAACACAGCCAACGGCGGCAGGTTGAGGCTCAGCGACGCTGGCATACCATGCGCCTCATCGCCCTGGGCAATCACTTCTCCGCCATTGCCGAAGTTCGAGCCGGCATAGGTTTCAGCGTCGCTGTTGAGCAACTCGACCCAGGCGCCCTCAAATGGCACGCCAATTTGATAATTCAAACGTGGGACCGGGGTCATGTTGGCCACCACCAGCAGCGGCTCGCCGTCCTTGCTCCAGCGCAGGTAAGCGAACACGCTGTTAGCGTTGTCGTCGCCGACCAGCCACTGGAAACCGCGAGGTTCGGTATCCAGTTCATGCAACGCCTTTTCTTCGCGATAGATACGGTTGAGGTCACTGACCAGCTTCTTGACACCGACATGCTCAGCGTATTGCAGCAAGTACCAGTCCAGTTGCTGATCGTGGTTCCACTCCCGCCACTGACCAAACTCGCAGCCCATGAACAACAGCTTCTTGCCCGGATGGGTCCACATGAACGACAGGTAAGCGCGCAAGTTGGCAAACTTCTGCCAGCGATCGCCCGGCATCTTGTCAATTAGCGAATGCTTGCCGTGAACCACTTCATCGTGGGAGATCGGCAGCACGAAGCGTTCGGAATACGCATACACCAGGCTGAAAGTCAGCATGCCATGGTGATGCCCGCGGTTGATAGGGTCCTCCTCCATGTAATGCAACGAATCATTCATCCAGCCCATGTTCCACTTGTAATTGAAGCCCAGACCACCCTTCTCGGTCGACTCGCTGACGCCTGGCCAAGCCGTGGACTCCTCGGCAATCACCATGGTGCCCGGTGCCTCCAGCGCAACCACATCGTTGAGATGGCGCAGGAAGTCGATGGCCTCCAGGTTCTCGCGGCCGCCAAAACGGTTCGGCACCCACTCGCCTGCCTTGCGCGAATAGTCTCGATAAAGCATCGAAGCTACCGCATCCACCCGCAGGCCGTCGATGTGGTAGTGCTTCAGCCAGTGCAGCGCCGAGGCCAGCATGAACCCGTGAACCTCGGTACGGCCGAGGTTGTAGATCAGCGTGTCCCAGTCCTGATGGAAGCCTTCCTTGGGGTCGGCATACTCATACAGCGCCGTGCCGTCGAACTGCGCCAGACCGTGGGTATCGGTCGGAAAATGCGCAGGCACCCAGTCGAGGATGACGCCGATGTCTGCCTGGTGGCAGGCGTCGACGAAGGCTGCGAAATCCTCAGGCGACCCGTAACGGGCAGTCGGTGCGAACTGGGCCAGCAACTGATAACCCCATGAACCGCCGAACGGGTGTTCCATGATCGGCATCAGCTCGATGTGCGTGAAGCCCATTTCCTTGACGTAGGGAATCAGCCGATCCGCCAGCTCACGCCAGTTGAACTGCCGCCACTGACCTTCGTCGTTCTGCTCCATCTGCCACGAGCCGGCGTGCAGCTCGTAGATCGACAGCGGTGCGGAGGCCTCGTGACGCCCGGCACGCGATTGCAGCCAGTTCTCGTCGTGCCATTCGAACTGCAACGGCGCAGAGATTTTCGAAGCGGTATCTGGCGGCAAGGTGGTCGCCAACGCCATCGGATCGCTTTTCAGCGGCAGAATGCCATGCGGGCCGAGGATCTCGTACTTGTAGACCTCACCGGGTTGCAGACGCGGAACGAAGATTTCCCACACGCCGGTAGGATGCCTCAGGCGCATCGGATGGCGGCGGCCATCCCAGTTGTTGAAACTGCCGACCACGGACACACGCCGTGCATTAGGCGCCCAGACCGCGAAGCGCACGCCATCAACACCGTCGACGCTGGTCACCTGCGCGCCAAGGCAGCTGCTCAGGTCGCGGTGGTTGCCTTCAGCGAACAGGTACAGGTCCATTTCGCCCAGCAACGCACCGAAGCTGTACGGGTCCTCAGTGATTTGCTCGCCACCGGCCCAGTTGATCTTGAATAGGTACGGTTGCGGCTGGTCAAGATGACCGACGAAAAAGCCTGGCACCTCGCTCATTTCCATCTCGCCCAGCTCACGGCCATCGTCTCTGGCCAGCAGGCGGACACTCAGTGCACCAGGCAGGTAGGCGCGGACAAACTGCCCGCTGCCACCGTCGCCGTGCGGACCGAGGATCGAAAACGGGTCACGGTGTTCAGCTCGGATCAGCGCGTCCAGATCCACAGCAGCGGGTATCGCTTGGCGGCCCGTGCCGGCTTTGTCAGGCGCATTCATATTGGCTCTCCATCAGACGGTTGCAGCAATCCACGCAAGCCCTGCAAAGGTACCGCCAGCCAGGCTGGCCGGTTCTCGGCTTCGTAGATCACTTCATAAGCAGCTTTTTCAAGGGTGAACAGTTCCAGCGCAGCGTCCTCCCCTTTTGCATCTTTCCAGGCATGGGCCATTTCAGCCGTTGCCGAACGATAGCCTTCGATGAAGGCTGCACGCGCCTGCGACAGGTACGTCTCGGCGACTCGCTTGCGAGCCGCGGCGGCCTCTGGCGACGTATCAACGCTCTGCGCACTGCGCACGGCCATGGCGGCGGCGTAGTCGAACGAACGCAGAACACCGCTGACGTCCTTTAACGGGCTGTGCTTGGCACGACGCTCTTCAAGCGCACGGGCCGGTTCACCCTCGAAATCGATCAGATAGGCATCGCCCTTGACCACCAGCACCTGCCCCAGGTGCAGGTCACCGTGCACACGAATGCGCAGGCCGCCCGCAGAATGCTTGGCGAGGCTGTCGACCCGCTGGCGGATCTGCTTGCGATGCGCCAGCAAATCACTGACCAGTTGCTGATCATCTTTATCGAGATCGCCCTTGCGCTGCTCCAGCAACTGCAGCGCACGCTCAAGCTGAGCGTTGACGCTGGTTGCAGACGCCTTGCCGTCCGCCACGCTGGTGACCTCAACGGCAAAGTCAGGGTTATCGGTCGGTGCCGCGAGAATCTGGTGCATTTCACCAAGGCGCTGGCCCAGGCTGCGCGAGAAGTCCGCCAGTTCAAGCAGCGCGTTGTAATGCTGCTCCAGCCCGGAAACACCGTGCGCCAACTCGTCGCGAACTGCACGTTCGAGGTTGTTTTGCGTCCATTCCCAGGCATCGCCCTGATTGCTCAGATAGCCTTGGGCGATCATCAGCAGATTCGGCTTGCCGTCATTGCCGACCCGCACCAGCGAGCCCAGCAACGGCGAAATGTTCTTGAAGCCGGCCTGGGTCAGAAACGCGCCCATTTCCAGCTCCGGGTGCGTCCCGGCGCTGACCTTGCGGATCAGCTTGAGCACCAGGCTGCTGCCCACCACAACCGAACTGTTGGACTGTTCGGCGGAGAGATAACGTACTTCCGACTCATCGTTCAGGCCCAGCGGCGCAAGTTGCGAACTCTGTTCGAAACGCAGCTCGCCATCGACGCACGAGATCACGGTCTGCGACTGCATGCCCTTGATAACGGCGCGGATGAAGGTTTCAAGGGTGAACGCATCGGTAATCAGGCCGACATCGCGACTGCGGCGCACTCTGGCGAGCGCCAGCTGTTGCGGCAATGCACTGCTGATGTCGTCTTCGGCCAGCAAACCAAAAGGTAACTGATAACGCTCGGTCTGCCCGCCTGCGGTGACTTCGATTTCACTGAGCAAGACGGGATTGGTCGCGTCGCCAAAGCGTACGGCGTAGGCGATGTGGACCTGCTCGATAGGCTTGTCCTTGCCGCCGAACCAGCGTCGTTTCGGCAAGTAATTCGCCAGCGAGGTGTTTTCCATGGTGCCGCGCAGCGGTTCATCGAGCAGTTCTTCAAGATGCTTCTTGAGCACCAGGGTCGGGAAGTCCGGCATGCTTTGCGCGGGTTCAACGTGCCAACTGGGCATTTGATTCTCCGAAGCCAGTAGAAACCAATAAAAACCATACGGCGGGAGCGTCAGCAGATAGCTCAACTGGCCGATAGGCGGAAATGCACTGCCGCCGAGCATTTCGACAGGGACGGTGCCCGCGTACGCCGACAACTCAAGTTCGGCAGCCTGAGCCGCGCTGGAAACGTTGGCCACGCACAGCACAATCTCGTTGTGGCCGTCAGGCGCAGTGTATTCACGGGTGTAGGCAAGAATGCGCCGGTTCGACGGCGAGAGCATTTTCAGCGTGCCGCGGCCGAATGCCTTTTGCTGTTTACGCACCGCCAGCATGCGCCGGTTCCAGTTCAGCAGCGAATGCGGGTCGCGCTCCTGACTCTCGACGTTGACCGATTGAAAACCGTACAGCGGGTCCATGATCGGCGGCAGCACCAGGCTGGCCGGGTCGGCGCGCGAGAATCCGCCGTTACGGTCGATGGACCATTGCATCGGGGTTCGTACACCGTCCCGGTCGCCCAGATAGATGTTGTCGCCCATGCCGATTTCATCGCCGTAATAAAGGGTCGGCGTGCCCGGCATCGACAGCAGCATGCTGTTGAGCAGTTCGACGCGACGACGATCACGGGCCACCAGCGGCGCCAGACGACGGCGAATCCCCAGGTTGATCCGCGCTCGGCGGTCGGCTGCGTAGTAATTCCACAGGTAATCGCGCTCACGGTCCGTGACCATTTCCAGGGTCAGTTCATCGTGGTTGCGCAGGAAAATCGCCCATTGGCAGTTTTCCGGAATTTCCGGGGTCTGCCGCAAAATGTCGGTAATCGGAAAGCGGTCTTCCTGCGCCAGCGCCATGTACATGCGTGGCATCAGCGGGAAGTGAAAGGCCATGTGACATTCGTCACCGTCTGGCCCCTTGCTGTCACCGAAATACAGCTGCGTGTCCTCGGGCCATTGGTTGGCCTCGGCCAGCAGCATGCGGTCCGGGTAATTCGCGTCGATCTCGGCACGAATACGCTTGAGCACCTGATGGGTTTCCGGCAGGTTCTCGTTATTGGTGCCGTCCCGCTCGATCAGGTACGGGATGGCATCCAGACGCAGCCCGTCGATGCCCAAATCCAGCCAGAAACGCATGACTTCAAGGACCGCTTCCAGCACGTGCGGGTTGTCAAAGTTCAGGTCCGGCTGGTGAGAATAGAAGCGATGCCAGAAATACTGGCCCGCAACCGGGTCCCAGGTCCAGTTCGAGGTTTCGGTGTCGAGAAAGATGATGCGTGTGCCGTCGTACTTCTGATCGGTGTCCGACCAGACGTAAAAATCCCGTGCCTTCGAACCCGGCTTGGCATTGCGCGCCTTCTGAAACCAGGGATGCTGGTCAGAGGTGTGGTTGATGACCAGCTCGCTGATCACCCGCAGGCCGCGCTTGTGAGCCTGAGCGATAAAGCGCTTTGCATCGGCCATGGTGCCGTAATCCGTATGCACATCACGGTATTCCGAGATGTCATAGCCATCGTCCCGACGGGGCGAGGGATAAAACGGTAACAGCCAGATGGTGTTGACGCCCAGCGCGGCAATGTAGTCGAGCTTCTCGATCAGCCCTGCAAAGTCGCCGATGCCGTCGTTGTTGGCATCGAAGAACGACTTCACGTGAACCTGATAGATCACCGCATCCTTGTACCAGAGCGGGTCTTTGATAAATGTCGCTTCACCGGGTTTCTTAGCCATTGCTGACTCCTTGGGAGTGTTATTGCGCGGCCTGGATACGCCAGATTCCAAACGGTTGCGACGGGTCGAGACGCGTATGCTGGTACTTGCCGTACCAAGTCCAGCGGTGCCCGGTCATCAGGTCTTCGCCCGAAGTCGCGGCGTCGTCCGGCAGGCCCATCTCCCAAAGCGGCAATTCAAAATCCGCTTCCTGTGCGTTATGCGGATCGAGATTGATGGCAACCAGGATGAAGTTGCTGCCATCTGCGCTGCGTTTGCCGAAGTACAGAATGTTGTCGTTCCACGCGGTGTACAGCTTCAGCCCCAGGTGCGTTTGCAAAGCCGGGTTCTGTCTGCGAATACGATTGAGCTGGGCAATCTCGGCAATGATATTGCCGGGCGCCGTGAAATCGCGCACACGGATTTCGTACTTCTCAGAGTCCAGATACTCTTCCTTGCCGGGAATCGGTGCCGCTTCGCACAGTTCGAAACCGGAGTACATGCCCCACAGCCCCGAGCCCATGGTCGCCAGCGCCGCACGGATCAGAAAGCCCGGCCGCCCCGACTCATGCAGGAAACGCGGATTGATGTCCGGCGTGTTGACGAAGAAGTTCGGGCGATAGCAATCGCGCCATGGCACTTGGTTGAGTTCGGTGAAATATTCCGCCAGCTCGGCCTTGGTATTGCGCCATGTGAAATAGGTGTAACTCTGGGTGTAACCAACCTTGCCCAGACGCGCCATCATCGCTGGCTTGGTGAACGCTTCAGCGAGGAACATCACTTCCGGGTGCTGACTGCGCACTTCGCCGATCATCCACTGCCAGAACGGCAGCGGTTTGGTGTGGGGGTTATCGACGCGGAAAATTTTCACGCCTTCCTTGACCCAGCCCAGCACGATGTCACGCAATTCCAGCCACAGGCCCGGAATGGCATCCGGCGCGTAGAAATCGACGTTGACGATGTCCTGATACTTTTTCGGCGGGTTTTCCGCGTAGCGGATGGTGCCGTCCGGACGCCACGAGAACCAGCCTGGATGCTGCTTGAGCCACGGGTGGTCCTGCGAACATTGAATGGCGAAGTCGAGCGCGATTTCCAGACCATGATCCGCAGCGGCTTTCACCAGATTGCGGAAGTCTTCAAGACTGCCCAATTGCGGGTGAATGGCGTCATGGCCGCCGTCTTCGCTGCCGATTGCGTATGGGCTGCCTGGATCATCCTGGCCAGCCGTCAGCGAGTTGTTCGGACCTTTGCGGTGCGCGCGACCAATAGGATGAATCGGCGGGAAATACAACACGTCGAAACCCATGTCGCGAATCACCGGCAAGCGCGAGTGGACGTCGTTGAAGGTGCCATGGCGTGCCTTGTCATCGGTGATCGAGCGGGGAAACAACTCGTACCAGCTGGCAAACTGCGCCAGTTCACGCTCGACATCCAGCGGGTATTCCAGGCTGCGGCTGAGGAATGCATGATTGTCGGCCTGCTTCATCAGGCCAGCGGTATCGCTGTGCAGCAGCAGCGCGACCTGTTCGGTGCCATCGGAGCGGCCAAACCGTTCCAGCAGGCCTTCGATCTGCTGACGCAGCTGATCATGACTGCGTTCGGCAGCCTTGCTCAGATGAATACGGCCTTCTTCAAGCTCCAGATCGATGGGCACGCCTGCACCGAACTTCTTTTCCAGTTCATAGCAGTAGCTGCCAAATTGATCGATCCAGGCTTCAAGCTGGAACACATGACGACTGACAGAAGTCGGGGTGAACTCACCGACCCAACTGTCGTTGCCCAACTCGTGCAACGGAGCGCTCTGCCAGACCTCTTCATCGGCAGCGCGCCAGCGCACATTGACGGCCATCTTGTCGTGGCCGTCCGCGTAGACCTTACTGGTGACTGTAACCGGTTGCCCGATGATCGCCTTGGCCGCAAACATCCCGCCGTCTATCACAGGCAACGTGTCTTCGATCACGATGCGTGGCAGTTGTAGCGCCTGGGTCAGTGACAAGGGTTGGGTCGGGTGCGGTACATCGGTGGCCAGGGAATCCGGACCGTATGGCTGTTCATTCATCGAGCATCACTCCTCACGCCCCAGGGACGCTCCTGTGCATTCCATGCAATGGAAAAATTGACGGTATGGCAGCGCACGACCACAGAGTCCCAAGGGCTCGTCTGTTTCGCTGCCTAGATTCCGAGCAGACATCAGGGTGAAAGTTCAAAGGTTTTATGGCAGCTTGCGAAGCGCGTCAGAGCATAGCCCAGCCGGAAATGTTTGAGTTGGTCACGCCAGACTGGCCCCCTGGATGAACCTGACGCGATACATAATCTGATTTTGATTCTGGCCGAAGGCCGTGGGAGCGTACCGGGCGACGCTTTGCATATTCGTGAAGGCGGTAGATGAAATAACGATGCTGAAACGGAGCTGTTGTTGGTAGCGGTGAATTGTTTACAAGGATGCCTGAATCAACAAATCAATTGAATCATCCCAAAAACAGACAGGTCGAACGCAGTACCAACAAGGAGGCTGCAACCATGACCCTGCCCATTCCGCCTGTAGCACCTGATCCGAATATCGACAATCCGGTACTGCCCGGCACGCCACCCAGACCCGATAACGAGCCACCGCCGCCGATGCCACCGGTTATAGATCCGCCCGAGGAAAACCCTCCAGTGGGTGACCCGCCGGCCGAAGAGCCTCCCGTGGTTGTCTGACCGCGCGCTGACCTGACGCTGAAGCTATCCATGCCATGTCGTAGCTGGATACCCTCAGCGTCCCCCCGCCACATCAATAAATGTTCCGGTCGCATAAGACGCCTGATCCGACAGCAACCAGATGATGGCTTCGGCTACCTCCTCCGGAGTACCGCCACGGCCCATGGGCAGTGCGCCTTCGAGTTTACTGACGCGGAGCGGATCGCCACTCAGGGCGTGAAAGTCGGTGAAAATGAAGCCTGGCCTTACGGCATTGACGCGAATGCCCTCCCCGGCCACTTCCCTGGAAAGCCCGATGGTGAAGGTATCAAGTGCGCCCTTGGACGCCGCGTAGTCGACGTACTCACCCGCCGAACCGAGGCGTGCCGCCAGCGAAGACACGTTGACGATGCTGCCGCCATGCCCACCATGTCGCGGCAACATGCGCAGCAGCGCGTGCTTGCTGCACAGCATGGGCCCTACCACGTTGTTCATCATCATCTTGAGCATGCGAAATTCCGACATGTCCTCGACTCTGGAGGCCTGTGCCAGCGTCCCTGCGTTGTTGACCAGATGCGTGACACGCCCCAGCTCCGCGTCGACTCTGGCGAACAGACGGATGATTTCATCCTCGTTGCTGACATCGGCCTGCATCGTGATCGCATGCGCACCCTGCGCCCTGACCTGTGCGGCAGTTTTTTCCGCCGAGGCACGGTCGGACATGTAATTGATGCAGATCCGGTAACCGTGTGTTGCAGCCAGACGCGCCGTCGCCGCGCCTATCCCGCGCGAACCGCCGGTGATGATGAGGACTTTTTCCATGTTCAGTCTCGTAAATGTTTCCTGAAGTCAGCAATTAGTCTGGCCTGAGACCCGCAGCGCGGCCAAAGGTGACTGATCGTGCCAGCGTTTGCGATCCAGCGCCATCGAAGCGTTTCAGAAAGCTGACGCTTTGTTATCCGGATCATGTGCATTGAGCGCGATTCTTGACTCGGCCGTGCGGATATCCGCGATAAACTGCTGTGCAGGCAACGGGTGCCCGAGCAGAAAACCCTGCAAGGAATCGCATCCCAGGTGCGTCAGAAAACGCTGCTGGAGCGGGGTTTCTACGCCTTCGGCGACGATGCGCAAATTCAATGCCTGCCCCACCGCGACGATCGCCGACACAATAGCCGCATCGTCGGTATCGTGTTCCAGATCGCGAACGAAGCCACGATCGATCTTGATCTCGTTGGCGGGCAGTCGTTTGAGGTACATCAGGCTGGAGTAACCCGTACCAAAATCATCGATCGACAGGTCCAGGCCCATCTCTGACAGCCTGTTCAGGACGCCGAGACTGGCATCCGCGTCGTCCATGGCGGTGGTTTCGGTAATTTCCAGCGTCAGGCAGTTGGCCGGCAGTTGATGACGCGCCAAGGTGTCCGCAACGGTGGCAACCAGACCGGAATGGCGGAATTGCAACGCCGACAGGTTGACCGAAATGCGCCAGTGCGAATACCCCTCGGTGTACCACTCATGCATCTGCCGGCAGGCTTCGTCCAACACCCACTCACCGATCTGAATGATCAACCCGGTTTTCTCGGCCATGGCAATGAACAGATCAGGTCCCAGTACTCCACGCTCCGGATGATTCCAGCGCAACAGGGCTTCGGCGCCGACAGGCAGCCCGGTCAGGGCGTCAAATTTGGGCTGATAGTAAAGACAGAAGTGCTTTTGCTTGAGTGCGGTGCGCAAATCCTGCGACAGCTGCAACTGGTTGCGCGCATTGCAGTTCATCGATACTTCAAAAAAACTGTGGCCGTTCTTGCCTGCCGCTTTGGTGTGATACATGGCTGCGTCGGCGTTGACCAACAGTTCGTGCTGGGTTGCACCATGGCCTGGATAGATGCAAATGCCGATGCTGAGCGAAATCTGCAACTGGTGCTCACCAATCAGGAACGGATTGCTGATCTCGCTGACCTGGCGGTTCGCCACCGTCAGCGCATCCTGTTGATCGTCAAGTTCGATAAGCAGGACAAACTCGTCACCGCCGACTCTGGCCAGCGTGTCTTGCCGGTTCACGTTTTGACGCAGGCGCAATGCCACCTGACGCAACAGCAGATCACCCGTGTGGTGGCCGAAGGCGTCATTCACCGGCTTGAAGCCATCCAGATCCATGAACATCAAGGCAAAACACCCCCCCGTCTCATCGGCCCTGGTCATGGCCTGCTCGACACGCTCCGCGAGCAGCACCCGGTTGGGCAGCCCGGTGAGGTTGTCGTGCATCGCCAGATGGGTGAGTTCCTGATTGGCCTGGTTCAGGGAGTTGGCCAGCACCGCCGTGCGCGCCTCAAGATGAGCGTCCAGAATACAAGCGAACAGTGTGAGGCTCAGGACCGTCAGGCTGGCAACCAGCACCACCCGGTCCAGCCCGTTACGGCTCAGCCCGTTGACCAGCGCCCCACAAAAGCTGCCTTCGGCAAAGTTGGCCGCCGCCATGCCGATGTAGTGCATGCCCACTACGGCGAGGCCCAGCACCACGGCCGCGCCCGCGCGTACCAGAAACCTGCGAGGCCGCTGATAGCGAAGCCGGAACGCGATCCACAATCCCGCCGCCGACGCTACTACGGCGATCACCAGTGACAGTGCGAACAGTACCGGCGTGTATTCGATAGCTGGCTGCATGCGCATGGCCGCCATGCCGGTGTAATGCGTTGCGCTGATACCCAGCCCCAGCAATAAGGCTCCCAGACTCAGCTGCAGTAGCGAAAGCTGCGGTTGTACGAAGAGCCACAGGGTGAATCCAGATGACAGGACGATGATCGACAGCGAGAGCAACAGGAGTGGCACGTCATAGCCGAGGTCGATGGGCAAGACGAAGGCCAGCATACCGATGAAGTGCGTTGACCAGGTACCGACACCCATCGCAAAAGCGCCGCCGACAATCCAGAGATACACCGCCCGGCCCTGGGCAGAGCTGATTCGGCCGGCGAGATCAAATGCGGTGTAGGAAGCAAGGATCGCAACGAAAATGGAAAGAACGACAAGCGAGGGTGAATAACTGCCAATCAACATAGACGCACCTGAAACCCAATGAGCGCGTCCGTGCCGTTCTTATGCGCTGATTGTACGCAATAGCTGCTGAATGTCGCGGCTGCTGGTCGAAAAGACTGGCAGTACGCCATTAATTTTGCAGTTACCAGCGATAGATAAAGAAAACTTGCTCTTTATCGCTTCAGCAGGCTTATTCCTTCAGTGTCATATCACGCTCGGCATCCCAGCCGCCACCCAATGCAGCGATCAGTTGCACACTGGCGAGCAATCGGCTTTGCAGTACGTTGAGCACACTACGCTCATTGCTCAGCGCAGTAGCCTGCACGTTGACGACGTCCAGATAGCCGATCAGGCCAGCCTTGTACTGGTTGTTGGTGAGGCGCAGCGAATCACGCGCGGACACCAGCGCTTCCTGACGCACCGCAGCTTCGTCTTCATAGACCTTGAGCTGGATAAGGTAGTTTTCGACTTCCTGAAAACCGTTGAGCACCGTCTGGCGGTATTGCGCAACCGTCTGGTCATACAAGGCTTCGGTACGCTCCACCTCTGCCGAACGTCGCCCCCCGTCGAACAGGGTCAGGGCCAGTTGCGGCCCAACCGACCAGAAACGGTTGGGCAAGCTGATCCAGTTGGCGAAGGTACTGCTGTTGTAGCCACCGCTCATGCTCAGGGTAAAGTCCGGATAGTAAGCCGCCTTGGCGACCCCGATGTTGGCGTTGGCGCCCATCACCGAACGTTCTGCCGCGGCGATATCAGGCCTGCGCTCTAATAACTGCGATGGCAGCCCCGGCGGGATATCCGGCAAATGAGGAATAGTCGTGCTGGCCGGCAGGCTGAAGTCAGCCGGTGCCACGCCCATCAACACCGCAATGGCGTTCTCGTATTGCGCGCGCTGCCAGGCAAGATCGATCAGGTCGGCCTGCGTACTTTTCAGCTGGGTCTGCGCCTGGGCAACCGAATCACGTCCGGAAATACCGGCGCGGTACTGATTCTGGGTCAGGGTCAGGGAGCGCTGGTAGGCATCGACGGTGGACTCCAGCAAACGCTTCTGTTCGTCGATTACCCGCAATTGCAGGTAATTCTGGACCAGTTCCGATTGCAGGCTCAGGCGCATAGCGGCCAAGTCAGCAAGGCTGGCCTGCGCGTTCGCTGTGTCGGCTTCCAGGCCACGGCGCAGTTTACCCCAGACATCGGCTTCCCAACTGACGCCCAACTGGGCGTTGTAGCTGTTACGAATGCCCGAAGCACTGGTCCCGTTGCTCGACGTCCCGGAGCCCTGCCCTGAACGTGTCTTGCCGGTCGTCAGGTCCAGGCTCGGCATGAAGGCCGCTCTGGAACTGCGCACCAGCGCCTGCGCCTGGCGGTATTGCGCTTCGTACTGGGCCACCGTCTGGTTGGAGGTGTTCAAGCGCTCGACCAATGCGTTCAGGTCCTTGTCACCGTACACCTGCCACCAGGAGCCCTTGGCCATTGAGTCGCCGGGGGTCGCTGCGCGCCAGCCCTGAACCGCCTTGAACTGCACAGGCGCGGCCATGGTTGGCCGCTGATAATCCGGTCCGACCGAGCAGGCGCTGAGAAAAGCGATACAGACTGCCAGCCCGAGCGGGCGAATCAGCCATTCTGGACGGGATGTAAAAGCCGGGCGTTCGGTCATAGCGGAGTTTCCAGAGCGGCATCAGTGCGCACGCCACGCCATTTACTGAAGCGATGGCGCAGACGATCAAGATAAAGGTAAACCACAGGCGTGGTGTAAAGCGTCAGGATCTGACTGAAGATCAGGCCGCCAATAATGGTCAGGCCCAGCGGCTTGCGCATTTCGGCACCTTCGGCCGTACTGAGCAGCAGTGGCAAGGCACCGAGAATCGCTGCCATGGTAGTCATCAGAATGGGCCGCAGACGCTGCAGACAGGCATTGCGGATCGACTCCTCGGGCGCCATGCCCTGCTCGCGCTCAAGGTGCAGCGCCAGATCGATCATCATGATGGCGTTCTTTTTCACCACGCCGATCAGCAGAAACAGCCCCAGCAGGGATATCAGGCTGAACTCGCTGCCGACCACATAGATCGTCAGCAAGGCGCCGACGCCCGCCGATGGCAGAGTCGAGAGAATGGTCAGCGGGTGAATGTAGCTTTCATAGAGAATCCCCAGCACCAGATACACCGCGAGCAGCGCTCCAAGAATCATCCAGGGCTGGCTTTTCTGGGTCGCGGCGAACGCATCCGCAGTGCCCGCCATTTTGGTGATGATGTCCGCTGGCAGCCCGATCGCCGCAATGGCCCGCTCGATGGCGACGTTGGCCTTGTCCAGGCTGGCACCTTCTGCCAGGTCAAAGGAGATGTTTTCAGCGGCGAACTGCCCGTCATGGGAAACCCGGTCGTTGGCCAGACTGCGTTCGTAATGGGCAATGCTGGACAACGGCACACGCTGACCATCTGCGGTGATGACCTGAACCTGCTCAAGTGTCACCGGGTCCTGCGCATATTTGGGATTGACCTCCATGACCACCTTGTACTGATTGAGGCTGTCGTAAATGGTCGACACCTGGCGCTGGCTGTAGGCATTGTTGAGCACTGCAGTCACCATGTTCATGTCGATGCCCAGCCGCTTGGCAGTGTCGCGGTTGACCACCAGCGTCACTTGCTGCGCGCCGCGCCCTTCCCGGGCATCGATGGCGGTCAGCTCGGGGACTGACTTGAGTGCCGCGACGATCTTCGGGTACCACTGGCGCAGGCTGGTCAGGTCGGCGCTCTGCACGATGTACTGGTACTGCGAGCTGGTCTGCTCGCGCCCCCCACCCAATTGCAGGTCTTGATCAGGCGCGAGAAACAATCGCCCGCCCGGTACATGCGGCAACGTCTTGCGCAGGCGCTCGACGACTTTTTCCGCCGACAGCTTGCGCTCGGCAATCGGCACCAGACGCACGATCATGAACGCGTTATTGGTGCCGCTGCTGCCGCCGATGAACCCGGCAACGCTCTCTACCGCAGGGTCGGCCAGTACGGCACGGCGGAATTGCTCCATCTTCGGCTGCATCACCGAAAACGACAGACCGTCGTCGCCACGGACGAAACCCATCAGTTGCCCGGTGTCCTGCTGCGGCAGAAACGTCTTGGGCACCACCACGTACAGCGCGATGTTGACGATGACAGTGATCAACAGGCTGATCAGTGTCAGGCGCGGATGGCGAAACACCCAGCCCAGCGAACGGTCGTAACCTGCCACCATGCGGTCATTAACCCGCTCACTCCAGCGCTGAAAGGCGTTCTCGCCGCTGGCTTCACGTGGCTTCAACCAGCGGGCGCAAAGCATGGGAGTCAGCGTCAGCGACACGATCAACGAGACGATGATCGCCACCGACAAAGTGATGGAAAACTCGCGAAACAGACTCTCTACCAGCCCGCCCATGAACAGGATGGAAATGAACACCGCAACCAGCGAGACGTTCATCGAGAGCAAGGTGAACCCTACCTCTTTGGCCCCCAGAAACGCCGCTTTCATAGGGTCCAGACCGTTATGAATGTGTCGGGAAATATTTTCCAGCACCACGATGGCGTCGTCGACCACGAGACCGGTCGCGAGGATAAGGGCCATCAGTGACAGATTGTTCAGGGAAAAGCCGAACAGGTGCATGATTGCGAAGGTGCCGACCAGGGACACCGGAACCGCCAGTGTAGGAATGAGCGAGGCACGAAAGCTGCCAAGGAACAGAAAAACCACCATCACCACCAGAATCACGGCGATCAGCAGAGTCATTTCAGCTTCGTGCAGCGTCGCCTTGATCACCGGCGAGCGGTCCATGGCGATCTCCAGCCTTACACTGGCGGGCAGCACGGCCCGCAAGGCTGGCAATTGCGCCTTTATCTGCGCAACGGTCTCGATGATGTTGGCACCCGCCTGACGGTTGACGACCAACAGCACGGCCTGGTCGTTATTGAAGAAGCCGCTGTTGTAACGGTCTTCCACCGCATCGCTGACCTTGGCGACGTCCTTCAGACGCAGGGTTGCGCCATCCTTGTAGCGAATGATCAACGGTGCGTAGTCAGCGGCTTTTTCCAGCTGATCGTTGGCCTGAACCTGCCAGTTATGCAGGTCATCCTCGACAAAACCCTTAGGCCTGCGCACGTTGGTCCCGGTAATCGCAGTGCGCACGTCATCCAGCGATACGCCGTACTGGGAAAGCATCTGCGGTTCCAGCTCGATGCGCACGGCGGGCAGCGAACTGCCGCCGATCTGCACCTCGCCGACCCCCGAAACCTGCGACAGGCTCTGCGACAGGATGGTCGAGGCCAGGTCGTAAAGCTGGCCTTTTTCCAACACTGTCGAGGTCATCGACAGCACCATGATCGGGGCCTGAGACGGGTTGACCTTCTTGTAGGTCGGCATGCTGCGCATCCCGCTCGGCAGCAGATTGCGCGAGGCATTGATGGCCGCCTGCACTTCGCGCGCAGCGCCATTGATGTCGCGGTCGAGATCGAACTGCAGAATGATCCGCGTCGTGCCCTGGCTCGAATTGCTGGTCATGGTGTTGACCCCGGCAATACTGCCCAGTGAGCGTTCGAGCGGCGTTGCCACGGTGGACGCCATGATTTCCGGGCTGGCCCCGGCGAGGCTCGCCGAGACCACAATGACCGGGAAATCCATGTTCGGCAAAGGCGCTACCGGCAACAACCTGAAACTGACCGCGCCCAGCAGCATGATCGCCAGGCTCAGCAGGACGGTCGCAACCGGGCGACGGATAAAGGGCGCGGACAGGTTCATGCGTCAGCCTGTGGCGAGCGGTCCGGTGCAGCGGGCTTACGACTCCAGCGCTGTCCAAGACGGTCGAAATACAGATAGATCACTGGCGTGGTAAACAGCGTCAGGACCTGGCTGAGCAGCAGGCCGCCGACCATCACCAGACCCAGCGGCTGGCGCAACTCGGCGCCTGAACCGCTCGCCAGCATCAGCGGAATGGCGCCGAACAGCGCGGCCAGGGTGGTCATCAGAATCGGCCGGAAGCGCAGCAGCGCCGCTTCGTAAATCGCCGTTTCCGGATCGACGCCGCGATTGCGTTCGGCATCCAGCGCGAAGTCGATCATCATGATCGCGTTCTTCTTGACGATACCGATCAGCAGAATGATGCCGATGATCGCGATCATTCCCAGATCGTTGCCGCTGATCAACAGCGCCAGCAAGGCCCCGACCGCAGCCGAAGGCAGCGTCGAGAGGATGGTGATCGGGTGGATGTAGCTCTCGTAGAGCACACCCAGCACGATGTACATGGTCACCACCGCCGCCAGCACCAGCAACAGGGTGCTGGACAGCGAGGCCTGAAATGCTTCGGCCGCGCCCTGGAACCGGGTCTGCACGCCAATCGGCATGCCGATGTCCTTCTGCACCTGCTCGATCACTTCAACGGCCTTGCCCAACGCAACGCCAGGTGCAAGGTTGAAAGACATCATCACCGCCGGAAACTGCCCGAGGTGGGTAATCGCCAACTGTGCCTGACGCTGCTCGACCCGGGCCAGACTGGACAGTTTGACCTGTGCACCATCGGTGGTCTTGACGTGAATCTGATCAAGCGCCGCAGGACCGAGTTCGCTGGCGGACGCCGCCTGCAAGACCACACGGTACTGGCTGGCCTGAGTGTAAATGGTTGATATCTGCCGCTGGCCGAATGCGTCATACAGCGCATCGGTGATATTGGCCACCGTCACCCCGACCCGGCTGGCTGCGTCGCGATCAATATTCAGATACACCTGCAACCCCTTGTCCTGCAGGTCACTGGCCACGTCGGTCAGCTCGGAACGCTTGCCCAGCGCGTCGACCAGCGTCTGACTCCACTTGCTCAGCAACTCGGCATCGGGGGATGACATGCTGAACTGATACTGGGTACGGCTGACACGGTCTTCAATGGTCAGATCCTGTACCGGCTGCATGAACAGACGGATGTCCGACAGCTTGTCGACCTGCGGCTGCAGGCGCTGGATGACTTCGGTGGCGGTGAGATCACGCTCGCCATGTGGCTTGAGGTTGATCAGCAGGCGTCCGCTGTTGAGCGTCGCATTGTCGCCGTCCACACCAATGTACGAGGACAGGCTGACCACCGCCGGGTCCTGGAGAATAATGTCCGCCAATGCCTGCTGGCGCTCGCTCATGGCCGCAAACGAGACTGATTGCGGCGCTTCGGAAATACCCTGGATGACGCCGGTATCCTGCACCGGAAAGAAACCCTTGGGCACCGCGATGTACAGCAGGACGGTCAGGGCCAGCGTCGCGATGGCAACCAGCAGCGTCAGTGGCTGATGCTTGAGCACCCAGCGCAGCCTGCCAGCATACAGATCAATCAGCCAGTCGATCCACGCGCCACTGGCCTTGTAGAAACGGCTCTGCTCTTCCTCTTTCGGCTCGCGCTTGAGCAGGCGCGCGCACATCATCGGTGTCAGTGTCAGCGAGACCACCAGCGAGATGAGGATGGCAACCGCCAGGGTGATGGCAAACTCGCGGAACAGGCGCCCCACTACATCTGCCATGAACAGCAGCGGGATCAACACTGCAATCAGCGACAGGGTCAGGGAAATCAGGGTGAAGCCGATCTGCTTTGCGCCTTTCAGCGCAGCCTGCATGGGCGTTTCGCCTTCCTCGATGTGCCGGGAGATGTTTTCCAGCATCACGATGGCGTCGTCCACCACGAAACCGGTGGCGATGGTCATCGCCATCAGTGTCAGGTTGTTGATCGAGAAACCGGCGAGGTACATGACGCCGAACGTCCCGACCAGCGACAGCGGCACAGCAATCGAAGGGATGATGGTCGCGCTGAAGCGCCGCAGGAACAGGAACGTCACCAGCACCACCAGCACGATGGCGATCAGCAATTCATGCTGAACATCGGTCACCGACGCCCGAATGGTCTGGGTACGGTCGGTCAACACCACAACGTCCAGGCCTGCTGGAAGGTTATTGGTGATGCCCGGCAGCATGGCCTTGATCCGGTCGACGACCTCGATAACATTGGCGCCCGGCTGACGTTGAATATTAAGCAAGACGGCCTGACTGCGATTGGCCCAGGCGGCCAGTCGTTCGTTCTCCGCACCGCCGACAATTTCCGCGACGTCTTTCAGACGCAACGGCGCGCCGTCCTTGTAGGCCAGAATCAGGTTGGCGTATTCCTCGGGAGACTTGAGCTGGTCATTGGCATCGAGCATCGAGACCCGGGTCGGCCCGTCGAAGTTGCCCTTGGGCTGATTCACGTTGGACGCACTGATAAGCGTGCGTACATCGGACAGATTGAGGCTGTTGGCTGCCAACGCCTCGGGGTTGACCTTGATCCTGACTGCCTGGCGTTGCCCACCCGCAATACTGACCATGCCGACGCCGCTGATCTGCGAAATCTTCTGCGCCATGCGCGTGTCGACCAGGTCATTCAGCTTGGGCAACAGCATGGTTTTGGAGGTGATGGCAAGGGTCAGCACCGGCGTGTCGGCCGGGTTCACCTTGTTGTACACCGGCGGGGCCGGAAGATCGGTGGGTAGCAGGTTGGTGGCCGCATTGATCGCTGCCTGCACTTGCTGCTCGGCCACATCCATATTGATTTCGAGGCTGAAACGCAGGGTGATCACCGATGCGCCCCCCGAACTGGTAGACGCCATCTGAGTGAGCCCGGGCATCTGCCCGAACTGGCGCTCCAGCGGCGCAGTGACAGAACTGGTCATTACCTGCGGGCTGGCACCGGGGTACAGCGTCATCACGCGAATGGTCGGATAATCCACCTGCGGCAAGGCCGAAACCGGCAGCAAGGTGTAGGCGATGAGACCGGCCAGAACGATGGCCAGCATGCTCAGCGTAGTGGCTACCGGACGCAGGATGAACAGGCGCGACATGTTCATACGTTTGGTTTTTCCACCTTGCCAAGCACTGCCGACTTGTCAGTGCCGCTGCCCGGCTTGCCGTGCAACTTCTCAACCGGGCTTGCCGGTACATCCTTGCTATCGTTGACCACTTCCACGTCAGCGCCATCGCGCAGACGATCCGTGCCTTCGAGTACTACCCGCTCGCCTACCGCCAGACCTTCGGTGATGACCGTCGATGTTTCGTCGCTCGGGCCGGTTTTCAACAGCTTGAGTTTGACCTTCTTGTCGCCGTCCAGCACATAAACGAACGTGCCGTCGTTTCCGAACTGCACAGCCGCCGTTGGCACCAGAACTGCGTGTCGAAGGGTATCCGCACGCAGGCGCACGTTGACGAACTGGTTGGGAAACAGTATTTCGTCACCGTTATCGAAACGGGCCTTGAACTTCAGGGTGCCGGTCGCCACGTCGATCTGGTTGTCGAGGCTGGCGAGCACACCGGTCGCCTGCATTTTCGTGTCGCCGCGGTCCCACGCTTCGACGGGCAGCTTTTCGCCGGTGCGATAGCGGGCTATGACCTTGGACAGGTCTTTCTCGGGCAGTGTGAAGTTGACCGAAATGGGCTGGGTCTGGGTAATCACCGCCAGCGCAGTGGTGTCGTTGGCGGCAACCAGATTGCCGACATCCAGCTGTTTTAGGCCTACCCGCCCCGCAATCGGAGACCGGATGCGGGCAAAGTCCAGGTTCAGCTTCGCTTCAGCCACCGCGGCCTGGTTGGTCTTGATCGTGCCCTGGTACTGATTCACCAGCGACTCGGCGGTGTCCAGTGTCTGCTTGGCGATACTGTCTTCGGCAAACAGCCCACGGTAACGCTGCACATCGAGCTGAGCATTCTTGAGCAACGCCTGATTGGTGGCCAGCGTGCCTTCGGCCTGCTGCAAGGCGACTTGATAGCTGCGTGGGTCGATTTCTGCCAACAGATCACCGGCCTTGACCATCTGCCCTTCCTGGAAGTAGATCTTGACCAGTTCGCCCGCCACCCGGCTGCGCACATTGATGGTGTTCATCGCCGTGACAGTGCCGAGCGCCTTGTAGTAGATCGGAAAATCGCCCTCGGTCGCTGGAGCCACGCGCACCGGGACAGCCACCGCCGATGCACCGAAACCAGGTCGGGCCATCCCGCCGCCCGCCTTCTTGCTCTCGGCCCCCTTGCCGGGTGTGGATGCAGGCCAGAGCCACCAGCACAGGGCAACGATGACCACAAGGACCAACAAACTGATCAACCAGCGACGGGATTTACGAGGGCCAGACGATTGCATGAATAAATCAACCATTACGGGTGGGGGGTTGTTCAGAAGGCAGAACAATAAGCACAGATACGTGACAAGCAAAGCGCCTTTACCAAGCGCTTACTTAATAAACGTACACAGCACGAACAGAATAACGGCCTGAGTGGTATCAGGCCGCCAATGTGTTGCGGAACGTTACTTCAATACAGCCAATGCAGCGTCGTAGTTCGGTTCTTCAGCAATTTCCTTGACCAGTTCGCTGTGCAGGACATTGTCGTTTTCGTCGAGCACGACCACTGCGCGTGCGGTCAGGCCTTTCAATGGGCCGTCGGCAATGGCAACGCCGTAGTGCTGGCTGAAATCGGCACTGCGGAACGAGGAAAGATTCTGCACGTTTTCCAGACCTTCAGAACCGCAGAAGCGTGCCTGGGCGAAAGGCAGGTCGGCGGAGACGCACAGGACAACCGCATTGCTCAGTTCGTTTGCCTGGGCGTTGAACTTACGGACCGACGTAGCGCAGGTCGGCGTATCGACACTCGGAAAGATGTTCAGCACTTTGCGCTTGCCTGCAAAATCGGCCAGGGTCACGTCGGACAAGTTGGCAGCGGTCAGGGTAAAGGCAGGTGCCTTCTTGCCAGCGGCAGGCAGCTCGCCATTGACTTGAACCGGACCGCCTTTGAGAGTCACTTGGGCCATGAAACATATTCCTTATTAAAAATGGGTAAAGAGCCGGAAGTTAAACACGAAAGTGGCTTCTGGCCTATATCGGAAAATTCCGAATTTGCTCAGGAAACCAGTCTGTCCCGAATATCTGGGTGGGCGCACAACTCCACCAGCCAATCGACAAATACCCGCACCCTTCGCGACAATTGTCGATGTGGCGGATAAAGCGCGGTCAAGGGCAAGGCCGGCGGGCGATACTCGCGTAACACCTCGACCAGCGCGCCACTGCGTAGTTGTGTAGCAATATGATAACGAGGCACCTGTACCAGGCCGAAGCCCGCTTCGCAGGCAGCCACATACCCCTCCGCACTGTTGACCGACACCGAGCAGGTCATGCCGTGATCACCGGCAAGGCCATCGGCCATGAACTCCAGGCCATAACGTTTGCTGGTGCTGGCAGAAAAGTATTCAATCACCTGATGCTGCGCCAGGTCATGCAGATCCCGCGGCGTGCCGTATCTGTCGAGATAGTCTCGACTGGCGCAGGTAATCTGGGTCAGGTTGCCCAATGGTCTGGCGACCAGCGTGTCGTCCAGCGCATCGCCAGCGCGCAGCACACAATCCACACCTTCACGTATCAGGTCGACCGGCCTGTCGCTCATGCCGATCTCAAGACTTACCTGGGGGTAGCGCCGGGTGAACTCGGGCAAGGCCGGGATCACGATCATACGGCCGAGGCTCACCGGTAAATCAACCCGCAGCAAGCCCTTGGGTTCAGCCCCCTTGGAAGAGAAGGCAGCTTCGGCGTCGTCCAGATCGGCAAGCAGGCTGACGCACCGCTGGTAATAGGCTTTGCCATCTGGCGTGGTGCTGACCTGCCGCGTGGTGCGCTGCAGCAATTGCACGCCCAGATGCGCCTCCAATTGCTTGATCAGGATCGTCACTGATGCTCGCGGCAGGTGCAGGCTGTCGGCAGCCTTGGCAAAGCCGCCCAGTTCGACGATACGGGTGAATACGCGCATGGCGTTGAATCGATCCATGATTACCGGAAGCCTGGGTTCAAGGAGTGTGTGAGGATCACACGGTGTTTAGCAGGGTAAACCGGTTGAGCCGAGCACCAGCAACAGCTAAGCGCCCGGCCCTCGTCAGAAGTCTCTTTTATAGAAAATATCCAGCGAACTGGCAACACCGCTCGCCGCCTCAAGGTATACCCGTTTACTCAGCAGGTAGCGCAAGGCAATGGTACTGGCCGGTTCAAAAACACCCACACCATAGCGCAGGCTGAGCTTTTCGGTGATCTTGCCGCTGGCCACCACATTGGTCTTGTCGCCCGTGCCCGTTGTATCCAGTTCAAAATCCTTGATGCCCAGGTTGTCAGCAAGTTTGCCGGTGGTCGAAGAACTGCCCGCAACACCCAGCGCCAGTGCCGCCTGAGCGACCATGTTGTTGTCTTCGCCGGAGGTGCTCAAGGGCCTGCCCATGACCAGATACGACAAAGCCTGCTCCTGACTCATCGCCGGTTCGGAGAACACTTCGGTGGTGGGCTGATCGGCGCTGCCGGTCAGACGAATGCCCGCAATAACGTCATCCGTCTGCCGGATGGCTTCGATATCCAGGTAAGGCTGGTCGACAGGACCGGCGAAAAGTAGCCTGGCCTTACGAATGGTCAAACGCTGCCCATAGGCGCGATAGCGTCCGTCGTTAAGATTCAGCTCGCCACGGGTGTCCAGGTTGTCACCGATGTGTACACGTCCGACCAGGTTGGCAGTGAGCCCAAAGCCGCTGAAGCTGAGTTTGTCCTGCCCGACAATCACGTCGATATCCATGCCCACCGCCAGCGGCGGCGCGCCCTGCTCGGTCTGCTGGCCGACAATCACCGTGTCACCCGACAGTTTGACGGTGGACGGTGGCAACTCGCGCACGGTTATCGTGCCCTTGGGGACCAGCACCTTGCCGGAGATGGCCAGCCGGTCGCCCTGCATGGAGATTTTCAGATCAGGGGCGGCTTCTACGGCGGCGTAAGGTTCAACGTTGATGGGCAACTGGGAACCCTTGAGGCTGACGTCAACCATCAGGCTCTGCCCCCACGCCACCTGCCCCCCTATTGTGCCCTGACCGGCGCTGCCACTTTTCCAGCCACCGTTGATCTGCACGCTTTCACCTGCGATCAGCGCCTGGACCCTGAGGTCGTGCAGCTCCATCGGCAACTCTGGCCCTGCGACTTCACCGCCATCAAGGTTTACGCTGCCATTCACCAGCGGCGCCAGCAAACTGCCCGACAATCGACCGGTGCCGTTCAAGCGCCCATTGAGCTTTTGCACGGTGGGTGCGAAAGGCCGTGCCACCGAGATATCCAGCCCGGAGAGACTGAAATCACCCGACAAGGTCTTGTCTTTGGCCAGCGGATCGATCTGCGCATTCAAAAGCAGCCTTCCCAGCTTGCCGCCCTCGAAATCCACACGCGAGTCGATGCGTTTGGGGGTCATGGTGCTGCTGAGTTTCAGCGTCTGATACGGGAAATCCAGCCATTGATCGTTGTTACGAACCCGTAGCGTACCGCCCCCCGCATCGACCGTGATCTGACCGCTGGGGCCTGCCGCCGGGATATCCAGTTGCACATCGGCATTCAGGGCGCCCCTCCAGGCAAAATCCTTGGGCATCCATTGCGCGAGGCTGTCGAGCGGAAAATTCTTCAACTGATAACGTATATGTGGCTCCGGCATCAGACGCTGGTCACCGCCACACAGGCTGGCAGAACCAGAGAGCCAGCAGTGCGCGCCGAAGTTGAGCCTGCCATCAGCGAAGCGTTCGATCTTCGCCGGTTGCTGCAGACGCCAGTTCTGGCCGCCGCTCTGTACAGTGCCGCTGGCCAGACGACCGCGCCAGTTGCCTTGATCGAGGCCGCCGTCCAGCCCCATCGCCAGTTTGAGCAGCGGGCCTTGCAGGTCGAGCTTCAATTGCTGGGCCTTGAGCGTGCCTTGCCCGTCAACCTGCAAAGTGCCCAGTGCTGTATCGCCTGCCTGAATGCCTGTGCCCTTCAGGTTGATGGTTGCGCGCTGCGCGGGGTCAAGTCTGCCGTCAAGCGTCAGGCTTTGCAGGCGATTGTCCTGCAACGCGAGCTGACTGCCCTGCAACGCCAGTTTACCCTCGGGGGCTTGTGGTGTTCCCGCCAGATCAAGTCGGCCTTTGATCTGCCCTTGCAAACGCGGCCATAGCTGGCCCAGACGCGGCAGATCAAGATCAAGTTGGCCTTTCAAACGCTGCTGCAAACTGCCAGTGCCCTGAATGTGGTTGTCGCCCAGCCTGATATTCAGACTGCTGACGTTCCATTGCTGATCACGGCCATCAGCCTTGGCTTGCAGTAACGCTGGCTGACCGCGCAACCGACCTTTCAAATCCAGGTCGGCGGTCAGTTCAAGCTGCTCATTCTTTAACTGTCCCTGGCTGCGCAACGCACCGGCCAGCTTGCCGGGCAGCTCGGCGACCCAGAACGAAGGGTCAAGTGCAGTGAGGTCGAGCGCCGTGTCCCAGCCAATGCCGTCGGCGAATTTCAGGTTCATGTGGCCGCTGGCCTTGCCCTGCCCTGCGACCAGTTCCAGTTGCGGCAGGTGAATCTCCTGAAGATTGCCGCTGAACGGGCTGACCAGTGTGAACGCTCCGGCCGGACCTTTGAGACTGGCGTTGAAGTTGCCGAGGTAATTGCCATCGGTGTAGGAAATTTCACCCTTGAAGGCGTGCAGCGATACTTGCGGCTCGGACGGCAACGGATAAAGCCGCTGCCAGGGAAAGTCCAGCCAGTCGATGCTGGCATCAGCGGAAAACCCATTTTGCCAATTCAGCTTGCCGTTGATGGCCAGACGCTGCTGATCACTGGCGCTGAGGTCCAGCCCGGCAATGGTTGCGCCTTTGGCGTCCGCACGCCCTTGCAACGCCAGCGCGACCGGGCCTTTCTCGGCGGGCAGGCTGGCTGTTCCGTTAATCAGATAGCCCGTATCGAGATTGCCCTCGGCGGTCAGCAGCAACTGGTCGAGTTGCAGCGTATCGGGCAGCGCAGAACTGGGCTTGAAATGCTCTGAAGTCAGTTTCAGCCGTGCGGGGAGATGTTCCGCCAGCGGTTGCAACTCTCCGTTCAGGACGCCCGGCAGATAACCGCTGCTGTCAGCCTTGAGTTGCAGGGTCTTCAGCACGTCACCCTGAATATCCAGCGCCAGCGTCCAGGCCTGACCGTCCTGCGGCGGCAGTTGCAGTTGACCCTGGGCGCTCAACGGCCAATCACCTTCGGGCTTGAGCAGGCCGTTGAGGTCCAGCACCAACGCGTCGCGCTGCAAGTGCGCACTGTCGATCTGCAAGCCTTCAGCGGTCCAGTGCGCAGCCAATTTCAAATCACGTAACTGTTCGACGCCGTCGAGCTGCAGGCTGCCAAGCTGTACATCACCCAGTTTTAACGCCAATGGCAGGTTGAGCGTGGGCAGACTGACAGGGCCGCTAGTGCCCGGCTCGTTGCTCGGCGGGAAGTGCAACAGGACTTGTCCGGCATGCAAACGGTCGATGCACAGCGTCATTTTCAACAGACAGGCAGGCGTCCACGCAAAGTCGGCAGATTGAACCTCGACGCGGTCCTCGCCTTGCTGCCATATGAGTCGATCTGCACTCCACTGCCCGCCCAGTCGCCCCTGAAAGTTGTCCAGTTGCAGTCCCGGTATGCGGGTGAGCGCCCAGCGGCTGCCAGACTGAGTACCCAGCAGTAACCCGGCGCCGACAATCACCAGCAGCAGCAAGCCTAATAGGCTCAGCCCCACAATCTTTGCGCCGCGCTTCATATGCACCCTGTTCAAAGCTCCGGCCCCATTGAGAAATGCAGGCGGATTCCACCGTCATCGTCCAGCCCGTGCGCCAGATCGAGACGCAATGGCCCTACCGGTGAAACCCAGCGCACCCCAAAGCCGACTCCGGTCTTCAGGTCTGGCCGGTCCAGATTGTTGAACGAGTTACCTTGGTCGACAAAAGTCGCCAGCCGCCACTTTTCGGCGATCGAATACTGGTATTCGACACTGCCTGCAAACATATAGCGGCCACCGATGCGATCGCCGTCGGAGTTGGTCGGTGAGAGTTTCTGATAGTCATAGCCGCGCACGCTCTGATCGCCACCGGCAAAAAAGCGCAGCGAAGGCGGTATCGAGGTGTAACCGTCAGTGAGGTTGCCGCCGAGTTGCACGCGGCCCAGGAAGCGATGGTTCTGGGCAACCGTGGTCAGGCCTTTGAGCAACACGTTGGCATGCACCAGGTTGGCGTCCGACAACATGCCCTCCTTGGCCACCTGGGTGTCGAATTGCAGACGATAGCCGTGACTCGGGTCGATCCGATTGTCACTGCGCAGGTACGAGTAACTGATGCCCGGCATCAGCAGCGTACTCAGGCCCGCGTCGTCACCCAGCCGGTATTCTTCACGTTGCCATTTCAGGGAAATGACCCGCTCCCAGCCGCTAGGCAGTTTGCTGTGCCATTCCGGCCCGGCAGTCAGCAGCTTGCTGAGGCTGTCAGTGCCGGCAATCTCTTCATATTGATAGCCACCGGCGTAACGCATCTTGTCGGTCAACGGCGGATCGAGCGGTACGTCGTACCACAAGCCAACGTTTTGCCGGGGCGCGGAAATTTCCGACTCCAGGCCGTAGCTGTGGCCCTGCGGGTTGGCCCAGTGACGGGTCCAGTTGGCTTTGCCGCGTGGTCCCACGTCGGTGGAATAGCCCAGACCCAGACCCATGGTGCGCGGCTTGCGGGTTTCAAGCTGGACGGTAACCGGAATCACATCATTCACCGCCGCCGTCGGTGCTGCATCGACACGCACACCTTCAAAATAACCGCTGGCCTGCATGTCCTGAGTCAGCTCGGCGATCAGTTGCGAGTCGTAGGGCGTGTTTGCCTTGAATGGCACCATACGCTTGAGCAGGTCTTCATCGAAGGGCGTGTTGCCGCTGAACTTCACTTGCCCCAGCGTGTAGCGTGGACCGCTGTCGTAGACCAGTTCGATATCGGCGACGCCGGCTCGCGGGTCGATGGCCAGGCGCTGGCGAGTGAAACGGCCGCTGAAAAAACCATAACGCGATGCCTGATTCTGAATCAGGCGCTTGGCATCTTCGTAATTACCGTGGTTAAGCACTGCGCCGGTTTTGAGCGCATCGCTCTTCGGCACTTTGAATGCGTCGAGCGACGCAGCAGGACCATCGACCCGGATGACGACATTGCGCAGGTGAATCGGCTCGCCCGGCTTGATGTTGATGACCAGCCGTGGCTCGGGGCCGTCCTGAATTTCGCTGTCGATCTGCGCCTGATAATAGCCCAGCGCCTGCGCTGCCTTTTCCGCCTGCTGCTCGGCACCCAGGCTGAAGTTGCGCAGGGCCTTGGCGTCACGCTCGCCCAAATCGCCCACATAGCCCTCAACGTTGGCCTTGAGTTGCGGGTTGGCGGGCTCGACCCGGACATCCAGACGGGCTTCGGCCAACGCCGTTGCGCTCATGGAAATCAGGACCAGGCTGCTGAATAGCTTGAAAATTTTCATGGGCGTGGATGCTATCACGATCGACAGGCTGCACTGGAAGCCCACGAATTGGCGAATATCAAACCGTTGCGTCAGGGACCGGCAGTGAGACCTGAGGGTTCGGATGAAAGAACACGTGTTCGCGAACGGGTCCTACAGCAATCTCTCCAATTTCCTCGTAGCCTTGTCGCTTGTAGAACTCGAAATAACGTGGATTTCCGGTATCGACGACAATGCCTTGCGAGTTTTCGTCTACCGCACACCAGTCGTGCAATGCTGCAAGCAGTCGCTCACTCAAGTCCTGGCCGAGTTTCTGGCCCTGGTATTCCGGATCAAGCCCGATCAGCGGCAGGACATGCGCGGTTTCCGACGGCACGCAGGCCAGTACAGCGTTGTAATACGCCAGGTAGCGCTGGGTACAACCCAGACCGGTGTCCATGACCATGCGCAGACGCCAAGCCCAGCTTTCGGTGACACCCAGGCGACGCTGTGGCGGCGCAACCAGTGCAACACCGACCAGACGATCTTCCAGGAACAGACCGAGCGCAGGCTGGTTCTGCAGGAAATGCTGTTTGACCAAATGGCGAATGGTCGCCAGCACGCGCTGCTCGTACCCTTCACGCTCAGCGTTGAACAGGTAAGCGAACGTCGGGTCGTGCCGATAAGCCCTGAACAGCAAGGCACGGGTTTCACGGGAATAACCGCTGTCGAGTTGGCGGATTTCGCCCGTGATGGCAACAGGTAGGGACATAAAGGGCCTCGTGGCAAAGGAACTGCGTCTGGCGCAGCAGTTGTAGCAGCAGGCTTTCGAGTGATGGTGATTGAGAACAGTTCCAATGAATTGTCCGAGCCTGCGTCACTCTCGTGTCCGACGGCGCTGGTTCTCGATCGGCAGGTCAGCTAGCATCGCGGTTTGTTTTGCTCAGGACCGCTGTTTTATGAAAATCGTCTCGTTCAACATCAATGGGCTGCGCGCTCGACCGCATCAATTGGCGGCGCTGATCGAAAAGCACCAGCCTGACGTGATCGGTCTTCAGGAAACCAAGGTCTCGGACGAGCAATTCCCCTACGCGGACATCGAAGCGCTGGGCTATCACGTGCATTTTCATGGCCAGAAAGGCCATTACGGGGTCGCCCTGCTGTCGCGCAATGCGCCGCTGGAACTGCACAAGGGCTTTGAAGGTGATAACGAGGAATCCCAGAAGCGCTTCATCTGGGGTACCTACGCCGACAGCAATGGCCAGCCGGTCACCATCATGAATGGCTATTTCCCGCAGGGCGAAAGTCGCGATCATCCGACCAAGTTTCCAGCCAAACAGCGTTTTTATGAAGACCTTCAGGCGTTGCTGGAAAGCCGCTTCAGCAACGAGCAACCGCTGATCGTCATGGGCGATGTGAACATCTCGCCGCAGGACTGTGACATTGGTATCGGTGCCGACAATGCCAAGCGCTGGCTGAAAACCGGCAAGTGCAGTTTTTTGCCGGAAGAACGCGAATGGATGGAGCGTCTGAAAAATTGGGGACTGGTGGACAGTTTTCGTTACCTGCACCCGGAGGTCAGCGACCGGTTCAGCTGGTTCGACTACCGCAGTCGCGGCTTTGAAGACGAGCCGAAACGCGGCCTGCGCATCGACCTGATCATGACCTCGACCGGTTTGCAGCCACGCATCAAAGCCGCAGGGGTGGACTACGATTTGCGCAGCATGGAAAAACCATCGGATCACGCACCTATCTGGCTCGAACTGAGCTGATCCGGCGCTCTTTGCACCGGCCTGCCCGTTAAATAAAGCAGGTCGGTATCTAAACGCCCAATAACCGCTCAACTGTCATATTCCAGCAACTTATCTGTCTTAATCTCCCGGCACTCTCCCGTGATTCATGGTGACGCTGATGCTGCGCGCTCTGCTAACGGCGCTGATCCTGTCCAGCGCCACCCTGCCCCTGGTTGCGCGGGCGACGTTGCCTGTCCCCGCCAACGATATGCCGGCCTTGCGTATTCAAGGGTCCAACACCATCAATGCCGAACTCGGACCTGCGCTGGTCGAAGGAATGCTGCGTCAGCAAGGCATGCAAGCGGTGCAGAGCGTGCCAGGAACTGCGCTCAACGAGCAGCGAGTGGTCGGCACTTCCGCATCGGGTCAAACGGTCAGCGTCGAGGTTGCCGCACATGGTTCAGGCACCGGGTTCACTGCGTTAAAAGCTGGTAATGCTGACATTGCCGCTTCTTCACGACCAATCAAGGACCAGGAAGCCCGAGAGCTGGCCAGCCTTGGTGATCTCAAAAGCGCCGCAGGTGAGCAAATAATTGCGATTGATGGCGTTGCGGTGATTGTCCATCCCGGCAACCCGCTGCGGCAGCTGGATACGCTGCAACTGGCACGTATTTTCAGCGGCGAAGTCAGGGACTGGAGCGAAGTGGGTGGCAATCCGGGCGCCATTCATCTGTATGTTCGTGACGAAAAGTCCGGCACCTACGAAACCTTCAAGGAACTGGTACTGGCCAAATATGGCAAGAACCTGTCCAGCGCTGCGGTACGCTTCGAGTCCAGCGAGCAATTGTCCGATGAGGTCAGCAAGGACCCCAATGGCGTGGGCTTTACCGGCCTCCCTTCAATCAGGCACGCCAGAGCGGTGGCCATTGCCGACGGTGAATCCCGGCCGATGTCGCCGACCGTCAGCCTGATCGCTACCGAGGACTATCCGTTGTCGCGGCGGCTTTATCTGTATGTGCCGCCTGCCGCACATCAACGCTGGGCGCAGGCACTGGTGCGTTTTGCGCAGAGCGCCGAGGGTCAGGCCATCGTGGCTCAGGAAGGTTTTGTCGCGCAGACCGTGCAGGCGCTCAAGGTTCAGCCCACGGCCCAGATGCCTGCCGACTATCAAGCGCTGACCCGCAAGGCCGAGCGGCTTTCGGTCAATTTTCGCTTCGCGCAGGGCAGCGCCAGGCTGGATAACAAGGCCCAGCAAGACCTCAAGCGTGTCGTTGATTACCTGAAGGCCAATGACCGCCTCGCCCAGCACGTGACACTGGTCGGCTTCGGCGACGCCAAGAGCGATCCGGCACGTGCAGCACTGCTATCGCGGCTGCGGGCCATGGCCGTACGCCGCGAGCTGCTGAAGAGCGGCGTGACCTTCCGCGAGATTCTTGGCCTGGGCGACGAGATGCCAGTGGCGACCAATGACATGGACGACGGCCGGATCAAGAACCGTCGCGTCGAAGTCTGGGTGCAGTAGCTCGCTGGCTGTTCAGGGCCGACTGCGCGACAGCTCCGCAGGCAGGTACTTGCCCAGTTCGAACTTGCCGACCGCTGCGCGATGCACCTCATCCGGGCCATCGGCCAGCCGCAGGGTGCGCTGCATGGCGTACATGTAGGCCAACGGGAAATCATTGGAAACCCCGGCACCGCCATGCATCTGGATCGCCCGGTCGATGACGCTCAGGGCAACGTTCGGCGCGACCACCTTGATCTGCGCAATTTCGCTTTTGGCGACTTTGTTACCCACAGTGTCCATCATATAGGCAGCTTTCAGGGTCAGCAGCCTGGCCATATCGATCTCCATCCGTGAGTCAGCGATTTTATCGATGTTGCCGCCCAGCCTTGCCAGCGGCTTACCGAATGCGACGCGGTCGATGGCGCGCTTGCACATCAGTTCAAGCGCCCTTTCAGCCATGCCAATGGAACGCATGCAGTGATGAATTCGCCCTGGGCCCAGACGTCCCTGAGCGATCTCGAAACCTCGGCCCTCGCCCAGCAACACGTTTTCATAAGGCACCCGCACATTGTCGAAGAGCACTTCGGCATGCCCGTGGGGCGCGTCGTCATAACCAAATACCGGCAACGGCCGGACGATCTTCACCCCGGGCGTATCGACCGGCACCAGAATCATGGAGTGTTGCTGATGGCGCGGCCCGTCGGGGTTGCTCAGGCCCATGAAGATCAGAATTTTGCAGCGCGGGTCACAGGCACCGGAAGTCCACCATTTACGTCCGTTGATGACCCATTCATCGCCATCACGCGCGGCGCGTGCGGCCATGTTGGTCGCATCCGAAGACGCCACATCGGGCTCGGTCATCGCAAAAGCCGAACGAATCTCGCCGCGCAACAGCGGTTCAAGCCACTGTTTTTTCTGCTCATCGCGGGCATAGCGCACCAGCACCTCCATGTTGCCGGTGTCAGGCGCAGAGCAGTTGAACGGCTCCGGCCCCAGCAGCGAGCGACCCATGATTTCCGCCAGCGGCGCGTACTCCAGATTGCTCAGCCCGGCGCCCAGTTCCGACTCGGGCAAAAACAGATTCCACAGACCTTCGGCTTTTGCCCTGGCCTTGAGTTCTTCCATGATTGCGGTGGGCTGCCAGCGGTCACCGTCGGCCACTTGCTGTTCGAAGACTGGCTCGGCGGGATACACGTAAGCATCCATGAACGCCGTGACGCGCTCACGCAGTGCCTGCACTTTCGGGGAGTACGCGAAATCCATGGGCCGCTACCTTCTCGATCAGAGTGTCGATGTCGTGAAGGTGATGCTAAAGAACCCCCAGTCATTTATCTAATCTATTCTCGGCGTGTATAAACATTCATAACCGATATATGATCGATCAACGCTGTGTCACGTCCCGCCCTGATAAACAGCGAACCACAATAACAGTACGAGGCCCCCCAGCCATGAACCTGAGCAAGGTCGATCTCAACCTATTCATTGTCTTCGACGCCATCTACACCGAGGCCAATCTGACCCGCGCCGGGCAAATCGTCGGCATCACCCAGCCAGCCGTTTCCAATGCACTGGCGCGCTTGCGCGAAACCTTCAACGACCCGTTGTTCGTGCGCACTGCACAAGGCATGGTGCCGACGCCCATGGCGCAGAACATCATCGGCCCGGTACGCAATGCGCTTTCACTGCTCAGGGTCTCGGTGCAGGAGAGCCGCATATTCAATCCATTGCAGGCCAACAAGAACTACCGCATCAGCATGACCGACCTGACCGAAGCGGTGATCCTGCCTGCGCTGTTCCAGCGGCTGCGACGCCTGGCCCCCACGGTTACCATTGAGAGCTTTCTGTCCAAGCGTCGTGAAACCACCAAGGAACTGGCCGCCGGACGCCTGGATTTCGCCGTGGATGCGCCGCTCAACACTGACCCGCAGGTACGTCACGTCAAGCTGATGGAAGACCGCTATGTGTGCAGCATGCGCAAAGCCCATCCACTGGCAGGCAAGGCTTGCCTGACGCTGGATGATTACCTGGCGCAGGCGCATATTCATATCTCCAGCCGCCGCAGCGGGCTGGGCCATGTGGACCTTGCGCTGGGCAAGATGGGCATTCAGCGCAAGATCGCGCTGCGCTCGCAGCATTACCTCATGGCGACCCAGGTATTACAGCAGACCGACATGGTCATGACGGTGCCGGAGCGCTTCGCCCGCCGCAACGATCTTCATTATGTGCACCTGCCGATCAATGACGTTCCCTCGGTCGAAACCCATCTCTACTGGCACGAAAGCACTGATCAGGATCCCGCCAATCGCTGGATGCGCGAGCAGATCATCGAGCTGGCGCAGCGGGTAGTCGCTCAGGAAAAAACCTCATAATCGACATTAAAATAATTAGATAAATTATTGAATATAAATAATTTATTTAAATTAATTAATGTAATTTCGAGGTTTTATCCACCCCGTATGGAAAGACACGCCGGGCAAGTTGCTTGACGTATACGTAAAGCAACCGTAGGTTAGAAACCAAGCCCCGCCGAGTACCGTCATGAGCAGTCACACTTACAGCATTTCCGAGCTCGCACGCGAGCTGGACATCACCACCCGTGCCATCCGCTTTTATGAAGAACAAGGCATGCTCAGCCCTGAACGAAAGGGCCTGGAGCGCATTTATTCGGCGCGTGACAAGGTCACCCTGAAATTGATCCTGCGCGGCAAGCGGATCGGCTTTTCACTGGCCGAATGCAAGGAGCTGATTTCGCTGTACGACCCGAGCGGTGGCAATCAAAAACAATTGCAGACCATGCTCGGAAAGATCACCGAGCGTCGTGCGCAACTGGAACAGCAATTGCTGGACATCCAGCAGATGCAATTGGAACTGGACACCGCCGAAGAGCGTTGCCGCGCCGAGCTCGATAAAACCGCCGCCACGTCACACTGACCCTGCAGGCACCGCCATGTCACTCCCGCAAAAAGTGAAAATCGTCGAAGTCGGTCCGCGTGACGGCCTGCAAAACGAGACACTGCCGATCAGTGTCGAGGCCAAGGTACGCCTGGTCGACGACCTGAGCGCTGCCGGATTTGGCCACATCGAAGCGGGCAGTTTCGTGTCCGCCAGATGGGTGCCGCAAATGGCGGGCTCGGCCCAGGTACTTGCGCAGATTCAGCGCCGTGAGGGCGTTATTTATTCGGCCCTGACGCCAAATCTCAGGGGGTTCGAAGATGCGCTGGCAGCCGGCGCTGGAGAAGTCGCAGTCTTCGCCGCAGCAAGTGAAGCATTCTCTCAGCGCAACCTGAACTGCTCGATCAGCGAAAGCCTGGAGCGCTTTGCACCAATCATGGCGGCTGCCCGCCTGTATGGCTTGCGGGTCCGGGGTTATGTGTCCTGCGTATTGGGTTGCCCTTATGAGGGCGATGTGGCATCTGAACAGGTCGCCGCGGTTGCCAACGAGCTGCACGCCATGGGCTGTTATGAGATTTCGCTGGGAGACACCATCGGCATCGGCACGCCCGGAGCCGCCCGCGCCCTCTTCAGCGCTGTGGCGGCACACATTCCACGTGGCAAGCTGGCCGGACACTTTCACGACACCTACGGCCAGGCGCTGGCGAATATCTTCGCCAGTCTGGAAGAAGGCATCCAGGTATTCGACAGCTCAGTCGCAGGTCTGGGTGGCTGTCCTTACGCCAAGGGTGCGAGCGGCAATGTCGCCACCGAAGACGTGCTTTACATGTTGCAAGGGCTGGGTATCGAGACCGGCGTTGATCTTGATCAGGTTATCAAGGCCGGCCAGCGAATTTGCGAAGTGCTGGGACGCAGCAATGGCTCGCGCGTAGCCAAAGCCAGGCTGTCAGCCTGACAACCGTCACCGGTCGGTAACAGGGTGCGACACATTGTCACGGAGTGTTACCCTGACCGCGTCCTGTCGAGACAAACGGGTAACACGGAAACAACCGACAACAGAATCAGACAACCCGATGCACGAAAAAAAACTTCAAATGCCCGGTTTCAGGGGCTTTGAAAAAACTGGCACGGGTCCTGCTATATTCTTTGTACAACAAGAATAAAAGCATGTAGCAACTCAATAAAAACAATACGTATCGACTCTGATATAACAAGAACAACACGGACAGAGACGTAGCTAACAGATTTTTTTGGAGTGGACAGCTTTTCTGAACCGCTTGCCTTGGCAGGTCGTTCGCAGCCAGACAGAGAACAATAAAACTGCCCCGAGGCAGCCCCCGTACTGGTTGGATCAATGTGATGAAAGTGGCATCAGCGCTCAAAAAAATACGTTTGCTCTTGATCCTGTTTAGGGATCGCTCAAAAAAGATGTGAAGGGCCAGGTCGCCAAAAACAACAACAGGCCTCCCTACAAACAAAAAAGAGCATAGCAACATACCTTGAAGGGGAGCCCAGGCTCCCCTTCGTGCTTTCCGGGATTTGACAGACTTTCATTGTGCCGGCCCTCCACGCTCAGCGTTATACACGCGCCTTCCTGGGCGCGAGCCGGGTGACGCTTCGCCTGCTCGCGAAGAGGCTGGTACACACCGCCGCTGTCGCAACCTCCTGAAGCTCTTACAGCGCTTAAACAGAACGTTGACAGTCCACACCCGCAGGTTTACGTTAACGTAAAGGTAATAGCCGATCGTTCAGAACGACATCCAAGAATAAAACAGGAACGCTGCCCATGAGTTACCCCAGCCTTAACTTCGCCTTGGGCGAAACCATCGACATGCTGTGCGATCAGTTGCAATCGTTCGTCGCCGCAGAGCTCTCCCCTCGCGCCGCGCAGATTGACAAGGACAACCTGTTCCCGGCCGACATGTGGCGCAAATTCGGTGAGATGGGCGTGCTCGGCATCACTGTCAGCGAGGAATATGGCGGCGCGGGTCTCGGGTATCTGGCGCATGTGGTAGCCATGGAAGAGATCAGTCGTGGCTCGGCGTCGGTGGCGCTGTCCTACGGCGCGCACTCTAACCTCTGCGTCAATCAGATCAACCGCAACGGCAACCCCGAACAGAAAGCCCGTTACCTGCCCAGGCTGATCAGCGGCGAGCACGTTGGCGCACTGGCCATGAGCGAACCCAATGCCGGCTCGGATGTGGTGTCGATGAAGCTGCGGGCCGACAAGCGCGGCGACCGTTACATCCTCAATGGCAGCAAAACCTGGATCACCAACGGGCCGGACGCCAACACGTACGTGATCTACGCCAAGACCGACGTGGAGAAAGCAGCACATGGCATCAGCGCGTTCATCGTCGAACGCGACTGGAAAGGATTTTCTCGCGGCAGCAAGTTCGACAAGCTTGGCATGCGCGGCTCCAACACCTGCGAACTGTTCTTCGACGATGTAGAAGTGCCGGAAGAGAACCTGCTGGGCGTGCTCGACGGCGGCGTACGGGTATTGATGAGTGGCCTGGATTACGAGCGCGTGGTCCTCTCCGGCGGGCCAACCGGGATCATGCAGGCCTGCATGGACGTGGTCGTCCCCTACATTCATGACCGCAAGCAGTTCGGCCAGAGTATCGGCGAGTTTCAGCTGATTCAGGGCAAGGTTGCCGACATGTACACCCAACTCAATGCCAGCCGAGCTTATCTGTACGCCGTCGCCCAAGCCTGTGATCGTGGCGAAACCACGCGCAAGGATGCAGCAGGCGTGATCCTGTACAGCGCCGAGCGGGCGACCCAGATGGCGCTGGATGCCATTCAGATTCTCGGCGGCAATGGCTACATCAACGAGTTTCCGGCCGGTCGACTGTTACGCGATGCCAAGCTCTACGAGATCGGCGCAGGCACCAGCGAAATCCGCCGCATGCTCATTGGTCGCGAACTGTTCAACGAAACCCGTTGATTCCGGAGTCCTCATGGCCATCCTGCACACCCGAATCAATCCGCGCTCCACAGAGTTTTCGCTCAACCATGCCGCGCTGCTGCAACAGGTCGAAGCCTTGCGCAGCCTATTGAACAACGTCCGCCAGGGCGGCGGGCCAAAAGCCCAGGAACGCCACACTTCGCGAGGCAAGTTGCTGCCGCGTGAGCGTATCAAGCGCTTGCTGGACACGGGCTCGCCGTTTCTGGAAATCGGCCAGTTGGCCGCGCACGACGTGTATGGCGAAGACGTCCCGGCTGCTGGGGTAATTGTCGGCATCGGCCGCGTCGAAGGCGTTGAATGCATGATCATTGCCAATGACGCCACAGTCAAAGGCGGTTCCTATTACCCGCTGACCGTCAAAAAACACCTGCGTGCGCAGACCATCGCCCAGCAGAATCGCCTGCCGTGCATCTATCTGGTGGACTCCGGCGGCGCCAACCTGCCGCGTCAGGACGAGGTGTTTCCGGATCGCGAACACTTCGGGCGCATCTTCTTCAATCAGGCCAACATGAGCGCCCAGGGCATTGCCCAGATTGCCGTGGTCATGGGCTCCTGCACCGCAGGCGGGGCCTATGTACCGGCCATGGCCGACGAAGCGATCATGGTGCGCAAGCAAGCGACGATCTTTCTCGCCGGGCCGCCGCTGGTCAAAGCCGCCACCGGCGAGGTAGTGAGCGCCGAGGACCTGGGCGGTGCCGACGTGCATTGCCGCACGTCCGGGGTGGCCGATCATTACGCAGAAAGCGACGAGCACGCACTGGCGCTGGCACGACGCAGTGTCGCCAACCTCAACTGGCGCAAGCAGGGTCAGTTGAACGTCATCGCCCCCATCGCTCCGCTGTACGCCAGTGACGAGCTGTACGGCATTATTCCGACCGACAGCAAGCAGCCGTTTGACGTGCGGGAAATCATCGCCCGGCTGGTGGACGGTTCGGTATTCGATGAATTCAAGGCGCTGTTCGGCACCACGCTGGTCTGCGGTTTTGCTCATCTGCACGGTTACCCGATCGCCATTCTGGCCAACAATGGCATCCTGTTCGCCGAGGCCGCTCAAAAAGGCGCGCATTTCATCGAGCTGGCGTGCCAGCGCGGGATTCCACTGCTGTTCCTGCAGAACATCACTGGTTTCATGGTTGGTCAGAAGTACGAAGCGGGTGGCATCGCCAAGCATGGCGCCAAGCTGGTGACCGCAGTGGCCTGCGCCAGAGTACCGAAATTCACGGTAATCATCGGCGGCAGTTTCGGGGCCGGCAACTACGGCATGTGCGGCCGCGCTTACGACCCGCGTTTTCTGTGGATGTGGCCCAACGCGCGAATCGGCGTGATGGGCGGCGAGCAGGCGGCGGGCGTGCTGGTGCAGGTCAAGTGCGAACAGGCCGAACGCGCCGGCCAGGCCTTCAGCCCGCAGCAGCAGGCCGAGTTGAAACAGCCGATCCTCGATCAGTATGAACATCAGGGCCATCCGTATTACTCCAGCGCCCGGCTGTGGGACGACGGCGTCATCGACCCGGCACAGACCCGCGAGATCCTGGCACTCGCCCTCTCCGCTTCGCTCAATGCGCCTATCGAACCCACTACCTTCGGCCTGTTCCGCATGTAAGCGGGGAAAATAACCATGACCTCATTCGTCACCATAGAACTGCTCGAAGACCCGCGAGGTTTCGCCACACTCTGGCTGAACCGTGCGGACAAGAACAATGCATTCAATGCGCATATGATTCGTGAATTGATCATTGCGCTGGACCAGGTACAAGCCAATTCCAGCCTGCGTTTTTTGCTGCTCCGTGGCCGCGGCCGACACTTCAGTGCCGGGGCTGATCTGACCTGGATGCAGCAGGCCGCCGACCTGGATTACAACACCAACCTGGACGATGCACGCGAGCTGGCCGAGCTGATGTACAACCTCGCCAGATTGAAGCTGCCCACTCTGGCCGTGGTGCAGGGCGCGGCGTTTGGCGGTGCGCTGGGCCTGATCAGTTGCTGTGACATGGCCATCGCAGCCGAAAACGCACAGTTTTGCCTGTCCGAGGTGCGCATCGGCCTTGCCCCGGCGGTTATAAGCCCGTTCGTGGTTCAGGCCATTGGGGAACGCGCAGCACGACGTTATGCACTGACCGCAGAGCGCTTCGACGGCCAGCGCGCACAACAAATCGGCCTGATCGCCGAGTGCTACGCGGACACCGAGCTGGAGACCCGAACACTTGAATGGATCGAGAACCTGCTGCTCAACAGCCCGCAGGCCATGCGCGTCAGCAAGGAATTGCTGCGTGAAGTGGGCAGCGGCGAATTGACGCCTGCGTTGCGTCGTTACTGCGAAAACGCCATTGCGCGCATCCGCACCAGCGCCGAAGGCCAGGAAGGCCTGCGCGCCTTTCTGCAAAAGCGCGCGCCGGGCTGGCAACGTCTGTCGGATGAGCATCCTGGCGAACGCTCTGCCCTGACCGAAACACACAAGGATTCGCAACCATGAGTACGCCAGAGCTGAACACGCTGCTGATCGCCAATCGGGGTGAAATAGCCTGTCGCATCATGCGCAGCGCCAAAAAGATGGGGCTGACCACGGTTGCAGTGCACAGCGCCATTGACCGGGATGCACGTCACAGCCGTGAAGCGGATGTCTGCGTGGATCTGGGGGGAAGCAAGGCATCTGACAACTACCTGATGATCGACAAGCTGATAGACGCCGCATTGGCCAGCGGTGCCCAGGCGATCCATCCCGGTTATGGTTTTCTGTCCGAAAATGCTGACTTCGCGCAGGCCATTGAAGACGCCGGGCTGATTTTTCTCGGCCCGCCCGCCTCGGCCATCAATGCCATGGGCAGCAAATCCGCAGCAAAATCGCTGATGGAATACGCTGGCGTGCCGTTGGTGCCGGGCTATCACGGTGCCGCGCAGGATATCGAAACATTCGCTGCAGCGGCCGAAAGCATTGGCTATCCGGTATTGCTGAAGGCGACCGCTGGCGGCGGTGGCAAAGGTATGAAAGTGGTCGACCAGGCCAGCGAACTGACCGAAGCGCTGGCGTCCGCTCAGCGTGAGGCGCAGTCGTCGTTCGGCGATGCGCGAATGCTGGTGGAAAAATATGTATTGTCGCCGCGCCATGTCGAGATTCAGGTGTTTGCCGATCAGCACGGTCATTGCCTGTACCTCAACGAACGCGACTGCTCGATTCAGCGTCGCCACCAGAAAGTGGTCGAAGAAGCGCCCGCACCGGGCCTGACGCCTGAACTGCGCCGAGCAATGGGCGAAGCGGCAGTCAAGGCGGCACAGGCGATTGGCTACGTGGGCGCAGGTACTGTGGAGTTCCTGCTCGACGCACGCGGCGAGTTTTTCTTCATGGAAATGAACACCCGCCTGCAAGTCGAACACCCGGTGACCGAATACATCACGGGGCTGGATCTGGTCGAGTGGCAGATACGCGTGGCGCGCGGTGAACACCTGCCGATCACTCAGGAGCAGGTTCCGCTGATCGGGCATGCCATCGAAGTACGGCTTTACGCCGAAGACCCGGCCAACGACTTCCTGCCAGCGACCGGGACGCTGAATCTGTATCGCGAGCCCGCCCATGGCGTTGGCAGGCGTGTGGACAGCGGCGTGGCCGAGGGTGACAGCGTTTCACCCTTTTACGACCCGATGCTCGGCAAGCTGATCGCCTGGGGCGAGACGCGCGAAGAGGCGCGTCTCCGACTGCTGGGCATGCTCGATGAGTTCGCCGTGGGCGGCGTCAGGACCAACCTCGCGTTCCTGCGGCGCATCATCGCCCATCCGGCATTTGCCGCCGCTGAACTGGACACCGGTTTCATCCCGCGCCATCAGTCACACCTGCTGCCTGAAACCGCCGAGCCTACAGAGGCGTTCTGGCAGGCGGCTGCCGAAGCGTTCAGCCAAAGCGAACCGACGCGCATCAGTCCGTCCGACCCGCACTCACCCTGGTCGGCCACGAACGGCTTCCGTGCAGGAATGCCAGCAGAGACCGATCTGCAATTAAGTTGCAGCGGCCAGACCCGAGCCGTCCGCCTGCACAACAGCAACGCATCATTGTTCAGGCTGGATGGGGAGCAGTTGCGCATTGATTGCAATGGGGTGCGCCATCAGCATCTGGCGATCAGACGCGGCAGTACGCTTTATCTCAAATGGCAGGGCGATCTGCACACCATCGTTCAAGCCGACCCGATTGCCCAGGCCGAGCCAGGTCATGATCAGCAAGGCAGCCTGATTGCACCCATGAATGGCAGCATCGTGCGCGTGCTGGTCGAGGTGGGACAGACCGTCGACGCCGGCGCGCAACTGGTCGTGCTGGAGGCGATGAAGATGGAGCACAGTATCCGCGCAGCCAGCACAGGGGTGATCACCGCGTTGTACTGCCGCGAGGGCGAGATGGTCAATGAAGGCGCGGTGCTGGTGGAGATGAGCTGATTCAGCCGTGCGTGCAGAACACGAGCCTTGCTCAAACAAAAACGCCCTAGCCAGACCAGAGCGTTTTCTGCAGCAGAAACGCCTTAGTAGTAAGCGTTTTCTTTCTGTGTGTGGTCGGTTACATCGCGAACGCCCGACAGCTCGGGAATACGCTCAAGCAACGTGCGCTCGATACCTTCCCTAAGGGTGACATCGGCCTGACCACACCCCTGGCAACCGCCGCCGAATTGCAGAACGGCGATGTTCTTCGCTTCCTCTTCAACCACGTCGATCAGGGTGACCTGACCACCGTGGCTGGCAAGGCCCGGGTTGATTTCGGTTTGCAGGTAATAATTGATGCGCTCGTTGATCGGACTGTCGGCACTGACCATCGGAACCTTGGCGTTCGGAGCCTTGATGGTCAACTGGCCGCCCATGCGGTCGGTGGCGTAGTCGACGACGGCATCATCCAGAAAAGCCTCGCTGAAGCCGTCGATCCAGGCCGTGAAGCTTTTCAGGCCGATGGCCTTGTCATCAGCTTTCTCTTCGCCCGGCTTGCAGTAGGCAATACAGGTTTCGGCGTACTGAGTGCCGGGCTGGGTGATAAACACGCGGATGCCGATGCCTGGGGTATTCTGCTTTTCCAGCAGATCGGCCAGATAATCGTGGGCGGCATCGGTAATAGTGATAGCGGTCATGAAAATTCCTCGCAGACGTGCGTGCAGTTTACGCCAATCGACCGCCGCGCACAAAGTCCCAGTATTTTTGTCAGGATAACGCCTGCGCCTGACCGACCTGCCGCCGTCCGTCCAGCCAACCCTTTATTCGCTGATAAAGGCCCTTCTCGATCCACTCGTAACTGATCCATGCGCCGATGGCGATGATCGGTACACAGAACGCGAATACCACATAAGGACTGAGGCCGAAGCGCTGTGCCATCAGCAAGCCCCCGTACAGCACCAGCACGTGCAGCAGGTACACCGAATAGGAGCAGTCACCCAGCATTTTGAGCAGGCGGCTGCCGTTGAAATACGGTTCAAGGGAAATGCACGACAGCACGATCAGCGCACTGGGCAGGCCCCAGTTGAGCAACCGCTGCTCATTGGTCAGGTTATTGATCGCATACAGCCCGACAGCGATACCCGCCAGTGGCAACCATAGAGCGTTTCGTATCAGACCACGGCGATAGAGGATGCCAATGCCGATACCCAGCAGGAACTCGTAAACAATGTCATTGCCGTAGAAGCGACTGATAAGTCCAGCCTTGGCCAGCACCTCACTGACGGCGAACAGTGCCGCCGCAATGATCAGAGGTCGATGGCGCTGCTCAAACAGAAACACCATCGAAAACAACAGATAGAAGAACATTTCGTAATTGAGCGTCCAGCCGACATTGAGCGTCGGGTACAGCCCATAGCCACCAGGGTTTTCCGACGGAATAAAGATCAGCGACAGGAGGAAGTTCTGCCAACCGATGACCTGGTGCGGCAGCATCGGTGCTGCGATCAGTAGCAACAACCCCATGGCGGCGGTGTACAGCCAATAGGCCGGGACGATTCTGATCAGGCGGTGGAGGATGAAGCGCCGCGCGGGCATTTCCTTGTTTTGCGTAGAGAGAAATATCACCAGGCCGCTGATGACAAAGAAGATATCGACGCCGACTGCGCCCTTGGAGACAAAGAACTGGCCGATCGGACCGCTGGCCTTGAAGTCAAAAAAAATCTGCATGAAGTGGTGACACACTACAACCCACGCAGCAAATGCCCGTAAGGCCTGAACCGAAATCAACATCACTGAATCCTCTACTGCCTGACCATCAACCCTGTACCTGAAAAACCGAGTGGCACACGGCGCGCACCATTTCCGACCACGGTTTTAGAAAAAAGATCGCAAAAAACCCTTCTCGTTCAGGAAACGACGATGGCCGCAGGCCATGTTCTGTAAGGGTTGCAGCCCTGCACACCTTTAAACACGATAGTAAATACAGTGCGTGCCAGAAACAGTGCAGCGTCATGGAAGACACCGTATCGCAACATGAATGAATTTCATGCAAAAGGCTCATCAGCACCAAAAGCGTTCCGGTTTGTTATCATCGCGTTCTTTAAAGCATCGACCTTCTCAAGGTAGCCCCCATGTCTGACCGCAGCGCCCGCCAGCAAGCCTTCCTCAACGCTCTCAAACAGCGGATTCTGATCCTCGATGGCGGCATGGGCACGATGATCCAGAGCTACCGTCTTGAAGAGCAGGATTATCGGGGCAAGCGTTTCGCTGACTGGCCAAGCGACGTCAAAGGCAACAATGACCTGCTGATCCTGAGCCGTCCCGATGTGATTGGCGCAATTGAAAAGGCCTACCTTGATGCGGGCGCCGACATTCTCGAAACCAACACCTTCAACGCCACTCAGGTATCCCAGGCCGATTACGGCATGGAATCGATCGTCTACGAGCTGAACGTCGAGGGCGCCCGTCTGGCGCGTAAGGTGGCAGACGCCAAGACACTCGAAACCCCTGACAAACCGCGTTTTGTCGCCGGTGTTCTGGGCCCGACCAGCCGCACCTGCTCGCTGTCACCCGACGTCAACAACCCCGGCTATCGCAACGTCACCTTCGATGAGCTGGTAGAGAATTACACCGAAGCGACCAAGGGCCTGATCGAAGGCGGCTCCGACCTGATCCTGATCGAAACCATTTTCGACACACTCAACGCCAAGGCGGCGATCTTCGCCGTGCAGGGCGTGTTCGAAGAGCTGGGTTTCGAGCTGCCGATCATGATCTCCGGCACCATCACCGATGCCTCGGGGCGCACCCTGTCCGGGCAAACCACTGAAGCTTTCTGGAACTCGATCAGCCACGCCAAACCGATATCGGTCGGCCTGAACTGCGCACTGGGTGCCAGCGAACTGCGCCCGTATCTGCAAGAACTGGCCAACAAGGCCAATACGCATGTGTCTGCGCACCCCAACGCCGGTCTGCCCAACGCCTTCGGCGAATACGACGAGCAGCCGAGCCAGACCGCGAAGATCATCGAAGAATTCGCGCAAAGCGGCTTTTTGAATATTGTCGGCGGCTGCTGCGGCACCACGCCTGCGCACATCAAAGCGATTGCCGAAGCCGTCTCCGGCTATGCACCGCGTGAGATTCCGGACATTCCGAAAGCCTGCCGTCTGTCCGGCCTCGAACCGTTCACCATTGATCGCCAGTCGCTGTTCATCAACGTCGGCGAGCGCACCAACATCACCGGTTCCGCACGCTTTGCCCGCCTGATCCGTGAAGACAACTACACCGAGGCCCTGGAAGTCGCCCTGCAACAGGTCGAAGCCGGTGCCCAGGTGATCGACATCAACATGGACGAAGGGATGCTCGACTCGAAGAAGGCCATGGTGACCTTCCTCAACCTGATCGCCGGCGAGCCGGATATTTCCCGCGTGCCGATCATGATCGACTCCTCCAAATGGGAGGTGATCGAAGCCGGCCTGAAGTGCATTCAAGGCAAGGGTATCGTCAACTCCATCAGCATGAAGGAAGGCGTCGAGCAGTTCATCCATCATGCTCGCCTGTGCAAGCGTTATGGCGCTGCGGTGGTGGTCATGGCCTTCGATGAGCAGGGCCAGGCCGATACCGAGGCGCGCAAGAAGGAAATCTGCAAGCGTTCCTACGACATTCTGGTCAATGAAGTGGGCTTCCCGCCGGAAGACATCATCTTTGACCCGAACATCTTCGCCATCGCCACCGGCATCGAAGAACACAACAACTATGCCGTGGACTTCATCAACGCCTGTGCCTACATCCGTGATGAACTGCCCTACGCCCTGACCTCGGGCGGGGTGTCCAACGTCTCGTTCTCGTTCCGCGGCAACAACCCGGTGCGCGAGGCAATCCACTCGGTTTTTCTGCTGCACGCGATCCGCAATGGCCTGAGCATGGGCATCGTCAACGCCGGGCAGCTGGAAATTTACGACCAGATCCCGGCCGAACTGCGTGATTGCGTCGAAGACGTAGTACTCAACCGCACAGCGGACGGCACCGATGCACTGCTGGCTATTGCCGACAAGTACAAGGGCGACGGCAGCGTAAAGGAAGCCGAGACCGAGGAGTGGCGCAGCTGGCCGGTCAATCAAAGGCTGGAACACGCACTGGTCAAGGGCATTACCACGCACATCGTTCAGGACACCGAAGAGTCACGCCTGGGGTTCAACCGGCCTATCGAAGTGATCGAAGGCCCGCTGATGTCAGGCATGAACGTGGTCGGCGATCTGTTCGGCGCGGGCAAGATGTTCCTGCCGCAGGTGGTCAAGTCCGCACGTGTCATGAAACAAGCGGTGGCGCACCTGATCCCGTTCATCGAGCTGGAAAAAGGCGACAAGCCTGAAGCCAAGGGCAAGATTCTGATGGCGACGGTCAAGGGTGACGTGCACGACATCGGCAAGAACATTGTCGGCGTGGTGCTGGGCTGCAATGGCTACGACATTGTCGATCTGGGCGTGATGGTGCCTGCCGAGAAAATCCTGCAGGTCGCTCGCGACGAGAAGTGCGACATCATCGGCCTGTCCGGGCTGATCACTCCATCGCTGGACGAGATGGTGCATGTTGCCCGGGAAATGCAACGTCAGGATTTCCACTTGCCGTTGATGATCGGCGGTGCGACCACTTCCAAGGCACACACTGCGGTCAAGATCGAACCCAAATACAGCAACGACGCGGTGATCTACGTGACCGATGCGTCGCGTGCTGTGGGCGTCGCGACTCAGTTGCTGTCGAAAGAGCTGAAACCGGCGTTTATTGAAAAGACCCGCCTGGAATACATAGAAGTGCGTGAGCGCACCTCGGCCCGCAGTGCGCGCACCGAACGCCTGAGCTACGGCGCAGCGGTGGCGAAGAAGCCGCAGTTCGACTGGGAAAACTACACCCCTGCCCAACCGACTTTCACCGGAACCCGCGTCTTGCAGGACATTGATCTGAACGTGCTGGCCGAGTACATCGACTGGACACCGTTCTTCATTTCCTGGGACCTGGCCGGCAAGTACCCGCGCATCCTCACCGACGAAGTGGTCGGCGAGGCTGCCACCGCACTGTTCGAAGACGCCCAGCAGATGCTGCGCAAGCTGATCGATGAGAAACTGATCAGCGCCCGCGCCGTGTTCGGTTTCTGGCCAGCCAATCAGGTCAATGATGATGATCTGGAAGTCTACGGTGACAACGGCAAACCGCTGGCAAAACTCCATCATTTGCGTCAGCAGACCATAAAGCCTGACGGCAAGCCGAACTTCTCGCTGGCTGACTTCGTCGCGCCCAGGGACAGCGGCCTGACCGACTACATTGGCGGTTTCATCACCACTGCCGGTATTGGTGCCGAAGAAGTTGCCAAGGCCTATCAGGACAAAGGCGACGACTACAACTCGATCATGGTCAAAGCGCTCGCAGACCGTCTTGCCGAAGCCTGCGCCGAATGGCTGCACCAGCAGGTGCGCAAGGAATACTGGGGCTACGCCAAAGAGGAAGCGCTGGACAACGAAGCGCTGATCAAGGAGCAATACATGGGCATCCGCCCTGCTCCCGGCTATCCGGCATGTCCCGATCACACTGAAAAGGCCACCCTGTTCGCGCTGCTCGATCCATTGCCTGAAGGCACTCCGGAGCATACGCCGGGCAAAAGTGGCGTATTCCTCACCGAGAGCTACGCAATGTTCCCTGCGGCGGCAGTCAGCGGCTGGTACTTCGCCCATCCGCAGGCGCAGTATTTTGCGGTGGGAAAGGTCGACAAGGATCAGGTCGAAAGCTACACAGCCCGCAAGGGTCAGGACTTGAGCATCACCGAGCGCTGGCTGGCGCCCAACCTGGGTTACGACGAGTAAGGCGTTCAAGAGCTCAGCCGGCGCAGGTTCGGCTGCAGCCTGAAGCGATTGCTTACCGGCTCTGGGCTGCGGTGGCCGGGAGCATGCTTTTAAGCGAGAACGGCGACGGTTCACCTGGCACCTTCAGGTCGAACGCTCGAGTATCCAGTTGATAGCGCTCGTTACGAGTCGCCTCCAGAAAGCGCTGAGTATCCTGCGGTTCGACCAACTGCAAGACATCAACAGCTTGATCGCCCAACGGCTGACGCGCGGTCGGCTGGGCGACATCGTAACGATGCAGCAGAATGATCGCCCAGCCTCCCAGCGTGAAATGGCCGGCGGCGACCACACTGAGACTGCCATTCAATTGCGCCTGCAATGACAGGCCAGTGCCATTGATCGCACTGAACAGAACATCCCTGCCCGGCATGCCGCCACGCTCTCGCAAGGCGTCCATGGCGCCGAATGCCATCAGTTCATTGGCCGACCATACCAGACGAACCTCAGGGTGACGTTTGAATAGCACGCGAGCTTGCTCCAGCGCCCTGTCGCGCCGCCATCCGCCCAGTACGATTTGCCGCAGATGCACCTCGGGATGTTCTGCCACAGCACGTAACATGCCCTTTTCACGCGACAGCGAAACCGCGGTGGTATTGGTTCCCGAGAAGGCCAGCATTTCAACCGTCTGCCCCCTGGTAACCTGAGGCGCAAGGCTGATAAGACGCTTGGCGGTCATGTAACCGCCCTCCTCGTCATTGCCGATCAGGCTGCCAATGAAATCCGGATAGCGGGCGCGCAGGTCGCCGAGAATAAGCGCCTGGTCTGCGGTCAGCGTGTTATTGACCGCAAACAGCTTCACCCCGCTGCCTGAAGACAGGCGCAGAATCTCAGGAGCCACGTTCAGCTCATTGGAAAACAACAGGTAATCCGGTCGCTCGTTGCCCAGCAGCGTTTCCCGCGCCATACGGATCAAGGTTCGTGTGTCGCGATCGGTGTAGAGAATTTTAAGCGACATGCCCGTAGTGCTGGCAGCCGTCTGCATGACTCTCGAATAGCTCGCCCAATAGCCGTCGGTTTCAGCACCGGGGCTTATGAACACCACCGACGCGGCACCTGACGCAGCGGACCACAACCAGCCGAACACGATCAGCCATCGGACACACACCTTCATACACTTGAACCTTGAGACAACCGCGATTGATCGCTTTACAAGCGAGCTATCGGCAGCAACTACAGGGATCTGGAGGCTGCGGACAAATCTTTATTCAGCACGCTACCGGCTGCTGACCCAGAACAGTGCGGCAGCAATGGCCAGAATCACAATGAAAAGAATGGCCCAGGCATCAACGGACTTACCTGGCTTGGTCAGTTTAGGGTGCTTGCTCATCGCATCGCCTCTTGTCGGTCTTGTGGGTGATTGCACATGAAAGGATCGGTATGACCACCTGTACGCAAGGTGGGCATCCTCAGTAAAGTCGAGTCTTGACCACACGGCAAGCAGGGATATGAACAGACGCCGAATTGCTTATCGCTTTTAGTGATTTGCATATATATAAACATCACTTTTATCGATATCTGCAAACTGCTATCGTCGCCTCCGCTCCCCAGGGAGTGCGCGGCCGTGCGCGCAGAATTGACCAGATGAAGCAGGCAGACAGCGAACGACAGCCATTGCTGCCCGGACTTCACGCCACTGACCTGCTTCATGACGAAGCCTGAGAACAGGACCTATATGTACGTATACGACGATTACGATCAGAGGATCATCGAGGACCGCGTCAAGCAGTTCCGGGATCAGACCCGACGCTATCTGGCCGGGGAACTGAGCGAGGAAGAGTTTCGACCGTTGCGCCTGCAAAACGGGCTGTATATTCAGCGTTTCGCGCCAATGCTGCGCGTCGCCGTACCGTACGGCCAGCTGACCTCGCGTCAGGCGCGCATGATGGCGAAAATTGCCCGCGACTACGACAAGGGCTATGCGCACATCAGCACCCGTCAGAACGTACAGTTCAACTGGCCTGCGCTTGAAGACGTGCCGGATATTCTGGCCGAACTGGCGACCGTGCAGATGCACGCCATCCAGACCAGTGGCAACTGCCTGCGCAACGTAACCACCGACCAGTTTGCCGGCGTTGCAGCCGATGAACTGATCGACCCGCGGCCGTGGTGTGAAATCGTTCGTCAGTGGACTACATTCCATCCGGAGTTCGCCTACCTGCCGCGCAAGTTCAAGATTGCGATCAACGGCTCGACCCGCGACCGCGCAGCGATCGAAGTCCATGATATCGGTCTTGAGCCGGTGCATAACGAGGCGGGCGAGCTGGGTTTCCGCGTACTCGTCGGTGGCGGCCTGGGCCGTACGCCGGTAGTCGGTGCGTTCATCAATGAATTCCTGCCGTGGCAAGACCTGCTGAGCTACCTGGACGCCATTCTGCGCGTCTACAACCGCTACGGTCGTCGCGACAACAAGTACAAGGCGCGCATCAAGATTCTGGTCAAGGCGCTGACTCCCGAGGTGTTCGCAGCGAAAGTCGACGCGGAAATGGTCCACTTGCGTGGCGGCCAGACCACCCTGACCGAAGCCGAAGTGCAACGCGTCTCGCGGCATTTTGTCGACCCCGAATACAAAGCCCTCAGCGATCAGCACGCTGAACTGGCGGCGCTGGACGCTCAACACCCAGGCTTCGCACGCTGGCGTCAACGCAATGTGCTGGCCCACAAGAAGCCGGGCTACATTGCGGTAACCCTGTCGCTCAAGCCGACCGGCGTTGCCCCTGGCGATCTGACCGACAAACAGCTCGATGCCGTCGCCGATCTGGCCGACCGTTACAGCTTCGGTCAGCTGCGCACCTCCCACGAGCAGAACGTCATCCTCGCTGATGTCGAGCAGGCCCAGCTGTTCACGCTGTGGAACGAGCTGCGCGAAAACGGTTTCGCGACCCCGAACATCGGCCTGCTGACCGACATCATCTGCTGCCCGGGCGGTGATTTCTGCTCGCTGGCCAACGCCAAGTCGATACCGATTGCCGAATCCATCCAGCGCCGCTTCGACGATCTGGATTACCTGTTCGATATCGGTGAGCTGGACCTGAACATTTCCGGCTGCATGAACGCCTGCGGCCACCATCACGTCGGCCACATCGGCATTCTGGGCGTGGACAAGAAAGGCGAAGAGTTCTACCAGGTTTCTCTCGGCGGCAGTGCCAGCCGTGATGCCAGCCTCGGCAAGATCCTCGGCCCGTCTTTTGCCCAGGACGTGATGCCGGACGTGATCGAGAAGCTGATCGACGTGTATGTCGAAAAACGTAACGAAGACGAGCGCTTCATCGACACTTATCAGCGTATCGGCATTGACCCTTTCAAGGAGCGCGTCTATGCAGCGAATCATTAAAAACAACGAGGTCATCGACGAAACCTGGCACTTGCTGCCCAAGGAGACGACCTTTGAAAGCCTGTCCAACTGCGATGACCTGATTGTTCCGCTGGCGCTGTGGCGCGAGCATGCGCACGCCCTCAAGGCACGCGACGGCGGCTTGGGTGTGTGGCTGGACAGTGACGAAGAAGCCGAAGAAATCGGTGCCGATGTCGATCAGTTTCAGGTGATTGCCCTGAACTTCCCGGCCTTCACCGACGGTCGCAGCTTCTCCAACGCCCGCCTGCTACGTGATCGTTATGGTTACAAGGGCGAGTTGCGGGCGATTGGCGATGTGCTGCGCGATCAGCTGTTCTACATGCGCCGCTGCGGTTTTGATGCCTTTGCGGTGCGTGCGGATAAAGATCCGTATGAAGCGCTGGAAGGACTGAAGGATTTTTCCGTGACGTACCAGGCTGCTGCCGATGAGCCGCTGCCGTTGTTCCGCAGGCGCTGAAAGGCGCCTTCATTCTCGTCACTCAGTCACATGTACAAGCCCCGATGAGCCCTGAGAACAGGGCTCATCGCATTGGCCGATAGGCACGGATGCCTTTCCGCCAGGCGGCGCTTACCAGAACCGCTGCTGAGTCAAACGTCCCCACCACTTGTCAGCCATCTGGTCCACTGACGTGGCGGCAGCCATGCCCATGCGTTCCTGCAGGCTTTTGCGCTGAACATAGTGCAGGTGGAACACGTCAGCTTCCTTGGCACGCTCGGCCAGGTACTCGTCACTGGTCTTCAACTCGTCGACCAGCAGCTTGTCGATTGCCGCCATGCCCAGCCACACTTCGCCAGTCGCCACTTCATCGATGGACAGTTGCGGGCGATAGCTGGCAACGAAGTTCTTGAACAGGTCGTGGGTGATGTCCAGATCCTGCTGAAATTTCTCACGACCCTTTTCGGTGTTTTCGCCAAACACGGTCAGCGTGCGCTTGTACTCACCCGCCGTAAGGACTTCGAAATCGATATCGTGTTTTTTCAACAGGCGATTCACGTTCGGCAACTGCGCCACGACACCGATCGAGCCCAGAATCGCGAAGGGTGCGCTGATGATCTTGGTGCCGATGCAGGCCATCATGTAGCCGCCGCTAGCAGCCACCTTGTCGATGCACACGGTCAGCGGAATGCCCGCCTGACGAATACGCGCCAGCTGTGAAGAAGCCAGACCGTAGCTGTGAACCATGCCACCGCCGCTTTCCAGACGCAGAACCACCTCGTCCCTGTCAGTGGCGAGCGTCAGCAGCGCGGTGATCTCGTGGCGCATGCTTTCAGTGGCAGACGCCTTGATGTCACCGTCGAAATCCAGAACGTAGACACGAGACTTGGGCTCGGCCAGCTTTTTCTCTTTCTTTAGCGCCTTGCCCTGCTCCTTGCGCAGTGCCTTGAGGCGGTCTTTATCCAGCAGCGATTGCTCAAGGCGGTCACGCAGGCCTTTGTAGAAGTCATTGAGGCGCGTGACCTGCAATTGGCCGGCTGATTTGCGACGGCCCTTGCCACGCATGGACGCAATGGCAACCAGCACCACAACGATGGCGATCACCAGCGTCACGGTCCTGGCCAGAAAACTTGCGTAATCGACAACAAAATCCACGATTGTTCCTCACTTGCGTTATGCCCTTACCAATCAAGGGCAGCGATGATTGCAGCATACCGGCGCCCTGTAAGGTTCACCAGCGGGCGGTCCGTAACAAACCATTAAAACGATGATTTCAAACGAGCGTATGTTTTTTCATTGACAGCTTCCCGGCATCCCTCATAACCTCGCCAGACCTTCATCGTACCGAGACGACGGACGTGGGCAGCATCTACCTGATACGACATGGCCAGGCCTCATTTGGTGCAGACGATTACGACGTCCTGTCGCCTGTGGGCATTCGTCAGGCGCAGGTGCTGGGCACACACCTTGTCGATCTGGGCCTGACGTTCGACCGCTGCCTGTCGGGCAAGCTGCTTCGTCAGCAGGACACCGCCCGGCACGCACTGGCGCGGTACGCCGAGGCCGGGCACCACATACCCGTCGTCGAGACTGACAGCGCCTTCGACGAATTCGATGCCGAAGGCGTGATTCGTGCGCTGATCCCGGCCATGCTTGCTGAAGAACCCGAAGCCCTGAACATCCTGCGCAACGCCGCAGAAGATCGCGCCGGGTTTCAGCGGTTGTTTTCCCTGATTACCCGCCGCTGGCTAAGCGGCCAGCACGATACCGCCGGGCTGCAAAGCTGGGCGGCCTTCGTAGCGCGTGTGCAGGCAGGCCTGGACAGAATTCTGGAGACCGCAGGCCCGCATGAGCGCATTGCCGTGTTCACTTCCGGCGGCACTATCACCGCCCTGCTGCATCTGATTACCGACATGCCCGCCCAACAGGCGTTCGAGCTTCATTGGCATATCGTCAATACGTCGCTGCATCAACTCAAATTCAAAGGTAACCAGGTCAGCCTGGCTTCCTTCAACAGTTATACGCACCTGCAATTGCTGAAGACTCCGGAACTCATCACTTACCGTTAATCCCCGTACATCGCGCCCCTGCGGACGCGTAACTCACCCTGAAAGGATCAAGACATGACCTCAGTAGACGACGCCGTGAAGACCATGCAAGCCAAGTTCAACCCAGCGGCTGCTGCCGGTCTGGACCTTGTTTTCGGCTTCAACATCACCGACGAAGACAAACACTACGCGCTGATCGTCAAGGACAGCACGTGCGAACTGCAGGAAGGTGAAAACCCTGACGCCAACGTGACACTGGTCATGGACAGCACAACCCTGAAGGGCATCGTCAGCGGCGAAACCGACGGCATGCAGGCGTTCATGGGTGGCAAACTGCGCGCCGAAGGCGACATGATGCTGGCCATGAAGCTCAGCGAGCTGTTTCCGGTATAAAAGCCCGGTACGTTGCACCATAACCGAAGCTGACCGCTTCGGTTTTTTTTGGCCTGCCTGAACAGGGATCAGGGCTACTGATTGCCCGGCAACACGCTGACCTATAAGGCTGTTACGCAGTTGCTGGCAGGCGGGGGAATCATTAGATTAGTCAATGATTCTATCGGACCATAATAAGCGCAAGGGATAGACATGGCACTGACCGATCAATCCACCGAGATTCGTCCAGGCGAAGAACTGGACGTTTCCATCATTGATCCGTATTTGAAGGCGCATATCCCGGCGCTGGACGGCACCCCGATCATCAGCCAGTTTCCTGGCGGCGCGTCAAACCTGACTTACCTGATCCAGTATCCTGACAGAGAGCTGGTGCTGCGCCGTCCGCCCTTCGGGCACAAGGCCAGGTCAGCGCACGACATGGGCCGCGAGTATCGAATCCTCAACCAGCTCAAGGACGCCTTTCCCTATTGCCCGCAGGCTTACCTGCACTGCACCGATCCATCGGTGATCGGCTCGGATTTCTACGTCATGCAGCGCGTCAAGGGTGTCATTCTGCGCTCCGACCTGCCGCCGCAGCTGGGCCTGAGTGCGCAGCAGACAGAAGATTTGTGCAAGGGCTTCATCGACAAACTGGTAGACCTGCATAAAGTCGACTATCAGGCGTGCAGGCTGGGTGATCTGGGAAAACCGCAGGGGTATGTGCAGCGACAGATTAGCGGCTGGTCCGAACGCTACGAAAAAGCCATGACTCCGGACGCTCCGGCCTGGGAGCAAGTCAAGGCCTGGCTGGTAGCGAAAATGCCTGCCGACTCGCCTATCTCAAGCATCGTGCACAACGACTATCGCTTCGACAATGTGATCCTCGACCCGGAGAACCCGATGCGCATCATCGGCGTTCTGGACTGGGAACTGACCACCCTGGGTGATCCACTGATGGATCTGGGCAACACCCTCGCCTACTGGATTCAGGCAGACGATCCTGCCCCCGTGCAGTTGATGCGCCGTCAGCCGAGCAATGCGCCCGGCATGCTGACACGGCAGGCGTTCGTCGATTACTACGCCGAACGCGCGGGCATCCGCATCGACAATTTCGACTTTTACTACACCTACGGCCTGTTTCGTCTGGCCGGTATCGTGCAACAGATCTATTACCGTTTCTTTCATGGCCAGACTCAGGACAAACGCTTCGCCCAGTTCATTCACATGAACAGGCTGCTGGAGCAAATGAGCCTGGCGGTGATCGCCAAATCCAGCCTTTGACGGCGCCAAGATCAGGAACTGATATGTCCAGAACCCAGCTTTTCGACCTCGACGGTAAAATCGCCTTCGTTTCAGGCGCCAGCCGCGGTATCGGCGAGGCCATTGCCAGACTGCTTGCCCAGCAAGGCGCGCACGTTATTGTTTCAAGCCGCAAGCTCGACAGCTGCCAGGCGGTCGCTGATGCAATCACTGCCGAGGGCGGCCAGGCCACGGCAATGGCCTGCCACATCGGCGAAATGGAGCAGATAACCAGCGTATTTACGCAGGTTCGCCAGCAGTTCGGCCGGTTGGACATTCTGGTCAACAACGCCGCCACCAACCCGCAATTCTGCAACGTGCTGGACACTGACCTCAGTGCCTTCCAGAAGACCGTGGACGTGAACATCCGTGGCTATTTTTTCATGTCTGTCGAAGCAGGCAAGCTGATGCGGGAAAGCGGCGGTGGCAGCATCATCAACGTCGCGTCGATCAATGCGGTGTCGCCGGGAGCCTATCAGGGGGTCTACTCGATGACCAAAGCCGCGGTGGTCAACATGACCAAAGTGTTTGCCAAGGAGTGCGCAGAGTTCGGTATTCGCTGCAACGCCTTGTTGCCAGGACTGACCGACACCAAATTCGCCTCGGCGCTGGTCAAAAACGACGCCATTCTTAGCCTTGCCCTTTCGCAGATTCCCCTGAAACGCGTCGCGGCACCCAGTGAAATGGCTGGCGCGGTACTGTATCTCGCGAGCGAAGCGTCCAGCTATACCACGGGAGTAGCGTTGAATGTCGATGGCGGATTTCTGTCCTGATCAATACCCACTCAAGATAATGAATTAATTTTCCATTATTAATTTAATTGGAATATATTTTCCGCATAACAACAATCCTTTCTGGAGACTGTCATGCGGGAAAACCATCCTTCTGTTGCTTTACCGGAACTGGGCATCGGCCTGATCGGCACCGGCTTCATGGGCCGAGCCCATGCGCTGGCGTTCGGCAATGCCAACGCAGCCCTTGAGCTGCCAGCCCGCATTCGGCTGGTGGCAGTGGCCGACTCTGACAGCGTGCGAGCCGAGCACTGCGCGCAGGCATGGGGCTTCGATCGCAGCCATGCTGACTGGAAGCAACTGATCCAGGATCCTCACGTGCAGATCGTCGCGATCACCACGCCCAACCATTTGCATTACCCCATGGCCATGGCCGCCATCGCTGCGGGCAAGGCGGTTTACTGCGAAAAGCCGCTGGCGGTCAGTCTGGCTGAGGCCGATGAAATGCGCCTCAGTGCCAAAGCGGCCGGCGTAGTGACCAAAGTCGGTTACAACTATCAGCACAACCCGATGATCGGACTGGCCAAAGACCTGATCGACGCGGGCGAACTGGGCGATATCGTCAGCTTTCAGGGTGAGTTCAGCGAAGACTTCATGGGCAACCCGGCATCTCCCTGGTCATGGCGCTGCGATGCCGCGCACGCAGGCGGCGCACTGGCTGATCTGGGCAGTCATTTGCTGGGCATGGCGCGTTATCTGGTGGGCGATGTCGAAGCAGTCTGCGCCGATTGCAGCACCGTACACCGCCAGCGTCCCGCCAGTTCGGGCAGCCACGAAATGCGCACCATCGCAGTCGACGACCAGACGCATGCACTGCTGCGCTTTACCAACGGCGCGCGCGGGACCTTCAGCAGCAGTTGGCTCAAGCACGGTTACAAGAATCACTTGAGTTTTGAAATCAGCGGCACCCTTGGCACCCTGACATTTGATCAGGAGCGCTTGAACGAATTACGCGTTTATCGGGCAGGCGCATCGGGCCGCGATGGTTTTCAGCGTCTGCTGGCAGGCCCCGCCCAGCCCGGTTATGCCGCCTTCTGCCCCGCCCCCGGTCATCAACTGGGTTACAACGAGCTCAAGGCACTTGAAGTACAGGCGCTGATTCAGGCGGTATGCGGGCATAGCAGCCGTGGTCCCGACTTCGAAGAGGCCTGGCAGATCGAACGCCTGGCGACGGCCATCCGCTGTGCGGCGGCCGAGCAACGCTGGGTCGCTCTTGAAGATATCTGACTTCCTGAGAGGGCTGGCGAGGGTTAGAATGCGCCACGTTCCGGCAGCTCTTTCTGCCTCTTGCCGCTTTTCTCTCTATAAGCCCCTCTCGTCATGCCATTTGAACTCAGCGTCGACCTGACCACCCTCGCCATCCTTGCCGTCGTGGCCTTTTTAGCGGGCTTCATCGACGCCATTGCGGGCGGCGGCGGATTGCTCACGACACCGGCGCTCATGACGGCCGGGCTGCCACCGCATCTGGTGCTGGGAACCAACAAGCTCAGTTCGACCTTCGGCTCGGCCACGGCCAGCTTCACGTTCTACCGGCGCAAGCTGTTTCATCCACGCCAGTGGGTGCATGCCATAGTCGGGACCGCTGTCGGCGCGGCCATCGGCGCTGTCATAGCCCATTATCTGCCTGCCGAATGGCTGAACCAGATGCTGCCGGTGATTGTGTTCGGCTGCGGGCTGTACCTGCTGTTTGGTGGTACGCCCAAGGCGCCACTGGACAGCGACGCGCCGATCAAAAAGAAATGGCAGTTACCACAGGGCCTGGGGCTGGGTTTTTATGACGGCGTCGCCGGACCGGGCACCGGCGCTTTCTGGACAGTCAGTACGCTGCTGCTGTACCCGGTGGATCTGGTCAAGGCCAGCGGCGTGGCGCGCAGCATGAACTTCGTCAGCAATGCGGTGGCGCTGTCAGTGTTCATGTTTTCCGGTCAGGTGGATTACATCATCGGCCTCAGCATGGGCCTGGCAGTCATGCTCGGCGCCTACTTTGGCGCAGGAACCGCTATCAAGGGCGGCGCCAAATTCATCCGCCCGGTGTTCATTACCGTCGTGCTCGGGCTGACCGTGCGTCTAGCCTGGCAGCACTGGTTCGGCGGTGCCTGAGCGCTGTGACAGGTAGGCTTCGATCAGATAGCGGGCGATAGAGCGGTTGGCCGGCAGTGCTGGCAGATCATCGATATGAAACCAGCGCGCGTCCTCGATCTCTTCTTCCTGCGGCACGATGTCGCCGCTGTCGTATTCGGCATGAAAGCCCAGCATCATCGAGTGCGGAAACGGCCAGCACTGACTGCCCAGGTACTTCAGATTCTTGATCCTGACCTGCACCTCTTCCATCACTTCACGGTGTACGCACTCTTCCGCTGACTCACCGGGTTCTACAAAACCGGCCAGCGCGCTGTACATGCCGGTGACGAAGCGCGGCGAACGGGCCAGCAGAATTTCATCGCCACGGGTAACCAGCACGATCATGCTTGGAGAAATACGCGGATACAGACGCAGTTTGTCGTGCGCGCAGTACATCGCCCGTTCGCCGGGGATCTGCACCGTCGGCCGGCCACAGGCGCCACAGAATCGATGCTCTCTGGCCCATGTGCTGACCTGTGCAGCGTACCCAAGCATCTGAAATATGGCGAAGTCGCCTTCCATCATGAACTGGCGCAAGCCCTGCCAGGCGCAGCCCTCGACCGCGACGCACTCCTCCAGCACCAGCAAATACACAGGCTCGCCGTCCAGATAACCGATGCCATGCTCGCTCTGCACCGGCAGGTTCAGCCTGCTCAGCCAGGCTCTGGGAAACATCACGCCATTGGCGTCGAGCAGGAAGCCCTGATCGCTATGGACCACGGCCAGCCCCTCTTTGGCCTCGACATCCAGAACTGCTGTAGTCCAACGCACCGGGCGCGTCATGGAAAAACTCCTTTGTCTGCACACAAACATTGTGCTGCTTTAATTATCGAATACCGGCTTCTGCTTGCTCATGTGCGCAACCATCGCCAATTTGAGATCGGGCGATTGCAACATGGCGGCGTTCCAGATGGCAACGTGTTCGAGCCCATCTTCGACCCGGTGATCACGCATATAGCTGATCATCTGCTTGGTACCTTCGATGGCGATCGGTGACTTGCCTGCGATTTCCCGCGCCAGCGCAAATACACCCTCCAACAGACCTGCATGATCATCGAAGGTGCAATTGACCAGTCCGATTCGCTGCGCCTCTTCGGCACCGACAGTGCGTCCGGTATAGGCCAGCTCGCGCAACATGCCATCGCCAATAATCCGCGGCAGACGCTGCAAGGTACCGACATCGGCAGCCATGCCCATATCGATTTCACGAATCGCGAATTGCGCATCGGCAGCGGCGTAGCGCATGTCACAGGCCGAGATCAGATCGATGGCGCCGCCCAGGCAATAGCCCTGAATGGCAGCCAGCACCGGCTTGCGACAATGGTCGACGGCGGTAAACGAAGCCTGCATGTCGAGGATCTTGCGCCTGAGCAGTCGCGCATTGCGGCCTGCGTCGTCGCCCATCTGGTTAGCGACTGAAGCCAGCAATGCCAGATCGATACCTGAAGAGAAGTGCTTGCCAGCGCCGCTCAGCACCACGACGCGAACCTCATCGTTGCGCTCTATCCAGTCGAATATCTCGATAATTTCGGTCCAGAATGCCGCGTTCATGGCATTGACCTTGTCAGCCCTGTTGATCTGCACATGAGCAATGCAGTCGGCCAGTTCGACCTTGAAGGCCTGGTAATTGAGCATCGCGTCATCCTTAAACAGGTCAAAGCCCGGAAGAGAAACTATAACAACACCACTATAACTATCGTAAGCAGACTGAACTGACTTTTTCCGGACCCTGAACCACTCATTTGAATAGCTATAATCGCAACAACAACCACAAATAGTGTGAACCGCCAGTACATAGGGCGGTCCAGAGTTAAGCGGTAATAAAACCTACATGGGTTATCAGAGGGCGATACTTGAATACGTCAAAAGCGGCAACCGGGATTGAAGGTCTGGACAACATCCTTTCAGGGGGTTTTTCACGCAATCATGTTTTCCTTCTTGAAGGCGAACCCGGAACCGGCAAGACAACCGTAGCACTTCAGTTTTTACAAGCGGGAGCGGATGCGGGTGAAGTGTCGTTATACATCACCCTGTCCGAAACCGAACACGAGCTTCGCGAAGGCGCGGCGTCGCACGGCTGGGTACTGGCTGACGAGATCAATATTTTCGAACTGACACCGCCCGAGAACCTGCTCGACTCCGATCACCATCAGAGCCTGCTCTACTCGTCTGACCTGGAGCTGGGTGAGGCCACTCGCCACATCTTCGAGGTGGTCGAGCGTGTCAAACCTTCGCGGGTGGTGATCGACAGCCTTTCGGAAATCCGCCTGCTGGCGCAGAGTTCCTTGCGTTATCGTCGTCAGATACTTGCAATCAAGCATTACTTCAATCGCTACAACGCGACGGTACTGCTGCTGGATGACCTGACCACCGATGCGCTCGACAAGACTGTCCACAGTGTCGCCCACGGCGTGATCCGCCTGGAATCGCTGACGCCGATCTACGGTGCCGAGCGCAGACGCGTGAAAATCGTCAAATACAGGGGCCAGAAGTACCGGGGCGGCTATCACGACTTCACCATCGCCCACGGCGGCATACAGGTTTTCCCGCGTCTGGTGGCGGCCGAATACCGCTCGGACTTCCCGCGCATACAGATGAGCAGCGGGATCGAGGGACTCGACAAGCTGCTGGGCGGTGGGATCGAGAGTGGTTCCAGCACGCTGATACTCGGGCCGGCCGGTACGGGCAAATCCCTGATATCGCTAGTGTTTGCGGTGCAGGCTGTTGCGCGCGGCGAGCGAGTCGGTCTGTTTATATTCGATGAAGAGATGGGACTGCTGTTCGAGCGCATGCTCAAGCTCGGGATTGACCTTCGCGCACTGCAGGACACCGGCAACCTGCTGATTGAACAAATCGACGCGGCTGAACTGTCTCCCGGCGAATTCGCCCATCGGGTACGAAGCGCGGTGGACCGCAAGCAGATAAAAACCGTGATTATTGACAGTATCAATGGTTACCAGGCCGCCATGCCTGAAGAAAGCGCGCTGATTTTGCACATGCACGAGCTTTTGCTGTATCTCAATCGCCAAGGCGCCTCGACATTCATCACTGTTGCGCAGCATGGGCTCGTGGGTGACATGCGGTCTCCGGTCGATATCACCTATCTCGCCGACAGCGTAATCCTGCTGCGCTACTTCGAGGCCCTGGGTCAGGTGCGTCGGGCTGTTTCGGTTATCAAGAAGCGTACAGGCACGCACGAATCGACCATCCGCGAATACCGTATCAGCTCGAATGGCTTGACCATCGGCGAGCCACTGGACGCCTTCCAAGGCGTGTTGGGCGGTATTCCGAATTATATGGGTGACAAAAAGCCTCTCCTGGTGGACGAAGATCTGTGAGTATTTCGGGTCAATTATCCGAACGCGCAATCATTCTCGCGCCCCGTGGACGAGACAACCAGATTGCCCTGCGCATACTCGATGAAGCGGGCTTCCCGGCAGCAGTGGTTAACGACCTGACGGAGCTGGTCAAAGAGCTGGCTGCCGGGGCGGGCCTTGCGGTGATTGCCGATGAGGCGCTGCAAAATAACGATATCAACCCGCTGTTGAAAGTACTGGAAGAGCAACCGGCATGGTCTGACTTGCCCATCGTCCTGCTCACTCACCACGGCGGGCCGGAACACAATCCATCCGCCCGTCTGGGTAACCTCCTCGGCAATGTGACGTTTCTGGAACGACCGTTTCATCCTGTGACACTGGTCAGTCTGGTGACCACAGCAGTGCGCGGTCGGAGACGCCAATATGAAGCCAGGGCGCGCATTGAAGATCTGCACGAAAGCGAGCGCAGCCTGCAGAATGCCCTGAAAGCAGGACGTCTCGGCTCGTGGCAATTGCAAGCGGAGAATCTGAAACTGAGCTGCTCCGCCATTACCAAGGCGCATTTCGGCCTGGATGAGCAGGAAGCGTTCAGTTATGACGACTGGTTGTCAGTCGTCTACTCGGAAGATCAGCCACGCATGCAGTCGGCACTGCAACGCAGTCTGGATTCCGGTGTGGATTTCATCATCGAATATCGCAATATCTGGCCCGACGGCTCACTCAATTGGGTGGACGTGCGCGCACGCGCCATTCACAGCAAAAACGACAGGGTCAGCACACTGGTCGGGGTAACATCGGACATCACCGAACGCAAACAGGCTGAATCCCAGTTGCGCCGCCTCAACGAAACCCTTGAGCAGCAGGTCGAAGAACGCACTGCCCAGCTGCGCCACAAGGAAGAAGTGTTGCGCCAGTCGCAGAAGATGGAAGCGGTGGGCCAATTGACCGGCGGTATTGCCCACGACTTCAACAATATGCTGACCGGCATCATCGGCAGCCTTGAGCTGATCAGAAGGCGTGTGGCGCGCGGCCAGGTAGAAGAACTGGAAAGCCTGATCGATCTGGGTGTGACCTCAGCCAATCGCGCCGCAGCCCTTACCCATCGCCTGCTGGCGTTTTCGCGTCGCCAGTCGCTGGACTCTAAACCCGTGAACATGAACCATCTGGTCAAGGCGATGGACGAGCTGCTGCGCCGCAGCGTCAACGAAAGCATCCGCCTGCACGTGCGGCTGTCGGAAGATTTATGGACCGCCGAAGCCGACCCCAATCAGCTGGAAAACGCGCTGCTCAACCTGGTACTCAATGCCCGCGACGCGATGTCCGAGGGTGGCGAACTGGTGGTCGAGACGTTCAACCAGCAACTGGACAAGACCTTCACCAATGCCCATGAGAACCTCTTGCCGGGCGATTATGTGGTGTTGAGTGTCAGTGACACCGGCTGCGGCATGCCGGAAACGGTGATCAGTCGCGCGTTTGATCCGTTTTTCACCACCAAACCCATTGGCCAGGGCACCGGCCTCGGTCTGTCGATGATCTATGGCTTCAGCAAGCAGTCGCACGGCCATGTTTCTATCAGCAGTGAGGTGGGTCAGGGCACCACGGTGCAATTGTTTCTACCGCGCTTTCAAGGGCTGCAGAATGACGATGAACAGAGCTTTCAGAGCCACGCAATTCGCGCTGAGCACGGCGAGACCGTGCTCATCGTGGAAGATGACTCTGCCGTTCGCGTGCTGGTCAGCGAAGTATTGAGCGAACTGGGCTATGCCTTTATCGAGGCCAGTGACGCGCGTGAGGCTGTCCCTATTCTTGAATCGGGGCAGCGTATTGATCTGTTGATCAGTGACGTGGGGTTGCCGGGAATGAATGGCCGCCAACTGGCCGAAATTGCTCGCCAGTTACGGCCAGAGCTGAAGGTCCTGTTCATTACCGGCTATGCCGAGCACGCCGCTGTGCGGGCAGGTTTCCTCGAAACGGGCATGCAATTGATCACCAAGCCGTTCGCATTTGACCACCTGACCTCGAAAGTGCGGGAAATGATCGAAGCCTGAGATCAGGCTTCTTCATTTAACGGTCGTATTGCGCATAACGCTCTTGCCCGCCAAGGCGGCAGGCAAGGTCAGGCCAGCAGGCTCTGAATCTTGGACTGTAAGGTTTGCATCGTGAACGGCTTGGCCAAAATCGGCGCCTTGGCGGCAATCGGGCTGCCCGATTCCAGAATTTCTGCCGGATAGCCACTGATAAAGATCACTTTCAATTCAGGACGCAGCATGACTGCGGGCTCGGCGATCTGCACGCCCGAGATGCCGCCCGGCAATCTGTAATCGGTGATCATCAGGTCCAGATGAGGCTTGGTGGCCAGAATCTCGAATGCCTGCTCACCGTTTTCCGCCTGGAGGACGCGATAGCCCACACCTGACAGATAGTCGGCCAGCAACATCAGGATCAGCGGTTCGTCTTCGACGATTAGTACGACGTTTTCTGCATCAGCGCTCATTGAACTGCCTTTGATCTTATAAATGGCTGCCATTACGACCACGACAGCCATGGGAGGTTGCGCGCATATCCGATTAAACTTGATCGCCAGTGGCTATCAGTTGCAGCAATGCCTTAGAGCGGCAGACAAATCCGGAAGGTAGAACCCACGCCCTCCTCGCTTTCGACCTCGATACGACCACCATGGGCCATCACGATCTGCTCTGAAATAAACAACCCCAGCCCCAGGCCGGCGACCGCATGGTTGGTCGTGACACGTTCGAATTGCTGAAAGATACGCTTCTGGTTTTCAGGCGTGATGCCGATGCCCTGATCCGTGACTTCGATATACGCGTGACCTTCCTTGCCGAACACACGCACCTCGACTGGCTTGCGTGCCCCGTAACGCAGCGCGTTGGTCAGCAGGTTGGCCACCACCTGCTCGATGCGGAACTCGTCCCAGACGCCAATCACCGGTTCCTCGGCGCACAGCGTGATGCTGGAGTTGGCGGCGGCAATCTGCGCAGCGAAGCTTTCCAGCAACTGGGTGACCAGCTCGCTCAAGTCAAACGGGCTGGGTCTGATCGACAACTTACCCGTGCGAATTCTCGACACATCAAGCATGTCTTCGATCAGCCGGATCAGACTCTGAATCTGCCGCTCGTCGCGGTCCACCATGGCGCGAAGCTTTTCCATGGTGAACGCCGCAGCGTTGTCCTTGGCCAGGTGCAATTTGCGCAACTGGGTTTCCAGAATCAGACCGTTGAGCGGCGTGCGCACTTCATGGGAAACGATCGACATGAAGTCATCGCGCATTCGGACAGCATGCTCAAGCTCGCTCTGCGTGGATTGCAGGCGCTTGAGCAGCAGCTCTTGCTCCTGACGACTGCGCTCCAATTCTTCAACCTGGATTTTCATCGCCTTGCGTTGCCGATACAGGTCGACGAAGACATTGACCTTGCTCTTCACCGCATGAATATCCAGCGGCTTGTGCAGAAAATCCACCGCACCGCTTTCATAGCCCTTGAAGGCGTAGTTCAGCTCTCGACCGGCAGCACTGACAAACACAATCGGGATGTTCTTGGTCTTTTCCGTGCTGCGCATCATTTCTGCCAGCTCGAACCCGTTCATGCCCGGCATCTGCACGTCGAGAATGGCCAGGGCGAATTCATGCTGCAGCAGCAGTGACAGCGCCTCGTCAGCGGACAGGGCCTTGAATACGATGCGGTCTTCACGCTTGATCAATGCATCGAGCGCCAGCAGATTTTCCGGCAGGTCATCGACGATGAGCAGCTTGGCCTGAATTTCACTTAACATGCGGTTCGTTCCAGCTCGACCAGCAATCGGCCAATATCATTCAGAGAAAGAAGGTAATCAGGCGATTGCAGCGCCAGAGCGGCCTCGGGCATGGTCGAGGCCTGGGCTTGCAAAGGGTTCTGTACCACCGTGAAACCACCGTTTTTCCTGACCTGCAGCAAACCTCGTGCGCCGTCGTTATTAGCGCCGGTCAGCAGCACGCCAGCCAGCCGCGAGCCGTAAGCGTCCGCAGCCGAATCGAACAGAATGTCTATGCTCGGCCGCGAATAAAACACTCGCTCCTCCTGGCTCAGCGACAGACTTCGGTCAGACTCCACCGAGAGGTGATAGCCCGCCGGGGCGAAATAGAGTGTACCGGGCACGATATCCTCCTTGTCATCGGCTTCCTTGACGGGTATCGGCAAGCGATTCTGGAACACCTGCGCCAGTTGGCTGCGTCGATCATCCGGCAAATGCAGCACCGTCAATATAGGCAAGCTGAAACCGGGTCGCAGCGTGCTGAATATTCTCAGCAACGCCTCGACGCCGCCAGCCGATGCGCCCACGACAATAGCATCGACATCGGGTAAGGCGTCACCGATCGAGTCGGCACTGAAATCGGTTTTCATAGTTTGCGATAGATCCGCTCAGGCTTGATCAGCGTCTCGAAGGCGTCCCCGTAGGCGGAAAACTCGAGCGTCTCTTTACTGCCCAGCGCCAGAAAGCCACGATGACTCAGCGACTCGTGAAACAAACCAAATGCGCGATCTTGCAACTTCTTATTGAAGTAAATCAATACGTTACGGCAAGAAATAAATTGCGTCTCGGAAAATACACTGTCCGTCGCCAGACTGTGATCAGCAAAGGTCACATTCTCGCGAAGCGTTTTGTCGAAAATCGCGTAATCGTAAGCCGAGGTGTAGTAATCGGTGAAATTGCGCTGACCGCCGGAGTTCCGATAGTTCTCGGTGTAGGCCCGCAGGTTCTCCATGGAGAAAATACCCTGTTTGGCCTTCTCCAGCGAATAGGGGTTGATGTCGGTTGCGTAGATGATGGTCTTGTCGAGCAGACCTTCTTCGCGCAGGAGAATGGCCATGGAATAGACTTCCTCCCCTGTGCTGCAACCGGCAATCCAGACCTTGATGGACGGATAAGTGCGCAGCAACGGCACGACCTCTGTGCGAATCGCCAGAAAGTGCGCGGGATCGCGAAACATCTCGCTCACCGGAATGGTAAGAATCTGCAACAGCTGCATGAACGCCGCAGGATCGTGGAGCACCCGTTCCTGCAGTGCAGAAATGGTACTGCATTCGAACTGGCGCAGGGCATGCGTCACACGCCGTTTGACGGACGCGCCAGAATAATCGCGAAAGTCATAGCTGTACTTGAGGTAGATCGCCTCTATCAGCAGCTTGAGTTCGATGTCGACACTTCGATCAAGCGGCATAATGAAATCCCGCACTGGCACGGACGCGGCGCGGCAGGGCTGCACTCATTCAGATACGCTCCATTTTCGGCAGCCAGACTCGAATCAGCGAAAACAGGCGGTCCAGATCGATAGGCTTGGCCAGATAATCATTGGAACCGGCCTGCAGGCAACGCTCCTGATCATCTTTCATGGCTTTGGCAGTCACCGCGATGATCGGCAGCTTGCGCCAGCGCGGGTCCTTGCGGATCTCGATGGTCGCTTCGTAGCCATCCATCTCGGGCATCATCACGTCCATCAGCACCAGATCAATATCTTCGACCTCGTTGAGCTTCGCAATCGCCTCGAAACCATTGCGGGCGATTTCCACCACTGCGCCCTTGTGCTCCAGCGCGCTGGTCAGAGCGAAGATGTTGCGCACGTCATCGTCGACCACGAGAATCTTGCGCGCTTCGAATACCTTATCCCGGCTGCGTGCGGTCTTGAGCATCTTCTGCCGTTCATTGGAGAGCTGCGACTCGACCTTGTGCAGGAACAGGGTCACTTCGTCCAGCAGCCGCTCGGGGGAACGTGCGCCTTTGATGATGATGGAGCGCGAGTACTTCATCAGCTCGGCCTCTTCATCGCGGGTCATGTTGCGCCCGGTGTAGACAATGACCGGCGGGAACGAACAGATATCTTCCGTCGACATGCGCTTGAGCAACTCGTTACCCAGCATGTCCGGCAGCTTCAGGTCGATGATCATGCAGTCGTAGACATGATCGCGCAGCAGGTCCAGCGCTTCCTGAGCAAAGCCTACCGCGGTGATTTCGATGTCGTCGTCGCCGATCAGCCGGGCAATGCTGTCACGCTGCAACGCGTCGTCTTCGACCAGCAGGATGCGCTTGACCTTCTGTGTCAGCTTGGCTTCCAGCTTGGCAAACACGTCCTTCAGCTCTTCACGCGTGGTCGGTTTGACTGCGTAGCCAATGGCGCCCATGTGCAGTGCCGCTTCCTGGCGGTCCTCGACCGAAATGACATGAACCGGGATGTGTCGGGTCGGGGCCAGTTCCTTGAGGCGCTGCAACACCGTCAGGCCGGAGTGATCCGGGAGGCGCATGTCCAGCAGAATGGCGTCGGGCGTGTACCGCGCAGCCAGGTTGAAGCCGTCATCGGCAGCGTGCGCGACCAGGCAGTCGTAGCCCAGTTCGTGGGCCAGGTCGAAAAGAATCTGCGCGAACCGTACTTCGTCTTCGATGACCAGAATGCAGCGCCGCTCGAAAGGCGCCTTTTCGCGATCATCGGCGAATACCGGTACTGCTGGCTCGACCACCGTGGGCTGCTGAATGACCGGCGCAACGGGCTCAGGCAGGCGTTGAGCGGGTGAAGCGGCGATAACCGGCTCAATGCCGGGCTCAGCCGCGCCTTGCTCGACGTATTGCTCCGGCAGCACCAGTGTGAAGATACTGCCCTGCCCCGGCGCGCTGGTGACGCTGATCGAGCCGCCCAACAGTGCTGCCAGATCCCTGGAAATCGACAACCCTAGCCCTGTGCCGCCGTAACGCCGGTTGGTCGTCCCGTCGGCCTGACGAAATGCTTCGAAAATGCCCTGCTGATGCTCTTCCGCGATGCCGATGCCCGAATCACGCACACTGAACACGATGCCTTCGCCTGGCTGGCGAGAGACGATCATGCTGACCGCGCCAGCTTCGGTGAACTTGATCGCGTTGGACAGCAGGTTCTTGAGAATCTGCTCCAGACGCTGGCGGTCGGTGAACAGCATGGTCGGCGCACCCGCCTGTATATCGACGGTGAACGCCAGCTTCTTCTCGGCGGCCAGCGGCTGGAACATGGAGCGCAGGCCTTCCACGAGGCGCGGCACGCTGCTGTTCTCCGGACGCACTTCCAGCTTGCCGGCTTCGACCTTGGAGATGTCGAGAATGTCGTTGATCAGGTTCAACAGGTCATTGCCTGCCGAATAGATCGACTCGGCGAACTTGACCTGTTCGGCGGTGAGGTTTTCTTTCGGGTTCTCGGCCAGCAATTTGGCGAGAATCAACGAACTGTTGAGCGGCGTGCGCAGCTCATGGGACATATTGGCGAGGAATTCAGACTTGTATTTGCTGGAGCGTTGCAGCTCGTCTGCCCGGGCCTGCAATTCGGTTTGAGCGATGCTCAACTCTTCATTGTTACGGTCCAGCGCGTCGCGCTGATCAGACAGCGCCTTGCTTTGCTCGGCCAGTTGCTCGTTGGTCTGTTCCAGCTCGGCCTGCTGGGTTTCCAGATGCGCCTGGGACTCCTTGAGAATACGCGACTGCTCTTCGAGCTCTTCGTTGGCGGTGCGCAACTCTTCCTGTTGCACCTGCAGTTCTTCGTTGAGCTGCTGGGTCTCGGCGAGTACCTCCTGCAAGCGCTGACGATAACGTGCCGCTTCTATGGACGTACCGACATTTTCGGAAACCAGCTCCAGAAACTCGATGTCCCGCTCGGTCAGAGGGCGCAAAAAGCCCAGCTCGATAACCCCATTGATCTGATCGTCATTGCTGGTAGGCACGACAATCACGCTGCGGGGTGATCCTTCGCCAAGACCTGAAGCCACCTTGAAAAAATAGCTTTCCGGCAGCTCATCCAGGGTGATGATCCGCTTCTGTAGTGCCGCCTGGCCGACGATACCTTCGTCACTGTGGATGACCTGAGCCTGCTGCTCCTGCTCGCGGGAAAAACCATAGGAGGCTACACGCGACAAACCACCATGCTCCTGGCGGATGTACACCGCCCCCACCGAAGCGCCCAGGTAGCGGGTCAGAAACTGCAGGATGTGGCTACCCAGCATGTTAAGTGTGAGTTGCCCAAGTACCTGCTCCGCCAGCTCGCTCTGACCATTGCGCAGCCAGGCAACCTTTTGCAGCCGTTCGGCATTGATCTCCTGCAACCTGATATTTTCGCTGTAGGTGCCCGAAAGAGACATCAAGTCTCTGCGGCCGATATACGCCAGAATGCCGCTGACAATCACCACGAATATCAGGTACAGCGAAACTGAAATCACCGTACTGCGCGTCACCTCGGCGTTACGGGTCAGGCGAAGTTGCTGCTCCATTTCCACCGCTTGCTCATACTCGGTGCGGATCTGATCGGTAATTCGTTTGCCACGTCCCGCCAGCACCGGCGCCAGAAAGTCGCCATTGTTGCGCCGCAAGTCGATCATTTGCTGGGCAAAAGCGTTCCACTCTTGCTGCATGGTGGACAGACGCCTGAACCTGTCCTGTTGCGTGGGATTGTCTTCCACCAGTTTCATCAGCCCCTCAAGCTCAGCGGCCAACAACGGTTTGGCAAGCTCATAGGGGTCGAGAAAATGCTGATCGCCGGTCAGCAGAAAACCGCGCATGCCGGTTTCCATGTCGATGGAGAGCTTCATCGAGCGGTTGGTGTTATTAATGACCCTGTCGGTGTGCTCGACCCACTGTATTGCCGCCAGCAGATAACTGATCAACAGAATGAAGAAAACTGCACTCAGCACTCCGACACCCAGTGGCAAGCCTACGTTACGTCCCAGTAACTTGCGAAAGCGCTGCTCATCGACGACAGACGACCGATTCATGAAATATCCCTGACAAATGGATCAAAACGATAGAGTTTGCCGTAATCCTACGGAAAACACTCTCATTTCTCACATAGAGGATTGAAATTTCACACATAAATCGGCGATAAGCACGCCGACGTCTGTGCGCTTGTCACATGGACCCCAAATTGCAGTCGCGATTCCCGGTATTTGTTCACCCATTGAACTTCTTTACCGCTTTTACTTACTGATACATAGACTTTATAAAATGCTGACAGGCCGACTTGGCTATGCTGAGTTGATGAAGCAGGATGCATGGCATTCAGCGCTGTTTGCGTGACAACCCCATTCAAGGCTTTAAGGAGTTAACCATGCCGGACGCTGCGAGCACCATTCTTGTGGTCGAAGACGACGCCATTGTGCGCATGCTGATTGTCGACGTGCTCGAAGAGCTGGAGTACACCGTGCTTGAGGCCGAAGACGCGACCTCTGCGCTGGAGTTGGTGACAGATCCCGGCAATCGCATCGATCTGCTGATGACCGACCAGGGGTTGCCTGACATGAAGGGCACGGTGCTGGCTAAAAAAGTCATCGAGCTGCGCCCGGAGCTGCCTGTACTGTTCGCCAGCGGCTACTCCGAAAACATCGACGTTCCACCCGGCATGCACTCTATCGGCAAGCCGTTCTCTATCGACCAGTTGCGCGACAAGGTAAAAAGCATTCTTGTCTAGTCTCGACGCTGCGCCTGCCCTCTCCCGCGAAGACACAAAAAACCGGCTGCTGATTATCGGCTATGTCTGGCCCGAGCCGCGCTCGTCGGCGGCCAGCGGGCACATGATGCAGCTGATCCAGTGCTTTCTCGAACATGACTGGCAAATCACCTTCGCCAGCCCTGCCACAGAAGGCGAGCACCGCGCCGACCTGGTCAGCCTCGGCATTAGCGAGGTGCGGATAGCCCTTAACTGCAGCACTTTTGACACGTTTGTGGCCGGGTTGCAGCCACACGTCGTGCTGTTCGATCAGTTCATGATCGAGGAGCAGTTTGGCTGGCGCGTCGAACAGCAGTGCCCGGATGCCCTGCGCATTCTGGAAACTTCGGATTTTCAGAGCCTGCGTCACGCAAGGCATCAGATGCTCAAAGACCGGCCCGACGATCTTCCGGGCCTTTTTGCAGCATCAGCAAGCGACCTGTTTGCGCAGATTGCCGCCAGCGACCTGGCACAGCGCGAGGTCGCCTCGCTGTATCGCTGCGACCTCAACCTGATGACGTCGGACGTGGAAATCGAGCTGCTGACCGGTCAGTTCGGGCTTGCGGCCTCGCTGCTGCACTGGTGCCCGCTGATGATCAATGCTGTGCCTGACCACGCCAGGCCGTTCGATGAGCGTGCGCACTTCCTGAGCATCGGCAATTTTCGCCACGCGCCTAACTGGGACGCGGTGCTGTGGATGAAAACAGCTATCTGGCCGCTGATCAGAAAACAACTTCCCGACGCTCAATTGCATATCTATGGTGCCTATACGCCGCCAAAAGCGACCGCACTGCACAATGCGGCACAGGGCTTCCACATCATGCAGTGGGCTGAAGATGCGCTGCAGGTCATGTCGCAGGCACGCGTCTGTCTGGCCCCTTTGCGCTTTGGTGCCGGGATCAAAGGCAAATTCATGGACGCCATGCTCTGCGGCACACCGTCAGTGACCACACCCATCGGTTCGGAAGCCATGAGCGGCGGCCTGCCGTGGCCCGGTGCAATCGCCAGCGATCCGGCGCAGATCGCCGCTGCGGCAGTTCAGCTCTATCGCAACCGCACGCTGTGGCTGGAGGCGCAGCGTGCGGGTTGGGTGCTGTTGCAAGCGCGCTATAGGCAACAGCAGCACAGCGCCAGCCTTATGGAGCGCATAGAGATCCTGCGCAGTAATTTGCCCGCCCATCGACTGGCCAACTTCACTGGCGCGATGCTTCGGCATCACCACCATAAAAGCACCAAATACATGGCGCAATGGATTGAAGCCAAGAATCGCCACAAGGATGAAGGTATCTAGACAGGTTTGCGTAGCAAATACGTATCCATGATCCAACCCTTGCGACTGCGGGCCTCGGCGCGCAGTCGCTTGATCTGTTCACAGACGTCATCGAGCCTGCCGGCAACCAGTATTTCATCCGGCGTGCCCAGATAGGCGCCCCAGTAAATGTCCAGCCCCTGCCCGACATGACGCTCGAAACTGCACTGTGCGTCGAGCATCACCACTACATTTCCTGGCGCGTCATCAGGCATGCTCGCCAGGCGTCGGCCGGTGGTAATGAGGATCGACTCACCAATCCGGTTGAGCGGTACACGATGCCTGGCCACCAGGGCCTGGACGCTGGTGATGCCGGGAATCACCTGATAATCGAATGCCTCGTTGCCGCGCGCCAGTACCCGATCAAGGATACGCAGCGTGCTGTCGTACAACGACGGATCGCCCCACACCAGAAATGCGCCGACCTGCTGCGCCTTCAGCTCATCACCGATAAGCCGTTCGAATAACGCGGCGCGCTGCTCATGCCAGTGCTCGATGCCCCGCTCATAGACATCCGGATCGTTTTCGCGCCTGGGGTCCTGAACCTGGACGATCCGGTAGCGCTGATGAGTGATATATCGCTCACAGACCGCCTTGCGCAGCTGCAAGAGCTCGTCGTCGACATAGCCCTTGTCGAGCACGAAGATCACCTCGGCGCGATTCAGGGCGTTGATCGCCTGCACGGTAATCTGCTCGGGATCACCGGCGCCCATGCCAATCAGAAGGATCTGTTTCATCGAGCGAAAAATTCCCGTGTGGCCAGTCAGGTCGAGCGCCTGATCGTAGGCGATTTTTCGCTGGCGATGACGCACTGAAGCAAAAAATCAGGCACATTACCGCTCTGGCAATTGCTGAAAACGACGACGCCATGAATAAAACAACAAGAATCGCCGACCCCTCCTACGAGCTGATGGACGACCACAACGGCCTGTCGATCATCTATCGCGAGCATGGTTTCCCCTGCCCGCTGGTGCGCTGGCATTTCCACAAGGAATACGAACTGCACCTGATTGTTGCCAGCTCTGGCAAGGTGTTCGTCGGCGATTACATCGGTAACTTCAATCCCGCCAGCCTGTTTCTGACCGGTCCCAACCTGCCGCACAACTGGATCAGTCAGGTCGACGAGGGCCAAGTGGTGCCCAAGCGCGACATGCTGGTCAACTTTACCGATGAATTGCTGGAAAGCGGCAATCAGGTGTTTGCCGAACTCAGAACCCTCACCCCATTGCTGGAGCGCGCCCGCTATGGGATCGAATTCCGCTGCAAGCGCACGATTCGTCAGGCGATGAAGCAGATGCAGAAAATTGCCGACTCAAGCGGCGTCACGCGCCTTGGGCACTTTTTCATTCTGCTTGAGCTGCTGGCAGCCAGCGACGACTACCAGTTGCTGTCGGGCACGGCCGTCTCGCACACCGCAGACGAACACAGTGTCGACCGCACCAACCGCGCCGTGGACTATATTTTCGCCCATTACAGCCGGGAACTGCCGCTTGAGGAAGTGGCTGACTATCTGGGCATGAAACCCACCTACTTTTCCAGAGTGTTCAAGCAGGCCACCGGGCGCTGCTTCGTGGAGTTCGTCAACCGGTTACGCATCAGCAAGTCCTGCGAGCTGCTGGCAGATGGCGACAAGCCGGTGACGGACGTGTGCTTCGAATCGGGTTTCAACAACATTTCCAACTTCAACCGGCGCTTTCAGCAGCTCAAGGGCATGACGCCTTCGCACTATCGGCGCCTCGCCGTACAACGCCTGACCGAGCAAAACCTGTACTGATTTGCCCCCCGCCGCGCAATCTTCGTCTACGCTGCAATTGCCTCAAAGCTTGCCCAAGGGCGATTGCGCTGCATCGCCTCTGAACAGCCTTGTGCAAAAAAGTATCAGCCAGAGTGCGGTGCAGGATTTGTCTTTCAGGCTGAACGCCGTTGTAATCAGTCCACATCTTCCTCACCTCCGGAAGAGAAAAAAACAATAACCATCCTTCTACTGCTCACTGGGCGTGGAAGAGGAGTGATCAATGAAAACCTCAGCAAAACTTCTGCTCGCCAGTTCCGTCCTCAGCACTTGCTTCGTGTTCAGTGGCAGCGCCACTGCGGGGACCGTGACCATTGCCACGGTCAACAACAGCGACATGATTCGCATGCAGCGCCTCTCCAAGACCTTTGAAGAAAAGCACCCCGACATCAAGCTCAACTGGGTGGTGCTGGAAGAGAACGTCCTGCGCCAACGCCTGACCACCGACATTGCCACCAAGGGCGGCCAGTTCGACGTACTGACCATCGGCATGTACGAAGCCTCACTCTGGGGCCAGAAAGGCTGGTTGCAGGAAATGAAGGACTTGCCAGCCAGTTATGAGCTGGACGACGTCTTCCCGTCGGTGCGTGACGGCCTGTCGGTGGACGGCAAACTGTTCGCCCTGCCGTTTTACGCCGAAGCATCGATCACCTATTACCGCACCGACCTTTTCAAAGCAGCCGGCCTGACCATGCCGGAACGCCCGACGTGGACGCAGATAGCCGAATATGCGGGCAAACTGACCGATAAGTCCAAGGAACAGTACGGCCTCTGCCTGCGTGGCAAAGCGGGCTGGGGCGAGAACATGGCGCTGATCACCACACTGGCCAACGCTTATGGCGGACGCTGGTTCGATGAGCAGTGGAAGCCGCAGTTCGATCAGCCGGAATGGAAGAACGCACTGACCTATTACGTCGATACCCTGAAGCAGTCCGGCCCGCCGGGCGCCTCCAGCAACGGTTTCAACGAAAACCTCGCGCTGTTCAACAGCGGCAAGTGTGCGATCTGGGTAGACGCCAGCGTCGCCGGCTCGTTTGTCACCGACAAGAAGCAAAGCAAGGTGGCTGACAGCGTAGGCTTCACCTACGCCCCGCACGAAGTGACCGACAAGGGCTCATCGTGGCTGTATTCATGGTCGCTGGCGATCCCGACCAGCGCCAAAAATGCGAAAGATGCTGCCGAATTCACTCAGTGGGCCACCTCGAAAGAGTACGCCAAACTGGTAGCCGACACCGACGGCGTGTCCAACGTACCGCCAGGCACTCGCGCTTCGACCTACACCGATGAGTACAAGAAAGCCGCACCGTTCGCCAACATCACGCTGGAGTCGTTGAAGAAGGCTGATCCCAAGTCGCCAACGCTCAAGCCAGTGCCTTATGTCGGTATTCAACTGGTCACCATCCCTGAGTTCCAGGCCATCGGCACCAGTGTCGGCCAGCAGTTCTCTGCCGCACTGATCGGCCAGTCCACTGTTGAAAAATCCTTGGCAAATGCGCAGACCGCCACCGAGCGGGATATGAAACGGGCGGGTTACCCGAAGAAGTAAACGCCCTGAATCAGGGCGCAGGCTGCGGCTTGCGTCCTGTCGCTCATCTGCGCAACACCTTTGGTGCAATCCGGTTCGGAGCTCCCCATGACTACCTCAGCCACTCCTGAACGCACGGACCTGTCCGGCGATCAGCCCCCGCTCAAACATCATCGGTTCAAACCAGGCTGGTTTTTGGTCAGCCCCTCCGTCGCACTGCTGCTGATCTGGATGATCGTGCCACTGGGCATGACCATCTATTTCTCGCTGATCCGTTACAACCTGCTGTCCCCCGGCGAAAACGAGTTTGTCGGGCTGGAGAACTTTCAGTATTTCGTCACTGACAGCGGCTTTTTGCCCGGTGCCGGTAATACCTTGCTGCTGGTCGGTAGCGTACTGGCGATCAGCGTGATCCTCGGTGTGCTGATTTCGGCGCTGCTGGAAGCCAGCGAGTTTTTTGGTCGCGGCATCGTTCGCGTACTGCTGATCTCGCCGTTCTTCATCATGCCGACGGTCAGCGCGCTGATCTGGAAAAACCTGATCTTTCATCCGGTCTCCGGCGTGCTGGCGGCGGTGTGGAAGTTCTTCGGCGCCGAACCGATTGACTGGTTCGCGCATTATCCGATGCTGTCGATCATTATTATTGTGTCCTGGCAGTGGCTGCCGTTCGCCATCCTGATCCTGATGACCGCCATGCAGTCGCTGGATCAGGAACAGAAAGAAGCGGCGCGCCTCGACGGTGCCGGTCCGATCGCGATCTTCTGGCACCTGACCCTGCCGCACCTGGCCCGCCCTATCGCGGTAGTGGTGATGATCGAGACGATCTTCCTGCTCTCGGTGTTCGCGGAGATCTTTACCACCACCAATGGCGGGCCGGGTTTTGCCTCGACCAACCTGGCGTACCTGATCTACATCCAGGCACTGCTGCAGTTCGACGTCGGCATGGCCTCGGCGGGCGGGCTTATCGCCGTCGTCATTGCCAACATCGCGGCGATCATCCTGATCCGGATGATCGGCAAAAACCTCACCGACAAGTCATGAGGACCTTGCCATGATGACCCTCAAGCAATCACGCCGCGTGCAAAGCCTGCTGCTCGGGACCCTGTCCTGGGTGATCGCTGCGCTGGTGTTCTTCCCGATCTTCTGGATGGTGCTGACCAGCTTCAAGACCGAGATCGACGCGTTTGCCACACCGCCGCAACTGTTCTTCACGCCGACGCTGGAGAACTACCTGCACATTCAGGAGCGCAGCGATTACTTTCACTTTGCCTGGAACTCAGTGCTGATTTCCTTCAGCGCTACCGTTTTGGCCATGTTGATCGCCATTCCTGCCGCCTATTCCATGGCGTTCTTCGAGACCAAACGCACCAAGCGCACTCTGTTGTGGATGCTCTCGACCAAGATGCTGCCGCCGGTGGGCGTGCTGATGCCGATCTACCTGCTGGCCAAGACCTTTGGCCTGCTGGATTCAAGGCTGGCGTTGATCATCATCTATACGCTGATCAACCTGCCGATTGTCGTCTGGATGATTTACACCTACTTCAAGGACATTCCCGGCGAAATCCTCGAAGCCTCGCGGCTGGACGGGGCCAGCACCCGCCAGGAAATCTTTCGTGTGCTGATGCCAATCTGCAAGGGTGGCCTGGCCTCCACGGCACTGCTGTCGCTGATCCTGTGCTGGAACGAGGCGTTCTGGTCACTGAACCTTACCTCGTCCGCTGCTGCGCCGCTGACCGCACTGATCGCTTCCTACTCCAGCCCTGAAGGGTTGTTCTGGGCCAAGCTCTCAGCGGTATCGACCCTGGCGTGCGCACCCATCCTGATTTTCGGCTGGATCAGTCAGAAACAACTGGTTCGTGGCCTGTCGTTCGGCGCTGTCAAATAGCCCCGGCCCAAAGAATAAAAAGGAGTCCACCATGGCTAACCTCAGCATCAGAAACCTGCAAAAAGGCTTTGATGGTCATCAGATCATCAAGGGCATCGATCTGGATGTGAAAGACCGGGAATTCGTGGTCTTTGTCGGCCCGTCGGGTTGTGGCAAATCCACCCTGCTGCGGCTGATCGCCGGGCTTGAAGAAGTGACCTCCGGCACCATCGAACTCGATGGCCGCGACATTACTCAGGTAACCCCGGCCAAACGCGATCTGGCGATGGTGTTTCAGACCTACGCGCTGTATCCGCACATGACGGTCGGCAAGAACCTATCGTTCGCGCTGGACCTGGCCGGCGGTGACAAGGCCGAGATCAAGAAAAAAGTCGACGAAGCCGCACGCATTCTGGAACTCGGCCCGTTGCTGGAGCGCAAGCCCAAACAATTGTCCGGCGGCCAGCGGCAGCGCGTGGCCATCGGGCGGGCGATTGTGCGCAACCCGAAGATTTTCCTGTTCGACGAACCGCTGTCCAACCTTGACGCCGCGCTGCGCGTGCAGACCCGTCTGGAGCTGTCACGGCTGCACAAGGAGTTGCAGGCGACCATGATCTACGTCACCCACGATCAGGTCGAAGCCATGACGCTGGCCGACAAGGTGGTGGTACTCAATGGTGGCAAGGTCGAACAGGTCGGCTCGCCGCTGGAGCTGTATCACCATCCGGCCAACCTGTTCGTGGCCGGCTTCCTCGGCACGCCGAAGATGGGCTTCCTCAAGGGCATGATCAGCCGGGTCGGCAGCGACGACTGCGAAGTCGAGCTGGATGCAGGCACGCGCATCAGCCTGCCGGTCAATGGTGCAGGCCGAAGTCTCGGCGATGCCGTCACGCTGGGCATTCGTCCGGAACACCTGAACCTGGCGCAGGACGGCGATTGCCAGTTGCAGGTCATCGCTGATGTCAGCGAACGCCTTGGCAGTGACACGTACTGCCACGTACGCACCCGCTCCGGCGAGCCGCTGACCCTGCGCATCCGTGGCGATCTGGCCAGCCAGTACGGCGAGACGCTGAATCTGCATCTGGATAGCGCCCAATGCCACCTGTTCGACGCCCAAGGCCTGGTGATCGCCAAAGCCTTGCAGACTGTTGCCGCCTGAGTTCCGGAGAACCTCGTCATGTCCGCTCAACACATCAAGCTGAACAAAAACAATCTGTCACAGCTGGACGCTGATATTGCCCTGCCCACCTACGCCGTCGAAGACACTCGCCAGGGCATTGCCCATATTGGTGTCGGCGGTTTCCACCGCGCGCACCAGGCGTTTTACACCGATGCGCTAATGAACAGTGGCGAAGGTCTGGACTGGAGCATCTGCGGGGTCGGCCTGCGACCTGAAGACCGTGCCGTGCGCGATGCGCTGGCAGAACAGGACTACCTGTACACGCTCTACGAGCTGGGCGACACACCAGACACCGAAACCCGCATCATTGCCTCGATCAGCGGCATGCTGCTGGCCGAAGACAGCCCGCAGGCGCTGATCGACAAGCTGGCCAGTGCGGAAATCCGCATTGTTTCGCTGACCATCACCGAAGGCGGTTATTGCATTGACGACAGCAACGGCCAGTTCATGGCCCATCTGCCGCAAATCCAGCATGACCTGACCCACCCGGAGCAGCCGAAGACCGTATTCGGTTTCCTCTGCGCAGCACTGGCGCGTCGCCGCGCCGAAGGTACGCCAGCCTTTACCGTGATGTCCTGCGATAACCTGCCGCACAATGGCGCGGTGGCGCGCAAGGCGTTGCTAACCTTCGCGGCCTTGCGCGATGCCGGGCTGCACGACTGGATCGCTGCCAACGTCAAATTCCCCAACGCCATGGTCGACCGCATCACCCCGATGACCAGTGCTGCCCATCGCCAGCAACTGGCCAATGACAAGCACATCGACGATGCCTGGCCGGTGGTCTGCGAGCCGTTCGTGCAATGGGTGCTGGAAGACAAGTTCGTCAGCGGCCGACCTGCCTGGGAGAAAGTCGGTGTGCAGTTCACCGACGACGTGACGCCCTACGAAGACATGAAGATCAAACTGCTCAATGGCAGCCACCTGGCCCTGACCTACCTGGGTTTTCTGAAGGGCTATCGTTTCGTGCACGAGACCATGAACGATCCGTTGTTCGTGCGTTACATCCGCGCCTACATGGACCTGGATGTCACCCCGCAACTGGCCTCGGTGCCTGGCATTGATCTGGAAGGCTACAAGGACACGCTGATCGAGCGTTTTTCCAATCAGGCGATTGCCGACCAGTTGGAGCGGGTCTGTTCGGACGGCTCGTCGAAATTTCCCAAATTCACCATTCCGACCATCAACCGGCTGATCGTCGATCAGGGCAATGTCGAGCGCGCTTCGTTGGTTGTGGCTGCCTGGGCGCTGTATCTGAAGGGCGTCGACGAAAACGGCGCGGTCTACAAGATTCCCGACCCGCGTGCCGAGTTCTGCCAGGCCCTGGTGGCCGATGATGCGTTGATTACCCAGCGCCTGTTACAGGTCGAAGAAATATTCGGCCTGGCCATTCCTCAATCTGCCGAGTTTGTGGCAGCGTTCGAGCAGAATCTCCATGACCTGCGCGAACTGGGTGTGAGCGGTACTCTGGAAAAACTTCTGGCCCACAGCCTCTGAGGGACTCGCCATGTTTCTTGGAATCGATTGCGGGACCCAGGGCACCAAAGCGCTGGTACTGGACGCCGAAAACGGCAAGGTGCTGGGTGAAGGCTCGGCGCCGCACAGCCTGATCAGTGAAGCTAACGGCCGCCGCGAACAAGACGTGCAGCAATGGCTGGGTGCGCTACAGCAGGCGGTGCGCGAGGCGTTGACGCTGGCCGACGTTTCCGGGCAACAGATTCAAGGCATCGGCGTATCCGGCCAGCAGCACGGGCTGGTGCTGCTCGACGATCACGGGCTGGTGCTGCGCCCGGCCAAACTGTGGTGCGACACCGAGTCTGCACCGGAAAACCAGCGTTTGCTGGATTACCTGGGCGGCGCGCAGGGCTCGCTGCAACGCCTCGGCCTGGTTATTGCGCCGGGCTACACCGTGTCCAAGCTGTTATGGACCAAGGAACAGCATCCTCAGGTGTTCGAAAGCATCGACAAGGTTCTGCTGCCGCACGACTACCTCAATTACTGGCTTACCGGGCGCGCCTGCACTGAATACGGCGACGCATCCGGCACCGGCTATTTCAACGTCCGTACCCGCGAATGGGACCTGCCACTGTTGGCGCACATCGACCCGAGCGGGCGACTGGGCAAGGCACTGCCTCACTTGCTTCAGGCCGACGAACCGGTTGGCACGCTGCTTCCCGAGATCGCCGAACTCCTGGGCTTGAACCCTGAGGCTCTGGTGTCCAGCGGTGGTGGCGACAACATGATGGGCGCAATCGGCACCGGCAATATCCAGCCTGGGCTGATCACCATGAGCCTCGGCTCGTCCGGCACGGTGTACGCCTACGCCGACGAGGCGCGGGTCAGCGAACACGAGTCAGTGGCCACATTCTGTTCATCATCAGGCGGCTGGCTGCCGCTGATCTGCACCATGAACCTGACCAACGCGACCACGGCCATTCGCGAGCTGTTCGCGATGGATATCAAGGGCTTCAATCAGGCGGTCGCCCAGTCTCCAATCGGCGCCGAAGGCGTGCTGATGCTGCCGTTCCTCAACGGTGAACGCGTCCCTGCCCTACCCGACGCCACTGGTAGCATCGTCGGGCTGGACAGCACCAACCTGACTCAGGCCAATCTGAGCCGCGCGGTGGTCGAGGGCACGACGTTCGGTCTGCGTTACGGGCTGGACCTGTTGCGTAACAGCGGTATCAGAAGCGAAAAAATCCGGCTCATCGGCGGCGGCTCCAAAAGTGCGGTGTGGCGGCAGATCGTTGCCGATATCATGGACACGCCGGTGATCTGTACCGATCATTCAGAAGCAGCGGCGCTGGGCGCAGCGATCCAGGCGGCGTGGTGCGTAGCGAAGGCCACTGGCGACACGCAAAGCCTGCAACAGCTGTGCGAACGTTGCGTCAGCCTTGATCAAAGCAGCGAAACCCAGCCGATTGCGCAGCATGTGACGGCCTACCAGCAGGTCTATCAGCGTTACCTGGCGCAGCTACACCCGGTACAGCCACGCGAAGTTTGAACCCTGTTTTTTCATGGAGCACTTATGTTTCTGGTTTGCGGCGAAGCACTGTTCGATATTTTCACCCGTCCTGACAACGGCGGCTCCCTCAACAGGCTGGGATTCGACGCGATTGCCGGTGGTTCACCGTTCAACGTCGCCATCGGCCTGCGTCGCCTGGGCGTGGAGACAGGTCTATTTGCCGGTCTGTCCACCGACTACCTGGGCCGTCGCCTGCGTGCGGTGCTGGAGCAGGAAACGGTCGCGCCCGATCACCTGATCGATTTTGACGCGCCGACCACGCTGGCCATGGTTGCGGTGGGCAACGATGGCTCGCCGACCTACAGCTTTCGTGGCGACGGTTGCGCCGACCGACAATTGCGCCTTGAGCACCTGCCTGCACTTGACGAGCATGTGCGCGGGATTCACGTGGGTTCGTTCTCGCTGGTGGTGCAGCCGATTGCCGACACGCTGCTGGCACTGGTCGCTCGGGAAAGCGCAACGCGACTGATCTCGCTCGACCCCAACGTGCGCCTCAACCCGGCGCCGGACATTCAGCGCTGGCGTACGCAGGTTGCAGCGTTTGCCGAACACGCTCACCTGATCAAGGTCAGCGACGAAGACCTGCACCTGCTGTATCCGGACAGTGATCCTCAGCAACTGGCAGAAGGCTGGCTGGGCAAACGGACACAACTGGTGATCGTTACCCGAGGCACGCAGGGTGCCAGCGTGTTCACCCGCCAGCACGGCACTTGGTCGGTGCCGGCGAAAACCGTGGTAACTGCAGATACCGTGGGCGCAGGCGATACATTTCAGGCCGCGCTGCTGACCTTTTTGAGTGAACGCCAACTGGACACGCCAGAAGGTCTGGTCACGCTGTCAAGGGAGCTGCTGGATGAGATGCTGAATTTTGCCGTCGCTGCGGCGGCGCTGACCTGCACCAAGGTAGGCCCGGACCTGCCCTATCGGCATCAGTTGGGGTGAAGTGTTGCAGGGGCCAGGGCCATACATCCGCATCAGCTGCGGTGTATGGTCCATAGCCTTCGTGAGCAGGCTCACTGCCACACAGTTTGAGTACTTACCTGTATGGAAGTGACAAGGCGGCGATACGCGTTGCTCACCAAGGGGTCGTGACGGGCGCCAGACAGACAACCGAGCAAACTGCCTCGGTCAAGCCACCATCCCGGCCTTGATGCCTCTGATGCGCGTGTTGATATCATCCGCCACATCGTTCTGCTTGTCCTTGAGTGCGTCCTGGACTTTCTGGTCAATCGCCAGTTGGTCCTGAGGCGCCATGGCGTCGTAGTCTTTCCGGCTGATGCCGGTCAGTTTCTCGCGCACTTTCTCTTCGGCAGTCTGCTTCAGAGAGTCCATGAATTTTTGTTCTACCGAATCCGTCGACCCTGTATCAGTGGTGCTGGCAGCGTTAGCCACAGAACCAATGAAACCGTTGTCACGATCACCCGTCTTCTCCGACAGTGAGGTATCACCGGCAGATTTGAGGTTGATCATCATGCGGGCGAAAGATTCGTTGTAACCGCTGTTGTCCTGCTTGCTGTCTTGCGACGTCGAATCGCTGATTTGCTGAGTAACCGGTGCCGTACCTGAGGTCAGGCCAGCGGCGGCGACTGCGCTGAAAGCGTCCTGAGACACCTCGTTAACAGTCTTGCGCCCGACGACCGCTCGGGAGACCAACTGCTCAAGCGCATTTGTGCCAATAATCATCTTTCACCTCCTGATGAACATGCTGCGCAGGTTCAAAAGCAAGTCCGGTGCCAAGTACGCATTAGCGTTCCAAGCTGTTGATTTTTATAGAACCGCCTAAAGCGCCCCGACTATGCACCGTCAACAAAACAGCGAGTCATTGCCGTCTGCGGCGGTGGTTTGCCTCTGTGGCAGCGGCAAGCTCCTCAGGAACTGGCCTCTGACTTGCCGCTTGCGACGTGTAGCTTTAAGCCCAACTGCTCCATCGGCACGGGAGCCGAAAAGTAGTAACCCTGGGCCTGCGCCGCGCCGATCTCGCGTAACAGCTCAAGCGTTTCCACGTCCTCGACGCCCTCGGCAACCACCGTCAGATCCAGCGATTCGGCCATGCGCACAATGGCGCGGACGATGGCACGGCTGCGCACGCTGGAGACCAGGCCAAGGATGAACGATTTGTCGATTTTCAAGCCGCTGAAATGGTACTGGTGCACATAGCTGAGGGATGAAAAACCGGCGCCGAAGTCATCCAGAATGACCGACATGCCCTTATCCGCCAACTGCTTCATGGACAGACGTGCCTGATCGGGATCGGCGACCAGCGCACCTTCGGTCAGCTCCAGACACAGCCTTGCGGGCACAACATCGTGCTCGGCAAGCATGGCCAATACCTCGGCAGCGAAGGCCGGCCGGGTAATGCTGTAGCTGGAGCAGTTCACATGCACGGGTGGCCAGTCGCTGTTCTCGGGCTGGGCGAGGATGGTGATGACCCGCTTGAGCATGTACAGGTCAAGGCGACCAATCAGGCGCAGCCCCTCAAGCGCAGGCAGGAAACTTTCCGGCGCAATGATTCGTCCATCCGGCTGCCGCCAGCGGATCAGCGCTTCCAGCGCGCGCAGCTCACCGGTAGTGGTGCAGACCACCGGTTGAAAATACGGGATCAACTGATCCGTGCACGTCAACGCCGTGCGCAACGCACCCTCTTGTTCGACTTGATCCAGCACTTCACGACGCAACGCCTGATTGAACACCGCGAAGCTGTCGCGACCGCCATTCTTGACCCGGTACATGGCGGTATCCGCATCACGCAACAGATCGGCGGGCTCCTGATGAAACTGGCTGTCAGCGCCCACCACACCGATGCTGCACGAAGAAAACACTGTGTGTTCATCAATCACAAACGGCTGTTCAAAGGCGGTCAGTATCCGCTGGGCGATATCCATGCCCACCTGCAGCGCGGCATTGATACCCAGCACGGCAAACTCGTCACCGCCCAGCCTGGCCAGAATATCGCCTTCGCGCATGCAGCTGCGCAATCGCTCGGCGGCTTGAATCAGCAGGATATCGCCACAGTGATGCCCGAGGCTGTCGTTGATCATCTTGAAGCGGTCCAGATCGATGAACATGACAATCAGTTGCCGGTCATGATCGCAAAAGTCTTGCCACCCCTGCTTCAGGCGCTGCTGCAGCTGGCTGCGGTTCGGTAGTCCGGTCAATGAATCATGGGAGTTCTCGTACTGGAGCCTGGCATTGGCCTGATCCAGTTCGCGGGTGCGGTCGCGTACTCTTGCTTCGAGCTGCAGATTGACCGTGTGGATTGCCTGGGCGGCGCTGCGCCGGGAGAGCGCGGTATCGATGTGGCGGGAAACGAACGTCAGCAGTTCCTGATCGCGCAGCGTATAGCTGACCGACTTGGAATAGCTCTGCACCACCAGCACGCCCCGCACATCGTCGCCGTCGAACAACGGGATACCGAGCCAGGAAGACGAGCGGCCGGACTTTCTCTGCACTTCTATTTCGCCCTGGCGCTCCAGCTTGCGGGCATTCTCGTAATCGATCAGGCACGGCCGCCGCTGACCGATCACGTACTCGGTAAACCCCCGCTGCCCGCGCCGCGAACGTGGAGGCGTGAGCTGGTACTCGTCGATGTAGTACGGGAACGTGACTTCGCCCGTCGAGCTGTCGTAAAGCGCAATGTAGAAGTTGAGTGCAACCAACAGCTCGCCGACGATCATGTGCAGGCTGCGAAACAGCTCGTTCATGTCCCCGGGCTGGCTGGAAAGCTCGGCGATGCGAAACAGCGCGCGCTGCAAATGCTCGGCGCGCTCCCGATCCTGCACTTCCTGCCTGAGTGCGTCATTGACGGCCGACAGCTGCTGGGTGCGCAGCATGACGGTCTGCTCCAAGTCGGTACGGCGTAACAGCCTGTCCAGTGCCATCGCCATGTGTCGCGAAACCACAGAAAACAAAGCGCGGTCGGGCGAGCTGTAGACCCGGGACACGTCATAAACCTGCATTGCAACCATACCGAAGACTTCATCCGAAGCGTTTTTCAGCGGCGCGCCCATCCAGAACTCGGGACGACGGCCAACGCAGAAAAAACGCCCTTGGCTCTGCGCCAGTTCAATACAGGAAGCCCCGAGAAGCAAAGGTTCTCCAGTGATCAGGACATGGCCGGTGAGCGATACCCGATTGACGTCGAGAAACTCGTATGCCTCCGGTGCCAGCGCCTCGCCATCGAAACGGTCGATGTAACAGGGGTAGGTGATCCTCCCGCTTTGTCGATCATAGAGCGCGACATAAAAATTCTCGGCGTCAATCAACGTAGCCAGTTGCTCGTGAATCCCTTGCAGAAAAGCGCCGCGATCCAGCGTGGAACTGGCCAGCAGGCTGATCTCGTAGAGCACACGTTGAGTGTGCTGAGACCGGACCAGCGCGGCCGTCTGTAGCAATGAACCCAACTGGACAGCCAGGTCATTCAATAGCAGATTCTCACCTTCGGAAACTGGCGCCAGGACCCACCCCAACACGCTCTCGCCCTTTCCAGCAACGCGGCAATGCAACTGCCTTTCCGCACAAAACGGGTCAAAGTTTTCGAACGGGATATGGGCGGGCCAGTCCGCCTGCTCGTCGCCGTGCCCCAGCAGGCATTTCTGGTCACCGGCAGAGTACGCGGCCCAGGCAATGCCGGGGATGAGCATACGCGTCGCATTCAGCAGCGCCTCGATGCCAACCTGATCGGAAAACCTGACATGACTGTCGACCGTCGTGACGCGAAAATCGGATGCGTCGCTCACCGAGCGCGGAACCGTGGCCGTGGCCAGATGATTGACTGTCATGAAAACACCATGTAAGTGGTCCGACGAGGGTCATATACAACAGTCATGACCAAAAGTTACAAGCGGGTCGTGACATTGTTACAAAGTTCAATGTTTTTTGGCAGCGCAGTGTGAGTGCTGCAACTCAAGCGTGTGACGCAGGGCACCTGGCAAAGCACTCATTCAAGGGGCCGCCGGTCAGATTTCACGGTTTCACAGGGCTCGAAACGAAAATGCCCGGCTCTACTATGCTGACGTGCACTATCCACTACTGAAAAGGAGACACCAATGGTCAAGACTTACAGTTACGCAGCGCAGTCCGCCAAAGACGTACTCAGGCCTTATCAGTTCGAACGGCGCGCCCCGGGTGCCGACGATGTGCAGATCGATATTCTTTATTGCGGTGTGTGCCACTCCGACCTTCACACCGCGCGCAACGAATGGCACAACACACTTTATCCGTCCGTCCCGGGCCACGAAATAGTTGGTCGTATCACGGCCGTCGGTGCCAACGTAAAGACATTCAAGGTGGGCGACCTGGCGGGTGTCGGCTGCATGGTCGACAGTTGCCAGCAATGCGCATCCTGCGCCGAGGGTGAAGAACAGTACTGCGAGAGCGGCTTTACCGGCACTTACAATGGCCCGGTATTCGGCGGCGAAAATACCTACGGTGGTTACTCCGACAAGATCGTGGTCAAAGAGAAGTTCGTGCTGCGCATCTCTCACGATGCCAATCTGGCCGCAGTAGCGCCTTTGCTGTGCGCAGGCATTACCACCTACTCGCCGCTGCGCCACTGGAAAGTCGGCCCCGGCAAGAAAGTCGGCATCGTCGGGCTGGGCGGTCTGGGTCATATGGGCGTCAAGATTGCCCACGCCATGGGTGCTCATGTGGTGTTGTTCACTACCTCGCCGGACAAACGCGCAGACGGTCTGCGTCTGGGCGCAGACGAAGTGGTGGTATCGAAGGATCCAGAGCAAATGGCGACTCAGGCCAACAGCCTGGACTTTATCCTCAACACCGTCGCAGCGCCCCATGACCTTGATGCGTTTCTGGCACTGCTCAAGCGCGACGGCACCATGACCCTGGTCGGTGCTCCAGCCGAGCCACACCCGTCTCCGGCAGTCTTCAACCTGATTTTCAAGCGTCGCAGCCTGGCCGGCTCGCTGATCGGCGGCATTCAGGAAACCCAGGAAATGCTCGATTTCTGTGCCGAACACGGCATCGTCTCCGATATTGAAGAGATTGCCATGCAGGACATCAACGAAGCCTACGAGCGCATGTTGAAAGGCGATGTCAAATATCGCTTCGTTATCGACATGGCGAGCCTGAAGAAAGAAGCTTCAGCGGCCTGATCCTGACTAAGGCGTCATGGAGTTCTGTTGCCATGGACGGCAATTCGCAAAAATCCTTCCGTACGTCGCAACGTGGGAACTGAAGCCCTGCGTTTACCCACTGACACGCCATACTTGCAGCTTATTGTGCAATCCGAAGAAAGCGTTCACAAACCGCCAGTTTTGTACTGAAGGTCAGGCATCAGACTTAACGCCTATTTAAATGAACTTTTTATTACAGTTTAGTGACTACTGTTGACTGCCCTTGGGTCTCAAGTTCACAAAGTCTCTGCAGATATTGATTGCAATGGACGTTTAACGGGCGAACGGAATATGAAACAACGAGCGACAGTTATCTGCGAACGCGATGGTCAGATCCTCTACGTGCGCAAACCGAAATCCAGATGGGCGTTGCCTGGCGGCAAAATCGAATCCGGGGAAACACCAGCTCAGGCGGCCATGCGCGAGTTGTGTGAAGAAACAGGCCTGGAAAACCTCGACCTGTCCTACCTCGCCGTATACGAGAAAGACCAGGTTACCCACTACGTCTTCATGACGCAGGTGCCCAGCTCTATCGAAGCGTCACCGCAGAACGAAATTTCCGCCTGCAAGTGGCTGGCGCCGAAGAATCTCGGCGACCTGAAGGCCAGCAAGGCGACTAAAACCATCGTCAAATCACACGCTCGACAGGGCTGAGACCTTTCCAGGAAAGCGCTTACTCAAGGGAGTATCAGGACGATTGGATTGAACGGTATGGCCTCAAGCTGTTCCTAGACAGCACGACGGTTCATCACATTCACCCCGTCTCAGGAGAACTCCATGACTCAAACCGCCCTGGTTGTTGGCGCAAGTGGCATTGTCGGCAGCGCGATCACACAGTTGTTGCTTGAAAACAATTGGCAGGTCGCCGCCCTCTCCCGTAACCCGTCCACTGTGCCCGGCGTGACTCCGGTGGCTGCGGACCTTCAGAACCCGGCGTCTGTGAACGCGGCCCTGGCTGATCTGAAACCCACCCACGTATTCATCACTACCTGGTCGCGTCAGGCTACCGAAGCAGAGAATATTCGCGTCAATTCGGCGATGGTGCGTAACGTACTGGACGCCCTGCGCGCGGCGGGAAGCGTGCAGCATGTGGCACTGGTCACCGGCCTCAAGCATTACCTTGGCCCCTTCGAGGCTTATGGCAAGGGCACGCTGCCACAGACGCCATTTCGCGAAAGCCAGCCACGCCTCGACATCGAAAACTTTTACTACGCGCAGGAAGATGAAGTCTTCGCCGCTGCGGAACAGGATGGTTTTACCTGGAGCGTGCATCGCCCGCATACCGTGACAGGTGTTGCAGTCGGTAATGCGATGAATATGGCGACCACCCTCGCCGTCTACGCCTCGATCTGCAAAGCCACCGGCCGTCCTTTTGTGTTCCCCGGCTCGCGCGTGCAGTGGGACAGCCTGACGGACATGACCGACGCGCGTCAGCTGGCGAAACAACAGTTATGGGCTGCCACGACTCCTGCTGCCGCCAATCAGGCGTTCAACATCACTAACGGTGATGTGTTTCGCTGGAGCTGGATGTGGGGCCAGATCGCCGAGTACTTCGGCGTGGAGCCGGCGGCCTTCCCGGACCAGCCAGCCTTGCTGGAAACCCAGATGGCCAATGACCAGGCCGCGTGGACTGATATCGTCCGTGAGCATCAGCTCAAGGAAGCAGATATCAACAGACTGATTTCGCCGTGGCACACCGATGCTGACCTTGGCCGCCCGATTGAAGTGGTCACGGACATGTCGAAAAGTCGCAAACTGGGCTTTACGGCATTCGAGGCGAGTGATGACGCGTTTATCAAGGTGTTTGAACAGCTGCGTCGTGATCGGCTGATTCCTTGAGGGGCGTAACGCTCCGCGTCGTACAGCGGCTTTGCGTTGTCAGTTGAACCAAGGTCATGCCCCTGACCATCGTGCCGACGCTCTGCGTCGGCATGCAGTTCGTGACGCTCCGCGTCACATATCGGTTCTTCGACTTTGCCGGGTACCTTCGCGAAAGCGCTTTTATCCATGTGCAGTGATAACGGGCACAGCATGACATCGTGCCGCGACGGCTATTGGCACGAAAATCTTCAACAAAAAAGGGTCAACCTTTCGGTTGACCCTTTTTTTACCGCCCAGCAGAGCGGATTTGTTTGGTAGGCGCGATTGGACTCGAACCAACGACCCCCACCATGTCAAGGTGGTGCTCTAACCAACTGAGCTACGTGCCTGCTGTGGGTCGGCATTTTACGGATATTCGAATACCTGTCAAATGCTTTTTCGCAGTAACTCTATGAATAGCCAAAAATTTTATTCCTGGCTTTCGCCAAAAACAATAAAAAAGGGCGACCCTTCCGGGTCGCCCTTTTCTCACCGCCCAGCAGAGCGGATTTTGTCTGGTAGGCGCGATTGGACTCGAACCAACGACCCCCACCATGTCAAGGTGGTGCTCTAACCAACTGAGCTACGTGCCTGCTGTGGGTCGGCATTTTACGGATATGGAAATGCCTGTCAATCTGTTTCTTGTGCTAACCCTATGAATTAAAGCGGTTTTTGTAGATTGGTTGATGACCGCTTTTTTCGCCTCAAGCTGGCAGTGCCTGGCCATCTCGGGTAGGATCGGCAGCATCGTCAAGAATATTAAACGGAGTCTCAGGATGGCGAACACGCCCTATCCGCAGTCCTACTACGCTGCTTCCGCCAATCCCGCACCGGAACGCCCCGCGTTGCAAGGTGAGGTCGAGACTGATGTCTGCGTGATTGGCGCTGGCTATACAGGCTTGTCCAGTGCCCTGTTCCTGCTGGAAAACGGATTTCGGGTGACCGTGCTGGAAGCGGCCAAGGTCGGGTTTGGTGCATCGGGTCGCAACGGCGGGCAGATCGTCAACAGCTACAGCCGTGATATCGACGTGATCGAGCGCACTGTCGGCCCGCGCCAGTCGCAATTGCTGGGGCAGATGGCCTTCGAAGGCGCCTCCATTATCCGTGATCGGGTTTCACGCTATGGCATCCAGTGCGACCTGAAGGACGGCGGCGTGTTTGCAGCCCTGACCGGCAAGCAACTGGCGCATCTGGAAGCGCAGCAACGTCTCTGGGAGCGTTATGGCCACAGCAAGCTGGAATTGATGGACAAGCGTCGCATCAATGAAGTCGTTGCCTGTGATCAATACATAGGCGGCTTGCTGGACATGACCGGCGGCCATATTCACCCGCTCAATCTGGCGCTAGGCGAAGCGGCTGCCGTCGAGACCCTGGGTGGCACGATTTACGAGCAGTCGGCGGCGATTCGTATCGAGCGCGGTGCCAACCCGGTGGTGCATACCGCGCAGGGCAAGGTCCGGGCGAAGTTCATTATCGTGGCGGGCAACGCCTATCTGGGCAATCTGGTGCCGGAGCTGGCAGCTAAATCGATGCCTTGCGGCACTCAGGTGATTACCACCGAGCCGTTGAGCGATGAGCTGGCCAAAACGCTTTTGCCTCAGGACTATTGCGTCGAAGACTGCAATTACCTGCTTGATTACTACCGCCTCAGCGCTGACAAGCGCCTGATCTTTGGTGGCGGTGTGGTGTATGGCGCGCGCGATCCGGCCAACATTGAGGCGATTATCCGACCGAAGATGATCAAGGCGTTCCCGCAGCTCAAGAACGTGAAGATCGACTACGCCTGGACCGGCAATTTCCTGCTGACCCTGTCTCGCCTGCCACAAGTGGGAAGGCTGGGCGAAAATATCTATTATTCGCAGGGCTGCAGTGGCCATGGTGTGACCTACACGCACCTGGCTGGCAAGGTGCTGGCCGAAGCATTGCGTGGCCAGGCCGAGCGGTTCGATGCGTTCGCCGACCTGCCCCACTATCCATTTCCCGGCGGCCAGATGCTGCGCACCCCACTTACCGCGCTGGGTGCCTGGTACTACAGTCTGCGAGATAAACTGGGTTTCTGAAAAGCACAAAAAACGGCACCTCATGGGTGCCGTTTTTGTCACTGCCGCGTTGATTTCATTTAACGCCGCGTGCAAGTGTTTTCTTCGCTTCGCCTGCTGCCTGTTCCTGACCGGCCTTCGCCAGCGCATCGGCCGCCTGTACCCAGCGCTGCTGATCGACATGGGCTGGTAGCTGACGAGGCGACTGAACCAGCACTGCCCAACTGCCCGCGTCTTTCCAGGCGGACGTGAAGCTGCTGAAGCTCATCGAATGGCGACGATCCATACCGACATTGAGCAATACCGTCTCCTTGACCCGGTTGTAACCGATCAGAACGGCATAACGCGGACCTTTCCAGAACGCAGAACCCTGGGCCACCCGCAGCATCACCGGGTACCCCGCGGAGACCTGAGCCAGCAAGTCCTGCAGTTCGCCGTCAAGCGGATAAACCATGAAGCCGTATTCGCGCGCGACCTTTTGCAGGTTCTGCTCAAGGCGATCTTCGGCACCTGGCAATTGCAGCGGCTTGTCGAGCAAGCCAGGCGTGGTCTGCACCTGCTGATTGGCCAGCATGCTCGCCAGTACCATCGGGCCGCTCTGATAGGCGTTGCCCCGGAAGAACGGTACAGACGTCAGTTCAACCCGGTCCGGGAGGCGTTTCATCTCGGGCGTGACCATCGAGCTGCACCCGGCCAGGCCAAGAACAAGCGTACAGGCAAGCCAGTAACGTTTGAATGCAGTGGAACTGGAAAAAATAGACACAGACAGCATGTTCACTCACTTCAACTGATATGGGGCAACCCGCGACCCGATCCGGGCTCTGATCATAGAGCGGTCAGGGTTGCCGGTATAGCGCCGCGCGGTAGTCTGTTCAATGCATTAGAGCAAATCGGTCGTAGCGAGACGCCGTTTGTCACTCAAACCGAAACATGCCCCGTACTAGACTGTCAATTATTCAGACCGTGAAAAAAGCAGGATGTGGAGGCATTTATGAGCCTGGGACTGACAATCGTAATGTTGATTGCTTCGTGGCTTGCCGTATCGAGCGCCATGCTCTGGGGAGTCATGCGCGTTTCACGTCGCCACCCTCCGCGCAGTATCAAACCCATTGCGCTGCAAAAGCCGGACCTCACAGAGCATGTCAAAGGTCAACCTGCGGCAGCCAGCTGAGCGCTGCTGGCAGGCTTCCGAGAAACACAGTTATTCAAACAATGCCCTGAATGCAAAACGGTCGACCCAGTTGCCTGGGTCGACCGTTTTTTCCATCTGTTTCTTATCAGTTCGCTGACAACTTCGCGGCAGCGGCCTTCCTGCGTCGTGCTCTGCGTACCAGCATGTTCAGACCTTCAATGGCAGCCGAGAACGTCATGGCCGCATAGATGTAGCCTTTAGGAACATGGGCGCCAAAGCCTTCGGCGATCAGCGTCATACCGATCATGATCAGGAAACCCAGTGCCAGCATGACCACTGTAGGGTTGTCGTTGATGAACTTCGCCAGCGGGTTGGCAGCGACCAGCATCACCACCACAGCACTCACTACAGCGATGATCATGATCGGCAAGTGCTCGGTCATGCCCACGGCGGTGATGATACTGTCGATGGAGAACACCAGGTCCAGCATCAGGATCTGCACGATTGCCGCACCCATGCTCAACGCCACTACCGAACCCAGGGCTTTCTCTTCGTCAGTCTTGACGTCCATGCTGTGGTGGATTTCCGTGGTCGCTTTCCAGACCAGGAACAGACCACCGGCGATCAGAATCATGTCTTTCCATGAGAACGCCTGACCAAACACCTCGAACACAGGCTCAGTCAGTTGCACGATATAAGCTACGGTGCTGAGCAGGCCCAGGCGCATGACCAGCGCCATGCCAATACCCAGTTTGCGGGCTTTTTCCCGCTGATTTTCCGGGAGTTTGTTGGTAATGATCGAGATGAAGATCAGGTTATCGATACCCAACACTATTTCCATCACCACCAATGTCGCCAAGGCAATCCAGGCTGCCGGACTTGTCGCGAGTTCCAAAAGGTATTCCATAGATCACTGCCCCGCCTGAGCCAATAGTTATGCGTTAGATTTCTTTGTGGGACTTGCTTTCGGTTTCAGCCTTGTTTGGTGGCGCTTCAAGAATGGAAAGTTCCTGTCTGGCCTCATCCAGCGCGTTGTTGGCCGCCTGATGTGTTTCTTCAATTGTCTGTTTTGCAGCCTCTGCGGCGCTATCAAGCGCCCGCTTGGTAGACGACTCTATCTGATCGCATCCTGCCACTACCAGTAGCGAGCCGCTCAGCAGTACCGCGTAAATGGATGTTTTCATGAGTTTCTCTCGATATTCAAGACCGGATATTCCGTGAGGACCGGCGTTGGCAAGAACTCTATACATCTTGAAACATCAGGAAAATTCGATTTTATCACGCGTATACTTCGGTTTTTACGAATCGGGAAAAAGCCATGCTCAATTACAGGCAGTTACATTACTTTTGGGTCGTGGCCAAAACCGGCAGTATCGTGCGCGCTTGCGAGCAACTGAATTTGACGGCACAGACTGTCAGCGGGCAGATCAGCCTGCTGGAAACCTCACTGGGCGTGGACTTGTTCCAGCGTGTGGGTCGGCAACTGGAAATGACCGAAGCAGGTCGCATGGCCCTGCCCTACGCCGAGCAGATGTTTCAACTCGGCAACGAGCTGGAAAACCTCCTGCGTTCGCAGCCTGACGAACAACAACTGCTGTTTCGCATCGGCGTGGCGGATGTGGTGCCTAAATCAATTGTGTATCGATTGATTTCACCAACCATGAATCTGCAGGAATCCATCCGGATTACCTGTCGGGAAGACAAACTGGAACGGCTGCTCGCAGACCTGGCCGTGCAGCGTCTGGACCTGGTGATCTCGGACAGCCCGATGCCGCCACACCTGGATATCAAGGGCCATAGTCATAAGCTGGGTGAGTGCGGGGTCAGTTTTTTCGCCACCCGCGAGGTGGCTGAACGTGTCGGGGCGGACTTCCCACAATGCATGCATGGCGCGCCGCTGTTGATTCCAGGGCCGGAAACGGTGGTTCGCGGCAGGCTCATGCGCTGGTTTGCCGAACAGAAAATCCAGCCACGCATCATCGGCGAGTTCGACGACAGTGCGTTGATGAAGGCTTTCGGCAAATCCGGCAGCGGCATCTTCGTTGCGCCCAGCGTGATCGCCGCTGAAGTGCAGAGCCAGTACGACGTGCAGCTCATCGGCCAGACCGACGCGGTAACAGAGTCGTTCTACGCCATCACCGTGGAGCGCAAGGTCAAGCACCCCGGTGTGGTGGCCATTGCCGAAAGTGCTCGAAACCAGTTATTCACTGATGCCGTTTAGGCGGCGAGCGGAATGGGGTCACGTTTGATCAGCCACAACGCCAGCAGGATCGCCAGCAGGATGATTCCGGCAGCGGCAAAACCGACGCTACCCAGCCCCAGATGATCAATCACCCTGCCGCCGATGAGGGCCCCTATACCAATCCCCAGATTCGCCCCGGCGATGTTCAGCGATGCGCCGAACGCGGGCGCTTCGGGTGCGGCCTTGATCAACCGTACGTGACTGACCAGAAAAAGCGCTGCCTGAGTAATGCCCCACACTGCCAGGGCCAGCGCCAGCGCAACAACCGAATGAATGCTGGGCACCACCGCCACAAGGCCGACCACCATGAACGCGCAGAACACCAGGCTGGCGATCAGTGGATGACGGTCTACCATGCGCCCGCCCAGCGAGTTGCCGAGCAGGCCTACCGCGCCAAAGCCCATCAGACACCAGCCGACCAGATTGCCATCGAAACCGGCCAGGCGCTCCAGCATGTCTGCCAGGTAGGTGTAGGCCGTAAACATGCCGCTGAACACCAGCACCGAGAGCAGCACATGCCCCTGCATCATTGGGCTGCGCAAAATGCCGAATTGCTTGAGGATTGAAACAGGGTTCTTCTTCGCCGCTGTTTTCGGTAGGTAAATCGCCAGCAGCAGCGCCTTGGCGAGCGCCAGCACGGCCAGTGCGGCAAACGCGCTGCGCCAGCCGAACGCATCCGAAATCAGCGTGCCGACGGGAATGCCGAACACCGTGGCGCAGACGATGCCGAAGCCGATTCTGGCAATCGCCCGCCCGGCGAACTCCGGGCCGACGATGTCCACTGCTGTTTCGCTGGCCAGCGCCCAGAACACCGGCAAACCCAGTGCGGGGATCAAGCGTGCAATACCCATGATGGCGATATTGGGGGCCAGCGCCGCCAGAGCATTGGAAAATCCGAACAGGATGAGAATGCTGATAAACAGGCGCTTGCGCTCGAATCGCGAAAAGTAAGCGGTCAGAAACGGACCGAAAGCGGCGACGGTGAAAGCGAACAGGGTCACCAGCAGGCCTGCCTGGGAAACCGTGACATGCAGGTCACGGGCGACAGCAGGCAAAAGGCCAACAATGACGAATTCTGTGGTCAGCACGGTGAAACCGGCCGCCGACAACAGAAGGATGGGCAACAACATGGATACTCCAGAACAATGACACGGGCATCACGACAGCGCGGTCTGCGGAGCTGACCGATTCTCGTGCCGATGCTCCGCGTTGGCATGCATTTCATGACGCTCCGCGTCACAAATCCACGCCCCAACACACATTTAAGGTCTAAAGTCGGACACAGAGCGTCCAGAAATGCATTCCCACGGGGAACGTGGGAATGAGAGTGAATAGCGTTTAAGCCACGTTTTCCGTACCGAAGTCCTTAAAACTTGCCCATGAAATCACGCTTGCCGATTTCCACGCCATTGTGGCGCAGCAGGTCGTAAGCAGTGGTGACGTGGAAGAAGAACTGCGGCAATGCGTAGCTGAGCAAGTAAGCCTGCCCGTTCAGGCGCTTTTCCTTTTCGGTGCCAGGGCGCAGAACGACCTCAATGCCTTCTTTACCGTCGACCTGCTCGGGCGTGATGCTGCCGATGAATGCAAGGGTCTTGGCCAGCAATGCCTGCAACTCTTCGAAGGTGGTCTCGGTGTCTTCGTATTGTGGGATCTCGACGCCCGCCAGACGAGCCGACGCACCTTTGGCGAAATCGACGGCGATCTGTACCTGACGGGTAAACGGCAACATGTCCGGAAACAGGCGAGCCTGGAGCAAGGCCGGGGGCTGGATTTTCTTCTCGGTCGCGTAGGCTTCGGCCTTGGTCAGCACGTCGCTCAGTGCGTTGAGCATTTGCTGAAAGACAGGAATGGAGGCAGCGTACAGGGAAATAGACATGACGTATCCTGAGTGAGAAAGGCGCAATTATAGACCGCCCTTCTACGAAACACCGTGACACTTTTCATTCGATGCGCAGATGAGCGCAGTAGCCGCTGGCAATAATTCCTGACACGCCCTACGCTGATCCTCCGCCATCACTCAGGGAAGCGTCATGTCAGTCGAACACTCACCCAGCGAATCGCCCGCAAATACTGAGGCATTACAGCTCAACAGCACGGAAATCCGCATTCTTGGCTGCCTGATCGAAAAGCAGGCGACCAATCCGGAAACTTACCCGCTGACCCTCAATGCGCTGGTCATTGCCTGCAACCAGAAGACCAGTCGTGATCCAGTCATGAACCTGACCCAAGGCCAGGTCGGTCAAAGCCTGCGTGCACTGGAAGGCCGCGGCCTGACGCGGCTGGTGATGGGCAGTCGTGCCGATCGCTGGGAGCACAAGGTCGACAAGGGCCTTGAGCTGGTCCCTGCACAAGTGATCCTCACTGGCCTGCTGTTGCTGCGTGGCCCGCAAACCGTCAGTGAGCTGCTGACCCGCAGCAATCGCATGCACGATTTCGAGGACAGCGAGCAGATCGTTCATCAACTGGAACGCCTGATCAGCCGAGGGCTGGCAACCCTGGTGCCGCGGCAGTCTGGCCAGCGCGAAGATCGCTACATGCACTTGCTGGGTGATCCGCAAGACATGCAGGAGCTTCTGGCAGCCCGTCAGCAACAGCCGGAACGTGGCACAGCGAATCCGGCAGCAAGTCAGCGCATTGATGAACTGGAAGCCCGTGTTGCAGCACTTGAAGAGCGTCTCGCCAGGCTGGAGTGAACAGCACTGCCGCCCGCCTTGATCAATGAGCAGAACATCGCTACACGGCTCTGGCAAAGGCCGCTGCCTGCTGGTACTGCTCATCGGTCGGGCGCACGCCGGTGTAGAGCACAAACTGCTCAAGCGCCTGGATGGCAGCTACTTCATCACCGCTCACGATGCGCTTGCCGAGGCGACATGCGGCCTGGATCAACGGCGTTTCAGCAGGCGTAGCCACCACGTCGAAAACAGTATCGGCAGCCTCGATGGCCGGTAAATCAAACGCCAGTTCGTCGGCCTGCGCACCTTGCATGCCCAACGGCGTGACATTGACCAGCAAAGGCGGCCGCGCAGTTCCCAGCTCCGCCTGCCAGCGAAATCCGCATGCGTCGGCCAGACGCTGCCCTGCCTGTTGATTACGGGCCACGATCAGACCGTCTGTAAAGCCTGCATCACGCAGCGCAAACGCCACCGCCTTGGCCATTCCGCCGCTGCCGCGCAGGGCAAATGCGCTGCGTGGCACCGCATGGCTGTCCATCAACTGTGCAACCGCAATGTAGTCAGTGTTGTACGCTTTCAAATGGCCGTCGGTGTTGACGATCGTATTGATCGACTGGATAGCCCCCGCCGATGCGTCCAGCTCATCGACCAGTTCAATGCAGGCCTCCTTGAATGGCATCGACACCGCACTGCCGCGAATCCCCAGCGCGCGGATGCCCGCCACTGCAGCAGCAAGATCATTGGGCGAGAATGTCTTGTAATAGAAGTTGAGGCCTAACTGCTGATAAAGATGGTTGTGAAAACGCACGCCGAAGTTCCCCGGACGTGCGGCCATGGACATGCACAACAAGGTGTCCCGGTTGGCAGTGATGGACATGCAGTTTCCTCCAGACGGTAATGGCTTGACTCTTCGCCAACAGCGTAAGCTATGCAGTAACGAATGCGGGAACGCACCTTACATAAAATTTACTCAGCGCTTTCGCAGATTCTTACAATTTCGATGTCATAGTGTTATCCCGTGGCAGTGCTTGAGAGTGATGCAGGCGCGCGACAACGGGTTGAGAGCGAGGAACCAGTCATGATTCGTCAAATCCCCAAAATTGCCTTGTTTGTAGGTGCCTTGGCCCTTGCCGGCCAGGCGAATGCTGACCGTGGCTGGGGTGGCCCTGCCGTGGTGGGTGCTATCGTAGGCGCTGCGGTTATCGGGGCGGCGGTATCTTCATCAGGCCGTGACAGAACGGTTTATGTAGAACGCGAGCCGGTGTATGTGCAGCAGCAGCCGGTTTATTACGCACCACCGCCGGTCTATTACCAGCCGGCTCCGGTGTACCAGGTTGTCGAGCGCTACCCACCGCCTCCACCACCCGGCTACTACCATCGCTATGGCCCGCCCCCAGGCCCTGGCTATTACTACGGCCCGCCACGCGGCCGCTGGTAACGGAACAAAAAACCCGCCTCCTCAGGCGGGTTTTTTAATGGGTGTGCGCATAACATTGCCTGCCCGCGCAATGCAGCCAACCCTTGTTGCTATCAATGACTACTATTGAGAGCGTCGATTTCTGCCGTGATCGATTGCCCCCTACAGTAGCGTCATGGCTTGAGGAGGCAATTATGACCAAAGTGAATATCATGTCCGTCGTTGGCAGCGCAGTTCCCGCCACGCTCAGAGAGAAAGGCCTACTGGCTTGCTGGTATCTGATTCAGGATGGCGAACCGGTCAGCGGCCCACTCGCGTCCTTGCCGGTGGCTGAAGCGCTGTCCCGGCAATTGCAGAGTCAGCCCTCAGTCCCTCATTAACCGATCCATTCTCTGCCACTGCTCAGATTCGTTCGGCCATCGCCGCGTTGACCTGGCAGCGGTGAGCCAGCTTCTGCAGGCGCTTCTCCAGCGCCATGAACACCACGCGGTCGGTACGGCCACTGTCGAGTTCGTCGATCAGGTCATTGGCGACCTGCCGCAATTCATGCGCCAGCACCACGCGGTCATCGTTCAAGTCCTGTTTGTGCGACTCGAACAGCCGGTGCAGATAATCCTGCAGGGTGTATTTCAGACTGTGCCTGTCGCTGGCACGCAGATGAGTCAGGTTCAGGCTGATACGGCCCTGCAACTCACTTAATTCCCCACACAGATATTGCATGCGCCGGGCATAGCCCACTTCGCGATCACGCAACTGTTTGTGCGCCAGCGCGGCGTCCTGTTTGCGCTGAATGGCCGGGACCGCCACGGCAACCATCAACCCGACGATCAGACCAATGGCCTGCATCCAGCCAGCCCAGTCTGACGGACGCGAAGTAAAACCTGCACCCAGCAACAGCACGACAATCAGCGAAGCAACGATCACCAGTACCAGGTAATCCTTGCCAATAAACCCCTTGAGCATTGCATGACTCCTTGAACCGCGAACCTGAATGGCATGGAATGCTAATCGGTGCGGGCTTTTCGCACCACGAATATTCAATTTTCGCGCCGTTTTAGACAGCGTTGCATCCAGAGAGCCACTTAACGGCAACTTAACAGAATCCCGATTCATGCATTTATTGATGAATCGCCCTACACCACCCATCGACATACATCAAAGTCTGCTCATAAAATGCAGCGTTTTGACGCGATCCCTTCTATTAACACACTTTATCGAGTGAGCCTTGCTCTTGAAAATTCGTCTGTCTGTTTTGGGCCTATTATGTGTACTTACAGGTCCGGTACTTTCCACCACCACGTTTGCCAATGAATCCGCCGTGCTCAACCGTGACCCTTCCAACCTGCACCTCGCCTCCGGCAGCGCAATGGTCATCGATTTGCAGACTGACAAAGTGCTGTACTCCAGCAACCCGGATGTCATCGTTCCGATTGCCTCGGTGACCAAACTGATGACCGCCATGGTCGTGCTCGATGCCAAGCAATCAATGGACGAAGTCATTCCGGTCAATATTTCCCAGACGCCGGAAATGAAAGGCGTGTTTTCACGCGTCAAGCTTGGCAGTGAAATGAACCGCCGGGACATGCTGCTGATCACCCTGATGTCTTCGGAAAACCGCGCTGCTGCCAGCCTGGCGCACAGTTATCCGGGCGGCTACCCGGCGTTTATCCTGGCCATGAATGCCAAGGCCAAGGCGCTGGGCATGAAACACACCGCGTATGTCGAACCCACCGGCCTGTCGGTCTACAACGTCTCGACCGCACGTGACCTGACCAAACTGGTGATGGCAGCACGCAAATACCCGATGCTCAGTGAGCTGAGCACCACCGAGCAGAAGACCGTTACCTTCCGCAAACCGACCTACGTCCTCGGTTTCAGCAACACCGACCATCTGGTGCGCAAGGACAACTGGGACATCAAACTGACCAAGACCGGCTTTACCAACCAGGCCGGCCACTGCCTGGTGCTGCTGACGACCATGGCCAACCGCCCGGTGTCTGTGGTGATTCTCGATGCTTTCGGCAAATACACCCACTTTGCCGACGCCGGCCGTATCCGCAAGTGGATGGAAACCGGCCAGAGCGGTCCGGCACCGGAAGTCGCGCTGCAATACAAGAAAGAGAAGAACCTGGTCATGAAGCAGACGGGCATTCAGGCCAAGGACTGATCACCCCACTGCGTAACGAAAAACGGTCGCGATGCTTACACATCGCGACCGTTTTCATTTACCCGACCAGCGCTCAGTTGTACTGCGTCACCAGCTTGGTGTTCAGGTACGCCTCGATGGCCTCGGTGCCGCCCTCGGAGCCGTAACCGGAATCCTTGATCCCGCCGAACGGGACTTCCGGCAAGCCGATGCCCTGATGATTGATCGACAGCATACCGGCCTCAAGGTAGGTGCTCAGCGCCTGCGCAGTCTTCATCGAGGTGGTGAATGCATAGGAAGCCAGCCCGAACGGCACGCGATTGGATTCGGCAATGGCCTCTTCCACGGTGTCGAACGGCACCAGCAGCGCGACCGGACCAAAAGGTTCTTCGTTCATGATGCGCATCGCAGGCGTCAGGCCGCTCAACACAGTGGGTTCGAAGAAGTAACCCGCCCCCTCTAGCGCCTTGCCACCCGCGGACAGCGTTGCACCGGCGGCTAGCGCATCTTCAATCAGGTCGACCAGCGCAGGAATGCGTCGATCATTGGCCACCGGCCCCATGGTCGTGCCCGCCTCCAGACCGTTGCCAACTTTGATTTCACGGGTCAGCCCGACGAACTTCTCGGTGAACGCGTCCAGCACCTTGCGCTGCACCAGAATTCGCGTCGGTGATACACAGACCTGCCCGGCATTACGGAACTTGGCAGTCGCCAGCACCCGCGCCGCGAGGTCGATATCAGCGTCATCGAACACCAGTGCCGGGGCGTGACCGCCCAGCTCCATGGTCGCGCGCTTCATGTGCTGCCCGGCCAGCGCGGCCAGTTGCTTGCCCACTGGAGTGGAACCGGTAAAGGTCACCTTGCGAATGACCGGATGCGGAATCAGGTAACCGGAGATTTCTGCCGGATCGCCGTACACCAGCCCGATGACGCCCGCCGGAACGCCCGCATCGGCGAATGCGCGGATCAGCTCGGCAGGCGACGCAGGCGTCTCTTCCGGTGCCTTGACGATGATCGAACAACCGGCTGCCAGTGCCGATGACAGCTTGCGCACCACCTGATTGATCGGGAAGTTCCACGGCGTGAACGCCGCAACCGGACCGACCGGCTCCTTGATGACCTTCTGCTCGATGGATACGTTACGGGATGGCACCAGGCGGCCATAGGTGCGACGCCCTTCCTCGGCCAGCCAGTCGATGATATCGGCAGCCGACAAGGTTTCCATGCGGGCTTCGGCCAAGGGCTTGCCCTGCTCTTGCGTCATGATCCGGGCAATGCTGTCGACACGCTCGCGAACCAGGTTTGCAGCCTTTTGCATAATCTTGTAACGGTCGTAGGCCGACGTGTTACGCCAGGTGGCAAAGCCACGCTCGGCGGCCGCAAGTGCTTCGTCAAGATCGGCGATGCCGGCATGCGCCACGCTGCCCAGCGACTCGCCCGTGGCAGGGTCCATGACCGGGATGGACCGACCATCGCGGCTCGCGCGCCATTGGCCATCAATATAAAGCTGTACGTCTGGATACATGAAAAATCTCCATAAGTAGTAGGAAGAAAACGAAGTAGCTAACCGGTCACGCCCTTTGATCAGCGTCCAACAGCGGCAAAGGCGCATCGAGATCATGCTCGCCGCCCATGGCCTCATATTTCCTGCGCAGCGCCCTGAGGTCTTTCTGCGTGAGGCCGTCGAGGTTCAGCAATGAGTTCTGTGCATCCTTGGTCACGCGCAATAGCTCGTCGATTTTCAGGTGCAGGACATCATTGTCACGGTTCTGCGTGTTCTGGATCAGGAACACCATAAGGAAGGTAATGATGGTAGTCGAGGTGTTGATGATCAACTGCCAGGTGTCGTTGTAGTGAAACCATGGGCCGGTAAACGCCCACAGGCAAATCAGTACGACGGCTGAAGCAAACGTGGCCGGGCTGCCCGCCCTTTTCGAAAGGGATTGCGAGAATCTGGAAAACTTCATGAATACCTGCCTGAACACGGGAGTCTTGAATGGACACCGGTGAGGCTTTGAAATTTCCTCTTGTCAGCCGACCCGTTCAGGCGACCGACAGTTTTTCTCGATCAGCAGATGCGCTGTGCTGAACGGCTCGAAGATACGGCTCGCGTTGCGCGAGCCGTACACCCGGACATCACGCGGGCAAATTGCCTTGGCCGCTTTCGATGATCTTCGCGAAACTCAATACGTCTGACGGGTAGCTGGAGCCACCTACGCCTCCCGTGTCGCTGAGGTCAGCTTTATTGACCTTGTCAGGCCCGGAGTTGTAGGCGCGCAGTGCCGCGCCCATGTCGCCGAATTCCTTGTTCTGGTCACGCAGGTAGAGCGCGCCCGCCATGATGTTGGTGTGCGGGTCGTTGACGTCATTACCCAGCAAGCCGGGATTTTGTTGCTGCAATGATTTGAACGTATCTGCGTTGACCTGCATCAGGCCCGCATCAGCCTTGCCGTTTACGTTAGTGGTGGCCGCATTCAACTGCCCACGCGATTCGGCCCATATCTGCCCGGCGATCACGCTGGGTGGTACGCCTGTGGCCTTGGCCGCGTCCATGATATCGCCACGGTATTGCTCAAGCTGCTGCGGCAAATGCAGCCCACCGCTACCGCTCAGCGATGTGTCTGAAGAAGCGCCATCCGCCGCACTAGTGGTCGGTGTACTGCCCGCATCCCCCAGACCGCCTTTGCCAGCATATGACGCCGGGTCGCTACCGCCGCTTTCGACAGAGCCTCCGCCGCCGCCACCCGGGCTGTCGCTACCGCCAGCACCTTTCGTCGACGGATCCGTCTGCGCATTGCCGGAAGCGTCCTTGTTTTGCGTGAGCATCTGCATCAACTCTTTCAGCAGGCTCATGATTTGCTCGACCAGGCCAGATGCGCTATTGCCCGACGCGGCCCCCACACCTCTGGTTGATGAATCAGCACTGTCGGGCGGGGCAAAATTGACCGGCGTCTGACCCTGACTGGCAAACAACAACGTGCTGGGGTCAATGGTCGAATTACCTCCCTCGCCAAACCCGTTGTGTTGACCATTTTTCCCGCTCAGCGATGAAAAATCGAGCGGCAGGGAATTTGAATTACGAATCGGCGTAACACTCATCGTCATAATCAGCTACCTCACTCAGGATCAGTACACCTGAAAACGACAACATCGCGGCTCAGGCATGATCGGGATAAAATCACAACTGAGTGGCTCGACACACGAGTCGGTTCCCGCGTCCTGGCGAGCCGATAATAGTAATGAGGATGAAAAAAAACGGTGCCCATCAAGGCACCGTTTCAACTGCGCAAGCGTCCTGTGTACTTACAGGATCGGCTTGCCGCCCGTCACGGCGTAACGCGAACCGGAGATGTAACTGGCTTCGTCAGAGGCCAGCAGCACATAGATCGGTGAAACTTCCACCGGTTGGCCGGGACGACCCAGCGGAGTCTCGCTGCCGAAGCTTTTCACATCTTCATCGGTCATGGTCGCAGGAATCAGCGGCGTCCAGATCGGGCCGGGTGCCACGCTGTTCACGCGGATGCCCTTCTCGCCCAGCAACTGCGCCAGACCACCGGTGAAGTTGGCAATCGCGCCTTTGGTGGTCGCATAAGCCAGCAGTGTCGGCTTGGGCATGTCCGAATTGACCGAACTGGTGTTGATGATCGAACCGCCCCTCGGCATGTGCGGAACCGCAGCCTTGCAGATCCGAAACATCGCAGTGATGTTGATATCGAAGGTCTTGACCCACTCTTCGTCGGAGATTTCTTCCAGCGTTTCATGGTTCATCTGGAACGCAGCGTTGTTGACCAGCACGTCGATGCGCCCAAACTCTGCAACCGTCTTGCTGACGATGTCTTCACATTGTTGCTTCTGCGCCAGATCGCCCGGCAACAGCAGGCATTTTCTACCCGCCTCTTCGACCCAGCGTTTGGTTTCTTCTGCGTCTTCGTGCTCGTTCAGATACGAGATCGCGACCTGCGCACCTTCTCGGGCAAAAGCAATCGCCACGGCGCGGCCGATGCCGCTGTCAGCGCCGGTGATCAGTGCGATCTTGTCTTGCAGGCGGCCCGAGCCCTTGTAGCTCTTTTCACCACAGTCCGGATAAGGGTCCATCTTGCCTTGCAAGCCTGGAACCTGCTGCGGCTGACTGGCAAATGGTGGCTTGGGGTATTCTTCATTCATCTGGATACGTCTCCTCGAATGGTAACAACCCTTGTCGGTGGCGTTGGCCGCACACGACAAGGGCGGTATTGCAGGTTGCGACAATCAGGCGCCGGGCTTGAGTACCACTTTGGTCCAGCCATCATCGCGAGCATCGAAGTGCTGGTAGGCTTTCGGGCCTTCTTCCAGCTTCAGGCGATGGGAAATGATCTGCGACGGCTTGGCACGGTCGTGATGAATCAACTCGGCCAGTCGACGGTTATAACCCTTGACGTTGGCCTGGCCGGTGCGGATCTGCTGGCCCTTGAACCAGAACGAACCGAAGTCGAAGGCCATCTTGCCTTCCTTCGCCAGGTCGTTGTGGGCGCCCGGATCCTGCGGCACGAAAACGCCTACGACACCGATCCCACCAGTCGCCTTGGTCGACGCCACGAGGTTGTTCATGGTGACGTGGTTGGCCTCGTGACCATGACGGTCGCAGCACTGATAACCGACGCATTCGCAGCCACGGTCGGTGCCCTTGCCATTGGTCAGGTTGAGAATCTGATCCACTGCGCCCTGCTCCAGCGAGTTGATCGGCGTGGCGCCCATCTTCGCTGCGAGCGCCAGACGGTCCGGATGGTTGTCCACCACGAACACTTGCGAAGCGCCCTTGATCATTGCCGAATGCGCCGCCATCAGACCAACCGGGCCAGCGCCGTAAATCGCAACGCTTTCACCTGGCAGCAGACCCGCCAGCTCGGTGGCGTGCCAGCCGGTAGGGAAAATATCCGAGAGCATGACGTAGTCGTCTTCGCGCTCGGACGCATCTTCGGGCAACAGCAGGCAATTGAAGTCGGCATAGGGCACACGCAGCAGCTCGGCCTGGCCACCTTCATGGTCGCCCATGTCAGCAAAACCATACGCTGCGCCGGCACTGCCAGGGTTGGCGGTCAGGCAATAGCCGGTCAGGCCTTTTTCACAATTTTCGCAGAACCCACAACCGATGTTGAACGGCAGGCACACCCAGTCACCCACTTTGATGCGGTCTACGCCTGCACCGACCTCGATCACCTGACCCATGTTTTCATGGCCAAAGATGCGCCCGGTCTCGAACGAGGTACGACCTTCGTACATGTGCAGGTCCGAGCCGCAGATATTGGTGGAGGTCACTCTGATCAGAGCGTCTGTCGGCTTCTCTATTTTCGCATCCGGTACGTTCTTGACACTGACGTCACGCGGACCGCTATAGACGATCGCTTTCATATTCGACTCTCCTGAGTTTAAAAATTCGATGAAGCTTTTTATGGCTCACCGAATGTCTGTCACAACGAGGACCGGCATGTTCAAAGCGATTGGCCGCACACCTGACGAGCGGTCATGCCAAGGAAGGTCGGGTACACATTTTATCCGGCTTCAAGGCTGCTAAAAATGACTGATACCCGCGTTTACGGCTCGCAAATAAGCATTTGCATCATTAGTCTTATGGTATACCATCAGACGAAATACAACGTATTTCCCCGGGGGTCGTTCATGAGTTTCGAGATTCGCAAGATCGTTAATTACACCGAAGAAACCTTCATAGAAGGTGGCAAAGCCACTGACAAGCCGGTGACGATGGTAGGCCTGGCAGTCGTGATCAAAAACCCGTGGCTGGGAAGCGGATTTGTCGAAGACCTCAAGCCGGAGATTCGCGCCAACTGCTCGGATCTGGGCGAGCTGATGGTCAAGCGCCTCACCGACGCCATTGGCGGTGCAGACAAGATCGAAGCCTACGGCAAAGCTGCAGTGGTCGGTACAGACGGCGAAATCGAACACGCCTCGGCGGTGATTCATACCCTGCGCTTCGGCAATCACTACCGCGAAGCGGTAAAGGCCAAGAGCTACCTGAGCTTCACCAACAAGCGCGGCGGCCCTGGCACGTCGATTCAGATTCCGATGATGCACAAGGATGACGAAGGCCTGCGTTCGCACTACATCACTCTGGAAATGCACATTGAAGATGCGCCACGCGCCGACGAAATCATCGTCGTGCTGGGTGCAGCCAACGGCGGACGTCTGCATCCGCGCATTGGTAACCGCTATATCGATCTGGAAGAACTGGCCGCCGAAAAGGCGCAGTAATCGTCCCTATCCACTTATGCGCAGGAGCGATCCATGATTCAGCTCACCGCTGAACGCACCCCGGCGGGTACCAGCTATCTGGCTACCGGCCAAGGTCACCCCGTGGTGTTAATTCACGGGGTGGGCTTGAATAAAGAAATGTGGGGCGGCCAGATCGTTGGTCTGGCGGCGCATTATCAAGTCATTGCCTATGACATGCTCGGCCATGGTGCCAGCCAGCGCCCCGACCCGGACACCGGCCTGCCGGGGTATGCCGAGCAATTGCGCGAGCTGCTGGAACACCTCGGTCTGGCGAAGGCGACCGTCATCGGTTTCTCGATGGGAGGCCTGGTTGCACGCGCATTCGCCCTGCAATTCCCCCAGCACCTGTCTGGGTTGATCATTCTCAACAGCGTGTTCAACCGCAGCCCGGAACAGCGCGCCGGTGTTATCGCACGCACAAGCCAGGCCGCCGAGCATGGCCCGGATGCCAACGCGGGCGAAGCACTGTCGCGCTGGTTCAGCCGCGAATATCAGGCGGCCAACCCGGCGCAGATCGCGGCCATCCGGCAAAACCTGGCCAGCAATGACCCGCAGGGTTACCTGACCGCGTACAAGTTATTCGCTACTCAGGACATGTACCGCGCCGACGATCTGGGTGATATTCGTGTGCCCACGCTGGTCGTCACCGGTGAGCTGGACCCCGGATCAACCCCGGAAATGGCCCGCGAACTGGCGCTGCGCATCCGCGGGGCCGAAGTCGCCATATTGCCCGATCAGCGTCATATGATGCCGGTGGAATCGCCGCGCCTGGTCAATCAGGTGTTAACGGCGTTCTTTGAAAAGATCGGCCTGGAAAAATCGGCGTCCGCCCACCATTCGATAAAGGGGACCGTTGCATGAGCCTTACCCGCTTCCAGATGTGCATCGACGGCCAGTGGGTCGACGCGCTGTCCGGCAACACCTTCGAGAGCATGAATCCGGCGCTGGCCGAGCCGTGGGCGCAACTGCCTGACGCCGATGAAGCCGATGTCGAGCGCGCCGTGCAGGCCGCGCAAAAAGCCTTCGAAAGCCCGGCGTGGCGGGGCCTGACTGCCACCGCACGCGGCAAACTGCTGCGCAAGCTGGGCGACCTGATCGCCGAGAACAAGGAGCAATTGGCACAACTGGAGAGCCGCGACAACGGCAAGCTGATTCGCGAAACCCGCGGCCAGGTCAGCTATCTGCCAGAGTTTTTTCACTACACCGCCGGGCTGGCTGACAAACTCGAAGGCGGCACCCTGCCCCTCGACAAGCCGGACCTGTTTGCCTACACCGTTCACGAGCCTATGGGCGTGGTGGCCGGGATCATTCCCTGGAACAGCCCGCTGTACCTGACCGCCATCAAACTGGCTCCCGCGCTGGCCGCCGGGAATACCATTGTGCTCAAGCCTTCGGAGCATGCCTCGGCGACTGTTCTGGAGCTGGCACGCCTGGCACTGGAGGCTGGAATACCGCCCGGCGTGGTCAATGTCATCACCGGTTACGGCCCCACTACCGGCGCAGCCCTGACCCGTCATCCACTGGTGCGCAAGATTGCCTTCACCGGCGGCGCTGCCACGGCGCGGCATGTAGTGCGCAGCAGCGCGGAAAACTTCGCCAAACTGTCGCTTGAACTGGGCGGCAAGTCGCCGAATATCATTTTTGCCGACGCCGACCTCGACAGCGCCATCAATGGCGCCGTTGCGGGCATCTATGCCGCGTCAGGGCAGAGCTGTGTGTCCGGCTCGCGATTGCTGGTGCAGGATGAAATCTACGACGAGTTCGTCGAACGCCTGGCCGAACGCGCCAGCCGGATCCGCATCGGCAATCCTCAGGATGAAGCCACTGAAATGGGCCCGATGGCCACCGCCCAGCAACTGGCGGTGGTCGAGGGTCTGGTGGCCGACGCGCTGGCTGAAGGCGCACGCCTGCGTCTGGGTGGCAAACGTCCTGAACTGGACAGTAAGGGCTGGTTCTATGAACCTACGCTATTCGAGTGCGATCACAACTCAATGAAGATCATGCAGGAAGAAGTCTTCGGTCCGGTCGCATCGGTGATTCGTTTCAAGGACGAAGCCGAAGCGCTGGCCATCGCCAACGACTCCCAGTTCGGCCTTGCTGCCGGTATCTGGACCCGCGACCTGGGCCGTGCCCACCGGCTGGCCCGCGACATCCGCTCAGGGATCATCTGGGTCAACACGTATCGTGCGGTATCGGCCATGGCGCCTATCGGCGGTTTTAAAAACAGCGGCTACGGTCGCGAGAGCGGGATAGACTCTGTGCTGGCCTACACCGAACTGAAAACGGTGTGGATCAACCTTTCGCAGGCGCCCATGCCTGATCCATTTGTCATGCGTTAACGAGGCCGCTGCGATGATTGAACCGAGTATCTACAAAGAAGTGATGGCGTCATTCCCTTCGGGCGTCACGATTGTCACCACGCTGGACCCCGAGGGCAATCTGGTCGGTATCACCGCCAGTGCGTTCAGTGCGCTGTCCATCGACCCGGCATTGGTGCTGTTCTGCCCCAATTACGCGTCCGACACCTACCCGGTGCTGCGCGACAGCAAAAAGTTTGCGATTCACCTGCTGTCTGCCGATCAGCAGGTCGAGGCCTACGCGTTCGCCAGCAAGGGCAAAGACAAGACCAAAGGCATCGAGTGGCAGCTGAGCGAGCTGGGCAACCCGCTCCTGGACAAGGCCACCGCCATCATCGAATGCGAGTTGTGGCGTGAATACGATGGAGGTGATCACGCGATCATCGTCGGCGCCGTAAAAAATCTGATTCTGCCTGCAACTCCTGTGACGCCGATGATCTATCACCGCGGCAAGATGGGTGCGCTCGCGCCGATCGTCTGAGGCTGCGGCAGGCGGTTTTGGTGGTTGCAGGCGCCGGCGTGATAAACTCGGCCGCGCCCCGGATGCAAACCTGCGGGGCATGCAGCAGCCCGCGTGGTTCGCGGGCTGGCGACATGAGCGAGGCTTTGGCTACAGTCATGTCTACCGTCGTGTTTTTCACATCGCCAGCCCCCTTACATTGACAGCCCAATACCGAGCAAACCCGATGAAACGCCTGCCACTCGACGACAACTTCAAGGTCAATCGCAACCCGATCACGCTGCGGGAGATCGTGCTGGACAAACTGCGCAGCGCAATCATGAACTTCCAGTTGCTACCGGGGGACCGGCTGGTCGAGCGGGATCTGTGTGATCGTCTGGGGGTCAGTCGCACCTCGGTGCGCGAGGCGTTGCGCCATCTGGAGTCTGAAGGTCTGGTGGAATTCGCTGACGCCAAAGGTCCGCGTGTCGCCATCATTACCCTCGCCGATGCGTGTGATATCTACGAGCTGCGCTGTGTGCTGGAGGGCCTGATCGTCCAGCTGTTCACCCTGCGCGCCAAACCCAAGGATATTCGGGCGCTGGAAAAGGCCCTGGAAGAGAATCGCCAATCGCTCAGGGAAGGCGAGTTGCAGCAGGTGATCGACTCGGTGCAGGGTTTCTATGATGTGCTGCTGGAAGGCTCGGGCAATCATGTTGCCGCGACCCAACTGCGTCAGTTGCAGGCACGCATCAGCTACCTGCGCGCGACCTCGGTTTCCCAGGAAAACCGCCGTGACGCCAGCAACAAGGAAATGGAACTGATCGTCGAAGCCATCAAGAGCGGTGACCCGGTGGCGGCGCATCAGGCCTCGGTCGACCATGTTCGCAACGCCGCCAGGGTGGCACTGGAATACCTGAAATCCAAACAGGACGACGACGCGAAAGTCCGCGATATCGTTGCCCCGGTGGCCCTCAAAGAACCCCGTATAGGTCGTTGATATGGTCACACCGCGCTTCTGTCCTCAATGCGGTGGCGCGGACCTGGTGCAGCGCGTGCCGTCGGGTGACACCCATGCGCGGTTGATCTGTAGCGGCTGTCAGTACGTTCATTACGTGAACCCGAAGATCATCGCTGGCTGCATCATCGAGCAAGACGGCAAGTACCTGCTCTGCCAGCGTGCCATCCCGCCACGCCCCGGCACTTGGACGTTACCGGCCGGTTTCATGGAAAGCGGCGAGACCACCGAGCAGGCAGCGCTACGCGAAGTGTGGGAAGAAAGCGGCGTGCGCGCCGAGATTCTCTCGCCCTACTCGATCTTCAGCGTGCCGCAGATCAGCGAGGTGTACATCGTCTTCCGCGCCATCGCCCTGGAAGTCACCGGCCAGTTCGGCCCGGAGACCCTGGACTACCGATTCTTCGCCCCTGAAGACATCCCGTGGGACAGCATCTACTACCCCGCCATCCGCCAGATCCTGGAGCGCTACATCGAAGAACGCCAGGCAGGTGTCTACGGTATTTATATCGGCAACGACGACACCGGCAAGATCCATTTTATCAGGTAAGGGCAGCAGCAAGTGAAGCAGTCCGCGGAGTGCTTGATTTTGCTTCTGGCTTGCAGCTTGAAGCTCTGAGCTTACGGCTGCCCTTCAACTATCACAATTTCGGCCTTTGACGCGCCTTGCCGGTGGCTCATGGCGTTCTGGTACTCAGGCGAGTGGTAGCAGGCGACGGCCTGTGCATAGGATTCAAACTCGATAATGACCGTGCGTTGCGGCGTTGTCCGGCCTTCCATGGCTTCGGACCGGCCGCCCCGCGCCAGGAATTTGCCGCCAAACAGACTGAATGCAGCGGGTGCACGCTGGGTGTATTCGCTGTACTGCTGGGGGTCGGTCACATCGACGTGCGCAATCCAATAAGCCTTCATCGTGATCTCACTGTTTCATTGGTGGGGAATCTGTGAAATATTCTGTCTTATGGTATACCAAGATTTATCTTTTCATAGCACTGGGGTCATGAGCATGGCATTTGATCGCATTGAAGACATCATTGAAGACTACCGCCAGGGCAAAATGGTCTTGCTGGTCGACGATGAAGACCGGGAAAACGAAGGTGACCTCTTGCTCGCCGCCGATTGTTGTTCGGCGCAAGCGATCAGTTTCATGGCCCGCGAGGCGCGCGGGCTGATCTGCCTGACACTGACCGACGAGCATTGCCAGCGCCTTGGCCTGGAGCAGATGGTGCCGAGCAACGGCAGTGTATTCGCCACCGCCTTCACCGTATCCATCGAGGCCACCACCGGGGTGACCACCGGTATCAGCGCCGCAGATCGCGCCCGCACCGTGCAGGCGGCAGTCAATCCGGCGGCGGTTCCCGAAGATCTGGTGCAGCCGGGTCATATCTTCCCCTTGCGTGCGCGGGACGGCGGCGTGCTGACCCGCGCGGGTCACACCGAAGCAGGCTGCGACCTCGCCCGCCTGGCCGGTTTAACGCCCGCCTCGGTGATCGTCGAAGTCATGAATGACGACGGCAGCATGGCGCGACGGCCTGACCTGGAAAGGTTTGCGGAAAAACACGGCATCCGCATCGGTACTATCGCGGACCTGATTCACTACCGGCTCAGCACCGAACACACCATCGTCAGAATCGGTGAGCGCGAGTTGCCCACGGTACACGGCACTTTTCGCCTGTTCAGCTACGAAGACCGCATCGAAGGCGGAGTGCACATGGCAATGGTGATGGGTGATATCCGTCGTGAGGATGCCACACTCGTGCGTGTACACGTGGTCGATCCACTGCGTGATCTGGTCGGTGCCGAATACACAGGGCCGGCCAACTGGACCCTTTGGGCTGCGCTGCAACGGGTCGCCGAAGAAGGTCGCGGTGTGGTCGTGGTGCTGGCCAATCATGAATCGTCTCAAGCCCTGCTGGCGCGTATTCCGCAACTCACCCAGCCACCTCGGCAATACACACGCTCGCAATCACGCATCTATTCCGAAGTTGGCACCGGTGCGCAGATTCTGCAGGACCTGGGCGTCGGCAAACTTCGTCATCTCGGTCCGCCGCTGAAGTACGCCGGTCTGACGGGCTACGATCTGGAAGTGATTGAAAGCATTCCGTTTCCCGGCTGACGCTGAGGAAAACCGCCTTTACTCATTGGCTTTCAAGGATGAGAAAGCATCGAATGAAGGCATTTTGCAGGGGCAAAATGCTTGCAGAAAGTTTGGAATACCATAATATGACATTCCATCAACCGACTGCTTTGTCAGGTACACCCGCCTAGGGACAGCATCAATAAAAGCGCCTGACCGTTTCAAGTTTCAAGGCCCATTGGACCTACTGCTCCCGATTAAGCGGGCGACAAAGCCCGCTCAAAAACACAACAAATGAGGGCGTGAACATGGTGTTGAACAAACGTGCAATGGCAGTCCTGGCGGCTGGCGTGCTGGCTTTATCGAGTGCCGCCGCCAGCGCCGCTGACAGCGTCAATTTCGTCAGCTGGGGCGGCTCCACTCAGGACTTCCAGAAAGAAGCCTGGGCAGCGCCATTCAGCAAGGCCAGCGGCATTACGGTGGTGCAGGACGGCCCGACCGACTACGGCAAACTCAAGGCCATGGTCGAAAGCGGCAACGTGCAGTGGGACGTGGTCGACGTCGAAGCCGATTTCGCCCTGCGCGCCGCCAGCGAGGGCCTGCTGGAGCCCCTGGACTTCAACACCATCAAACGCGACGAGATCGACAAACGCTTTGTGACCGACCATGGCGCAGGCTCCTTCTTCTTCTCCTTTGTGCTCGGTTTCAACGAGAGCAAGGTAGGCGCCAAGCCTCCTGCCGACTGGTCCGCCATGTTTGACACCAAGACCTACCCCGGCAAGCGCGCCCTTTACAAATGGCCAAGCCCCGGCGTACTCGAACTGGCGCTGCTGGCCGACGGCGTAGCACCCGACAAGCTCTATCCGCTGGACCTCGATCGCGCCTTCAAGAAGCTCGACACCATCAAGAAAGACATCGTCTGGTGGGGCGGCGGTGCGCAATCGCAGCAGCTGCTTGCCTCCGGCGAAGTGTCGATGGGCCAGATGTGGAACGGCCGGGTCTACGCCCTGCAACAGGATGGCGCGCCGGTGGGTGTGAGCTGGAAGCAGAACCTGGTCATGGCTGATTTTCTGGTCGTGCCCAAGGGCGCAAAAAACAAGGACGCTGCGATGAAGTTCATCGCCAATGCGACCAGTGCCAAAGGTCAGGCAGACTTCTCCAACCTCAGTGCCTACGCGCCGGTCAATACCCAAAGCATCGCTCGTCTGGACGAGACACTGGCGCCCAATCTGCCGACTGCGCACGTCGCCGACCAGATCACGCTCGACTTCGCCTACTGGGCCAAGAACGGTGCCGACATTGCGACACGGTGGAACGAATGGCTGGTCAAGTGAAAATGACCGCTGTCGTCCCTCGTCAATCCAACCCGGCCGGTGGTGCGTCAAGCACTGCCGGTGCGGCCTGCCACAAGGCTACGAGCATGCAGCCATCCCCTTCTCTCGCGCAGCGCTGGCGTGGCAGTCGCAACCTGCTTCCGGCGCTGTTGTTCCTGGGCCTGTTTTTCTTCGCGCCATTGATCGGCCTGCTGCTGCGCGGCGTACTTGAACCGGTGCCCGGCCTGGGTAATTACGAGCAGCTGTTCGCCAACTCGGCCTATTCCAGGGTATTGCTGAACACCTTCTCGGTCGCCGGGTTGGTCACGCTGTTCAGCCTGCTGCTGGGCTTCCCGCTGGCGTGGGTCATCACTCTGGTGCCACGCGGCTGGGGGCGCTGGATCCTCAACATCGTACTGCTGTCGATGTGGACCAGCCTGCTGGCCCGCACCTATTCGTGGCTGGTACTGCTGCAGGCTTCGGGCGTCATCAACAAGGCGCTGATGGGCATGGGCATCATTGATCAGCCGCTGGAGATGGTGCACAACCTGACCGGCGTGGTGATCGGCATGAGCTACATCATGATTCCGTTCATTGTTCTGCCGTTGCAGGCGACCATGCAGGCCATCGACCCGATGGTGTTGCAGGCCGGTTCGATCTGCGGCGCGAGCCCATGGACCAATTTTTTCCGGGTATTTCTGCCGCTGTGCCGTCCGGGGCTGTTTTCCGGTGGCCTGATGGTGTTTGTCATGTCGCTCGGCTATTACGTCACACCCGCGTTGCTGGGTGGCGCACAGAACATGATGCTGCCCGAATTCATCGTCCAGCAGGTGCAGTCGTTCCTCAACTGGGGTCTGGCCAGTGCCGCCGCCGCGTTGCTGGTTCTGATCACGCTGGTGCTGTTCTACTTCTACCTGAAGCTCCAGCCGGAATCTCCGGTCGGTGCCAGTAACGCGAGGTAAGCCGCCATGCTCCTGACACCCAATGCCATGAGCCCCGGTCTGCGCACGGGCCTGTACCTGACCACCGCGCTGATCGCACTGTTTCTGCTGCTGCCGATCCTGTTCATCATCCTGCTGTCGTTCGGCTCATCGCAATGGCTGGTGTTTCCACCGCCCGGCTGGACGTTGAAGTGGTATCAGCAGTTCTTCTCCAATCCGGACTGGATGGCCGCAGCGATGTCCAGCCTCAAGGTTGCAGTCCTGACGACCATTGCCTCGGTAGCGCTGGGCCTGCCGACCGCCTTTGCGCTGGTGCGCGGGCGGTTTCCGGGGCGCGACATTCTGTATGGCGTGTTCACATTGCCGATGATCGTGCCACTGGTGATCATCGCGGTGGCGGTTTACGCGCTGTTCCTCAAGCTCGGCTACACCGGAACGCTGTTTTCCTTCGTCGTCAGCCATGTGATTGTCGCCCTGCCGTTCACCATCATCTCGATCATTAATTCGCTGAAGCTGTTCGATCAGTCCATCGAAGATGCCGCAGTGATCTGCGGCGCATCGCGTTTGCAGGCGATCCGCAAGGTGACCTTCCCCGGCATCCGGCCAGGCATGATGGCCGGCGCGCTGTTTGCGTTTCTGGTGTCGTGGGACGAAGTGGTGCTGAGCGTGATGATGGCCAGCCCGACCCTGCAAACCCTTCCCGTGAAAATGTGGACCACGCTGCGTCAGGACCTGACGCCCGTCATCGCGGTCGCCTCAACGCTGCTGATCGCGCTGTCGGTGGTGATCATGTTCATCGCTGCGACCCTGCGTCGGCGTAACGAAGCCAGGAGTATTTCATGAGTGCCGTGATCAAAGACCCCGCCCGCCCACAGCAGAAACCGCTGGTCGCGCTGTGCAACCTGAACAAGCATTACGGCAACTTCGCTGCCGTCGACGACATTTCCCTGGATATCCAGGACGGCGAGTTTCTGACCTTTCTGGGCTCCAGCGGCTCGGGCAAAAGCACCACGCTGTCGATGCTGGCCGGGTTCGAAACACCCAGCTCAGGCGAGATTCTGGTGGGCGGCAAATCGCTGGTGAATGTACCGCCGCACAAGCGTGACATCGGCATGGTCTTCCAGCGCTATTCGCTGTTTCCGCACCTGTCGGTGCGCGACAACATTGCCTTCCCGCTGGCCATCCGCAAGCTGCCTGCTGCCGAGCGTGAAAGGAAGGTCGATGCGATGCTCAAGCTGGTCCAGCTGGAAGAGTTCGCTCACCGCCGCCCTTCGCAACTGTCCGGCGGCCAGCAACAACGGGTCGCCATTGCCAGAGCGCTGGTCTACGAGCCGCGCATCCTGCTGATGGACGAGCCACTCGGCGCGCTGGATAAAAAACTGCGTGAAGACCTGCAGGACGAACTGCGTCAGTTGCACCGCAGGCTGGGCATTACCATTGTCTACGTGACCCATGATCAGGAAGAAGCCATGCGCCTGTCACAGCGCATTGCGATTTTCAGCCACGGCAAGATTGTCGGTCTGGGCAGCGGATACGATCTGTATCAGAACCCGCCGAATGCCTTTGTCGCCTCATTTCTCGGCAACTCGAATTTCCTCAGGCTCAAGGCTCAGGGCAATGCCGTGGCGACGTTTGAAGGCAACTCGCTGGCGATTCGCCTGACCTCGGGGCTCAAGACCGATCAGGACGTGTTGCTGATGGTGCGTCCGGAAAAGGCTCAGGCATTGAGCGTTTCCCAAGCGGCCGCAACGCCGCTCGAAGCCGGCTGGAATGAGGTCAGCGCGAACGTCACCGAGGTACTGTTTCTGGGGGAAAGCCAGACCTGCTCGGTGGTGACCACCGGTGGCACGGCAATGACCGTCAAAGCGCTGTCGGCCACCGGCATGCCGCTCCAGGCCGGTGATCCGGTGCGTGTGCGCTGGGCCGCCGCCGATGCCTGCATCTACACCGAATGGACAGACACCGACCTGAACAAGGCAGCAGGCGCGCACTGACGGTGCTCAGACAGGCGCATGGTGCAAGGCGAAGTAATCGCGCAGAAACGCCACAGTGACGCGAATCTTCGCCGAGCTCATCAGCGGTGATGTGTGCACGGCCCAGATATCCGCATCCTGCCGATATTCGGGCATGACCTGAACCAGCCGACCTTCAGCCAGCTCGCTGCGTACATCCCATAGCGAGCGCAATAACAGTCCTCGCCCGTCCAGACACCACTGGCGGGCGATTTCGCCATGGTTGGTCGACAGGCTGCCGGTGACCTTCACCGTTTCTGCGCCCTGCGGCCCGTGCAGATGCCAGATGCCGAACGGCCGGTCGCGCTCCTTGATGACCAGGCAATCGTGATTCGCCAGTTCGCCAAGGCTGACGGGCGTGCCGTGCTGCTGCAGATACTCCGGGCTCGCGCACAGTACCCGCCAGTTGCGGACCAGATGCCGGGCACGCAGATGCGGCGCGATTTCGTTGCCAACGCGAATATCCAGATCCACGCCCTCCTCGATCAGGTCCACCAGCCGGTCCTGAATATCCAGCCGTATGTCCAGCTTCGGGTAGCGCGCTGCCAGCTCCGACAAGGCAGGCGCCACAAAGCGGCGGCCGAAACCCTGACTACTGACCACCCGCAACAGGCCGCTCGGCTCGCCGTGCAACGCCGCAACTTCATCGCCCATCTGCTGCACGGATTCAAGAATGCCCTTGGCCCATTCGTAGACGCGCTCGCCGTCTTCGGTAATCGATACTTGCCGGGTGGAACGGTGCAGCAATACCACGCCCATGTTCTGCTCCAGCAGCTTGACGCGCTTGCTGACATACGCGGCGGACATGCCCAACTCATTGGCAGCCCCCACGAAACTGGAGCGCCGCGCAACGTGAATGAACACATTCAGGTCATCCAGATTCGGATAGTTCACGGTTCGTGTTTTCTCAATCCATTAATCGACTGATTATCTTTATACCGTGCGCTTATAACATCAGTCACTCGCAAAAATTCATCGCAAGTCTTTCGCCTGGAGTGCTGACCATGAACAACAAGAAACTGCGCATTGCTGCGATTGCCGGAGACGGCATCGGCCTTGAAGTCCTGCCTGAAGGTGTCAAGGTGGTCCAGGCGGTTGCCGCAAAACACGGGCTGGAGCTGGAATTCGAGTACTTCGAATGGGCCAGCTGCGATTACTACCTGGCGCACGGCAAGATGATGCCGGACGACTGGTTCGAACAGTTAAAAGGCTTCGATTCGATTTTCTTCGGTGCCGTGGGCTGGCCGGACAAAGTACCCGACCACATTTCCCTGTGGGGCTCGTTGCTCAAGTTTCGTCGCGAGTTCGACCAGTACGCCAACATCCGCCCGGTGCGACTGTTCCCCGGCGTGCCCTGCCCGCTCGCCAATCGCAAACCGGGCGATATCGACTTCATCGTGGTGCGGGAAAATACCGAAGGTGAATACTCGTCACTCGGCGGGATCATGTTCGAGAACACCGAAAACGAGTTCGTCTTGCAGGAGTCGGTATTCACCCGTCGCGGTGTCGATCGCATCCTCAAATTCGCCTTCGAAATGGCCAGCAACCGCGAGCGCAAGCACGTCACCTCGGCGACCAAGTCCAACGGCATGGCCATCAGCATGCCCTACTGGGACAAACGCACCGAGGCGATGGCCAGCCAGTACCCGGACATCAGTTGGGACAAACAGCACATCGACATTCTCTGCGCACGCTTCGTGTTGCAACCCGAGCGCTTCGACGTGGTGGTGGCGTCCAACCTGTTCGGTGACATCCTCAGCGACCTCGGCCCGGCGTGCGCTGGCACCATTGGCATCGCACCGTCAGCCAACCTCAACCCGGAGCGCAATTTCCCGTCGCTGTTCGAACCGGTGCATGGCTCGGCCCCGGACATCTTCGGCCAGAACATCGCCAACCCGATCGCGATGATCTGGTCAGGCGCGCTGATGCTGGAATTCCTGGGTCAAGGCGATGAGCGCTTCACGACGGCGCATGACGAAATCATCACCGCTATCGAACAGGTGATCGCCAGCGGCGAGGTCACGCCGGATCTGGGCGGTACACTTTCGACTCAGCAGGTGGGTGCGGCAATCGCCAAGCGGCTTGGCGCAGCCTGCTAAGCGGTTGACTCGACCTTGGCTGGCGCGCCCCGCTGTTCGAGCAACTCCACGAAGCGAGTCAGGCTGCGCGACACCGTGCCCCGGCGCCAGATCAGCCAGGTGTGCAGATAACGAAACTGCTCGGAGAGTGGCCAGATACTGACCGTGGTGCAGCCAGGCATGCTTTCGAGCATGCTGCGCGGCATCAGCGCCAGCCCGGCACCGGCGCTGACACACGCCAGCATGCCGTGGTAAGACTCCATCTCATGGATCTTGCCCGGCACTGCCGCATCGTCGCTGAACCAGCGTTCGAAGTGGTGCCGGTACGAGCAGTTGGCACGAAACGCATAGATACTTTCACCACTGACATCACGTCCACGCTTGACCGGGGTGTGATTGAGCGGCGCAATAATCACCATCTCCTCTTCGAATACCGGCACGCCTTCCAGAGAGGGGTGCAGCACCGGCCCGTCAACGAATGCCGCAACCAGTCGTCCGGCCAGAACCCCGTCGATCATGGTGCCGGACGGTCCGGTCGAGAGGTCCAGTTCGACCTTGGCGTTTTGCTGGTTGTAGGCAGCAAGCAATGCCGGGATACGCACGGCTGCGGTGCTTTCCAGTGACCCCAGCGAAAACGGCCCTTGCGGCTCTTCCCCGGAAACAGCAGAGCGCGCCTCCTGTACCAGATCCAGAATCCGCCGAGTGTAATCGAGAAAATTCCAGCCGGCGGGCGACAGGCGCAAGCGATGCTTTTCGCGGATGAACAGGTCCACGCCGAGGTCTTGTTCAAGCTGCTTGATCCGCGTGGTCAGGTTCGAGGGCACGCGATGAATCTGCTGTGCGGCTGCACTGATGCTGCCATGCTCGGCGACGGCCTTGAAAATCTCCAGCTGGACCAGATCCATGCTTTTCTCCATACGTGAACAATATGATCATTATTATTCAGTTTTCGAAAGCATAGCACGCCGATATGCTGGTCTCACTCCCACCTCAACAGGATGGCGCAATGACCACTGTCAACAGCAACACCCACGCAATCTCGATCAACCCGGCGACCGGCGAACAGATCGGCCACTATCCGTTCGAATCAGAAGCGGCGCAGGACAGTCTACTTTCGCGTGCAGCAGCCGGGTTTGCGGGCTGGAAGCGCAAGCCGGTGCAGGAACGTGCGCAGTTGATCGTCGCCATGGGCAAAGCCCTGCGCGACGACGCTGACAACATTGCCCGGATGATCAGCCAGGAAATGGGCAAGCCAGTTACACAGGCCAAGGGCGAGGTCGAGAAATGCGCGCAGCTGTGCGATTGGTACGCGGCGCACGGCCCGGCGATGCTGGTTGCCGAAGCGACTCAGGTCGAGCACGACAAGGCGCGCATCGAATACCGTCCGCTGGGTCCGATTCTCGCGGTGATGCCGTGGAACTTCCCGATCTGGCAGGTGCTGCGTGGTGCGATTCCGACCTTGCTGGCTGGCAATACCTATGTACTCAAGCATGCGCCCAACGTGATGGGCTGTGCTTATCTATTGCGTCATGCGTTCCAGCAAGCGGGTTTTCCACAAGGCGTGTTCGAAGTGCTCAATGTGCTACCAGAAGGTGTTTCGAGAGCCATCGCTGACCCACGCATTGCGGCCGTGACGCTGACCGGTAGCGTGCGGGCCGGTCAGGCGATCGGTGCTCAGGCCGGGGCGGCGCTGAAAAAATGTGTGCTGGAACTGGGCGGCTCTGACCCGTTCATCGTGCTCAATGACGCCGACCTTGATCAAGCCGTGAAGGCTGCAGTGATTGGCCGGTTCCAGAACACTGGGCAGGTGTGTGCGGCGGCCAAGCGCTTGATCATTGAGCAAGGCGTGGTTGAAGAGTTTACCCGTCGGTTCGTCGAGCAGACGCGCCAGCTGGTGGTGGGTGATCCCCTGTCCAGAGAGACCTACATCGGGCCGATGGCGCGCTTTGATCTGCGCGACGAGCTTGATGCGCAGGTGCAGGACACGCTGGCTGAAGGCGCAACCCTGTTACTGGGCGGCAACAAGGCGGATGGCCAGGGCAATTACTATGAGCCCACTGTGCTGGGCGATGTCACCGACCAGATGACCTCGTTCCGCCAGGAACTGTTCGGCCCGGTGGCTTCGATCATCACCGCCCGCGACGCGCAGCATGCCTTGCAACTGGCCAACGACAGCGAATTCGGCCTGACCGCGACGGTGTACACCCGCGATCTGGCGCTGGCAGAGCGAATGACCGAAGAGCTGGAGACCGGCGGCGTGTTCATCAACGGCTACAGCGCCTCAGACCCGCGCGTGAGCTTCGGCGGCGTGAAGAAAAGCGGTTTTGGCCGAGAGCTTTCACACTTTGGCGTACGCGAGTTCTGCAACGCCCAGACCGTGTGGCGGGATCGTCACTGAAGTATCCGAGGGAGAACACTTATCGTGCCCATGCGTGAGGAACGAGAGGTGCCCGAAAGTACGCTATCGTGCCCACCCCGCGTGGGCACGCCTTTCTGGACGCTCTGCGTCCGTTTTTCATACGTGGCGCGACGTGATCAGTCGTCGCCGGTTTCCACGACCGCCGGCTCGCCAATGGTGTAGAAGTGCCCGCCAGCAACATAGTGCAGGCTACGCCATTTCGGGTCGGCTTTTTCGAACTCCCAGTGCCCGTCGTTGAAGACACGGGTATCGGCCCAGGCGCCCACTACTTCGCCAATGAACAGATCGTAAGTCTGTTGATTGTGCGGCTCGGGAATGACCTTGCAGATCAGCCACGCCGAGCATCCGACCACCAGCGGCGAGTCGTGACCGTCGATGCGGAACAGGTCGACGTTGGCCTTGTCGAGCTTGTCCGGGGTGAAGACCCTGCTCTGGGTGCCGACGTCGAAGGTCATCTGCAATTGATCCAGATTGGGCACTTGCAGCGCAAAGTATCCGCTCTTCTCGACCAGCCCGCGGGTCTTGGTCATCTTGTCGATCACCAGCGTCACCTTGGGCGGCGAGAAGTCCAGCGCACAGGCCCAGGCCGCAGCCATGACGTTATGCGTGCCCTCGTGACTGGATGACACCAGCACGGTCGGCCCGTGGTTAAGCAAGCGGTAGGCTTTTTCCAGCTCGACAGGACGAATGTGATTGTCCACTTGAAACCCTCGGAAACATGATTCGTACCGCTACCGACAGAGCAGCGAAATAAGGCATTCTGCGTGCGCCAGCCGCACTGAGTCGCGCGGTTGCAAGCATCCGTTCACCCACTCTTGAGGCATCGGATTGACCAGCATAGACAGCCACAACTCCAAAGTGTTCGCCCTGATCCTGGCGGCAGGCAGCAGCAAACGTTTTGATGGCGATAAACGCCAGGCGCTGCTGCCCTGCGGACGGACCTTGCTGACGGCAAGTCTCGACAACGCCAGAAAAGCATTCACTCAGGTGGCGGTGATACTGCGTACGGACGATGACCGCGAAGCACTCGGTATTCCCGCAGAGATTACGGTCATCCGCAGCGAACACGCCGGCCTGGGCATGGGCCACAGTCTGGCCAGCGGAATCGCCGCCGTGGTGAACTCGTCATCTGATGCAGTGGCAATACTGCTCGCAGACATGCCGTGGATACAGCCGCAGACCTTGCGCAATCTGTTGATGCTCGCTGACCCGCAGCGTATTGCCCTGCCGATGCATGAAGGCCAGCGCGGCCATCCGGTGATCATCGGACGCCGGTTCTGGCCGGAGCTGCTGAAACTCGAAGGTGATCAGGGCGCCAAGGCCCTGATCGCCCATAACCCCGACCTTTGCGATGTAATGGACTGTGACGACCCGGGTATCCTGCTCGATGCAGACACACGTTCGACGCTGGCTATGGCCTGCCAGCAACACCTTGCAGATCGCTGCGACTGACACCGTTGGCGACCCGCAGGATATCGGCCATCACTGCAATCGCAATTTCCGCAGGTGTCTTGCTGCCGAGGTTCAAGCCGATCGGCGCGTGAATGCGCTCCAGCGCCTCGGCACCCAGCCCGCCAATCCGCGCCAGGCGCTCGATACGCTTGCTGCTGGTGCGCATCGAGCCCATTGCACCGATATAAAACGCCTCGGTGCGCACGGCTTCCAGCATGCTCAGGTCATCCAGTTTCGGATCATGAGTCAACGCCAGCACCGCCGTCGAACTGTGACAGCCGCCTTCAGCAATGAACACGGCCGGCAGGACCCCGCGTACTTCGACGCCCGGCATCGAGAACCCCGCAGTGACTTCGGTACGCGGATCACAGATGATCACTTCGTAACCCATGGCCACGGCAAAACTGGCGCAGAATTCGGCGACGGGCGAGAGTCCGGCAAGCAGCACGCGATAGACCGCGCCCATCCGCACGCTGATGCGTTCGTCGTTGATCTGTACCCGCGCCTCACCCAGTGAGGCAGGCCCGACGTCTCTCTGTACACCGCCCAATTGCACCTCTCTGCTGACCAGCTCACGTCCGGCCAGCGCCTGCTCGATGGCCGCCAGATGCGCATCAGCTTCAGGACTCGGCGCAATGAACTCGATCAACACATCCAGCACACCACCGCACGGCAAAGCCCGGGTTGGCGCAAAGCCGCCATCCCCGTAGCGAACCACCTGATTGACCGGCTGAAACTGCCCGGCAGCGACGCGTTCGAGAAAATCTTCTTCCACGCAGCCGCCAGACAACGAACCGCGATGCTCGCCACTGTTCAGCGCCACCAGCATTGCACCCGGCCCGCGCGGAGCTGAGCCGAACGTCGAAAGCACCGTACACAGCCAGACTGGCTTGCCACTTGCCAGCCAGTCACGTGCCTGCTGTACCACCTGCAAATCGAGTTGTTTCATTGTTACAACCCTGCCATCAGTTTTTCCTTGGTGATCGGCAGGCTACGCACACGCTTGCCCGTCGCGTGGTAGACCGCATTGGCCACTGCCGCGGCCAGCCCGGTCACACCGATCTCGCCAATGCCACGCGCGCCGAACTCGCCAAGGTTGTAATCCGGGTAATCGAGCAACAGGACATCGATGTCCGGCTGATCGGCATGCACCGGCACCACGTACTCGGCGTAGTTGTTATTCACCGGCATGCCCGTGCGCGGGTCGTACTCGGCGGCCTCGAACAGCGCCATGCCGATGCCCATGACAATCGCGCCTTCTACCTGATTGCGCGCGGCCAACGGGTTGACCACCTTGCCCACGTCAATGGCGCTGACCACCCGCGCAACCCGCAGGCTGGAAATGCCCGGATCCCAGCGCACCTCAACAAAATGCACGCCGAACGACCGGAATGAATACTTGCCGGCTTCAGGCATGCCGCTCTGGAAGTTGCCTTCGGCACGCGACAGGCGCTGCCCCTTGAGCACGTCGACAAAACTGGCGCGTTGCTCGCCGAGCACCAGTTGACCGTTTTCGACCTTGATCGACTCGGCGTCCTGCCCGGCGAATATCGCGTCCTTGCTGACGGCGTACTGGCGCAGCTTCTGCAGCGCTTCACGCGTAGCACCGGCAATCGCCGGCATGACGCTGGCGGTGACCCAGGAACCACCCGAAACCGGGCCAGCCGGAAAGGATGAACTGCCCAGCTCCACTTCGACACGCTCAATCGGAATGCCGGTCAACTGGCTGACAGTCTGCGCGACGATGGTGTAGGTTCCGGTGCCGATGTCCTGCAAGCCACATTGAGCCAGTGCAGTGCCGTCGGAACGCAGAATGACCCGCGCATCGGTCGGCACCTGATAGGCCTCCCAGTTGCACGCCCCCATGCCGTAACCGATGATTTCATCACCTTCACGCATCGACCCTACTTCAGCCTTGCGCGCCTGCCAGCCGAAACGTTCGGCGGCCTTGTCGATCGCTTCCGGCAAGTGGTTGCTCGACCACGGCAAGCCCATGCTCTGATCCATGTCAGACAGGTTCAGCTTGCGAAACGCCAGCGGGTCGAGGCCACTGGCCAAGGCCATTTCGTCGATGGCCGACTCCAGCGCAAACAGGCCCGGTGCCGCGCCCGGTGCGCGCATGGATGTGGGCGTACCGCGGTTGATCGAGCTGATCTTGTGGCTGACCAGCACGTTGTCGCAGGAATACAGGCTTTTGGTCACGCCGCCGCAGTTCTCGGTGTAGTCATCAAGCATCGAGGTGTTGTTGAGCGACTCATGCCGGATCGACACCAGCTTGCCACTGGCATCGGTGGCCAGACGCAGGCGCTGACGGGTTTCCGGGCGGTGGCCCACGGTGGTGAACATCTGCGCACGCGGCAGCACCAGTTGCACCGGCCGACCGGTGACTTGAGCGGCAGCGCAGGCCGCCACAGAGTGCGGCCACGGCCATAGCTTGCCGCCAAAACCAGAGCCAATGAACGGCGCTCGCACTTCCACGCGATCAGGCGACAGGTCGAACACGTTGGCCAGCAGGTTGCGATGGTTGACCACGCCCTGAGTGCTCTCGTAAACGAACAGCTTGCCGTCCTGCCACCACGCGGTGCTGGCGTGCATTTCCATCGGGTTATGCACCTCAACCGGCGTGGTGTAAGTCTGGTCGATCTGCGTCTTGGCGCTCTGAAACGCGCTGTCCGGGTTGCCACGGTTATGGCCCGCACCGCCGTCACGGACGCCATTGACGCGCATGCCTTCCTGCAGATCCTTGACCGCCGGACGCTGTTCGTAATCGACCGTCACGCGATGAGCAGCCGCCCTCGCCTGTTCGAAACTTTCGGCGACCACCAGCGCGACGAACTGACCGGGGTAGTAAACCCGGTCATCCTCAAACGGCAGTCGGTGCTCGTCGGCCTTGCTCGCCGAGAGCATCTTGGCAAAGCTCAGTTTGGTAGTGGGGGTGCGGTGCAGCGCGGGGAAGTTGCCATGATGAAAAATCTCGATCACGCCAGGCATGGCTTTCGCCTGCTGGTCGTTGATCGCCGCCACACGGCCGTTGCCAATGGTGCTGTAAACGCCGTAGGCATAGAGCATTTTGCCCATGGGATGGTCTGCGGCGTAGCGCGCTTCGCCACTGACTTTCTTGCCGCCGTCGATACGACGCTGCGGCGTGCCGATAATGTTTTCGCTCATGAGAAATTCCTAGGCCGTGAGGTCACGAAGATTGCGGACGATGACCTGCTGACCCAGCGGGATCTTGAAGGCGTTGTGTTCGTAGGCGCGCGAGCCCTTCATCGCCAGTTCTGCGACCCTGGCGAAGGTGCTCATGTCGGCACGCTGGCCGATCAGCGCCCGTTCAGCTTCGACGGCGCGCCACGGCTTGGTGCCCACACCGCCCAGCGCGATACGTGCATCGGTGATGCGCTTGCCATCCATGACCAGAATGACCGCACTGGAGGCCAGGGCGAACTGGTAGGAGGTGCGGTCACGCAGCTTCAGATACGACGAACGAGCGCCTGACAGCGGCGCATCCAGGGTCACATGAGTGATCAGTTCGTGAGGTGCGAGGGCATGTTCGCGCTGCGGTGTGTCACCGGGCAGCAGATGAAAATCGGCAAACGGAATATCCCGTGTGCCGCTGGCACTCTGAACCGTGACCTGGGCACCGATCGCTGCCATGCCGACACACATGTCCGACGGGTGCGTTGCAATGCAATGATCGCTGGTGCCAAGCACCGCATGCACGCTGCGATTCAGCCCGCCGATGGCTGCGCAACCCGAACCTGGCTGGCGCTTGTTGCACGCTGATACGTTGTCGCGAAAATACGGGCAGCGCACACGCTGCATGAGGTTACCGGCCGTGGTCGCCTTGTTGCGCAACTGGGTCGACGCTCCGGCAAGCAGCGCTTCGGACAGCACCGGGTAACGCTGCTGCACCAGCGGATGGCTGGCCAGGTCGGTGTTGCTGACCAATGCGCCGATGCGCAGACGCCCGTCAGGCAGCGACTCGACCTGTTTCAGCGCCAGGTGGTTGATGTCCACCAACTGCTCGGGCTGCATCACATCGAGTTTGACCAGATCGAGCAACGTGGTGCCACCTGCCAGGTAAAAACGCTGGCCCTGACCCGACGCCGACGTAACCGCCTGTGCGGGCGAAGCAGCCCGCGCGTAATCGAAAGTTCGCATCAGACGGCTCCCCCCATTTTCGAACGCGCCGACTGCACGGCCGAGAGAATGTTCTTGTAGGCACCACAGCGGCAAATGTTGCCGCTCATGGCTTCTCGCACACTGGCGTCATCCGAGGGAATGTTCGGGTCCTTGAGAATCGCGACGGCGCTCATGATCTGCCCAGAGGTGCAATAACCGCACTGGTAGGCGTCGTGTTCCCAGAAGGCTTCCTGAACCGGATGCAGCTTGCCGTTTTCGGCCAGCCCTTCGATGGTGGTGATGCTGTCGCCCTGATGCTGTACCGCGATGGACAGACAGGAATTGATCGCCACCCCGTTGACCAGCAACGTGCACGCGCCGCACTGGCCATGGTCGCAGCCTTTCTTGGTGCCGGTCAGTTGCAGGCGGTCACGTAACACGTCGAGCAGCACGGCATTGGCGGGCACGTTCAGGGTATGAACCTGGCCGTTGACCTTGAGCTGGATACGATGTTCGCCAGCCGCAGGTGCATCACTGTCTTCAATCACTGGAGCGACTGCGGCTGCGGGTGCTGCTTGCAACAGGCCGTCGGAGGGTATCCAGGTGGACAATGTGGCAGCCGCGATACCCGACGCGCCGAACTTCAGAAAGTTGCGACGCGAAGGCTGCACGGCACTGCTGTCGACAGCAGGTTCCTTGTGCTTTTCAGGTTCAGTCATCAGGATCACTCGGTAATAGCCGACGCTGCTATCAAGCAAGCGACGGGTGTTGTTTTAGGTCAGCGTTCCGGGCGTGCTCCTGCTCACTGACCTGTTATTTTTCATCGGTCATGAGAGCCAAAACGCTATCACCGGCATAAGTGTTTAACTGGTCTGCGCCGTTAAAGTTCCAACTCATTGACCGGCGTCTGTTTCCGGAGGTTGCGGGCACAGCGCACGAAGACCTGTTGACCCTAACAGTTGGTCAAAGCACTGATTAGCCGGCCAGATCAGCTAGCGGTCGTGAAAATTACTCATTAATGGATGACAAGAAGCGAAACGTTCGGGTCAGCAGGCGATATGGAACAGCGCGAACAGGCATGCACGGATCTGTGCAACTAGTGGCAGGCGGCTCAAGACTCGTCAGTAAATGACGATATAGAAAGTCTGGAAGGTCCAGAGGCGTCTAAATCAGGGCATTGGTGCCCGATAGTGTGATGGCACCTCGCAACGGAGGCCCGGATTATGCGAAAATGCCGCGTCTTCGCTTAATGGCCCCATGGTTTTGCGCAGCAGGCGTATAAAAATACGCTTCAGGCGTGTCTCCATGCCCCATCACGGCGTCTCAGACTCCGTGAACAGGCTGACCAGGTGTGCTTCGCGCGGGTGTAACCGGACAGGCTTCGGGCACCGCAGCACACCGACAGAGCAAAAATGTCACTCATGACGCTGAATCCAACGATGATAAGAAGCCAGCGCAGCAGGACATAAATTGAGGTCTCGAGCGGTATTATATTGGCCTTGTATGTCCACCTCTAGCCCCAGTGGGTGCGAGAGTTTGTCGCATACGTCAAAGCGTGTGACAGGCCAGCCCCTCAGGAGCAGTCGGCGGATGGCGTTTATCAGATGGATGACAGAATGTTTAAGAAAGTGAATACGGCCCTGCTGGGTATGGCCATCTCCATGGGCATCATGCCCGTGCATGCAGCTGAAACCAAAAAAGTCGACGTGCTGCTTGTTGGCGGCGGCATCATGAGTGCAACCCTCGCTGTCTGGCTCAATGAGCTGGAGCCGAGCTGGTCGATGGAAATGGTCGAGCGTCTCGACGGCGTCGCCGAAGAAAGCTCCAACGGCTGGAACAACGCCGGTACAGGTCACTCGGCGCTGGCCGAACTGAACTACACCCCTGAAGACAAGAACGGCAACGTCGACATCTCCAAGGCGATCGAGATCAACGAAGCGTTCCAGATCTCCCGTCAGTTCTGGTCCTGGCAGGTCAAGACCGGCGTCCTGAAAGACCCGCGCTCGTTCATCAACTCCACGCCGCACATGAGCTTCGTGTGGGGCGACAACAACATCCAGTTCCTGCGCAAGCGTTACGCAGCATTGCAAGCCAGCCCGCTGTTCAGCGGCATGCAGTACTCCGAGGACCACGAGCAGATCAAGAAGTGGGTTCCGCTGATGATGGAAGGTCGTGACCCGGCGCAGAAGCTGGCCGTGACCTGGAGCCCGATCGGCACCGACGTCAACTTCGGCGAGATCACTCGTCAGTTCGTCGCCAACCTGAAAGCCAAGCAGAATTTCAACCTGCAGTTGTCGAGCGAAGTCGAAGACATCAATCACAACGACGACGGCACTTGGCGCGTCAAGTACAAGAACCTGAAAGACGGTACCGTTACCGAAACCGACACCAAGTTCCTGTTCATCGGCGCCGGCGGTGCTGCTCTGCATCTGCTGCAAGAGTCGGGCATTCCTGAAGCCAAGGAATACGGCGGCTTCCCGGTTGGCGGTTCGTGGCTTGTCACTGACAACCAGACCCTGGCCATGCAACACATGGGCAAGGCCTACGGTATTGCTTCGACCGGTGCGCCACCCATGTCGGTTCCTCACCTGGACACCCGTGTCCTGGACGGTAAGCGCGTGATCCTGTTTGGCCCGTTCGCGACCTTCTCGACGAAGTTCCTGAAAAACGGTTCGTACTTCGATCTGCTGACCAGCACCACCACTCACAACGTATGGCCGATGACCCGCGTTGGTATCGAACAGTACCCGCTGATCGAATACCTGGCAGGTCAGGTGATGATGTCTGACGACGATCGCTTTGCTGCCCTGAAAGAATACTTCCCGAACGCCAAGAAAGAAGACTGGCGCCTGATGCAAGCCGGTCAGCGCGTACAGATCATCAAGCGTGACGAAGAGAAAGGCGGCGTTCTGAAACTGGGTACCGAAATCGTTGCTTCCAAGGACGGCTCCATCGCCGGTCTGCTGGGCGCATCGCCAGGTGCTTCGACCGCAGCGCCAATCATGCTGGGTGTGCTTGAGAAAGTCTTCAAGGACAAGGTAGCGACTCCGGCCTGGCAGGAAAAACTGCACCAGATCGTACCTAGCTACGGCACCAAGCTGAACAACAACCCGGATCGCGTTGCCGAGGAATGGGCTTACACAGCCGAAGTTCTGCAACTGACTCCACCACCGCCGGTGAACAAGACAGGCACGGCCCCAACGCCTGCCGCCCAGCCAGCGAAAAGCAATCCAGCCAGTGACATGGCTCTTTAAGGCTCTCACAGCTTGAAGCGAAGCCCCGCCAGACCTCGTCTGGCGGGGCTTTTTAATGCTCGCAACAGAATCACCCGCAAAAACCAGTTAAAACTACGCATCTTCTTGGCACCTGTTATGGTGAGCGGCTTCCTTCCACCTCTGGCTTACTCCAGCAGAGCGGCATGACCCAAGTCTCCACGCCGCACCTTCGCGGCAACCTCGCATTTCTTGCGCTGTCCATCTGGGCCACCGGCCGCCCGAAGCATTGTTGCGCCTGAAGAAGTCTGTGCGAATCGTTTCGACTGCCTGCCGCACCAGAGCAGCGACTGGCTGTTTCTGGCTGAAACACCCACTGGAGTTCACGTAAATGATCGAGCAGACACTCGAAGCAAGCCCTGATACCGCTCTCGAAGCGGCGCTTGCCGAATGTGCACGTGAACCGATCCGTGTTCCTGGCGCAATTCAGCCCCACGGTGTCTTGATAAGTGTCGCGGGCAAGCCTCTTTGTATCGAACAGGTCAGCGCCAATTGCTCGAAAGCGTTGGGGCTGGACAGCAAAGCGCTGCTGGGTAATCCGCTTTGCGTGCTGCTTTCGCCAGAACATTCGGCGCTTATCGATCAGGTGTATCACCACCCCGCCGTCCCCAACAGTGATCCAATACGCCTGACGGTGGGCGCTGTCGAATACAGTGCATCACTGCATCGCGCCGGAGAGGCGTTGATTATCGAGCTGGAGCCCTATGTCGAAGCGGCTCACGAACAGTCCAGAATCATTACCCGCGTGTTGCGCAACTTGCAGGCTGCCACCACTCTGGAAACCCTTTTCGATATCGGTGTTCACGAAATTCAGGCGCTTACCGGTTACGACCGGGTGATGATTTACCGCTTCGAGCCCGAAGGCCATGGCAAGGTGGTTGCACAGGCATTGACCGGCCCCCTGCCCAGCTACAGCGGCTTGAACTTCCCTGGCTCGGACATTCCTGCCCAGGCGCGCGAGTTGTATCGCCTGAACTGGATCAGGGTGATCCCGGACGCCACTTACGTTCCGGTCCCGTTGATACCGACTTTGCGCCCTGCCAGCGGGCAACCGCTCGACATGGGCTTCTCGACGCTGAGAAGCGTGTCCCCGGTGCATTGCGAGTATCTCAAGAACATGGGCGTACGCTCATCGATGAGTATCTCGCTGCTGGAGGGTGGCGAGCTGTGGGGCCTCATCGCCTGCGGCCATCCCGAACCGCTGTTGGTGCCCCGGGAATTGCGCGACGCCTGTGCAATGATCGGGCAACTGCTGTCGGTGAAAATTTCTGCAATCGTCGCGACACAGATCCAGCTTGAGCGGGAAGAGAAGGTCGTGCTGCTGCGGCAACTCGCCGACGCCATGAGCCGCGCCGATCATGACATTCTGGACGGCCTGATGAGCAGGCCCGAGCTGCTTCAGTCGCTGACACTGGCCGACGGTGCTGCGGTTCTGATTGGTGAACGCATACATCTGTTCGGTAACTGCCCGACGATCGATGAGGTGCAATCCCTGTACCTCTGGATACGCGACACGGGACTGACCAGTCAACGGGCCACACAGCAGGCGAAAGGCTTGCAGGGGCTGGGCGTTTTTCATACGGACTCGATGCAAAAAATCTACCCGGAAAGCGCCGCCTATCGAGCAGTGGCCAGCGGGATCATAGCGTTCACTTTACCCAAACCGGTCGATAACGCGGTCATATGGTTTCGTGCCCAGCTCACCTCTACCATGAACTGGAGCGGCGACCCCGCCCATCACGTCAGCACCAGCCCGGTGAGCTCTGCGAGCCATCGCCTGCGCCCGAGGCAGTCATTCGATGTCTGGAAGCAAGAGGTGACCGGTATCGCCAGACCGTGGTCCCAGGGCGATCTCTATGGCGCGGAAGACCTGCGCCGTTCCGCCCTGGAAATCGACCTTGAGCGACAGGTGCAACGTGAGCAGGAAGCGGTGCGCTTGCGGGATGAGCTGGTTGCAGTGGTTTCCCACGACCTGCGTAACCCGATGTCCATCATTATCATGCAGTGCGGCATGATGCAGCGCTGGACGGTCGGTGACTCGAGCTTTGAAAATCGCAATATCCGCCGCGCGCTGAGCACCATCGAAAAAGCCACAACGCGCATGAACAGTCTGCTGGAGGACCTGCTCGATACCGCACAGATCGAAGCCGGCCGCTATCAGCTGTCTCGCCTGCCGCTCAGCGTCACCAGCCTGCTGGAAGAAGCTTGCAGCCTGCTGGTCATGCTCACGACCGAGAAGAATATCGAGCTCAACTGCAGCGCTGCGCAGGGTCTGGTGATCGACGCAGACCCGGAACGGATCTTCCAGGTGCTGTCCAACCTGGTCGGTAACGCCATCAAGTTCACCCCGAAGGGAGGCCGGATAAATATTGAAGCGGTCGCCCATGACAACGAGGTGCTGTTCAGGGTCAGTGATGACGGGATCGGCATCCCGGCAGAACATCTGCCGTACATTTTTCAGCGCTACTGGTCCGTCAAGGAAGGCAACCCGCGTGGCAATGGCCTGGGGCTCTATATCTGCCAGGGCATCATCACCGCCCACGACGGCCGGTTATGGGCAGAAAGCTCGCTCGACTCAGGCAGCGTGTTTTCTTTCACGCTTCCCACGCATCAGGGGCTGGACACCGTTGGCGAGACGACTTTTCTGAAACAGAGCGGCACCACTCACCGCCTGGCCCAATCGATCTCCAGCAAGCTGGAGCGTCAGCAACTGGAAGATCGCCTGACCCGCGCAGGGCTGCTGAACGAGCTGAATCACCGGGTTAAAAACACCCTGGCAACCGTTCAGGCGATTGCCTCTCTCACGGTCAACAGCTCCGCCTCTCTTGATTCCTTTCGCAAGAGTTTCGATGCGCGTCTGTTCGCACTGAGCCAGGCTCACGATGCCCTGGCACGCGCAGAATGGATTTCCACCGAACTGGTCGATCTGATAGAGCAACTGCAGGAAGTGGACAGCGGCAAGCACAGGATTGCCTTCAAAGGAGATCCGGTCACGCTGGAGCCGCGGATTTCACTAACGCTTTCAATGGTGCTCCATGAGTTGATGACCAATGCCGTGCAACACGGTTCGCTCTCGTCATCGACAGGTCAGGTGACCGTGATCTCCACCTTGAATGGCAAACATAATCCTCCCACGCTGACTCTCGACTGGCTGGAAACAGACGGCCCGTTGATCCCCCCAAGCACTGTAAAAGGTTTCGGTTTTCGCTTGATACGCCGCAGTATCGAGCGAGAGCTCAAAGGCAAGGTCGACATTCAGTTCGCCACTACCGGTATCAGTTGCTCAATGCTGATCCCCTGGCCAGACAAACCGGAAAACAGCCTATGAGTCTCGAATCAAATGGAACAACGCTCCCCAGAGTGTTACTGGTGGAAGACGAGACCATGCTCGCGATGCTGATGGAAATGATGCTTGAAGACCTGGGTTTCGCGACCGCCTACCATGCAAGCACGCTGAACGACGGTGTTAAATTCGCCCGCAATGGCGAGTACGACCTGGCCATACTGGATATCAACATTATCGGCGGCACGTCGTTTCCGATAGCAGCCGCCATTGCCGATAGGGGCATACCCTTCATGTTTTGTTCGGGGTACGGACGACTGGGTATTCCTGACACATGGGCGGACCGTCAATGTGTTGCCAAGCCTTTCAGTGCAGACCAATTAAGCCGGGCTCTGAACGATTTGCTTCAGGTGTAAACAAGGCAACACGACCGGTTAAAGGGGAGCAGCACATGGGCTGAAACTCCCCTGTAAAGTCTCACCAGCGCAGGCATGCTGCCCGCTCAACGTTCCGGCAATCTGTTATCAACGGCTGTTGGCTTACGATTGTAGTAAGTCGCCACCGCTACCAGGATCAACAAGACGGCGAGCAATACGGCGGAAGAGCCTACCGTACCGAAATCCAGCCCGCCCTTTTCGTGAGGCTTGGTCAGCACATCGCCCAGCGTCGCTCCGAACGGCCGTGTCAGAACAAAGGCAATCCAGAACAGCATGATTGAAGAGAGCCTGGTCGTGAAATGCAGAATGACGACCAGCGCAATGGCAGAACCAATGAGTAATGCTCCCCCGGCAAAGCCAAGCCCCGAATCATCAGCGAGATAATCACCCAGCGCGGTGCCTAATGTGTTCGAGATCAGGATCGCAAACCAGTAGAACAGCTCACCCTTGAGGCTGGTGACTTTGTCGACCGAAAGCGACTTCTCACTTGCGTACCAGGCGCAAAAGATAACCATCAATGCGGCAATCAGCAGCGCGGAGCCCAATGCGTAGCCAAGCCCGAGCGTTCGGTCCATGAAGTCCGACATCGTGGTGCCCGCAGTACTGGTAGACAGAATGACCAGCCAGTAAAGCATCGGGTGATAGCGCCTGGAAGCAAGCTGGGTGACCAGCGTTGCCGCGAACAGGCTGATCAGAATCACTGAGCTGACCGCATACCCGACATTCAGCGTCATCGACAATAAGTCTCCCGCCGTTTCGCCGAGTGTGGTCGCGCAGATTTTCATGATCCAGAACGCCAACGTTATCTGGGGCAGTTTATTCATGGTGTCTACCTGGGTGATCAAAGCGAGAGGTCTTTTCGCTAAAAGCGAACGATGGCCATCATCACGGTCCAGATGTTTGAAATGTGTCAGACAATAATGAAAAACTGATTGAGGCAGGGCTGGCGATACAAGACAGGCGGGGCGCAAAAGTCAGGCCGGGGTTGGCCCCCGGCCTGATTCAATCACGAAGCGATGGTGGAATCCTCCGGCCCTGGCCACTCATTGTCAGGTATGTCCATGATGGTGCCGTCCTTGACGCCATCAATCTCGTACTGGGTCAGGTAGTCCCTGAGATGATCGGAGAAACGGTCGACGCGGGTCTCCTGCTTGCCCTCCTCGATCAAACCTGGAATCAACATGGCCAGCGCGCCTATTCCGGCGGCCGCAATCCCCAGGCTGCCCGCCAGCAGTGGCAAGGCGCGAACCACGCTGCCTGTCAGCTGGAAGACGCCGGCCGCGCCTTCGGCCGCTGACGCCAGGCCAGCCATTGCACCCAGTGAGCCCGCAGTGATGCTCATGCCGCCAGCGACCAGCTCACCTTTGCGGATCGACTTCACGCCATCGAAGATGCCATAAGCCCCGGCAGCCACACCGGCCAGTCCGCCGAGGCCTTTGGCGGCGTTTTCCAATTTCGACAGATTGCCGGTGATGTAGGCATAGGCGGACGGGTTGGCGGTGTCTTTAACGGCTTTGAACTTGTCGGTGAAATGCTTGACGCCGCCTTCGACCAACAAGGTGGCGCTTTGCACCGAGCCGGTAGTGATGTCGACGACCTGCCGATCAGTCAAGGCACCCGCGCCGTTGGCGCCCTTGGCGATGGTGATACCGGCCATGAACAGGCCGCTGACACCATGCAGCACACCTGCATTGGAGGCCGCCTTGATCGAAGAATCCTTGCTGAACAGGCCCAACTCGGAAATCGACTTGGTGCCCTGGCGCAGCAGATCCCAATTGCCTCTGAACACGCCCAGAATCTGGTCGGAAGTGGCAGGCTTGCCGTCGGCATTCATCAACAATTCGGGATTACTCTCGGCGACCTGATCAATCAATGACCTGACCTTCGCCTCATCCAGCGTATCGCCGCCGTCAACGCCGAAGGCCTTCTTGAGGTCATCGAAACTGGCGTCCTTGAAGACGTTATCCTGGGCGATATCGGTGTAGTTTTTGGTGGCGGCGTCATCGAATTTATTGGTGAACGCCGGGTTCAGCGCAGCGTTATACATCGCCACTTCCATGCTGAACTGGCTGGTTGCCACCTCAAAGCTTTCGGTCTTGAGCAGCTCTTTCAGACGCTCACCCGACACCAGGGATTTTTCATAGAACGATTCGAAATCCTTGTTGTGGGTGGACTTCTGCACGGCCGCCTGAATTTCACTCGGGTTGCTCACGCCCAGTGATTCCTGAACGCTTTGCGCCGAGCTATAGAATTGCGCCAGTGCAGTCTGCTGATCGGTCTTGCCATCCTTGGTATTGGCGTCCCACAGGGTGTCGAGTGCCTTGCCGGTCTTGATGTCGTTGTCATAGGTGCTTTGCAGTGCGTTTTTCAGGCCGTCGCTGCCCTCCAGCACCTTGCTCAATTCACTGGTCGCGTTCTCGTTGTAGAACTTGACCACTTCAGGGTCTTTTTCGAGCGTCGCGATGTGCTCGTTGACGTCATCAAGCAGCTTTTGCGCGTCAGGATGGCTGCGCACATTGTTGGCAATCTGCACCTGAGACTTGTCATCCTTCCACATGCCAGCGCCACTGCCCTTGACGATCAGGCTTTGTGCAGCCTTGAGCTCTTGCAGAACGGCAGCCTTTTGTTCGGCGGTGTAGTTTTGCGGATTATCGAACACGTCCTTGTTGAGCGCGTCGGTATTGACCTTGTTGAGCAGGTTGCCTTCGGCGACGACTTCCAGCAGCGTGCCGACCGCACCGACGTCTTTCGGGGAGGTAGTCTTGATAAAGGCCTGAATATCACCACGGCTGGCCTTGCCGTCGGTGCCTTGCTCAAGCGGGCTTTTGGCGTTATCCAGCAGCGCGAAGGCACCGGGTTGCGACCAGAAGTCCAGCGCCTCCCTGACCTCTTTGTCGAGCTGCGGGTTCTTGTCCTTGTAGGCCGCCAGCGCTTCGGGGTTCAAGTCCTTCGAGCCGGTCTTGCCCTTGATCGCATCATGGTTCTCGTCGAGAATCGCGGCGTACCGGGCGATCTGCTTCGAGGCGTCATCTGCATCGGGGTTGGCCTTGAGAAAATCCTTGTAGCTGCTGATGTCTTCGCTTTTCTTCAATTCGGGCAACGCATCGAAGCCCAGTTTGCCGAAGTCCTGCAAGCGGCCAGCCTCGGTGCCATGTTTGGCCTCGGCACCTTTGGTGAAGCCGTCGACGCGGCTGTTAAACACATCACCGCCTGACTGGACCTCACCCTTTTCGTTGTACATCGTCACCCGGTCGAGCACCTGAGCGGCACGAAACGCGGCGTTGGCATCCTTTTCGAAATCACCGACCCGCTCTTTGAGCATGTCCTTGACGCCGCTCTGGTTACCGAGATTCTTGAGCAGCGGATTGGCATCAATGATGTCCTGAGCCGAGCGCTGGTCATCCTTGGGCAGCTCCCACAGAAAGCCGAGCTTCTCGGCCTGCTCGCGAGCCTGGGTATTCTCACCGGCGACAGACACATTGGCCAGTTCGCCCTTGAGGCTGGAAAAACCGTCTTTGCCGAAATCCTGCAACCGGCCGGCTTCAGTACCATTGCGGGCCTCGCCACTTTTGGTGAAGCCATTGATACTGCCGTTGGCGACATCACTGCCGACAATCCGCGCACCGTTACCGTCGAACTGTTCGATATGCGCCAGCACCTGGGTAGCACGATAGGCAGCGTCAGCGTCGTTATCGAAATCGCCAACCTGCTCCTTCAGCATGTCCCTGACGTCACTCTGATTGCCCAGATTTCCGAGCAAGGGATCGCCTTCGACAATGCTCCTGGCGTCCCTTTCATCCCCTGCCGGACGCTCCCATTGGATGCCCAGTTTCTCGGCCTGCTCGCGGGTGGCAGGGTCGTTGGCAGCGGATCTTGTTTCGTGCAGTTTGCCTCTGAGGCTTGAAAATCCGTCCTTGCCGAAATCCTTCAGGCGACCGGCTTCTGTACCGTGTCTGGCATCGCTGCTACTGGTATAGCCGTCAATGCGATTGTTACCGATGTCCTTGCCTGCCAGGCGGTCGCCGTTGGCGTCGAAGGTTTCAATGTGTTCGAGCAATTGCACGGCACGAAACGCAGCGTTGGAATCCTTGGTGTAGTCGCCAACCTGAGCGATCAGATTTTCCTTGGCTTCTCGCTTGTCACCGCGCCCGCCCAGATTTTTCAGCAACGGGCTATCGTCGATGATTTGCTGTGCAGAGCGTTTGTCGTCGTCAGGCAACTGCCACTGGATCCCGACTTCTCTGGATTGCTGTACAGCCTGTTCCCAGGCTTTGGCGTCTGCCGGATCAGTGGGTTTTTCAGTGGTGATCTTATTAACAGTCGTCATTGTTTTTCCTTCCATTGGTCACCCGAAACTTCCATCGCTATAGCGCTGCCTGCACAGCTAAAGCGGCGCTGCCATGGATTGAACGGATGCGAGCCGGGCCTTTACAGGCAGAGGCGCGGAGCCTGGATAACTGTCAGGCGTCCGCTATCGGAATTGATTAAAACGGCTTTGCGTTAAGGAGGGATGACACCACTGTAAGAGTTGCTTGAAAACGGATGACCGGAGTATTGAATAATCACCCCACACGACTGCTAATGAAGTCCGCAACTCGGCACAGAAAACACATCCAGTAACACTTAATTATTAATCGAGTGCCGTCCATCAAGACTTTTACGACAATCCAGTAATTGATAGTTCGATTAACCGTTTATCAACTGCACCAAGTTGCTGGTAACGCAAACGTGGTCTGTTGAAAAAAGGTACCTGCACGTTCGGCAATGACTGGCGTAAAGAACCAGTCGGGCAAACTCTACGCTGATAAAAAATTCACTGTAAGCCGACCAACGGTACACGAACCGACGGCGAGTTGCTGTCAATTAACATGGGCGCGATTTGTGCATTGCTCTCTAAACAGTCATCTCGTGTCACTAGACTCTCCCCTTGCCCGGAAAGTCGACGTTTTAAACCAGGCATGCGGTCAAGCAACTGCGCATGCCCGACAATTCGGGGCCTCGGGTAAGTTACAGCGTACCCATTGAACGTCAGTTGGCTTCAGCAGATACAAGAACAGGCATCAACACACAGACACAGATCGGGACCTTCATGCTCCCGCACGGTGCGCTGGCGCAGTTATTACTTCTGACACAGGTCTAAGCATGGATTTTGAAGCAAGCGGCCAAGATGCAATGGCCACCCCTGGAACAGGTGATTCGTCACGCAGCCATGAGGCCATCCACTTCGGCTCTTTCACCCTGCTTCCACGCGAATATTTGCTGCTCAAGGATTCACAGCCGGTGCCACTGGGTAGCCGCGCAATGGCGTTGCTGGTCGCTTTTGCCACACGTCCCGGCGAGCTGCTGGAGAAGTCTGAACTGCTGGCACTGGCCTGGCCCAGAGCGGTGGTCGAGGAATGCAACCTGCGCGCCCAGATCGTTGCCTTGCGTAGAGCGCTGGAGAACGACGAAAGTTACATCGTTACCGTGCCCGGTCGTGGTTACCGGTTTGTTGCGCCGGTCAGCGTGCGACCGGATCTCCGCCAGGAGTCCCCGGCAGTGGATACGTTCTCCGCTGTGCCAGCGCCGCATCGTCAGGTGCTCGGACGCGACGAACTGATCCGACAACTGCTGGAACTGACCCTCAGCCGACGCTTGCTGACCCTGACCGGCCCGGGCGGCGTTGGCAAAACCACCGTAGCGCTGGCACTGGCTGACAGCCTGGCCGCGCATTCTTGCCTCAGCACGGCCTTTGTCGACCTGACTCCGGTCAAAAGCGCCCAACCGATATTGGGGAGAATTGCCTTTGCACTGGGCCTGAGCGCCGAAAACGAACAGCCTTTGCACGACATACCACCCTCGTTGGTCAGCCGCCCGCAGTTGCTGGTGCTCGATAATTGCGAGCATGTACTGGATGAAACCGCCGCTGCGGTCGAAACGTTGCTGGCCAATGCGCCACTGTGCTGCATCGTCGTCACCAGTCGGGAGCCGCTGCGTGCGCAAGGCGAATGGGTGCATGAACTCGGCCCTCTGCAAGTGCCGGACGAACACGAAGCGATCACTGCCGGGCAGGCCATGACCTATTCCGGCGTGGAGCTTTTCGTCACCCGCGCCAGAGAGCAGGATCCCGAATTTTCCTTCAACGACAGCGATGCCGAAACAGTCGCCGCCATCTGCCGCAAACTGGACGGCAACCCGTTGGCCATCGAACTGGCCGCTGCACGCGCCAGGACGTTTGGCATTCACGATCTGGTCGGCCTGCTGGACGGCAGTTTTCGCCTGCAAATGACCGGGCTGCGTACCGCCCTGCCACGCCAGCGTTCGCTGAGTGCCACGCTGGACTGGACCTACGGCATGCTCAGCACGCACGAGCAGGCCCTGCTGCGTCAGCTGTCGATATTCAACGGCTCATTTACCATTGACGGGGCAATGGCGATCGTCAACATCGGTCTGCCTGATGTACGAATGACGTTGCCGATGCTCGAAAGCCTGCTCGACAAATCCCTGCTGAGCACCTTCGATCACAGCCAGGGCAAACGCTTTCGACTGCTGGAAACCACACGCCTTTACGCCCATGAAAAGCTCGTACAGCTTGATGATGTGCCACGGTTGTGCAGCGCCCACGCGCGATGGGCGATGACCCTGCTCGAACAAGCCAGACTGGATCTCGAACAGCTTCCCCAGGAGCTATGGACTCAGCGTTACGGGGTGGAAATCGATACCGTGCGTGCAGCCCTGACCTGGGCCTTTTCGGCCGAGGGCGACCGCCAGTCGGGAGTGGAACTGACCCTGTGCAGCTCGCCGTTGTGGCTCAGGCTGTCGCTGGTGCGCGAATATCAGGACTGGGTCAACCAGGGCTTGCCCCGCCAGCTGGAAGAGGTGCAGATGGACCGTCGGCAGCGCATGCGCCTGCTGACCATGTCCGGCAGCATACTGATGCTGACCTACGGCGCCGGGCAGAAAATGCGCGAGGTCTGGCAGCAGGTCAGTGAAGATGCCGAGGCGCTCGACGACTCCGAATACCGTCTGCGGGCCTTGTGGGGGCAATGGAACGATCACACCTGCAGCAACAAGCACGTGCAAGGCACGCGGGTCGCCTCGCAGTTTCTCGCGCTGGGCAAGGATTACCGGATCGCCGACTGTCAGTTGCTGGGCCGACGGATGCGCGCGACCAGCGCATTTTACATGGGCGATATGAAGACCGCCCGCCAGGCCATCGAAGAAGCGCTCGGTGCTCCACGCTCGCCGTCATCGCACATCATCGACATGCATTTCGATCAGCGGATTGCTGCACAGTCACTACGGGCTCAGGTTCAGTTGCTGATCGGTAACACGGGGCAGGCGATGGTGGCGCTGGACATCAATGTGAAGCAGGCGGTTGCGCTGAGTCATCCTGCGACGTTGTGGTACACCCTGGCGATCAGTGCGATCCCTGCAACGCTGATCGCCGGTACGCTGCACAAGACGCGGTACTTTCTGAACCTTCTCAGGCAGAGCAGCGAGCGGCAACCGCTGCATATCTGGCGTCAGTTGACCTCGTGTTACGAAAGCATTCTGGCGATCCGCGAAGGCGACGCTGCAACCGGTGTGCCGCTGCTGGGAGAAGCGCTTCAGCAGTTACGCAATCATGTTGAAACGCCGTTGCATGCGATGCTGCACACCGAGTACGCGTCAGGACTGGCGGCGCTCAGGCTTGAACCATTGGCACTGGAAATCCTCGACGAACTTCACGTTGGCGCGGTAGAAAATCAGGATCGCTGGTATCTGCCGGAGATCATGCGCGTCAAAGCGCAGTTGATGCTTGATCAGCCGCATGCTTATGCACTCGAGGATGTGCGCAAGATGCTGACTCAAGCACTGGATATAGCCCGTGAAGACGGCACGCATTTCTGGGCGTGGCGCATCAACACCGACCTTAACCGCCTGAAAGTCGTGCCCGGCACGCCCATGACCTGCCACAGCCCGGCGATGCACTGAAGGCGCGGCATGACATCTATGCATGCCAATGCATTGCGCGAAAGTCAGTTGGACGTGTGTATAACAATGAGCGCTGGAGCGTGCTGAACGAGAATCATGTAACTCTCGTGCCAATGGCTGTGCTGAGATCAGATCAGCCGCTGTGCCACCAGTGCATCGGCCACCGCCTGGAAGGTGTTTTCCGGCACCGGATCGCCTGCCACGCTTCGTTTTGCAATGGACTCGGCGAGGCTTGCGTCGGGCCACAGGGCGATGCCCAGTGGTGCGGCCTCGGCCAGTAAGGCTGCGGATTCGTGTGCTGCGGCGCGGCAGACGACTATCGGCACTGGCGTTTCGCCGCGAACATAGCGCACCCCCACCACCCAGCCACCCGCGTCGCCGATCATCAGTGACGCCCGCGCCAAGCCAAGCTTGGTCGCCAGTGCCTGCATTTCCCGCCGTTGGCGCTGACGCTCGCGCTTGATCATCGGGTCGCCGTCGACGTCTTTGCGTTCGCGTTTTTGCTCGCTGTGGCTCATTTTCATTTCCCGGCCAAACAGCCAGCGCTGCATCAGCACATCCACTGCACCGACCAGCAGAAACGCCGCCAGCACGGTAAACACCAGAGGCTTGAGCACCAGGTAGAATGTCGACTCGATGCAACCTTCGCCACAGCGCGAAGACTCCATCAGCGCTTGCAGGGCCTGGCGGCCGACAACGTAAAACGCCAGCCCCAGCAGCACCACCTTGACCAGCCCCTTGAGGAACTCGATCAGGTTACGCATGGCAAAAATGCGCTTGAAACCTTCTGCTGGATTGATCCGTTTGATGTCCGGCTGAATGGGCTCGACCGAAAACACGACGCCGCGCATGGTCACGATATTGGTCAGAATCACCGCCCCGACCGTCACGGCCACCACCGGCAAGGTGATGCCGATGACGATCTGCTCGGCATGATCCAGCAGCCGTGGCCAGACATCGTTGAAGGGTTCGATGTAGATCAATGCCGCCAGGTCGATCAACGCTTCGACCTGCGCACGCGCCTTGGGCAACAAGACCGAAATGCACAACGTACACAACAGAATCACCATGCCGGAAACCAGGTCCTGACTTTTCGCGACCTGGCCCTTCTTGCGCGCATCGCGCAGCTTCTTGTCCGTGGCCGGCTGGCTTTTTTCCTCGCTGGATTCGCCCATTCAGGGTGCCTCGCTGGCCATTGCCTTGAGCACTTCAACCGTTCCGCGGAACTGCGCCAACTGATCGATCATCACCGGAATCAGAAAACCGATGTAGACCACCATCAACACCGAGAAGAACAGGTTCTTGACCGGCAATGACAGATCGAAAATATGCAGGCTGGGGGCCATGCGTGAAAGGTAAGCCAGCATCAGGTCGGTGATCAGCATCGCAATGAGCAGCGGCGCGACCATCAGCACACCAATGCGCATCACCTGATCGAGAATCGCCAGAATGGACATCAGGGCGGCACTGCTGAACAGCGGCGTGAATTCGGTGACCGGCCAGAGCTGATAGCTGTGGTAATAGCCGTCGACCATCAGGATGAAACCGCCGGACATGAAAAACAGCGTGATCAGCATCACCGTGAGCAATGTCGCCATCACGCTCGCCTCACCCTGCCCCAACGGGTCCACCAGTTGCTCCATGGTCGAGCCGCGTTGCAGGTCAATCAGTTCGCCTGCCACTTCGGCGGCCCAGAACGGGATACCGAACAACAGCCCGATCAGCAAGCCGATCAGCAGTTCCTTGATCATCAACCCCGCAAGAAAAAAACCGCTGTGCTCGGGCATCGACGTGAACGCGGAGAATACCGGCAGGATCATCGGCACCGAGATCGCCACCGCCACGCAGCCGCGAATCATGCCGGTCAGGCCCAGCCGGTTGAACGCCGGTGTAATGATCACCACGCCCATGGCCCGTGATGCTGCCAGCGACGCGGAGCTGATCACCGGATAGGCGACTTCGATGAACGCATTGGTCAGGTCAGCGCCCATGGCAGCTCAACGGGTCCACAGTGGAAAGTTGTCCAGCACCTGATTGCCCAGCTCGGCCACCTGCCCCGCCAGCAACGGGCCGACGAACACGATCACCAGCAGCACGCCGACCAGCTTGACCACCTGCGGCAGTGTCTGGTCCTGGATCTGGGTCAGCGCCTGCAACAGCCCCACGCTCAAGCCCACCACAATTGCCACGATCAGCGCCGGGGCAGACAACAGCAGCACGGTCATCAGTGCCTGATTCATCAACGAGAGAAATACGTCCTGGCCCATGATCTCAGCCCCCGTAGCTTAGAATCAGCCCGTGCATCAGGCGTGACCAGCCACTGAGGGCCACAAACAGGAAAATTTTCAGCGGAATCGAAATCAAGGTGGGTGAGACCATCGACATGCCCATGGCCATCAGCACGTTGGAGACCAGCAGATCGACGACCAGAAACGGGATGTACAGCAAAAAACCGATCTCGAAAGCCCGGGTCAGCTCGGAACTGACAAACGCCGGGATCAGCACCACCAGATCATCATCGCGCAGGTCGGCACGCGCTTCGGGTGACCAGATGGTTTCGGTGGCCTGGACGAAAAAGCCCCGCTCGCTCTCGTTGGCGAACTTCGACAGGTGCGCCTGCAGCGGCGGTCGCAAGGCACTGCCCAATTCTTCGAGTTGCTGAACATTCTGCAAGCTCAGATCGCGGCCCTCCACCTGCCGGTACATGTCGCCGATCAGAGGCGTGGTGACGTAGACCGAAAGGATCAGCGCGATGCCGTAAAGCACCAGATTCGGTGGTGTCTGCTGGACACCCAGCGCGTTGCGGATCAGAAACAGCACCACGGAAATCTTCATGAAACCGGTCAGGGTCACCACCGCCAGCGGGATCAGCCCGATGGTGGCGACGACCAGAATGATCTCGATCAGATTCGGCTGGTAACCGTTCATGAGCCGCTGAAACCGAGCAGACGCACGCCCAGACCGTCACCGATAGTCACCAGTTCGCCACGACCGATACGGCGGCCGTTGACCATCAGGTCCACTTCGTCATGCGCCAGGCTGGTCAGGGGCAGCAGGCTGCCAGGGGCCATTTCGCGCAGTTGCGCCAGCGTCAGCTCCACGCTGCCCAGCTGGCAGACCAGGGTCAGCGGCAACTCGTCCAGCGAGGCATCCAGATCGGCATCGGTGCTCATTTCACTCATCAGATCGTTCCTGTCGCGGGTATAAGGAGGGAGTTGAGGGCTGCCGGGGCGTAACGCTCCCTGCCAGACCAGCGTGTCACCCTGACGCCTGGCGACGGTCTGGCAGTGGCGGCCCAGACGTAACAGCACCTGCGCGTCAGCCAGGGTGTCGAGCATCACAACGTCGCCGGGCAGCAGGCTGCGCAGCTCGGCACTGGTCAACGGGGCCTGACCGGCTTCGACATTCAATGAAATACGCAACGTTTGCAGCGGGTCGCGCCTTGCAACAGTGTGCTGCTCAAGCCGCTCTATCACCTGCCGGGCGCTGTCGGCGTGCAGATACATTTCCAGCGCCTGCGCCGGGCAGTCGACGGGACGTACCTCAATCGCGACTTTCAGACCATTGCGCGGCTCACGTGCCGAGCACGGAACCACCATTAGCGACTCGCCCAGCAGTGTTTCCAGCGGTTCGATCCAGCTCAGCCAGGCCTGTTCGAGCAGCAAGGCGTCGGCTTGGGTCTCTATCGCAGCGCCGGGCTGCCAACTCAGTCCCGATAGCTCAAGCAGTCGAAGCGGGACGCTCAGCTCGATTTCACTCGCGCCAAGCATAAATGCCACCCGCACCGGGTTCAGGCTCTCGCCGCCCCCGCTGGCCCACAGCACCTGCACCGGCTGCTTACCCAGCACTGTCTGCCAAGGCGCCGTCTGCCGGTGCAGCCGGTTATGCAGAGGCAGCGAGTCCGCGTCGTACTGCGCCAGTCGCGCTCGGAGGCCACTGGTGCAGGCTTCGCCCGCGGGGATCGGGCCGGCAAACACCGTCATGGCTCGTTTCCGGATGCGGCCGAAGCAGTAGCACCGGCCGGCGACGCTGGCTGATCGGCTTCGTCGCGCTGTTCGCCGAGACGCGCATCGCTGCGCACGCGCTGCTCGACCAGGCTTTGCCAGGCTCTGGTTTTCTGTTGCTGCTCGATATGGGCATGACGGAGCCGCTCACGAGCCTGCTCTTCGGTCTCCAGCGTCACCGCCACTGCCTCGGCGTCGGCCTGCAACGCGGCACGCTCGTCATCCAGTTGCTGCAAGCGCTCCTGAGTGGCCCGCCAGGCGCTGACCGACAGCCCCTCGCTGAAACGGCCGTAAGCCTGCTCGGCCTCCTGAACGAGTTTTTCACGGTGCAGACGCAACGCCTCACGCGCTTGATCCAGCTCGCTGTTCGCATCGCGACAGCGTTCGCGCTGTGCAGCAAGGCGCGCCGCAGCGCGTTGTTCGCGCAGTACCCGTAGGGCCTGCAGACTGTGCAAGTCAGCCGTTTTCATAAGACTTTTCCAATGGGGAGTGCATCCGCTCAGTAAATGCATCGAGACCGGGTTCACGCGCTGCACTGACAATCAAACTCATGTCAGCACCTTGCGCATGAGCGTAAGCGTGTGCTCCAGGCTGTCATGCTCGGCGGCGGGCTGACGCAGAAATGCCTCTATCGCCGCATGACGGGCAATCGCCTCGTCGGCAACCGGATCGCTGCCAGCGGCGTATTCGCCCACCTGAATCAACAGCTCGATCTCCTGACGCCGGGCAATCAACTCACGCATCCGCGAAGCCAGCTGGCGATGTTCAGGCGTGGCAATGTGGTCCATAAGACGGCTTCGGCTGCGCAGCACGTCGATGGCCGGAAAGTGATCACGCTGCGCCAGCTCGGCACTCAACACGATGTGCCCGTCGAGGATCGAGCGGGTTTCTTCGGCCACCGGGTCCATGCTCGCGTCACCTTCGGTCAGCACGGTGTATAGCGCGGTGATGCTGCCCGACGGACCCGGACCGGCACGTTCCAGCAGGCGCGGCAAGGCCGAGAAAAACGACGGTGGGTAACCCCGTCGGGTCGGCGGCTCACCCACCGCCAGGCCAATCTCGCGCTGGGCTCGGGCGAAGCGGGTCAGGCTGTCCATCAACAGCAGCACATTGCGGCCCTGATCGCGATGGTATTCGGCCAGCGTGGTCGCGACATACGCCGCCCTGACCCGCTCGGCGGCCGGCCGGTCCGAGGTGGCAACCACCGCCACGGTACGTGCCCGTGCGGTTGCATCGAGTTGCCCCTCCAGCAGCTCACGCACTTCCCGGCCACGCTCGCCGATCAGCCCGATGACGATCACGTCGGCGTTACTGTTGCGCACGATACTGGCCAGCAGAGAAGACTTGCCCACCCCCGGCTCGCCGAAAATGCCCATGCGCTGCCCCTGCGCCAGGGTCAGCAGGCTGTCGATGGCCCGCACGCCCAACGACAGCGGCTTGACGATGCGCTGACGACTGAACGGCGCTGGCGGCTCGGCATGCAGCGGGTAGCGTTGCAGGCCGATGGCCGCGACCGGTGCAGGCCCGTCGAGAAACTCGCCCATCGGGCTGATCACCCGGCCCAGCAAGGCATCGCCGACCTGCACACCCAGCGCCTGTCCAGTGGCGATGATCTGGGTACGGGTCGACAGCCCTTCCATGGAGCCAATAGGTGACAGGATTGCATCATCCTCATCGAAACCGATCACCTCGGCCGACAGCTCTCGCCCATTCCCCGGATCGCGCAACACACACAGCTCGCCGATCCGCACCCCGGCGACGCTGGCACGCAACAGCACGCCGCGAATGCTGCGCAAGGTGCCGCGCATGGGTCTTGGCTGGGCGAGTTGTACGCGTCGCTGCAGATCAGGCAGCAGCGTCATCAGGGCTTCATTCAAAGCGCATCCCCTTCTGCCAGTGGCAGCAGCGCACGCCGCAGGTTGTCCAGTTGTGCGTCGAGCCCGAGCTCAACGGAACCTGCCGGGCCGCCCAGCCGCGCCTGACCGGCTTCAAGCTGATCGTCGCCTACGATGCTCAATGATTTCAGGGCCAGCGGCGCATCCTGCGCCAGATGCTGGCGCAGGCCTTCGACGTCAGCGCGGGGCACATACAAGGTCAGGGCCTGATCCTGACGAAACGCGGCAAGCGCTTCTGCCGTGCAGCGCAGCAGGCGCTCGCGATCATCCATCTCGCCGAGTACCTGACGGGCAATGCCCAGCGCCAGTTCAGCCAGCGAACTTTCCAGTCCGGCAAGATAGCGATCAACATCAGCGCGGGTCTGCGCCAGCAGCGTCGCCACTTGTTCGGCACCTTCCTGACGGGCGCGTTCGAAGCCTTCGGCACGGGCCTGCTCAAGCCATTGCGCACTGTTTTCGCGGACTGACCGGGCTTGCTGGTGAGCGGCTTCGACGAAGGCATAACCGTCGATCCACTGCGCAGCCTCGGCAGCGCGCAGTATGCGGGAGGCAGGTCGGGTCGGCAGATCACTCATGGTCGTCGCTCCCTGTCAGCAGACGAGCGACGGCGCGCACCACGTTTACCTGTCGCTCATCGTGCGCCTGTTGCGATTCTGCAACTTCAAGACGCAGGCGCAGCCAGGCTTGCAGTTCCGCTGGCTGGGATTGCAGCCAGGCGGCGACACAGGCCGCGCCATCGCGGTCGATAGCCTGCGTCAGCTCGACGGGCGTGCGCAGCAGGTTGGCGGCCCCGGCCAACTGGCGTTGCGCGAGCGCCAGCGAAAATGCGTCGTCGCCCAGCAACTGGCGATATTCACTGACCACATCGCCACGAATTTCCCGACTCAGCGTGGCCGCATGCCAAACCGCGCCGCACAGGCGTGGCAAGCGCGAAAAGTCGTCATCGGTCAACAGCAGAACCGCCAGATCGTCCTGCGCGGGCTGGGCCAGTTGCACGAGAGGTTGCAGCTTGAAATACCCGGTCAGCAGTTGCTCGACCCGTGCGCTGAAGCGTGGTGAATCACGTAGCGCAACCAGTGTGGCGGCATCGAGATCGCGCTCAAGGCACTCGGCCAACGAGTGCTCGCGAACAAAGGTCAGGGGACGCTCGATCAGCGCCTGCCATTGGCCAGCCAACGCGGCACTCATGGCGCGTCACTCAGGACGTAAGCCCCTTCGACCCGACGACGTTGCCAGAGCTGACGGCCCAGCAACCCGGCCGGCACCAGCGCGATCAGCAACAGAGTGCCGAACAGCCAGCGTGCGGCGGGCACGTCCTCCTCAAGCATCCACAGCCCGAAAAAGCTTGCCAGTTGCGGCTGGGCGCTGGCCTTGTCGGGAATGACCGCCTTGATGGCCGTGACCGAAACACCGTCGTAACCCAGTCCGGAAATGCCGTTGGCAACCAGGGTTTTGATCTGCGGTATCAGTACATTGATGTCGGTGCGCGGATCGTAACGCACCAGCACCGAGGCCGAAGACGGCGAGATAACGCGCTTGAGCAGATCATTGTCAGGCAGCACCACATGCACCCGCGCCGACAGAATGCCGTCAATCTGCGAAACCGTATGTGATAGCTCTTCGCTGAGTGCATAGACCATCTGCGCACGTTCCTGCACCGGCGACGACACCAGGCCGTTGCCCTTGAAGACTTCGCCCATGTTGGAAAAACTCTGCCCCGGCAAGCCGGCATCATCCAGCGCCGCCATGGCCTGGGCGAAGCGCTTTTCGTCGACCATCACCTTGAGCTGGCCGTTGTCCTGAACCTTGCGCGATGCCGGTATGCCGTCACGCAGCAGCACCGCCAGCATGGCATTGGCTTCACGCTCGCCAAGGTTGGTGTAGAGGTCGATGTCGCATGCCTGCAACAGGCTGGCAAGCGTTGCCACGATCAACAGGCGCAGGACACGGCAGCGTTTGGACATGGTTTATTGACCTTTGAGAAGGGTGTTGGCGGAACCGGATATCTGGGTCGCACCGCGCACTACCATCTGAGTTTCGATGGAGTAATCGAACATCCGCCCCAGCGACTGCACGATGCGGTCGACCTGCGGCTCACCGACCTTGCTCGTCGCCTGGCCACCGGTTGTGGCAGGTGTCGGTGCCTGACTGGCAGCCTGCGGCGCGTTGCCCTGAGTCAGTGCGTCGGCCCGCTCGGAAAACTGCCGCGAGCGGTCGATGAAGCCGTCCAGTCGCTCCATCAGGTTGCTGCCGATCTGGTGCGGGCTGGCACCCTGCGGCATGCCTTTGGACGTCTCGGCCATGTGTTCGAAGAGGTTCTGCGAAGCCTGTGGCCCCGCGCCTCCTCCCGGCGTCGGCAAGGCTGCCGCCGCCGGTGACGCAGCTAGATTGACGGTCATGGTCGGAACCTATTCGGAATCATCGTCAGACTGGGCTTCGTTCAGCATTTCCTGAGCGCGCGGCATGATGATGAACTGCCCGCCGATGGTGACCGCCTGAGTGATCAGGGCATCGTTGAACTCGCTGTCGCTGGACGCCTGCTCGGCGTTCTCGACGGCAGCGTTGAAGCGCGATTCCTGGCTGGAAACATTGACGTCGACATTGCTATCTACGGAGTTTACGGACATGGGTAGTGCTCCTTTTTAGGTTTACTGACGGTCGGTGGCGACTTGAGTGACGACACCGCCACGAAACACCCGCACACCGCGTTCACGCACAACGGGTGCGGCCTCGGCGACAGGTTGACGATCAAGGTGTTGCTGAATCTGCGCCAGGTACGCTGGCGGCCCGGACACGAACAGGCTGTCGTTATCCGGGCTCACGCGACTGGACATCGGCTGACCGGAAACCTCCAGGCGCACCAGATAATCCTGCAACTCTGCCAGTCGCGGACCTTGCAAATCGAAGCTGCGGGTGCCGACTTCATCAGCGCTCGCGATGTGCAGCACGTTGCCATCGAAGTACCAGCTCAACTGATTGGCATCACACAGACGGCCAAGAAACTCTCCGGCCGTTGCGCCGCGTACCGTGCCGCGTGCGTTGCCGCGGACCTTTTCGGAAAACACCACAATCAGGTCGAGGTTCTGCGCGAATTCGGTCAGCGCGCCGCGAATATCCTGGTCGACCAGCACATAGGCATAAGGCTCGGCGAACCAGTCGGGTTCGTGCCTGGGTGCTGCATTCAGCGCACCGGACAACCCACACAGCAGTATCAGTAACAGCAGTTGCGATACTCGCCACTCAGCCTTGAAGCAGGTCATGGTTCCCTCCTTGCCTGATGCTGCGCTGGAGCGAGCGCTGGCCTGCGATGCCTGCAAAGCCAGCACTCAGAAAACGGTCGCAATTCAGCGCCGGGGCTATAAACTGGCGCTCGCCTGCGAAGGCCGTCGACGGCTGAATCGCCTCGCTCCGTCCCCTTTCACAAGAGCCCTGCCCATGCCACCTCGTTCCGTCCCCACGTTGTTGTTGCTCGGCTGCCTGACCTTGACGGCGTGTGCGACCCAGCCCAAGACCGATGCCAGCTATGAACGCTTCATGCAGCTGGCCGCCGACCTGGAAAAACGCGGCGATTCGACCACGGCTGCCTCGTTTTACCAGCGCGCCACGCAGCAACCGGAAGCCGGTGTCGAGTCGTGGCGCAAACTGGGTGCGGCGCTGCTCACCAGCAACGACACGCGCGGTGCAGAGCGCGCCTATCAGCGAGCGCTGGAGCTCAAGGCTGATGATCCGGAAGCGCTGCTGGGGCTGGGCACCGCGCAGTTGCGACAGGGCAAACTGCAACGCGCCGTCATCGCACTGACCCAGGCCGCCACGGCGCTGCAGCAGCCGCAGGCCTGGAACCGTCTCGGCATCGCGCAGATCCTCAGCGGCCAGGCTGAACAGGCCCAGAGCGCCTTCACGACCAGCCTGCGCCTGGCACCCAACGATCTGGACACGCGCTGTAATCTGGCCCTCGCCTATGTGCTCGGCGATGACAACAAAAAGGCGCTGGAGACCATCGACAGCGTGGGCCAGTCGCCGCTGGCGCAACCCCGCCATCAACGCAATCAGTTGTTGGTCATGGTGCTGGCCGGAAAAGAGAAAGACCTCAAGGGGATGACCTTCGATGACATTCCCAAAGCCGAGCGCAGCAAGCTGATCGCCGAGGCAAGGCGTGTCAAAGCCCTTCCGGACCGTGCCGAACAGGCTCGTGAACTGGGGCTGATCGACGGCCACTGACATCATCGCGACTCCGTGGTATCGGTGTTGGCCTGTTGTTCGGCCTGACGCCGACGCAGCTCTTCGCGGTCATAGCCATCGATATAAACCTGCGCGGCGCGCCCGACCGGCGCAGCCATGACCGGCCCGGTGCTGCGGCCCTGCATCACGTCAGCGCGCTGCTCGACCATCTGCAACAGAATCAGGTTGCTGGCACAGCCCGGTGGCAGCAGCGGCTGAAAATCTTCGCCTACACCAATCTCATCCTCTGCAGCGGGCTGTATACAGGCCTGGGGCACCAGCTCCACACGGCCATCGGCGCGTGTGATGGCGCTGTAATCCGGCGAATAACTCACCGGGTCCAGGTGGGTTTTGCAGCCTGCCAGCAGACATAACGTCATCAGGACCGGCAGGCGTGGCATCGTTGAAATAAGGTTCATGGCCATTCCCTGTCAGTTCATGTAGAAGCCGAATGCGCCGCCGCTACGAGGGCTGGCTGACGCGGTGCTGGCTGCACGCTGCTTGTCCAGTGGCGTTGCCACCACCCGCTCCTTGACCGGCTCGACCAGGTACGGGGTGATCAGAATCACCAGTTCGGTTTCATTGCGCTGAAAGCGCTTGGAGCGGAACAGATTGCCGAGGATCGGCATGTCACCCAGCATCGGCACCTTGTCCATGTCCTGACTGCTTTCGCGTTGGAACAGCCCGGCAATGGCGAATGTCTGGCCGCTGCCGACTTCCACACGGGTGTCGGCGCGGCGCACGCGGAACGAAGGCACTTGATAGCCATTGACGTCCAGCGTGGTGGTGCTCATCAGGCTGCTGACTTCGGGACGCACTTGCAGGGCGATTCTGCCGTTGGGCAGCAGCGTCGGGCTGAACAGCAGCGATACGCCATAGGGTTTGTATTCGATACCGACCACTTCGCGGTTGACCGGCACCGGCACGGCCACTTCGCCGCCCGCCAGAAAGCTCGCCGTCTGCCCGGTCATCGCCGTGATATTCGGCTCGGCCAGCACTTCAAGCACACCATTGCTCTGCAACGCTTCCAGCATCGCGTCGATGTTGACGTTGCCCGACGCCAGCCCGGCGCTGATCACGTTCGACGCGCCGCCCGCAGCATCGGCAGCCAGAGCGCCCCCGGTCAGCAGGCCGAATGAGAAGGTCCCGTTGTTGAACAGTGCGTTCCAGTTCACGCCATAGCGCAGCAACTCGGAACGCGACACTTCGGCAAAGCGCACACGGATATTGACCTGCGCCGAGCCTGCGTAGGTGGCGCTGTTGACCGTCGACTTGAAGTTCTGACCCTCGGTGCTCAGCAAGGCATTCAGGTCGGTCGCTTCGCCGACGTCCTGCACCTGACCGCTGGCGATCACCCGGCTGCCGCTGGCGTTGATCCTTGCCTGGCTCTGCGGGTGCAGCGCCTTGAGCGGGCGCGTTACCGCAGCGGTGCCGCTGCTGACTGCGAGGCTCAAGGTGGCGGTTTCGCGACCCTCGCTGTCCAGCGCAATCAGGCTGGTCTGCCCGGCGGTCTTGCCAAACACATAGATCACACCGGGCGACACCACCTGCAGATCGGCAATGCCCGGTTCGGCCACCATCACCGAATCCACAGGAGCCGAAAAATGCAGAACCCGGCCTTCGCCGATCGCCAGATCGACAGTGCCCCTGGAACCTTTGGCGATCTGCTCGGCGTTCGCACCGCTGCTGATAAGCAAGGCGCCCAGCGTAAGGAAAATCAGACGAATCACGTTAACTGAACAGGTCATGAGGCAGTCGCCAAAGAAGTGACCGCACCGGTTTTCGAGGCCGGGCGCGCAGTGATATCGGTCAGGCTGACAGTGCCGACCGCTTGAAGGTTGTATTCGCTGGCAAGCTCGCGATAGGACAGAACCGGCAGTTGTAATTCGCCGCGCAGGATGATGCGACGCAGGCCACGCCGCAGCTCCGGGTGGACCAGCAGCACCGTCGAATCATCGTCCGGCAGCACATTGCACAAGCGCCGCAACTGCCCCAGTACAGTCCGGCCGAGGTCATCGGGCAGCGCATCGCGGTTCCGTTCCTGACGGCCCAGGGCGGTGCGCAGTTGTTCTTCAAGCGCAGGGGCCAGCACGAATGCGCTGATCACCCGGTTGCGGTCGGCGTATTGATGGCTGATCTGTCGTGCGAGCCCGGCCCGCAAGTGTTCAGTCAAGCGCCCGGCATCGGCTTCACGGCCGCCCCACTCCACCATCGATTCCAGCAGCCCGCGGCGATTGCGTATCGAGACACCTTCGGCCACCAGCAAGCGCAATACTTCTGCAACACGTTGCAGGGGCAGGATGCGCAATGCCTCCTTGACCAGTTCGCCATACTTGCCCTCAAGCTGCTCCAGCATCACGCGGGTTTCCTGAATGCCCAGAAAGTCCGCTGCATAGCGGCGCAAGCTGCGTTCCAGCACAGCGCGCAGCACTTCATCGGCAAACAGAAAGCCGATGCCGGCTTCCTGCAACTGGCCAGAATGTTCCCGGTCTACCCAGCGACCGGGGCGAGTACTGATCGGTGATGGGGCTTCGAAGGGCTCGACGGAAATAAGCTGCGCGTGCACCGGATCGTCTTGCAACAGCAGCGACTGTGCGCTGAATTCACCCTCGCTGACCGGCACGCCTTCCAGCTCGACCTGGAAGCGATCTGCCGCCAGAGAGCGATCCAGATAGACTTCCGGCAACGGCACCTCGACACCCAGATCGATACGGATGTCATGACACATGGCCTCGATGCGCTGACGCAGCGGTTGCAAGGGCGCGACCTCCGCCAGCCCGACGCCGATGCTCAACAGCACCTGAACATCGCGAGGACGCTCGACACTCTCGAGCAGCGTCTCGGACGGCTCGGGCTCTGTAATGAGTGGCTGCTCGGGCTGTTCGGCCTGCGCGGTTGACTGGCTCGCCCGATGCTGACGACGCCAGAGGAAAAACGCACTGCTGCCCAATATCCCGGCCAACACAACGAACACCAGCATCGGGAAACCCGGTAGCAGCCCCACGCCGAGCAGAATCAGCGCAGTCAGGCCAAGCGCCCGATGGCTGGCGCCCAACTGCCTGACAATCTCGGTGCCCAGATCGCGCTCTTCGCCATCACTGTTGACGCGCGTCACCACAGTGCCTGCGGCCACGGAAATCAATAACGCGGGGATCTGCGCGATCAACCCGTCGCCGACCGTCAGCAACGAGTAGACATGCGCCGCTTCGGAGAACGGCATGCCGCGCTGGACCATGCCGATCATCATGCCGCCCAACAGGTTGACGAACAGAATGACCAGCCCGGCAATCGCATCACCCTTGACGAACTTCATGGCACCGTCCATGGCACCGAACATCTGGCTTTCCCGCTCCAGGCGCGAGCGACGGCGCCGTGCTTCGGCCTGATCGATGTCGCCGTTGCGCAGGTCGTTGTCGATGCTCATCTGCTTGCCCGGCATGGCGTCCAGCGTAAAACGTGCAGCAACCTCGGCGACCCGTTCAGCACCCTTGGTGATGACCACGAACTGCGCCACGGTAATGATCAGAAACACCACCAGACCAACCACCACCTGACCGGCAATAACGAAGTCACCGAACGCCTTGACGATATGCCCGGCGTTTCCGTCCAGCAGAATCAGGCGCGTGGTAGTGATCGACAGCGACAGACGAAACAGCGTGCTGAGCAGAATCAGCGGGGGCAGCGCCGAAAACTCGACCGAATGGTTGATGTAGAACGCAACGATCAGGATCAGCAGGCTGAGGGCGATGTTGACCCCGATCAGCGCGTCGACCAGATAGGTCGGCATCGGGATGATCATCATCGCGATGGCCATAAGCATGAACGCGACGATGATCACGTCCGTACGCTTTGAGGCGACCACTGCCAGGCGGTTCAGCGAATTCATGAGGGTCATTGTGCGGCCCTCCGGGCGTCCAGATAACGTCGGAAGCACTGGCGCGCTTCGTCCTTGCGGCTGGCCTTCCACAACGCGCGACTGCGCAGCAACAGTAGCGACGCGCTCTCGCCCTGCTGTTCGACCAGCCGGTCCAGTGCAGCGAGCGCCCGGTCGGCGTCACCACTGTCGGTGAACGCCAGCACCAGGCTGTGCAGCAGCGTGGTGTCGGTCGGCGCCAGCTGGATGGCAATCAGCAGCATCACCAGCGCCCGCTGCGGCTGGCCACTGCGTCGGTACAGATTGCCGAGCCCGGTTAGCAGCTCCACGCATTCGCGGTCCTGAAGTGCACTCATGGCTGCACCTCGGCGCGCTGCTGTTCCAGCAAAAGGCGCAGGTCGATTTCTTCGCGAATCACGTCTTCGGCCAGGGCGCGGATCTCGGGTTCGGCATCCAGCGTCGGCAGCACTTCGTCTAGCAGATAGCGCAACACCTGTAGCGAGCGCGAAGTACCAAACAGCTGCGCGCCGACGCCATCGGCCTGGTCGATCTGTTCAAGTTCGCCTCGCAGCGAACGGCGCACCTTGCGCTCGCGCTGATCCAGCAACGCTTCGAATCGCGGGCCTTGCCGTGGCTGAGTGGGCGCAACGCGTTCGACGGCGGGCAAGGACTCCGGGGAGGTCGGGGTGATGGGCCGCAGATCGACTTTCATAAGGTGAAGGCAAACCGTTCCTGACCGCGCACCAGACGCACCTGATCGCCCTCGATGCTTTCCAGCGTCCAGTCGTCTGCCAGCATTGCACCTGGATAAACGCGCTTGCCATGCTCATCAATGACGTAAGGATTGCGCCCAAACCATACGGCCTGCAAACGCACACGCGGCGTGGCAACGGCTGCACTGGCCTGGACGTTGGGCGTCAGCACGACGCGCTGGCCGAAGCGGCTGTCGAACGCACGCTGAACCTGTAACCAACTGGTTTTAAGTGCCGCCGGATAACTGCCCGTCACGCTGAGCTGGCCGTCCTGCTCCTCGATACGCAATTGGCCAAGCCGGGCATCTCGCAACGCCTGATCGAGCCAGCTGCGGGCCTCGGCCAGGGTGGGAACAGCGATCTGCACAGCCGTTGCAGGCGCATTGGCGGCAGTGTTGTGAGCAGCCTCAGGCGGAGCGCGAAAGGCAAATGCAGTTGCGCACGTCACCAGCAACAGCAGCGCGCCCATCACAGGCAGCCTGAACGCCCGAAGTGCGCCGGGTACGGCAGCGGCGGATTTTTCAGGTCGAGTACTGCGCAGGCGCACATGGCTCTGGCCGAGCTTCAGCTCGACAGGCAGGCCGAGACGCTGACCATGCCCTTTGGTGATGACCAGGTGTTGACCAAGGGCATCAACCACAGCCACGTCGTTGCCCATCGCTTCGATGGCAACACGGTCATCAGAGAAGCGCAGGCGAGCATGCTGAGCAGCGATATCGGCATCGCCCAGCACCAGATCGGCCGAGGCAGCACTGCCGATGATATAAACCGGCTTGTCGAGTGTCAGGGCAACGCCCTGATGCAAGCCGTGGAGAATTTCGAGCATTGCCACGCCACTTCCCTGAAGAGAAGCATGCACCGAAGCATCAGGCGTCGCGCTTAATGAAATCAAGGCTGTCATGATCGAGTCACCACCGTGTGATTTACCGGAAACGGCACGTCAGAGCCGGGTCAAACTGTCGATCGGAAGACTTTGCGCAGGCAGATAGTGTGGGCAGCAGCGCCGCTGCCCACACCACAACATCAGTTCTGAGGACGTTGCTTGGTAGCGTCCAGCTCTGCCTTCTTGGCAGTGGAGATTTCGGTGATCTTGGCCGACTTCTCGATAGCCATATCAAAGGTGGCAGACATTTTTTCGATTGCTGCTTCCGAATTGCCGGAGCTTACGGGTGGAGTCTCAGCCATGTTGTTTCTCCTTGCTTCGAGGGGGAAGTTTCAACTGCCAAAAGGCAGAGCAAAATGCCATCACACAACAGCGAATCAGGACAAGTCACTTAATGATCCCGGCAATCAACGTACTCGCTGTTCTGCGAGATCAATACTACGCAGCCGACATTGTCAGGTGCTGTGAAAAGTTGTGAAATCGGCTTTTCACAACGCATTAAACGTATCAACACTACAGTGATATCAAAGTGATATTTATTTCTACTTTATTTCTGTTCAGATTATTTTTTAAGTGCCACCGGTGCGGGAGGCGACGTATTTCGGGCTGTCCACGCACGACCTCTGATATTCACCACCTTTGTGAAACGTTGTGAAAACACATGTACCGGTCTTCTTTCTCTCCACCAGAATGTTAGTGTCTGCCTATTAAGCAATCGTTTAAGCGCCTGCCAAACGAGACTCGGTTCAAACTTTTGATGCGCTCTTTATCAAGTACTGATCTGCCAGTACTCCATTGAGCCCTCTCATTTGAACTGCGCTGATAACCGCACACTCTTCAACGTGCAGTGTTTAAACAGCAAGGCGCCTCCTCAGGCTTGTGGACATTTGGCGAGCGGCCGGTTGCACGCCATGTCCTAACTGCTAACCACGCAAAACAGGAGTTACCCGCCATGTCGACGTCTACGGTCAGTCCCGCACCCGGTCCTGTTCCCACCCCTGCGCCGGGAAACAATGCGAACACCCGATTCAACCAGGTGTTGCAGTCCAGCAACCGCAACGGTGCCTCATACCGACCGGCCAGCGCGAGCGAAAAGGCACCCGCGCTGGGCGATTATGCGTCCATAGAAAAGCCGGGGACCGTCGCGGCGGACACGGTGCGTTATGTGACAGAGAAAGGTGATCACGTACTGGTCAACAAATCCACCAGCCCGGCGCTCTATCAGCAGGTCGTTGACGATCAGCCTGCGCTCGCCGGTTTCAAGACCAGCGTCGCGGCGGGCTATAAACCGGCGGCAGCAGATGCCGAAGCGCCGTCGGGCTCGGGTGGTTATCTGCGTATCGGGCCACCGGAGGAAATGGGACCGGGACTGATTCGCTACGAAGCCGCCGACGGCAGCAAAGTCATTGTTTCCGAACAGCAGAACCCGGAACTGTTCAAACAGGTCGCTTCGGATTTCAAAACGCTTTCCGGCGTCAACAGCAGCCAACAGGAAGGCTATCGCCTGGCGGGCGCAGATGAAAAAGTGCCTGAGAAACTGGGAGATTTCGCGGTGGTTGGCCCGGTCGACGAGGCCGGGCCAGGCCTGATGCGTTATGTGGACCGCGAGGGCAATAAAATCGTGGTGTCACAGAGCGATAATCCCGAGCTGTACGGCGCGGCAAAAGACGCCTTCAACTCGCTGACCGGTCTAAGCAAAAGCGAAACGGAAGGTTATCGCAGGGCCGGTGACAACGAAGTCTGGCCGCCGGTATTCGGCACCACTGTCGGCCCACTGAACGAGGCAGGTCCCGGTACCCTTCGTTACGAGCACAACGGCGAAAAAGTGGTGGTCGCTCGCGACGACAATCCGAAGTTGTTCGACTATCTGAAGGCCCTGCAGAGCGTTGTCGCAGACCCCGAGAAAAGGTCGGCGATGGAAAAAGCCGTCAACGAAGGGCAGATTCTCGCCGATGGCAATACCCCCCTCCCCGGCCTGAACGACATTGTCGAGTTCCACTGGGTAACCGGTCAGGAACAGAGCCAGATCAGCTACCGTAATCAGCAAGGCGAAACCATCGTCGTGACGCAAGCGCTGACACCCGACCTGTTCGAGAAAGTCACCACCCTTCATGACGCCTGGAACAAGATCAACAGTAGCCGCGAAGAAGGCTACAAGCTGGCAGAGCCCAACGACTTTCTGAAGAATCAGGACATCACGATTGGCTCGCCCGACGAGTTGGGCTCAGGTTTGATCCGTTTCGAGAACGGCGATGGCAAATTTATCGTGTCCAAAGACGCGAGCCCGCAACTGTACGATGACGTGGTGGAAAAATGGAACGCGCTGGGCACCGGCAATATCAGTGACACCCGCACTCGCTATAACCTGCCTGCCGTGGCCGATGTGGATCTGATGGGGCAGAAAACCGGGGTGAAAGCCGACAAGGACGACGAGAAGTCCGAAGAGCTCAACGTCGGCGAACTGGCGACCAGGGAACTGCTCGATCAATACCGCGAAGGCGTCAAGAAAGGCGACATTGCCAAGGATGACCCACGCGCCAAACTGGTCCGCGCAATAGAGGCGCAGGCCGCCTACGACAACGGTCGCGGCCTGACCGGCTATGAAGAAGCACAAGGTGCATTTGGCGGCACCTGGCGCGAGTTCGACAGCAAACAGACCCAGCTCAGTTCGGCCGATATGCACGACATCATTGATGGCGGCAAACTCCAGGAACAACTGACCACCTTGTTCTCCGACCCGACGGTGCAGCAGGACTACCAGACCAAGATGACCGAGGCGCTGGACAAGGTGCCCAACAAGGACGAGATCAAGCAGAAGCTGCTCGACCTGACCGCCAACCCGGATTACGTGCTCTATCTCAAGGACCTGAAAAAGCAGGGGCTCGGGCAGGAGGCGCAAAAGGACCTGAGCGACACACTGTCTTCGCTGGCGCTGGTCGACCCGGAAGGAGCCAGCAAGGCGGCACAATCCATTCAGGCAGATGGCCTGACCAGTGACCTTAATGATCTGGTAGCCGACCCTTCGAAGATCAGCGACGAGAATAATGCGCTGGCCACCAAAGACCTGTTCGGCCTGCTCAAGGCAGAGCTCAAGGGTTTTCTGGTCGACATGCCGCGCTTCCTGCAACCGACCTTCGAGAAGTTCATTCAGGAGGGCGTGGTCGGCAATGCCAAGCCCGCCGACATCGCCAAGGCACTGAAGGAGGTGGGCGATGCTTATCAGAAAAACGGCAAAGTCAGCGAGGCCGATATCAAGACGGCCCTTTCCAAGCCCTACATTCCAGTGGCTGACCGCGGCAAGCTGGGTGAGATTTTCAACACCCTGAACAGCAAGGGCGTCATGGGCTCGGTGGCCGCAGGCGTGTCGTTGTTCTCGGCTATTTATCAAATGGTCGGTAACGGCGGCAAGCTGGGCGAAACACCGATTCAGCGCCTGGGCATTGCCAAGGATTTTCTGAGCTTTGCCGGTGGTGCCAGCCATTTTGTGCGTCTGGCTGATCAGGTCGGCGACCTGATGGGCAAAGGCGGTCTGGTAGACATGCTCGGGCTGGACAAGACGTTGCCAGAGATTTGGGGCAAGGAGAACTTCGAAAAGACCAAGGAAGTAAGGGTCAGCGGCATTTCCGCAAGTAACCTGACTGAGATCCGTACGGCACTGGACGCGACTGATGACTATCGGCTCAGTTCCACGCTGGGTGATATGGCCGGGGGCGCTGAAGCCGAGCGGCAGGCGATGGGAGGGATTACCCAGAGGCTCGATGACGCTGTGCAGGCGTCAGGTGCCAAGCTTCCTTCTGCGACCTCCAGCAAGATCGCCGGTTCGGTGGTCAAGGTACTGGGGCCTGCAACGGACCTGGCCGGTGGCTTTGCCGACATCGTGCTGGGTGCGTTCACCATCAAGGACGGCGTCAAATCCGGAGACAAACTCGCTCAGGCTGCGGGCGGGCTGCAAATTGCCGGCGGAGCCTTCGGCGCGTCAGCCGGGGTGCTGGGAACGGCAGCACTGGTCGGCGCAGGCGGCGCTGCGGCGACCGCACTGGCCGGGCCGTTCTTTCTGGTCGGGGTGGCCATTGCCGTGGTCGGCGGGATTATCGGCTACTTTGTCGACCACAACAAAAAACAGAAAGCCTCCGAAAACGAGAACGACTGGTATCGCGACCTGGCAGCGGACGGCCTGTTGCAGGCCGACTGGGGCGACAAGGTGGAATATGCACACTATTCGATCCATCACTACCAAGAGCGCGAAGCACCGGCAGACGACAGCCTGTTCCGCTTCCAGAGCGCCGAGTGGCAGCACTTCGACGAGACGCCACAAAAGGACGGTTCTTCCACCAACCGTCTCGACAGTGAACTCCATGTGGAATTCGGTAAGCCGCACAAGTCACCGGATCAGGAGCAGCGTGACCAGTTGCGAGATGCGCCTCGCTGGACTGGCCCGAAAATCTGAGCCAACCCACTGATGTTCGACAAGCCGCCTGATAGAGGCGGTTTGTCGGTTATTGCTCAGGGCGCGCCGAACAGCATTGTCCAGTAAACGCCATAATCGGTGTTGGCGCCCGTCGCATAGGCCGCGCCGACTTCCGTGAACATCGGGTTCATCAGGTTGGCGCAATGTCCGGGGCTGGCCAGCCAGCTGGCCATGGCCTTGCCTGCTGAGCTCTGCCCCGCTGCAATGTTTTCACCGATATGCCGTCCGCTGTAACCGGCCGCACGTGCACGGTCCGCCGGCGAGTCATTATCGAAACCACGATGGGTGAAGTAGTTTTCACTGGCCATCGATTGACTGTGCCCCTGCGCGGCCATTTCCAGCGTAGCGTTCCAGCTTAACGGTCGAGCAGACGGAAAAGGCCGCTTGCCACACATGCGAGGCTTGGCGCGTGCCGCATTGACCTGCGCCAGCAACAATCGGCCAGCCGAGCGCGCATCTTCCAGCCTTTCGCTGTCGATCAATGGCTTGGCGAGCACGACACGCCACTCGGCCCTCTCCTGCGTAATGCCGATGTCAGCGTACTGCGGATCGAGCAAGGCGCCGCAATAGCGGCTCTTGAGCATGCCGAACGCTTCGTTGGCACTTTGCGCACCGACCAGCCTGATAGTGCGTACTGTCGCGGCCTGATAACCCGATGCCTTGAGTGCCTCGCGAGAATTGCCGGAAAAATCAATGGGCAATGCCAGCGCGGAACTGAGCGTCAATGCTCTGGAGGCCTTCGGTGTAACCGCGTCGCAGCGCTCGGGTTGCCCGCGATAGTCATTGATAGTCTGCAACAGACGTCGCTCATCGCCCGCGTGGGCCTGACCGACGAATACCGTCGTAAACAAAGAAATAAGGCACAAGCAGCCTCGCGCAAGCGGACGGAGGGATTGAGGCATAAGGCTCGGGCTCCTGGACGGTGAACAGCCCTGAATGACAAGGCCCGAATAAGACTCTGAAAAGGCTGTAGGGTTCCAGACCTTTCGGGGGCCTCCTGGCCGGGACCGCCGAGTCGGGCCATTCCGAGAAAGATAGAACCAACCCCCGCAAGCGTCCTCTGAGCTCAATACTTCGCGTTATCGAAAAAGGGATCTTTCAGTATGCTCACCCCGGACAGTTCTTCTACAGGCAGCTCATCGCTGCGTCGGGCAATCACTGCACCCATGCTCATGCTGTTCATTCTCGGTGATGTTCTGGGTGCAGGTGTCTACGCACTGGCGGGCACGATAGCCGGTCGCGTCGGGGGCGCCATCTGGGCGCCGTTGTTGATCGCCTTGTGCTTTGCCCTGCTGACTGCTGCTTCCTACGCCGAACTGGTCACCAAATACCCCAGGGCCGGTGGCGCTGCGGTGTATGCCGAGAAAGCCTTCGGCAAACCGCTGCTGTCGTTTCTGGTCGGCTTTTCAATGGTTGCGGCTGGCGTGACCAGCGCTGCAGGTCTGGCGGTCGCCTTCGCCGGTGACTACCTGCAGGCCTTGGTCGACTGGCCCGCACAATGGGTATGCGTGGGGTTTCTGGTGATCGTCGGCGTGCTCAATGCGCGAGGCATCAAGGAATCCCTGTCCGCCAATCTGCTGATGACCGTTATTGAACTCAGTGGCCTGCTGATGGTGATCGCAGCTGCCGTCTGGTTTGTCAGCCAGGGTCATGGAGAGCCACAGCGGATTTTCGAGCTGGACACAGCTGCACCCGCCACCGCAATCCTGGGTGCATCGCTGCTGGCATTTTATTCGTTCGTGGGCTTCGAGACGTCCGCCAATCTGGCGGAAGAGATCAAGGACGTGCGAAAAGTCTATCCCAGGGCGCTGTTCGGTGCTTTGCTGATCGCCGGGGCCGTGTACATGCTGGTCGGAGTCGGCGCGGCGATGGTGCTGCCAGTCGATCAGTTGAAAGGTTCGCAAGCGCCGTTGCTGGATGTGGTCAGCGCCTCGGGGCTGGGAATTCCGGCCCCGTGGTTTGCAGTGATCGCACTGATTGCCGTTGCCAATGGCGCGCTGCTGACCATGATCATGGCCAGCCGACTGACGTACGGCATGGCGCGCGAAGGCCTGCTGCCGACGATGATGGGGTCGGTATTGCCGAAGCGACGCACACCGGGCCTGGCGATTCTGGCTACCACACTGGTTGCCATCGCCCTGTCGTTCACCAGCACGCTGACCATCCTTGCCGAAACCGTGGTGCTGTTGCTGCTGTTCGTGTTTCTCAGCGTCAACGTGGCAGTGCTGGTGCTCAAGCGCGACAAGGTCGAAACCGGGCACTTTCAGGTTCACTGGGTTATTCCGGTACTCGGTATTCTTTCCTGCGTGCTGCTGCTCACCCAGCAAGGTGCACAGACCTGGCTGCGGGCGGGCATCATGCTGGTGGTCGGGGCGGCGTTGTACGGGCTGACTCGACTGGGCAGCTCGACGCTGGCGTCGCATACTCGCTGAACAGCGCAGTCATTGCTTGAGCGCTTGCCGGTGCGTTGCTGGAGCCCGGCAAGCGCTAGGTCCAGCCCGTCGATGATGAGCTGCAAGCCGACGCTGAACCTGAAATACCTTCGGCAACTGCGACGAACGAGAGCTACAGGTATCTAGAGTACGACTTGACTCCTGTCACACAGCCCTGAAGCCATTAATAACCGGGTCTCAAAATGCGTAATAAAAAGCCCTTGGCGATTTATCGACAAGGGCTTGTTTAACTGCATTCTTTTAGCGGCGCTTCATCCGGTCAATGATCACCGCCAGCAACAGGATCGTGCCGCGAATCACGTACTGATAGAACGTATCGATGTTCTTCAGGTTCATCGCGTTCTCGATGATGGCCAGAATAAGCACTCCGGCGATAACGTGACGGATCATGCCGATACCGCCGCTCAGCGATACCCCGCCCAGTACACAGGCTGAAATCACTGTCAGTTCAAAGCCCTGACCGATCATTGGCTGACCCGAGGTCATGCGCGAGGCCAGCACTACGCCCGCCAGCGCGCCAATCAGGCCGTGTACGGCGAAGATGATGATCTTGGTGCGATCTACATGGACCCCGGCAAGCAATGCAGCTTCCTGGTTGCCGCCAATGGCCATGGTGTTGCGCCCATAGGTGGTGTAGTTGAGCAGCCAGCCGAAGAAGATGAAGCAGGCAAGGGTGATCAGGATCGGCACCGGCACGCCATACACCTGGCCATTGCCGAAGATGAAGAAGTCCTCGTTGGACACCCCGACGGCCTTGCCGTTGGAGAAAATGTAAGCCAGGCCGCGCACGATCTGCATGGTCGCCAGCGTCGCGATCAGCGCGTTGATGCGTAATTTGGCGATCACGATGCCGTTGATGAGGCCGACGACCAGCCCCAACGCCAGAGCGGCGGACACGCCCAGAAACACGCTGTCGGTGTCGCGGATCACGATACTCGCGATCACCCCGGAGCAGGCCAGCACCGAGCCTATCGACAAGTCGAAATGCCCGGACGCCAGGCAGTACAGCATGGTGCAGGCCGCGATGCCTACGGTTGAAATGGCCAGGCCCAGGCCGCGCATGTTCAGCGGCGACATGAAGTTGTCGATGAACACGGTGCAGAGCAGGAAAATTCCCACAGCTGCAAGGAGCATCACCCAGTCATCGACAAAACGACGCAGGTTCATGCCCTGACGGGGAGCCTGCAGGCTGGATTCGGTAGACATACGCACCTCTTTTTTATTGTTCATGGTCAGGGACCGATTGTCAGCCGCGCGTGCGTGGCAGAGCCAGTTGCAGGAGTCGCGACTCGTCAGCCTCGTCGCGGTTAAGTTCGCCGGTGATAGCACCTTCGCTCATCACCAGAATGCGGTCTGAAATACCCATGACTTCCATCAGATCGCTGGACACCACAATTACCGCAATACCGTCAGCGGCGAGGTCGTGAATGATCTCGTAGATTTCAGATTTGGCACCGACGTCGATACCCCGAGTCGGCTCGTCCAGCAGCAGGACCTTCATCGGCATCGACAGCCAGCGTCCAAGAATTGCCTTCTGTTGATTACCACCGGACAGGAACATGATCTGTTGATCCGGTGACGGCGTCTTGACGTTCATCGACTTGATCTGATCGCGCGCATTGTCGCGTTCCCAACCACGCTGAATCAGGCAGCCAAGACTCACATGCCGCGGCCGGGCACCAATGTTGATGTTCTCCGCAACGCTCGACAGCGGCACAATGCCTTCTTTTTTGCGGTCCTCTGGGCACAGCAGAATCCCGGCCTCGATCGCATCGCGCGGCGACTTCAGGGTCAGCGGCTGGCCATCCAGTTGCAGACTGCCTGCAGTGCTGCGGGTCAGCCCCGACAACAGGCGAAACAACTCGGTACGCCCCGCGCCCACCAGCCCGAAAAAGCCCAGCACCTCACCCTTCTGCACGGCAAATGTGACCGGCTCATGCAGCCCCGGGCCCATCAGCCCGGTGACGCGCAGGCTGGGGCCTTGATGCTTGCGCGGACGGTAGTTGTAAATGTTCTGAATGTCGCGACCGACCATGCAGGTCACCAGTCGGTCGTGGTCAAGATCGGCCATCTGCTCGAACGTATTGACGAAACGTCCGTCCTTGAAAACCGTCACCGCATCGCAGACACGGAAGATTTCTTCCATGCGATGGGACACATAAAGAATCACTCGTCCTTCGTCACGCAGCCGCACGATGATTGCCATCAATCGGTCAATCTCGCGCGCCGACAAACTGCTCGTCGGTTCATCGAAGGCAATGACATGGGCATTGCGCGACATGGCCTTGGCGATTTCCACCAATTGCCGCTGGCCCAGCGAAAGATCGCCCAGCCGTGTATGTGGATCGATTTCGTCAGCCAGCCCCTTGAGCAACTCGGCGGCCCGACGGTACATCGCGCCACGATTGATCAAGCCGAAACGATTGGGCATGTGCCCGAGCAGCAGGTTCTCGGCGACGGTCATTTCCGGCACCAGATGCAGCTCTTGGTGAATCACTGCCACGCCCGCTGCGATGCTGTCGGCAGTGGACTTGAACTGATGAGCCTGGTCGCCGATCTGCAGATCGCCACTGTTGGGCTGATACGATCCGCCAAGGATTTTCAGCAGTGTCGACTTGCCTGCGCCGTTCTCCCCCATCAGTGCATGAACACTGCCGGGGCGGGCTTCGAAAGTGATGTCAGACAGCGCCTTGACGCCAGGGAATACCTTGCCGATGCCATTGAAACGCAGGGCGCCGCTTATGGGTTGAAGCTCAATAGCCTGTTGCATGAAACCAACCTCCTCGCACAGTTGAGGGGCCCGAGATCAGGCCCCTCGCTCAGCTCACTTCCACAGACCGATTTTGGTCAGTTCAGCCTGGAAGTTTTCACGAGTGATCAATGTCACATCATCCATAGCGGTGTACTTCGGCGGCTCCACGCCTTTGGTGACCCAATTGAACACGTATTCGGCCGTGCGGTAGCCTTCCTTGTCGGGGCTCGGCAGCATCGAACCAAAGAAGCCGCTCTCTTTTTTCTTCAGTTCATCGATGGCATCGGTGCCATTGATCCCAATCCCTATCACGTTTTTGGCAGAGAAGCCGGCGCCCGAAGTGGCACGTACGCCGCCCAGTACGGTGTTGTCGTTCATACCGCCGATGATCAGGTTCTTGGCGGCGCTCGGCAGTTTTGGCAGAGCCGAGTTGGTAGCGTCCATGCCTCCTGGAACATCAAGTGTCTTTTGCGGAGAAAACAGAATGTGATCGGCTGGCAAGCCTGCTTTTTTCAACGCATCCACCGAGCCATCAGTACGCTTCTTGCCGGTATCGAGTTCGCTGTAGGTGTTGATGATCGCGTAGGTGTTCTTCCAATCGCCCTCATCCCACTTGCGGCTCTTCGCTTCAGTCGCCATGGCGGCGCCCTGCTTCTGGCCAACTTCGAAAGCCGCCATGCCGAGATAGGGAACATCCTCCATGGGCTTGCCTTTCGCATCGACGAAGCGGTCGTCCACAGCCATGACTTTCATGCCATTAGCCTTGGCCTTGGCAACAATCGCAGGACCGAGAGAAACGTCAGGCGGGCAGATCACGAAACCTTTAACGCCGTTGGCGGCCAGGTTGTCGATGGCGGAGAGGGTTTTTTCGCCGTCGGGAACGGCAATCTTGATGACAGTGAAGCCAAGCTCCTTCCCGGCTTTTTCGGCGAATTGCCACTCGGTCTGGAACCAGGGCTCTTCAGCCTGCTTGACCAGAAAGCCGATTTTGACTTCTTCGGCAGCCGAGGTAACGCCACTCATGCCCAGAATGGCAGTGGCAACAGCGGCACAGCACAGGGAGCGAATCCCATGACGACTCAACATAGCTAACTCCTTATTTTTATTGAATAGCTACAACGTTCAGCAGGGTGGCGGTAGCAGACGCGCATGCATCTGCTACCGATCAAATAGTCATACCATATAATGATTGACCGCTCTGTAACCGAGTGTCACTTCTGCAATCGCCGTCGCAATACCCTGTAGCAATAAGCGCCGGCAACCCACACTTGCATCAGCCAGCGAAGCGCTGACACGCCTTCCCTTTGACGCCGACGGGCGCCGCCAATACCGCGCCGTCGAATTGACCGTGTGCATCACCTGGCGCTGCGCTGGTGACATACAGCGTCTCCAGATCGGGACCACCGAACACGCAACTGGTGGGATGGCTGACAGGCAACTCGACCACCCGGTCGACGCTGCCATCGGGCGCAAAGCGGATCAGGCAACTGCCGCCCCAGCGCGCGTTCCACACATAGCCCTCGGCATCCATGGCCGAACCGTCGGGCGAACCCCGGCTGTGCTCGGCCGCCCATATCTGGCGTGGTCCCAGCGCACCATCAGCCAGCACCGGGTATTGGTAAATGACCTCGTCGAGGGTATCGGCGCTGTACAACACGCTGCCGTCGGCATTCCAAAGCAGGGTGTTGACGATGCCCTGCCCGTCCAGAAGCCGCGCCACGCGTGCATCGGCCTCGATCCGGAACAGCCCGCCAGAGCGACGAACCAGAGGAACATCACCGCCTTCGGCGTCAATATTGTTTTGCATGCTGCCCAGCCACAGGCGCCCACTCGCATCGCAGCGGGCTTCATTGGCGCGGTTGCCAGGGGTAGGGTCTGCCACGCAAAACAACGACAATGAGGTTTTTTCGGAGGCAAGGTCGAGGCGATAAACGCCACTGGCCAAGGTCACCAGAGCATCGCCCTGGGTGGTCGGGATGAACGCGGAAACCGGTTCGGGCATCCGCCATTGGCGGTACTGCCCGGCGATCAGCCGACAGGCCAGAAAGCCGGCGATGTCGACCCAGTACAAGGCCTGTTCCTCGGCGTCCCAGAAGGACCCCTCGGCCAGCTTGAAACGGTGCTCGGAAACGGGCAGCCAGTTCATGAAAAATGTCCTTTGTTATTGTTGTAAAGGCACTTTTTAACGTGTGTTGCGTCTGGATGTTCATGTCACAGGCTCTGCCAGCCTTCGCCGTCAGCCAACCCGCTTCTCCTGAATTCGGTCTGGCCGGCAAAAAAGTCGGCAGATCGGCTAAGGTGGCTAATCAGCCATCAGTGACGCTTGCGCTACTAAATAGTATTACAATTTATTTTTCAAGCAGCATTTTATCGTCTATAAATCCATGCATCGGAAGAAATCCGATCAAATAGTCTTACCAATAACAATAAAAGTGGGTAGATCAGATGAAAAAGCATGCTCTTCTCAGCACCTTTGGACTGTCTTTGATGATCAGCACCTTGACCGCACAGGCCGCAGCACTCTCCAGCGAACACAGCTCCTTTGGCCAACTGCCGGACGGCACCGCCGTCGAAAAATACACCCTGCGCAACAGCCATGGTGTGCAGGCCAGCATCATCACCTATGGCGCGACCCTGCAATCACTGCTGGTACCCGACAAGGCTGGCAAGGTGGAAGACATCGTGCTGGGCTTCGATGACGTGCAGGGCTATCAGAACAACGGTACGGTGTATTTCGGTGCGACCATCGGACGTTTCGGCAACCGCCTGGCGGGTGGCAAATTCACCCTCGATGGAAAGACCTATCAGGTCCCGCTCAACGACAAGACCAACGCTCTTCATGGTGGCGACAAGGGTTTCGACAAACGCCTGTGGAAAGCGCAGGAAACCAAGACCGGTGATTCAGTCGGCGTGAAGCTGACCTACGTGTCGCCAGACGGCGAGATGGGCTTCCCGGGAACGCTGCAGACCGAAGTCACCTACAGCCTTAACGACAAGAACGAGCTGAAAATCGATTACCGCGCCACCACCGACAAACCGACGGTGTTGAACCTGACCAACCACAGCTATTTCAATCTGGCGGGCGCAGGCAGCGGCGATGTTCTCAAACAGGTTGCCACCCTGCACGCTTCGCATTACACCCCGGTCAACGACAAGCTGATCCCGACCGGCGAACTGCCCGCCGTGGCCGGCACGCCGATGGACTTCCTCAAGCCCACTGCGTTCGGCAAGCACATAAAGGATGACAACCAACAGCTCAAGTACGCCGAACCCAAGCAAGGCGGCTTTGACTTCAACTGGGTACTGGACAGTAAAGGGGATGTGAAGAAACTGGCCGCCGAGGTCAGCGACCCGCAGTCAGGCCGGACACTGCAGCTGTTCACCACCGAGCCTGGCGTGCAGCTGTACACCGGCAACTTCCTGGATGGCAGCATCCACGGCAAGGGCGGCAAGGTCTACCCGCATTGGGGCGCGTTTACGCTGGAAACCCAGCATTACCCTGATGCACCCAACCAGCCGAAATTCCCGAGCACTCGACTGGACCCTGGCAAGGCTTACACCCAGACAACTGTGTTCAAATTCCTCAATAACTGAGGCGTAGAATCGCGCAGCCCTTGCCCGCCAAAGGCTGCGCGCCCTCCTCTTTACTGACTGCGTTTCATCGCTGCGGTCAGCGTATCGACGTTGTAGCGAAACATCTTCGCGTAGGTCGGCGCAGGGCCATCGGCTGGCGACAACGACTCAACGTACAGCTCGCCGCCAGGCTGGGCGCCACTGGCCTGGGCGATCTGCTTGACCAGACGCGGATCGCTGGAGTTCTCGAAGAAGTACGCGCTGACGTGCTCGGCCTTGATCTGACGGATCAGTTTCGACACATCCGCTGCTGACGCCTCGGATTCAGTGGACAGGCCCAGCGGCGACAGGAACTTCACGCCGTAGGCATCACCGAAATAACCGAATGCATCGTGGGAGGTCAGAATCTTGCGACTGGCTGCCGGGACCGAACGAATCTGATCCTTGGCGTACTGATCCAGCTGTTGCAACTCGGCTATGTAGCGGTCGCCGTTGGCCTGGTATTCGCTGGCACCTTCCGGGTCGGCTTTTTTCAGCGCGGCAATAATATTGCGTACATAAATCACCCCGTTGGCAGCGCTGTTCCAGGCATGTGGATCGACAATGCTCTTGCCGTCCTCATCCATGCTGCGGGTCTTGATGCCTTGCGAAAGCACCACAGGCTGACCTTTATAGCCTGAGGCCTTGATCAGCCGATCCATCCAGCCTTCCAGATGCAGGCCGCTGACAAAGGCCAGGTCCGCATTTTTCAGCGCCTGGGCATCGCTCGGCGTTGGCTCGTAGACGTGCGGGTCGCCATTCGGGCCAATCAGGGATTTGACGTGAACACGCTCGCCGCCAACCGTGCTGACCATGTCGGCGATGACGGTAAAGGATGCCACCGCCTCAAGCGGTTTGGCCTGGGCCAGGCTGGCGAACGCGGACAACGCCAGTGCAGCCATCGAACTCAACAGCATCAATCGTTTCATGACATACCTTTTCAGTGAGCCAAGTGAGGTTTGGGAAACAGTCGACGCACGATGCCCGTGCGTCCGAACAGCAGGGAAAACGCGTAGAACGTACTGGCGGTCAACACGATGGCGGGACCCGAAGCGACGCCAAGGTGATAGGAAACGATCAGGCCGATCAGACCGGACAAGGTGGCGATCAGCGTCGAAATCAACATCAGGCCGCTCAGCGAATTGCTCCAGAAACGCGCAGCCGTCGCCGGCAGCATCATCATGCCGACCGCCATCAACGTGCCCAGCGCCTGAAAACCTGCAACCAGATTGAGCACGACCAACAGCAGGAACAGCACGTGATACAGCGATCCCCGCCCGCCCACCGCACGCAGGAAGCCTGGATCAAAGCACTCCAGCACCAGCGGACGGTAGATCACCGCAAGCAACACCAGCGTGAATGAGGCGATGCTGCCGACCATGTAAATCGATGCGTCATCGATGGCCAGAATGGTGCCAAACAGCACATGCAGCAGGTCGACACTGGAGCCGTGCAGCGACACGATCAGCACACCGGCAGCCAGCGAGGTCAGGTAAAAACTGGCGAAGCTGGCGTCTTCGCGCAGTGATGTCAGGCGGCTGACGAGCCCGGACAGCAACGCCACCGCCAGCCCGGCGATCAGCCCGCCAAAGCCCATGGCGGGCAGCGACAGACCAGCGACCATGAAGCCCACCGCGGCACCCGGCAACACCGCGTGGCTCATGGCATCGCCTACCAGGCTCATGCGCCGCAGCATCAACAACACGCCCACCGGGCCTGAGCCAATGCCCAGTGCCAGACACGCCACCAATGCGCGGCGCATGAAACCGAATTCGATAAACGGCTCGACTACAAGGCTGTAGAGCATCATGGGCGCTCATCCTCGGCATCACACAACAGCGCGTCGGGGCTCCAGTATTCCGCCATGTTGCGCGCCTTGCGCAGGTTGGCGACGCTGAGCACGTCGGCCGTCTCGCCCCAGGCAATGGCTTCACGGGCCATCAACAAGGTCTGCGGAAAGTGCTGACGCACCTGATCGATATCGTGCAGCACAGCAATCACAGTGCGGCCCTGCCCGTGCCAGGCACGGACCAGTTCCAGCAAATCGCGAGTGGTACGCGCGTCGATGGCGGTGAAAGGTTCGTCCAGCAGAATTACCGAAGCATCCTGTAGCAACAATCGGGCAAACAGCACGCGCTGGAACTGGCCGGACGACAGCGAACCTACGCTGCGACTTTCGAACCCTTCAAGCCCGACGGTGTGCAACGCTTCTGCGGTGAGCCTGGCGTGATTGCGCGTCAGGCTACGAAACGGCCCGATGCTGTGCCAGGCGCCCATGGATACCGTATCGGCAACGCTTAGCGGGAAGCTGCGATCAATCTCGGCAGCCTGCGGCAGATAGCCGATGGTGCGGGTTGCCAGACGGCCTCGATCAACGCGCCCCTGTGCAGGCTTCATGGTCCCGGCAATGGCTTTGATCAGAGTTGATTTACCGGCACCGTTGGGTCCGACGATGGCCGTAAGGCTGCCCGCCTCGAATCGACCGTTGAGGTGATGCACCGCAGGGCGGCGCTCGTAGGCCACGGTAAGGTTTTCGAGGCGGATGACGGCACTCACGGAATAGCCACCGACCAGCCGATGGCCGCCCATAACAGCCCCAGTACCGCGAGGGAAAACAGCACTCGCTTCCAGGCCGATTGAGCCAGCACAGAAGCCGAGATCGAGGGAGATTGAGAAGATTTCACGCGCGAATAACCTGCAATTATTCGTTACAGTATTACATACGGTCGACACGTTTCGTTATAAAATAACATTTAAGAAAAATGTGTATGTTCGTTTTTATGCTTGCTGACCTTCGGTCTGATCAGGGCAGCGCTGCTTGAGTCCGCCGCAGCAACCCGATACTGTATATACAAACAGTAAAGGGTCTCTTCATGCAGCTCATCGACAAGCTCAGCATCCTGGCAGACGCCGCCAAGTACGATGCGTCCTGCGCCAGCAGTGGGGCCCCGAAACGCAGCTCGCAGAACAAATCCGGGCTGGGTTCTACCAATGGCATGGGCATCTGCCACAGCTACACGCCAGACGGGCGCTGCGTTTCGCTGTTGAAGATCCTGCTCACCAACTTTTGCCTGTATGACTGCCAGTACTGCGTCAACCGCCGCTCCAGCGATGTGCCGCGTGCGCGCTTTTCGCCTGAAGAAGTGGTCACCCTGACGCTGGACTTCTATCGGCGCAACTGCGTAAGCGGGCTGTTTCTGAGTTCGGGGATCATTCGCTCGGCCGACTACACCATGGAACAGCTGGTCGAGGTCGCAAGGCTACTGCGCGAAGTGCACGAGTTTCGCGGTTACATCCACCTCAAGACCATCCCCGATGCCGACCCGGCGCTGATCGAAAAAGCCGGGCGTTATGCCGACCGGCTGAGCGTCAACATCGAGCTGCCCACCGACCTGAGCCTGCAAACACTCGCACCGGAAAAAGACGTGGCCTCCATCAAGCAGGCGATGCAGACCATCTATACCGGCGAACAGACCGTGCGCAACGAACCGCGCTCGCCGCGCTTTGCGCCGGCCGGGCAAAGTACGCAAATGATCGTCGGCGCGGATGCCACCGACGACAGCACCATCCTGCACAGTGCGCAATCGCTGTACAGCGACTTCAAACTGCGCCGGGTCTACTACTCGGCGTTCAGCCCGATCCCGAACAGCCCCAATAGCGTGCCTCTGGCCGCCCCGCCATTGATGCGCGAGCATCGCCTGTATCAGGCAGATTTTCTGCTGCGCGGCTATGGCTTTACCGCTGGCGAGCTGCTCAACGGCCCAGGTGATCTTGCGCTGGACATCGATCCCAAACTGGCATGGGCGCTGGGCAATCGACAGGTGTTTCCGCTGGACCTTAACAAGGCCGACGCGGCGCTTATCGCCCGAGTGCCTGGCATCGGCATTCGCACCACGCAGAGGCTGGTCGAACTGCGCAGGCAGCGGCGCATACGCTACGAAGACCTGACCCGCATGCGTTGCGTGCTGGCCAAGGCCAAGCCGTTCATCATCACCAGCGACTACCACCCGCCGCAGGCAGAGACTACCAGCGAGTTTCTGCACCATCAGTTGCGCGACCGGCCGCAACCTCAGCAAATGGGCCTGTGGGGATGATCTGCCTTGATTGTGATGATCTGTTCGACACTTGGCGAACCCAGGCACGCTGGCTATTGAGTCACCAGATCGACCCCAGCCAGGTCAGCTGGAAGTCGCCTGACGCTGCCGACCTGTTTGGCAGCGAAGAACAATACCCCAAAGAGTCCGGGCCGTTTCAGGCGCGTGTTCCACTGGAGTTGCTGCAACTGCTGGAAAGCACGTCGCGCTATCGTGGTGAGCAGCGCTGGAGCCTGCTGTACGAAGTGCTATGGCGCGTCACGCATGGTGACCGAACGGCCATGATGGCGGGCGACAAGCTGGGCAGCGAGTTGCATCGGCGTCTCAAGTCAGTGCGCCGCGAGGCGCATCACCTGCATGCTTTTTTGCGTTTTGTAGCCCTGCCGCCTGCCGACAATGACGCAGCGATCATGTGCCCGCAATACGTGGCCTGGCATGAGCCGGCCCACGATATTCTGCTAAGCGCCAGCGAGCACTTCATAGGCCGTATGGGCCAGCACCGCTGGATGATTGCCACGCCGCAAGATGGTGTCTATTACGACGGCAAGCAACTGATTCATGAGCGCCGCTGCCCGGATGCGTGGAAGACCATGGCGCGGCAGGTGGAAGACCCCCACGGCGAGCTATGGCTGACCTATTACAGCCATATCTTCAACCCTGCCCGACTGAACCCGAAAGTCATGGAAGGTCACTTCCCTTCGCGCTTCTGGAAAAACCTGCCGGAAGGCCCGCTGATCCCGGCCCTCATCACCCAGGCCCGCACTGGCAAGCAGCGCGACGGTCAGGCCAGCGACATCGCCGCCCGGCGCGGCAAGAAGATCGCGTTGAAGGACTGATCGGTGCCTCCTGCACCAATGCTCTGCGCTCATCGTTACCCATAACTCTGAAGAGCCCGAAAAATGGGGCTGACACCGCATGACTCTCGTTCCAACGCTCCGCGTGGTAATCGAGGCCAAGGCCTAAAACGAAACCCGGCCATCAATGCAGGTCACCACCGAGCCGCCCACCCAGATGTTTTCGCCAACGCGCTCAACGGTCACCCTGCCCTTGCGCCCGAGTGCAGCGCCCTGGCTGACGACGTAGCATTCAGGCGCAAGGCCTTCCTCCAGAAACCAGTGGGCAATTCCAGCATTCAGGCTGCCGGTCACCGGGTCTTCGGCCATACCATCGCCAGGCACGAAAGCGCGTACTTCAAACTGCGCCTCATCGCCATCCAGCTCAGGGTTCCATGGGCCGACAACGCCGATTTTCAGACCGTTCAATTGGGCATAGTCAGGCTGCAAAGCCAGAACCGTGGCGCGGTCTGCCAGACGAATCGCTACCCAGCCAGGGCCGTTATCCACCCAGCGAGCATCCAGAATTTCACCCGCATCGAGCTTCATGCCGAGGCGAATCTGCTCGATCAGCCCGGCGTCTACCGCGCCGAAGCGCAACAGCGGCGGCGCGGTGAAGGCCAGCCCGGAGACGTCTTTGCGAATACGCACCAGACCGATCCCGCATTCCTGGATGATTTCCTTGCCACGAGGCACGCCGCCACCTTCCAGCCATGCATGGCAACTGCCCAGCGTGGGGTGCCCGGCGAACGGCAGCTCGCAGAGCGTTGTGAAGATGCGCACCCGATAGTCGGCTGCCGGGTCTGTCGGTGTCAGCAGAAACGTGGTTTCACTCAGATTGGTCCAGCGTGCAAACGCAGCCATCTGTTCGTCACTCAATCCGTCTGCCCCCAACACCACCGCCAGCGGATTTCCGAGTAACGGTTGATCGCTGAACACATCCAGTTGCTTGAAATCGAACGATCGCATCAGGGCTTCCTTGGCAAGGCGATAAAAGACCAAGGTTGCCATGTCTGCGGCGCAATGAACAACGGGATATTGAACCAACTTCCGCCCCGATCGCTCACAGCTCATGCACTGGCGGCTAGTCTTGCGACTACGTAACCCAGAGACGTAACGCTGGTCATCCGAGGTTTGAAGATGCTGGACAGCAAACCCTACAGTCAGCTCGAAACGCTTTGCCAGACAATGACCGACAAGGCCTTCCTGGTCGTGACCGGTGCAGGTATCAGCACCGCGTCAGGCATTCCGGACTATCGCGACAAGGACGGAGTGCGGCGTGGCAAGCAGCCGATGATGTACCAGGAATTTGTCGGCAACCCTGCTGCACGCCAGCGTTACTGGGCGCGGGCAATGCTCGGCTGGCCCCGTATCCGGGCCGCGCAGCCCAATGTCGCGCACCGTGCGCTGGCTGCGCTGCAAGCCGAAAACGCCATTAGCGGGTTGATCACCCAGAACGTCGATGCTCTGCACAGTCAGGCGGGCAGCCATGACGTGATCGAGCTGCATGGCAGCTTGCACCGGGTGCTGTGTCTTGATTGCCAGCAACGCAGCGACCGGGCGCTGATTCAGGAACAGATGATTGCCCTGAACGCCTATCTGGCCGGGGTCCACGCCATACAGGCACCCGACGGCGACACCCTGTTGGACCCAGCCTTCGAGGCTGGCTTCAAGGTCCCCGAATGCCCGCACTGTCACGGCGACCGGCTGAAACCGGACGTGGTGTTCTTCGGTGAAAACGTTGCCGCGCAAACCGCTGCACAAGCGACATCAAGCGTCGCGCAGGCAGAGGGTTTGCTGGTAGTAGGGACATCATTGATGGCCTGGTCGGCGTTCCGCCTGTGCAAGGCGATGGTCGAACAGGGCAAGCCGGTGATTGCGATCAACCATGGCAAGACCCGCGCCGACGAGTTGCTGAACATGAAGATCGAGGCCTCGTGTGAGCAGGTATTGCCATGGCTTGCCGAGCAGTTGATCACGCGTTAGAAAAGCCCGAGCTGTCCACCGATCAGGGTACTGAAATCGTCGTCCACGAACGGCAGGATCGCATCGGCCAGCGGTTGCAACTGGCGCGTCACGTAGTGATCGTAGTCAATCGGCGCATGGCGTATCTCCAGCGGTTCCGGGCCGGCGGTGGTCATTACATAGCTGATCCAGCCACCGCTCTGGTACTGCTTCGGCCGCCCCTGCTGGTCGTTGTACTCGTCGGCCAGACGCGCTGCACGGACATGCGGCGGCACGTTGCGCTGGTAGTCATCGAGCTTGCGGCGCAGTCGCTTGCGATAGATCAGCAGGTCATCCAGTTCACCTGACAGCGTGCGCTGCACGTAGTCGCGCACGTAGTCCTGATAAGGCTGACGCTTGAAGATGCGCAGATACAATTCCTGCTGAAATCGCTGGGCCAGCGGCGACCAGTCAGTGCGTACCGTTTCCAGGCCTTTGTAGACCATTTCTTCGGAACCGTCGGCGCGGGTGACCAGCCCGGCGTAACGCTTCTTGCTGCCCTCCTCGGCCCCGCGCACGGTCGGCATCAGAAAGCGTCGAAAATGCGTTTCATATTGCAACTCCAGCGCGCTGTGCAGGCCATATTCGTTCTGCAGATGCTCGTGCCACCACAGATTGACCTGTTGGACCAGCGCCTTGCCAATGGTGGCTGCTTCGTCCTGACCGTGAGGACGGCCCAGCCAGACGAATGTCGAGTCGGTGTCGCCGTAGATCACGGTGTAGCCCTGGGCCTGAATGAGGTCGCGGGTCTTGAGCATGATTTCGTGCCCGCGCAGGGTGATCGAAGACGCCAGCCGCGGATCGAAAAAGCGGCAGCCGCTGGAACCCAAAACCCCGTAGAACGCGTTCATGATGATTTTCAGGGCCTGGGACAGCGGCGCGTTTTTCTCGCGCTTGGCCGCTTCCCGGCCTTGCCAGACGCGCTCGACGATGGCTGGCAGGCTGTGTCGCTTGCGGGAAAAACGCGCACCGCGAAAACCCGGTACTGACTCGCTGTCTTCGGGATGACGCATGCCCTCTATCAAACCCACCGGATCGATCAGGAAAGTACGAATGATCGACGGATAGAGGCTTTTGTAGTCCAGCACCAGCACCGATTCGTACAACCCGGGTTGCGAATCCATCACGAAACCGCCGGGGCTGGCTTCCGGTAAACGCTCGCCCAGATTGGGAGCGACGAAGCCTTGGCGGTGCATCAGCGGAATGTACAGATGGCAGAATGCAGCAACCGAGCCACCGCTGCGATCAGCCGGCAAGCCGGTCACCGTGGCGCGCTCCAGCAGGAAGGTCAGCAACTCGGTCCTGGCGAATATGCGCGTTACCAGCTCGCAGTCCTTGATGTTGTAACGTGCCAGCGCAGGCTTGTCCTCAGCGAACATGCGATTGATCTCGTCCATGCGCTGGTAAGGCGTGTCGATGGCCTTGCCCTCACCCAGTAGCGTCTGCGCGACGTATTCCAGACTGAAGGAAGGGAAACTCCAGGTGGCGGAGCGCAACGCCTCGATACCATCAATGACCAGCCGGCCACTGACTTCGGCAAAAAAGTGATTGTTACGGCTGCCATGCTCACGCCAGCCCATCGCCTCCCCGCCACGTCCGAGCCGCAGCGGCACCTGCAAGCGCTGCGCGTGCTCATGCAGCACCCGCAAGTCAAACTGCACCACGTTCCAGCCAATGATCGCGTCCGGGTCATGCAACGCCAACCAGTCGTTCAGGCGCTCCAGCAACTGTGCGCGGGTGTCGCAATAATCGAGCTGAAAATCCAGCGCCTCATCACCGCCGTTTGGCGGGCCGAGCATATAGACCTGACGCTGCCCGCAGCCTTCCAGCGCGATGGAATACAGCTCGCCCCGCGCGGTGGTTTCAATGTCCAGCGATACCAGTTTCAGATTGGGCCGGTAGTCGGGTGCCGGCCTGATCTGCGCCTCACACAACACGCCATCGGCATTCGGCGTGCCACTGAACTGCACTGGCGCGGTGATGAAACGCTCCATCAGGTAGCGCTCGGGCGGGCGAATGTCTGCTTCGTAGACGTCCACGTTGCCTCTGCGCAACAGTTTTTCGATGTTCATCAACTGCCGATGCTGCTGACAGTAGACGCCCAGCACCGGGCGATGACGAAAGTCACAAAGCTCCAGAGGGCGCAACTCCACACCACGCTCGCTGCGCAACAGCAACCGCGCGCGCTCACCCTGTTCGGAGGGAATGAATGCCACTGAAGGCTGACAGGGCAGACGGATATGGCGAGGCCCCTGATCAGTGGCCAACCAGAAGTCGACCTCGGTCCCGGCGGGCGTGTCTTGCCAGTGCCGACTCAGGATAAAGCCCTGCGGTAAATCCAACGCTACGCCCTCAAGGCTACGGTCAAGGTACTGATTCTACTTGGCCTGAAAGGTAAAGGCGCGGTTGGCGGTCGATTTCAAGTCATATTCAGCAGACGCTGACGATTGATTGCATCTATGCCCCTGATCCTGATTTAACGCTTGCCCGATTCTGCGGACTGCACGATTCTGTAGTGGCGCTGCAATCGCACTACAGTCAATCAGGTCCTGATCTCGGAGAGCGTCATGAAAACCGTTGCCCAACTGCTGAAACTGAAGGACCTGCAAAATCAGCAGGTGCATACCATCGGCCCGGACCAGATGGTGCTGGAAGCCCTCAGGCTGATGGCCGAGAAAAACATCGGCGCATTGCCGGTGGTCAGAGACGGCGCTGTGGTTGGCGTGGTCAGTGAACGCGATTACGCACGCAAGGTGGTGCTCAAGGGACGCTCATCGGTGGGCACGCCGGTCAGTGACATCATGAGCAGCAAGGTCATCACCGTCGATTCACAACAGACAGTGGAAGCCTGCATGGGGATCATGACCGACAGCCATCTGCGTCACCTGCCCGTCGTGGAAAACGGGCAGCTGCTGGGCCTGCTGTCGATCGGCGACCTGGTGAAGGAAGCAATAGCCGAGCAGGCCAGCCTGATTCAGCAGCTTGAACAGTACATTCGCGGCGAATGATCTGTCGGTTAGAGATGCGAAGCGCGCGGTAACCCGCGCGCAACCGTATCAATCATCCAGCGTCTTGCCAGGTGCGGCGCCCTTGCCGGGCTTGCCGGGCTTTTCAGCCGGTGCCGGCTTTGCTTCCGGCTCGGGCGCCGGGGTGGCCGCTTCCTTCTCGCGCATCGGCATCTGATCAATAGTGGCAAAAATCTCTTTGGGATCTACCGACTCTGATTTTTCGATCTTCTTCTCGCCATCCTTGCCCACCAGAATGACCCGGGTCTTCACGCCCGCCCCCAGTTTCAGCTCACGGATCAAGGCCATGGTCGACTGCGGGTCCAGCGCTTTGCCATCGCGTTCGCCGATGGTATTGACCACCGTGTACAGCACCATGTTGCGCTGTACAAAAGCCTCGCGGTTGGCAGGTTCTTGCAGCGCCTTTTTGAGGCTGACCAGCGTGGGATCAAGCGTGCTGGGCGCGATGATGATCAAGGGTCGCGACTTGCCGCGCTCCTGTGCCAGAGGGCCGTCGCTGTCGGCAGCCAGCGCTGTACCGGCAGCGACAAGCAGGGTGGCGAGGGTCAGGGACCGGATTAACATGGTGGGCTCCTTTCAAATCCATTGGGTAGCCATCACGCAGACACACGCGATGCTTGTCTCTTCTACCGCATATGGGTCATCCCGGTACAGCCCGGCGTAGTCCTTTTCCTAAATCCCTTTCTTTCATCATGCAATACGCTTGAATAACCGCTGGCCGGCGCTGTCCAGCGTTGCCGCCAGCCGCTGCACGATCTGCTCCACCTCGGCGGCATCCAGCACCAACGGCGGCAACAGGCGAATGACCTTGCTGCGCGTCACATTGATCAACAAGCCGTGTTGCTCAGCCGCGATGCGGGTCAGTTCGGGAATAGCCTGCTGCAACTCGATGCCGATCATCAGCCCCTGGCCGCGGATCTCCAGCACCTGAGGATGATCACCCAGCACTTCGCGCAGCCGCTCAAGCAGATGCTGCCCTTGCACGCGGGCGTTTTCCAGCAGCCCCTGCTGCTCGATGATGTCGATAACGGTGCAGCCCACTCGGCAGGCCAGCGGGTTGCCACCGAACGTGCTGCCATGACTGCCAGGCGTGAACAGACCGGCCGCCTTGCCGCGCGCCAGACAGGCGCCAATCGGCACGCCGTTGCCCAGCCCTTTGGCGAGGGTCATGACGTCTGGCACGATGCCTTCGTGCTGAAAGGCAAACCACTTGCCGGTCCGCCCCATACCAGTCTGGATTTCATCGAGCATCAGCAGCCAGTCGCGCCGCGTGCAGCGCTCTCTCAACGCCTTGAGATACCCGGCAGGCGCCACCTGCGCGCCGCCCTCGCCCTGAATCGGCTCGACCAGGACCGCAGCGATACGATGGCCGTGAGAGGCACAGACTTTATCGAACGCCGCCAGATCACCGAATGGCACTTTGACGTAGTCCCCCGGCAGCTTACTGAAGCCCAGGCGTACGGCGGGTCCGTCGCTGGCTGACAGCGTGCCCAGGGTACGACCGTGAAAAGCGTTTTCCATCACCACCACAAGGGGCTGTTCGATGTATTTGTGCCAGCCATGCAGGCGCGCCAGCTTGAGCGCGGTTTCGTTGGCCTCCGCGCCCGAGTTGTTGAAAAACACCCGCTCCAGGCCTGATACCTCGGTCAGTTTCTGCGCCAGCCGCTGCTGCCAGTCAATGCTGTACAGATTTGAGGTGTGCAGCAACAAACCTGCCTGCTCGCGAATCGCCTCCACCAGTAACGGGTGCGAGTGCCCTACCCCGGTCACCGCGACACCGGCCACCGCATCCAGGTATTCGCGCCCGGCCTGATCCCACAAGCGCGTGCCCAGCCCGTGGGTGAAACTCAGGGCAAGCGGTTGGTAAGTGGTCATCAGGCAGGTGGTGGTCATGACGTGAAGCTCCTTGGGTATGTTTCAGTTTTTCCAGTATCGTTAACCACCTGCTCTGGATAAACAGCGAAATACTTCAATCATTTTAAAGCTGAGATTGACAATGGATTTGTTTCAGGCGATGCGTGTGTATGTAAAGGTGGTTGAAACCGGCAGCCTGACGGCAGCGGCACAGGCGTGTTCGATTTCCACGACGATGGTCGGCAATCACTTGCGCGCATTGGAGCAGCGTCTGGGCGTCAGCCTTCTGCAGCGCACCACTCGCCGTCAGCGATTGACAGAGTTCGGCACCGCGTATTACCAGCGCTGCCTGGAAGTGCTGGGGCTGGTAGCCGAGTCCGAGCAAATGGCCGAACAGGCACAGGGCGATCCGACTGGCCTATTGCGCGTCACTGCACCGCTGACATTTGGCTCTGAAGTGCTGGCGCCTGCACTGGTCGAATTCTCGCGGCGCTTTCCAGAAGTCAAACTCGATCTGGTGCTGACCAATCAACGCCTGGACATGGTCGATAATGGCTTTGACGTCGCCATTCGCCTGGGCAATATTCCAGACTCTTCGCCCCTGATTGCGCGACCGATGCAGGACTACACCCTCACCATTTGCGCCGCGCAGGATTATCTGGATCGCAATGGCGCGCCAACCCACCCGGCGGATCTTGGTACGCACAATTGCCTGGCGTTCGCCTACCCGGCAGGAGACGAATGGCGCACTGCTGGCATGCTGTGGCGCATGACCGGTCCTGAAGGCGAAGTGCTGGTGGACGTGAGCGGCTCGATGGTTGCCAACACCTCCGCCGCTCTTTATCAGGCGGCTCGTGCAGGGATGGGCATAGTGATGCTACCGGATGCGCTGGTTCAGCGAGACGTGCAGGAGGGCCGGCTGGTTGCCCTGTTCCCCGACTACCATCTGCCCAGAAGACCGATGAACCTGCTGTACGTACAGGACCGTTATCGACTGCCTAAACTGAGAAGTTTTGTGGAGTTTGCGATGGGCCGTTGGGGGCGGTAATGCTGGCAGGGTTAAACGTAAATGTTGCATCCGGTGCGCGGCGTTGCGCCGGCACCGGATTTTTCGGGATGAAGACTCAGACCTTGAAGCGGCTGACCATACTCTGCAAATGAACACCCAGACGGGCAAGCTCGACGCTCGACGCGGCGGTTTGCTCACTGGCCGATGCCGTCTGCTCGGAGATATCCCGAACATTCAGGACACTGCGGTTGATCTCTTCGGCAACCGCACTCTGCTCTTCCGCTGCCGCAGCAATCTGGTGGTTCATCGTCTCGATGGTCGAGATCGCCTGAGTGATGTTGCTGATCGAAACGCCAGCGTTGCGCGTCAGCTCCACACTGTTGGCGGTAAGCGCCTGGCTGTTGTCGAGGATGGTTGCCACTTGAGTGGTACGGCTGTGCAATCCGCTGATCAGCGCTGCAATTTCCTCTGTCGAGGTCTGCGTGCGCTGTGCAAGGCTCCTTACTTCGTCAGCAACCACCGCAAAGCCACGTCCAGCCTCGCCTGCGCGGGCAGCTTCGATGGCAGCGTTGAGTGCCAGCAGATTGGTCTGTTCGGCAACCGCCTTGATCACGTCAAGCACGCCACCGATCTTGTTACTCTCGCTCTTGAGGTCATCCATAGCCGACTTGGAGAGCTGGACTTCTGTGGCCAGCTTTTCAATCTGAATGACAGCTTTGGAAACCACGCCATCGCCTTCCCGCGCTTCTTTCGAGGCATTGACCGCCGCATGGGAGGCTTGCTCTGCGTTTCTCGCCACTTCCTGAACGGTTGCGGACATCTCGTGCATCGCCGTAGCGACCTGGTCGGTCTCGCTTTTCTGACTGTTCACACCGGCACTGGTCTGCTCGGTCACTGCCGACAATTGCTCGGCAGCGCTGGCGATCTGGGTCACGCCATTACGCAGGCCGCCGATCAGCTCGCGCAAGTTGGTGGTCATGCGCAACATGCTGCTCTGCAACCGTCCAAGCTCGTCCTTGCGGGTCACCGCCTGGTTGTGCGTCAAATCGCCATCAGCCACGCGCTCGGCCAGCTTCAGTGTCTCAAGCAAAGGCCCTACGATCAGACGGGTGATCACCCACGCTGCCAGGAAACTCACGACCAATGCTGCAATCAGCCACATGGCGAGCATAGTTTTGGCCTGGTTCACGTCTTCAATTCTCAGGCTGACCTGATTTGCGGACAGCTGGTCAGCGGAGGCGAAAAGGATATTGATGTCTTTGTCGATGCCAGCCTGAGCCACCTCGATCTTGCCCTGCGCAGCGGTGAACTCGTTCAGGGTGTTCTGATAGCGGATCAGAGAGTCTTCAAGGCTCTTGGTAATTGCAGACTGGCTGTCGAAGCCAGGCAGATTTTTAACGTAGGTAATGACCGTGTTCATGGAGGCTTCTGCTGGCGCCTTGTTCTCGGCTTTCAGCGAATAGGTATAGCCGCGCAGATCGAAGCGCATTTTCTGGAACAACACCATTGCCTGAGTGATGGCATCACGATCCTGAGCATTGCCATTTTCCGATCGTGCGTAAGCATTGAGCGTCTTCAATGATTCGGCGCCGGCATCGGCATACTGGCCGAACACGCCACGGGTCGCTTCGCGCGCGGTGGTCGCCTGTATCACACTGTCGTACTGGATGCGGTAATCTTTCAGCGCGTCGGCGGACGCATTCACCAACGGTATATTCAGCGGAGAGTCGAACACTTCCTGCGCATACTTGACGTGGTTTTCCAATGCTTCAAGGGCTTTATTCCACTTGGCGGCTCGGTCGGCGTCGTAGTTGATGATGTAGGCCAGGCGAGCTATTCGCACATCACGGGTCAGCGCACTCAGCTTGCCGATGTCGGCAATCCTTTCACTTCGCTCGCTCAGCGAAGTGATACCGGTCCAGCCTGTCAGCGCAATCAGCACCGTCAGCACGATGACCAGAGCAAACCCCAGCGCTAGCTTGGACCTGACAGAAATATTGCTCAGAGTGTTTTTCAACTTAAGTCGCTCTTGGTAGGTCATCGGGTGAATACACGAGGCTGGTCCTTGCCGTCTATACAACACACAGATATCGGCAAAGCAGCACCAAACTTTAAAGTTGACGCCAATATTCTTCCCCGAAAATAATTCGCCGGAGGCTCTAATGCATATAGCTTTTTCATCCGGGTCAGATAGCATGGGCGTTTTGCACACACTGAGTATTCTGGAGAACGGCATGAGTCTGGAGTTGATCGCTTCAAGAGTCGCCTTGACGGCTGAGGAGCGCTCTGCAATTGCCGAGATCGAGGCAACGACCAACGTACTGCGGCTTGTTACCCGTCTGACTGGCATGCGCTTCGCGGGTATCTCGAAATTTACCGAGACCGACTGGATAGTCTGCTCGGTGTATGACCCGACCGGCCTCGGCATCGAAGACGATGACGTGTTCGAGCTTGAAACCACGCTGTGCAGCGAGCTGTGCACCAAGCCCGAGGCGCTGTTCATCCCGCAGATCAGCCAGAACGCCTGGTACGCGAATCGTCCGGTGGTAAAACGGTTTGCCATCGAAAGTTATGCAGGCGTGCCTATCTTTCTTCCAGACGGGCAGCTTTATGGTGCGCTGTGCGCTCTGGATTCACACGCGACGTCGTTTGACGACCCTGACCTGGCCGAAACGCTGACTCTGTTTGCACGACTGATCGGCTGTATTTTCTTCGCCAACATCACCGAGCCGGACCACAGGAACCGTTGAATGGCAGCGTTGACGCGGCTTGCATTCGGCTAAGGCCGGGGCGGCTGCTCCATCGCGGCGTACATGTGGACGGGCTCAAGCATGGCGCTGTTGAACTGGCTGTCATCGAGTTGCGACGGTTGCCGAGGCAAAACATGCCTCGATGAGTGCTCACGGTTCAAGGGCGTATCCAGCGTCATATCAATCCCGAAGTGAGGGAATGGTTCCTGCGCCACCCAGCCTCCGGCAGCCAGAACCAACAGCAGAAACACACCCGCAATGGGCTCTTTAGGTCCGCACATGACTGCATCTCCTGTCCGGTAAAACAATTCGGTTCAAAATGAGAAACTCGGCAGAGATGCTGCCAAGTCACTCGCCTGTCGCAGGCCGGCGGGTCACTCGAAAGGCTCTTCTCCCTGCAACTTGGTGCGGTGCATCATGCGCCCGCATGCCGGGTCATAAGCTTCTGCACGATGCAGGGTGCCGGTGTTGTCCCAGATCACCAGATCACCCACCTGCCACTCATGGCTGTAACTGAACGCCTCGGAGGTGGCCCACTCGCGAAGCCCCACCAGAATCTGTGCACTTTGCGCCGGGCTGACACCGACTACATGCTGCGCAGTGCAGCCCAGAATCAGCGACTTGCGACCGGAGCGGTGCTTCCACACCAACGGCAATCCCTTCTCACCGATGGCCTGCATCGAGGTGAGCATCGCAAGGCTGGGTTCCGGATTGTAATAGAGTAACGAAGTCCAGGGAGCGTGAATTACCCGAACGTATTCGTAACGTTGTTTGTCAGCGCTCGACAGACCTTCGTAAGCCGCATACGTATTACAGAAACCCGTATTCCCGCCCCAGCTTGCGGTCGCTTTGCAGGACAACAACGACGCCAGAATCGGCGCATCACTGCTGGTGCCGTCGATATGCCAGTAGAGCGAGCCTTTGAGAAACTCTGCGCCTGCCGGGTTCTCTTTCACGTCCAGACTGATTTTGGTGATGTTCTGCCCATCACTGGCTTCCGGGACAAAGGTACCCAGGGTCCGAGTAAAGGCGATCTGTTCAGCGTCGCTGAAGTGGATCTTCGGAAACACCAGCACACCCCGCTGCTCCAGCAGTTCACGGATCTCTCCGGCATGTTTACCTGACAGCAATGCCTGTTTGCTGGCGAAGAGGCGCGTGCCGATGGCTGGCTTGATGGGCTCGTGAAACAACCGGGCGTTCGAAGTAGCTAACATGATGCGACCCCCTCATAAGTGAACACAACGGTACACTTATGGAAGATACCGCGCAACATCTTATTGCGCATGCTGGTCGCCAACGAAGCCTGCGGCTTAAACTGATCAGCCCCATGCATCTCAAGGACTGAATCCACGTGCATCTCCCCGCCCCGCAAATCCTCATTCAGCGCCTGACTGAGGCGCACCTGGAAGGTGTGACCGCGCTGTACAACGAGCCAGCCGTCTGTCGTCAAGTGCTGCAGATGCCTTACCAGTCCATCGACGTCTGGCGCAAACGCCTGGCCGATAGCACCGAGCGCCATCTGAAACTGGTCGCGTTGAATGGTGGCGATGTGGTCGGCAATATCGGCCTTGAGCAATACTCACGCAGCCGGCAGAGCCATGTCGGAGCCTTCGGCATGGGCGTCGCATCCGCCTGGCAGGGCAAGGGCATCGGCTCCAGGTTGCTGGCAGCGGCACTGGACGTGGCGGACAACTGGATGAATCTACGCCGGGTCGAACTGACGGTGTATGCCGACAATGAGGCCGCGCAAGGCCTCTATCGCAAGTTCGGTTTTGAAGTCGAAGGTCGCCTGCGCAACTACGCCGTACGCGATGGCGAGTTCGTCGACGCCCTGAGTATGGCGCGGCTTAGATAAGCGCGGACGCTTGATGCGCCGCTTGAGCTGCGACTGAAAGCGTGCAAGGATCGCCCCCATGAATCGAACTCCTCAAAGCAACCGACACCACGCTCACAGCCCCTTCCCAAGGTGCTGCGGTTGCTTGTGCTCATCGATTGGCCAGACCTGAGTTCATATCTGACCCGTCAATGAAACAGACCAAGGCGCCCATGGCGCCTTTTTTATTGCCCGGCTATTTACACCGGCTATTACTGAAAAACAGTGGAGATCACAACCATGACCATGCTACGCGGAACCCGCATCGTAACCGGACCAGAAGCCGCCATCCTGCGTGAAACGGAAAGTCGTTTCCGGAGCTATCTTCATCGAAGCTGGCGCTGAAGAAGCCATCGTCCCGGCTTTGTGGGGCCAGGACACCTTTATCGAAAAGGCAGGTGGCAGTGAAATCATCGGTCAGATGTGGGCCTTCAATGACAAGGCCGGGCGCGCCTGCTGCCTGATCCCGGAGGCGACTGCGCTGTTTCAGGAACGCAGCGCCATGCTCCTGAACGGGCGAAGCGAAGCGCTGTTTTTCTATGTGGCGCGCTGTTATCGGTACGAGCGACCTCAGGCTGGGCGCTATCGGGAATTCACCCAGTTGGGGCTGGAAATTCTCGGCCCTTCGCCGCAGCAGGCATTGCTGCGCAGCCAGGCAATCTGCACGGGGTTTCTCGACGCACTGGGGCTGGATTACCAACTGAACATCGCAGTCAAACGCGGCCTGAGTTATTACCTGGAAGGCAACGGCTTTGAAGTGCGCTGCCCAGGATTGGGTGCACAGCAGCAAGTGGTCGGTGGTGGCGCCTATCGGGAGGGCGCCGGGTTCGGCATCGGGCTTGAGCGGTTGGTGCTGGCGCTTGGGCTTGATTAAAGCCATCTGACTTGCAGCGCCTCTGTTCGGGGGCGCTGCTCTGCCCACGCCGCCGCATGCCTAGTGAACGTCGAACCAATGAGGGTGCAGCTTCGGAAAATACTCTTTCAGCCACGCCACAAATGCCTGAACCTGCGGCGCAAGATGGGTCCGGCTCGGGTACAGCACGGAGACCGGACGCGGTGACGGGCGAAATGCTTCAAGGACTTCGACCAGCTCTCCGCTTGCCAGAAATGACTCAACGATGATGCCCGGCGCTTGCAGAATGCCGAAACCGGCAAGCCCGCATTGCACGTAGGCATTCGACTCGTTGACAGTAATGCCTCCACGCGCCGGGTACGGTACATCTTCACCTTTCAACGAAAAGTGCCAAGGCAGCGGTCTGTTGTTCTGGCCGGACAGAAAGCTCACCCCGCAATGGCTTTGCAGATCCTCCAGCGTTTCCGGTTTGCCAAAGGCTTGCAGATAGGCCGGTGCGGCGCAGGTCACCATCGTGGCCTCGCCAATTTTCCTGACCACCAGACTTGAATCAGGCAACTCACCGATGCGCAGCGCGCAATCAATGCCCTCAGCAACCAGATCCACAGTCCGGTCGGTAACCCCCAGCACGACGTCTATATCGGGAAATGCCCGAGTAAAGCCCTTGAGCGTTTCCATGAAGCTGCGCTGACTGAACGCTGCCGGAATGTCGATGCGAAGTCGCCCTCGCAAGGTCGAGCCGTTGCGGTCGAACATCGACGTGGTTTCGGCAAGATCCGCCAGATTGCTCTTCACCCGCTCATAGAAACGCAGGCCTTCAGCCGTGAGCTTTACGCTACGGGTTGTACGTTGAAACAGCCGCACGTCCAGAGACGCTTCGAGATCCTGAATGATTCGGGTCAGATGAGGCCGACCGACCTGCATGGCCTCCGCCACCTTGGTAAAACTGCCTAACTCGGCGAGTTTTACGAACACCTGCATCGACTGTAGAAGGTCCACCCTTGCATCCCCCCGGTAATCGCGCCGTGCGGCTATTGAAGGCTGATTGGTGCGCTGCAGGATAACAATCCTGTCGGTCTGTGCCCATTTATCTGCAACAGCGTTTTACCAACAATGACTCCAGCGCCCACAAGGCAGACAACCTCTGTGTGCCCACCTGATCACTGGAGATTTCAAATGAAAGCATGGCTGTTAAAAGACTTCGGGCTCGACAACCTGGTGCAGGGAGAAGCTGAAACGCCGGTCCCCAAAGCCGGAGAACTGCTGGTCAAGGTCGGTGCGGTGTCGCTCAACTTCCGCGACAAGGCCATTGTCGATGGTATCTACGAACCGCATCGCGTGCCCAAACCCCTCATCCCGGTCAGCGATGCCGCAGGCACCGTCGTGGCTGTCGGCGAAGGTGTCAGCCGCTTTGCAATAGGGGATCGCGTGAATTCACACCTCTACTCACGCTGGCTCGACGGCCCGCCAGGCCCGGACGAGCCCGACTACTGCTTTGGCTCGCCGCTACCCGGAGGGCTGGCCGAATACATGATCATTCATGAGCAAAGTGCAGTCCGCACCCCGGAGGCCATGTCTGACGAAGAGGCAGCCACACTGCCAATCGCCGCCCTGACCGCCTGGTACGCACTGGTCGACTTCGGCCAGATCGAGGCCGGGCAAACCGTTCTCGTCCAGGGCTCGGGCGGCGTGTCGATATTTGCCGCGCAGATTGCAACAGCGCTGGGTGCCAACGTCATCGCGACCTCCAGCAAGGACGAAAACCTGCACAGGGTCAAAGCGCTGGGCGCAGTGGCCGGGGTCAACTATCGAACCCATCCGGAATGGGCAGACGAAGTGCTGAAACTCACTGACGGCAAGGGCGTCGACCTGTTGCTGGACGTGGCAGGCGGCGATGGCATCAATCAATCGATTGCCGCCACCAAGGCTGGAGGACGCATCGCGCAAATCGGCTTTCTGACTGGCCAGACCTCGGCGCTGAACCTGATGCCGATGATCTTCCGCCAGACCACCTTCCGCGGCATCGCCGTAGCACCTCGCTCGTCGTTCGACCGGATGAACGCATTCCTCAACGAGCACAAGATCCGGCCGATCATCGATCACGTCTACCCCTTCGAACAGGCGCGCGAGGCCTTTGAACACCTGGCCAGAGGCGCATTCGGCAAGGTCGTGATCAAGGTCGCTCAGGCCTGATCCGAATGGATCAGCACTGGTTACAGTTAATGGCTTGCAGCAGGCCGGGTGCGCGCAACGGGTTACACTGCGCGTCCACCCTGCCCTGACCCGAGGCCCTGCATGAAAGTTGGCGTGATTTCCGACACCCACGGACTGCTGCGTCCTGAAGCCATTGCCGCGCTTGAAGGCTGCGAAGCAATCATCCACGCCGGTGACATCGGCAGCCAGGACATCGTCGACCAACTGACTGCCATCGCCCCGTTGCACATCGTACGTGGCAACAACGACATGGACGCTGCCTGGGCAACGCCCATCGCCGACCACCTGCGCTTCGCTATCGAAGGCTGGCAAACCCTGCTGGTCCACGACATCGCCGACGTTCCGGCACTGCTGGACGACAGCGTGAAACTGGTCATCACCGGGCACTCACACAAACCGCTCATCGAATGGCGCGGGGACACGCTGTATCTCAATCCGGGCAGTGCCGGACGAAGGCGTTTCAAACTGCCGGTGACGCTGGCACTGCTTGACGTGAGCGCGGATGCGATGGTGCCGACCCTGGTCAGGTTGATTGACTGACAAACAGGGCTGAAATCACACAAACGCTCGTTCCAGAGCTCTGGAGCATGCGTAACGAGAATATTCAAACCCAGCCCAGAAAATCCCCGCCGTTGTCGCGCAGCATCTGCAACATGCCCTCCGCCGCTGGCGACAGGTAGCCGCCCTTGCGCTGGGTCACGCCAATGGTGCGTTTCATGGTGGTCTGTTCCAGCGGTACTTCGCGCAGGTGTTGCATGGTCTTGCCGAACTCCAGCGATTCGCGGGCGATGAAACTCAGCAGGTTGCCCTGGGCAATCAGACCCGGCAGCAGGGAAATCGAGTTGGCTTCGATCTGTACGGTCGGCAATGGCAGCCCATGCGCGGCAAATGCAGCATCCAGCCATTTGCGCGAAGACACACTGGCGGGCGGCAATACCCAGCGGTAAGCGCACAGGTCGCTCATTTGCAAGGATGTCTTGAAGATCGGATGCTGCTTGCTGGCGATGACCACGGCTTCATCCTTGAATACCGCAAAGCTGCTCACATCATCACTGTCCGGCACGAGCCCGCAGATGATCATGTCGAGTTGCCCGGAACGCAGGGATTCACGCAGCAGGTCATCCTGACCGATCACCAGTTTGAACGTGACGTCAGGCGAGCGCTGCAATAACGCCGAGGTCAGTTTCGGCATCAGGTATTCGGCCATGGTTGCCGCGCAACCGACACGGATATTACCCACCATGCCGCTGGCAAAATCCCTCACCTCGCGCTGGGTTTGAGCAATGCTCTGCTGCAACTCCTTGCCGCGCGCCTGCAACAGCTCGCCTACCGGCGTCAGCTTGATGCGCCGACCGTCACGCTGAAACAGCCGGGTGCCGAACGACTCCTCCAGACGCTGGATGCTTTTGGTCAGCGCAGGCTGGCTGCGATTGAGCTTTTCCGCAGCCCGCCCAAGATGGCCCAGTTCGGCAATGGTTTCGAAATAAGTGAGATCGCGCAGGTCCATATCTATCAACCAAAGTTATCAATTCATGACTATTAGAAAATAGACTTGATGGGTTGCGATGTCGATACTGTGCGCATGTGATTCATCTCATTCAAGGAGAACGTCCTTGTCACAGGCTGCACGTGTTTCGATATCCACCCTTCCCCCGCTAGCCCAATGGGCTGGCCTGATTCTGATGGCAGGTATTGCTGGTCACCTGCTCAAACTGTTCAACATGCCTGCCGCGATGTTCCTTGGACCGATGCTGGTCGCCATTGGCTTTGGCGTTTCGGGCGCAACCATCCGAATGCATAAACGCATCTTTCAACTGGGCCAGGGCACCGTTGGCGTACTGATTGCGCATGCGATGTCGGTCAGCGTGCTGCTGACGGCATTGCAATCCTGGCCAGTGATGTTGCTGGCAACGGTTCTGACCGTTGTGCTCAGCGCGGCAGTCGGCCTGATACTGGTGCGCTTTGCCGGTATTCCGAGCAACACGGCCGCTTGGGGTACTTCGCCCGGCGCAGCATCGGCGATGGTCGCGATGTCTGAAGATTACGGTGCAGATTCGCGAATCGTCGCCACCATGCAGTACGTGCGAGTCGTCTGTGTGGTGACCATCGGCGCACTGGTTAGCCACTTTATCGGTGCCTCGGGCACTGAGGCGCACCACAGTGCGGCCGTAGTGAACAGCCTGAGCCTGCCTGATCTGGGCATGAGCCTGGCGGTCATTGTGGTTGGCGTGGTGCTGGGCTCGCGTCTACCGGCTGGTGCGTTGCTGGTGCCGTTGTTGCTGGGCGGTGCCCTGCAACTGAGCGGGGTTCTGCAGATCACCATACCCGGCTGGCTGCTGCCGATCGGTTACGGCGCCATCGGCTGCTATGTCGGGCTGCGTTTCGACCAGCCGACCGTGCGGTATGTCTGGAGGCGACTGCCGATGATGATTCTGGCTTCGATGTTGTTGATCGTGCTGTGCGCGCTGTCGGCGTGGCTGATTGCGGTCATGATGGGCAAGGATTACCTGTCGGTCTACCTGGCCACCAGCCCCGGCGGCCTGGATACCATGGCAATCATCGCCATCGATACCCATGCCGACGTCGGCTTCGTACTTGCCATGCAGACCCTGCGCCTGTTCGGGGTGATTCTGACCGGCAGCTTCCTCGCCCGGCAGATCATTCGTTGGACCGACAAGCCCATCCCCGCGCTCTGATCACACGCCGAGGACTCTCGGTCAGTCCAGCCCCGCCAGGGCGCTGGCCAGACTGGGTGCCAGCGGCAGCACTGGCAGCAGCGTTGCCTGATAGGCGTGATACAGATCGGGTTTGCCCGGCCAGATATCCTCGCTCGGCTGGTTTCGCTCATTCAGTTCGTGACGCCAACTGCCATGTTCAATGTCGATGAACAGGGTTTCGTTGAACTCCCAGAAACAGCGATACCAGTCTTCGTACTGCTGCTCGCCAGTACGCTGCAACAAGGCAGCGGCTGCCGCGACAGCCTCGCAATGCGTCCAGTGCAGACGATGGCGAACCACCGGTTTGTTCTGCCAGTCGAGGGTGTAGACGATGCCCGGAGCACCGTCGACATCCCAGCCATAGTGACAGGCATTGGCGAACAACTGCCGGGCATCGTCGAGTAACCATTCAGGGTTGGTGCGCCCGGCGCGACGCCGCGACGCTTCCAGATGCAGCACCAGGCGCGCCCACTCGAACGCATGGCCGGGTGTGGTGCCGAACGGCCGAAAGCCGTCCGCCGGGTTGTCATGGTTGTAATCCGGCAGCGGCTGCCAGTCCGACGAGAAGTGTTCGATGACCTGAAAATTATTGGCCCCCGCATGCTGGTGAATCACCCGCTCGACGATGCTCAGGGCCCGGTCGAGCCATTGCGCGTCGCCGGTGACATCGGCAAGGGCAAGAAAGGCCTCAGTGCTGTGCATGTTGCTATTGGCACCACGATAGGGTTCTTCGTCGCTCCAGTCCTGGGAAAAGGATTCGCGCATGGCGCCTTCTTCGTCACTCCAGAAGCGGGTCTGAATCACCTGTATCACATCGGACAGCAACGCCTGCGCAGCGGGTCGGCCGGCAACCACCGCAGAGCTGGCCGCCAGCGCGACGAATGCGTGCAGGTAGGCCTGTTTATCGGTCTTGCCATTGTCTTCAGGTGCGGCATTGAACCAGCCGCCATGCTCGGCATCGCGCAGCGGACCACTCAAGGCAGCGATGCCATGGTCGATCAGCGCGGCGCAGCCAGGGATACCTTGCGTATAGGCCATGGCGAAACAATGAGTCATGCGTGCGGTGTTCATCGTTCCGGCCGTGGCACCGACCATCAAGCGTCCATAGTCATCGAGGCCGCCAAAACCGTTTTCCAGTTTCGCTGCCTTGGCGAAACCCAGCAGACGTTTGCCTTCCAGTGCCAGCCAATGATGATGGGCCGGTGAGCGTAACCAACTGCTGAAGGTGTGATTATTATTGTCCATGACGCGATGCCGCCCCCTTCAATAAGGTTGAACCCAAACTTTATCGGAGGTCATTTCGACCGAGGGCATAATGCGCGCCCGGTCGTTCTACGGCAAGCAGACACAGCCTGCAGCATTGCAGGCTTTTACACCTTGAAGCGTGAGACGACCTGATTCAGGTCCGCTGCCAGACGCGACAGTTCGTGGCTCGATGCACTGATCTGATTGGCGCCCTGGGTGGATTGCATGGACAGGTCACGAATGTTGACGATGTTGCGGTCGACTTCACGCGACACTTGCGCCTGCTCTTCCGCAGCACTGGCGATGACCAGGTTACGCTCGGAAATCTGATTGATTGACGCAGTGATTTCGCTGAGCGATTCACCAGCGCCCTTGGCCAACGACAGTGTCGAATCGGCGCGGTCACGGCTGATGTTCATGGAGTCCAGCGCTTGTGCCGATCCGCTGCGCATGGCACTGACCATGGAATCGATTTCCAGTGTCGACTGCTGGGTACGATGCGCCAATGCCCGCACTTCGTCTGCTACCACCGCAAAGCCTCGGCCCGACTCGCCCGCACGCGCCGCCTCGATAGCCGCGTTGAGCGCCAGAAGGTTGGTTTGCTCGGCAATCGAGCGAATCACATCAAGCACCTTGCCGATGTCCTGAGACTGGTTGGCGAGATTTTGCACCAGTGCCGAGGTGGACTGTACGTTGTCAGTCAGCGTCTGGATCGACTGCACGGTTTCGATCACCCGCGTCTGCCCGGCCTGCGCCGAAGTACTGGACTGGTTGGAGGCGTCGGAAGTGGACACCGCGTTACGCGCCACTTCTTCCACTGCGGAGGTCATTTCGTTGATCGCCGTGGCGGCCTGATCGATCTCGGCGTTTTGCTGGTGCAGACCGCGATAGCTGTCTTCGGTCACCGAATTCAGTTCGGTGGCTGCCGAGGCCAGCTGAGTAGCCGAGCTGCCGATGTGGCGCATGGCGTCGCGCAGATTGACCTGCATGGTTGCCAGCGCGCGCAGCAGACGCGTGACCTCGTCTTCGCCATCGACTTCGATGCTATGGGTCAAATCACCCTGGGCCACCTGCTCGGCAGCGTTCACGGCGCGTTGCAGGGGGCGAACGATACTGCGGGTCAACCACAGTGCCAGACCGATGGTGCACAGTGCGGCAAGGACCACAAAGGCAATCACGATATCGCGCGATTTGCTGTACTGCGCCTCGGCCGACTTGCCTTCGGCATCGACTTTGGTCATGTAGAAATCAGCCAGATCATTGAGCTGTTTGCCCGAGCCGTCGACGATCTGTTTCATGTCGATCAACAGCAGCTTGTTCAGACCGGCGCTATCGCTTTGGTTGGCGAGTACAAAAGAGCGGTCCAGCGCGCTTCGATACTGTCCCAAGGTCACCATGAACTGTTCAGTGAGGGACTTTTCTTCAGGGGTGTCGACAAACGTCTTGAGGATGTCCAGCTTCTTGTTCAGATCGCCCAGACGCACGTCCATTTGCCCGCGATAGGACGGAATGCTTGCAGGATCGGTGTCCAGCGCCATGCGCAGGGAGATGGTCCGAATGCGCAGCATGATTTCCCGAATATCGTTGACCACTCGCATGCTGGGCAGCCAATTGGTTTCCACAGCCACCTCGCTCTGTCGAATGGTCGACATCTGCGCCAGCGCGAACCAGCCAAGCAATGCCACCAGCAGGGAGATCAGGGTAAAACCCAGGCCGGCACGACGAGCGATAGTGAGTTTGCGTATGTTCATGGACAGAACTCTTTTATATTTGGAGGGCGGTGCCTGACGAGAAGTTGTCAGACAACCGAAGGGTATCGTCTCTGTCCTACTATTCTTGAGAGCAATCGGTGATAAGTCCGAAGGTGGCTATCAACGACGTGCGGCCAACTGCCAGAGCAGCGCAATATCCCTGGCGCGATCATGCAGCAGGCCGCTGGCGTCGCGGCAGGCTTGCGCAAGGCTCATAGGGCCGCTGACCAGCGCGAAGGCCGCGCTGATTCCGTGCTGGTAGAGCTGTTCATAGCCATCGCCGAGCGTACCAGCCAGCACAATCACCGGTACCCGTTGCCGCTGCGCGACCCGGGCAACCCCAAACGGTGTCTTGCCACGCAGGGTCTGTGCGTCAAAACGACCTTCTCCGGTAATCACCAGATCGGCACCGATCAGCGCCTGTTCAAGCCCGGTCAGGTCCGTAACAACCTCGACACCGGGGCGAAACGAAGCATTCAGATACGCCTTGGCGGCGAAGCCCATGCCCCCGGCCGCGCCACTGCCAGGACTGTCGCGCAGGTCTTGCCCGAGGACCTGCGCTGAATGATCGGCGAAATGCCCAAGTGCAGCATCCAGCGCCAATACCTGCACGGCGGAAGCGCCCTTTTGCGGGCCGAATATATGTGACGCGCCATGGGTTCCGCACAGTGGATTATCGACATCGGCGGCAATCTCTACGCACACGTCAGACAAGCGCGGATCAAAGCCGCTCAGGTCGATGCGTGCGAGCCCCGCAAGTGCCAGACCTCCGGCCTGCAATGGCTGCCCCTCGGCGTCGAGAAAGCGTGCGCCCAATGCCGAGAGCATGCCGCTGCCGCCATCATTGGTCGCACTGCCGCCAATGGCCAGGATCACTCGTTGCGCCCCGATGTCCAGCGCGGCCCGAATCAGTTGTCCGGTGCCGAAGGTGCTGGTCACACAGGCATCGCGCTGCTCCAGAGTCAGCAATTGCAGGCCGCTGGCCATCGCCATTTCGATGATTGCGGTCCTGCTGTCCGCCAGCCAACCCCACTGCGCCTCGACCGGCGTGCCGAGCGGCCCGCTGACGCTGGCGCTCATCAACTGGCCATTGCAGGCGTCCAACACAGCTTCGATGGTGCCCTCACCCCCGTCGGCCATGGGGCACTTGATCAGTTCGGCATCAGGCCAGACATCGGCCAGACCACTGGCAATCGCATCGGCAACGGCCTGCGCGCTGAGGCTGTCTTTGAACGAGTCAGGGGCGATGACTATTTTCATTATTGTTCTCCGTAATTTCTTGTTCTAAATACCCGAAAGCAGAATATCTCGAAGCGTAATGTGACACTAATCAGCCTACTCTCGTGGCACCAATCGCTCTCGACTATTGCTGAGGTGCGTCCACATGGCTGCGCGGGCAGCGTCCGGGTCCTTGCGGCGAATGGCGCTGAGCAGCGCCTCATGCTCCAGATTGGCCAGATAGCCCTGATGCGCCAGGTTGTTGCCAGCCCGCTCGCTGGCCGCAATGCGGCTGCGCGGAATGATCGCGCTGCCCAAGTGCTGCATGATCTCCATGAAGTACGGATTGCCCGTGGCTTCGGCAATCAGCATATGGAAGCGCTTGTCAGCCTCGACGCAGCTGTCTTCATTGGCCAGCAGGTCCTGATAGTCGTCCAGCGCCTGACGCATGGCCGCCAGCTGTTCATCGGTGCGGCGCAGAGCGGCCAACGCCACCGCCTGGGTTTCCAGGCCGATGCGCAACTCGATGATGTCGCGCACTCGCGAAACGGTTTCAACCTTGAGGCGCAGCCCGGTCTGATCACTGCGCTCCAGCACAAAGGTGCCGATGCCGTGATGAGTGACGACCAGCCCGGATGCCTGCAACTTGGAAATCGCTTCGCGTACCACTGTACGACTGACGCCGTGCTCGCGGACGATCTGATTTTCGGAGGGCAACTTCTGACCGGGTGCGATCTTGCCCAGCAAGATGCGCTGACTCAGCTCAGTGACAAGATCAGTGGCAAGGCTGTGCTGACGACGCTTGGGCGCCGGGCTGACGGATTCCTGCATAGTGTCCAGGTCCTCACTTGTCTGAATCGGTAACCACAAAGCACCTTTAGCGAAGTGCGCATGGCCATGAATGCGCAGAGCCCCTTGGTTTCAAAGGCCTGAACGCTTGTCTTACTTGTATTACAAGTGCTACTGCCGTGTCAAAATCTCCTGGATATGCGCCGAGCCTTTCTGACACCGATCGAACCTCAAAAAAAAACTAAAGCACAGCACACCCAAGCTTCCAAACTTGGCCCTAAAGCCCTTTATAAAGGGCTTTTTTCAGAAAATTCGTCGTCTTTTCCTCACCGACGCCACCCAATGCTTCTTGTCTGAACAGGGCGAACAGCCGTCTCCCTCGATAGCAACAGGGACTTGCGAAAGTGCTTTTTACTTGTATGATGACCGACAATGCAAAGGACATACTTTGCACATACCCGCATAAAAACAACGAGTGGGAGATTCAACTGTGAGCACATCCAATTCCGGGATGGCTGATGGCACAGATTCGGTTCTGAATACAGCCGTGTCCAAAGTCAAACGTCACGTCCTGCCGCTTTTCGTCATCATGTTTATCGTTAATTACATCGACCGGGTGAACATCGGCTTTGTGCGCTCGCACATGGAACATGACCTGGGCATCGGTGCCGCCGCCTATGGCCTGGGTGCCGGGCTGTTCTTCATCGGTTATGCCCTTTTTGAGGTCCCTTCCAACATCCTGTTGCAGAAAGTCGGCGCACGGATCTGGCTGACCCGCATCATGCTGACCTGGGGCATTGTGGCCGCCTGCATGGCATTCATTCAGAACGAAACCCACTTCTACATCCTGCGTTTTCTGCTCGGTGTGGCTGAGGCAGGTTTCTTTCCGGGGGTGATCTACTACTTCACCCGCTGGTTGCCAGGCGTCGAGCGTGGCAAGGCCATCGCCATCTTTCTCAGCGGTTCGGCGATTGCCTCGCTGATCTCCGGCCCGCTGTCCGGCCTGCTGCTGCAAATTACTGGCTTAGGCCTGAAAGGCTGGCAGTGGATGTACTTTATCGAAGGCATGTTCTCAGTCGGCCTGTGCTTCTTCGTCTGGTTCTGGCTGGATTCGAAACCCCACGATGCGAAATGGCTGACCCGCGAAGAACAGGATGCTCTGGTCAATGCGATTGATGCCGAACAGGCTGCCCGAGAAGCAGCGACCCCGGTCAAGGCCTCGATGGGCAAACTGCTGAAAGACAGTCAGATCATCCTGTTTTGCCTGATCTATTTCTTCATCCAGTTGACCATCTATGCAGCGACCTTCTGGCTGCCCAGCATCATCCGCAAAATGGGCGACATGACCGACTTCGAAGTGGGCATGTTCAACTCCATTCCGTGGCTGCTGTCGATTATCGGCATGTACGCCTTTGCCACGCTGTCGGCCAAATGGAAACGCCAACAAGCGTGGGTAGCCATTGCCCTGCTGATCGCCGCGGCCGGGATGTTCATGTCGACCACCGGCAGCCCGATCTTCGCCTTCGTCGCCATCTGCTTTGCAGCATTGGGTTTCAAGTCAGCCTCCTCGCTGTTCTGGCCGATTCCGCAGGCGTACCTGGACGCGCGTATCGCAGCAGCGGTCATTGCGCTGATCAACTCGGTGGGCAACCTCGGCGGCTTCGTGGCGCCGACCACGTTCGGCCTGCTGGAAGAACATACCGGCTCGATCCAGGGCGGGCTTTATGGACTGACCGCGACCTCGATCATTGCCGCGATCATCGTTTTCGCCGCCCGCAATACACCCAAGCCAGGCGCGACGCCGGTCGCCGCCATACAGACCCCGACCACGCATTAATGCACGCGGGCAGTGACGCCATTAAAGGCCATATTTTTACAGGAGCAGTCATGAACATTCAGCACTCCAACATCACCAGCAAGGCCCCGGTCATTACCGAAATGCAAGTTGTACCGGTGGCCGGCCATGACGACATGCTGCTCAACCTCAGCGGCGCGCATGGCCCTTATTTCACCCGCAATATCGTCATTCTCAAGGACAACGCAGGTCATGTAGGTGTTGGCGAAGTACCCGGCGGCGAGCTGATTCGCCAGACCCTGGAAGACGCACGCTCGCTGGTGGTCGGCAGCAGCATCGGCACTTACCAGAAGATTCTCAACCAAGCGCGCAAAGCCTTTGCCGATCGGGATTCCGGCGGTCGTGGCCTGCAGACGTTCGACCTGCGCATCGCCATTCATGCAGTAACCGCGCTGGAAGCCGCCCTCCTCGATCTGCTGGGCCAACACTTGGACGTGCCGGTTGCAGCATTGCTGGGGGAAGGCCAGCAACGCGATCAGGTCGAGATGCTCGGTTACCTGTTTTACGTCGGCGACCAGCGCAAGACAGACCTGGCTTACTGCAGCGAACCGGACGCCGATAACGACTGGTTTCGTATCCGCCATGAAGAAGCACTGACTCCGGAAGCCGTGGTGCGCCTGGCCGAAGCCGCACACCAGCGCTATGGCTTTCAGGACTTCAAGCTCAAGGGCGGGGTATTGAGCGGCGACCAGGAAATAGAAGCGGTTACCGCCCTCGCCGAACGCTTCCCCGAAGCACGCATCACGCTGGACCCTAATGGTGCGTGGTCGCTCAAGGAAGCCATCCGCCTGTGCCGCGATCAACATCATGTGCTGGCCTATGCCGAAGACCCGTGCGGTGCGGAATACGGCTACTCCGGCCGCGAAGTCATGGCTGAATTCCGGCGCGCCACCGGCCTGAAGACCGCCACCAATATGATCGCCACCGACTGGCGCGAAATGGGCCACGCCATTCAACTGCAATCTGTGGACATTCCACTGGCCGACCCGCACTTCTGGACCATGCAGGGCTCCGTTCGCGTCGCGCAGATGTGTAACGAGTGGGGCCTGACCTGGGGTTCGCATTCCAATAACCATTTCGATATTTCGCTGGCGATGTTCACTCATGTCGCCGCCGCAGCGCCGGGCAACATCACAGCGATCGATACGCACTGGATCTGGCAGGACGGTCAGCGTCTGACCAAGGCGCCGCTGCAAATCATCGGCGGCAAGGTGGACGTACCGAAGAAACCGGGCCTCGGCGTAGAACTGGACACGGACCAGTTGGCCAAGGCTCACGAACTGTACAAAGGCATGGGCCTGGGCGCACGTAACGATGCCGTGGCCATGCAGTTTCTGATACCAGACTGGAAATTCAACAACAAACAGCCTTGCCTGGTGCGTTGATCCCGACACGACACCCGTAACTGACTCGCCGCCTGCTCATCATCTGGCTGGCACACGGCGCGCAACCCCCTTGCGCGCCGTTTTTTTTCAAATCGGATTTGGCACACTGAATCGGCATGCTACTGTCTCGCAACATCTCGTAACGACTAGACCGCATGCGCCATCTCGCCCGCACACGTCCTCGCCTTACCCTCGCTGCCTTGATTGGTCTGTCCGCAGGCGTCGCCTGGTCCTGCCTGATCCCTCACGCAACGCTCACGCAAAGCCTGCTGACTGGCTGGGACACGGGCGTCTGGCTTTATCTGATCCTGATTTTCGTCCGCACACTGCGCAGCAACGCGGATGACGTGCGACGCGTCGCGCTGATGGAAGATGAAAAAGCGGGCGTCATCCTGATAACCGTGTGCGTTGCAGCGCTTGCCAGCCTGGCCGCGATCATTTTTGAAATCGCTAGCAGCAAAGGTCTTTCCAGCGATGCGAAAATGCTCCATCACGCCTTCACCGGCCTGACCGTGATCGGCTCGTGGCTGATGATCGGGGTGATTTTCAGCCTGCACTATGCGCGCATGTTCTACACCTGGAAAGGCAAGGAGCCAGCGCTGGCATTTGTGGGTGGGGAAAAGAATCCCGACTATTGGGACTTCCTGTACTTCTCGTTCACCCTCAGCGTTGCGGTCCAGACCTCAGACGTGGGCGTGGCGACCCGTGAAATGCGCAAGGTCGTGCTGGGCCAGTCGCTGATCTGTTTTGTGTTCAACACCGCTATTCTGGGTTTCTCGATCAACATTGCGGCAAGCCTGTTCAACTAGCCTTCTTTCAAAACAACTCATCAAGAGGCCGTTAAACCATGATCCCATTGAACATCGCAGTGCTCGATGACTGGCAAAATGTTGCCAGCGGCGTGGTGGACTGGTCGGCGCTCAATCCCGTTGGCAACGTCAGCTTTCTGCACGACTTCCCGGCCGATACCGCGACCATGGTGCAGCGCCTGCAAGGCTTCGAGATCATTTGCGTGATGCGCGAGCGGACCCTATTCGACGAGGCACTGCTCAGCCAATTGCCCAGGCTAAAACTGCTGGTCACTGGCGGAATGCGCAACGCGGCCATCGATACGGCTGCTGCCAAGCGTCAGGGCATTGTCGTGTGTGGCACTGAAAGCTACAAAAATGCAGCCCCGGAACTGACTTGGGCGTTGATCATGGGCATCACCCGCAACCTGGTGGCCGAGGCAAATTCATTACGCGCAGGCCAGTGGCAAGTCGGACTGGGCAGCGATTTGTACGGCAAGACGCTGGGCATTCTGGGGCTGGGCAGTATCGGCAAATGGATCGCCCGATACGGCCAGGCATTCGGCATGAATGTCATCGCCTGGAGCCAGAACCTGACTAAAGAGGCCGCCGCACAATCAGGCGTTACCTACGTCAGCAAGCAGCAGTTGTTCGAGCAGGCTGATGTGCTGTCGGTGCATCTGGTACTCAGCGACCGCAGCCGCGGCCTGGTCGATGCGCAGGCGCTGGGCTGGATGAAGCCGAGCGCCTACCTGATCAACTCGTCACGCGGCCCGATTATCGATCAGGCCGCACTGATCGAAACGCTGCAACAGCGCAGAATCGCCGGCGCGGCGCTGGACGTGTTCGACATCGAACCACTGCCCGCCGATCATCCGTTTCGCACGCTGGACAACGTCCTGGCAACGCCGCACATCGGCTATGTGACCGAGAACAACTACCGGACCTTTTACGGGCAGATGATCGAGGATATTCAAGCGTGGCATGCAAGAGCGCCGATTCGGGTGTTTGGGCAATGATACCCGGGCATTGCACGGCGCGGCGCGCTCTGTCTTGCCCTGCCTGCGCATTGCCCCATCAGGGACGTCGCGCTACCGGTCTCTTGTTACAGACCCACACATAATAAAAAACAGAAAAGGCAACACGGTAATAAACGCATAATATTAAGTTTCCTACTACTTTATATGAGCACTGCAATTCAATAAGTTATCGATATACTGGCAACCCACTCTCCTGCATCACCGAGCCCCGTCACTTCTCGTACAGCGCCTACAGGGCCATTTGATGAATATCCGCTCAGCCAGGTCATATGACTTCCTCATGACAGCTAAAGAAAAGCCTGTCATGGAAGACAGGACCACGCGCCCCGTGAACGCTGGCGCTAATGACGTAACTCCGGATACACAGGCGAAACTCGACACCTACACCGCCTCCGACAGCCGCCTCGCCGAGTCGCCAGATGCGTTTCCGGTCTACACGAGAAGGATGCTTAATCAAAATACTCAGTCGCTGGAGAGCGGAGCATCCTCGTCAGAGGCGGCTTTACTGACCAGTCAAAAGACAAGTGTCAGTCGGGACGATACAAAGGTTCTCCCCGACAAAGCGGCAACAGCCAAAGACAATGCTCCCCTTTCAGAGCCCGTAAAAAAAGCCACAGACAAGAACAAGGTTGTCTCCTCGGAGCCAGTCAAGATTGCCGAGACCGTCTCGCATGGGGGAGCCAATGTTGTGCCGGATGACATCACAACACCTGCAGCAGCTACGCAGATGATCCAGAATCTGAAAGCGATTGGCGGCGGGACTTTACGCATTCAGATGACACATGATCAGATCCAGGATGCCAGGCAAATTGACAAGCTCAGGGCATTGCTTAATGAAGGGAGCAAACAAGGCGTGAAAGTTCAGTTCACTCTTCGTGACAGTGCGAACCAGGGTAGCGGAAACGTGCTGACGGGAGAAAAATTGAAGCAGGCCTCGAGCGACATCAGTAACGTGGTCAAAAAGTTCGGCAATCATACCGGTTTCGTATTGGATACTTTCAATCAGGGCGGTAAAAGCGCCAGCCAGGACTGGGCCGACATGCAAAGCACATTAATTAAATCCGCGCGCAATGCCGGCTATAAAGGAATTATCGTTGTCGAGGACAGCAACTGGGGTGGCGGCCTGACCGCTGGCCCGGAAAGCGGGCTCGTCAAGTTTGCCGATCAATTAAAGGCCGCCAATGGCAACGACAATCCTGCCTTGATTGGCAGTGTTCATGTGTATGCAAGGGAAACTGAAGCCTCTTCCCGGCTCGCAAGCCAGATCAAGGCGTTGAAAAATGCGGGCTATAAACTCCAGATTGGCGAAGTGGGTAATGCCAACTGGCTGGCAGGTAACATGTTCCAGCAAAGGGACGATGCCACCAAAGCCTTGAAAGATAATCTGACCGCTCTCAAAGCGGCCGGAGCGGATATTTTACCCGGGAAGGACCAGTTCCAGGATGGCAAACTTCGCCGCCGCGTCGGGTTTTCAAAGTCAGATCAGTACTGATGATTCCATGCTGCGTGTAAGCGGGTCCGGCATATATGACTGCTGATCCTGACCCTGAAAAGGGTCAGGCTTTCTTTATAAGCCCCCTCTACCAGCAGCGTTACAAGGTATAAGCAATGCCCATCTGCACCGTCCGTGGAGCGCCCGGATACGCGTAGACGTTGCCAAACGCACCGTCCTCATATTCGGTATTGAAGACGTTCTTCAGGTCCAGATTGAGCTTCACACGCGGGCTGACCTTGTAGTAGGCCAGCAGGTCGAACACGGTGTAGCTATCCATCGAAAAAGCAACGTTGGCCGTACGCCCGGCGCGCTGGTCGACGTAGCGACCGCCAGCTCCCAGCCCCAGGCCGCGCAAGGCGCCGTCCTGAAATTCATAGACGTTGAGCAGGCTGAAGGTCTGTTCGGGAATATTCATCAAGCGTGTACCCGAGCGCAGCGTATTGTCCTTGGTCACTTCGGCGTCGACGTAGGCGTAGCTGCCCATCATCTTCCACTCGGGCGTCAGGTTGCCAACCACGTTGAGGTCCAGACCACGGCTGCGCACCTCGCCTGCCGCCACACTGAACGTTGAGTCGACCGGATCGGTGGTCAGCACGTTACGCTTCTCGATCTGGTAGATCGCCGCGTCTACACTCAACTGTCCTTCCAGCGCTTCCCACTTGGTGCCTATCTCGTAGGACTTGCCCTCTTCCGGCTTGAAGCCGCCACCCAGCCGGCTGGCACCGCTGTTGGGTTTGAACGAGCGCGCCGTGTTGGCATACACCGCAACGGTGTCGGTCAGGTCGTAGCTCAGGCCGACGCGCGGCGTGACAGCGTTATCGCTGGCAGTCCAGCTGCTGGTGCCTGGCAGAAATGAATCGTAGTCATGTTCGAAACGCTCAACACGTACGCCGCCCAGCAATTTCAGGCGTTCGGTCAGCGCCACCTGGTCCTGCACGAAGGCCGCCCAGGTTTTCAGGTTTTCCTTGTCATGCGTGGTGGTTCGGGTCAGTGCCGGGCGAGCCTGACCGTAGACCGGGTTGAAGATGTCGATGGGGTAGGCGCTGACCGCACCATTGGAGCGCTGGATGATCGACTTGTAGTCGTAGTCTTCGTACTCGACGCCGGTCAGCAGCGTGTGCTCGAAACCACCCGCCGAGAAATACCCGGTCAGGTTCAGTTGCACATCGCGGTCGGTCCATTCCAGCTTGCGATAGTTGAAGTTACGGCCCAACGTGCGACCGTCGGCGGCCAGGCCGTTGGCTTCGATGGCGTCGCCTTTCAGGGAGCCATCGAGTATCTGCACGCCACCGCCCAGCTTCCAGTCTGCGTTCAGGTCATGATCGAAGCGCAGTTGCGCCATGTTGTTATCGTTGTGCAGTTTCCCCACGCTCTTCTCGCCGAAGAAGGTGTCACGCGACGCAGTACGGGCCTGGCCGGGGTAGCGCGTAAGGCCCCGGTCCAGCGGCGCGTTGTTGCGCATGAAATCACCTTCGAAGGTGATGCGCGTGGCGTCGTTGACCTGCCAGCTCAAGACCGGTGCAACGCCATATCGCTCGGTTTCGACGTGATCACGGAACGTATCACCGCCCTCGCCCACCACGTTCAGGCGATAGGCAAAGCGCCCCTCGTCATCCAGCGGGCCAGAAGCATCAAGTGTCCCGCGCTTCATGCCCTGATCATTGAGCTGGCTGCCCAGTGTGACCGTGGGCTCGGCCAGCGGTTGTTTGGAGACCATGTTGAAGGTGCCGCCCGGGTCGCCACGGCCATACAGCGTGGTAGCAGGACCGCGCAGCACTTCAAGGCGCTCGATGGTGTTGGCGTCCGGCATATTCGGATAACCACGGTTGATCGGGAAGCCGTTGCGATAGAACTCGCCCGTCGTGAAGCCGCGTACGGTAAAGGTGGTCAGGCCCTGACCACCGAAATTGTTGGCCCGTCCAACCCCGCCTGCGTAATCGAGGGCATCCTGCAGACGCGTGGCGCCAATGTCTTCCACAGCATCGCGGGTCACGACGCTGACGGACTGCGGGGTTTCATGCAAAGAAGTGTCGGTACGTGTTGCGCTGGCGGAGCGCGTGGCCCGATAACCATCGACCGGCCCCTGCGCGCTTTCGGCACTGGACGTGCCTTGAATGTCGATGTTCTGCAACTCTATCGAAGGTTGCGCGGCAGTGACCTGATCAGCCCAGGCGGCTTGTGAAACAGCTTGAATGACACAAATTGAGATGAGAGTACGACGCATCGACGTGCAGCCCTTGGCAAGAAACCAGACCTCTTGGGACCCGGCAGGATTTTTCGCGAATAGTACAGATTCGTATTAACACTTGATACAATTTCGCAAAAATACCTTTCCCGCTGTTGAACATCCCGCTTAGCAAACGCAGGGACAAACAGGCAAACTCTCCCCCACCGAACGCCTTTCGATGAGAGAACCGACAATGCCTCTTTCCAAGCAGCCCGCCGACCCTCGCTGCGCCTTGCTGGTGATCGATATGCAGTACGACTTCATGCCCGGCGGCCAGTTGGCGGTAGCGGATGGCGATGCGTTGCTGCCGCTGATCAATCGTCTGGGCAAGCGCTTTGCCAGCGTGATCATCACTCAGGACTGGCACCCGGCAGGGCATATTTCGTTTGCCTCCAGCCATGTGCAGCGCGTGCCATTCGAGAGCATCACCCTGCCCTATGGCCCGCAAACCCTGTGGCCGGACCACTGCGTGCAGGGCAGTCACGGGGCTCAATTGCATGCCGACCTTGATCTGCCTCATGCGCAGTTGATCTTGCGCAAGGGCTGCAACGCGCACATCGACAGCTATTCGGCGTTTCTGGAAGCAGACCGCACAACCACGACGGGGCTGGCCGGATACCTGAAAGAGCGTGGTATCGACACGGTGTTCGTGGCCGGCCTGGCGCTGGATTTCTGTGTTGCCTGGTCGGCTCAGGATGCACGCAGTGCCGGTTTCAATACCTATGTGATTGAAGATGCGTGCCGCGCCATCGACATGAACGGCTCGCTGGAGCAGGCCTGGCGAACGATGCTGGGTGCAGGCGTCCAGCGCGTGCAGAGCTCGGATTTGCAGGGCTAGCAAGAAATTTCTGTGAATTGCCCGCTACAACGCTTTATACAGCGGTTCAACAGCGAACGACGGCGCGCGATACCTGTCTGAAGCATCGGACTGAGGCCGCCTGGCGGGTCCATTTCATCACTGGCGCTGAGGATGTGGTATGGATCACGAAGTAGACGGCAAGACCCCCGGCCTTTCCGCCGAGGAAGAGCGCGAGATTGACGAAAACCAGCCGCCCCGTGCGGCGGTGTTGCACGAAACCATCCGGATGCAGGGCGACCACGAACTGGAGCGCAGTGTGGCCGCGCTATGGTGGTCGGCACTGGCTGCGGGCCTGACCATGGGCCTGTCGCTGATGGCGATGGGCCTGCTGAACTCGCGCCTCGAAGGCATCACCGGCAGCCATGTGATCAGCAGCCTTGGCTATTCGGCAGGGTTTCTGGCGGTGATTCTGGCACGCCAGCAACTGTTCACGGAAAACACCATCACCGCTGTGCTGCCGGTCATGAGCAAACTGAACCTGGCCAACATCGGGCGGTTACTTCGCCTGTGGGGTGTGGTATTGACCGGTAATCTCGTCGGCACGCTGCTGGTGGCCTACGTCATGCTTAACCTGCCGATCTTCGATAGCAGTACCGACAAGGCGTTTCTGGAGATTGGCCGCAAGGTCATGGAGAACGACGTCGGCCAGATGTTTTCCAAGGGCATCGTCTCTGGCTGGATGATTGCGACCATGGTCTGGATGATTGCCTCGATGGAAAACGCAAAGATAGCAATCATCGTGCTGATCACCTACTTGATGGCGCTGGGCGACTTCACTCACATCGTGGTGGGTTCGGCCGAAGTATCCTATCTTGTATTCGCGGGAGAACTGGGCTGGAAGGACTTCTGGTTTGCTTTTGCAGCGCCTACGCTGGCAGGCAACATCATCGGCGGCAGCTTTATTTTTGCCCTGATCAGCCATGCGCAGATTCGTAGCGAGAAGGACACCACCGCCAAAATGGAACGCGACCGCAAAAACAAGTTAGAAAAACGGCGTCTGGAAAAAGAGCAGACGCTCAAGGACGCGGATTCCGCAGCCCAACGAGAAATATGATTCCCGTCATTAAACTTTCTTTCAGGAAACGCGCCGGGTTTTATAGGCAGAATGACACTTTGAACGCACTTATTCAGGCAGGGACCATGACCCGAATTCTGGCAATCGAAGATGATGCCATCACCGCCAAGGAAATCGTCACCGAACTCAGCAGCCACGGGCTGGAAGTGGACTGGGTCGACAATGGCCGTGATGGCCTGGCGCGCGCAGTGAGTGGCGATTACGACCTCATTACCCTGGACCGCATGCTGCCGGAGATGGATGGTCTTACCATCGTCACCCACCTGCGGGCGCAGGGTATTTCCACGCCCATCCTGATGATCAGCGCCTTGTCCGATGTGGACGAGCGCGTTCGGGGATTGCGTGCCGGAGGGGATGACTATCTGCCCAAGCCCTTTGCGTCGGACGAAATGGCCGCGCGCGTCGAGGTCTTGTTGCGGCGCAGCAACCCGGTCAGTGCCGCCAAGACGGTATTGCAGGTTGCCGATCTGGAGCTGAACCTGATCACCCGTGAAGCCTGTCGCGGCGGCGAGCCGCTGACCTTGCTGCCCACGGAGTTCAAGCTGCTGGAGTTTCTGATGCGCAACAGTGGGCAGATCATCACGCGAATGATGATCTTCCAGGAAGTCTGGGGTTATCACTTCGACCCAGGCACCAACCTGATCGACGTTCACATTGGCCGCCTGCGCAAGAAGATCGACCAACCCGGCACCGCACAGCTTATTCAGACCGTGCGAGGATCCGGTTATGTCATTGCCGAACCCGTCTAAGGGCTGGCGATCGTCTACAAGCCGATTATTGGCGCTGTACAGTTCTCTGTTCGTGGCTTGGAGCGTGATTCTCCTTGGCGTCCTGTATTGGGAGGTCACGTCTTACCTCGACACCCTCGCCCGCCAGTCGCTTACCCATCGCCAGCAACTGTTCTCACGCTTCGAGGGCCAGGGGCTGGTGGACGCCCTGGCGACCAGCATGACCTTCGATACGCGCTCGGTGGACGCCTATGGTCTGTTCGACCAGAACTTCCGCCCGGTGGCCGGCCCGATTACCAGCATCCCGAAAAACCTGCCTATCGACGGCCAGATTCATGTGCTGAACGACTGCATTGAATCGGATGATCCGGGGATGCCGCAAGGCAGTTGCGATGCAATCGTCAATCGCACTCCGGACGGCCGCTGGCTGGTGCTGGTGCGCGAGAACGGCTCATTGTTCGCTGTCAGCACACTGATCCTGCACGCTTTGCTGTGGGGCATCTCGCTGACCATTATCCCGGGTGTCGCAGGCTGGCACTTGCTGCGTCGTCGCCCGCTACGCCGAATCCGGGCCATTCAGGCCAGCGCTGAATCGATCATCGAGGGTGACATGGCCGGTCGCCTTCCAGTGTCCAACCGGCGCGACGAGCTGGACATGCTGGCGGTGATCGTCAACGCCATGCTCGACCGCATCGAAAAACTCATGAACGAGGTCAAGGGCGTCTGTGACAACATCGCTCATGATCTGCGCACTCCGCTGACTCGCCTTCGCGCCCAGCTGTACCGTATTCAGCAGCAATCGGCGCCTGACTCTACCCACGCCACCCAGATCGCCCAGGTGATTGGTGAGGCCGATACCCTTATGGCGCGGTTCAGGGGCCTGCTGCGGATTTCGGAGCTGGAAGACCGTCAGCGAAGGTCGGCGTTCGTCGAGCTGGAGTTGCAGCCGCTACTGCAGGAATTGCACGACTTTTACCTGCCGTTGGCCGAAGAAGACCAGATTGCTCTGCTGCTGGAACTGCATGATCCGCTGCCCACCCTGGTGGGTGACCGGGCCCTGCTGTTCGAAGCGCTGACCAATCTCCTGGGTAATGCGATCAAATTCACTCCGTCTGGCGGAATAGTGAAAGTCAGTGCCTATATCGCCAAGGACGGCACTACCCCGTGCATAGAGGTGCAGGATTCCGGGCCTGGGATCCCGGTCGCCGAGCGCGATGCGGTGTTCCAGCGTTTCTATCGGAGCGAAAACGGCAACGAGCATAGCGGATTCGGGCTCGGCCTGTCCGTAGTGGCTGCCATCGTCAATCTGCACGGGTTTACCCTGCACATCGGCACCAGCGAATACGGCGGCGCCAGCTTGCTGCTGGAATGTCGCCCGGTTCATGCCTTGGCCTGATCAGTACACATCCCGTTTTTTAGCGGGATTTTCGCTATTAGTCGTGGCGTTCTGTCGATGTCTTCAAGCAGAGAGAAGCTCACGAGCTGTGTTGGCTCGAAAAATCCCGGCGTGCCTGCTTTTTGACAAGCTTGAAGCGTCTGGATCAACGGTTTCGGCGTTTAGATAATAATCTGGCGCAACTTGCCAAGCGCTTATCTGTAACAATATGTTTCAACAATTGGCTTCGCTCGACCGTTTCAGGGCGCACAAGTTCAACCCATAAGTTGAGCTTTTCGGGCGCTTTAGCTCGCTTTTCCCCGAATAACCCCGTGACGTTCACCACCACCTCCAAACGGGTGGACATTGAAAATGTGAATTGCCCTACATTTTTATGACGTCAATGACTTGTCGGCATGATGGCACTGGGTTATCTATAGCCGGGCATCAAGCGCATTCGCTGGTCCGCTTTCCTGTTCTACCCAAAATAATAACTCACCGGATTTCGCCACTAACAAGGCGAGGCTTAGGCATGGCTGCCCGAGCAGAGAAAGCTGTATTTATCGTGGGATCGACATCGGCTGGGAGGCTATTATGGGCGCACAATCAAAGATTTTAAACGTAGGTGGGTACAAGGTTTACACCGAGACTTACTGGAGAAACAGCGACGCCAAGACCATCTTGCTGGTCAACGGCGCATTGTCCACAACAGGCTCTTTCGGCCAGACCGTCAAGTACCTGCAACCGCACTACAACCTGGTCCTCTTCGACCTGCCCTTTTCCGGGCAATCCCGGGCACACAACTCGGATGACATGATTGTCAGCAAGGAAGATGAAGTAAACATCCTCCTTCAACTGATCGATCTGTATCAGGTCAACTACCTGCTTTCTGTGTCGTGGGGCGGCGTATCAGCCTTGCTGGCGCTTGCCGAATGCCCGGCATCGGTGGAAAAGGCAATCATCAGTTCGTTTTCGCCGGTCCTCAACGAACCGATGCTCGACTACATCGACAACGCTCAGGTGTTCCTTGCCGCGCGCGAGAAACGCAAGATCGGCGCGCTGCTGAACGACACGGTCGGCAAGTACTTGCCTCGCCTGTTCAAGCTCTATAACTACAAGCACCTGATCAGCCTTGCCGAACATGAGTATGCACAGATCGACTTCCACATCAGCCAGATTCGCACACTAAGCGCCAGTAACTACGTCGAGCGTTTTTCGTCGATCAAGATCCCGGTGCTGTTCATCAACGGCGAGAAGGATGAATACACCACCGTCGAAGATGCACGCTTGTTCTCCAACTACATCGCCAAAAGTAGTTTCAACGTCGTGCCGGACACCGGGCACTTTCTAGACCTGGAAAGCAAAGCAGCCTGGCACCACTCGCAAAAGACTGCACTGCAATTTCTGGGCACCGAAGCCAGAACCGAAGTATGGCCAAGCGTTACTGCGATGGCATGAAACACACCCGTCAGCGTCCGGAAAGCTCTCCGGCTTTTCCGGCGTGATGCTGTCATTCAGGCATATCGGCTTACTTGATCGGGCAGTGCCATTCGTTGATGACTCTTTCTCTTGCAACGCGCTTGCGTTCGTTGTGCCGTGCCTGCGGAGTTTTTCGGATGTTGCACGCCTCCGCTTTCCAACCCCGCCTTGTTCGACCGTGCCGCTGCTGGCGTTTGCCACCCTCAGTTACGAGCAGGAACAACCGCTGGTCTGGCGTAGCGACCGGTTACCGACCATTACCCTCAAGGCCAATGTGCTGGGCAAGCTGCAACCGACCGCACTGGTCAAGCAATTGAAACCTGAAGTCGAGGCCTTCAGTGCCAGTCTGCCACTGCGCTACTCGGTCGCCACCGGCGGCGCAGTCGAGGCCAGCACCTGCTCACAAGGGCCGATATTGAAGGTCGTGCCGCTGATGCTGCTGTTGGTGGTGAGTCACGGGATCAAGCGGCCGGCAACGTAAGTGTGCTGGCATTCGCCGATCAGATACGCGAGGGTTAGGCTCAAAAAGCATGCAATGCCCTGAGGCGACGAATCACGTTTACCAGAACAGGGGAAAAGGCCTGAAGCTGTTGTTGGTCATCCTCGACCAGTAACTCGTCATGTAACAGAGAGAGTACGTCATCGTCCTCAAGAGCCAGTCCTGACGAGCCCATGCCATGCGAAAACAGCAGACTATCGATCATTGCTTTGCGCTCGCCAATCAGCCACCTGTTGGACACTTGATCACCGCCCAGATTAAGCACCTTGATACAATCTTGCGCCCTGTCGGTCTTACCTCCAACCAGTCCGGAAAGTTCGAACTGCAATTCTGTTTCACACTCAGCCATAAGAGGCGTCAAGCGTAGAGTCTGGTCACCATGCGCGTCCCCACATCGACCGGGCCGATTGCAGCTGGCAACAATATTCTGAAAATCGAGCGTGCGATTGGGTGCCAGGCGTTGCGCTTCGACGTGTTCATTGTGAGCGCTGTCCTTCAAAGGGGTGATGCTGCGGCAGCAATAGGCACATAACCCATGCTGCTCCAGGACACAGGTATGTCGAATTGCATCTTTGATATCTTCCCGGCCAACCAGATCTTCGTATTTTTTTCCCTTGTTGGTGCGCGCCCACTGCTTCAGGACTGCGAGACTTCCTTTTTCAATCTTTCGCACGACGTAATTCCAGCTTGCGGATCAACAAAGACGCCTTGGCCAACTCTATGTGTCCAGAAGGCAGGTCATTGACCAGCTTTTGGTAAAGGGAGTGAACCTCCTCCAGATCACCCAGCATCAGCAGCTCCTGGAGCCTGTCCAGACGTTTCTGAACGTCAACATTGCGGACATCCGTGTCCATGACACTCAACAGCACCTGATTGGCATCAAGCCCGTAAAGACTGTCCGGCTCGCTTAGCTCACCGTCGTCCATAACGTACACCAGAACATCCTTGCTATCGCTGATGACCAGTGGCGAATGCGTGGTCAGCAGAAACTGGCAGTTCGGGAAGGTTGTAGTGAGTTGGGCGATCAGGCTGCGCTGCCATTTGGGATGCAGGTGCAAATCGACTTCATCGATTAGTACGATGCCATTGCCATGCAGAGGATTTTCGAGCGCAGGGTTCATCATGGCGAGGCGTCTGGCGATATCGCCGACGAGCGCCATCATCGACTTCTCGCCTTGGGACAGCTGCGAGACGTTCAAGGTCTGGCCGTCTTTATCGATAGCCATATGCAGACGCGGTTTGCGTTTGACGCGCAGTTTTGTGAAGCCGGGCATGAAGGCTTCGACCGCATTTCTGACAGCGTTTAGCTGACGGTCACGCGACGAGGCATGCTCCCTGACCAGTACTTTCCAGAGTTCTGTATCGAGTAATTTTTGAGACAGTTTAGTAAGCAGCTCAGTTGGAATACCTGTTTCGTTCTCGCTGTCTTCGCGTTCCCTGAACCACTCGAAAAAACGGCGAAAATCCACGCCACGACCCAAGGCGTTGTCGTAGCCATCCAGTTGATCGAATGTGTGTTTGGCGTGGACCTTGAGCGGTATCTCAAGCACTGAGCGTTCAACTGGATAAAAGGCCAAAAGAGGAAGAGATGAATCACTCTTGGCAGTCAACTGTGAGCGGTAACCTTCCGCCAGCAAATTCAATTCGTTCAATGCACTGGACAAGTTGGCATTTCGACCTTTACGAGTACCAGCAATTTGCCAATGGAAATCAGGCCCACAAATCAGGGAGTCGAAAATCTGATCATCGTAAGCGTCAATACGAATTGAAGAAGTCACAGCGCCGTTCTGAATCGTATCCTCATCGATCCGACTACCAACACCTTTTGGCGTCCTGACCCTCGCCACCAGCCAGTTCAATGATGTGGCGACAGACTTGAGCAGTGTGGTCTTCCCTGCCCCATTGTTCCCGACCAGCACTGTCACTCTCGACGCGTGCCGTTCGGTAGGCGCGAGTGCGACTTCCAGATCGCTGAACCGTCCCACATTGATGAGCCTGAAGCTTTTGATTTCCATGAAAGTCCCTGAAGGGATTGATCCAGAACAGAATGACGGTCGGCATTATGGCATTCCTGCGAGCCCCGTGAAGGCCTGACCACACATCGACTCATTTCCACCCATCATTCCCAGAAATATCCTGTATCAACTCGCCATGCCTACTTAATCCACGACAAAACCGTTAGCCTGCTCGTCATCAGTCAAAAACCCTCCTGACAGACGCGTTTCGAGCGTCTGACCGGCTTATGCCCAAGCGAGATTTGTTATGCCCCACCCGTCCCAAGCCACGCACAAGACCGTGACCATGACCCCCGGCCTGGTGATGCTGTTTGCATTCTGCTGCGGCGCGATTGTTGCCAATATCTATTACGCCCAGCCGATTATCGAGTTGATTGCGCCGGACATCGGGCTGTCGAGCACCGCAGCCAGTCTGATCGTTTCACTGACGCAGATCGGTTATGCGCTGGGCCTGTTCTTTCTGGTTCCACTGGGCGATCTTCTGGAAAACCGCAGGCTGATGCTGATCACGACGGTGGTGGCGGTTCTCAGTTTGCTGGGTGCTGCATTTGCCGAACAGCCGAATCTGTTTCTGCTGGTGTCGCTGCTGGTGGGCTTCAGTTCGGTGTCGGTGCAGATGCTGATCCCGCTGGCGGCGCACCTGGCACCGGAGGAATCCCGTGGCCGGGTAGTTGGCGGAATCATGGGCGGGCTGCTGTTGGGGATTCTGCTGGCGCGGCCCATCGCCAGCCTGGTGGCTGACCATTTCGGCTGGCGTGCGGTATTCGGTTCGGCGGCCGTTGTGATGATCGGCATCAGCGTGGTACTGGCGACCACCATGCCGAAGCGCGTTCCGGACCATCGCGCGTCATATGGTCAGTTGCTGTTTTCGCTGTGGACCCTGTTACGTTCGCAGCCGGTGCTGCGCCAGCGTGCCTTTTACCAGGCGTGCATGTTCGCGACCTTCAGCCTGTTCTGGACCGCCGTACCGCTTGAGCTGTCGCGCAATCACGGGCTGTCACAAACCCAGATCGCCCTCTTCGCCCTGATCGGCGCTATTGGTGCAATCGCTGCGCCCATCAGCGGTCGCCTGGCAGACGCCGGTCACACCCGCATAGCCTCACTGGGCGCATTGCTGCTCGGCGCACTGAGTTTCCTGCCGGGGCTGATTCACCCTGCTTACAGCGTGATCGGCCTGGCAGTGACCGGCGTGCTGCTGGATTTCTGCGTGCAGACCAGCATGGTGCTGGGTCAGCGCACGGTGTATGCGCTGGATGCCGCCAGTCGCAGCCGGCTCAATGCGCTGTACATGACGAGTATTTTCATCGGCGGTGCCATTGGCTCAGCCGTCGCCAGCCCGTTGTTCGACCATGGCGGCTGGAGCTGGGTGCTGATCGCAGGCACGGTGCTGCCGCTGATAGCGTTGCTGGCGTTTCTCAAGGATAGGTCGAAGCAAGGCGAGTAAACGCTGCACTTTACGACTGAATTGCCGGATAATAGCGCCGCGATGGCATTGTCCATCGCCCTTCTGGCTCTCTCTCGCACCTCAAGGCTCGCGTATCCGGCACCTCTGGATCGGCGCGATTGAACACGGATTGTACATACGCCTCCTCCCAAGGCCATCAACCTGCCAATGCCGTTGCTCAAACGCATCGGTACGCATTTGCGCAAAACCCGAACAAGGCAAAAACAGCAATGGACGCAGCACCACGAACCAGCAAAATCTCCACAATTTTCGCCAAGATATCGATCGGCATCACCAGCATGATCGGGATCCTGTGGAGCATTTTCACCTACCTCTTTCCAGACCCCACCGTTCTTGGCCTCAGCGTCGACTTTATCAACTGGAAAACCCTGATCATTATTGTCGGCACTGTCATGGTGTTCATCGGGCTGGGCATCGCGATCCTGGCGAGAAAGCTCCCGTCGTTGCTCAAACTCAGCGTCTGGCTGGTATTGGCACTGTTTCTATGTGCGGTGTTCTTCAAGCTGGGCGGCGAATACGCAAAGCCTTCGGTGGAGTTTGCGCGCAGCCAGAAACTGTTTACCGAGAATGACAACGCCAACATGTTCGGCAAGCGGTCCGAGACCGTCGACAATCTGAGTATTGAGCTGCTGGATTGTGATCAGAATGGCCAGTCGCCTACCTGCACGCTTGAGCTTGTCAACAAAAGTGCAGATCGTGACTTCCGCTTTCTGAACCCTGTCAGCCTGTTCGAAGAAACCGGGGGTGCACTGGGCCTAACGCAAATGCATGTTGGCGATGCAAAATATGATCGCTGGGATAGCTTCCAACTGATCCGTAACGTGCCTACCCGGGTCACGTTGATATTTGAGGCGACCAAGGGTCGACTGAAGAAATCACCGGCTTTGAAACTGACCTTCCGCGACCGCGAGAGCAAGGAAAACGTGCTCAAGTTCAAAGAGGTCAAGGTCAATTAGTTAACAGAGGATCGTGCGTCGCCCCCTCGGTTGTGACGACGCACGTATCCGCTAGCGGTTTGACTGCTGCAACCAGTTCGCCAGGTCCACCACTTCAGCCTCGTTGATGCTGTGCCCCATGCCTTCGTAGGCGTGAAACTCTGGTTTCAGACCAAGCGTCTTCAACGTCGTTTCGGCTTGTGGCGCACTGGCGTAGGCCACCTGGCGATCCTGCGTGCCGTGACCAATAAAGACTTTCAGGGCCTTGAGTTCATCAGAGGCTTTTACCTCGGACTGTACGACCGGCAACAACCTTCCGCTCAACGCTGCAAAGCCGCCGACCAGTTTCGGCTGACGCAAGGCGACCTCGTAGCTCATCATCGCACCCTGGCTGAAGCCGATGAGAAACACCTTGCCCGGTTGTGTGTGAAACTTTGCAGTGGCCTGGGCAATGAATGCAGTCAGTTTAGTGCCGCTGCTTTTCAGGTCTTCGGTCACGCCGTCGTAGTCCGGCACACCCTTCTTCTGGGAGAACCATTTGTAGCTGTCAGGCTGCAGCTCCACTGGTGCCTGCACGGACAGGTAGTTGTAATCAGCCGGAAGCTCTTCCTTGAGCCCGAACAAGTCGGCCGCATTGCTGCCGTAACCGTGGATAAAAATCACCAGCGGCAGGTCAGGCTTTTCGGCATGGGTCTGTGCCAGGTAATCCAGCGGCAGATCCGTGTGCAGGGTGTCCTGGGCCTGCGCCATTCCGGCGACGGCAAACAGCAAGGCAGCGAAAAACTTCAGCATCGGTTCATCACCTCTGTTGGACGCTGCCCGCAGGCAGCGTCATGAGTGGGCGTCGCGGCAAAAACTAACACAGCTTCAGTTCTGCATGGTGGTCCGCGAAACTTCAGGCTTGAGCAGTTGCATCTGCTGACGGTAATCATCCGTGACCTGACGCGCCTGACTGCTGCTGGTAATGACCCGTGGCGTAATAAGCACAATCAGCTCGGTGCGGTCCTTGGATTTGCTGGTATTGCCGAACAGCCATTTCAGACCCGGAATACGCCCAAGATAAGGCACGGCACTGACCGACTCGGAGTTATCCTGCTTGATCAGCCCGCCCAGCAATACCGTCTGACCGCTCTGCGCAGCGACTTGCGTAGCGACTGAACGAGTGGAAATGCGCGGATTGCCATTGGCGTCGACGATGCCATTTTCAGCGTCACTCACCTGCTGCTGAATATCCATATACACCAGGCCGCCCGGATTGATGCGCGGCACGACGTCGAGAATCACACCGGTCTGCACATACTCCACACTGCTCAATGTGGTGTTGGTCGATGTGTTGGTGTTGATCGAGGTCTGGCTGATAGGGATGTTGTCGCCGACCTGAATCTGCGCCTGCTGGTTGTTCATGACCACCAGCGAGGGTGCCGAGAGTACTTGGGTGCGGCCGTTGCGTTCGAGGGCGCGCAAGGCGACCTGCAGATTGTTGCTGACGAAGGAATAGAAGAACGAGTCGGTGGCGGCCAGCGCCGCGCCGCCCGTGCCAATCGATCCCTGGCTGCCTGGCGTGTTGGTCACGTTACCGGTGGTCCCCGAATTACCCGCCAGACGCCCCAGATACCACTGCACGCCCATGTCCAGTTCGCCGGTCAGTTTGACTTCCAGAATGCGCGTCTCGATCTGTACTTGCAGCGGCGGATTATCGAGGCGCTTGATGGCCGATTCGATTTCTTTCCACTGTGCAGGACGCGTACGCACCAGCAACTGGTTACTGCTCTTCTGAGCCGTGATGCGCGTGCTGGCGTCCAGCGACTTGCCGTTGCCAGCCGAGCCGCTGCCGTCCTGGCTGGCAGAGTCCGAATCACCGCCACTCTGATCGTCGCCCTCGGATTCGCTGTCAGCGCTGGTCTGGCTGTTGTTCATGCCCTGATTGCTGCCAAAACCGCCGCCATTGCTAAGGCCACCGTTGCTCAGGCCGCCGTTGCTGCTGTTACCGCCCAGACCGCTGGAGCTGTTCATTCCGCCCCCGCCGCCACCCGTGGAATTGAGTGACGACAGCGAGGTGGTGCGCAGCCCCGGCGCGACCTTGGCAGGCGAGTCATCCTTGATGGCACCCGAGCCGTAGATCTGTCGCAGGTATTTGGCGAGGTCGGTGGCCTTCATGTTGCGCACGTCGTACACGTACATCTGCGGCTCGTTGCCGCCGCCTTCGTCGATGGTGTGAATCCACTCGCCGACTTCATGCAGGTACTCGGGCTGCGACGAAATCGCCACCACCGAATTGGTCCGTTCGATCGGCAGGAAGCGCACCATGCCCGCCAGCGGCATGCCGCTTTCCGGGCCGAACATCTTCTGCAGTTCGGGCATCAGTTCGCCGACCGAGGCGCGCTGCAGGCCGAATACACCGACCGACATGCCTTTGAGCCAATCGACGTCGAAAGTGTCGATGGTGTCCTGATAGTTGGCCAGCTCTTCGGGCGTGCCCGCGAGGCTGAGCACGTTGCGCGCCGGGTCGACAAGCAGGAAGGCATTTTCCCGGGCGAAAGGTTTGAGCAGCTTCTGCATTTCGGTGGCCGAAATGTAACGCAACGGGAACAGCCGCGCCGACATGCCGGCCGAAGGCTGCGCCACACGCATTTCCGGCACCAGCTTGCCTGCCACCGCCTGACTGGACGGCAGGATGACGTAGCGGTTGCCTTGCTTGATCATCGCGTTGTCGGTCCAGGACAGCAGTGTCTCGAGAATCGACAGAGCCTGCTGCTTGTTGACCGGCTTGGACGTCGAGAAGCTCACATCGCCCTTCACCCCCTGGGCAATGCTGTAATTCTCGTGCAGCAGATCGCCCATGATGCTGTTGATCACCGCCTGAATCGGCTGATTGGTGAAGTTGAAGACGATGTCACCGGTCTCGGCCTGGCGCGCTGCGGGAGCGGCGGTGGGCTGGCGGATGAAACGCTGATTGCCTTTGATGATCTGCCGCTGCGGCGAAGCAGTCGTCTGCTGGGAAGGTGGCTCGACGGGCGGTCTTTCGCTGCGCGGGTCTACCGGCGGGCGTTGTGAACCGGTTCCCTGGAGCGCTTCCTGCAGCATGCCATTGTCGGGATCGAGTGTGTCTGACTGTGACACGCAGCCGCCAAGGGCGACGGCGGTGGCCAGGCAAAGCAAGGGTGTGCGCAAGGTAGCGATGGCAGGAACTCCAGAAAATGTACCCATCACAGGGTGGAATCGTTGGTTAAGGTAATCGGCGGTGTGTTCGACGGCGGCGGCAGACGCAGCGCCGGCAGGCGCAGCACTTGTGTACGCTCATCGAGCTTGAAAGTGGCCTGGGTGGGCTCCAGGCGGTCGAGCGTCCAGCCATTGGGCAAACGGTCGCCCTGACGAACTTTCAATGCCGGGCCGCTGGCCTGTTTAAGCAGTGCAACCCGCAGCGAGCCATCCATGATAACCCCGGTCAGGGTCAGGCCGGCCAGGCTGGATGCCTGCACATCGGCTTTGCGGACCGCCACATCGGGGCTGCGCTCTGGGCTGAAAAGGGGGGTTTTCCAGGTGTTGGCCAGACTGTCCAGGGTGGCCGACGGCGCGCTGTGGGCCTGGGTCTTTTGGTCCAGCAGGTTGCGCGGCGCCTGTTCCGGCAACCAGTCGGGTGAATGCGCAGCGCCACTGAGGATCAGAGCAATCAGCGCGGCCAGCAACGTCGCCACCGCCAGCAGCGACCACTCCAGCGGGCGTAATGAACCGATCATTGCTCACCCTCCCCGGCACTCGCCGGTTGCAGGTAGCCTCGCACCAGCAGGTGAACCACCAGCTTGCCCGCAGGCCCATTGGCAGGCGCATTGGCATCGCGGCGCATACTCATCTCGTCGATGAACAGAAACGGACGCTGATATTCCAGCGCATGCAGAATGGCCGTCAGCGGCTCGATGGCGCAGTTCAGGGTCAGGCTGACCTTGACCTGGCGATACGGCTCTGCGCTGTCCTGCTCGGGCGTGATCGGCATGCGCTGGGTCAGCTCGCAGCCGCCACCGGTGCTGGCCTGACTGCTGATCAGATCGGCAATGCGCTGCATCAAATCGGCCGCCACCGCACTGGGATCTTCTCCCGGCAGCAGGCTGGTGCTGCTGGCCGGATCGCGGCGCGCCTGTTCCAGTTGCTCACGCAATGAATCGCCTTGCAGCAACAGCCCGGCATAGCGTTGCTGCTGTTCGCGCAGTTGCTCGGTCTGCTCGTTGATGTCACGCAACGGCCCGGCGAACCAGCTGTCGATCAACAGCCAGTAAGCCACGCAAAGCACCAGCGCCAGAATGATCAGGGCTGCGCCCCGCCGCTCACGGCTTGTCAGTGGACGGCGCATCGGCGTTCTCCTGGTGCAGGTTCTGGTGCAAGTGCGCGCGCAGGGAATACTGATCCTTGCCAGTCTTGGTGTCGGGCTGGATCACGCCCTGAAACTGTGCGTTGTCCAGACTGCGGCATTCCTTGACGCGACCGATCAGCGCACTCGCCTTGCCGCTCTGCCCGGAAAACGCCACATCGGCGCTGTCACTGATTTCCAGATGCTCGATCCAGGTGTCCGAAGGCAGGCACGCAGTCAGTTCGCTGAGCAGCGCTGACAGCGGCGGTTGCTCGGCCTTGCGCCGCAACAGGTAGTTGGCCGCGCCACGGGTGTTGGTCAATTGCTGGCGCAGTTGCTGGATCTCGCCGACCTGAGCCTTCTGCTCCTGGACGCTGGCCTGCATCTCTTCGAGCAGGCTTTGACGCTCGTTCAGCCATAGCAGCATGGCGCCCAGCAGCAGACCGGCGCACAGCCAGATCAGCCCGCGTTGCAGACGGTGGCCTGATCGCGATTGTTGCGGGCGCGCCGGCATCGGCAGCAGGTCGATGCCCATGCGCTGCCCTTCACTGCCGACATCCACCACGTCCGGGCGCAGACCGTGATCGGCACACTCGCTCAGAATCGTGTCCAGTCGCTCGCGCAGGATCGCTACCAGCGTGACCTGCAAAAAGCTGGCGCTGCGGCTGTCCTGACGGGCAACAAAATACAGCTGCGCCGCATCGAACGGCGTGAAGCGGTCCAGCTCGTAGCCCACCACCGTAGAAAGATTGCGGGCCGCCGCGGCAGGCAGCTGGAGCGTTTGCACCAATACGGCCGACACCGGCAACAACAGAACACGACGTGTCTGGGTGGGTGCAACGGACAGCGGTCCGCTCAAAGGCCAGGCGTACAGTTGCTCGACGGTTTCGCCCCCCAGCCAACGACGCAAGCGCAACGGCAGGCAGGCGCGCAATTCCGCGACCCACCATTGCCAGGCGTGTTGCGCCGGGCTGCCGCGCCACTGTCGGACAACCTGCTCGCGTAACGCGTACACCGGCGCCAGACGTGAAGAAACTGATGAATTCATTCTTGCCAACGCAACACCCTATAGGGTTGTGCGCTTCCCTCCGATGGGCTCAATAAAACAGTGGTCTGTAAAAAGGCAGTGACACCGCCCGGTCGTTCTGCACGGCTATCGATGGTCAATACCTCACCGGGGTCAGCCCCGACCGCACTCTGGTTTGGCAGGTTCAATGCCCGCCGCAACACGCCCGACGAGAATGCCGAATCAGGTCGATCCAGCCCGCTCCATAATGTAATTTCCGGCAATAGCCGGGTGTAAAGCGTTTGGGTCATGCCCGGTAACTGGCGCACTTCCTCGACCACTCGCAGCGGTGACTGCCCGCCATTGCGCTGCGTTTCCAGCACCTGCGCGATACTGCTGGCCTGGTTCTTTGCTGCGCCGCAGGCTTGCAATACGCGAGAAATGTCGGCCACCGGCGCACTGTTCAAATCCAGCTTGCCGCGCTCGCTTCTCACGCTGACGAGCAGTTGAGTGTCATCAAAACGCAATGCCACCGAGCGTCCATCCGCTACCCAACGCTTGCGCTGCGCGGTATCCAACAAACCCTGCACCGCCATGTTCATGCCAGCCTCGGCCGCCATCAGCGCCTGAGTATTCTGGCGCAACCAGAGTGCCTGTCGGCTTTCCAGTTGTACCCATCCGGCCAGCCCGCCGAGCAACAGGCTCAACAGCGCCAGGACCCACAACACCACCAGCAGCGCTACGCCCCGCTGTTGTCTCTCTGATCTGTTCATTCGCCGCCTGCCCCACCGGACAGGTCCAGACGCAGCGCCACCACTTCCGGAACCCACTTCACAGTTCCCTTGACCTGCATATCGATCCGCACGGCGCGAGGCAGGCGGTTTGGCCAGGGCCATTCGGCTATCCAGCCGGTCGGTTTACCTTTCGGGCTCAGCCCACGATAACTGAACGTCAATGACTCGACGTTTTGCAGCAGCACCTGAGGCTCGCCCCAGGGCTTGAGTGAAATGCCGTTTGCGGCAGACTGTACCTGCGCAAACGACACCTGCAGGCTGCGGTGGCCCTCCGGCCCCTTCAGCCCGAGGGTATGCACCTGAATGCCGCCGCCCAGCTCTCCAGGCAACGTTGCGACAAACTGCAATTGCTGTGCCGATCCTTCGAAAAATCCGCTGTTGGCGTCGTCTTCGGCAGAGGTGTCCAGCGGCAACGCCTGACTGATCGAGCTGCGCAAAAATGCCTGCGCAGCACGGGTCTCATCCAGATTGACGGTGTAACGCTCAGCCTTGAGCACCGCGCGATTGGCACCCAACAGCGCACCGGCGACCAGGACCAGCAACACGCCCAACAGGCTGATCACCAGCAGCACTTCCAGCAGCGTAAACCCACGCTGCGTACGCCTCATGAACCCGCCCCGCTAACCGCGCCACGCAGTTTCAGGGTACTGAACTGTGCCCGGCGCTGATGCTCACTCAGCAGCAGATCGAGACGGAACAGCCTGGGTTGACCATTGGCACCCGCCAGCTCGCGAATATCCAGCGTCCACTCGATACCTGCGAGCTTGCCCTGACGTGTGCCGTTTTCCAGCGGTCCGGCACTTTCCTGATCCAGAATCGTTCGCGCGGCATGACTGAGCCGGTCGCTACGCGATACCTGCTGCAAGGATCTCGCGCTTTGTCCGAACGCCACCAGCAGAACCCCGCTGCACACCGCCATGACGGTCAATGCAGCCAGCATCTCCAGCAGGGTGAACCCCGACTGCGATGTTTTCATTAAAGTGACCGAACCTGAACGCTACCGGTCAGCCAGCCAATGTCAATGCGCCAGCGCCGATCGCCATCAGCGACCACGACGTTACCGCCACTGGAACCGCCATCCGGGTAAAACTCCACCGACGAGCCGAGATCCGACGCGGTCTGCATGGTCACGCGCAAGCTTTCAGGCCAGCGCATCTCGCGCTTGCCGGGTGCCTTGAACGTCGCCTTGCGCAGGTCGAACTCGGTGCGTGCCGGCTGACCGGTAACGATGGCGCGCACTCGGGTCGCTCGCAGCGCTTCTACCATATCCCCGACTGCCCGACGCTCGCTGGCTGTACTCAAACCCTGTTGCAGACCGAAACCCACCAGACCGACAGCAATGCTCATCAACACCAGCACTACCAGCATTTCCATCAGGGTAAAACCGCGGTTTGCGACAGGCGTTTTCATACCGGTACTTACTCCCAGTTGCCCAGGTCGGCGCTGTAACCTTCACCGCCTGGCTGACCGTCCTGACCGTAAAAGATCAGGTCAAAGCTGCCGTGCTGGCCGGGGAAGCGATAGCCGAATGCATGACCGAACGGATCTTTCAGGTCCGACGGCTTGGCATAAGGGCCGTTCCAGTTGGAGGCGTTGCCCGGCTTTTCAGTCAACTGCTGCAAGGTCTTGGGTGGCGAACCGACGTCCAGCGCATAGCTCTCGACTTTCATGCCCAGGCTGGCCAGTTGCGCCTTGCCTGCGCCGTACTTGCCCTTGTCAACGTTGCCGCCCACCTGACGCACGACGATGGTCGCCACGATGCCCAGCAATACAATGACCGCCAGCATTTCCAGCAAGGTGAAGCCGCCCTGACGGCGCGCGGGTTTGAAACGTATGCGGTTAAAGCTCATCGGGATGGTTCCTCATTCATGAATTCAGATATTGCTGGTCAGGCTCATCAGCGGCAGCATGATCGCCAGCATGATCACCGCGACCATGCCCGCCATCACCACCGTCAACGCCGGGACCAGCGCCGCCAGCATGCGGTCGATACCGCGCTTGGCCTCGACGTCGAACACATCGGCGACTTTGAGCAACATGGTGTCCAGTTCGCCAGCCTGTTCGCCGACTTCGATCATTTGCAGCGCCAGGTCCGGCAGCAGCGGCTGTGCACCAAACGCGCTGGCGAGCGTCCCGCCCCCTTTGACCGACTCGGCCGCCTGTTCGACCTGTGCCTGCAAGGCGCGGTTGGTACACACCTGGCGAGCGATCACCAATGCCTGAAGCAACGCCACGCCATTGGTCAGCAGAGTGCCGAGGGTGCGGGTCAGGCGCGCCGCTTCGATACGCTGCAACAACGGGCCGATCACCCGGATGCCCAACAAGCGACGATCACGGCGCTCACGCCGTTGCGGATCGCGCATGCGGATAGCCATGCCCCAAATCAATGCGATGATGCCCGCCAGCACTGCCAGGCCGTAGTCGCCGAGAAACTGTCCGAGGTCAAGAATGACCTCGGTAATCAACGGGATCGGCACCCCGAGGTCCTTGAAGATCGGTACGAATTGCGGCACCACATAGGCCAGCAACAGAGCCAGCGAGCCCAGTACACCTACGACCAGAAACGCCGGATAGATCAGCGCGTTGATCACTTCGCCACGCAGCAACTGGCTGCGCTCGAGGTAATCGCTCAGTTGCCGAAGCGTGCCTTCCAGCGCGCCCCCGGCTTCACCGGCGCGGACCATGCTTATATAAAGAGGCGAAAACTGGCTGCCTTCTTCTTCCAGCGCCACAGACAACGGCTTACCGGCCTTGACCTGTTCGCGGATGCGTTCGATCAGCGCTCTGGTCTGCGGCTGGCCAGGCTGCTTGAGCAGAATACTCAGGGATCGTTCCAGTGGCTGGCCAGCGCCCAGCAAAGTGGCTAGCTGCTGGGTGAAGCTGACCAGCGCTGCGCCATTGAGCATGCCGCTGCCCAGTGCGCGACGCAGACCGCCGAGCCCGGCGACGTCTACCTGCAACACCATCAAGCCGCGTTTTTGCAGGGCGGCGATGGCGGCCTCCTGATCACGGGCTTCGAGCGTGCCATTCTGCGGCGCGCCCTGAGTGTCCAGCGCGCGGTATTTGAACAGGCTCATGTGCCTTCACCGCGAGTCACACGCAGTACTTCTTCCAGCGACGTAACGCCTGCCACGGCCTGACGCAGGCCCTCTTCATGCAAGGTACGCAAACCGCCACGGCGGGCAGCCTCCTCCAGGGTCGAGGCATCGGCATGGCGCATCAACAAGCTGCGCAGTTCTTCGTTCATGACCAGTAATTCGGTGATCGCACTGCGCCCGCGATAACCGCCGCCTGGCGCATCGGCGCGCGGGCGATACAGACGAATAGGGCGCTCATCGGTAAAGCGCTCCAGGCCATGCTCGGCGATCAGTTCCGGTGGCGCGTCAAATGCCTCGCGAGTGGCTGGGTCAAGACGGCGCACCAGTCGTTGCGCCAGAATGCCGTTAACCGTGGAGGCAATCAGGTAGCTCTCGACGCCCATGTCCAGCAAACGGGTGATACTCGCCGCGGCACTGTTGGTGTGCAAGGTCGAGAGCACCAAGTGACCGGTCAGCGAAGACTGAATGGCAATACGGCAGGTTTCCAGGTCGCGCATCTCACCGATCATGATCACGTCCGGGTCCTGACGTACGATGGAGCGCAATGCCCCGGCGAAGTCCAGGCCGATGGAAGGCTTGACCTGAATCTGGTTGATGCCTTCGAGCTGATACTCCACCGGGTCTTCAACGGTGATGATCTTGCGCTCGGCCGTATTGAGCCGTGACAGCGCAGTATACAGCGTGGTGGTTTTGCCGGAGCCGGTCGGCCCTGTGACCAGCAGGATGCCGTGCGGACGCTCCAGCACATCCAGAAACTCATCCAGACGCTCGCCATCGAACCCCAGGCTCGGGAAATCGAAGTTGATGGTCTGCCGGTCCAACAGACGCATGACCACCGATTCGCCGAAACTGGTGGGCACAGTGGACACCCGCAAATCCAGCTCCTTGCCCTGAATACGCAGCATGATCCGGCCGTCCTGCGGAAGACGTCGCTCGGCGATGTCCAGCCGGGCCATGATCTTCACCCGGGAAATCACCGCTGCCGAAGAACTGGAGGGCGGCGCTTCTGCTTCGTGCAGCACACCGTCGATGCGATAACGCACCTTCAACTGGCTTTCGAACGGTTCGATGTGGATGTCCGATGCACGCTGTTCGACTGCGCGTTGCAGGATCAGGTTGACCAGACGTATGACTGGCGCTTCGGACGCCAGATCCTTGAGGTGCTCGATGTCTTCCAGCGAGCCGCCCTCTTCATCGAGGTTTTCGATCAGGGTGCCCATCGCAGAACGGCCCTGCCCGTAATAACGCTCGATCAGTGTTTCCACCTCATTACGCGGACCGACGGATAAGCGCACCGGTACCTGACAGGCGTAAGCGATGGCTTGAAACGGATACAGCGTACCGGGATTGGCGCCAAGCACTTGCAGGCCCTGGTCACTCCAGCCCACCGGGACGACTTGATAGTGGCGCATGAAGCGCTCGGTCAGCGGCGGCAATGGGTCCAGCATGGGAGGCACGCTGTCTGCCAGCACCAGGGGTGCATTCAATAACGCAGCCCAGGCGCGAGCCAGCTCGAATTCGGACACCAGACCCAGCCGGGTCAGCAGGCCAAGCAACTCGGTGCCTTCGGACTCCTGCTGCAAACGATGCGCGCGCTCCAGATCGACCGCTTTCAGACCGGCATTTTCGATCAGCCAGGCACAGACCTGCTCGGCATCCGGAATCTGGATACGGGAAACATCAACGGGAACTGGCGGCATGGATGAGGGCATTTTGCTACTTCGGAGGGACATGTTACAGCACTCTCCAGCGAGAGAGTGCTGCGTTCAAAGGCTTCAAACGATCAATTTGACTGCTTTTGAGGGGTTGCGTTCTGTGGGCGGCCGCCTTTTGTGGTTTCGGTCTTCTGCTTTTGCGCTTTTTGCGCCGCTTTGGTGTCTTGGGTCTGAGTCATCACGGTCTCGTCGCTGGCGCCAGAAGTTGCGTCTGCATCGGTCGCATCTTCGGCAACTGCTGCACCACTAAGGGCCAGACCTAAAACAACAGCTGCACTCATCATGGAAAGTTTCATCGGGGTAACTCCTCGGAAAAAACAAAGTGAACCCTGCAGGTCGCAGCGCTCGTTTAAAGATCAGGCAAGAATTAACGCACAGCACGCATTACAACTTGCGAGCCGTCTTTCTTCATCCTGAAAAATCTTAAACCCATCGACCAGTAGGTTTAAGAAGAGTTCCTCATCTGCAAGGAAAAAATACAAAAATAAAGAAAAATACGCTTTTGTTTGACATTTATGCCGTCTTTTAGACTTAATTGTAACCGCTAACGAACCAAAGGCGCTGTTTTTGATGTCAATATGATGGCGCCTTAGAACCAGCACAACATAATAATTAAAAACGAAAACGATAACTAAACAGTCATACATCTCGCGGACCTTACAAGGGGAAACGCGACAACGCATGACGGTTGCCCGAACAAATTATTTAAGACTGATTAGCAAGTTTTTACTTGTTAAGCCTGCGCTTAAGCGCGGACAAACAGTTAATTTAAACGCAGTTGGAGAGCAGCATGAACAAACGAAAGATGATAGGCGCGCACTCGGCACTGGCCTTGCTGGCGCTGGCGGTTTCGCAGGTGTACGCAGCTGACGCTACCGTGCAGCAAGGCCGTGAAGATCGCGCCGAAAAAGCCGCGCAAAAAACCCTGGCCAAGATGACCATGGAAGAAAAGCTGGCCTACATCGGCGGCACCGGCGGCTGGGACGTCAAGCCTCTGAAAAACTACGGCGTGCCGCAGATTCATGGCGCGGATGGCGGTGTTGGCGTGCGTTACACCAGCGAAGGCAACGATCAGGGGGTTGTCTACCCGTCCGGCCCTAACCTGGCAGCCACCTTCAACCCGCGTCGTGCCATCGACCTGGGCCGCGCGCTGGGCTACGACACCGCGACCGGCGGCTACCAGTTCATCACTGGCCCGGGCGTCAACCTGTACCGCATGCCGTGGGGCGGCCGTGCTTTCGAATACCTCTCCGGTGAAGATCCGTTCCTGGGCGCCAGCCTGGCACCAGGCGTCATCAACGGTATTCAGTCTCGTGGTGTCTGGGCCAACGCCAAGCACTACGCGGCCAACGATCAGGAAAGCAACCGCTTCAACCTGAATCAGACAATGCCCGAGCGCGTTCTGCGCGAAATGTCGCTGCCTGCGTTCGAATCGTCGTCGAAAAACGGCAACGTTGCGATGATGATGTGCGCCTTCCAGAAAGTGAACGGTGAGTTTGCCTGCGAAAACGAGCACCTGATTGCCCAGATCCTGAAGAAGGAATGGGGCTTCAAAGGCTTCGTTCAAAGCGACTACAACGCTGTTGTTCACGGTTTCAACGCTGCCCGCGCCGGTACCGATCTGGACATGATGGGCTACCAGATGAACAGCTCCGTGCTGAAGCCGCATCTGGACGCCGGCGACCTGAGCGCTGCGACCATCGATGACAAGGTCCGCCGCATCCTCAAGCAGATCTACCTGTACAAGTTCGACAGCAAAGCGCCGTTGACCACGCACAACATGAACAGCTCGACCAGCAACAAGGTTGCTCTGAACGCTGCGCGTGAAGGTATCGTACTGCTGAAAAACCAGGACAATCTGCTGCCGCTGGACAAGCAGAAAGTCAAGAAAATCGCCGTCGTCGGCACCCTGGCCAAGTACTCGCCTCCTACCGGTTTCGGCAGCGCCAACGTCATGGCCAGCCATTACGTCAGCGAGCTGAGCGGCCTGCAACAAATCGCGCCTAACGCCAAGGTCGACTTCATTGAAGGTTTGTCGCTGGACCCAAGCACCAGTGCCTGGACCACCACCGACGCAACTGGCAATGAAGTCCAGGGCATGAAGGTCGAGTACTTCAGCAACACCAACTGGTCCGGCGATGCAGCTGTCACCCGTACCGAGAAGCACGTTGACCTGGACTGGGCCAACGACAAGAACCTGCCGTTCGAAAGCAACACCTCGACGTCCGATCCGTACACCACCAAAGGTTCGACCGCTGGCGAGCTGAACGGCGATACTTCTTCGACCTCGATTCGCTACACCGGCAAGGTCACCCCGACCCAGAGCGGCGAGCAGGTGTTCAAGGTTCGCGCTGACGGTGCTGTGCGCCTGTGGGTCAACGGCAAGAAAATCATCGACAACGGTGACGGCAAGCCGCTGCCGGGCAACAGCATCCCACCCACCATTCCAGAGTTCGCCAAGATCAATCTGGAAGCTGGTCAGTCCTACGATGTGAAGCTTGAGTACTCGCGTCGTGCTGGCTACCTGTCGGCTATGGGTGGCTTGGTCGGTGTGCAGTTGAGCTCTGCTTCGCTGAACGCGCCTCAGGACCTGTCCGGCTATGACGCCGTTGTGGTTGCCGTCGGTAACAGCAATGAATACGAAGGTGAAGGTTTCGACCACAGCTTCGATCTGCCTGAGTTCCAGAACGAACTGATCCAGAACATTGCCAAGGTCAACCCGAATACCGTGGTGACCATGTACGGCGGTACCGGCCTGAAGATGAGCGACTGGATCGAACAGGTTCCGGTAGCACTGCACGCCTTCTACCCGGGTCAGAACGGTGGTCAGGCCCTGGCCGAGATTCTGTTCGGCAAGGTCAACCCGTCGGGCAAGCTGCCGATCAGTATCGAACGCAACATTGAAGACAACCCGGCTTACGCCTCCTTCCCGAAATTCGACAACCAGAACACTCTGGCTGAAATGGATTACAAGGATGACCTGATGCTGGGTTATCGCGGTTACGAGAAGAAAGGCATCAAGCCGCTCTTCCCGTTCGGTTACGGCCTGTCTTACACAACGTTCGGCTACAGCAACATCAAAGTGACGCCTGGCGTCGCGGTAGGCAATACGCCGATCAAGGTGTCGTTCGACCTGAGCAACACCGGCAAGGTCGGCGGTTCGGAAGTCGCACAGCTGTACGTTGGCCAGCAGAACCCGAAAGTCGAGCGTCCGATCAAGGAACTCAAAGGCTACAAGAAGGTGTTCCTCAAGCCGGGTGAAAGCAAGCGCGTGACCATCGAGCTGAATGATCGCTCGCTGGCCTACTTCGACGAAAAGAGCAAGCAGTGGGTGGTCGACGCCGACACCTTCAACCTCTCGCTCGGCTCTTCGTCCCAGGACATCCGCCTGAACGCCAAGCTGGTCAACTCGTTCCGTCAGGAACTGTCGACTACCACCAGCAACCCGCTGCCACGCTCGGCACTGAACTCGGTACTGGTCGAGAAGCCACCGGTCAAGACCGGCGGTGTATTCAAGCAGACCGTCGAGTAAGCATTGCGCTGACTGACTGAAAAACGGACAGATAAAGGCTCAGGGACGAGCCCTTACCGCTGCATCGACCTGCGCAATGTAGGCATCGAAACACTCGACCAGATCCACCTGATCGGGAAAGCGTAACCACTGAATCTGCAAGCCATCCATCATGGCCAGAATCTGCTGGATCACCTTCGACAAATCCACATCCGCCCGCACTTCCCCGCGCTCCACCAACGCCGAGAACTGTTTCAGCAGGTGCGCGTGAATACGCTCATAACGGGTCTGGAACCACTCGAACGCAGGCTGGCTGTCCAACAGACTTTCGGCATTCAGAATCGAGAAGGCCCGCACCACGCCTGGCGCGGTGGAGTTGGAACGATTGATGGCGCGCAGGCCATTAAGCAGGCCGGTCAAAGTATTTTCAGTGCGGACTTCGGCGGCGATTCTGGCATTGACCTCGTCCCGGCGATCCAGCACGCCCATCAACAGGGAAATCTTGCTCGGAAAATGGTGCAGCAATCCTGCGACAGAAATACCGACGATGGCCGCGACCTTGGCGACCGATGCGCCGGTATAGCCCTCGAGGGAGAATAGCTGCAAAGCCGCGTCCAGCAATTCTTCGCGACGCTTCTCGCCCTTGGGCGCGCGCCGCTGCCGGGTTGCAACCGTGCCCGTTTCCGTGGGGTCATGCCGAGTCATTATCAGGCTCCTTCTTGAACAGCCGCGTACCCTAACCATTCAGAAAGCCGCTGGCAACGCTATTGAGCCAGAATTGTCGGACAATTCAATGAGCCGTCGCCCAGTGCGCGCTGCATCAGCACAGTGTCTACCCAGCGGCCGTGCTTGAAGCCGACTGACTCAAAGACCCCGACGCGGCGAAAACCAAGGCGTTTATGCAGGCGCAGCGAGGCGATATTCTCGCTATTGCCGATCACCGCAATCATCTGCCGCCAGCCACCCGATATGCAGCGTTGCACCAACTCGCCCAGGAGTGCCTGACCGATGCCCAGGCCGCCCATGCCGTCCCTTACGTACACTGAATCCTCCACTGTGAAGCGATAGGCCGGACGAGGTCGATAAGGCGTCACGTAGGCATAGCCGACCACCTCTCCTGCGCGCTCGGCGATCAGATACGGCAGACCGTTGGCCAATACCTGTGCGCGACGCTGGAGCAGTTCGGCGAGGTCGGGGGGTTGCAGTTCGAAACTGGAAATCCCGTGCAGCACGTGGTCCGCGTAAATCGCCTGTATAGCGGGCATGTCGTCGTCGCGAGCGTCACGCAGGTCAAAGGTCAAGGTCATGGCCGGGCTCTTTACGGAGGTCAGTTAATGAAAGTAATCATGCCGTTCGCCCCGGCATTAAAAAAGCTATGATTTATCATCTTCAGCATAAGAATTACTTTGCCATGCGCCGGCTGAATCTTAACCACCTGCACACATTTTCACTGGTCATCGCCCACGGCAGCTTCTCTGCGGCTGCGGAGCGCCTGCATCTGACCCAACCTGCCGTCAGCCTGCACGTGCGACAGCTGGAGGATCAGCTGAACCTGCAACTGATCGAGCGTGTCGGCAAGCGCCTCAAACCCACCTCGGCTGGCAACACGCTGCTGGAGCATATCGCACGCATCGAAGCGGTGGTCGAGGATGCCCTGCAGGATTTGGCCAGTCACGCCAGCGGCGTCGCCGGAAGAATCGCCATAGGCACTGGGGCCACCGCTTGCATTCATCTGTTGCCGCCCATGCTGCAGGCTTTACGGCGGAGCTTCCCCGAGCTCGATGTGCGAGTCAGCACCGGCAACACCGATGGCATTCTCAAAGCGGTCGAAGAGAACCGCCTGGACCTGGCACTGGTCACCCTGCCCGCCTCGGGTCGCAGCCTGCACATCACGCCATTGCTTGAAGATGGATTCGTGGCCATTTTCGCCAAGGGCCAACAACCGCCGCCTGAGCGCATTACGCCCGAACACCTCAGTGAATTGCCGCTGGTGGTGTTTGAAGAGGGAAGCAGCACGCGCCTTGTGATTAACGAATGGTTTTTGCGGGCGGGAATTCACGTCAAGCCAGTGATGGAACTGGGAAGTATCGAAGCGATCAAGGAAATGGTCGCGGCCGGTCTGGGCTATAGCATCGTGCCACGCATGGCGGTCACTGCCACCCATCATCGACGCGGGCTGGACGTGCACGCACTCACGCCGGGGCTGAGCCGAACTCTGGGCATCGTGTTGCGGCAGGACAAACCGCTAAGCAGAGCGCTACGCCAGGTGCTGGATGCATTGCAGCACCTGAAAGAGTCATAAAGACAGCTCAGCATGAGCTCCTGACCTCGCTGATAAGCTATACCAGCGGATGCGCTGCACTGGATACACCCAGCCCGGCAGTTGCATCGGCAGCGAATCAGGTTGTACGATGACTGCCCACTGACTAACACATTGATGCTGGCTTGGGTTGAACAGACCACATCAAGAACACCCGTAAAGCGACTCGGCAACCCATAAAGGAGCGCACGGTCCGGATCCCTTCGGCACCCGCCTCCAACGTCAAACAACAGGAGATACCGATGCCTAACATTCTCGGCCAGAACTTCATCGCAGGCGGCCGCAGTGCCCTCGGCCAAAGCCTGCAAAAGAGCCTGGATGCCACCACTGGTGAAGAACTGCCTTATAGCTTTCACCAGGCCACCGATGGTGAAATCGACGCCGCTGCGCTCGCTGCCAAAGCTGCATTTCCTGAATTTCGTCAACTGAGCCCGACCCGTCGCGCTGACTTCCTCGACGCCATCGCTGATGAGCTGGACCAGTTGGGTGATGATTTCGTCGCTATCGTCTGCCAGGAAACGGCCCTGCCTCAGGCACGTATCCAGGGTGAGCGCGGTCGCACCAGCGGTCAGATGCGCCTGTTTTCCAAGGTTCTGCGTCGTGGTGATTTCGTTGGTGCACGTATCGACCTGGCTCTGCCGGACCGCAAGCCGCTGCCGCGTGTAGACCTGCGTCAATACCGCATCGGTGTCGGCCCGGTGGCGGTGTTCGGTGCCAGCAACTTCCCCTTGGCGTTTTCCACTGCCGGTGGTGACACGGCGGCTGCACTGGCAGCCGGTTGCCCGGTGGTTTTCAAGGCGCACAGCGGCCACATGGCGACTGCCGATCTGGTGGCCGGCGCCATCATCCGCGCAGCTGAACGCACGCAGATGCCAAAAGGCGTGTTCAACATGATCTTCGGCAACGGCGTCGGCGAAGGTCTGGTCAAGCACCCAGCCATTCAGGCTGTGGGCTTTACCGGCTCGCTGAACGGCGGCAACGCGCTGTGCAAAATGGCGGCCGAGCGTCCACAACCGATTCCGGTGTTTGCCGAGATGTCGAGCATCAACCCGGTGGTCCTGCTGCCTGGCGCTTTGCAGGCTCGCGGCGAGACCGTGGCCAAGGAGCTGGCGGGCTCGGTGGTGATGGGTGCCGGTCAGTTCTGCACCAATCCAGGCGTGGTCATCGGCCTGCGCTCGCCTGCGTTTTCGACCTTCGTCGAGCATCTGACCGAACAAATGGGCAGTCAGGCTCCGCAAACCATGCTCAACGCGGGCGGTCTGCGCAGTTACAGCAAAGGTGTCGAGCATCTGCTCTCGCACCCTGGCGTTACCCACCTGGCTGGCAAGCCGCAGGAAGGCAAGCAGGCTCAGGCACAACTGTTCAAGGCGGACGTCAGCCTGCTGCTCAATGGCGATCAGCTGTTGCAGGAAGAAGTCTTTGGCCCGACCACGCTGATCATCGAGGTCGCTGATGACGCGCAGCTCAAAGAGGCGTTACAAGCCCTCCGCGGTCAGTTGACTGCCACCGTGATCGGCGAACCAGCGGACTTGAGCCAGTACCACTGGCTGCAACCGATTCTGGAAGAAAAAGTCGGTCGCATCCTGTTCAACGGCTACCCGACCGGTGTTGAAGTGTGCGAAGCCATGGTTCACGGTGGTCCGTACCCTGCAACCTCGGATGCGCGCGGTACGTCGGTGGGCACCCTCGCCATCGACCGTTTCCTGCGTCCGGTCTGCTACCAGAACCTGGCAGACAGCCAGTTGCCGCCTGCCCTGCAGAACGCCAACCCGCTGGGCCTGCGTCGGCTGGTCAACGGCGAGTGGAGCGATCAGCCTGTCGTATAACCGCTGACCTGTAGCCCCAGAAACGAAAAGCGGCGCCACTCGATGAGAGTGGCGCTTTTTTTTACGAAAAAAAACACTGTAACCTGAACGCAAAATATTTCTGATTTGTGCGTACGGTCGCGGGAAGCGGACCTGTTTTCCTCCTCGGCCAAAGCACCATCGAAGTGCAATTCACAGGCTGTTCATAAATTAACCACACAGCTGTAAGCCACGTGTCACAAGGGTTTCAAAAAGTTACCCACAGACATACCCACGATTTCCGTGGACAACTTTTCAGCGATTCCGGAACTTAAAAACCCTGAGCAGTGCAAGCGTAAATTTTTTGGCGAGTGAAGAAATCTGCCCCGCGCAGGGCGACTGCGCGTTGACATATGCTTAGGCCGGATTGACTGTTGATTTGAAACGTACATCCCCCTGAAAGGGTGGCTTTTTTCGAGGTGCACAGCAGATGGAACAGCGTTGTAAGGTCGCCGTACTTGGCTTGGGCGCCATGGGTGCAGCCACTGTCTACCAACTGGCCAAGGCCGGAATCGATGTCATAGGCATTGATCGGCATGATCCGCCTCATACCCTCGGCTCCAGCCATGGCGACACACGCATCACGCGCCTGTCAGTGGGTGAAGGCGCGCAATACCTGCCGTTGGTACGCAGTTCGCACGGTATATGGCGCGAGCTGGAAGCGCTGACCGGAGAGTCGCTGTTCGAGCAATGCGGCGTGCTGGTGATGACGTCCAGCCCGACTTACGACCGTGAGGACAGCGAGGACTTCACGCACCAGACCATCGCCCTGGCCCGTGCCTATGGCGTTGAACACGAGGTGCTGAATGCAACAGCCATTCGTGAACGCTTTCCGCAGTTCTCTCCCGTGCGGGACAACGCTATCGGCTATTTTGAACCCGCTGGCGGTTTTGTCCGGCCGGAGCGCTGCATCGCGGCGCAACTGAAGCTGGCCACGCAACACGGCGCGCGACTGCTGACCGATGAAACGGTCGTGCAGCTGCAAAATAATGGCGATCAGGTGCAGATCACCACTGACAAGCGCTCTATCATCGCCGATAAAGTGGTGGTCAGCGCAGGCATGTGGTCGTCGGAGCTGCTGGGCGCACCGTTCAGCGACTTGCTCAGGGTCTGTCGCCAAAAGCTGTTCTGGTTCGAGCTGCAGGAAGATGCTGTCTTTGCTTCGGCCTCGCCCAGCTTCATCCTGAGTCACGGGCCGGGCGAGGTTGACGTCAGTTACGGCTTCCCGCCCCTACCTGGCGAAAACAGCATGAAAATCGCCACCGAACAGTACAAGGACGCCTCAACGCCGAGCACGCTGGATCGAACCATCACAGCGGAAGAGGAACAGGAGATGTTCCAGACTCAAGTGCAGGGAAAAGTCGCCGGTCTCACGCCAACGGTGGTCAAGCGCTCGGTGTGTGCCTACACCGTCACGCCGGATTACCACTTCATCATTGACGAGCACCCACAGCTGAAAAACGTGACGGTGGTCTCAGCCTGCTCCGGGCATGGTTTCAAGCATTCGGCAGGGCTCGGGCTGGCGCTGGCGCAACGCTGTATTCACGGCAAGAGCGAGGCAGACCTTTCGGCCTTCTCGCTGCAACGCTTCGCCAGGCAGACTTGATCACCCGTGCTCAACGGGCCAGTACGAAAGCCTCGTCAATCCGCGCCAGGTCGGTGTCGCGCAAGGTGCCCGCGTAGTAATGCAACTTGATCCAGGCCATCAAGTAGTCGTAGCGGGTCTTGGCCAAGTCGCGCCGAGTGCTGTAAAGCTGCTGCTCGGCGTTCAGTGCATCCAGGTTGACGCGCTCACCACCCAGAATGCTCTGCCGGGTAGACTCGACCAGCGCCTGCGCCGAGACCAGTGCTTTCTGATAAGCACGCAGCTTGCTCACACCCGATGCACAGGCATTGAACTGGCGCCGCACCTCGATCAGGGTTTCGCGGGTCTTGCCCTCCAGCTCGTACTCGGCCTGATCACGCTTGCTGTTGGCCTGACGCACCGAAGCGCTGGTGCCGCCCCCGGCATACAACGGCAAACTGAGCTCGATGCCGACGGTGTTGGTGTCGTACCGCTGGTTGTAGGTATTACCGCTGTCGGACTCATTCTGGCGAATGCTCGCGTAGGCATTGACCGTTGGCAGATGGCCGGCGCGATTGCGCTCTACCTCATAGCGCGCCACCTCCAGTGACTGACGTTGCGACGCCAGAATCGGGCTGTTGGCCATGGCCAGTGCATGCCATTCGGTATAACTGGAAGGTGCCAGTACCAGCGCCTGAAAACTGTCTTTCAACGGCTCCAGCTGAGCCACTTCAATGCCCGGTTCGCCCAGTAAAGCGCCGAGCTCACGCAAGGCAGCGTCCTGCTCGTCTGTGGCTTCGATCTGCTCGGCAATCGCCAGCTCGTTGCGCGATTCGGCTTCGAGAATATCAGTGCGCGTGCCCTCGCCTTGCTGAAACATCTGCCGGTTCTGCGCGAACTGACGTTCGAATGCCTGCTGTTTGGCACGAGCAATATTGATCTGGTCCTGAGCAAATAACGCCTGGGTGTACAGCGTCAGGACCCGTACCAGCAATTCCTGACTTTTGCTGCGAAAGGTCTCGTCGGCAAACAGCGCCTGAGCCAGGCCCTTGCGGTAATTGGCGTAGGCCTCGTAGTCGATCAGCGGCTGCTGGATCGTCAGGCTGGAACCAAAACTGTTGTAGTGGCGATGATCAGTGGTGTCTTCACGGGCGCCCTTGACCGTCGCCTTGGAATCGTTACGCCCTTTGTTGTAGCTGTAGGACACACGGGGTAACAGGCCGGCGCGCCCGATCACGCGATTTTCCAGACCCGCATCACGCTCCTTGATGGCGCCCAGGTAAGTCGGATCATTGCGCAGCGCCAGCTCATAGACGTCGAACGGGCCCATGGCTTGGCTTGCAGGAACCACACACAGCAGCCCACCCAGCAGGCTGGCCGTCAGCAAAGCGGCTTTCAGCGGATAACCAGACATCCTATTCCTCCGTCAACGCGGAGCCGGCACGGTCCAGCAAAGGTTTGAACAGATAATTGAGCAGCGAACGTTCGCCCGTGCGCACAAACATTTCAGCGGGCATACCCGGCTTTATCACCAGACCGTTGAGTTTTTCCAGCGCCGCATCGCCGACCGAGGTGCGCAGTACGTAATAAGGCTGGCCGGTTTTTTCGTCCTGCATTTGGTCGGCGGAGATCAGACTCACCTCACCGGACACCCTCGGTGTACGACTCTGATTGAACGCGGTGAACAGAATATCCACTGGCAGATGGCTGGCGACCTTGTCGATCAACTGCACCGGCAAACGCCCTTCAACTTCCAGCCGCGTACCTTGCGGGACGATTTCCAGCAGCGTTTCACCCGCACGTACCACGGCACCTTCGGTGTGGACGCCGAGGTTGACGGCGATGCCATCGGCAGGCGCCAGAATTGCGCTGTGTTGCAGACTGAAACCGGCCGATGCCAGTTGCTGCTCAAGGGTGAGTGCCTTGACCTGCGCGTCGGCCCACTGGCTGCGGACCTCTTTCTGGTACTCCTCGCGCTGCTGTTGCAGCCGTAGCCGCGACTCGATGATGGACTGCTCGATTCGTCCGGTTTCGCCCGCGTTCTGCGCAAGATCCTGCTGCACCTGAGACAACTGACGCTGAAACTCCAGCAGCCGGTTGCTCGGGATGAAACCGTTTTGTGCCAAGGGTTGCAGGTTACTCAGTTGCTGGCGTAACGAGTCGGCCTGGGCCTGCAGGTCCAGACGTGCACGGCGCATGCCCTTCAGTTGCAGCCCGGCACCTTCGATGCTCGCCTGCAAACCCGATTGCTCACGCGCCAGAGCCTGTCGACGACTGCTGAAAAGTTGCCGCTGCCCTTCCAGCACCAATGCCAAGCGTGGATCGGGGTCTTGCCCTTGCCCGGCCGCTATCAGCTCTGCGGGGAAGTTTATCTCGTTCAGATTGTCCCGCTCGCTCTGCCAGCGAGCCAGACTCGCCCAGGCCATCCGGTATTGAGCACGCAACGATTGCACATCGGCTTCAACCTGCGTCTGATCGAGACGAAACAGCGGCTCGCCTTCTTTCACCAGTTGGCCTTCGCTGACGAGGATTTTGCTGACCACGCCGCCGTCCAGCGACTGCACGGCTTTTCGTTTGCCTGAGACCACCACCGTCCCTTGTACCGCAATGCCCTGATCCAGCGGTGCCAGACTGGCCCAGAGAAAAAAGCTGCCCGCCCCTGCCAGCATGAGAATCCAGCCGGCGCGGACGAAGAATTGAACGCCGCGTTCCTTGCCCGGCACGGCATATTGATTGTCGAGAGAGCGGCTCATACGTCGGACTGCCTGTTCTGGGTGCCGTACTGGCGGCTCATGGAGATCCCGGGCGGTGCCGAGCGGGGTTGCGGTTGTGGTTGTGCGGCGGCTTGTGCCGGGGACGGCTGACCCGAAAGAGCCTGCAGGACTTGAGCAGTTGGCCCAAAAGCCTGCATACGGCCTTCGTTCAATACCAGCAAGCGGTCGGTCTGATTCAAGGAAAGCGTACGGTGAGTGACGAGTACAACTGTGCAACCCCGGGCCTTGAGTTCACCTATCGCCTGGGTCAGGGCCGCTTCGCCAGCGGCATCCAGATTAGAGTTAGGCTCATCGAGCACCACCAGTCTGGGTTCGCCGTACAAGGCACGTGCCAACGCAACTCGCTGTTTTTGGCCGCCGGACAAACCGCCACCATCATCACCCAGTCGCGTGTCATAGCCTTGCGGCAGACGCAGAATCAGCTCATGCACACCTGCCAGTTGCGCAGCAGCAACCACCGCGCCCGCATCGTCATCGCGGAAGCGGGCGATATTCTCGGCCACGGTGCCACCGAACAGTTCTATGTCTTGCGGCAGATAGCCGATATAGGGGCCTAGCGCCTCGCGGTCCCAGCGGTGCATGTCAGCCCCGTCCAGCCGGACCGTGCCGCCCAGCACCGGCCACACGCCGACCAGCACCCGCGCGAGGGTCGACTTGCCGGAGCCGGAAGCGCCCAGTACGCCGAGTACTTCTCCGGCCTGCAGTTGAAAATTTACGTGCTGCACAGTGGGCGAGGTTCTGCCCGGAGGCGCGGCGCTGACCTGCTCCGCAGTGATCTGACCGCGTGGTGCCGGCAACGGCATGCCTGGGGCGGGTTCAGCGTAAGTCTTGAGCAACTGGTCAAGACGGCCGTACGCCAGACGCGCAGAACTCCACTGTTTCCAGACAGCAATCAACTGATCAATCGGACTGAGAACCCGGCCCATCAGGATCGAACCGGCAATCATCATTCCCGCCGTCATGTCGCCACGGATCACCAGCAGCGCGCCGAGGCCCAGTACCAGCGATTGCAGACACAGGCGCAACGCCTTGCTGATCGAACTGATGACCGCGCCGGTGTCGCTGGCGCGGTTCTGCAACGCAAGAAAACGCCCGTGCACAGTGAACCAGCGACGTCGCAACGCCTCCAGCATGCCCATGGCCTGAATGGCTTCGGCCTGTTGCAGATGGCGAGTCGCCAATTGCGCAGACTGCTGCGAATAACCACTGGCCTCAGCCAGCGGTTTGCGGGTCAGCCATTCATTCAGGCAGGCCAGCGCTACCAGCAGCACCGTGCCGACACTGGCCAACACGCCCAGCCATGGGTCGAAAAGAAAAATCACCGCTAGATAAATGGGAAACCAGGGGGCGTCGAAAAACGCAAACAATGCAGGGCCCGTGAGGAACTGGCGAATAAAGGTCAGATCGCCCAGCGCTTGTCCGGCCTGACGCTGCCCTGCATGCAGGTTGCTCTCGAACGCCGCCTGATAGACGCGTAGATTGAAACGCCGCTCCAGCTCGCTGCCAATACGGATCACCACAAAACTGCGGACCATCTCCAGCAAACCTATAAATGCAAAGAACCCGACCACCATAAGAGTGAGCATGGCCAACGTGGTCTGGTTCTGCGAGGTCAATACGCGGTCATACACCTGCAACATATAAATCGACGGGGCGAGCATCAACACGTTGATCAGCGCGGTAAAACAACCGACACCTATCAACGCGCTTTTGTAATCAGCCAGCGCTTTATAAAGCGGCGGCTGGGCGCTACGGGGCAACGCACTCATGGTTCTTCCTTGATGATCTTACTTATAACGGGGTGACGTCTCGGTTTTTTTATCGAACAACGTGCGTATGTCCATGAAACGCTTAATCGGCAAGCCGTCCAAGGATCAGTACCTCACCACTGGGCAGACGTGCCTCATAGGTTTGCGCGTCCATCCTGTTGAGGTGGATCAGGCGATTGCCGTCTTTGTCCGTGAACGCCAGACCATCCGGGGTCGGAAACCAGCCATCAGGCCTGTCGTGCAACCACTGCACTGCGCATGCCATATCACCAGTCACCTGCGGCACTTCGGTATTCAGATTGAGTTTGCAGGCGTCCCCCGCCTTCCCTTTAAGAGAAAGTTGCCACTTGCCACTCAGTTCGGCAGGGTTGGGTAGTTTCAGACTCATGGCCATGCTCGCTCCAGAAATCCCCACCAGCAGCGCAAAAGCAACCGGCACGATTCGAACAACGTGATTGATCTTCATGAAGGGGTAGATTCCAGATCATGGGCGGCTGCAGAGAGTCGCCCATGATTGTTACAGATTAAACCACGATATCAGTCGCGAACGCTTGACCAACGGTGCCTACCAGGAAATCACCCGCCCCCTGCCCCGTGAAGTCGATGGCCAGGCTACCCAGGTTGCTGCTCTGGTTGTAGTTCAGGATTGCTTCGCCGGCATGACCGCTGAAGGCGTTGACGAACTGCAACGCGCTCAGCGTGGAAATGGCCGATACGTCGATTTTGTCCTGACCGCTGACAAAGTCACGAATCGTATCCTGAGCCGCCCGGTTGGAATCGGAACTGGCGCCAAATACAAAGACGTCTGCTCCTGCACCACCGGTCAGGCTGTCGGCCCCGCCGCCGCCGTAGATGATGTCATTACCGGCACCGCCTTTAAGGTCGTTGGCAGCAGCGTTGCCGATCAACAGATCATTGCCCGAGCCGCCTACCGCGTTTTCAACCACGACGTTTTTGGCAATGGAAACGTTACCTACCATGCCACCAACGTCCGAGAAAGAAGCAGCGTTGAGGTTGATCTTCTGGTTCTGGGTAAAGCCCGAGAAGTCGAGGGTATCCTTGCCCCCGCCGTCCCACACAGAGAACACCACTTTGGACGCGGCAGAGGTAGCGCTATAGAAATCGCGCCCGGCAGTGGAGTTGAAGCCATAGACCGTGTCGGTGGCACGCGTGCTCATGTTCGCGCCGTAGAGCTGCTGAACCGCAGCAATATCGTCCAGCAACGGCGCCGAGGAATACGACTGAGCGCCGCCCTTGACGAAGTTCTGATCAGTATTGGACTCACTCCAGTAACTCATGACGCTGTAGCCGCGCGTGTCTTCTGCGTAGCTGACATCCTTGTAGGACGGGTTGCCCTCGCCAGCGTTGTAGTCGCCAGGGTGAGACAAGCCAAGGGTATGGCCAATTTCGTGAGTCAGCGTTTGCCGGCCATAGTTGCCGTTGTCCGGGGTAGCGTTTTCCCTGTAGGAATTGTTTACAAGGTACCAGGACTGACCATCTGTACGGCCGCCGCTAGGCAGATAGGCGAACGCCGCCCCACCGCTGCTGCCATCACTGTAGTTGCCGAAGGTCATGTGCCCGTCGCCGCCGGAGGCCGCCTGGGTGAAGCTGACCTTGGCAACATCAGCCCATGATTGCATCGACAGTACTGCCTGGGCTTTCTGCTGCGCGTTGAACGCACTGAACGTTCCCAGCGAGTTGTCAAAACCGGCAGGCTTGGCGGTCAGGAACGTGTAAGTGAGGTTGATGGTGCCGTTATTATCGCGGTCCGCCCAGGCGGCCTGATCGCGAAGAATGAAGTTCGCAGCCTGATCGAGCGAATACGAGGGCTTGCCGTTGATAGTGAGGTTGCCACCACGGTCATACTCGTGAGCGAACGTATTGATCTGGTCGAAGGAGCTACTGGTAGCGGCGGAGAGTTGAATTGCAGCATTTTCTTTGACTTTCGTCATGACACTTCCTTGTTTGCTGATGGAACAGATTGGTGCGGCAGGACTCCGTCTGCAGCGAGGGAATCCTGTCACTCGCCTTTGTTGCGTAACGTGTGTTGCGTAACAAAACTGACACATCTTGAAATCTTGTGTCCAGCCCTGATAAGTGATGCCAAATCGCCTAAATCAGGAATCTGCCTACAGGCACTAGGGAATCGTCTGATATTTTTTTTGGTGATGTCAGGCTTTCGATAAGCCATTGAACAGGCTGGCGCAATTTTGATAAAGATGACTGATCAGTCAGATATTTAGAGGCGTCGAATGTGACGGTAAGACCCGCAACGGGGATGACACGTCTTCCGAACGAAATTCACGAATGCCAGCCACGAAAATGACCCCCTGCCCCCTTTTGACATTCTCGAAACCCGACAACGCAAAAGCCCCGACAAGTCGGGGCTTTTGTTTGAAGCAGAGCTGCCTGACTATTCAGGCCACGATGATCAGTCGTCGCGGCTCATGATGCCGAAGATTTGCAGCAGGCTGATGAACAGGTTGTAAATCGATACATACAGGCTGACGGTAGCCATGATGTAGTTACGCTCGCCACCCTGAATGATCGCGCTGGTCTGAAACAGAATGCAGACCGACGAGAACAGTACGAAGCCTGCGCTGATTGCCAGTTGCAGCCCGCTGATCTGGAAAAACATGCTGGCCACAACCGCTCCCAGCAGGACAAAGAAACCGGCGGTGATAAAGCCACCGAGGAAACTCATGTCCTTGCGAGTGATCAGCACGTAAGCCGACAGGCCGCCAAATACCAGTGCTGTCATCGCGAATGCAGAGCTGACAACTTCAGCACCGCCTGCCATGCCCAGATAACGGTTGAGGATCGGGCCCAGCAGGAACCCCATGAAGCCAGTCAGAGCGAAGGTCGAAACCAGACCCCACACCGAATCACGCAGCTTGTTGGTAAGGAAAAACAGACCATAGAAGCCGATCAGCACCACGAAAATGTTCGGGTAGCCGACGCGCATCTGCTGAGCGACAAAGGCCATGACACCGCTGAAAGCGAGCGTCAGAGCGAGAAGACCGTAAGTATTGCGCAGGACACGACTAACCTCTAGCTGGTCGGCCTGCACGCCGGTTTTAAGGCTGTAATCCTGTTCGCGCATGGCGAAACTCCTTCCTGTTGAAATGTTGAGTTGCAAAGATCATAACAGAGGCGCTGCAACTGGCTAGTCACAGAGTTTGACAGCTTGTTTCATTCCGGTATTATGGCGCCCGCAACGTAGTGGAGGTATGGCCGAGTGGTTTAAGGCAGCAGTCTTGAAAACTGCCGACTGTAACAGGTCCTAGAGTTCGAATCTCTATGCCTCCGCCATATTTGAAAGCGCAAAGCCCTGATTATTCAGGGCTTTGTCGTTTCCGGGGCTTGCTCAATGCGAGGCGCCATCCTGCAGTTCTGAACCACCACGCTAAATGTCCAGAACCAGCCGCTCTGACGTACATCCCGACACGCAGATCATCATCGTCCTCCCGGATGCCCGCTCGGCAGCGCTGAGAACCACGTCGCGATGTTCCAGAGCGTCCTCAAGCACCCTGCACACGCTCCGCACACGCCCTCCTTACAGCTATAAGGAAAGGGTGTGCCCTGAAGCTATCAGCACATCCAGCAAACTGCCTTTGCCATCATGATGAAGCTGCGCGCCCGAACGGGAGAGCACAACCTGGCAGCCCTTGCCGATAGCGTCCGGGGGCATCGGCAGGCGCCACTCACTGCCACGGCAGGGATACCACAGGACGCCACCTGCGGATTGCACCCTCCTATCTCAACCTTGCACAAATCGATCAGGCTGCCGAGGTCATTGCAAACTCGGTACTGCTTGCCTGCGCCGAACGGATGACCGGAAGCTAGCGCTGGAATCGGCTCTGCATCCGTGGCGCGACAGGCAAAGCCTCTGTCTCGTCATGGGTGCAGCAGCAGACAATAAACACGGTGCGGCGTGTCAGAGACACTGGCGACCTGGAGTACTATGCGGATCTGCTGCCGGCAGGCTCTCATCAGGAGATACTCATCAACATGGACTCATTCATGGACGCTCAGGCCTTACTCGCCCTGACCACAACGTCATTGCCTCTATCAGCGGAATGCAGCTGCCTGCACCGAGACCTTGCAGGCTGGAGCAGTTGGCCGGTGAGTTACCGGGAGGAAGCGTTCAACAAGCTGGGGGCGCTGGCGAAGCACTCCCCTGAAGAAGCGACCATCGATGAATACCACCCCGACGGAACGCTCTACTGGTCTCCCGACGCGCCTATCGCTCCCCGCTTTTATCCCTATAACCAGTCCACCGTCTGGCAGTGCGCCAATTGCCGGCGTATTTACCTGCGTCACAACGATGACGGCGCCTATCACGTCGAGCGGCGGATTCGTCTCGTTCAATCGTTTCTGATAACGGATGCTGAACATTCACATGGTGGTCGGGACGCACACGCCTGACATGAGCGGCGCAGTGCAACCCGCTCGCAGAGCGGGCCGCGCAGTCTGATATATTGATGCGCTTCACGTATCAGTCAACCGGTCTCTTGATGCCCATCAATTTCGATCTCAACGACCTCCAGGCGTTTCGGGCCGTGGTCGAAAATGGCAGCTTCCGCAAGGCTGCCGAAACCGTGCAGATCACGCAGCCTGCGCTCAGTCGGCGTATAGAAAAGCTGGAGTCGGCGCTGAATGTGAAGCTGTTCGAGCGCACCACGCGCAAGGTCAGCCTGACCACGGTCGGCCGCGCTTTTCTGCCGCAGGTCGAGCGCATCCTCGACGATCTCGACATCGCATTGATGACGATCGGCGAGGTTGGCTCGACGCGAATGGGCAGCGTCACAATTGCCTGCGTCCCCTCTGCGGCCTATTACTTCATGCCGCACGTCATCAGCGCTTTCCATGAGCTGTTTCCTAAAATCAGAATCAAGGTGCTGGACGCGAGCGCCAATGAAGTCAACAGCGCGGTTGCGCTGGGCGAAGCTGATTTCGGGGTGAGTTTCAGCGGCAATCTGGCGCCAGAGGTGGACTTTGAACTGCTTCTGCAGGAGCGCTACGTGATGGCCTGCCGCCGCGATCATCCATTGGCGACGCATGACAGTGTCAGTTGGGAAGAGATGTATCGCCACGACTACATCACCCTGGATATCACGTCGGGCAACAGACTGGTACTGGACAAGGCGCTGGCAACCTCACGCCCCCTCAGGGAAAGCGTTTGCGAAACACGGCATGTGACGACCATGGTAGGTCTTGTAGAAGCCGGGCTCGGCGTAGCGGCAGTGCCCTCGATTGCCATGCCGATGACCGCTCACCCGTTTCTGGTGAGCGTGCCACTGGTGGCACCCGAGGTGATCCGTAACGTCGGGCTGATCAAGCGCCGCGGGCGAACACTGACACCCGCAGCCCTTGAGCTGGAACGACTGGTCAGGCAGATGCCATCTCGATCAGCGCGGGACTGAATCCAGACCCGTCGACTGCAGGGTGGCCTGAGCCTTGGGTGATGCCAGGTAGTCGAGTAACGCCTTGGCCTGTTTTGGATGCTCGGCGTTGACCGGAACGCCAGCCGCATAACGCGTGACCGACTGGACGTCTTCCGGGATCTTCGCCACGAACGTTACACCGGGAATCGGCAGCAATTCGGCGACCTGCTGAAAGCCCAGTTCGTAATCGCCTGTGGCAACCACCGAGGCAACCGGAATGCGCTCGACCATCTTGCTCTTCGGCGCGAGCTGTTGCTGGATGCCCAGCTTTTTGAACAGCTCTTTCTCGATGTACACGCCACTGGCGCTGTCGGAGTAGGCGACCGACCTGGCTTTCAGCAGCGTGTCTTTCAGCTCGCTGTCGGTGCCGATGGCAGGCTTGGCAGCGCCCTGCTTCACCACCATGCCGATACGCGAGTCTGCCAGCTCGACACGCGACGCGGGGTCTACCTTGCCTTGCTTGATCAGCTCATCCAGCGCGTAGCCGACCATGATCACGACATCGGCATGCTCACCACGGGTCAGCCGGTTTGGAATAGCCTCAGGCGCCTTGCCCATCGACGGCCCGAGAATGGTGTCCAGCGTATCCCCGGACGCCTTGGCGTATTCAGGCCCCAGCAATTTGTAGGCTGCGGTAAAGCCACCCGAGGTCATGACCTTGAGTTCTTCAGCCTGGGCGCCAGCGCTGACGGCAACACAGCTCAGAAAGAGCAGTGCCAGTTGATGCTTATGTAAAGATTGCATGTTTGTTTTCCTTGATTACACAGCCAGTTGCGGGCGAGCTGAAATATGTCGGTAGAGCACCAGTGTCGCGCCCAGCGCGCACATGGCAGCAAATGTCATCCAGTAGGCGGGCGCGGCTTTGTCTCCGGTCAAGTGGATCAACCAGGTGGATATGGCCGGGGTGAAACCACCGAAAACCGCCGTCGCCAGGCTGTAGGCCAGAGAAAACCCGGCAACGCGCACTTCCACCGGCATGATTTCAGTCAGCGCCGGAATCATCGCGCCGTTATACAAACTGTAGAGGCACGAGAACCACAGCAGCACCTCCAGCATGTGACCGAAACTGGGCGCCTGAGCGAGGAATGACAGGGCGGGATAGGCGCTGATAATGGTGAGTAAGGTCATCGCGACCAGCAGTGGCTTGCGCCCGAAACGGTCACTCAACATGCCGCCTATCGGCAGCCAGATAAAATTGGACACGCCGACCAGCAAGGTCACCAGAAGCGCGTCGGCGGTACTCAGATTCAGCACGGTCTTGCCGAAGGTGGGTGCATAAATGGTGATCAGGTAGAACGTGGTAGTGGTCATCGCAACCATCAGCATCCCGGCAATGACCACGCGCCAGTTCTGCAACAGGGTCGCGAAGACCTCACGCATGCTCGGACGGTGCTTGCGGGTGGCGAACTCTTCGGTTTCCTGCAGGCTGCGGCGCAACAGGAAAATGAACGGGATGATCAGGCAACCGATGGCGAATGGAATTCTCCAGCCCCAGTCAGCCACAGCCGCAGGCGCCATCCACTGGTTAAGGGCATACCCCAGCGCTGCGGCAACCACAATCGCCACCTGCTGACTGCCGGATTGCCAACTGGTGTAGAACCCCTTGCGACCCGGCGTGGCCATTTCAGCCAGATACACCGATACCCCGCCCAGTTCGGCACCGGCGGAGAAACCTTGCAGTAAACGGCCGAGTAACACCAAGGCCGGAGCCCAGAGGCCAATGCTTGCGTAGCCTGGCACCAGAACAATCAACAACGTACCGCTCGCCATGATCGACAAGGTCACGATCAGCCCTTTGCGCCGACCCACGTCATCGATGTAGGCACCCAGGATCACCGCCCCCAGTGGACGCATGAGAAAGCCCGCACCAAAGACGGCGAACGTCATCATCAGTGAGGCAAATTCACTCGTCGCGGGAAAAAAAGCAGCAGCGATTTGAGTCGCGTAGAAACCAAACAGAAAGAAATCGAATTGTTCAAGAAAGTTGCCGGATGTAACACGGAATACCGCTCCAGCCCTGGAACGGGCAGACGCAGCGGGTTGAGGGGATGAGCCGTTCATGATTGTTCTCCAGCGATCTTATTAGAGTGCTTGTCAGCGCTTGTGATCGAGGAGTCTGCCGGACACACCTTGAAACGATAAGTGCTATCTTTTCATCCATTGATGTTTAAAGGTTATCAATAAAACCGTAAGACATCAGGTTTTGCGGTGCCAGCACGCGTGACGTGGAGTGTCATTAACTGCACGTCAACGCAGAGCATTGGCCCGAGAGTCTTGGCCTGTGGGATCAGTGTCAGCGCCATTTTCGCCAGACTCACACACTCCTCCGTGAATTCTTTATCATTGCGCATGTTTTGTTGGCAGAGCCGCTCATGAAATTCGCCATCTCGCTTTTTTCCGCCGCACATGCGCCCTCCTCGCGGCGTGCGCTGTTGTTTTCCAAAGCGGTGCTCGCAGGCGGGCATGAAATCGTCCGGTTGTTTTTTTATCAGGACGGCGTACACAGCGCGTCGGCCAACGTCGTGACGCCACAGGACGAACAGGATCTGGCGCAGCAATGGCGTGATTTCATTGTCGAGCACAGTCTGGACGGCGTGGTGTGCATCGCCGCTGCGTTGCGTCGTGGCGTACTGGATGCTCAAGAAGCCGAACGCTATCAGCGTCCAGCCGCGAATCTGCTTGAACCATGGGAATTGTCCGGGCTGGGTCAGTTGCACGACGCTGTGCAATCCGCCGACCGTCTGATCTGCTTTGGAGGGCCGTGAGATGCCCCGCTCATTATTGATTGTCAGCCGCCAAGCGCCGTGGTCCGGCCCAGGTGCCCGCGAGGCGCTGGACATCGTGCTGGCAGGCGGCGCGTTCGACTTGCCGGTCGGCCTGCTGTTTCTGGATGACGGTGTTTTTCAATTGTCTCCACACCAGGCTCCGGGCGCCCTGCAGCAGAAAGACCTGACCGCAAACCTGAAAGCGTTGTCGATGTTCGGTGTCGAAGACCTGTATGCCTGTGGGCAGAGTCTGGCTGAGCGTGGCATTGCTGCCAGCACACTGGGTCAAGAGATCACTCAACTGGTCGCACGGCCCGAGTTGTCTGCACTGTTTGACCGCTACGACGAGGTGATTACGATCTGATGGCTACCTTGCACGTTCTTTCTCACTCCCCCTTCTCTGACACCCGCCTGGACAGCTGCCTGCGCCTGCTGGGCAGTAGCGACGGTGTGTTGCTGTGTGGCGATGCCACTTACGCGTTAACAGCGGCCAGCGTTCAGTTGCAGAACCTGCACACCCTGATCGGCTCATCGCAGCTGTTCGTCCTCGACGAGGACGTAAAGGCGCGCAATCTGCCGCTTCCTGCAGGTGTAGAGAGCATTGACTACCCGGCCTTCGTGGAACTGTCGCTGCGCTTCGACAAGGTCAATACCTGGTTATGAAACAGTTGATCATTGACGGACGCACCCTCGAACTGGACAAGGACGGATTTCTCCAGGACCTCAACGACTGGTCAATGGACGTTGCGCATGCCTTGTCTGCCAGGGAAGGTATCGTCCTGAGCGCCGAGCACATTGAAATCCTCCAGTTACTGCGCGATTTCTACGCCGAGTTTCAGCTCTCGCCCGCCACTCGGCCATTGATCAAATACACCGCACTGAAGCTGGGCGTGGAAAAAGGCAACAGCCTGCACCTCAACCGCCTGTTCAACGGCACCCCTGCCAAACTTGCCGCCAAGCTGGCGGGCCTGCCAAAGCCGACCAATTGCATATGAACGACTACGCACCGCTGGTGACCGAAACGCCGGAAGAACATCCCTTCGCCCCCTTCGTCCGCATCCTTGGCAAAGGCAAACGCGGCGCACGCAACCTGACTCGCGAGGAAGCGCGCGAGGCTATGGGCATGCTGCTTGACGAAAAAGTCGAGGACACCCAGCTCGGCGCATTCCTGATGTTGCTGCGTCACAAGGAAGAAAGCCCCGAGGAACTGGCAGGTTTCACTGAGGCACTGCGCGAACGCCTGAATGCCCCGGCCATGCACGTGGACATCGACTGGCCGACCTACGCTGGCAAGAAGCGCCACCTGCCGTGGTTCCTGCTGGCGGCCAAGTGCCTGGCACAGAACGGCGTGAAGATCCTCCTGCACGGCGGTGGCGCGCATACCGCAGGACGCCTGTACACCGAACAGTTGCTGGGTTTGCTGGATATCCCGCTGTGCCGTAACTGGGCAGCGGTCGAAATCGCGCTCGGGCAGGAAAACCTGGCGTTTATCCCGCTCGCCGACTGGGCGCCGCAGCTGCAACGCATGATCGACCTGCGCAATACGCTAGGCCTGCGCTCTCCCATTCATTCGCTGGCGCGCATTCTCAATCCGCTGCAAGCGCGCTGTGGCCTGCAGAGCATCTTTCATCCGGGCTACCAGAGCGTACACCGCGATGCCAGCAGCCTGCTGGGCGACAACGCCATTGTGGTCAAGGGTGACGGCGGCGAGATCGAGATCAACCCCGACACCATCAGCCATCTGTATGGCACGACGGGTGGACAGCCCTGGGACGAGGAATGGCCAGCGCTTTCGCCGCGTCGGCACGTCAAACCGGCCACCCTTGATCCTCAGCAATTGCTGGCCTTGTGGCGCGGCGAGCTTGAGGACAGCTATCCGCAACTGGCATTGATTTCAACCATGGCGCTTGCACTGCGCGGCCTGGGCGTCGCTCGCGACGAGGCTTTCCAGCAAGCTCAAACGTTCTGGGATCGCCGCGACAAGACCTTATGATCTATCGGCTGTGGCGATAACCAGCGTCCATAATCTTGCGCTTTTCAAATCGAACCGACGCGCCTGAACTGACCTCCAAGTTCTATCACTCAGCAACGGGAGTCAGACATGGGCCTTCTGGTCGAAGGACGCTGGCAAGACCAGTGGTACGAAAGCAGCAAAGACGGTGCATTCCAACGCGAGAGCGCACAGCGTCGCAACTGGGTCACGGTCGACGGGCAGCCTGGGCCATCCGGCGAGGGTGGTTTTACTGCTGAAGCAGGTCGCTACCACCTTTACGTGTCGCTGGCGTGCCCGTGGGCGCATCGCACGCTGATCCTGCGCAAGCTGAAAGGCCTGGAAGACCTGATCGATGTTTCAGTGGTCAGTTACCTGATGCTGGAGAACGGCTGGACTTTCGACCAGCAGAAAGGCTCTAGCGGGAATGCGCTGGATGGTCTGCAGTACCTTCACCAACGCTACACCGCGGATGACCCTGAATACACAGGGCGCGTAACGGTGCCGGTGCTATGGGACAAGCAACAGCAACGCATCGTCAGTAACGAGTCGGCGGAAATCATCCGTATGTTCAACTCTGCTTTTGACGAACTGACCGGCAACACGCTGGATTTCTATCCCAAGGCGTTAACACCGAGCATTGACGAGCTCAATGAGCAGATTTACCCGAACGTTAACAATGGTGTGTATCGGGCAGGATTTGCGACGTCGCAAGGCGCTTACGAAGAAGCATTCGACGATGTATTTACCGAGCTGGATGCGCTGGAAAAGCTCCTGGGAGAGAAGCGCTACCTGACTGGCGAACACCTGACCGAGGCCGATATACGCTTGTTCACCAGCATCGTGCGCTTTGATGCGGTTTATTACAGCCATTTCAAATGCAACCTGCGGCGTATTGCAGACTATCCAAACCTGAGCAACTGGCTGCGCGAGCTCTACCAATGGCCGGGCGTCGCCGAGACCGTGGATTTCGAGCACATCAAAGGTCACTACTACGGCAGCCATCGCACCATCAACCCGACCGGAATCATCCCCAAGGGGCCAGCGCTGAATCTGCACGCTTCTCACGATCGTGAGCGTCTGTCCGGCAAAGGCGTCTGGAAGCGGTAATCTGTTTGTTTGTAACGAGATGGATAGCCCGAGCGGGCTATCCGCCTTCAAACTCAGACTGTCGCCTGAGCGCCCTCGAACCATGCCAGTTTTTCACGCAGCTTGACCACTTCTCCGATGATCACCAGCGTCGGTGCATGCACCTCATGCTCGGCGACCATTTGCGGAAGGTTGGCCAGGGTGCCGGTGAACACTCGCTGATTGACAGTCGTACCCTGCTGGATCAACGCCGCTGGGGTATCGGCAGAGCGACCATGTTTGATCAGTTGCTCGCAAATGACCGGCAGACCGATCAGCCCCATGTAAAACACCAGCGTCTGAGCAGGCGCTACCAGATCAGACCAGGGCAGGTCTGTCGTGCCGTTTTTCAGATGGCCCGTGATGAAGCGCACGGATTGCGCATGATCACGGTGCGTCAGCGGGATGCCCGCGTAGGCGGCACAGCCACTGGCCGCGGTGATGCCCGGAACGACTTGAAACGGGATGCCGTGTGCCGCCAGTTCTTCGATTTCCTCGCCACCCCGGCCAAAGATAAACGGGTCGCCGCCTTTCAGACGCACCACCCGCTTGCCCTGTTTGGCCAGTGCAACCAGTTGCTGGTTGATCTGTTCCTGAGGAACCGCATGTTCCGCACGCCGCTTGCCGACATAGACACGCTCGGCATCGCGACGGCACAGATCAAGAATCGTCGGCGCAACCAGACGGTCGTAGAGCACCACATCCGCTTGCTGCATCAGGCGTAGCGCGCGGAAGGTCAACAGGTCAGGATCACCCGGACCGGCGCCCACCAGGTAAACCTCTCCGGTTTCCGCAGGCGGCTCGCCTGCGATCTTGGCGATCAGCATGCGCTCGGCCTCCGCGCCCTGCCCGGCCAGTTGGCGATCGGCGATGGCCCCCTGAAAAACTTCCTCCCAGAACGCCCGACGCTGCTGCACGTTCGGAAACAGGCCTTTGACCTGATTGCGAAAACGAGCGGCCAGCCCGGCAAGCTGGCCGTAAGAGGACGGAATCCAGGTTTCCAGCTTGGCACGGATCAGGCGCGCCAGCACCGGCGCATCGCCGCCACTGGAGACAGCAATGACCAAGGGTGAACGATCGACGATCGCCGGAAAGATCACCGTACACAGCGCAGGAGCATCCACCACATTGACCGGCACACAGCGCAGCCGGGCGTCGTGGGAAACTTGCGCGTTGAGCGGTTCGTCATCCGTTGCAGCAATGATCAGCACACAGCCGTCCAGATCACTTTCGCTGTAACCGCGCAAAATCAGCTCACCGCCGCTTTGAACGACCAGCTCGCGCAACTGGGTTTCGATTTCCGGCGCAACCACCCGCAGCACAGCGCCTGCGTCAGCGATCAGACGAGATTTGCGCAGGGCGATTTCACCGCCGCCGACCACCAGCACGCGGCTGCCACGCAGGTTATGGAACAGCGGCAGGAATTCCATTTAACCAATAACCTCAAGGCCGCCCATGTACGGCTTGAGCACTTCCGGCACGCGAATCGAACCATCCGCCTGCTGATAGTTTTCCAGCACCGCAACGAGTGTACGCCCCACCGCCAGACCCGAACCGTTGAGGGTATGGACCAGTTCCGGCTTGCCGGTTTCCGGATTGCGCCAGCGCGCCTGCATACGCCGCGCCTGGAAATCGCCACAGTTGGAGCACGAGGAGATTTCCCGGTACTTGTCCTGGCTCGGGATCCACACTTCCAGATCGTAGGTCTTCACTGCACTGAAACCCATGTCGCCGGTGCACAGAGCCAACGTACGGTAAGGCAGCTCGAGCAATTGCAGAACCCGCTCGGCGTTGCCGGTCAGCGACTCCAGAGCGGCCATGGACTCATCAGGTGCAACGATCTGGACCATCTCGACCTTGTCGAACTGATGCTGGCGAATCATGCCACGGGTATCGCGCCCCGAGGCACCGGCCTCACTGCGGAAGCACGGTGTGTGCGCCACAAACTTGAGCGGCAGCTGTTTGGCATCGAGAATTTCCCCCGACACAATATTGGTCAGCGACACTTCGGCAGTTGGAATCAGGTACAGATCAGCTTCGCCTTCGCGGGAAATCCTGAACAGATCCTCCTCGAACTTGGGCAACTGACCGGTGCCTTGCAGTGCAGGCGCCTGAACCAGGTACGGCGTGTAGGTTTCTTCGTAGCCGTGCTCGTTGATGTGCAGATTGATCATGAACTGCGCCAGCGCACGGTGCAGACGCGCGATCGGGCCACGCAACAGCGCGAAACGCGCACCGGACAGCTTGGCGGCGGTCTCGAAATCCAGCCAGCCGAATTTTTCGCCCAGCGCAACGTGGTCCTTGACCTCGAAATCGAACGCAGTCGGCGTGCCCCAGCGGCGAACTTCGACGTTGCCTTCTTCGTCGGCACCCACCGGCACCGACTCGTGCGGCAGGTTCGGGATGTTCAGCAGCAGCGCATCCAGTTCGGCCTGAATCGCGTCCAGTTCAACCTTGCCTTCGCTAAGCTCGTTACCCATACGCTCGACGTCTGCCATCAACGGCGCGATGTCTTCGCCGCGCTGCTTGGCCTGACCAATGGACTTGGAGCGGGCATTGCGTTCGGCCTGCAACTGCTCGGTGCGGGTCTGCACCACCTTGCGCTGGGCTTCCAGCGCTTCAATACGGGCCACATCCAGCGTAAAGCCACGGGAAGCCAGGCGATCCGCTACGTCCTGAAGTTGAGTACGTAACAGTTTGGAATCGAGCATATCGTTCTCTCGTCTATCAAAGTCTGGTCAGGGACAGGCCAACCCAGGTTGCGAGCAGCCCGCCGAATACACTGATACCTGCGTAGCCCAGCGCCAGCGGTAATTGCCCGCTTTCCAGCAGGCGCAGCGTATCCAGTGAAAAAGATGAAAAGGTCGTGAGACCCCCTACAAAACCGACGATCAGTCCGGCGCGAATTTCGATGGGCACTTCAGGGCGTAGCAGAAACAGACCGTACAACACACCGATGATCAGACAGCCGACAAGGTTGACGGCCAGCGTCGCCGCATAGAAATAGCGAGGCCAGTTAGCCGTGACCCACGTGCCTGTGGCGAAGCGCAATAATGTACCAGCGATCCCGGCAATCGACACCGCAAGAATGGTTTGAAACATCACTTTCTCCGTTTGCGCGGACTGGCATCGTCCAGTGCAGTCAAACGCCTGAGTTTCTCGCCGATTTTCAGCTCCAGGCCACGCGGGACGGGCTGGTAATACTGACGCGGCTCCAGTTCATCCGGGAAATAGTCCTCACCTGCGGCATAGGCTTCCGGCTCGTCGTGCGCATAGCGGTATTCTTCGCCATAACCAAGCTGCTTCATCAGCTTGGTCGGCGCATTGCGCAGATGCAGAGGAACCTCAAGCGAGCCATGCTCACCCGCTTCGCGCATCGCCGCCTTGAACGCCATGTACACCGCGTTGCTTTTAGGCGCGCAGGCCAGATAGACAATCGCCTGTGCGACTGCCAGCTCACCTTCAGGGCTGCCCAGGCGCTCTTGCACATCCCAGGCGGACATGCACAGCGGCAACGCACGCGGGTCGGCGTTGCCGATGTCTTCGCTGGCCATGCGCACCACACGGCGGGCCAGATACAGCGGGTCGCAACCACCGTCGATCATTCGGGCAAACCAGTACAGCGCCGCATCGGGGTTCGAGCCACGTATGGACTTGTGCAGGGCCGATATCTGGTCATAGAACGCCTCGCCGCCCTTGTCAAAGCGGCGTCGGCTATCACCCAGCAGGCTCTGCAACAATTCGACATCAATCTCGCTGCCATCCTCGGCCAGATCGGACGCGTTCTCCAGCAGGTTAAGCATGCGACGGCCATCGCCATCAGCGGCGGACATGAGGATCGCAAAGCCTTCATCACTCAGGGTCAGCTTGCGCTGGCCGAGGCCCCGGTCTTCAGTCAAGGCGCGATTGACCAGCTTGCGCAACGCTGCTTCGTCCAGGCTCTTGAGCACGTAGACACGCGCGCGTGAAAGCAGAGCATTGTTGAGTTCGAACGAAGGATTCTCGGTGGTGGCACCGATGAAAATCAATGTGCCGTCTTCTACGTAGGGCAGAAATGCATCCTGCTGCGACTTGTTGAAGCGGTGCACTTCATCGACGAACAGAATCGTGCGCTTGCCGTATTGTCCGGCCTGCTGCTTGGCAACCTCAACCGCCTGACGAATTTCCTTGACCCCGGCCAGCACCGCCGAAACAGTCTCGAAATGCGCGTCCGAAACCTTGGCCAGCAGCCTCGCCAACGTGGTCTTGCCGACCCCCGGAGGGCCCCAGAAAATCATCGAGTGCAACGCACCCTGCTCCAGCGCTTCACGCAAAGGCTTGCCATGCGCAAGCACATGCTCCTGCCCGACATACTCATCCAGATTGGTGGCACGCAGGCGTGCAGCCAGAGGCTGAGCTATCGGTTCGCGGCTGAACAGGTCCATGGTCGGAATTAAACCCTTTTACTCTTGAATGACATCAGCGCCCTTTGGCACGTCGAACTTGAACTTGCTCGCCGGGATCGGCTCGTTGGCCTTGACCCCGGTGAACAGGATGTTGGTGCGCTGACCCACGCTGTCGATCAACTGCATGTCGTTGATCACACCGTTGCGAAACGACAGACGCAGGCTGTCGAACAGCGTGTCCTTGGTCTTGGGCTTGAGCACAAAGTCGATCACGCCACCGGCTTCCTTGGCAGTGATATCGAAACTTTCGCTGATCTTCGACACGTCACCGGACAGCAGCAGTGCCGGGGTCTGGGTCAGGCGCTGATCGAGCTTCTTGATGGTGACCTGCTCCAGGTCAGGGTCCCACAAGGAAACCTTCTTGCCGTCGGAAACCATCAGCTGTTCTTGCGGAGCATCGGTGTGCCAGTTGAACAGGCCAGGACGCTGCAAGGCCATTTCGCCCGCTGTTTCCTGTAATTGCGTACCGCCACCATCAAGGGTCAGCTGTGAGAATCGTGCAGTCAGTGTCTGGGATTTTTCCAGCAACTGGGTCAGGCGTGCCACGTCCTTGCTGTCAGCGTGGGCGGAGATCACGGAAAAAGTCAGTGCGGTGGCCAACAGCATGCGGGTAAGGCGCATGGGATTCCTCATTGTGTCGAAGATGATGCGGCAACGTGCGTACACGCTGCCGCCGCAATCCTGGGGTGGTAAAGCTCAGTCGCGCATCGGCGCCGGCGCGATGACTTCGCGCGAGCCATTGGTGTTCATGGATGTCACGACGCCGGCCATTTCCATCGCCTCGATCATGCGTGCAGCGCGGTTGTAACCGATCTTGAGCTTGCGCTGAACGGCAGAAATAGAAGCACGACGGCTTTCGAGCACGAACTTCACGGCTTCATCGTAAAGGGCGTCGCTCTCGCTATCGTCGCTGCCCTCGCCACTGCCGCCGTCAAAGCCGCTACCGGCCTCTTCCACACCTGCAAGAATATCGTCGTTGTATTCCGGAGAGCCGCGCAGTTTCCACGCTTCTACGACACGATGCACTTCTTCGTCGGAAACAAACGCACCGTGGACACGAATGGGCAGACTGGTGCCGGGCGGCATGTACAGCATGTCACCGTGGCCCAGCAGCTGCTCGGCGCCGCCCTGGTCGATGATGGTTCGGGAGTCGATCTTGCTCGATACCTGAAACGCCATTCGCGTCGGGATGTTGGCCTTGATCAGACCGGTAATTACATCCACCGACGGACGCTGAGTCGCGAGGATCAGGTGAATACCGGCGGCACGGGCCTTCTGCGCAATACGGGCGATGAGTTCTTCGACCTTTTTGCCGACGATCATCATCATGTCGGCAAACTCGTCCACTACTACCACGATGGTCGGCAACTTGGTCAGTAATGGCGCTTCATCGTGAATGCTTTCGCGCTTGTACAGCGGATCGGCCAGTGGCTCGCCAGCGTCCTGGGCATCCTTGACTTTCTGGTTGAAGCCGGAAAGGTTACGCACGCCCATCTTCGCCATCAGCTTGTAGCGGCGCTCCATCTCGGCAACGCTCCAGCGCAAGGCGTTGGCGGCGTCTTTCATGTCGGTCACGACCGGACAGAGCAAATGCGGAATGCCTTCGTAGATTGAGAGCTCAAGCATTTTCGGGTCAATCATGATCAGTTTGGCGTCTTCCGGGCCAGACTTGAACAGGATCGACAGGATCATGGCGTTGACACCCACCGATTTACCGGAACCGGTCGTACCGGCCACCAGCAAGTGCGGCATTTTCGCCAGATCGGTGATAACCGGTTTGCCGCCGATATCGTGGCCCAGAGCCAGCGTCACAGGTGACTTGGCGTTATCGTATTCAGGCGTCGACAGCACTTCAGAGAAGCGCACGATCTGCCGGTCTTCGTTGGGAATCTCGATGCCGACGGTGGTCTTGCCGGGGATGACTTCCACGACCCGGACGCTGGTCACGGCCAACGAGCGCGCAAGGTCCTTGGCCAGGTTGGAAATGCGACTGACCTTGACGCCTGCAGCAGGCTGAATCTCGTAACGGGTGATGACCGGACCGGGGTGAATGGAGTCCACCGAGACTTCAACACCAAACTCCTTGAGCTTGATTTCCAACAGATGACCCACTGCGGCCAGCGATTCCGGCGAGTAATTAAGCTGTTTCTTTTCCGCCGGATCGAGGATCGAGATCGGCGGCAGCGTGCCTTCGACCGCGCTGTCGACGAACAATGGCGCCTGCTTTTCCTTTTGCACGCGTTTGCTAGGCTCGGCAGGCTTTGCAGGTGCTGGCGCGATGACCGCAGGCACGTGCTTTTCACGCTCGGTCATGTGTTTGCTCAGCGACACTTCGCGCTCGATCAGACGCTCGCGGGCCTTGGCCTGCTCGCGACGATCCGGGGCGACAGGCGCCACCACGTCGTTGACCTGCATATCGACCTCGCGCAATTGCGCAACCATCTGCTTGCGCTCGGCGCGGGCAGTCCACCACCGGTTGGCAGCGCCTTGAAACAGCTCGAACAGGTCCAGCGTGATCTTGCCGGTGATGTCCATCACCTTGAACCATGACAGGTCGGTAAACACCGTCAGGCCGAACAGAAACAGGGCGATGAACAGCAAGGTGCTGCCCTGAATATTCAGGGCCTTCTTGGCCAGATCGCCCAGTACTTCGCCCAGCACACCGCCCGCAGACCCGGGAAAGCCTGCCGAAAAATGGAAATGGATATGCGCCAGTGCCGCACCGGCCAGTATCAGGAACACCAGCCCGATCAGGCGCCAGGAGAACAGCCAGCCACTCCATTGCCACGGCTCGTGGCGGTGACGAAACACCTGCCAGGCCTTGATCGCCAGCAGCAACGGAAATATGTAGGCGAAATAGCCGAGCACCATGAACAGAATGTCGGCACAGAACGCGCCAGCACGCCCGGCAGCATTTTGAACCTGCGCGGCATTGCTGCTGGTATGGCTCCAGCCGGGATCGCTCTGATCGTAGGTCAACAAAGCCATCATCAGATACAGGCACAGGGCGCCAAAGGCGATCAGGGCCCCTTCCTTGAGCCTGTAGTGCAGTTGCTGTCGCCAAAGCGGAACAGCGCTGGGTGCTGGGGTGGATTTCTTCAAAACGCTTTATTTCCTGCGCTGTAGCGCGAACATCTCGTTGATTGACCAGAAACGGCTGTCGGACTGCACTGCCTGCTCCCGACTGAAAAAAGCAGACAGAACCGGTAAGACATGCGTGACAGACGCTTGAATGATAACGCCCGACGCGAGCATTGTACGGCTTTACACGCGCGGAGGTCTGTACGAAAACTCGTCAGATCGATCTGCAACCACTGAAATATCAGGCTAGCCTTGGTGTTCATCGATAACGCTCAATTTGAGCATGCATTCCGTTTTGTGACAAAGGCTTATGGTGTGATTTTATCAACTGCCCACAACTTCAAATGCGTAGACCGGGCTCTGGCGGGCGCACCCTACCGCAAGCTTCCGGTGCGCGCCATAATGGCAACCTTCTGTGACCACGCTTGTCGCACAGAGTTGCACTCGCAGGCACTGAGCGCCCTCCCCTTCCGAAAAGTCGTGATGCCATGCTGACCTGGTTACAACGCAACAGTCTTGATTTCCCGCCGCTGGAAAAGGCCCTTCGTGAACCCAACGGGCTGCTTGCGGCAGGCGGCGATCTGTCTGCCGATCGTCTGATCCAGGCGTATCGTCATGGCTGCTTCCCTTGGTTTCAGGATGGCCAGCCCATTCTCTGGTGGTCACCCGACCCACGGACTGTACTGTTTCCCGACGAGCTGCATGTCTCACGCAGCCTTGCCAAACTTCTGCGCCAGGCTCGCTACACAGTGACCTTCGATCAGGATTTTGCTCGCGTGATAGAGGCCTGCGCTGCGCCGCGCAGCTACGCTGACGGCACCTGGATCACCGACTCGATGCAGAACGCCTATCTGGAACTGCACCAACGCGGTCATGCGCACAGTGTTGAAGTCTGGGATCAGGGCGAACTGGTCGGGGGGTTGTACGGCTTGGCAATGGGTCAGTTGTTCTTCGGTGAATCCATGTTCAGCCGCGCCGACAACGCTTCCAAATTCGGTTTTGCCACGCTGGTCGAACGCCTTACAGCCTGGGGCTTTGTGCTGATCGACTGCCAGATGCCCACTCAGCACCTGCACAGCTTCGGTGCCCGCTCGATTCCGCGCCAGACGTTTGCCGATTATCTCGCGCAATATCTGGACCAGCCGACTGATGCCGACTGGTTACCTAGGCGAGTTTGAAAGGCTGGCATACACTCATGGCTATGGACTCACCAACAAAGGGGGGCGACGATGACAGAGCTGGCCAGGCTTAAGTTTTATGCCACCCAACCCCACACGTGCAGTTACCTGCCCGAAGAGCAGGCGACTACGCTGTTCCTGGACCCCAGCCAGCCAATGGATGTTCAGGTCTACGCCGACCTGTCCGACATGGGCTTTCGTCGCAGCGGCGACCATCTTTATCGCCCTCACTGCCAGAATTGCAGTGCCTGCGTGCCTGCGCGCATTCCGGTCAACCTGTTTGCGCCTGACAGACAGCAAAAACGCATCCTGAAACGCAACGCAGATCTTCAGGTCAGCAGTGCAAAGCCGGTATTCACCCACGAATACTTCGACCTTTATCAGCGCTATATCGAGCAACGCCACGCCGACGGCGATATGTTTCCGCCCAGTCGGGAGCAGTTTTCGACATTTCTGGTACGCGACCTGCCCTTCTCACGCTTTTATGAGTTTCGCCTTGCTCAGCGCCTGGTGGCGGTGGCGGTCACCGACCTGTTACCGAACGGGCTTTCTGCGGTCTACACCTTTTACGAACCCGAGGAAGAACGCCGCAGTCTGGGCCGCTACGCCATTCTCTGGCAAATCGCCGAAGCTGCGCGGCTTCAGCTGCAAGCGGTCTATCTGGGTTACTGGATAAAGAACTGCAAAAAGATGAATTACAAGACTCAATATCGACCCATCGAACTGCTCACCAATCAAAGATGGGTCACTCTGTACTGAACCCTTGGCTTAAACATGTTTTTTCGGGCACAATGCACGCCGCTTTTGCCTGGCGCCACTTGCACCGGGCCACTCATTTGTATACCGAGGGCTTTACTGCATGTCGAAAGAAGACAGCTTCGAAATGGAAGGCACTGTCGTCGACACCCTGCCCAACACCATGTTTCGTGTGGAGTTGGAAAACGGGCACGTCGTAACCGCGCATATCTCCGGCAAGATGCGCAAGAATTACATCCGTATTCTGACCGGCGACAAAGTGCGTGTAGAACTGACGCCCTATGACCTGAGCAAAGGGCGCATCACCTACCGCGCCCGTTAATCAGTCATTGACAAAAACGCCCGGCATAAGCCGGGCGTTTTTGTTCGTCTGCCTGATGAGTTTTCCTCGATGACCTTGCTCCGCATCAATCAACGATGCGGGCAAGGTTTCGAACGTCAGGCCATCTCTGCCGTGGTCTCGAAATCAAAGGTGATTTCGCCATCCTTGATGTCGATATGCACCACACCGCCGTGCTCAGACAATTCGCCGAACAGAATCTCCTCAGCCAACGGCCGCTTGATCTTGTCCTGAATCAGGCGAGCCATCGGCCTGGCACCCATCGCTGCATCGTAACCACCCTGCGCCAGCCAGCTTCTCGCCGCCTCGGACACTTCGAGCAATACGCGCTTGTCTTCCAGTTGGGCTTGAAGCTCGGTAAGGAACTTGTCGACCACGCTCTTGATGACTTCGTGGCTGAGACGGCCAAACTGGATGATGGTGTCCAGACGGTTGCGGAACTCTGGCGTGAAGCTCTTCTTGATAACTTCCATCGCATCAGACGAGTGATCCTGATGCGTAAAGCCAATTGAAGCCCGCGCAGCCGACTCGGCACCGGCGTTGGTGGTCATGATCACGATCACATTGCGGAAGTCCGCCTTGCGCCCGTTGTTATCGGTGAGCGTACCGTGATCCATCACCTGCAACAGCAGGTTGAAGACTTCAGGATGCGCCTTCTCGATTTCATCGAGCAGTAGTACGCAATGAGGCTGGCGAGTGATGGCCTCCGTCAGCAAACCGCCCTGATCGAAACCGACATAGCCAGGAGGCGCGCCGATCAGACGGGACACGGTATGCCGCTCCATGTACTCCGACATGTCGAAACGGATCAGCTCGACACCCAGTGCCTTGGCCAGCTGACGTGCCGCTTCCGTCTTGCCGACACCCGTAGGACCGGCAAAAAGGAACGAACCGACCGGCTTGTCAGGCGACTTGAGGCCTGCACGCGACAGTTTGATGGCCGTCGACAACGAATCGATCGCCGCATCCTGACCGAACACAGTGAGCTTCAGATCGCGCTCCAGGTTACGCAATAGCTCCTTGTCGGAACTGTTGACGTGCTTCGGAGGAATACGCGCGATCTTGGCGACGATATCTTCAACCTGCGGCACATCGATGCGCTTGACGCGCTTCTCGACCGGCTGCAAGCGCTGGTAGGCACCCGCCTCGTCAATCACGTCGATGGCCTTGTCAGGCATGTGGCGGTCATTGATGTAACGCGAGGCCAACTCGGCCGCTGCGCGCAATGCCTCGTCACTGTATTCGATGCTGTGATGCTGCTCGAAACGGCTTTTCAGGCCGCGCAGGATGCCAATGGTGTCTTCAACCGAAGGCTCGGACACATCGACTTTCTGGAAACGACGCGCCAAGGCGCGATCCTTTTCGAAAATCCCGCGAAACTCCTGAAACGTGGTCGAGCCGATGCAGCGGATATCACCGGAAGAAAGCAACGGCTTGAGCAGGTTCGACGCATCCATAACGCCGCCGGAAGCTGCACCGGCGCCAATGATAGTGTGAATCTCATCGATGAACAGGATTGCCTGAGGTCGCTTGCGCAGTTCATTGAGCAACGCTTTGAAACGCTTCTCGAAATCGCCACGGTATTTCGTCCCGGCCAGCAATGCGCCCAGATCGAGCGAGTACACAACGCTGTTGGCAAGCAGATCAGGGACCTGATTATCGACGATGCGTTTGGCCAGACCTTCGGCGATGGCCGTTTTACCGACCCCTGCCTCGCCGACCAGCAAAGGATTGTTCTTGCGACGACGAGCCAGAATCTGCGCCACGCGCTCGACTTCGCTTTCGCGGCCGACAAGCGGATCGATGCGTCCCTGACGCGCCAATTCGTTCAGATTGCTGGCATAGGCATCCAGTGGATTGCCTGAGGAAGATGCTTCACCGCCCTCGTCATCCTGCATATCCTGCTCACCTTCAGAAGAGTGTTCGCCGTGCCCCGGGACCTTGGAGATACCGTGGGCGATGTAGTTGACGACATCAATCCGGGCCACACTCTGCTGTTTGAGCAAAAATACGGCCTGGCTTTCCTGCTCACTGAAAATCGCAACCAGCACGTTGGCGCCAGTCACTTCCCGCTTGCCGGAGCTCTGCACGTGGAAGACTGCGCGTTGCAACACGCGCTGAAAGCCCAGCGTCGGCTGGGTCTCGCGATCCTCGTCATGAACGGGGATCAGCGGAGTGGTGGAGTCGATGAACTCCTGCAGATCATGCTTGAGTTTATCGAGGTTTGCGCCGCAGGCACGCAAGACAGTGGCTGCAGCCTCATTGTCCAATAGAGCCAGCAGGAGATGTTCGACCGTCATGAACTCATGACGCTTCGAACGTGCCTCCTTGAAGGCAAGATTGAGGGTGACTTCGAGTTCACGGTTCAACATAGCTTCACCTCATACCCAAGTGGTCGGCGTTTAACCGTCCTTCTCGATCTCACAGAGTAGCGGATGCTGGCTCTCCCTGGCGTATTGATTGACCTGCATTGCCTTGGTCTCGGCGATGTCGCGGGTAAACAATCCGCAGACTGCCCGTCCCTCTGTATGGACGGCCAGCATGACTTTGGTGGCCAGCTCACGATTCAGGTTAAAAAACACCTCGAGCACTTCTACGACGAAATCCATCGGGGTGTAGTCATCATTGAACAAAACCACCTTGTACATCGGTGGCGCCTGCAGGGTCGGTTTGGCATCCTGCACCGCAATGCCTGCCGAGTCGTCCTCGTGTGACTGCGGACCATCCTGATTGAATGTTAGTCGAATCTTGCTAAATGCATGCATGGAAAGAAACGTTCGTGTGAGGGCGGATTGAGCAGTTAGTCACGGTCTGGCCGGTTTTCAAATGGAATGCCGCATGACCTTGACTATCAGCTAAACGGTGTTACAAACAATAGAGTCCACATTGGGTAAAAAGGGTCCGCGCAGTCAACCTAAATTTTTTGGGTTGGCGGGCTGAAGTGGATGATACTCCTGACGGAGTCCTGTGGAGAGGGAGATGGTGATGATCGAAGGAAAAGTCAAGTGGTTCAACAACGCAAAAGGCTTTGGATTCATAAACGCTGAAGGCAAGGATGACGAAGATCTGTTCGCTCATTTTTCGGCAATCCAGATGGACGGCTACAAAACGCTCAAAGCTGGTCAGAAAGTCAACTTTGATATCCTCCAGGGTCCAAAAGGGCTGCACGCTGTGAACATTAAGGCATCGGGGGTTAAAGAAGAGGATGCGTTAAAGGGCATGCACTCTGCACATCCACACGAACACATTCACGCACATGCCTGACATTTGTCAGTGCAATTCTCTGTGACGTGACAGCGGCCACCGAACTCAGCGGGGCAGTTGGTTGCCAGAAGCACGCAATGAGCGTGTGCCGGACACACAAGGAGACAGAAAATTGCACCTCCTGTTATCCGTCACGACTCAACAGGGTATCGAATTAGCGGTTATTGCACCGCTGATGCCCAGACTCCAATAGCCCCCGGCTGGGCTACCATTCGCTGATCTGCACGACCGAACACGTCCCTCCCCCGTTGAATTGTCTGGCCTCTCGGTCAATCAAACCCGTCGTCAATGCCTGCCTGAATGCCTGATCCGCAAGCTGATCGTTCGACCAACGGCGGATATTCATTTTTTGATAGCTCGCATAGCATTAATGCTTGGCGCCAATGGTTTGATATACTCGCGCCGTGACCGCAGAGTCATCAAGGCTGACCCGTCTCATTTCTGACCCTCGGCCTTCCTTATGCGTCGGGCCGCTACCTGACCCGACAGCTTGACGCTCGACTGATGCACCCAACATCACCGCGAATAAACCTCGACCTGGCTCATGGCCGAACCGTGGGCAAACGCGCATAGAATGCGCGTATCGAGATTTTGTGCATGCTCAGCAAAAGAGAGTTAATACGAATGTCCAACCGCTCGAAGATCATCTACACCTTCACCGACGAAGCTCCGGCCCTCGCCACCTACTCCCTTCTGCCTGTCATTGAAGCGTTCACGGCAACCTCCGATATTGACGTGGAAACACGCGACATCTCTCTGGCGGGCCGTGTTCTTTCCAGCTTCCCGGAGTTGCTTGCCGACAAAAAAGTGCCGGATCATCTCGCCGAGCTGGGCAAACTGGCCACCACGCCAGAAGCCAACATCATCAAGCTGCCCAACATCAGCGCCTCGGTCCCGCAGTTGAAGGCGACCATCAAGGAGCTTCAGAATCAGGGCTACAACATCCCTGACTACCCTGAGAACCCTGCCACTGATGCGGAAAAAGAAACCCGTGCCCGCTACGACAAGACCAAGGGCAGCGCCGTAAACCCGGTGCTGCGTGAAGGTAACTCTGACCGCCGTGCGCCGTTGTCGGTCAAGAACTACGCCCGCAAGCACCCGCACAAAATGGGCGCCTGGTCCGCCGATTCGAAAGCGCACGTTGCACACATGAGCAACGGTGACTTCTACGGCAGCGAGAAAGCCACCCAGATCGAAGCCGACAACACCGTCAAGATCGAACTGGTCGCCCAGGATGGCACCACCACCGTCCTGAAAGAAAAAACCGCCGTCAAGGCAGGCGAAGTCGTCGATTGCTCGGTGATGAGCGCCAAGGCACTGCGTAGCTTCATCGCTGCTGAAATCGAAGACGCCCGCAAACAAGGCGTGCTGTTTTCGGTGCACTTGAAAGCCACCATGATGAAGATCTCCGATCCGATCATGTTCGGCCAGATTGTCGACGAGTTCTACAAGGACGCGCTGACCAAGCACGCTGATACGTTGAAACAGATCGGCTTCAGCCTGAACAACGGCATTGGTGACCTGTACGAGCGCATTGGTGTTCTGCCAGCGGAAAAGCAGGCGGAAATCAAGGCCGACATCGAGGCGGTCTACGCCGTCCGTCCGCAACTGGCGATGGTCAACTCCGACAAGGGCATCACCAACCTGCACGTACCGAGCGACGTGATCGTCGACGCATCGATGCCAGCCATGATCCGTGACTCCGGCAAAATGTGGGGCACAGACGGTCAGTTGCACGATGCCAAGGCCGTCATTCCGGACCGTTGCTACGCCACTATTTATCAAGCCGTCATCGAAGACTGCAAGAAAAACGGTGCCTTCGATCCGACTACCATGGGCAGCGTGCCAAACGTCGGCCTGATGGCTCAGAAAGCCGAAGAGTACGGGTCCCACGACAAGACCTTCCATATCCAGGCCAACGGTGTGGTTCGCGTGACCGACAGCCAAGGCAACCTGCTGATGGAGCAGAACGTCGAAGCTGGCGATATCTGGCGCATGTGCCAGGCCAAGGACGCGCCGATTCAGGACTGGGTGAAACTGGCCGTCAACCGCGCTCGCGCAAGCAACACGCCAGCGATTTTCTGGCTGGATGCGTCTCGCGCCCATGACAGCGTGATGATCGAGAAAGTCCAGAAGTACCTGGGCGACCACGATACGACGGGGCTGGACATCCAGATCCTGTCGCCGGTCGACGCCATGAAGCTGACCCTGCAGCGCACTCGCGCCGGCAAGGACACCATCTCGGTGACCGGTAACGTGCTGCGCGACTACCTCACCGACCTGTTCCCGATCATGGAACTGGGTACCAGCGCGAAAATGCTGTCGATCGTTCCGCTGATGAATGGTGGCGGCCTGTTCGAAACCGGCGCTGGCGGTTCGGCTCCGAAGCATGTTCAGCAGTTCGTCGAAGAGAACTTCCTGCGCTGGGATTCGCTGGGCGAGTTCCTCGCCCTGGCAGCCTCGCTGGAGCATCTGGGTAACGTTTATAACAACCCGAAAGCGCTGGTTCTTTCCAAAACCCTGGACCAAGCCACTGGCGAGTTCCTGGATCGCAACAAGTCACCTTCGCGCAAGGTTGGCGGTATTGACAACCGTGGCAGTCACTTCTACCTGACCCTGTTCTGGGCACAGGCACTGGCCGCCCAGAATGACGATGCAGCCCTCAAGGCGCAGTTCACACCTCTGGCCAAAACCCTGACCGACAACGAGGAAAAAATCGTTGCCGAGCTGAACGCTGTTCAGGGCAAGCCAGTGGACATCGGCGGCTACTACTTCCCTAACCCGGAAGTAACCAGCAAAGCCATGCGCCCAAGTGCAACATTCAACGCAGCCATCGCAGCGTTGTAAGAGGCAGAACGAAGCGGCGCATTAATAATGCGCTGCCTCTTAAAGAAATCCCCGGCCTGGTGCCGGGGATTTTTTTATTCGCGGATAGATTTCAGTTATCAGCCTGGCTCCAGGCGCTCAACAAATACCCTATGAAGCACCTGACGCAGATTTTCTAGCCTTTCAGGGTGCGCGAAAGAAACTCGCGAATGTACTCGGCGACTTCCGGCGCATGCGTTTCAAGTGCGAAGTGGCCTGCGTCCAGAAGATGCACCTCGGCAGCTGGAACGTCCTTGCGGAACGCCTGCGCGCCTGGTGGTATGAACGCCGGATCATGCTTGCCCCAGACTGCCTGCAGGGGTGGCTGGTACTTTCGCAGGTAAGCCTGAAATGAGGGGTACGCTGCTACGTTGGTGCGGTAATCCAGAATCAGGTCCAGCTGGATTTCTTCTGCGCCCGGCCGCGCCATGTACAGGATGTCCAGGTTGTAGCCGTCGGGCGACAGTTTTTCAGGATCGGCGCCAGTACCGTACTGCCAGTCACGGATGGTTTCCGGCGATAGCGAAGCACGGCAGGCTTCGCGATTGGCTGCTGAAGGTTCACGCCAGTAGGCCTGCCAGGGGCCCCATTGATCACTGAACCCTTCCAGGTAGGCGTTACCGTTCTGACTGATGATTGCAGTGACCTTTTCCGGGTTCGCTGCGGCAAGTCGAAAGCCGGTCGGTGCGCCGTAATCAAATACGTATAACGCATACTTCTTCAGGCCAAGCACTTCGGTAAACCCCTCAACTACTTTGTAGAGGTTTTCGAAGCTGTAATCGAACTGCCCGCGCGGCGGCGCTTTTGTGTTGCCGAAACCGGGCAGATCGGGGGCGATCAGGCGGTACTGACTTGCCAACAATGGCATCAGATCGCGAAACATGTGGCTGGAACTCGGAAAACCATGCAGCAACAGCAGCACTGGAGCATCCCTGCGGCCTACTTCGCGATAAAAGACCTCTACATCGCCGACTTTACAAGTGTGATACGTCACGCGGAAGGCATCATCAGGATTCATTGTATTTCCCTTGGGAACAGGTTTCTGGCTGGAAGAGGCAGCACTTGCCAACGAAGCACCAAGTGCAGATGCAGCACCTAGCGCAGACGCTTGTAAAACCTTGCGTCGACTGACGCCATACACAGCGTTTTCAGCGCTGGGTGGATCGAAGCTGCTCATAAAAGAACCCGACTGGATGAATTGACCTCAAGCCTAATTGTTGCGTCTCACATACAGAATCACCATAAAACTCAATTGACTATTTCAATTTCTGAAATACTGACGAGACTCCTAAAAATCAGAGTGCTCAAGAGAGATATGGACCGTATTCAGGAGATGACGCTTTTTGCCGCTTTGGCCGAGCACACCAGCTTTGCTGGTGTAGCCCGCCATGCTGGATTGTCGACCGCCACGGTGACTCGGGCAGTTGCCAGCCTGGAGAGTCGCCTGGGAATCCTGTTGGTAGTGCGCACCACACGTAATATGCGGCTCACCGAAGCAGGCCAACGCTTTGCCATTGACTGCCGCCGGCTGCTTGCCGACCTTGATGAAGCTGAAAACGCGGCGGGCGGATTGCACGCACGTCCTGCCGGCCAGCTGACGATAACCGCCCCGCAGATGTTCGGCGCGCTGCATGTCGTGCCTGTACTGACGAGTTTTCTCGACCAATTCCCGTCGGTGGAGGTACGCGCCATCCTTGTTGATCGGGTTGTGTCCATGCTCGATGAAGGTGTCGATGTGGCAGTCAGGATCGGTGCCCTGCCCGACTCATCCCTTACCGCAATACCGACAGGCAGCGTGCGGCGCATGGTGTGCGCGTCGCCCGCTTACCTGGCAGAGCACGGCGTCCCGCAACATCCTGATGACCTGCGACGACACTCCACGGTTTCGACAACCACCTTCGAACGAGCACCGCAGTGGCTTTTCCGGGTTGATCACAAAGATTATTCGGTGGACGTTGGCTCCAGACTCAGCCTGACGTCCTACCAGGCGGCAATCCGCGCAGCGTTACAGGGCTGGGGGCTGACCCAGGTGCCGTTTTACCAGATACGCGAGCACTTGCAGGACGGCAGACTTGAATGCGTGCTGGACACGTTCGAAATCGCACCAGAGCCGGTTCACGTCGTTTACCTGGAGGGCCGCCGCGGTTCCTCCAAGGTGCGTGCCTTTGTAGACTTCTGCGTCAGCGCCCTGAGACGCGATCTGAAGTTTGAACAAAAATAGCGCGCAAGGCTTTTTCCGCCCTGTCTGTTACGGTTGACCGAATCCCTTTTCCACACTCAAAGAGACCCTTCTCATGACCTGGCAAGCCCACGTTACCGTCGCCACCATCGTCGAAGACCAAGGCCGCTTTCTTTTCGTCGAGGAAATGAAAGGCGGTCGTACTGTACTCAATCAACCTGCCGGGCATCTCGACCCGAACGAAAGCCTGCAACGTGCCGCCATCCGCGAAACCCTCGAAGAAACCGGCTGGGACGTCGAACTCACCAGTGTGACCGGCATTTATCTGTACACCGCCCCCAGTAATGGGGTGACTTACCAGCGCATCTGCTTCGCCGCCAGAGCCTTGCGGCACAACCCGGACTATGTGCTGGATGACGGCATCGTCGGCCCTGTCTGGCTGACGCGCGACGAACTGCTGGCTGAACAGCCACGCTGGCGCAGTGAGCTGGTCATGCGTTGCCTGGACGATTACCTGAATGCCGAACATTTCAGTCTCGACCTGCTGCGCGACAAGCCGTGAGACTCAACGCCTTCAGCCTGTTAGAATCGCGTCCTTTTACAGGTCAGCCGTTGAATCCCCATGCGTGATCCAGCCCCCTCGAACTTAGAAATGAAGCGCGTCATAGTCGGCATGTCCGGCGGCGTGGACTCTTCCGTTTCCGCCGTACTGCTCATGGAGCAGGGTTATCAGGTGGAAGGCTTGTTCATGAAGAACTGGGAAGAAGACGACGGAACGGAATACTGCACCGCCCGCGAGGACCTGGCAGATGCCCAGGCCGTGTGCGACAAGATCGGCATCAAACTGCACACCGCCAACTTCGCGGCCGAGTACTGGGACAATGTGTTCGAACACTTTCTCGAAGAGTACAAGGCCGGGCGCACCCCTAATCCGGACATCCTGTGCAACCGGGAAATCAAGTTCAAGGCCTTTCTCGACTACGCCCTGATGTTGGGTGCAGATTTGATTGCCACCGGCCACTATGTGCGCCGCCGTGACATCGACGGGCGCACCGAGCTGCTCAAAGGCCTGGATCCGAACAAGGACCAGAGCTATTTCCTGCATGCCGTCGGCGGCGAGCAGATCGCCCGCACGCTGTTCCCGGTCGGCGAACTGGAAAAACCCGAAGTACGCGCGATTGCCGAAAAGCACGGGCTGGCAACAGCCAAGAAGAAGGATTCCACCGGTATCTGCTTCATTGGCGAGCGGCGCTTCACCGATTTCCTGCGCCAGTACCTGCCAGCCCAACCCGGCGAGATCAAGACCACCGAAGGTGAAGTGATCGGTCGCCACAGCGGCCTGATGTATCACACTATCGGTCAGCGTCAGGGCCTGGGAATTGGCGGCCTCAAGGACGCCAGCGACGACCCGTGGTACGTGCTGGTCAAGGACTTGCAGAACAACGAGCTGATCGTCGGCCAGGGCAATGACCATCCGTGGTTGTTTTCCCGCGCACTGGTCAGTTCGGAAATCTATTGGGTCAACCCGATCGACCTGAGCAGCCCGCGCAGGCTCACCGCAAAAGTCCGTTATCGCCAGGGCGACCAGCCATGCACGCTGGAAAAGACCGCCGAGGGTTACCGGGCCGTATTTGATGATCCACAGCGAGCTGTTACGCCCGGCCAGTCTGTCGTGTTCTACGATGGCGAAATATGCCTGGGTGGCGGCGTGATCGAAGTTGCCGAACCCTGGACCAGCAAGGACAAGCGTTGATGACCCCGATTCAGGAACAACTGGTCGCTCTGGGTGCTGTATTCCAGGCTGCCGTACTGGTCGACCGGATCGCCAAGACCGGCCAGATCAGCGAGGCGGCGCTGAGCTGCATGCTGGGCAGTGTGCTGGTGGTCGATCCGAAGGATACGCTGGACGTCTACGGCGGCGACGACCTCAATCTGCATGAGGGTTATCGCGCCATGGCCAGCGCTCTGGAACGCGATCCGGCCACGCTGCAACGCGAACCGTTGCGCTACGCCTTGTCGATGCTTGGCCTTGAACGCCAGCTGTCAAAGCGCGAAGACATGCTGGAAGTCATCGGCAAGCGCATTCCTGTGATTCAGTCCCAGGTCGAGCATTTTGGCGTGGCCCACGAAAACGTGATTGCCGCGACCGGCGCGCTGTATCAGGACACCCTGAGCACCCTGCGTCAGCGCATTCAGGTGCAAGGCGACATGCGCAACCTGCAGCAACCCAACAACGCGTCGAAGATCCGCGCCATCCTGCTGGCAGGCATCCGCTCTGCCCGCCTGTGGCGACAAGTTGGCGGGCACCGCTGGCAGTTGGTCTTCAGCCGGCGCAAGTTATTGAAAGAACTGTATCCATTGCTGCACGGCTGATCCGCCGCGCACCAATGTTCCTCACCACCACAGGCACAGCGCCGTCTACGCTGGTCGGCGGGCTCCGGTCCGACCGACTTTTCATGTATGATACGCGCCCCTTTTCGTGCCCGACTGTCCGAGAGCATCCCATGCAGCTTTCTTCGCTCACCGCGGTTTCCCCTGTTGATGGCCGCTACGCCGGCAAAACCCAGGCCTTGCGCCCGATTTTCAGCGAGTACGGCCTGATCCGTTTTCGCGTGATGGTTGAAGTCCGCTGGCTCCAGCGTCTGGCGGCGCACCCGCAGATCACTGAAGTCCCTGCGTTCTCCGCGCAAGCCAACGCCATCCTCAACACGCTGGCTGAAGACTTCTCTGTAGAGCACGCCGAACGCGTCAAGGAAATCGAGCGGACCACCAACCACGACGTCAAGGCCGTGGAATATCTGCTCAAGGAACAGGCTGCCAAGCTGCCTGAGCTGGACAAGGTCAGCGAATTCATCCACTTCGCCTGCACCAGCGAGGACATCAACAACCTGTCCCACGCCCTGATGCTGCGCGAAGGCCGCGACACGGTGATGCTGCCGCTGATGCGCCAGATCGCAGACGCCATCCGCGAACTGGCGATTCGTTTCGCCGACGTGCCAATGCTCTCACGCACGCACGGCCAACCGGCCTCCCCGACCACTTTGGGCAAGGAACTGGCAAACGTCGTCTATCGCCTGGAGCGTCAGATCAGCCAGGTCGCTGCCGTACCATTGCTGGGCAAGATCAACGGCGCAGTCGGCAACTACAACGCACACCTGTCTGCGTATGCCGACATCGACTGGGAAGCCAACGCGCGCGCGTTCATCGAAGACGAACTGGGTCTGGGCTTCAACCCTTACACCACGCAGATCGAACCGCACGACTACATTGCCGAACTGTTCGATGCAGTCGCTCGCTTCAACACCATCCTGATCGACTTCGATCGTGATATCTGGGGTTACATCTCCCTCGGCTATTTCAAACAGCGCACCATCGCTGGCGAAATCGGCTCGTCGACCATGCCACACAAGGTCAACCCGATCGACTTCGAAAACTCCGAAGGCAACCTGGGTATCGCCAACGCACTGTTCCAGCATCTGGCCAGCAAACTGCCTGTCTCTCGCTGGCAGCGCGACCTGACCGACTCCACCGTGCTGCGCAACCTGGGCGTCGGTTTCGCTCACAGCGTCATTGCCTACGAGGCCAGCCTCAAGGGCATCAGCAAACTGGAACTGAACGAGCAACGCATCGCCGCTGACCTGGATGCCTGCTGGGAAGTACTGGCCGAACCGATCCAGACCGTGATGCGTCGTTACAACATCGAAAACCCGTACGAAAAACTGAAAGAACTGACACGCGGCAAGGGCATCGGCCCGGAAGCGTTGCAGACTTTCATCGACGGACTGGAGATGCCCGCCGAAGCGAAGGCTGAACTGAAGAAGCTTACGCCTGCCAATTACATCGGCAACGCGGCAGCCCAGGCCAAGCGCATCTGACACGCAAAAACATTGCACACGCCCGGCTGTGCCGGGCGTTTTTATTTCAAGGGCTTACACATGAATCCTGATATTCCTCTTCAACTTCTGGGCGGCATCAGCGCGCGCGTTTTCATGCGCGACTACTGGCAGAAAAAACCACTGCTGATCCGTCAGGCACTGCCGGACTTCCAAAGTCCGATCGATGCCGACGAACTTGCCGGGCTGGCCCTGGAAGAAGAAGTCGAGTCGCGTTTGGTCATCGAAAACGGCGAACGCCCTTGGGAGCTGCGTCGCGGTCCTTTCGCCGAAGACGAGTTCAGCAAACTGCCTGAGCGTGACTGGACCCTGCTGGTGCAGGCTGTCGACCAGTTTGTTCCGGAAGTCAGCGAGCTGCTGGAAAATTTCCGCTTTCTGCCGAGCTGGCGCATCGACGACGTGATGATCAGTTACGCAGCGCCGGGTGGCAGCGTTGGCCCGCATTTCGACAACTATGATGTGTTCCTGCTTCAGGGCCACGGCAAACGTCACTGGCAGATCGGCCAGATGTGCGACGCCGAAAGTCCGCTGCTGGAGCATGCCGACCTGCGCATTCTTGCCGGGTTTGAAAAGACCGAAGAATGGACCCTGGAGCCAGGCGACATGCTCTACCTGCCACCGCGACTGGCTCATTGCGGCGTTGCCGTGGATGACTGCCTGACCTACTCGGTCGGCTTCCGGGCACCCGGCGCGGCGGAAGTACTCACTCATTTCACCGACTTCCTCGCCCAGTTCATTACCGATGAAGAGCGCTACACTGATGCCGACGCGCAACCGGCCAGCGATCCTCATCAGATTCAGCGTGACGCCCTTGATCGCCTGAAAGCCTTGCTCGCAGAGCACATGAGCGACGAGCGCCTGCTACTGACCTGGTTTGGCCAGTTCATGACCGAACCGCGCTACCCGGAACTGGTCACCGGACCGGACCTGGGCGAAGAGGAATTGCTCGACAGCCTCGAACAAGGCGCCGTACTGATTCGCAACCCGGCCGCCCGACTGGCCTGGTCCGAGGTTGATGACGACCTCCTGCTGTTCGCCAGCGGCCAGAGTCGCCTGCTGCCCGGCAGCCTGCGTGAACTGCTCAAACTGATCTGTGCAGCAGACGCTCTGCACAGTGAAAACCTCGGCCAATGGTTGGCCGATGATGAGGGTCGCAATCTGCTTTGCGAACTCGTAAAACAAGGAAGCCTGGGATTTGCCGATGAATAAAATCACTGTATCTGTCGCACAATGGCAGAAGAACAATGCTGATATCCGGCGCATACGCGACTCGGTGTTCATCGCCGAACAGTCGGTGCCCCCGGAACTGGAGTGGGACGCCGAAGACGCAGATGCCGTGCATTTTCTGGCCCGTGAAGGTGACTATGCAGTCGGGACTGCGCGCCTCTTGGCGGACGGTGAAATCGGTCGCCTCTCGGTGCTCAAGGACTGGCGTGGCCTGAAGGTGGGTGAGGCCTTGCTGAGCGCCGTCATTGATGAAGCTGAAAAACGCGGGCTCGAACCACTGAAGCTCAGCGCTCAGGTACAAGCTGTCGATTTCTACCAGCGTTTCGGTTTCGTGGTCACCAGCAAAGAGTTTCTTGAAGCAGGTCTGCCGCATGTCGATATGCTTCGACAGGTGTAACAGATCTGAATATGTAGGCACTTTCAAGAGCACTACATAATTGACGCCCTGCCCTTTGCAGGCTGGTATCACTGATACCGGACTGAAAAAAGCAGGGCGTTTTTGTGTCCGCCCATTCAGCTAGTGTCTACAGCGGCCGACACAATGGCACACTCATGCTTTACGCGCCCATCGCGGAGAATGAACATGGTTATACGAATTCTGCTTACCTCGCTGCTCATCGCATTCAGTGTGAATACACTGGCGGCAACCGAAGTGGTCCCACTCAACTACCGCACCAGCGCCGACCTGCTGCCGGTGGCCAAATCCTTTCTAGGGACCGATGGCACCGTCAGTGCGTATGGCAACCAACTGATCGTCAATGCCGAGTCGCGCAAGATCGAAGAACTTCGCACCCTGATCTCGCAATTGGACACTGCGCCAAAACGCCTGCTGATCAGCGTCGATACCAGCGATACCGCCACCCGCAGCAGCAACGGCTCACAGGTCATCGAATACGGCACCACCAGCCGCGACGGCGGCGTGCAGCAGGTACAGACCAGCGAAGGCACGCCGGCGCTGATTCAGGTCGGACAGAGCGTTCCGCTGACCTCCTCTTCGACTGACTCCTACGGCTACTCGCAGAACAACACTGAATACCGAAACGTGACTCAGGGTTTTTACGTCACCGCCAGTGTGACCGGCGATACCGTTCACCTGAGTATCAGCACCAACCATGACCGTATGAGCCAGGAACGGCCTGACGCTATCAACGTGCAGAGCACCGACAGCCAAGTCAGCGGTCGACTGGGCGAATGGATCACTTTGGCGAGCAACAGCGACCAGTCCGTTGCCGATCAGAGAGGTATCGCACAACGCTATTCGACGCAGGGTCGGAGCGACATGGTTTTACGCGTAAAGGTTGAAGCGCTGGAATAACATGGGCTGGCGCAAAGGCCAGTACCTGCGGGCCTTTTAGTGACTAATCAGTCTGACCCCACAAAAATGTAGTGAATCTAAAAAAGCACTACAAAACGTTTGACGCCCTTCCAGACCCCGAGGCATGATTGCCTCGCTCCCGCTGTTCAGAGACTGCGTGAAAAGCTTTTGAATCGTCACCTTCTGCACAGCGAGCAGCCATTCACAGTGCCGTTACGCAAGGTATTTGGCGGAGCAGGACTTTAATCGAGACCTACTTCCTGGGGTTTATAAAATGGCACTGACACGCGAACAACAAATAGCGGCTCTCGAAAAAGACTGGGCTGAAAATCCGCGCTGGAAAAACGTGACCCGTACTTATTCTGCAGCTGATGTAGTCCGTCTGCGTGGCTCGGTTCAACCCGAACACACCTTTGCAAGACTGGGTGCCGACAAGCTGTGGAATCTGGTGACCCAAGGTGCCAAACCTTCATTTCGCCCCGACAAGGACTTCGTCAACTGCATGGGTGCGTTGACTGGCGGCCAGGCCGTCCAGCAGGTCAAAGCCGGAATTCAGGCCATCTACTTGTCCGGCTGGCAGGTCGCGGCCGACAACAACTCGGCCGAGTCTATGTACCCGGACCAGTCGCTGTACCCGGTCGACTCGGTGCCCACGGTCGTGAAGCGCATCAACAACTCGTTCCGCCGTGCCGACCAGATCCAGTGGAAAGCCGGCAAAACGCCGGGCGACGAAGGCTATATCGACTACTTCGCGCCCATCGTCGCCGACGCAGAAGCAGGCTTTGGTGGCGTGCTCAATGCCTACGAGCTGATGAAGAGCATGATCGAAGCTGGAGCCGCAGGCGTTCACTTCGAGGATCAGCTGGCGTCGGTGAAAAAATGCGGGCACATGGGCGGCAAGGTATTGGTGCCTACTCAGGAAGCGATACAGAAACTGGTGGCTGCGCGTCTCGCCGCTGACGTTGCCGGTGTACCCACGATTATCCTGGCGCGTACCGATGCCAACGCCGCAGATCTGCTGACCTCCGACTGCGACCCTTACGACCAGCCGTTCGTGACCGGCCAGCGCACTCATGAGGGGTTCTACAAGGTCCGCGCGGGTCTGGATCAGGCAATTTCACGCGGTTTGGCTTACGCGCCCTATGCCGATCTGATCTGGTGCGAAACCGCGAAACCTGATCTCGACGAGGCACGTCGCTTTGCCGAAGCGATCAAGAAAGAGTACCCGGATCAGTTGCTGTCGTATAACTGCTCGCCCTCTTTCAACTGGAAGAAAAATCTGGACGACGCGACCATCGCCAAATTCCAGCGTGAACTCTCGGCCATGGGCTACAAGCATCAGTTCATCACCCTGGCCGGTATTCATAACATGTGGCACAGCATGTTCAACCTGGCGCATGACTATGCTCGCAATGACATGACCGCCTACGTCAAATTGCAGGAGCAGGAGTTCGCCGACGCTGCAAAGGGCTACACGTTCGTTGCCCATCAGCAGGAAGTGGGCACTGGCTATTTCGATGACATGACGACAGTGATCCAGGGCGGCGTGTCTTCGGTCACCGCGCTGACCGGTTCGACAGAGGAAGAGCAGTTCCACTAAGCCGTTTTACGCAGCGCGCAAGACAGACCGTCCGTAGGGGCGGTCTTTTTTTGCGTCGGACTTTGCCTGTATTGATCCCGGACAAATGGCGATACCGTTCAAAGTGTTACAAAGCTGCCATTGATAGAGGCAATCGGCTTTAACTACGCGTTGACTTAACCGGCAGCAAGAATAAATGGCGCTTGAATGATATCAATTATCATTCAAATTCCCTTTCATTCCTTTTCACCTCCGGCGGACATAATTAAACAAAAGACTTCTAATGCCCGCCTGGCAAGCCCTCCAGGCACTTTGCAGGGCTTTCCATGATTGATTAAGTGAATAAATTTGATGTAGAAAATTTACTTGCCAACTGTTTGCACATAAAATCAATCCGTTGACCGCGCTGCGACATTTCGTCACTGCCTCGACTCTTTATCAAGCACAGAGACCTTTGCTCTCTAACAAGGACTGCCAGCATGCCCGAATCGACAGGTCTGATTGCCCACAACTGGGGCTTCGCCATTTTCCTTTTGGGTGTAGTAGGCCTTTGCGCCTTCATGCTCGGCCTCTCCAGCCTGCTCGGAAGCAAGGCCTGGGGCCGCAGCAAGAACGAACCGTTCGAGTCCGGCATGCTGCCTACCGGCAGTGCGCGCCTGCGACTCTCCGCCAAATTCTATCTGGTCGCGATGCTGTTCGTGATCTTTGACATCGAAGCCCTCTTTCTCTTTGCCTGGTCTGTGTCCGTCCGCGAAAGCGGCTGGACCGGATTCGCCGAAGCTCTCGTTTTCATAGCAATTCTGTTGGCAGGTCTTGTCTACCTATGGCGGGTTGGAGCACTTGACTGGGCTCCTGAAGGTCGCCGTAATCGGCAAGCGAAGCTGAAACAATGAGGCTTTGGCGATGCAATATAATCTCACCAGGATCGACCCGGATGCTCCTAACGAGCAGTACCCCATCGGCAAACGGGAAACCGTTTCCGATCCGTTAGAAGACCAAGTCCACAAAAACATCTACATGGGCAAGCTGGAAGACGTGCTGAATGGCGCGGTCAACTGGGGGCGCAAAAACTCCCTGTGGCCGTACAATTTCGGTTTGTCATGCTGCTATGTAGAAATGACCACTGCCTTTACGGCTCCCCACGATATCGCCCGCTTCGGCGCCGAGGTTATCCGTGCATCGCCGCGTCAGGCGGACTTCATGGTAATCGCCGGTACGCCGTTCCTGAAGATGGCTCCCATCATTCAGCGTCTGTATGAACAGATGCTCGAACCGAAATGGGTCATCTCGATGGGCGCCTGTGCCAACTCCGGTGGCATGTACGACATCTATTCCGTTGTTCAGGGCGTGGACAAGTTCCTCCCCGTGGATGTTTACGTGCCCGGCTGCCCGCCCCGCCCCGAAGCATTCCTGCAAGGCCTGATGCTGCTGCAGGAGTCCATCGGACAGGAGCGTCGCCCGCTTTCCTGGGTCGTCGGCGATCAAGGCGTGTACCGCGCCGACATGCCGTCGCAAAAGGAACAGCGTCGTGAACAGCGTATCCAGGTCACCAACCTGCGCAGCCCCGACGAAGTCTGATCCAGCCCGTTCTTCTTATAAAAAAGACAGGAACCGGGGTTGATTCTGTACGTTGACCGAAGTGATTGAGACCTATGACTGCAGACAACGCTCTGTACATCCCGCCTTACAAGGCTGACGACCAAGATGTCGTCGTTGAACTGAACAACCGTTTTGGCGCCGAGGCTTTCACTGCCCAGTCGACACGCACCGGCATGCCTGTGCTGTGGGTCGACCGCGCCAGACTGGTTGAAATACTGACGTTCCTGCGTCAGGTGCCCAAGCCGTATTCGATGCTCTATGACCTGCATGGTGTCGACGAGCGCCTGCGTACCCATCGCCGCGATCTGCCTGCCGCCGATTTCACTGTGTTCTACCACCTGCTGTCGGTAGAACGTAACAGCGACGTCATGATCAAGGTAGCGCTGTCAGAACGTGACCTGAGCGTGCCGACCATTACCGGTATCTGGCCCAATGCCAACTGGTACGAGCGTGAAGTGTGGGACATGTTCGGGATCGACTTCCCGGGCCACCCACACCTGACCCGGATCATGATGCCGCCGACCTGGGAAGGTCACCCGCTGCGCAAGGACTTCCCTGCCCGCGCAACAGAATTCGATCCGTACAGCCTGACCCTGGCCAAGCAGCAACTGGAAGAAGAAGCAGCACGCTTCGATCCGGAAGCCTGGGGCATGAAGCGCTCCGGCAAGAACGAAGACTACATGTTCCTCAACCTGGGCCCGAACCATCCTTCGGCTCACGGTGCGTTCCGTATCATTCTGCAACTGGACGGCGAAGAAATCGTCGACTGCGTTCCGGATATCGGCTACCACCACCGTGGTGCCGAGAAAATGGGCGAACGCCAGTCCTGGCACAGCTACATTCCCTACACCGACCGTATTGATTACCTCGGCGGGGTGATGAACAACCTGCCATATGTGCTTTCGGTAGAGAAGCTGGCGGGCATTACGGTGCCGGACCGCGTCAACGTGATTCGCATCATGATGGCCGAGTTCTTCCGCATCACCAGCCATCTGCTGTTCCTGGGGACCTACATCCAGGACGTGGGCGCCATGACGCCGGTGTTCTTCACCTTCACTGACCGCCAGAAAGCCTACACCGTGATTGAAGCCATTACCGGCTTCCGTCTGCACCCGGCCTGGTATCGGATTGGCGGGGTTGCACACGACCTGCCACGCGGCTGGGAAAAACTGGTCAAGGATTTCGTCGACTGGCTGCCAAAGCGTCTCGACGAGTACAACAAGGCAGCTCTGCAGAACAGTATTCTCAAGGGTCGCACAGTCGGCGTTGCCGCTTACAACACCAAGGAAGCTCTCGATTGGGGTGTTACCGGCCCGAGCCTGCGCGCTACCGGTCTGGACTTCGACCTGCGCAAGGCGCGTCCGTATTCCGGCTACGAGAATTTCGAGTTCGAAGTGCCTCTTGCCGTGCATGGTGATGCCTACGACCGCTGCATGGTACGCGTCGAAGAAATGCGCCAGAGCATCAAGATCATCGACCAATGCATGCGCAACATGCCGGCCGGCCCGTACAAGGCAGATCACCCGCTGACGACGCCGCCGCCGAAAGAGCGCACCTTGCAGCACATCGAAACCCTGATCACGCACTTTCTGCAAGTATCGTGGGGCCCGGTCATGCCGGCCAACGAAGCCTTCCAGATGATCGAAGCGACCAAGGGTATCAACAGCTATTACCTGACGAGCGACGGCGGCACCATGAGCTACCGTACCCGGATCCGCACCCCAAGCTTCCCGCACCTGCAACAGATCCCTTCGGTGATCAAAGGCAGCATGGTCGCGGACTTGATCGCGTACCTGGGTAGTATCGATTTCGTTATGGCCGACGTGGACCGCTAAGCATGAACAGCCCGCTAATCCAGACAGACCGTTTCGCCCTGAGCGAAACAGAGCGCTCGGCCATCGAGCACGAGCTGCATCACTACGAGGACCCGCGCGCGGCGTCCATCGAAGCCCTGAAGATCGTTCAGAAGGAACGCGGCTGGGTGCCGGACGGCGCGATTTACGCCATCGGCGAAATGCTGGGGATTCCTGCCAGCGACGTTGAAGGCGTGGCCACGTTCTACAGCCAGATTTTTCGTCAGCCGGTTGGCCGCCACATCATTCGTGTCTGCAACAGCATGGTGTGCTTCATCGGCGGTCACGAGAACGTCGTGGACGAGATCAAGAGTTCACTGGGCATCGGCCTGGGCCAGACCACAACCGATGGCCGTTTCACCTTGTTGCCAGTCTGCTGCCTCGGCAACTGCGACAAGGCCCCGGCCGTCATGGTCGACGATGACACTTTCGGCGACGTACAGCCTGCTGGCGTAGCCAAGATGCTGGAGGGTTACCTATGACCATTACGTCCTTCGGCCCTGCCAATCGCATTGCGCGCACGGCAGAAACCCACCCTCTGACGTGGCGTCTGCGCGATGATGGCGAGCCGGTCTGGCTTGAGGAATATCAAGCTAAAGATGGCTATGCCGCAGCGCGCAAGGCACTGACCCAGCAGGCACCTGACGACATCGTCCAGTCGGTCAAGGACTCCGGTCTCAAGGGCCGTGGCGGTGCGGGTTTCCCCACCGGGGTCAAGTGGGGCCTGATGCCCAAAGACGAATCCATGAACATCCGCTACCTGCTGTGCAACGCGGACGAAATGGAACCCAACACCTGGAAAGACCGCATGCTGATGGAGCAACTGCCCCATCTGCTGGTAGAAGGCATGCTGATCAGTGCTCGCGCCCTGAAGGCCTATCGCGGCTATATCTTTCTGCGCGGCGAATACGTGACCGCTGCCAAACACCTGAACCGTGCCGTGGCTGAAGCCAAGGCCGCCGGCCTGCTGGGCAAGAACATTCTCGGCACTGGCTTCGACTTCGAGCTGTTTGTCCACACCGGCGCTGGTCGTTACATCTGTGGCGAAGAAACCGCCCTGATCAACTCGCTGGAAGGCCGTCGTGCCAATCCACGTTCCAAGCCGCCCTTCCCTGCTGCAGTAGGCGTGTGGGGCAAGCCGACCTGTGTGAACAACGTCGAAACGCTGTGCAACGTGCCAGCCATCGTCAACAACGGTAACGACTGGTACAAGTCGCTGGCTCGTGAAGGCAGCGAAGACCACGGCACCAAGTTGATGGGTTTCTCCGGCAAGGTAAAAAATCCTGGCCTGTGGGAGCTGCCGTTCGGTGTTCAGGCTCGCGAGCTTTTCGAAGACTACGCCGGTGGCATGCGCGACGGTTTCAAACTCAAGTGCTGGCAACCAGGCGGTGCCGGTACAGGCTTTCTGCTGCCCGAACACCTGGACGCACAGATGTACGCGGGCGGCATCGCCAAGGTCGGCACCCGGATGGGTACCGGTCTGGCGATGGCTGTCGACGACTCGGTCAACATGGTTTCGCTGCTGCGCAACATGGAAGAGTTCTTCGCCCAGGAATCCTGTGGCTTTTGCACTCCTTGCCGAGACGGTTTGCCCTGGAGCGTGAAAGTGCTGCGGGCCATCGAGAAGGGACAGGGTCAGCCGGGGGATATCGAAACCCTGCTGGGCCTGGTCAATTTCCTCGGCCCTGGCAAGACCTTCTGCGCGCATGCACCGGGCGCAGTAGAGCCGCTGGGCAGTGCGATCAAGTATTTCCGCTCGGAGTTCGAAGCAGGTATAACGCCATCCAGCACCGACACGCTTGTACCGGGTAAAAGCCCGACCATGGCCGGCGCATAACAAGACTGACCGGTCGGCGGTTGTTCGAGCCGCCGACTTCGTACCTGCTGGCGCCCTAAAGGGCTGAACGATGCAGGTGCTACCGAGATTCCATTAGCCACGCCCGCTGACAACGGGCCAACGAAGACCTTTGAACCATGGCTACTATTCACGTAGACGGCAAAGCGCTCGAAGTCGATGGTGCAGACAACCTGTTACAGGCATGTCTGTCGCTGGGCCTCGATATCCCTTATTTCTGCTGGCACCCCGCCCTTGGCAGCGTTGGCGCCTGTCGCCAGTGCGCGGTCAAGCAGTACACCGACGAGAACGACACCCGTGGTCGTATCGTCATGTCCTGCATGACGCCAGCCACCGACAACACCTGGATTTCCATCGAAGATGATGAGTCCAAGGCCTTCCGTGCCAGTGTCGTCGAATGGCTGATGACCAACCACCCGCACGACTGCCCTGTCTGCGAAGAAGGCGGTCACTGCCACCTGCAAGACATGACCGTAATGACCGGTCACAACGAACGTCGCTATCGCTTTACCAAGCGTACCCACCAGAATCAGGAACTGGGGCCGTTCATCGCACATGAGATGAACCGTTGCATCGCCTGCTATCGCTGCGTGCGCTTCTATAAAGACTACGCGGGCGGTACCGATCTGGGCGTTTATGGCGCTCATGACAACGTCTATTTCGGCCGCGTCGAAGACGGCACACTGGAAAGCGAGTTTTCCGGCAACCTGACCGAGGTCTGCCCGACCGGTGTGTTCACCGACAAGACTCACTCCGAGCGCTACAACCGCAAGTGGGACATGCAGTTCTCGCCGAGCATCTGTCACGGCTGTTCCAGCGGCTGCAACATCAGCCCGGGCGAGCGTTACGGTGAGCTGCGCCGTATCGAAAACCGCTACAACGGCTCGGTCAACCAGTATTTCCTCTGCGACCGTGGTCGTTTCGGTTACGGCTATGTCAACCGCAAAGACCGTCCACGTCAGCCGCTATTGGCTGCCGGCCAGGTCAAACTGAGCCTGGACGAAGCGTTGGACAAAGCCGCTGACCTGTTGCGCGGACGTAACATTGTCGGTATCGGCTCGCCTCGCGCCAGCCTGGAAAGCAACTATGCGTTGCGTGAGCTGGTCGGCGCCGAGCATTTCTACAGTGGTATCGAAGCCGGTGAACTGGAGCGCTTACGCCTGATCCTCAAGGTCCTGAACGACAGCCCGCTGCCGATCCCGACCCTGCGCGACATCGAAGATCACGACGCCATATTCGTCCTTGGCGAAGACCTGACCCAGACCGCTGCGCGCATGGCCCTTGGCCTGCGTCAGGCGGTCAAGGGCAAGGCCGAGGACATGGCAGCCGCAATGAAAGTCCAGCCATGGCTCGACGCCGCAGTGAAGAATATCGGTCAGCACGAGCTGAACCCGCTGTTCATCGCCAGCCTGGCTGAAACCCGTCTGGATGACATCGCAGAAGAATGCGTACATGCCGCACCGGATGATCTGGCGCGTATCGGCTTCGCCGTGGCACACGCGCTGGACGCCAGCGCTCCTGCTGTTGAAGGTCTGGACAGCGAAGCGCTGGAACTGGCGCAACGTATTGCAGACGCGCTGCTAGCGGCCAAGCGTCCACTGATCATCTCCGGCAGCTCGCTGGGTTCGACAGCGCTGATCGAAGCGGCGGCCAACATCGCCAAGGCGTTGAAGCTGCGCGACAAGCAAGGCTCAATCAGCCTGATTGTGCCGGAAGCCAACAGCATGGGTCTGGCGATGTTCGGCGGCGAGTCTGTCGATGCCGCCCTGCAAGCCGTGATCTCCGGTCAGGCCGACGCCATCGTCGTGCTGGAAAACGATCTGTATCGTCGTGTTGACGCGAAAATCGTCGATGCTGCACTGAGCGCAGCGAAAGTCGTTATCGTTGCCGATCACCAGAAAACGCCGACTGTCGATCGTGCGCATCTGGTGCTGCCAGCGGCCAGCTTTGCTGAAGGTGATGGCACGCTCGTCAGCCAGGAAGGCCGCGCCCAGCGTTTCTTCCAGGTGTTCGATCCAACTTATCTGGACCCGGGCATTCTGGTTCACGAAGGCTGGCGCTGGATGCACGCCTTGCGCGCCACGCTGCTGAATCAACCTGTGGACTGGACGCAGCTCGATCACGTGACCGAAGCCTGTGCCGGCAGCTCTGCGCAACTGGCAGGCATCATCAACGCCGCGCCATCTGCCTCGTTCCGGATCAAGGGTCTGAAGCTGGCGCGCGAGCCGCTGCGTTACAGCGGCCGGACGTCTATGCGCGCCAACATCAGCGTGCATGAACCGCGTACTCCGCAAGATAAAGACACCGCCTTCTCGTTTTCCATGGAAGGCTATTCGGGTTCTGCCGAACCGCGCCAGCAGGTGCCATTCGCCTGGTCTCCAGGCTGGAACTCGCCGCAAGCCTGGAACAAGTTCCAGGACGAAGTCGGTGGTCATCTGCGTGCTGGCGATCCGGGCACACGCCTGATCGAAAGCCAGGGTGACGGCCTGTCGTGGTACTCCAATGTTCCGCGTGCATTCTCACCAGAGCGCGGCACCTGGCAGGTTGTGCCGTTCTTCCACCTGTTCGGCAGCGACGAAACCTCGTCACTGGCCGCGCCGGTTCAGGAACGCATTCCGCAACCTTACGTGGCACTGGCCAAATCCGAAGCCGACCGCCTGGGCGTCAACGAAGGCGCCCTGCTCTCGCTGAGCATTGCGGGTCAGTCGCTGACGCTGCCGTTGCGTATCAATGAAGAACTGGGCGCAGGTCTGGTGGCATTGCCTGCAGGGCTGCCGGGTATTCCTCCAGCGATTTTCGGCAAATCCGTTGACGGTCTGCAGGAGGCAGCGCAATGACCTGGTTCACACCTGATGTGATTGACGCAATCATTGCGGTCGTCAAGGCAATCGTTGTGCTGCTGGCTGTTGTGGTCTGCGGCGCGTTGCTGAGTTTCGTGGAACGTCGTCTGCTGGGCTGGTGGCAGGACCGTTATGGCCCGAACCGCGTGGGTCCGTTCGGCATGTTCCAGATCGCAGCCGACATGCTCAAAATGTTCTTCAAGGAAGACTGGACACCGCCGTTCGCCGACAAGGTGATCTTCACCCTGGCGCCGGTAGTGGCCATGAGTGCCCTGCTGATCGCCTTCGCAGTCATCCCGATCACGCCGACCTGGGGCGTTGCAGACCTGAACATCGGTCTGTTGTTCTTCTTCGCCATGGCTGGTCTATCGGTATATGCGGTGCTGTTCGCTGGCTGGTCCAGCAACAACAAGTTTGCACTGCTCGGCAGCCTGCGTGCTTCGGCACAGACCGTTTCCTATGAAGTGTTCATGGGTCTGGCGCTGATGGGGATCGTGGTTCAGGTTGGTTCGTTCAACATGCGCGATATCGTTGAATATCAGGCGCAGAATCTGTGGTTTATCATTCCGCAGTTCTTCGGCTTCTGTACATTCTTCATCGCAGGCGTGGCAGTGACTCACCGTCACCCATTCGACCAGCCGGAAGCCGAGCAGGAACTGGCCGACGGTTACCACATTGAATATGCCGGCATGAAATGGGGCATGTTCTTCGTTGGTGAATACATCGGGATCATTCTGATCTCGGCGTTACTGGTCACGCTGTTCTTCGGTGGCTGGCACGGTCCGTTCGATATTCTGCCATCGCTGGCGTTCTTCTGGTTTGCCTTGAAAACCGCGTTTTTCATCATGCTGTTCATTCTGCTGCGCGCTTCCATCCCGCGTCCGCGTTATGACCAGGTCATGGATTTCAGCTGGAAGTTCTGTCTGCCGCTGACCCTGATCAATTTGCTGGTGACTGCTGCGATTGTGTTGTTGAACACACCGGCAGGCTCGGTTCAGTGAGGATTTGACCCATGTTCAAATATATTGGTGACATCGTTAAGGGTACGGGTACCCAGTTGCGCAGCATGGTGATGGTATTCGGTCACGGCTTCCGCAAACGCGACACCCTGCAATACCCCGAAGAACAGGTGTATCTGCCACCGCGCTACCGTGGCCGTATCGTCCTGACCCGTGATCCTGACGGAGAAGAACGCTGCGTGGCCTGTAACCTGTGCGCCGTGGCCTGTCCGGTCGGTTGCATTTCGTTGCAGAAGGCTGAAACGGAAGACGGTCGCTGGTATCCGGACTTTTTCCGTATCAACTTCTCGCGCTGCATCTTCTGCGGCCTGTGCGAAGAAGCCTGCCCGACCACCGCGATCCAGCTCACGCCGGACTTCGAAATGGCCGACTTCAAGCGTCAGGATCTGGTCTACGAAAAGGAAGATCTGTTGATCTCCGGTCCCGGCAAGAACCCTGAATACAACTTCTATCGCGTTGCCGGTATGGCTATTGGCGGCAAGCCCAAGGGCGCTGCGCAGAATGAAGCCGAGCCGATCAACGTCAAGAGCTTGCTGCCTTAAGGAAGTAAAGATGGAATTCGCTTTCTATTTCGCATCCGGTATCGCTGTTGTGTCCACCCTGCGGGTGGTCACCAACACGAATCCGGTGCATGCCCTGCTCTACCTGATCATTTCGCTGATCGCCGTAGCCATGACCTTCTTCAGCCTGGGCGCACCGTTTGCCGGGGTTCTGGAAGTCATTGCCTATGCTGGTGCGATCATGGTCCTGTTTGTGTTCGTGGTGATGATGTTGAACCTTGGCCCGGCCTCGGTTCAGCAGGAACGCGCCTGGCTCAAGCCCGGCATCTGGATTGGCCCGGTCATTCTCGGCGCGCTGCTGCTCGCCGAGTTGCTGTATGTCCTGTTTGCCAACCCGACCGGCGCTGCCATCGGCCACACCACAGTCGACGCCAAGGCGGTCGGCATCAGCCTGTTCGGGCCTTATCTGCTGGTAGTGGAACTCGCCTCGATGCTGCTGCTTGCTGCAGCCATCACGGCATTCCATCTGGGCCGCAACGAGGCCAAGGAGCCAAGCCAATGAATGCTATTCCTCTTGAACATGGTCTGGCCGTCGCCGGGGTCCTGTTCTGCCTGGGTCTGGTCGGCCTGATGGTGCGCCGCAACATTCTGTTCGTGTTGATGAGCCTGGAAATCATGATGAACGCGGCTGCGCTGGCGTTCGTAGTTGCCGGCAGTCGCTGGGCTCAACCGGATGGGCAAGTTATGTTCATTCTGGTGATCAGCCTTGCGGCGGCCGAGGCCAGTATTGGCCTGGCGATCCTGATGCAACTGTATCGCCGCTTCCACACTCTCGATATCGATGCTGCCAGCGAGATGCGCGGATGAATCTTCTCTTTCTGACTTTCGTATTTCCCCTCATCGGTTTTCTGCTGCTGTCGTTCTCTCGTGGACGCATCTCGGAAAACCTCGCGGCGCTGATAGGCGTCGGCTCGATTGGTTTATCAGCCATCGTCACGGCCTGGATCATCTGGCAGTTCAACGTCGCTCCGCCAGAGGGTGGTCATTACACTCAGGTGCTGTGGCGCTGGATGGACGTCGCGGGCTTCCAGCCAAACTTCGCGCTGTATCTGGACGGTCTGTCCGTCACGATGCTGGGCGTGGTGGTTGGCGTCGGCTTCCTGATTCACCTGTTCGCGTCCTGGTACATGCGCGGTGAAGCAGGTTATTCGCGCTTCTTCGCTTACACCAACCTGTTCATCGCGAGCATGCTGTTCCTGATTCTGGGCGACAACCTGCTGTTCATCTACTTTGGTTGGGAAGGCGTGGGCCTGTGCAGTTACCTGCTGATCGGTTTCTATTACAGCAACCGCAACAACGGTAATGCAGCGCTCAAGGCCTTTATCGTCACCCGTATCGGTGACGTGTTCATGGCCATCGGCATGTTCATCCTGTTCCAGCAACTGGGTACGCTCAATGTGCAGGAACTGCTGGTCAAGGCACCTGAGCACTTCAAGGTCGGCGATTTCTGGATTGTGCTGGCGACGCTGATGCTGTTGGGTGGCGCCGTCGGTAAATCCGCACAGCTGCCGCTGCAAACCTGGCTGGCAGATGCGATGGCCGGTCCTACTCCGGTTTCGGCGCTGATCCACGCTGCCACCATGGTTACCGCAGGTGTCTACCTGATCGCACGGACCCACGGCCTGTTCGTGCTGGCACCGGATATTCTGCATCTTGTGGGCATCGTCGGTGGTGTGACCCTGGTTCTGGCAGGGTTTGCAGCACTGGTGCAGACCGACATCAAACGTATCCTCGCCTACTCGACCATGAGCCAGATCGGCTACATGTTCCTGGCGCTGGGCGTGGGTGCCTGGGACGGCGCGATCTTCCACCTGATGACACACGCCTTCTTCAAGGCGCTGCTGTTTCTTGCGTCCGGTGCGGTCATCGTTGCCTGCCACCACGAGCAGAACATCTTCAAGATGGGCGGCCTGTGGAAGAAACTGCCGTTGGCCTATGCCAGCTTCATTGTCGGCGGTGCGGCACTGTCTGCCCTGCCACTGTTGACGGCCGGTTTCTACTCCAAGGACGAAATCCTCTGGGAAGCGTTCGCCAGCGGCAACAATGCCTTGCTGTATGCCAGTCTGGTCGGCGCGTTCATGACCTCGCTGTACACCTTCCGCCTGATCTTCATCGCATTCCACGGTGAAGCCAAGACCGAAGCGCATGCGGGCCATGGCGTCGCTCACTGGCTGCCACTGTCGGTGCTGATCGTGTTGTCGACATTCATCGGCGCACTGATCACCCCGCCACTGGCCGGCGTTCTGCCGCAAAGCGTGGGCCATGCCGGTGGCGAAGCCAAGCACAGCCTGGAGATCGCCTCGGGGGCCATTGCTCTGGCCGGTATTCTGCTGGCAGCGCTGCTGTTTCTCGGCAAGCGCCGTCTGGCAACGGCTATCGCCAACAGCGGTCCGGGTCGCTTCCTTTCAGCCTGGTGGTTCGCCGCCTGGGGCTTCGACTGGATCTACGACAAGCTGTTCGTCAAACCTTATCTGGCGATCAGTCACCTGCTGCGTAGCGATCCGTTCGACCGCACCATCGGCTTGATCCCACGTCTGGTCAAAGGCGGTCATGACACCATGAGCCGCACCGAGACCGGCCAGTTGCGTTGGTATGCTGCCTCGATTGCCATAGGTGCCGTTCTGGTACTCGGTGCCGTCGTTCTGGTTGCGGTCTGACATGAACCTTGCGAATTTGCGAAAGGAATTGAGCCCGTCATGATTCTGCCTTGGCTAATCCTGATCCCCTTTATCGGCGGCCTGCTGTGCTGGCTGGGTGAGCGCTTCGGCCCTACCCTGCCGCGCTGGATCGCGCTGCTGACAATGACCCTCGAACTGGTTCTCGGCCTTTGGCTGTGGGCAACCGGCAACTTTGGCTATGCGCCAGTGCCCGGTGCCGATCCGACCTGGACCCTGGAGTTCCACCACCCGTGGATCACCCGCTTCGGCATCGACGTGCACCTGGCACTCGATGGCCTGTCGCTGCTGATGATCCTGCTGACCGGCCTGCTCGGCGTGTTGTCGGTGCTGTGCTCGTGGAAGGAAATCCAGCGCAAGGTGGGTTTCTTCCACCTTAACCTGATGTGGATTCTGGGCGGTGTCGTCGGCGTGTTCCTGGCCATCGACCTGTTCATGTTCTTCTTCTTCTGGGAAATGATGCTGGTGCCGATGTATTTCCTCATCGCGCTCTGGGGTCATAGCTCTTCGGACGGCAAGAAGACCCGGATCTACGCGGCGACCAAGTTCTTCATCTTCACTCAGGCCAGCGGCCTGATCATGCTGGTGGCGATCCTGGGTCTGGTGCTGGTGCACTTCAATCAGACCGGCGTAATCACCTTTGCTTACGCTGATCTGCTGAAGACCAAACTGGCGCCGGGTACCGAGTACATCCTGATGCTGGGCTTCTTCATCGCCTTCGCGGTGAAGTTGCCGGTCGTGCCACTGCACTCCTGGCTGCCGGATGCGCATGCACAGGCACCGACTGCCGGTTCCGTCGACCTCGCCGGTATCCTGCTGAAAACCGCTGCCTACGGCCTGCTGCGCTTCGCCCTGCCACTGTTCCCCAATGCATCGGCCGAATTCGCGCCGATTGCGATGGGCCTGGGTCTGGTCGGTATCTTCTACGGTGCATTCCTGGCGTTCGCCCAGACCGACATCAAACGCCTCATCGCGTTCTCCAGTGTGTCGCACATGGGCTTCGTGCTGATCGGCATCTACTCCGGCAGTCAGCAAGCGCTGCAAGGCGTGCTGATCCAGATGATCGCGCACGGTCTGTCGGCCGCCGCACTGTTCATTCTCAGCGGTCAGTTGTATGAGCGTCTGCACACTCGGGACATGCGTGAAATGGGTGGCCTGTGGTCGCGCATCGCTTACATACCGGCGATCAGCCTGTTCTTCGCAGCCGCCTCTCTGGGCCTGCCGGGCACCGGCAACTTCGTCGGCGAGTTCCTGATTCTGATGGGCAGTTTCGCCAGCTCGCCATGGATCACGGCGATTGCCACTTCTGGTCTGGTGTTTGGTTCTGTCTACTCGCTGATCATGATCCACCGCGCCTATTTCGGCCCGTCGAAATCCGACGAGGTTCTGAAAGGCATGGACGGACGGGAAATGATCATGGTGCTGGGCCTTGCCGTGTTGCTGATCGTGCTCGGGGTTTTCCCGCAGCCGTTCCTCGACACCTCGGCAGCGACCATGCACGGCGTGCAGCAATGGCTAGGCACTGCCTTCACTCAACTCGCTTCGGCCCGGTAAGAGCGCTATGGACCTGACGATTCAACACTTTATTGCGCTTGCGCCACTGCTGATCACCAGCCTCACCGTTGTCGTGGTGATGTTGGCGATTGCATGGCGCCGCAATCACTCGCAAACATTCCTGCTGTCGGTAGCAGGCCTCAACCTGGCACTCCTGTCGATTTACCCCGCACTGAAAGTTGCCCCATTGGTGGTAACACCGCTGCTGCACATCGACAACTTCGCTTGCCTGTACATGGCGATCATCCTTGCCTCTACTTTGGCGTGCGTGACCATGGCGCACGCCTATCTGGGTGACGGCAAGGTGGGTTATCCAGGCAATCGCGAAGAACTTTACCTGCTCATCCTGCTGGCCGCCGCCGGTGGCCTGGTGCTGGTCAGCGCGCAGCACCTCGCTGGACTGTTCATCGGTCTGGAACTGCTGTCGGTGCCGGTATACGGTCTGGTGGCTTATGCCTTCTTCAATAAGCGTTCATTGGAAGGCGGCATCAAGTACATGGTGCTGTCGGCAGCCGGTTCGGCATTTCTGCTGTTCGGCATGGCGCTGTTGTACGCAGAAGCAGGTTCGCTGAGTTTTGAAGGGATCGGCAAAGCCATTGCAGCCACCGGCATGCCAAGCCCGATTGCCAGCCTGGGTCTGGGCATGATGGTTGTGGGGCTCGCCTTCAAACTGTCACTGGTCCCCTTCCACCTGTGGACGCCGGACGTTTACGAAGGTGCGCCTGCTCCTGTTGCAGCGTTTCTGGCAACAGCCAGCAAGGTTGCGGTGTTCGCGGTGCTGGTGCGTCTGTTCCAGATCTCCCCGGCAGCAAGCAGCGGCGTGCTGCACGACGTACTGGCAGTGATTGCCGTGGCGTCGATCCTGGTCGGCAACCTGTTGGCACTGACTCAAACCAACCTCAAGCGTCTGCTGGGTTACTCGTCCATCGCGCACTTCGGTTACCTGATGATCGCGCTGGTGGCCAGCAAGGGCATGGCGGTTGAGGCGATTGGCGTCTATCTGGTGACCTACGTCCTGACCTCGCTGGGCAGTTTCGGTGTAATCACCATGATGTCCTCGCCTTACAGCGGGCGTGATGCAGATGCGATGTTCGAATACCGCGGCCTGTTCTGGCGCCGTCCTTATCTGACTGCGGTCATGACCCTGATGATGTTGTCGCTGGCCGGCATTCCGCTGACCGCAGGCTTCATCGGCAAGTTCTACATCATGGCCACTGGCGTTGAGTCGCAGCTGTGGTGGCTGGTCGGTGCGCTGGTAATCGGCAGCGCCATCGGCCTGTTCTACTACCTGCGGGTGATGGTCACCATGTACCTAGTCGACAACAAGATGCCGCGTCACGACGCAGCAATCAACTGGGCACAGCGCACGGGTGGCGTCATGCTGCTGGCCGTTGCGATCCTGACTTTCGTGCTGGGTGTATACCCGCAACCGCTGCTGGATCTGGTGGTCAATGCGGGTCTGCACGTAGCAGGCTGATCATCCGCAAATAAAAAACCCTGCCGTCGAGCAGGGTTTTTTTTGCCTTGGAAAAACTAGCCCGGCAGCTTTACCGGCTTCTTGGCACCGCTGAACAGTCCCCAACTGGAGATGAACAGCGCCGCCACCAGAGGCCCGATCACAAAGCCATTCAGACCAAAGACCGACATACCGCCCAGAGTAGAAATCAGGATCAGGTAATCCGGCATTTTGGTGTCCTTACCGACCAGAATCGGACGCAGCACATTGTCCACCAGTCCGATCACAAACACACCGAACAAGCCCAGTACCACGCCCTGCCAGATCATTCCGCTGAGCAGGAAGTAAGCGGCCACCGGTGCCCAGACGATCCCTGCGCCGACTGCCGGCAACAGCGACAGGAAGGCCATGATCACGGCCCAGAGCAAGGCGCTCGGGATGTCCAGCGCCCAAAAGATGAAACCACCCAGCGCACCTTGCGTCACCGCGACGACTACGTTGCCTTTGACTGTGGCGCGTACCACGCGGGTGAACTTGAGCTGCAAACGGCGTTTTTGCTGTTCGCCCAGTGGCACCGCAGTACGTATCTTGCGAACCAGTTCCTGGCCATCGCGCAAGAAGAAGTACAGCAGGTACAGCATGATAAAGACGCTTACCACGAAATCGAAGGTGCCTTGCCCAAAGCTGAATGCCTGAGTCGCCAGGTATTGGCTGCCTTGCATCGCGCCTTTGGTAATCTTGTCGCGCAGCCCTTCAAGGTCGCCCATGCCCAGACGATCGAGCAATGCCTGAATCGAGTGCGGCAATAGATTTTTGAACTCGGCCAGATAGCCAGCGATATCCAGCTGCCCGGTTTCGACGTTCTTGTACAGCGTGGTGCCCTCCTGAACCAGCAAAGCGCTGATAACGATTACTGGAAGAATCGCGATGACCAGACAGATCGTCAGGGTACACAGGGAGGTGAGATTGCGGGACCAGTTGAACTTGATCTGCAGCCTGCGCTGCACCGGCGCAAAAATAATCCCGAGGATGACTGCCCAGAACACCGCGCCGTAGAATGGCAGCAAAATCCATATGAAGGCGATGGTCACCAGCACTAACAGCAGAATGAGGGTTTTATATTGCAACGTGGTTTCGTTCATGTCCTGTCCATGTGAGTAAACCGCACCTTGCGCGCGGTCTAGAGCTTAGTCAGCACATGGGCGTACGAGTGCCATCAGATGAAGGCCATATGACGTCAACTTTTCTGGAAGCGACACCGCAGGCATCTACAGGGTCTCTCGACCCTGCCAGTCAACGTCACACCCGGAATTGACCTACCAGCCTGTCGAGGCTGGCGCCCAGCTCGGCGAGGCTGCGTGAAGTCTGGGCACTCTGCCGCGTCTCATCGGCCACGCTTTCAACTGCGCCAGCGATCTGGTGAACGCTGCGATTGATTTCTTCAGCCACTGCCGTCTGTTCTTCGGCGGCGCTGGCGATCTGCGCGTTCATGGCATTGATGGTCGCGATCAGCTCGCCGATGGTCACCAGCGACAGGCCCGCTTCGTTGGCTTGCGTCGACGTACCGTCGCCGGCCTCGCTGGATCGGCGCATGGCCGTGACCGCCTCCTGAGTACCCTGTTGCAGGCGATCGATCATGCCCTGGATTTCCTGAGTGCTTTGCTGGGTACGACTGGCCAGCGCCCGAACCTCATCGGCAACTACGGCAAAGCCCCGTCCCGCCTCCCCCGCCCTCGCGGCCTCGATAGCGGCGTTGAGTGCCAGCAGGTTGGTCTGTTCGGCAATCGAGCGAATGACTCCCAACACACTGACGATCGAAGAAACATCCTTCTGCAGGACGTCCAGAGACGAGCCGCTTTTACGAATGTCATCCACCAGCGCATGAATCTGCCTGATACTGCCATCTACCACACGTTTGGCGGCTCGCCCTTGCTCATCGGTCTGCTGAGCAGCCACCGAAGCACCTTGAGCACTCTTGGCGACTTCCTGCGCAGCTGCCGACATTTCGTTGATCGCGGTGGCCACCTGATCGGTTTCATGGCGTTGACGATCCATGGCGGTCTCTGAACGTTGCGCCTGTGCCGAGACCTCACCCACCAAGCCGCTGAGCTGCCTGGTCATATCACTGACCTGGCGGACCATGCCGTGAATCTTGTCGACAAAACGGTTGAACGAGCCTGCCAGATCACCCAGCTCATCGTTGCTGGTAATGGCAAGACGCCGAGTCAGGTCGCCCTCGCCTGCTGCAATGTCGTCCAGGTTGTTTTTCATCAAACCCAACGGACGCAGCAAGGTGCCGGTCATCAACATCCCGATCACACTGATGATGACGAGCACCAGAACTGTAATTCCCAGAATGCTGTAAAGCATCTCCTGCAAACGTGCTTCGACGTTCTGCCTGACTAAGGCCACCTGAGCGTCGATGCCGTCAAGGTTGACGGCAGAGCCAATGACCAGATCCCACTTGGGCAGGTAATCCGTGTAGCCGATTTTGGGCACAGGTTCGGTCTTGCCAGGCAGCGCCGAGGAATACATCACGTAGTGAGTGCCAGCCTTGCCGACCGCTACCAACTCCCGGTTGATGTAAACCCCATTTGCATCGCGGGCGTCATTGAAGCTCTTCCCCACACCATCCGGACTGGTGCTGCGAAAAATGCGGATTACCTGTGAGTCATAGCCAAAGACGTAACCGTCCTTGCCATAACTGACTGCAGAAAGCAGCTTGATGGCATTGGCGCGCGCGGTTTCGTCACCCGGCGCTGCGGCGTCGTAGAGGGGTTTGATGACCGTCATGGCAATCGCAACGTAGTTCTGCAACGTTGCCTTGGCCTCGGAGAGCAGGCGCTCTCGCGTATCGCTGACCTCTCGCTCAGCCTGCTTGTGCAGCATGAACACCGTTGTGGCACTGATCACCAGCGCAAACATCAGGACCGGCAACACGGCCAGTGACAGAACCTTGGCTTTCAGACTGAGACGCATGGGATTAGCCTTATGGTTATTTTTATAAAGACAGAGGTGCCCATCAGGATATCGGCATCATCAGACCTACATTAAGACTTATCCCGTTTTTTTATGAAAACCCATGGATATGAAAGCTCTGGGAGTTTACGGAGCGGTGCGCTCAGGCAGATCAATCCGCACCCGAAGACCGCCAGTCGGGCTTTCCAGCAATTGCAGCTGACCGCCCCACGCTTCAACGATGTCGCGCACGATCCCCAGACCCAATCCGTGTCCGGTGATCTGCTCATCCAGGCGAGCGCCTCGGCTGAAGACCTCTGCGCGTCGAGATTCGGGTATGCCTGGACCGTCGTCGTCGACCAGCAGGCAATAACCCTGCGCTTCGCGAAGAATACCCAAGCGCACTTCGCTATCGGCCCATTTGCAGGCGTTATCCAGCAAATTGCCTAATAGCTCGAGGATGTCCTCACGATCCCAAGGCAGGTACATGCCGGTTTCGACGTCGTTGACGAGATCGAGGTGACCGCCATGAATCATCCCCAACGTGGAAAACAGGCCCGGCAGCTCGGCGTCGCAATCAAAGCGGGCGCCGGGCAAGGCATCCCCGGACAAGCGGGCACGATTGAGTTCGCGCTCCAGACGCTGACGGATGTTTTCCAGTTGTTCCTGAAGGATTTTGCGCAGCGACGGGTTGGCATCCAGTTGGCCACTGAGGGCCAGACTGAGCAGGACTGCAAGCGGAGTTTTCAACGCGTGCCCCAGATTGCCCAGCGCATTGCGCGAGCGCTTGAGGCTGTCTTCGGTGTGTGCGAGCAAGTGATTGATCTGGGCAACCAGTGGCTCAAGTTCCAGCGGAACCTGATTATCGAGCTGAGAACGCTGACCCTGTTGCAACTGGAAGATCTGTTCGCGAACAGTCTCAAGCGGCCGCAGCGCCCTGCGCACCGTCACGCGTTGCAGGACAAGCACCAGAATCAATGCAGCAAGCCCAAGGCCCAGACCAATCTGTTGCATACGCCGGAAGCTGGCTCTTACCGGGGTGTAATCCTGCGCCACGGTGATGGAAATATGCTGGCCGAACTTGCGGTACTCCGTTGTCAGAAGCAGCAGCGACTGCCCGGTCTTGCCCAGCTCAAGATTGGCATGCAAACCCGTACCTGGCTGAGGCAACTCGAAATCCCACAAGGAGCGCGATCGCCAGTGCCCCTGCGGCAGGTCAACACGAAAATAGTGGCCGGACAGCGGACGTTGATAAGCACCCGAGAGGCGATGATCATCCAGCTGGAGTCCCGATGGCCCGCGAATCAGCGCCACCAGCAGGTTCTCACTTTCATTGCGCAGCCCGGACTCCAGATAGCGCTGCAAGCCCACTTCAAACAACCAGAGGCTGGTCTGCGCCATTACCAGACCGACTACCACCATGACGGCAATCAGGCCCAGGCTCAGACGCCTCTGTATGGACTTCAACCCCCGGCTCCAGCATAGAGATAGCCTTGACCGCGACGGGTTTCGACAACCGCACGACCCAGCTTGCGTCTCAGATGGTTGACATGAACCTCGATAACATTGGAGTCACGCTCGTTCTCGCCATCATACAAATGCTCGGACAAATGGCTTTTGGAAAGAATCTGACCGGGGTGAAGCATGAAGTAACGTAACAACCGAAACTCCGCGGAGGTCAGCTGGATATCGACGCCGTCCCGGCTGACGCACTGGCGACTTTCATCCAGGTTCAGGCCAGCGGACTCCAGGGTTGGCTGGTTGGCCTTGCCATGTGAACGACGCAGCAGTGCCTGAATGCGCAGTTGCAGCTCTTCAGGATGGAAAGGTTTGGTCAGGTAGTCATCGGCACCGGCTTTCAACCCCTCGATACGTTCAGACCAGGAGCCTCGCGCCGTCAGGATCAGCACTGGAGTCGCCAGACCCTCGCTGCGCCATTGCTGAAGGACTTCAAGCCCCGACATGCCAGGCAACCCCAGATCCAGCACGATGAGGTCGTAGGGCTCAGTTGCACCCTGATGGACGGCATCGCGCCCGTCAGCCAGCCAGTCGACTGCATAGCCCTGTCGTCCCAGTGCTGCAAGCAACTCATCCGCGAGGGGGACATGGTCTTCCACCAGTAGCAGGCGCATCAGTCATCATCCTCGTCTTTCAATAATCGGCTGTCCCGCGCATCGAACTTGAGCTCGCGGACAACGCCTTGCGGCGTCAGCAATTCGAATTCATATACGTACATATTATTTTTTTCTTCAAGCTCGGCCTCCAGCAAACGCGACCCCGGGTGAAGCCCGAGCGCCCGCTCGATGAATTGTTCGAGGGGCAGGATTACACCGCGCTGCCGCAAACTGAGCGCTTCATCCTGATTCAGATCTCTGGCATACGCAAAGGAGCAGGTCAGACTCAAACCGAGGATGGCACAGAGACGCTTGTCGACATTCATTAGTTATCCTGACGATTCCTGTAGACCCGGCCCGTGGCAGCGTCTATTTCGAGATCCCACTCAATCCCCTGCGCATCACGCAGCTCGACATTGTAAACGTAGCGGCCGTATATGTTCTTGAGCTGTGTGCCTATTATTCTGGCGCCGGGGTGCTCGCTCAAGGCTTTGGCATCAAGCCTTTCGCTTGTGTGGAGAGTGCCCTCATCGCTTAAACGCGACACCTCGTGCGGATCAATGCCACTCGCCTGAGTGACGCACGTCATCAGAACCAGTGGCAAGGCTGTCAGCAGAGTTGTTCGCGTTTTCATCAGCGAGTAGATCCATGGCAGTAGGTGTTTTTATGGTGATTACCTTAACCATTGCAACTTAACTCAAGCTGAATAGTTCTGGCCGAGTGCCATCAAACGCCCTTAAAAATGAGTGAATAGCGCTTAAGTCTGTTTTCGCGCAAGACGGCAGCGCTGGGAGGCTGACCGTCCTCATGCGCAGGCCACCACGAGCACAGTCATTTGGAATCGGTACAACGATAAGGGCCCGTGTGGAGTTTCGGGTCATTGCTGTTAAACTCGCCGCCTGCATTTATCGCGTGTGCGATCGCCATTTTTCCGGGGCCTATACACAGTGGAAATTTTCAAAGAGTTTACGTTCGAGTCAGCACACCTTCTGCCCAATGTTCCAGAGGGGCACAAGTGTGGACGCCTGCACGGGCATTCGTTTCGTGTCGGCATTCATCTGGCTGGCAAGGTAGACCCTCACACCGGCTGGATTCGGGATTTTTCCGAAATCAAAGCTATTTTCAAACCGCTTTACGAGCGTCTTGATCATCACTACCTGAACGATATTCCAGGCCTTGAGAATCCAACCAGCGAAAACCTGGCGAAGTGGATCTGGGATGAGTTGAAACCATTGCTGCCCGAGCTGTCGGCCATCCGTATTCACGAGACCTGCACCAGCGGCTGTGAATACCGCGGGGACTGATATATTCGGTCGTAAAAAAACCACCTTGTTGAGGGTGGTTTTTTTATGTCTGGCATTAGCTCGCCTTCATCCATTCGCTCTTGGCGGGTGAGCTTTGTCCAACCTGGGAGCCGATGCTCCAGACATGACATGTTGATCTGGAAGACTGTGAGGATGTAAGGGACGAGATGGTTTTTTTTAAACGCCAAAAAAACAAAAACCCTCAACGCGTAAGCGATGAGGGTTTTTGGAATTTAATCTTGACGATGACCTACTCTCACATGGGGAAACCCCACACTACCATCGGCGATACATCGTTTCACTGCTGAGTTCGGGATGGGATCAGGTGGTTCCAATGTTCTATGGTCGTCAAGAAATTCGGGTACCGAGTCGTGCCTTGCGGCGCGCTTCAGCAAATCGGGTATGTGATAGTCAGTCGTTCAGGTGTCGTTCGTGACGCAAACCTTCGGTTCGTGTCATCTCCACAGTCACCGCAATCTGGCCTTTCGAACAAATTGCTTGGGTGTTATATGGTCAAGCCTCACGGGCAATTAGTATTGGTTAGCTCAACGCCTCACAGCGCTTACACACCCAACCTATCAACGTCGTAGTCTTCGACGGCCCTTCAGGGAACTCAAGGTTCCAGTGAGATCTCATCTTGAGGCAAGTTTCCCGCTTAGATGCTTTCAGCGGTTATCTTTTCCGAACATAGCTACCCGGCAATGCCACTGGCGTGACAACCGGAACACCAGAGGTTCGTCCACTCCGGTCCTCTCGTACTAGGAGCAGCCCCTCTCAAATCTCAAACGTCCACGGCAGATAGGGACCGAACTGTCTCACGACGTTCTAAACCCAGCTCGCGTACCACTTTAAATGGCGAACAGCCATACCCTTGGGACCGGCTTCAGCCCCAGGATGTGATGAGCCGACATCGAGGTGCCAAACACCGCCGTCGATATGAACTCTTGGGCGGTATCAGCCTGTTATCCCCGGAGTACCTTTTATCCGTTGAGCGATGGCCCTTCCATACAGAACCACCGGATCACTAAGACCTACTTTCGTACCTGCTCGACGTGTCTGTCTCGCAGTCAAGCGCGCTTTTGCCTTTATACTCTACGACCGATTTCCGACCGGTCTGAGCGCACCTTCGTACTCCTCCGTTACTCTTTAGGAGGAGACCGCCCCAGTCAAACTACCCACCATACACTGTCCTCGATCCGGATAACGGACCTGAGTTAGAACCTCAAAGTTGCCAGGGTGGTATTTCAAGGTTGGCTCCACGCAGACTGGCGTCCACGCTTCAAAGCCTCCCACCTATCCTACACAAGCAAATTCAAAGTCCAGTGCAAAGCTATAGTAAAGGTTCACGGGGTCTTTCCGTCTAGCCGCGGATACACTGCATCTTCACAGCGATTTCAATTTCACTGAGTCTCGGGTGGAGACAGCGCCGCCATCGTTACGCCATTCGTGCAGGTCGGAACTTACCCGACAAGGAATTTCGCTACCTTAGGACCGTTATAGTTACGGCCGCCGTTTACCGGGGCTTCGATCAAGAGCTTCGCTTGCGCTAACCCCATCAATTAACCTTCCGGCACCGGGCAGGCGTCACACCCTATACGTCCACTTTCGTGTTTGCAGAGTGCTGTGTTTTTAATAAACAGTCGCAGCGGCCTGGTATCTTCGACCGGCGTGGGCTTACGCAGTAAATGCTTCACCCTCACCGGCGCACCTTCTCCCGAAGTTACGGTGCCATTTTGCCTAGTTCCTTCACCCGAGTTCTCTCAAGCGCCTTGGTATTCTCTACCCAACCACCTGTGTCGGTTTGGGGTACGGTTCCTGGTTACCTGAAGCTTAGAAGCTTTTCTTGGAAGCATGGCATCAACCACTTCATGTTCTAAAAGAACACTCGTCATCAGCTCTCGGCCTTAAGATCCCGGATTTACCTAAGATCTCAGCCTACCACCTTAAACCTGGACTACCAACGCCAGGCTGGCCTAGCCTTCTCCGTCCCTCCATCGCAATAACCAGAAGTACAGGAATATTAACCTGTTTTCCATCGACTACGCTTTTCAGCCTCGCCTTAGGGACCGACTAACCCTGCGTCGATTAACGTTGCGCAGGAAACCTTGGTCTTTCGGCGTGGGTGTTTTTCACACCCATTGTCGTTACTCATGTCAGCATTCGCACTTCTGATACCTCCAGCAAGCTTCTCAACTCACCTTCACAGGCTTACAGAACGCTCCTCTACCGCATCATCAAAAGATGATACCCGTAGCTTCGGTGCATGGTTTGAGCCCCGTTACATCTTCCGCGCAGGCCGACTCGACTAGTGAGCTATTACGCTTTCTTTAAAGGGTGGCTGCTTCTAAGCCAACCTCCTAGCTGTCTAAGCCTTCCCACATCGTTTCCCACTTAACCATGACTTTGGGACCTTAGCTGACGGTCTGGGTTGTTTCCCTTTTCACGACGGACGTTAGCACCCGCCGTGTGTCTCCCATGCTCGGCACTTGTAGGTATTCGGAGTTTGCATCGGTTTGGTAAGTCGGGATGACCCCCTAGCCGAAACAGTGCTCTACCCCCTACAGTGATACATGAGGCGCTACCTAAATAGCTTTCGAGGAGAACCAGCTATCTCCGAGCTTGATTAGCCTTTCACTCCGATCCACAGGTCATCCGCTAACTTTTCAACGGTAGTCGGTTCGGTCCTCCAGTTAGTGTTACCCAACCTTCAACCTGCCCATGGATAGATCGCCCGGTTTCGGGTCTATTCCCAGCGACTAGACGCCCTATTAAGACTCGCTTTCGCTACGCCTCCCCTATTCGGTTAAGCTCGCCACTGAAAATAAGTCGCTGACCCATTATACAAAAGGTACGCAGTCACCCAACAAAGTGGGCTCCCACTGCTTGTACGCATACGGTTTCAGGATCTATTTCACTCCGCTCTCCGCGGTTCTTTTCGCCTTTCCCTCACGGTACTGGTTCACTATCGGTCAGTCAGTAGTATTTAGCCTTGGAGGATGGTCCCCCCATATTCAGACAAGGTTTCTCGTGCCCCGTCCTACTCGATTTCATTGCAAAGGGATTTTCGCGTACAGGGCTATCACCCACTATGGCCGTCCTTTCCAGAACGTTCCGCTAATCTCAATACAACTTAAGGGCTGGTCCCCGTTCGCTCGCCACTACTAAGGGAATCTCGGTTGATTTCTTTTCCTCAGGGTACTTAGATGTTTCAGTTCCCCTGGTTCGCCTCTTACACCTATGTATTCAGTGTAAGATAACCATCTTATGATGGCTGGGTTCCCCCATTCAGACATCTCCGGATCACAGTCTGTTTGCCGACTCCCCGAAGCTTTTCGCAGGCTACCACGTCTTTCATCGCCTCTGACTGCCAAGGCATCCACCGTATGCGCTTCTTCACTTGACCATATAACCCCAAGCAATCTGGTTATACTGTGAAGACGACATTCGCCGAAAGTTTGCATTTCACAAACTTTACCTTAGCCCGGACACACACCAGTGAAAGAGGTGCCCGGTCTATATTTCTTTCTATCACATACCCAAATTTTTAAAGAACGATCTAATCAAAGACTAGAAATCAACATTCACGCATCAATCCTCAGGACCGATGGAATGCTCATTTCTAAGCTTTCAAACAGAAGCAGTAAGTGGTGGAGCCAAGCGGGATCGAACCGCTGACCTCCTGCGTGCAAGGCAGGCGCTCTCCCAGCTGAGCTATGGCCCCGTATTTCTACAGGCGTTTCCCACACAAAATTGGTGGGTCTGGGCAGATTCGAACTGCAAAACATCCGAACTCACCGTTTTTTACCTTGAAGGCAGGGTGCGCTCTGACCAGCTATCTCACCAGTAAACTGGTGGGTCTGGGCAGATTCGAACTGCCGACCTCACCCTTATCAGGGGTGCGCTCTAACCAACTGAGCTACAGACCCAGA